>CAJTRZ010000001.1 GCA_910578975.1 uncultured Eubacterium sp.
AATGTTCAAGTAATGAGGTGAATGTATTCCCTCTGTATTCGCTTTCAGCAGGAAATTCACCACCTCTACAAACCGAAATTTATAAATTATTTAATTTTTTTACTTCTAACTTTCTTTGAGTAAGCTCCGTAGACTTTTTTGCCTTTTACAACTTTATAAGCCTGAACACGGATATAATATCTCTTTCCTTTTTTCAGTTTCTTAATTGTTGCACTTAATTTCTTAGTAGTAATTTTTTTAGCCTTTTTAAAGTTAGCTTTTAAAGAGTACTGGATTCTGTAACCTTGAGCTCCTTTTACTCTCTTAAATTTTATTAATACTTTTTTCTTTCCTGCTTTTGTTTTTGTAATCTTTGTTTTTCCAGGTTTCTGTACAACAGACTGCGTCTTTGAGGTTGTAGGATTAACTACTGATGGAACAGTAGGATTATTTCCACCCTGAGGCGTTGTAACTGGCTCTGTTGGTTTTTTAGTTGGCGCCGGTGTTGTTGGCACAGGTGTCGTAACTTCTGTCTCAACAGTAACCTCATATTCTTCTGAACTGCGTTCCATTCCGTTAACCACAGCACTTACCACAATTTTATGTGTTCCTGCTGCAACGGTAAGTGTTTTCTCATTAACTCCCGCCGGTTCATTCATTACTAGAATATTTCCATCCATATAAATATTATATTTTGCATTTTCATCAGCAATATCATCCCATTTAACTACAATAGTATCATATTCTGGTGAAGTCACTGAAACGTTCTTTGGTGCTTCCGGAAGAAGAGATTCTTTTCCCATTACTGCAAGCTCACATAAATGGTATCCATCAGAGCCCCAGTTGATACTGCCGTCAGCATTATAATGTCTTCCGTAATTTCCTGTAATAATATGCAATTTAACAAATCTTACCGTATCCTGTGTATATTCTGTCATGTCTAATGCATCATTTCCAAATACCGGTCTTGTTTCATTTGAAAATGTTTTTAATTTTGCATTTTTTACATAAAATACTTTTTCATATGTCTCCTCTTCGCCTGTTGAAGATACATAGATTTCATATTCTGTTGCCGCATTGCTATTTGCCTCATACATCGAAATTACAGAATGAATATCATTTTTATCATATTCCTTTCCCAAATCATAAATAATATTTGCCTCATCATTATCCGGTCTGGTCTGTAAATATCCTGTATGGTGAGCATAATCCGTGTAAACGCCATTATTTAAAGCCCATACACCAGCACTGATATCCTGAGAGCCTGTTAAATAATTATCTTTATAATTATCATTGTCACATATAGCTGTTACATCGCTATGCTTACTCTTTAATGCAAGATTTAATGATGTATTAACGTAATTAATATACCCATCTACTACAACACTTTTTGTAATTCCTTTTGACATCCAGCCATCTTCCAAAGTACTTACTTTAATTTCATATGTCCCTGCCTCAATACCGTCATATTCATACTCTACACCAGCCTTTGCTTCTGTATTAATATTTTGGCCCGCAAAGCTCACAACATATGTTGCGTCTTCCTGCTCTTCTCCTGCTACGATTGTATATTTAATCTTATCCAGATTTGATGTGTCTACGATAACATCTGCTGCATTCGGAATATTAGAGCCTACAATTGTTGGCTCATCTGTATCTGCAATTACACATACTTCGTTTACTACATATCCCCAGTTGCTCGCACCACCGGAAAGAGTTATCTTCACAAATCTTACAGCTTTCTCTGCATAATTCTGAAGTTTATTTAGTGGTACTCTGTTAAAAGCACAGAAATTTTCAGATTTTGCTAAATAAACATATCCCGTTTTATTTCCAACTTCTGTATACTGCATTCCATCAAGGGAAAATTCTACTTTGGTATCAGATGCATAGGTGCTGGCATTTGTATGCGCTAATATGACTTCTTTCATTTCTTCCGGAGTATAATACTCACCTAAATCAATCACAAAATATTGTGGAGAACCAGCTCCTGTTCTCATCGCCACATCCGCTCCCTCTCCTGTACGAGGTGTTCCATCTAAAGCCATTGCTGCTGTAGCCAATGAATGTCCTTCATAGATACTGCTCATCTCAACAATTTTTGCCGGATAACCACCAGCATAAGCATTTGCAACATTTCTCTTTAAACGTATCAGATTTCCAATATCATCAATATTAATACTTTCACTTCTGATTCCTTCTGAAGCAGCACCATTATAACAAGCTACTACTCTAACTGTCCATATACCTGCAAACAAATTTTCAACTACATAATCTTTTCCTGCATCTACGCCATATCCGATAATTCTGTCATTTATACCATTTTCCAGATACACAATATATTTGTAATCTTCCTGATTATCTCCAGCCTGAATATTATATTTTATCGTATTGTAATCCGGTGATGTCACTGTAACACCTGCTGCTTCATCACACTTTTCTACTTCTATTTGTGCTGCATCTTCATTAATATCTAACACCGCAATTTCTGTTATCTGGACTCCCCATGTATATGAATCCGGATAAAACAATCTGATATATCTGACAGCATTTCCTTCTGCATCTGCTAAAGATGTTACTTCTATCAAATTATTATTTGTGCAGGCATCCTTTACATGTGCCCCTTCTACTGATTTTGCATCTGTAAAATCCAGTCCATTAGCAGAAATCTGTATCTTATATCCTTTTACAGGTGTATCTCCATCACTATTTTCTTTGTATCCTACTACCAATTGGTCTAAAGTAGATAAATCATATACTTTACCCAAATCAATTTGATAATATGTTCCTGCTTTCCCAAATGTCGTAGCAGCGTGTTCGCCACCCGGGGTAAATTTTCCATCTGTAAGACAAGCTGCATTGCCTTCCTGCATAGATGGAGCTACCTCAACGCTTTTATTCAGTGCTAAATTATACTGTGCACTCGCAACCATCTGTTCTGTTGTCATATCTGCTTTTACGGAAATATTTGTAAAAATAGCAGACGAAAACACCATTGTCGCTGACAAAAATACTGACAATAGTTTTGATAATGTTTTTCTCATATCTGTTCCTCCTATAGATAATTATTTATCCTTCTAGGAACATAATTTCCGACCTTTCAATTACTATAATTATACAAAAACGACTATCATATTTCAATATGATAATCGTCTAATAAACAACGGTATTTTTTGTAGAAAGTCTCTAAACAATAGATTTTTTCACTCTATTTATAACTTTTCACGTATCATCAACAGGCAAGAAATAATTAACAATAAGCTTGACATCCATATTGCCCGAAATCCAAACCATATTGTCATGATTCCTCCGATTCCTGCACCTATAGCAAAGACAAAAATTATTCCATAATAATATACAGCTTTTCGCAAAGATTCTTTATTCCTATCCCTTATATAGGCAAATAAACTTTCTGTTCCACTTCTCAAATTACCAATACACATAGTACTTGCATAGCCATATCCATTCATCTTACGAAATGTCTGAACCTGCATAGAACACGTAAAAGATACTAACATTGTTGCAATAAGATTCCACTTCGACGGCATAAAGCCCACAGAAAATAATATAACAATCTCAAGTATGACTACAATCTGCCGCCAATGTATTCTCTTGGAATTTTTATATTTACTTTGAATATGTTCTGCTACCAACACTCCCAGCGCAAAAGCCAAAATAGGAAAGAAATAATGAAACGCTGTTTTCCACTGCCCCATCATAAAATGCTGACTCATAAGAACTACATTTCCCGTTTGTGCATTAGAAAAAACCTCATCCCTGACATTATATGTATAAGCATCTTGAAATCCTCCTGAAATTGCTAAAACAGCACTGACAAGAAAAGTTTCTGATGTTTGTATCTTTGTTTTTTGTTCTGCTAATCTATTTCCCTGCATCCTTATACTCCTTCTTTTCCTTTGTTAGTATATCCTTAGTTTTATCGGAAATCAAGAAAATGAATTTGCTTTTGTTATTATTCTGTTTGTCTTTCTTTCATTCTTCTCCAATTAAAGAAGCCATACATATCATTGATGAAAAACATCACGAAACATATTATCATTGGAAGATACGAAATATTCTCCATTGAAGCCATAATCCAAAGAACAATCAGCACAATATCATTTGCCGCATAAGATAAAGCATAAGCACTACTTCTTAAATACATAAAAAATGACGCAAGAAAACTTGTTGTAATAGATATCGTGCTTACAATTAAATTAGTAGTTCCAAAATATTTCAGTACAAAATAAAATAAAAATGTCACAATAAATGACAGCAAAACTACCATTACAATCTGTCTTTTTGAAAGATGCGCTACTTTTACTTCTTTTTCATCATAAGGATTTCTAATCCATGATACTACAGACATCAATGCAATCGGCATTGTCATTCCAAGATAGGTTATCATTTCACCATAATAATCAAAGGAATAAGATATAATCGCATACAAAATACTAAAAACCACGGTTAAAACTTGTCCTATTACATCTCCCTTTGAAACAAATATTAATGCTGTCACCCCTATCAGAGATGCTATCAAAGTCAAATAATCATCTGTCCCACCTATTATAAAAGAACCAGTTACCACTACCAAAGAAAAAATCCATAACCCTGATTCAAATCTTGTTAAGTTCTTAATAGATTTTATCATCTTTTCCTCTCCTCAATTTTATTTACAAAGAAACAGCTGCGTTATTAATAAATGTTTTCCAAAAGAAAACACCCCCTGCACATCTTCAAAGACCTAACGATGTACAACGAGTGTTTTCACTCACTACCCGGTGGCAGTTTCCTATTTATTTGAAAATAGTATAACATGAGTTCCGATAAATTTCAATTACAACGACATAAATTTACGTTACACATTTCCTCCAATCTGTGATATACTATTTAGGTAAAAGAAATAATATAGTTGCAGAGTATCATTGGTATTAGTTAATTGTATTATCACTTATGTACAAAAAACTAATATACAATGATTTTTTTATACATTTGTGTCTTCTTTTTCAATAATATAAGGAGGTACTAAAATGAGTACAGGTAAAGTAAAATGGTTTAATTCAGAAAAGGGATATGGTTTCATTACTATTGATGATACAAAGGAAGATATCTTTGTTCATTACTCAGCTATTGAAACAGAAGGTTTTAAGTCTTTAGAGGAAGGGCAAAGCGTAAGTTTTGAGACTACAGAAGGTAAGTCTGGTCCTCAGGCTTCCTGTGTAACAATTCTTTAAAATTATATCAACCTAAAAAAGTGCTCCTGAATTACATCAGGAGCATTTATTTTATCCACCTAGGGTTACATCCTGTCTGTCATACCATTCCAATGCGTTAATAAAATCTTCATCACTATAATCTGGCCATAAATGTTCTTCCACATAAAAGTCTGAATAAACGGACTGAATGGGTAAAAATCCCGACAGCCTTCTCATACCTCCCCAGCGAATAATTAAATCTATCCGTGATATATCCCACGAAAACGGACGTCCTTCATCTTTCATATGAGACAAATCCCATTTCCATCCATAGTTTACAAGAATATTTACACGAATTCCTCCACCATGTACTGGTGTTCGTGTAGTGTAAGGCAATAATTCTTCCGGAAAACTTTTTGATTCAGTATTTCCAATAACCAACAAATCCGCACCCTCACTCGTCAGCATATCTACCGCCTTTACACACGCCTTTTTAAATGCCTGCACCTGTTCCTTTGGGCGTTTACAATTGTCCACTGTAAAACCATAATAAGTTATTTCTTTAATCCCGTACTCTTTTGCACGTTGTAATATTTTAATTCCCGGAATCAATCCATATTCATATCCGTCCTGCTTTTCCATACTATTTGCCACTGCCCAGCGACGGTTTCCATCAGGAATGATCCCTATATGTTCTGGTCTATGTTTACTCATATGCTCCTCCTCATAAATAGTATTTACCAATTCATGAAAAAATTGCATATAATTATATTCCTCTTCTAATCTTCATATAATATATAACTCCAACTATATCTGCCAAAAACCAGCCAATAGGAATAGCTCCCCAAATACCTAGCACTCCAATAGATGAAACTCCGGAAAGTATATATGCAAGAACCACTCTCGTACCTAAAGAACAAATTATAAGAATCACGGACATTCCTGGTTTTTCAATCGCACGATAATATCCATAAAGCATAAATAATAGTCCTATTCCAAAATAAAATACTGCTTCTATCCTTAAGTATGTTACTCCTGTTAATATTACATCTATATTTTGGGATTCCACAAAAACATTCATCAATGGTTTTGCAAATATGCACACTACCAAGCTAATCATCGCACAAAAGAGAAAAACGCAAATAACTGAACTCTTAATTCCCTTTTTTATGCGTTCCTTCCTACCAGCACCATAATTCTGTGCAACAAAAATAGAAAATGCATTGCCAAAATCCTGTACAGGCATATAAGCAAGTGTGTCAATTTTCACCGCTGCTGCAAATGCTGCCATTACTACCGTACCAAAACTATTTACTAACCCCTGTATCATCAAAATTCCAAAATTCATTACTGACTGCTGTAAACAAGTTAAAAAAGATAGGTTGAAAATGCTTCTTAATATATCTGCATCCCATTGCATATGTACTCTCTTTACACGGAGAATAGGGAAACGGATATAATAATATATCATTATTCCTATTGCTGATACAAACTGTGCAATCACTGTAGCAACTGCAGCTCCGGAAACACCCCAGTGGCATACCATAACAAATACAACGTCCAATACAATATTGAAGACAACCGACACACCTAAAAATACTAAAGGTATCACTGAATTTCCAACTGCACGTAATAAATTTGCAAAAAAATTATAAACAAATGTTGCTGTAATTCCTATAAAAATAAACAGGAGATATTCTCGCATCAATCCATGTATCTCTATTGGCACATGTAATATCTTTATAATCCAGTCAACACTTGCAAAAACAAAAATATTTAAAACAAGTGTTAATATTCCCACGAGAAAAAAGGACTGAAAAATCCCTTTTCTCAGATTTTCATAGTCCTTTTTCCCAAATTGAATTGCAAAATAAGCACTGCTTCCCATACAGAGTCCAATAAGAATGGACGTCAGAAATGTCATTAGTGTATAAGAAGAACCCACTGCAGCCAATGCATCCGTTCCTAAGAACCTCCCTACAATCATGGTATCTGCCACATTATAAAACTGCTGTAGAACATTTCCAAACATTAGCGGAAGAGCGAATCTTAATAATTTCATTGTAATTTTTCCTGTAGTTAAATCCTCATTCATCCTGCTATGCTTCTTTCCACAAAAAATATTTTGCTTACGTAATCTTTTCGCTTATTCTACCATATGTTTATATTTTTTTCTATTTATTCTTTTCATCTCGTTCTTGTACTAATGATTCAACCAACCGTTGTACATTGTCCAAGCAGGTACCACATACCGTTCCGGCACCAGTCTCCATCTGTACTTCTTCTAATGTACTTGCACCATTATCTACTGCTTCTTTAATCATACCATTAGTAACATTCATACAGTAACATACAACCATATCCCAATCCATACTCAAATTCCTCCTTTTTTTGTTAGGATTTGCAGATTAGAGAGATTTATACATGGGGAATTTCAAGTCTGTTTGTTTCGCTAATTTTTTTAGACATTTCACATTCCTATGAACGCAAAAAAAGACACAACTGCAAGTATACTTGCATTGTGTCTTTCCATACGTTCGCACGCAATATTATCTCTTTATTAACGTTTTGAGAACGGGAAAAGCCCGAAGATATAGGGTTTGTGGTATATGTTGTTGCATACCTGTTACTTATACAGGACTATCCAACACTACCCACAACAACCAATCACGTTTTCAAAGAAAGGATAATGATTATGAGTAAAATAATATTTGCAATGTACAATCCAGAAACCGACACCGTCGAAGTCACTGTTGATAACCAGTTCCACATCTCCTTCAACTGCCGAAACTGTAATGCTCAAGTCAAATTGGCAGACCCTCTTGATATCTCTTATCTTAACCGTCTTGCAAGGGAAGAACCGGGATTCTATGCCAGTCTTGCTTCACGAAAAGGTGGGTTGCAAGGTTATGTGGATGCGATGGGGGAGTTTAATTAGGACTCCTCTCCCTACAACCAATTAAACTTGATTTCATTCAGCTTACATTCTTTAAAATCACTAATTAGTGTTTCAAAGTCCGAACCAATCTCTATGCTATTCTCTTTTAAAAATTCATAATAGGTCTTTGCCAGATTTGACACATTATACATTCCATCCAATCCGTCTTTCATACGATCTTCTTTTGCTTTCTTAAAAATCTCATAGCATAATTTCAGCATATTCACTACATACTTTATATTTTCTTTATCCAAAAATATTTTTCTGCCCAATACATTATGCAATTCAAGCATTATTCGTTTACCGATACGCATTTCTAAATACGGCATTCTTTGTATAAACTGTATAATCAAATCATCTATGGTTGCTTCTTCATTCTTGCCGTGCAAAATTTGAACAGCACCATATAACATTGTAAATGCAGCTGAGATTTCCTTTTCATCTCCTCCGAGAATCATTTTTTCAAACTCAGCAAATATTACGTTTGCATCAATATTTCCTAGCAACATCTTTATACTACCAGTATGAATTTTAATCTCATCCATCTGCATTAAGAATGAATCAACTATTTTCCCAAGTTCTTCACTATATAAGTTTGATACCTTTGCACTTATACATAACAACATCACAATATTATTGATTTTATTTATCCTATCCTTCGTTTGTGCAGTCTGACCCATGATATCAAAATCTCTATCAACGATTTTCTTTTCGTTCTTCACATAATCATTGAAGTATTTTACAATATTACATAATTGCTCTCCTGAAAAAATATTATTATTTTTAATTTTCAGCATACGATATAGTACAGTACAATATCCTTGCACTTGACCATCTGCATTTCCTCCACTACTTATTACACCTTCATGATAATCACTTGATATTTGAGGATTTAACAAATATGCTATCGTTTTTTCCTCTGCTTCATGTTTTTTATCTTCTACCCACGCAATTGGCAAATATGTACTATTCAAAGGCAATCCAAACTCATCAACTTGATTCCACACTTTATCTAATATTTGTTCGTAGCACTCGCTGTCAATAATTATTTTCTCAAATAATTTAAATTTATTAACAGCATTGTCTCTAATCTTAGGGGCCGCTGAATCCAATTCTATTTTTATTGATGTGATTAGTTTTTCTTTTACCTGTTGTTCTTCCTCATCTTCTAATCCATAATCAACATCATCGAAATAACTCGTAAACCTGTAATCAAGAAGTTTGTTATCTAAGATATAGCCAATACATCCATTGAATATCTTGCAATTAAAACTATAATGAATAATCCTTAGTGCATCGTTTACTATAGACTTTTTTTCATGTTCATCCGTAAACCCTTCATCAATTTGTATAAGTATACTTATTAACTTAAGAATTCTATCCTCGTCCAAAACAATTGTCATTTTAGCCGCTATATCTGTTAATGTTTTACAATCAACAAACATCTTTTCTTTTACAACGCAATCTCCAATCCCTACCTCAAGCAAAGAAATAATTTGATCATAAAACTTTTTAACAAACTCTATATCTGAACTATAAATTCGTTCCCTCGTAAAATACAAATTATATATGTTCTTGTCATTGGTCTTTAATATTTTATACCATCGCCACAATGGAGAACGACTTGAATTATCAATATTTTTTATAGCCGCATCAGTTGCGTTTTTATGGTCTCTATAAATACCTATGCATAATAAGTCTTGTAATAGCAAATATTTAAAGCTTTCTTCTGTTTTTTTTGATTCTCCTGTATTTCCTATAGTGTAATTAATTGTGTATGTATTAGGATTAAATGAATTAACCCTCCGGTTTTGAGGCCGTTGATTTTCAAATATTGTTTCTATTATTGACTCTTTTGATTTAATGACAACCTTTCTACAGTTAAATGGATTATCTTCATATAAAGAATCCGAAAACAATTCTTGTCCATCAAATATCGTCCAAGATGCTCTAGCTACAAAATTAGCATATCCAATTAATGACGCATTTCTATTTTCAGAATATCTTTGTTGTGATACGAACGCAACTGTGCTTGTTATAAGTTCTTTAGCCTCTTTCCTCTTATTCAACTGATTAAGTAAACTTGCCTTCTTCAATGCATATTCATCATAGCTAGATATTTCAATTTTTTCCAAGCACTCATATGCTTTATTTATGTCCAATATACACATGTGGTATTTTACGGACTCAATCCAATATTCATTCTTTTTTCTTATTCCATTAAGCACCGACACAGCAATGTTATTTTTTACATGTAAATAATCATCAAACTTTCCGTCAATTCTATACATTTGAAGCAAATATAATACAATGTCATTTTTTATATTCCCATCTATACTTGTATCATCTATAATTATACGTAATTTATCTGCAACATTATCATACAACGGATGATTGCATTTTTTAAGAATCCTACAATACGAATTAATAAGCAAATACTTGTCTTCAAACAAATCTTTGTTCAACACTAATTGAAGTTGAACATCAATATAGCTACCAATACTATTAGCCTCGTTTTGAGGCAAACAAACATAATCATCCAACTTATCAATCAGATGATTCACTGCAGTCTTCATATCTTTTGCATATTTGCCCATATCCAATTTTAATTTCTTATCCCATGGATCTGTGTGTTCATACAACCTCTGTGTTAAAATATTTTCTTTTTTCTTTTCACTCTTTTGTTTCAAAAGCCCAATGAACTTTTTTATCGCTGTATAATGTTTATTTTTTTCTGTTTTATCTACTAGCACAGATAAATCCAAAATTGTAATATGTCTTTGCTCCAACATCTTACGCTCTGCTGTCCCAAGATTATCAAATAGACCGCAAAGATATATTGCAGGACAATTTTCACCCATATTATCTCTCAACCACCCTAACCAATTTAAGAAATTAGGGTCTGCACCAGAAAAACCAATCAAACATAATCGTGTCTCCAACATAGATTGCTGAACAGTATTAACAAACGGAGCATATTTATCCGGATAAGTCCTATAATCTTCTTCAGTAATAATATATTGACTAGAATGTTCAATACTTCCGTGTAATTTTACTAATCGAGGTCTAACACTTCCCGGCAAATCATCTTGTGAGTACACAATTTTATAATTTTTTCTTGTCGCAACTTGTTCTATTGCTCTTTCCAAAAGCGTATCATAATTAGTTGTAAAAACATCATTCCAATTTAATTCCAGTAAATTTCTATGTAATTCCCCTGGAACATAGTTTTTATCAGCAATACTCCTTTCAATTAACGAATTTAATGATTGTCTATCAAAAGTTACCTCATATTTTTGAGCAAGTGTCAATACATTTTTACCCGAACACTCCTCCCATCTTCGTCTTTGATTGTCTTTTTCAAATGGATATAATTCTTCATACATCGTTTCTGAAAGTTGAGTCCAATCTGGTGGTGTATTCTTTTTATCGCCTATGCAATCTGCATTTTTCGAAAACCCTGCTCCCACCATTAATGATGCCGCTCCATATAAACCAGGGTCTGCCAGACGTTTTCCTATTTCATCAATATATGAATATACCATTTCATCTTCCATATCCAACACCTCTCTTGTAAACGATTCCTTCCATACACTTACTAATATTTATAAAAACACTCTATTCATAACCTCATTCTCCATATCATCGATACTGTAAATCGTATCCATAACCTCAAACGTCTCTCTCAAGTTACCTCTTGCGCTCTTCCAACCAATTCCATCTGTAAACCACACAAAGGTAAATCCATCTATCGTATCTGCTTCCTGTGAAAGCATCTTATAACTCCTTGCAGTTTCATTAAGCTTTGAACCTCCGCCACCATAGAAGTTTGTTTCGATACCATAAATCATTTTATCTGTCTTGATTACAAAATCGAATCTCTTAGCAGCCTTGCCCTGATTCGAAAGTGCAGATAAATCAATATTCCACTTTTCTTCAATGTCCTTAAGATACATTTCCTTGAAGTAATTAACATCTTTCACAAACCCTGCTGCCTGTATGTACTTCTCCACCAAATCTTCCATCTGATGTCCACCGCGATTCTTGCGACCATTAGAATCTAATCCAGTTTCGATACCCAAAGCATAATCTACAAGATTATTTACCAAGTGATTTGCAATCATATCAAACAATCCAGTCTTACGCATGAACACTTTGTACTGTTCCACGCTGTAATTCATCTTCTTAAAATTATATAGGAACGCACCTTCCTCATCCTGCGCATAGATTTCATAACCACGCACCGCAAGAAGTAAAGGAACGCACTGCAATGTCTCCGGATACTTTGTCACTATCTTCTCAAAATCTTCCTCAATACTTTTCGAACCAATCAAAGAGTTCAAAATATTCAATTTCACCTTGATTTCTTCTACATTTCTTACAACCTTTTCAAAGTCGATATAGTAATCATAACTTGATATACTCGGTCTGAATTTACTCAACCATTCATCAAAATCTCTATTTGCCATCCTCTACCTTCTCCAATCTTTTCTTGCTTATCTGTAAGTATTCTTCACTTACGTCTATACCAATAAACTTACGTCCCAATCGCACAGCTTCCACTCCTGTAGTTCCGGAACCACAGAAAGGATCTAATACTGTTTGACCTTCCTCTGTGGATGCTAACACAATTCTTTCAAGCAAATATTCCGGCTTTTGCGTTGGATGCTTTCCTTCTGTCTTTTCAGACGGTTTGGTTAATGCTCCGGTCCAAACATCCTTCATTTGCTTGCCACCATTTTCTTCTTTCATTTTCTGATAATCAAAAAAATGCCGAGACTTCTTATCATTCTTCTTTGCCCATAAAATGGTTTCCGTAGAATGTGTGAAGCATCGACATGCTAAGTTTGGTGGTGGATTTGTTTTCTGCCATGTTATGTTGTTGATTATCTTGAAGTCTTCCTGCTCCAATGCCATACCAATCGAATATATATTGTGTAATGTTCCCGATATCCAAATCGTGCCGTTCGGCTTTAGTACTTTCTTACATAACCTAATCCACTTTCTGTTAAACTTATGTTTTTCATCGACACTGGTTCCACTTGCACCAAGTTTATCCCATGAGCCTTTATTAACGGAAACCATCTTTCCAACCTGACAGGTAATACCGTCATTACTTAAAAAGTAAGGGGGATCTGCAAATATCATATCTACCGATTCTGGTTCCATTTTTGTTAGAATTTTGAAGGAATCACCTAGTATCAACTGTGATTCTTCCGTCTCGAAATATAATGGCACTTTCTTTGTAAATAAATTTTCCATTATTTCAACTCCTTTTTATAACACCAATATCTATCTCACAAATAAAATTTCGACATCACCATCTACAAAACCAACGCCGATGCCCTCTTTGCTTTTTAATATATTGGCATGCTCTCCTTTATCAAGATACTGCTTTAAGACAGAACAAATTTCTTCAAGAACAGCCTCCCAGTCAGTTTCAGCACTCCATGCAAGAAGACCTTCTCTTGTTCCAAAATCTGTAATCTCATCACAAGGCCAATCATCATCCTCATCAAATCGCTCTGTTCCAACTAATTCCATAGACCAGCGATTATCCCCATCATCATACAAATTAAAACAGAATGCCACTACATCATCCAGAATATCCTGTGACAATACTTTATTTAACCAATTTGCAACTTTATCAAACATTATTCCAACTCCTTTAATAATTACATATAATTACTTCTTCTCCAACTCTGTTTGATGCATCCGAATTAATCATACGCTTAACACTTACAACATCTATTCTGTACCCTTTGCCGCCATACAACTCATTTATCAGATCTGTGTTATGATTTGTGAGCATACAATAGCAACCTCTAGCTGTTAATTCATCAAAAAGTTTTGCCAATCGTTTATGACTTTCGATATCAAATCCCTCTTTTGTATAAGACTCAAAAGAAGTAGGATTTAATGGAGCATACGGACTATCTATGAAAACAAAATCGCCTTTCTTTGCATCTTTGCAAGCCTCTTCAAAATCACCATCAATAATGTTAACTCCTTGCAAAAACTCTGAAATATCCATTATTGTCTTTTCGTCAACGGAAGCTCTACGACTGTTGTTGTAGGGAACATTAAAAAGTCCCTTACCATTTACACGATATAAACCATTAAAACAATGCTTATTAATAAATACAAACAATGCAGCCAACTCTACATCGTATTCTGCTTTCATAAGCTTATCGTTGTAAAGTTCCCTAAGAGAATAATAATACTCTTTACCATCCTCCCACATTTCCTCATCCAACTTAGTTACCGCTTTCAAAAATGCTTCCGGTACATTTCGAATCTGCTTATATGCATTTATCAATGCCTTGTTAATATCATTTATCAGAGCATTTGCAGGCAGCAATTCAAATGTTACCGCACCGCCACCCACAAATGGCTCAAAATAATTATTATATTGTTCCGGCATACGCTCTTTTATCTGTGGTAATAACTGACGCTTTCCGCCAGCCCATTTTACAAATGGAGCGACACTTGAATTACTCATTCTGATTCCTCTTCTCTATGTCCTCAAAAAGACAATCTTTTACATATCCATTATACTTGCAAACATACAAAATAACAACCACAAACTTTCACTCTTTGTGAATTAATTCACTTCTGAAATACCAATATATACTCATGCGCCAACAGCAGAAAATTATTGTTCTGTTTCTCCCAATAATCTGTAGAACGACAATTGTGTTGCTCCTTAATAATAATCTCCTTATTTGTAAATCCTGCCTGCAAAAAGCATTCCATCAGACGAAATCCTAATGGTATTACTTTTCCATGCTTTCGCATATCACCAATCATTACAGCACACATTTTGCCTCTTTTCAAAACACGAAAAGATTCTTCTGCCACCTTCTTCATCTCAGCCAAAAATTCATCTACACCAAGCAAAGAAATATCTCCATTTATGTCCTTGCTATATTTAATGATGTTTGCATATGGTGGATGCGTACAAATAAAGTCAATATGACTGTCTTTGATAAAATGCAAGTCTGTAGCACTTCCATTTCGAGTAAATATTTTCGATTTTGTTTCACATTGGAATTTTAAATTTGTTTCAGAGATTGAAACAGATTGCGGATTGATGTCAACACCTACCGCATTGCGATTGAGTAGTTTTGCCTCTACTAAGGTTGTTCCACTACCCATAAATTGATCTAAGACCCAATCACCGGGATTTGAATAACGAAGTATCAGATTTCTTGGTACATAAGGCGACCAATTCCCTCGATACTTACCTGAATGCGTTGCCCAACTGCCTCTGTCTGGAAATGACCAGACGGTTGTTGGCTCAAGCTTAAAATTATTTAGTTGTAAAATTATAAGTCATGCCTCCTTTAATTTATTTGCTTACCATTGTATCTCAAGTTCTCCTAAAAGTCCACATTACTTTTCTTTCACTATAAGTGAATTTATATAATTTGTTTCTCATGCGATAATATTCACAAATAGTGAAAGCCTTTCTCCATTTTTTAAACAATGTATTGCAATTAACATATCTACAAATCAAGCTCATTAGTTTGATGATTTTACTGTATCTTTTTTATAATCAATTAAACAAAAACACAAAGGAGTTTTTATATGCATAATTTTTTAATTAACTTGCTAATAGGAATAATCGGAGGTATATTTTCCAGTATTATTGTTTCAAGAATTTTTTTAATCCGGCAAGAATTTCAAAATCAACTCGATGTTCTACGAATGAACTCTTACTGTCTTGGTGGTATTTTTGTATTTTTTGATGTTTTAGAAATTATTTATAAAAATTCGTACGATACAGCTATTGAAATAAAAAACAATCCCAATTATGCTCTGACCCATAATTTGAAAAAGTCCGAACCAACAATCTCTGCTCTACGAAAAGAAATATTAATAAAAAACATTGATACCATTAACCAGAATAACACTGGAATAATTATCAAAGAAAAAAAATTACTAGCATTACATAAAGACACCATTAAACTAATTAATAATTTCAAAGAGTTAAAAGATTATAAATTTGAAACAATTGATTCTTGTAAAAAACAATTAAATACTTTAAATTCAAGATATCAAAAATGTTTTAAGGTCCAATCATCAACCTATTTTTCACTAATTATTAAAGATAAAGTTATGATTATCCTATACATTATTTTTATTCTAATTTGTGTTCTTACATTTATTTCAAAATAGAAATTGGCTCAAAATTGTATTACAATATACAATTTTGAGTTTTTTATTGCCATCGCTCTACAATCCAGCAAGGACTTTCACTATAAGTGAATTTATATAATCTCTTTCTCATGCGATAATATTCACAAATAGTGAAAGAGGTGTGACATGCCATTTATAAATGATACAGACCTATACAAAGTTATAGGTACAAATATAAAAAAATACAGAGAACAAGCAAAGTTAACGCAAGTACAACTTGCAGAACTGGCAAAAATCAGCATCAGCTACCTTTCAAAAATCGAAGCTGCCAGATGCAATAAAAGTTTGTCCATATCTGTTTTAAATCAGATTGCCAATGTACTTGATGTTGATATTATCGAATTTTTCAAGGAGGAATAACCAATGCTATATGATAAAATGTTGCACAAAATATTAGCTTTACCATTTGATACAATGACTGAAGTATATGCTAACGATACTCAAAAAGTACTTGTATATCGTCCAAGTACGTTATCAGCACGTTTTAAAGATTATGATGTAAATACCAATTTTCAAATATTTTTACAAATAGGAAACGATAAGCCTTTTCGCCCTAATCATCTTCGATTACTTTTGGATCTCAAGCTTCGCTCTCGCGAATTGCCCCATACTGTAAATGATTTACTCTTAACTTTCGATGAGATATTCTATGGTGCCGACCCTTTAGAATCCATTAAACATGTTGAAGATATCAATTATACCCAATTTATAAATCCAATAGATATAACCGCTGTTCTGGCGCAATTATTTATAATTGAACAAAATATTGGGTATGGTGGAAAAAGCACATTTGAGCCTCCATCGTTATATATTCACGGATGGATACGAACTTTTATCGGTTCTGACCAAGAAATCGATCAGATAGTTTATAGAATCTGCCGAAACACACCTCCTGCCGTAAAATATACCTGTCAGGACAATAAAAATCATAAAAACTATAACGAAAATGCCAAACCTTTATGGTATCAATAGCATCAACATACAAATAGCCCTGAGCAAAATCGCCCAGGGCTATTCTTTACCTGCTCCTCACTCTCGTTTTCTCCATCTCCCTCACTAACTCTTCCGCTGCCACAATCCCTTGTTCCAACTGTTCCAGCGTACCAATTCGATTTTCAGGCTTAATCTCCTCCTGAATACTTTCTATGCTGTATCTTTCCTTCGTAATCACATTCATATAAGTTTTCAGGCGATAATCATAACCTTCATTCTGGTAATCCGAGAATACCGGTGCCACCTCTCCTTTACTTGTTTGCCATCGCATAAGTCTTGGGAACCAACAGATACCATCTATAATCAATTCCTTAAACGCTTTCAGAAACTCACCCAAAGCATTTAATAAACCTCGAAAACTATTTCCGGCTTCAATATCTTTCCTTTGTTCCACACAATTCGCATACTCTTCAATCAATGGTGATAAAGGAAGATATGATGAAATATACTCCTTCAGTGTTGTCAGTGTATTCTTGAACTGTTCCCACTTGGATATTTCATCCTCGTATTCTTCAAGTTTATCCTTTTTATATGAAATCGCATAATCCAATTGTCGCTTTTCGTTTTGCTTTTCAGATATCGCTTGCTTGATTCCCTGAAGTTCTGCCTCATTCTCACGTATTAATTGACGGTGCTCTAACCTCGAATCACATAACTTGCTACTTTATTCCATTTATGAAAGAATTAAATTTAGAACATAAACCACATGACACACGCCATACTTGTATATCTTTGCTGGCTACTGCCAAAGTTGAACCAACCACAATCAAAAAGATTGTCGGTCACTCTGGTACACAATCTTTGACAGAAAAGGTATATACTCATTTGGATATTAATGTATTATTAGAAGCCATAAATAAGATATAATTTTTTGTTCTCTACAGTAGTTTTTTTAGGCTTCTTGTGGTTTCTTGGAAATAAGAAAAGCACCCAGAAATAAAGGATTTCTAGGTGCTTTGTGTTTTTAAAAATATTCTTTTTACTATCTCTTTGAAAACTGTGGTGCACGTCTCGCTGCTTTGAGACCGTATTTCTTTCTTTCTTTCATTCTTGAATCTCTTGTTAAGAATCCAGCCTTCTTTAATGCAGGTCTGTTCTCAGCATCTGCCTGAACTAATGCTCTAGCGATACCATGTCTGATAGCACCAGCCTGTCCTGTGTATCCACCACCGTGAACACTGATTTTGATATCGAATTTATCAACAGCACCGATTAACTCAAGTGGCTGACGTACGATTACCTTCAATGTCTCAAGACCAAAGTAATCATCAATATCTCTCTTGTTAATTGTTATATTTCCTTTACCAGGCATTACATATACTCTGGCAACACTGCTTTTTCTTCTACCTGTTCCATAATACTTTTCTGTAGCCATGTTATTTTCTCCTCCCTATTAACTAAAATGTTAATTCTTCCGGTTTCTGAGCTGCATGTGGATGCTCAGCACCAGCGTAAACAAAAAGCTTCTTCATCATGCTTCTTCCTAAAGGTCCCTTTGGAAGCATGCCTTTTACTGCAAGTTCAATAACACTTTCAGGCTTCTTTTCTAACTTTTCTTTCAGAGTAGTTTCTTTCATACCACCAACATAGTCTGAATGATGATAATAAACCTTCTGCTCTAACTTCTTACCTGTTACTTTAATCTTGTCTGCGTTTGTTACGATTACATAGTCACCTGTATCAATATGAGGTGTAAACTGTGGTTTGTTCTTTCCTCTTAAAATCTTAGCAACTTCTGATGACAAACGTCCTAATGTATATCCTGTAGCATCAACTACATACCATTTTCTTTCAATATCTGCTGGACTAGCCATATATGTTTTCATTGGTTTACCTCCTGAAATTTTGCTTATCTAAATTAATTTGTCCTCATGTCCGTACCGGGGCTTTGGCTAGGGCACAAAAACCAACGTGCATAACACGTCACAATAAAACAGATTATACAATAAATAAATTATCGTGTCAAACTATTTTTTTCATAATTAATTCCTACCAGTGTAAGCCCCTTTGCCGGTGCCTTTGGTCCTGCCTGATATCTGTCCTTTGCCTCAATAATTTCCTTAACATGTTCCGGCGGATATACACCCAGACCTACTTTCAATAGAGTACCTGCAATAATTCGTACCATATTATAAAGAAAGCCATTTCCACTAATCTTTATTTTAATAATATCGTTATCCTTTGTAATGTCCAGACTATAAACTGTCCTTGTTGTTGTCTTTACCTGACTTCCCGATGAACAAAAACTTGCAAAATCATGTTCTCCGACAATATATTGTGCTGCTTTTTTCATTTTCTCCACATTGAGCGGCATATAAACAAAGTGGGTATATAATCTATTTAATGGGTCCGGAAACTTACGATTTAATATTTTGTACTCATATGTCTTTGTACTGTCACAATACCTTGGATGAAAGTCTCCCGGCACTTCCTCTGACTTTTGAATTCTAATATCATCTGGCAGTCTTTGATTCAATGCAAAAGAAATCTTTTCTGCCGGAATTCTGGTTTCCGTATCAAATACTGCTACATTTCCCATTGCATGTACACCAGAATCCGTTCTGCTGGCACCAATGACTGCAATATCCTCACCCAACAGACTGCTTAATTCTCTATTAATAATCTCTTCTATCGTTATTCCGTTTATCTGAATCTGCCAACCACAATAATTGGTTCCATCATATGAAATAATCAATCTGACTCTTTTCATGTCCTGTCTCCTACAAATAATTAGCCCCAAGAACTACTGCTATCATCACAAAACAACTTCCATATGCTAAATAATCCCTTTTCACATATTTCAGCGGTTTCATTTTTGTACGTTTTCCACTATGATAACACCTTGCCTCCATTGCTGTTGCCAAATCCAAGGCTCTTCGAATAGAGGAAATAAACAACGGTATCAAAATAGGAATCAGGCTTTTTGCCTTTTGTATAATATTGCCAGTGTCAAATTGTGCTCCTCTGGCTTTCTGTGCTTTTGTAATCTTATCCGTCTCTTCCATCAGAGTCGGAATAAACCTTAGAGCTAACGACATAATCATCGCAATCTCATGTACAGGAAATTTTATCACTTTCAAAAACCCAAAAGCTTTCTCCAAACCGTCTGCCAAATCATTCGGTGTCGTTGTCAACGTCATAATAGATGTACATATTACCAGATAAATTAATCTGACTGCAATAAACCCACCTTTCATTAATCCTTCTTTTGTTATGGTAATAATCCAGAATTCCATCAAGACATGTCCAGGTGTTAAGAATACATTCAATACAGCACTGAATAACAAAATAAATAAGATTCCTCTGACACCCCTTAACAACTTACCAAAAGGTACTCTGGATACCTTTATGATTGCTGCCATAAAAACTGTAAAGAAAACATATCCCCAAACATTTTCTATCATAAATAAAAGCACAATCAGAACCATCGTTCCAAATAATTTCACCCTGGGGTCTAATTTATGTATTATTGAATTTTCAGGATAATATTGTCCAATTGTTATATTCGCCATGCTACCTTCCTAAACTCTTCAAAATGTTATCTTTTGCTTCTTCTACATTAATAATTCCAGCATCTACATCCAGTCCACTTTCTTTCAACTCATGCATGATATAAGTAATCTGTGGAGCAGCCAGTCCTATTTTCTCCAATTTCTTATAATGTTTGAAAACTTTCTTTGGCGTATCATCATACATGATGCTGCCTTTATTCATAACAATAATACGCTCTGCATAATTTGCTACATCCTCCATACTGTGTGAAACGAGTACGATAGCAATTCCCCTGATATCATGAAGTCTTTTAATACATCTCAATATTTTATCTCTGCCCGCCGGATCCAGCCCTGCTGTCGGTTCATCCAGTATTAATATTTCCGGCTCCATTGCAAGGACTCCTGCAATGGCAACTCTTCTTTTCTGTCCTCCTGACAATTCAAAAGGTGATTTATCATATAGTTTCTCACTGATACCTACCAGTTTCAAGGCTTCCTTCGCTTTCTCCAAACATTCCTCTTTGGAAAGCCCTTTGTTTTTTGGTCCAAAGCACACATCTTTCATTACGCTTTCTTCAAACAACTGGTGTTCCGGATATTGAAATACCAATCCCACCTTACATCTGAGTCCTCTCAGATCAAAACCTTTGCCATTTATATCTGCCCCATCATAATATACACACCCTTCTGTTGCCTTTTCCAAGCCATTAAAGTGCTGAATTAACGTAGACTTTCCAGAGCCGGTATGACCAATAATAGCAACAAACTCTCCCTTATTGATTTCTAAATTAATATTTTTAATTGCCGCTGTTTCTGAACGGGTTCCCTGCTCATAAACATAACTGACATTCTCTAGTTTCAGTGACATTCTCTCTCCTAACAATTCTCAATGTTAATCTTCCAGCAACATTCTCTCACACTGTAATTGATTTATTTCTTCTATTAATTCTTCTACGCTCAATATTCCATCATCTATATTTAAACCGCTTTGTTTTAACAAATATCCCAATTCTGTTACCTGTGGTACTTCTAAACCAATTTCTTTTATTTTTTTTACATTACAAAACACTTCCTTTGGTGTTCCCTGCATAACAATTTTACCTTTATCCATTACAAATACATTATCAGCATCCACCACTTCGTTCATATGATGGGTAATTAATATGATTGTAATATTTTTTTCTTTATTTAATTGATGTAAAGTTTCTATTACTTCATGCCTTCCAACCGGGTCAAGCATCGCTGTAGGTTCATCAAGAACTATACACTGCGGCTCCATAGCGATAATGCCTGCAATCGCCACTCTCTGCTTCTGACCACCAGATAGTTTCAAAGGCGACTTTTTTCTATAGGCGGTCATTCCTACTGCTCCAAGCGCTCTCTCCACTCTCTTCCATATTTCATCCGTAGGCACACACATATTTTCCGGACCAAATGCCACATCTTCCTCCACCATCGTCGCCACAATCTGATTGTCCGGATTTTGAAATACCATACCCGCAGTCTGCCTGATATCCCAAAGACATTTTTCATCTTTGGTATCCATTCCATCAACCCATATTGTTCCCTCCGTAGGAGAAAGCAATGCATTGATATGTTTTGCTAAAGAAGATTTTCCCGAACCATTATGCCCTAGGATAGCAATAAACTGTCCTTTTTCAACGTTCAGACTAACATCATCCACAGCTCTTACAACTTCTTTTTCTTCTTCATCTATATAATCATGTATTAAGTTTTTGATTTTAAGTATTTCCATGACTACTGCTCCTTGTGTATTGGGTATCGCAATCATTTTATTCTATTTATAAAAATTTTGCAACTTGCATAACATATTCCTTACATTACATACTATGGAAAAGTATTGCATTTCTACTGGATTTTGTGCTATTTTATTCATGAAAAGATAAGATTGATAAAATTTTAACTACAATTCAATATATAAGATAAAAACAAATTTGTTATGTAAATATCAGGAGGCATTTAATGAGTCAAACAATCAAAAACCTTTTTTATAGTATAAAGAAATACATTATAGCACACAGATATACTATTTATCTGGCAGTTCCTTTTCTATTAATGGATATTATAACCCGAATTTTTGGATACAAAATAGGATATTTCCCGACATTTTATCCCGCACCAAATATTTTTACACTAGTATGGATTTTTTTGTTTCTTGGCATTGTAACATGTCTGAAAGGAATTGGCAGTAAAATAGCCTATTGGACTCTGTTTAGTTTATTTTTTATTCTATTTTTAACAAACACTATTTACTATTCTTTCACCTCATTTTATTTCAGCTTTAATTTGATGCTGATGGCGGGAGAAGGCAGTTCTTATATATGGGATACGATTATTCATGCTAATCCTTTGATTTATATTCTGGCAGTTCTCATTATGATTATTGCAATGATTGTATTTAAAAAAGCTCCTGAAAAAAAAGTATTTCGCCCCAAAAGACTTGGAATCATCTTTCTGATTTTTATTGTACTACATTTATTAGCACCACTATGTTTAGGTTCTGCCAACTCCAATTTAAAATGGAGTAGTTTTAGAAATCCAAGAAACATTTATAACTCTTACAGTGACAGCAACAAAAGTATGCGTGTGTCAGGATTATATGAATATTCCTTTAGAAATTTCTATATTACATTTTTTAAACCGAAAGAGAATATCAATTCAGAAGACAAAGAATTCTTAGATAAAATTTATAGGTCAGAAGATAGAAAACAACCAGATGAATACACTGGGATTTTTAAAGACAAAAATGTTATTTTCCTTCAATTAGAAGGAATGGACAATTGGCTTCTGACTAAAAAAACTACACCAAATTTATATGGTTTAATGCAAAACTCTATTAATTTTAAAGATCATTATTCAATATACACTGGTGGAGGTTCTACATTTAATTCCGAATTTGCAGTAAATACCGGATTTACAACACCTATTTCATATACTGAAAATGTATATACTCTAAATACAAATACCTTTGATTACACTATGGCAAAGTTATTTAAAAAAGAGGGATATGCTGTAAATGCTTTCCATATGAATAAATCCGGATTTTATTCCAGAGGAATTAATTATAAAGCCTGGGGATACGATAACTATTTTGGTTTACAGGATATTGCCCGCTACGATACTTTGGAATATGAACTGGACCGGGAGCTGATTTTAAACAAGACCTTTTATGATAATATGTTTAAACAGAACAATAAATTTGTTGATTATATCATTACTTACACACCACATACACCATTTACTACCACCAAGGAAGTTGGACAGCTTGTTGCTGAAATAAAATATGGCAAAGACAATATTCCTGATTTGTCAGAAGAAGAAACTGCAAAACTAATGGTAGGCGAAACGGATTATATGGTTGGTCTTCTGATTCAGGCTTTGAAAGACAATAACCTTTATGATAATACTGTAATTGTTGCTTACTCTGACCACTACTTATATACGATTAATGATAAGACTGTATTAGATAAAAATAAAAATACTCTGGGTAATTTAATTAATCATACTCCGTTTTTTATCTGGAGCAGTGATATACAGCCGAAAGATATTAATAAGGTTACAATGCAGATGAATATCCTGCCAACAATACTAAATCTGTTTGGTATTGATTACAATAGCAATTATTATCTCGGCACCAATGCCCTTGCAAAAAACTACAAAGGAATTGCCTTTTTTAGCGATTATTCCTGGTATGATGGAAATGTCTATGTTGATAATGAGAAAATCCTGAATAAAGGGAAATTATCCAGAAAGAAACGCGAAGAAACCAGTGAACTTGTCCACAATATTATTCGTAAAAATGATTTAACCTTAAAATATGATTATTTTAAAACCTTAAATAAATAATAAAAAATGCTCCAAACCTAAATATCGGTTTGGAGCATTTTGTTTTTACTATGTGATTTTATCTTTATTCTTCTAAATCTTCGATTGTTACCTTACTATTATGAGGTATTGGTTTCCACTCAACCTTTTTAAACAATGCTATATACTGAGTATATCTTCCAATAATATCAAACGTCGGCCATGTAAAGCAGTATAAAATCTTCTTCCATATACTAAACTTCGGCATCCGTTTATATTCAATAATAAAAATATACACTGCAATCCATATATTGATAATATATCTGCATAACCTGTAAAAAATTCTCGCCCATATTACTAACAGCAAACTTAAAACATAAGATTTACAGCCTGCATCTAATGTAATATCAATATTTCCTACCAACTGTTTCACTAGGTTTGCTATATAATTATCTCCTCCAAATATCAACATTACAACACCTGATTTCCATACAACAAACGGATAAAGAATTAATCTCGTAATAATCCATTTTGCAGCATATATAACATTTTTCGGTATCAACTGAGCAAATGTATCAAATGACATAAATCTGTGCCTTATAGTTCTCCATAAATAATTGTACCATTTGTCGCCTTCTTTGTGCTTTGTATTTTTATCTATAAAGATGTTTTTAAACAATCCCCAGCCACTCTCTGCAAAAGCCTGTAAATGTCCTTTTGACCATCTTAAACGCTGTCTCAGAGCCACTTTAAGATCTGTCGGCTGCTCATCATAAAAAACCGCATCATTATTATAGGAAATTTCGTATCCTTCTACAACACAATCTGCCGTAAGAGAACGATCTTCTGTAAGAGATGTATATTTCCATCCATCTTTGACAATTTCATTGGAAAACATAAATCCCGTCCCCTGAATGTTTGTTGCAAGATGTAACACCGAACGTGCTCTGTGTCTCCACCTGATAGATCTTAACCAATGTATGGCATATGTGGAAGCAATCCAACTCTCTGTCCAATTCTTTGTACTTCGGTAAGATGTAATAATCTTCTCTCCTGCATCAAATGACTCATTCATTCTGGAAATATAATCTTTCTTTAACAAATTATCAGAATCAAAAATAAAATATCCTTCAAAAGACTTTATCCCATAATCTGCTTCAATCTGTTCAAATAAATACTTTAAGGCAAATCCTTTTGTTCTCTCATCCGGATTAAAATGCTCATAACAAATTGCTCCGTTATCTCTGGCTGTTTGTGCTGTATTATCAGTACAATTATCAGCAACTACAAAAATTGTAATCAGTTCCTGCGGATAATCCTGTTTTTTTATACTTTTAATCAGATTATGAATAACTGCCTCTTCATTTCTTGCCGGAATACATACAGCGTACTTATGATTGTTCTTCGCCGGTTTAAACTTCCTTGTAAAAAACAAACTGATAATTATATAAGGTGTATCCTGTATCTTCAATATCGACATAAAAATTGTAATAATTCCGGCAACAGCCATTGCCGGTGAATATATATTAGACATAAAATCAACTATTTTGTCCATTACTGCTAAAGCTATCATACTAATGTTTTCCCTTTCTTTTGTGTAAATCTATTATATTATACTAGCAAGTGATGCAAAATACTAGGGGGAATTTTTACACGTATAAGAAAAAAGTTATGACAACGTTTTTGTTATCACAACTCCTATTTCTATTTTATAACTCTAACTTTTTTATCGCATTTAATTTTCTTTTTCTTTAACTTTGTCTTTCGAATATCAATTTTACGAATCTTATTGTTTTTACATGAAAAAGCTTTTAACTTCTTACTTTTCTTTAAATTTAGTATCCTGATTTTATTATTGTCACACTTTAAAGATTTTAGTCTTTTACATAATTTCAAAAACAAATATGCTAATAAAAACAAGCATCCAAAAGATAATCATTATCCATGCAAAAATTCTCTGTCCCTTATAACTACCTGTTTTATTTTTTGTTTGTTGGTTTTCAAAAACGCTTTTGATGAGTTGCCTTGCTCTATTATAATCTGAATCTGGCACATAAATCTGGCAATCTGCATTATACACTGCACCAAGTATTTTCATATAATCACCTGCACCACAATACCTTACATCCGCTTGTATTCCATTTTCATCTAAAACACCAATAATTAAATCTACATCTAATTGATGTCCTGTGTGATATACTTCTCTCATAGCGTTCTCCTTTTTACTTTTTATTTTGTAAAGTCAGAAATAAAAAAAACTGCTACTCCATTTTAAACTCTTTGTCAATTTCACTTGCATCATTAATCTCATCAAAATTCTGCTTATCTACAAGTTTATCTTTAATTTTCTCAAACTTTAAATCCCACTTGTTTTCTATTTCTTCCGTTGCCATATTGCTTTTTTGCTTCTGCTTAAACTGTTCCTCTAAATGTTTTACATACTTTTGAACTGGTAATAATTTTTGATATACATAATATTCGTATTCCCAATATTCCTCTTCATTTTCAAAACCATCCATTATATCTTTAACTTCTTCTTGATTTTCAGCACTATTCAGCATAATCTTTAATTCCTTTAGATACTCTTTTATTTCCTCTGAAGTCACATCAAAACCATGCTTTACTGCTTCAACATATAATGCATTTTGTTCTTTAACATGCTCTTCTGCTTTCTCTTTTGCTTTGCTTCTAGCTTCCCCATTTAAGACATAATAATTCTCTGCCTGTTGAATTTCCTGATCTGTAACTAATATATCTTTTCCTGCTGCATATACGTCTTTTGCATCCACTGTATTTTCAGAATATTCACCAACAAGAGATATTTTATAGTCTCCACCATTCTTTTGTGCTACGTTTTCATCATAATCTTCTTTAAGCTTTTCTCCCCAAATTTCGTTCTCATTTTCAATAAAATACCCCCTTGTCACCGATGAAGCACCAATAACTATACTTAAAACTATACTACTAATTACTATCTTTTTTCTTAAATTTTTCATATCTTCCTCCTATATTTAATTCGTTTTTAAATTTAGTTTAACGGTATTTCCACGCACTGGTATATTAGCTCCCTTACAGTAAACACTATAATTTACCTGTGCCTTACATTTAGTAGCCTTGCTATAATTTTTATTTTTTTCATTTCTATCACAACAAAAGAAATCCCATGTACCATCTGACAAAGCATCACATGGCTTCCATTTTTTAAAAGTATGTAAGGTTTTTCCATTACCATCAATATGCTTTACTTTTCCTATACTAAATGAAGGTCGCTCTGTCGCATATGCAGTTCTATATGCATAAAACAAATCTCTATTATAAAATTTGTTTTTACTGTTTTTCTGTTTGGTATATCTCTCCATATAATTAATCCAAATCATAATTGATGACCAGCCACCTTCCGGCACTGTGAATACATGTGTCGTTTTATAATTTACTACTTTATAATATGACTTTGCGAATACATTTTCTAAGAACATATTATTAAATAATAAAGCACTTATAAGAATGAAAGTGGTTATTATTTTTAACCTTTTAGTTATAATTTTTTTCTGGCTTTTCATATGTTTACCCCCCCCTATCACTTTCTTATCACATTTTATGTCATTACAAAATCTATTGCAAGAACTTTTCATCGACATTTTTCGACTCGTTCGCAAAATAACTTAGCATCTTGACCTTCGTTCAATCTGCGCGTGGCATTCGCAGAATGCCTCAATATAAATATTCTTTTCGAAAAGCGTCTATCTTACTGATTTGCCATCCGGCAAATCAATAAGCGTCGGCATTTGAAAAATGCCAACGATAAATAAAAAAGAGAAGCTTTCGCTCGTACAAGTACGGCGAATTCTTCCTGTGTACTTTTACAAATCACAACCTACGCGACTTAGCATCTTGACCTTCGGTCAATCTGCGCACGGCATTCGCAGAATGCCTTAATATAAGAAAAGAGAGAAAAACTCATTCGTGCAAGCACGATTCGTCTTCTCTCTTTTCTTATATTAAGTCGCTTTGCTCAACGCTTCGCGTCTATACTAATTCTAGTAATACTTCCATTGCTGCATCACCTTTACGCTGGCCAATCTTTACGATTCTTGTGTAACCACCTTTACGGTCTGCATACTTTGGAGCAATCTCGTCAAATAACTTATTTGTCAAATCAACTTTCTTTGAATCTCTCTTCTTTCCAGTACTATTTTCAGTAACTGTGTAAAGAACTTTATTCATCTGACGTCTAGCGTGAAGTTTTGAAGGCTGATCTTTCTTAATAGTTTTCTTTACTTCATCGAAAACTGTTACTTTCTTGCCATCAACAACTTCTTTGATTCTCTTACCATCTTTATCTTTACGGGCAACTTTTGCTGTTACTTCAACTTCATCAAAGTTATCTTTTTCTCTAACTGCTAATGCAATAAGACCTTCTGCAACTTTGCTGATTTCTTTAGCTCTTGCTTCTGTAGTAACAATCTTGCCGTTATTTAAAAGACTAGTAACCTGACCTCTAATTAAAGCTTTTCTCTGACTTGAAGTTCTTCCAAGTTTTCTATAACCTGCCATTTTCTTACCTCCATAATGCTAATAAACTTTGTTTATTAGTTTTCGTCGCTTGGTTTCAATCCAAGGCCGAGTTCTTTTAACTTAGCAAGTACTTCTTCTAACGACTTACGACCAAGATTTCTAACCTTCATCATATCATCTGAAGTCTTGTTTACTAATTCCTCAACTGTATTGATACCTGCTCTCTTCAAACAATTGTATGAACGAACTGATAACTCTAATTCATCAATGTTCATTTCTAACACTTTATCAATCTCATCGTCAACCGGCTCAGCAATAACCTCAATATCTTTTGAAGTCTCTGAAAGGTCAATAAATAATTTTAAGTGTTCACAAAGAACCTTTGATGCTAAACTTACAGCCTCATCAGTATCTAATGTACCGTTTGTAAATACATCTAATGTAAGTTTATCAAAATCTGTAACCTGACCTACACGGGTATTTTCAACTGCCATATTTACTCTTTCTACTGGTGTGTAGATTGAATCAACAGCAATTACGCCGATTGGCAGGCTATCATTCTTATTCTTATCTGAACTTACATAACCTCTTCCCTTAGTAATGATTAATTCCATACTAAGTTTGCTATCAGCACCACCGTTAAGTGTTGCAATAACCAAATCCGGGTTTAAAATTTCTATCTCAGAATCTGTTTGGATATCAGCAGCTGTAACTACCTGGTCTCCAGTAACATCAATATGAGCAATCTTAGGTTCATCTGTTGTACTGTTATTTCTAATCTCGAGCTGTTTAATATTTAAAACAATCTCTGTGACATCTTCTTTCACTCCAGGTACTGAACTGAATTCATGAAGAACTCCGTCAATTTTAATCTGGCTTACTGCAGAACCTGGTAAAGATGATAGCATAATTCTTCTTAATGCATTTCCAAGAGTTGTACCATAACCTCTTTCGAGTGGTTCTACTACAAACTTACCATATCTTCCATCATCTGATTTTTCTACTAAAATATTTGGTTTCTCAAAATCGAACACTAATAGCCCCTCCTTTATTGGGAATTGCTTATACCTACTGGGAACAATATATATAAATAAGATAAATCTTACTTAGAATATAACTCGACAATAAGCATTTCATCTACAGGTACATCAATTTCTTCTCTCTTTGGAAGTTCTTTGATTTCACCTTTAAGATTATCCTGGTCAACTTCAACCCATGCTGGGACTGTTCTTCCACCAGTTACTTCAATGATGTCCTTATATCTCTGTGAACCTTTGCAGTTCTCTTTGATTTCAATAACATCTCCTACTTTGATAAGGTATGAAGGAATGTTTACCTGCTTACCATTTACCAAAACATGTTTATGGTCAACAATCTGTCTAGCTTCTTTTCTTGTTCTTGCAAATCCCATACGGAATACTACATTATCAAGTCTTGTCTCTAACATGACCATAAGATTTTCACCTGTCTGTCCAGGTTTCTTCTGTGCCTTTTTATAGTAATTTCTGAAAGGCTTTTCTAATACACCATAAATGAATTTTGCTTTCTGCTTTTCTCTAAGCTGAAGACCATATTCACTCATCTTTCTATTAGATCTGTTTAAATTTCTATTTGATTTCTTGTCTATTCCTAAATAAATTGGATCTAAACCAAGTGATCTACATCTTTTAAGAACAGGAACTCTATTTACTGCCATTTCTATTCCCTCCTAAATTAGACTCTTCTACGTTTTGGTGGGCGACATCCATTATGAGGTACTGGAGTTACGTCCTTAATTGATGTAACTTCAAGACCACATGTAGCAAGGGCACGAATAGCTGCCTCTCTACCTGATCCTGGACCCTTAACCATAACATCTACTGATTTTAAACCATGAACTAAAGCTGCTTTTGTTGCAGTTTCTGCTGCCATCTGAGCTGCATAAGGAGTAGATTTCTTTGAACCTCTAAATCCTAGACCGCCAGCACTTGCCCATGATAAAGCATTTCCTTCAGCATCTGTCAATGTGACAATTGTATTATTAAATGATGCCTGGATATGTGCCTGTCCGTGTTCAACGTTTTTCTTAACACGCTTTTTTGTCACTTTCTTTGTAACTTTCTTAGCCATTTCTAAACTAACCTCCCTTATGGGTTTCTACTATTTTTTCTTGTTCGCTACAGTTCTCTTAGGACCTTTTCTTGTTCTGGCATTATTCTTTGTATTCTGACCACGAACAGGAAGTCCACGTCTATGACGAATGCCTCTATAGCATCCAATTTCCTGTAATCTCTTAATGTTTAAAGCGATTTCTCTTCTTAAATCACCTTCTACTGTCTGACTTGCATCGATAACATCACTAATCTTTTTAACTTCGTCATCAGTTAAATCCTTACATCTTGTGCTAGGATCAACGCCAGCTTCAGTTAAAATTCTCTTAGAACTTGAAATACCGATTCCATAAATATAAGTCAAGCCAATCTCAACTCTCTTTTCTCTTGGTAAATCAACACCTGAAATACGAGCCATGTGTATAACCTCCATTAGTTAATTTGTATGAATCATCAAATAGCGTAGCCCGTGTTTCCACGTCTGAAATGTGTACGCTTCCAAAAATCCATAGTTTAAAGTTTCTATTCATTCTTAAAGTTTCAGCAAATTACTTAGAATGATTAGGGAATTCTCCCTCATATTTAATAGTAACTCTCTATCACACTAGATACTATGTAACACTAGAGTTACTGCAGCCGCATGTTCATTGTAGTTAAAATAACTACAAACACACAAACAAGTGAATAATAAAAATCATTCACTGTCATTCAAAAACTTATTATTAGCCCTGACGCTGTTTGTGTTTTGGATTCTCGCAGATTATTCTTACGATTCCTTTTCTTTTAATGACTTTGCATTTTTCGCAAATTGGTTTAACTGATGATCTAACTTTCACAGTAAAATCCTCCTTCCACAAAAAAGTCCGAGTACTATATTACCACGAATAGGAAATTATTACAAGAACTTTTTTAAAATTTATTTGTTATCCAGTTCAGTCATGCGATATAAGTTAGATATAGCAATGTGTCTGCTTGCAGACTTCATACTATATCTAACTTATATCATATGGTGAACAACCACAGCGAAGGAAATCCATAGGATTTTCGAGCTGATGGCTGAACTGTTATTTATCACGCCATATGATTCTTCCTTTAGATAAATCGTATGGAGACATTTCTATCGTTACTGTGTCACCTGGAAGAATCTTAATATAGTTCATACGTAGTTTTCCACTAATATGTGCAAGCACAATATGACCATTTTCAAGTTCTACCTTAAACATAGCGTTTGGTAACTTTTCTACAACTTTTCCTTCTATTTCAATTACATCTGCCTTTGACATTTATATTCCTCCTATATTTTAGAGTGATAAGATTTCAGGTTCGCCTTTTGTTATGAGAATCGTATTCTCATAATGTGCTGATAAAGAACCATCATCTGTTACTACCGTCCAATCATCGTCTGTCCACGCAACATCAGGTCTTCCCATATTTATCATTGGCTCAATTGCCAATGTCATTCCCGCCTGAAGTTTCATTCCTCTTCTTTTTTGTCTGAAATTTGGAATCTGTGGCTCCTCATGCATCTCTGTTCCAATACCATGACCAACCAACTCTCTGACTACGCCATATCCAAATTTTTCTGCATAGTCTCCTATAGCTGCTGATATATCATAGAGATGATATCCTTCTTTTGCACACTTAATGCCTTCAAAGAAACTCTGCTTTGTCACTTCAATCAACTGCTGTGCTTCCTTACTTATCTCACCGATAGCAAGAGTTCTTGCAGCATCTGACTGATACCCTTTCCAGATAACTCCCGTATCAAGACTGACAATATCACCATCTTTTATAATTTTATCCTTACTTGGAAGTCCGTGTACTACTTCATCATTAATTGAAATACATACACTTCCCGGATAACCTTCATATCCCAAAAATGATGGAATGCAGTCATAACTTCTTATAATCTCCTCACATCTCTTATCGATTTCATAAGAAGACATTCCCGGCTTTACTTCCTTTGCAAGCTCATCGTGAACTCTGGCAAGAATTTTCCCTGCCTCACGCATTAAGTTTATCTCTCTTTCCGACTTAATTGTTACTGGCATAATTATGCTCCTAAAATATCTACAATTGCATTGAATACATCTTTCATGTCAACTGTACCATCTACAGTTTTTAAGATGCCCTGCTGGCTGTAATAATCAATCAACGGCTGTGTCTGATTATGATAAACCTCTAAACGACTGAGAACTGTCTCCGGTTTATCATCATCTCTTACAATAAGTTCTTCTCCACACTTATCGCATTTTCCTTCTACTTCTGTTGGACTGTAAACAATATGATATGTCGCTCCACAATTTACACAAGCACGTCTTCCGCCCATTCTCTTAACAATGTTCTCATCTGGAACATCTACGTCAATAGCAAAATCAACTTTCTCTCCTTCAGCCTTTAACGCTGCATCCAAAGCTTCTGCCTGTGGAATTGTTCTTGGAAATCCATCCAGAACATATCCGTTCTTACAATCTTCTTCTTTAAATCTATCCATAATTAAGTCTAATGTTAATTCATCCGGAACTAACTGTCCCTGATCCATATAAGACTTAGCTTTTTTTCCTAATTCTGTTCCATTTTTAATATTTGCCCTAAAAATATCTCCTGTTGAGATATGTGGTATGCTGTATTTCTCAGCAATCATCTTTGCCTGTGTACCTTTTCCGGCACCAGGAGCTCCAAGCATGATAATCTTCATAGTTTGATTCCTTCCTTTTTGATACATAGTAGTTTTAGGGGGCAGCAAAACTGTCCCCTAAAAATAATATTTAGAATATTCCTTTAACTGTACTATAACTTCTCTCTGTTGCCATAGACTTAATCGTCTGAAGTGTCTCAATAATAACACCTACAATAATGATGATAGATGTTCCACCGAATCCAACATTAGCACCAAAAATACCTGATGCGAAGATTGGAATAACAGCAACAATAATAAGTCCGATTGCACCAATTAAGATTATATAATTTAAAATCTTTGATAAATATTCCACTGTTGGTTTACCACTTCTGATACCTGGTATAAATCCACCTCTGTCGTTAAGGTTTTTAGCAACCTCACGTGGATTAAATGTTATTGAAGTATAGAAGTATGCGAAGAATATAACTAATAAGATATATACTACGAAACCAATTGAATACTTAGGCTGCGCCGGATTACACCAATGTGACTGGCTCAGGTAATTTGTCCATTCTGGAGTTTTACCGAAGAATGAAGCAATTACTACAGGGAACTGTAACAATGATGAAGCAAAGATAATTGGAATAACACCTGCAGTATTTACCTTTAACGGAATATTAGACTGCTGTCCTCCTACCTGTCTTCTTCCCTGTACCTTCTGTGACATCTGCACTGCAATCTTTCGAATTGCATCCTGAAGTATTATTACCAATACTACAATCGCAACAATTACACCAATAATAATTAATGCTGCAAGTAATCTTCCACCAATTGACATTCCCTCTTTCAGTACAAAGTTCTTGAATAAGTTAGAAATATCACTTGGAATACCTGAAATAATATTTATTGTAAGTACGATAGAAATACCGTTTCCTACACCCTTTTCAGTAATCTGCTCACCAATCCACATAAGAACTGCTGAACCTGCTGTCATTGCCAGGATACCTGTTACAATGACACCCCATTTTCTAATGTCATGCATCGCAGCATATTTTACAGTATCTGTATCGAAAATACCCTGATGACCAAATCCAACAACCATTGCTGTAGATTCAATCAATGCCAAACCTACTGTTAAATAACGTGTAATTTCAGCAATTTTCTTTCTGCCTTCTTCACCATCTTTATGAAGTTCATCAAGCTTTGGTATCGCGATTGTTAATAACTGCATAATGATAGATGCTGTAATGTATGGAGTGATGTTCAATGCAAAAATTGACATCTTTTCCATAGAACCACCTGTTATCGCTGAGAAGAAACTAAAGTTTTCATTTGCAAAATGATTCATAATTTCACTGATTGCGTCTGCATTCACAAATGGAATCGGAATCTGACAACCAAGTCTTACAACGATTAACATTAGAAATGTGTATAATAATCTTTTTCTGATTTCTTTAACTTTTAATGCTTTTTTTAAGGTTTCTAACATATTAGATCACCTCGCAAGTTCCGCCTGCCGCTTCGATTTTTGCCTTAGCGCCTTCACTAAAAGCATTTACCTTTACTGTAAGCTTTTTCGTTAATTCACCATCGCCAAGAATCTTAACGCCATCTCTGGCATTTTTGATTACACCTGTTTCAAGTAATGTTTCAACTGTAACAACTGTATCATTATCAAATCTCTCTAACGCTGTAACATTAATGCCAACAATATCCTTAGTATTAATGTTTGTGAAGCCTCTCTTAGGGATTCTTCTGTATAATGGCATCTGACCACCTTCAAAACCTGGTCTAGGGCTTCCTGAACGAGCTTTCTGTCCTTTATGACCCTTTCCGGCTGTCTTACCATTTCCTGAACCATGTCCACGGCCTCTTCTGAAATTATCATTGTGTTTTGAGCCTTCTGCAGGCTTTAAATTTGATAAATCCATTGTCGCACCTCCTTATCTTTAATTAAATCTCTTCAACTTTAACTAAATGTCTAACTCTCTGAATCATACCTCTGACTGCAGCATTGTCAGGCATTTCGACTGTCTTGTTAAGCTTTGTAAGTCCTAAAGCTTCAGCAGTCTTTTTGTTTTTTGGAACTGCTCCAATTGTTGATTTTACTAAAGTAATTTTTAATTTATCTGCCATCTTAATTACCTCCCTTATTAGCCTAAAATCTCTTCTACAGTTTTACCGCGAAGTGTAGCTACTTCTTCCGGAGTCTTTAATGCAGCTAATCCTTCAATTGTAGCAAGAACTACGTTCTGCTTGTTTTTTGAACCTAAAGACTTAGTACGGATATTTGTAATACCAGCAAGCTCTGCAACAGAACGTGCAGGACCACCAGCGATAACACCAGTACCTTCTTTTGCTCTCTTAAGAAGTACTTCTGCACTTCCGAATTTTCCAATTACATCATATGGAATACTGTTATTTTCATCCATAGGAACAGTAATAAGGCTCTTCATAGCATCTTCTTTACCTTTACGAATAGCTTCAGGAATTTCAGCTGCTTTTCCTAAACCTGCACCAACGTGTCCATGTTTATCACCAACTACTACTAAAGCTGCGAAACGCATATTACGTCCACCCTTTACTACCTTAGTAACACGTTTGATTGATACTACTGTCTCTTCTAATTCTAACTGACTTGCATCAATTAATTCACGTCTCATGTGTGTTACCTCCTCAACTAAAATTCCAGACCAGCTTCTCTAGCTGCGTCTGCCAATGCCTGAACTTTACCCTGGTAAATGAAGCCGCCTCTGTCAAATACAACTTCTTTAATACCTTTTTCTACTGCTCTTTCTGCAATAACTTTGCCAACATATGCTGCGGCATCAACGTTATTAGTTTTTTCTAACTCTTTCTTTGCATCAGCTTCTACTGTAGATGCTGCTACAAGAGTCTTTCCAACTGTATCGTCAATAATTTGAGCATACATATGATTATTGCTTCTAAAAACTGCTAAACGTGGACATTCAGTAGTTCCACTTAAATGATTACGCAGTCTGTTATGTTTCTTAACGCGAACTTCGCTTCTACATTTTTTACTAACCATTTTCTACACTCCTTTATTACTTACCAGTCTTACCAACTTTACGTCTGATAACTTCATAATCATACTTGATACCTTTACCTTTATATGGTTCCGGTGCTCTCTTACTTCTGATTTCTGCAGCGTACTGGCCTACTTTTTCTTTATCAATACCTTTTACAATGATTAAGTTCTGTCCTTCAAGAACTGTCTCGATACCTTCTGGATCTTCCATTTCTACAGGATGTGAATAACCAAGTGAAAGTACTAACTTCTTACCTTGTTTCTGTGCTCTGTAACCAACACCATTTACTTCAAGTTTCTTTTCGTAACCATCTGTTACACCAACAACCATGTTGTTGATAAGTGTTCTTGTAAGACCATGTAATGCTTTATTTTTCTTTAAATCATTTGGTCTTGTAACGATAATTTCATCACCGTCTTTCTTAATGTCCATAGACTCAGGTAATACTCTTTCAAGTTCTCCCTTAGGTCCTTTGACAGTCACCTTATTATTTTCTGCTATATCAACAGTAACTCCTGTCGGTACAGCGATAGGCATTCTTCCTATACGTGACATTTCGCCTTACCTCCTAAATTTTATTTGCTTTTATTACCAAACGAATGCGAGAACTTCTCCACCAACGTTTGCTTTTCTAGCTTCTTTATCTGTAATCACACCTTTGTTCGTTGATATGATTGCTGTTCCAAGTCCGCCAAGAACTCTTGGTAACTCATCTTTACCAGCATAAACACGAAGACCTGGTTTAGAAATCTTCTTGATTCCTGTAATAACCTTATCATTCTTGTCTGCACCATATTTTAATGTGATTCTCATTGTCTTGAAGTTTCCTTCTTCTAAAACTTCATACTTTGTGATATATCCTTCATTTACAAGAATTTCAGCAATAGCTAATTTCATCTTTGATGCAGGAACATCTACTGTATCATGTTTTGCAGTATTTGCATTACGGATTCTTGTAAGCATATCTGCGATTGGATCACTCATAGTCATAGTTTATTTCCTCCTTCAAATTTTCTCTTACCAGCTTGCTTTCTTAACGCCTGGTATCTGTCCTTTATATGCCAATTCACGGAAGCAGATTCTGCAGATTCCGTATTTCTTTAAATAAGCATGTGGACGACCACAGATTCTACAACGGTTGTAAGCCTGTGTTGAGAACTTAGCTTTTCTTTGCTGTTTAACTTTCATAGCAGTTCTAGCCATGGGTCTACCTCCTAATTACTTTGCAAATGGCATGTTAAATAATGCCAATAATTCACGAGCTTCTTCATCAGTGTTAGCTGTAGTAACAAAAATAATGTCCATACCTCTAACTTTATCAACCTTATCGTATTCGATTTCAGGGAAGATAATCTGTTCTTTAATACCAAGAGCATAATTTCCTCTTCCATCAAATGCATTTGGATTAACACCTCTAAAGTCTCTTACACGAGGAAGTGCAAGATTTACTAATCTGTCTAAGAATTCGTACATCATTTCTCCTCTAAGAGTAACTTTACATCCGATTGGCTGTCCTTCTCTTAACTTGAAGTTAGCTACTGAATTTTTAGCTCTTGTTACAACTGCCTTCTGACCTGTGATTGTCTCAAGATCTTTTACAGCTGTCTCTAAGATTTTAGCGTTTTCTTTCGCTTCGCCAACACCCATGTTTATAACAATTTTGTCGAGCTTTGGAATCTCCATTACGTTCTTATATTCGAACTTCTTTTTCATTTCATCCGCAATCTCGTTTAAATACTTTTCTTTAAGTCTGCTCAACTTTCTGGACCTCCTCTCTTAAATTAATCAATTACGTCGCCGGTTTTCTTGGCAATACGTACTTTCTTTCCATCTTCTACTTTGAATCCAACTCTTGTCACCTGTCCTTTTACAACAAGCATAACGTTAGATACATTTATAGGTCCTTCCTGTGTTACAATGCCACCATTCTGGTTCTGAGCACTTGGTTTTGTGTGCTTCGTATGCATATTAACACCTTCCACTGTTACTGTACCTTTTTTGGCATTCACAGCAGTAACTTTACCTTCTTTACCTTTGTCTTTACCAGCGATAACTTTTACTGTATCACCTTTCTTAATCTTCATAGCTGACATTATGCATACCTCCTATAAAACTTCAGGTGCTAAAGAAACGATTCTCATAAATTTCTTATCTCTTAATTCTCTAGCAACTGGTCCAAAAATACGAGTTCCTCTTGGGGACATATCTTCTTTTATAATTACAGCAGCATTTTCGTCAAATTTGATGTATGAACCATCTTTACGACGAGCGCCTTTCACAGTACGAACTACTACGGCTCTTACAACGTCACCTTTTTTAACAACTCCGCCTGGTGTTGCATCTTTAACAGTAGCAACGATAATATCACCAATATTAGCATATCTTCTAGTAGATCCGCCCATTACTCTGATTGTAAGTAATTCTTTAGCGCCTGTATTATCAGCAACTTTAAGTCTACTTTCCTGTTGAATCATGCTGTATTCCTCCTTTAATCTTTACAAAGACTATTTAGCCTTTTCAATAATTTCAACAAGTCTCCATCTCTTATCCTTTGATAATGGTCTTGTTTCCATAACTTTTACTGTATCACCGATACCGGCTGTGTTTTCTTCGTCATGAGCTTTTAATTTGTAAGTTCTCTTAACGATCTTGTTATATAAAGGATGCTTTACATGATCCTCTACAGCTACAACGATAGTCTTCTGCATCTTATCGCTGACAACTTTTCCGGTACGTGTTTTTCTTAAATTTCTTTCCACAACAATTCTCCTTTCTCAATTAGGGATTAACCTGTAACTATTCAGCAGCATTTGCCTTTTCAACGATTAACGTCTGAATTCTGGCAATATTTTTTCTAACTTCTTTAATTCTGCTTGTGTTATCTAACTGGTTTGTTGCGTTCTGGAATCTTAAATTGAAAAGTTCCTTCTTAGCAGCTACTAATTCATCTTCTAACTCTGTAGCTGATTTTGCTCTTAAATCTTCTACATATTCCTTAATTTTCACTGTTATCACCGCCTTCTAAATCTTCACGAGATACAACCTTGCATTTAATTGGAAGTTTGTGTGTTGCAAGACGTAATGCCTCTCTAGCTGTTTCTTCTGGTACTCCAGCAATTTCAAACATCACTCTGCCTGGCTTAACTACTGCTACCCAATACTCAAGTGCACCTTTACCTTTACCCATTCGAGTTTCAGCTGGTGTAGCTGTTACTGGTTTGTCTGGGAATATCTTAATCCAAACTTTACCACCACGCTTTACATGACGTGTCATGGCAATTCTGGCTGCTTCAATCTGGTTTGAACGAACCCAGCCAGGTTCCATTGCTACAATACCGAACTCACCATATGAGATCTTATTTCCTCTAGTTGCTTTTCCTCTCATAGAACCACGGAACTGTTTTCTATGTTTAACTCTTTTTGGCATTAACATTATTTATCGCTCCCTTCTTTAGTTGGAAGTATTTCGCCGTTGTAAATCCAAACCTTTACACCTACTTTTCCGTAAGTTGTATCAGCTTCCGCGAAACCATAGTCGATATCAGCACGTAATGTCTGAAGTGGAATAGTTCCTTCGCTGTAAAACTCTGTACGAGCCATATCAGCACCACCAAGACGTCCTGATGTAGCAGCCTTAATTCCTAAAGCGCCTGCTTTCATTGTTCTAGACATTGCAGATTTCATTGCTCTTCTGAAAGAAATACGATTTTCTAACTGCTGTGCAATATTTTCTGCAACTAACTGAGCATCTTTATCAGGTCTCTTTACGTCCTTAACATCCATAAATAACTTCTTATCAGTCATTTTCTGAACTTCAGCTTTAACCTTTTCGATTTCAGCACCACCTTTTCCGATTACAAGACCAGGCTTAGCTGTGTAAACATTAACTCTTACTCTGTCAGATGATCTTTCGATTTCAATCTTAGAAACACCTGTACTGTATAATCTCTTTTTAAGGTATGTTCTGATTTTGTAATCTTCAACAAGGTTGTCTGCAAAATCAGCTTCTGCATACCACTTTGAGTCCCAGTCTTTAATAACTCCGACTCTTAATCCATGTGGATTAACTTTCTGTCCCATACTTTGCCTCCTATCTTATCTCTCATCAAGCACAATTGTGATGTGGCTGTTTCTCTTTAAGATTCTATAAGCTCTACCCTGTGCTCTAGGTTTAATTCTCTTCATTGTAGGTGCTGCGTTTGCGAAGCATTCTGCAATGTAAAGTTTACTAACATCCATGTTATTGTTGTTTTCAGCATTAGCAATTGCTGAATTTAATAATTTCAAAATTACGCTTGATGCATATCTTGGGTTGTAAGTAAGAATACCGATAGCACTCTGTACATCTTTACCTCTGATGGCATCTAATACGAAACATGCTTTCTGTACAGACACTCTAGCATAAGATAACTTTGCTGATGGTCTTGTATCTTTATTAGCATTTCTCTCTCTCTTTATCTGGGATCTATGTCCTTTTGCCATAGATGAGACCTCCTTTCAAATTCTAACGGTTTATTTAACCTCTCTTTTCGTCTTTTCCATGTCCTCTATAAGTTCTAGTAGAAACAAACTCTCCAAGTTTATGTCCAACCATATCTTCTGTAACATATACTGGCACATGCTTTCTACCATCATGGACAGCGATTGTGTGTCCAACCATCTGTGGGAAAATTGTGGAACGTCTTGACCAGGTTTTAACAACTGACTTTTCGCCTGATTCGTTCAATGCATCAATTTTCTTTAATAAGCTCTCATCCGCAAATGGGCCTTTTTTTAATGATCTAGCCATTCGTCTCTACCTCCTATTTCATGTTCTTTCCGTCACGTCTTCTAACGATCATCTTGTTAGACTGTTTATTCTTTTTACGAGTCTTCAAACCAAGTGCTGGTTTACCCCAAGGTGTACATGGACCCGGACGACCAACTGGTGCACGTCCTTCACCACCACCGTGTGGATGGTCATTAGGGTTCATAACAGAACCACGAACTGTAGGTCTGATACCCATATTACGCTTACGTCCTGCCTTACCAATATTTACAAGACCATGTTCAATGTTGCCAACAGTACCGATTGTTGCTCTACAAACGATTGGTACCATTCTCATTTCGCCTGAAGGAAGCCTTAATGTTGCATATTTGCCTTCCTTAGCCATTAACTGAGCTACGTTACCAGCTGCACGAACTAACTGTCCACCCTTACCTGGATATAACTCAATGTTGTGAATTTCTGTACCAACTGGAATAGCTGATAATGGTAAGCAGTTTCCTACTTTAACTTCAGCGTTCTCACCGTTCATAAGTACATCACCAACTTTTAATCCGTTAGGAGCAAGGATATAAGCCTTTTCACCGTCAGCGTAGCAAATTAATGCAATGTTTGCTGTTCTGTTTGGATCATATTCAATACTCTTAACTGTTGCAGGAATGTCAACTTTATTTCTCTTAAAGTCAATCATTCTGTATTTTCTTCTAGAACCACCACCATGGTGTCTAACTGTTATTTTACCCTGATTGTTACGACCTGCTGTCTTCTTGAGAGATTTTGTTAAAGACTTCTCTGGAGTAGCCTTTGTAATCTCTGCATTATCAAGCATAGTCATAGCTCTTCTTGAAGGTGTATATGGGTTAAATGTCTTAATTCCCATTTTCTTTCTCCTTTCAAATCAATGTCAATTTGTTATCACGCTTTTCTTGCGTTTAATCTTGTTTAAAATTATAGACCTGCGAAGATTTCGATATCTGCACTGTCTTCTGTCAACTGAACAACTGCTTTTTTCTTTGCTGCTGTCTTTCCAGTTACATAACCACGTCTCTTATTCTTTCCGCTTAAGTTCATTGTCTTAACGCTGTCTACTTTTGCTCCTTCGAACATTTTTTCAACTGCGTCAGCAACCTGTGACTTAGTCGCATCTGTGTGAACGTAGAATGTATATTTCTTTTCTGCCATAGCGTTCATACTTTTTTCAGTAATAACTGGTGAAAGTATCACGTCATAATATTTAATATCTGCCATTATGCGTACACCTCCTCAATTGTTGCTACAGCTGCCTTTTCAACTACTACTGTATCGTATTTAAGAATATCGTATACATTGATTGTATTTGTTAAAGCAGTTTTCACTGTAGGGATGTTCTTAGCTGATTTTACTGTGTTTGCATCATTTTCGTTTAATACTACTAATGCCTTTTCAGCGTTTAAGTTTGCCATAACCTTTGCAAATTCCTTTGTCTTAGGAGCGTCAAACTTAAGTTCATCAACTACGATTAATTTTCCTTCGTTAACTCTTGATGTCAATGCTGACTTAAGAGCCAGTCTCTTTTCTTTCTTATTCATTTTAAATGAATAATCTCTAGGTGTTGGAGCAAAAACAACTCCGCCGCCTGTCCACTGTGGAGATCTTGTAGAACCCTGTCTTGCATGACCAGTTCCTTTCTGTCTCCATGGTTTTCTACCACCGCCGCTCACTTCTGAACGAGTCTTCGCCTTCTGTGTTCCCTGACGGTTATTTGCGAGCTGGCTTACTACAGCCTGATGTACTAAATTTTCATTTACTTCTACACCAAATACTGCATCGCTAAGTTCGATTGTTCCAACTTCGCTTCCTTCCATATTTAAAACAGATACTTTTGCCATCTGTGCGTTCCTCCTTTCAAATACTACTTACCGGCTTTCACAGATTCTTTAATTGTTACTAAAGCTTTCTTAGGTCCCGGTACAGCACCTTTAACTAAGAGTAAATTCTTTTCAGCGTCAACTCTAACGATTTCAAGGTTCTGAGTTGTCACCTGCTTGCCACCCATGTGACCAGGCATTTTCTTTCCTTTGAATACCTTACTTGGTGATGAACATGCACCATTTGAACCAGCATGTCTATGGTATTTAGAACCATGAGCCATAGGTCCTCTTGACTGTCCATGTCTCTTAATTGCGCCCTGGAATCCCTTTCCCTTTGCAACTGCAGTAGCATCAACCTTATCTCCGGCTTCAAAAATTTCAGCCTTGATTTCATCTTTTACTGCATACTCACCTTCGAGTTTAAATTCTCTTACAAATCTCTTGTAAGATACGCCTGCCTTATCAAACATTCCCTTTACAGGCTTGTTGACAAGTTTTTCTCTGATATCTTCGAAACCAACCTGAACTGCTGCGTATCCATCATTCTCAACTGTCTTAACCTGTGTCACTACACATGGTCCAGCCTGAAGAACTGTAACTGGTACTAATTCGCCAGCTTCGTTGAATATCTGAGTCATTCCAACTTTTCTTGCTAAAATAGCTTTCTTCATTCTTATTACCTCCTGTTAATCTACAGCGGATCGCTTTCTGCGATCATCCTAGAACAGTTTTGTAACTAACTCATTTGATTAATTACCTATATAAAACCTTCAAGGATAATTCTCACTATTTGTTCTTCATCTTAATATCAATATACACACCTGCCGGCATTTCAAGCTTAGATAAAGCTTCTACTGCCTTCTGGTTTGGAGCAATGATATCGATGAGTCTCTTATGAGTTCTCTGTTCAAACTGCTCTCTGGAATCTTTGTACTTATGAACAGCTCTAAGAATAGTAATAACTTCTTTCTTAGTTGGTAGAGGTACCGGACCACTAACTTCTGTTCCTGTTCTCTTTGCAGTTTCAACAATTTTCTTAGCTGACTGATCTACTAATTTGTGATCGTAAGCCTTCAGTGTAATTCTCATTACTTGTGCCATAAAAAAAGCCGCCTCCTTTTCGTACTATTTTAAACTCTAGCACGACAAGCGGTGACCGTACAACCTTTCCGTGTGTGTCATATTTTATATCATACTCGCACGGCGTTTCCACTCCCTGGTGGACTAATTTTTGTACAGTGACTTGTCGCCAGTTTCCTAACTTGACATTCGCTCCACGGAAAACCTGCATCTTTCGTATGCAGCAACCTCACGTTTCAACGCTATCAATGTCACAGCACGAACAATAATAACATAAGGGGTTACAAATTGCAACCCCCAAAATACAAAAAGTTCCAAGTCGTGCAAAACTATGTATTTACTGTCTGTAAATAAAATATCACACACTTTTTCGAAGTCAAATACAGAAATTGTTATTTATTTCTTATTTATTATAGAAGAAACTCATATTTTTGAATAGACTGTTATCTCTATTTTATTTCCAAATATTTTTTCTAAATCATTTGTAACAATCAATTGTTCTTTCTGTTGTTTGGGCAATTTCTTTATATAATACTCCAACCTACTTGCCAGAACTCTGTTCTCAGACTTCCATGCTATTTCCAATCCTGTCACTTTATGTGTTCTTGTATACTTTGCACTTTTTTCACCCCGAGATTTATGTTCTTCGATTCTTCTGTTTAAATCTGTTGTGATTCCAGTATAAAGAGTATTATCTTCACATCTTAATATATAAGTATAGTACATTTTCCTCTTCCTATCGGATCTACCTTTTATTTTTAATTCTCTTTTCATTATTATATATTGGGGAACTTTTTTATACAAAAAATATTGGTTTAAAAGTTATTTATGACTTTCAAACCAATATTTAAAATTACATACTATAACATTTCTTTTCTCAATTCTGCCCCACTCTTAGCACTGAGATAAGCTGGTGCAATATCAAATACCGTCTTGCATCCACTTTGACCTTCCTGGCTCAGCTTATGTGCTGCTCGTGCATAAGCGACTAACACACTGGATGTAAACTCAGGATTTGAATCCAATTTGAGACTATATTCAATCAGATGTTTATTTTCTTTATTCCAACCGGTCACACCACTTCTAAGTACAAATCCACCATGAGGAATTCCACTATGATTTTCCATCAGTTCTTCCTCACTAATGAAATGTACTGTTGTATCATAATCAGCAAAGTAGTTTGGCATTGTCTTAATCTCTTCTTCTACCTTTGCTGCATCTGCTCCATCCTCTAAAACAACAAAACATTCTCTTGTATGCTTTTGTCTCGTAGTAAGTTCCGGATTCGTTCCTTCACGCACTGCATCGAGAGCGCTATCTACAGGAATAGTATACTGCTTAGCATTCTTTACACCTTCAATACGGCGGATTGCATCAGAATGTCCCTGACTTACACCTTTTCCCCAGAATGTATAATCATTTCCCTCTGGTAAAATTGCGTTAGCATACAAACGGTTCAGTGAAAACATTCCTGGATCCCATCCTACAGAAATAATCCCAACTGTTCCATTTTCTTTTGCCACTTTATCAACATTTGCAAAATGCTCTGGAATTCTTGCATGAGTATCAAAACTATCTATCACATTAAAATACTGTGCAAACTCCGGAGTCTGCTCTGGTAAATCTGTAGCGCTGCCACCACATAAAATCATAACATCAATTTTGTCCTTCCAATCTGCTGCTTCTTCTACCTTACATACTGCTGCTGTTTCTGTAAGAATAGAAACAGTAGATGGTTCTCTACGTGTAAATACTGCAACCAGTTCCATATCATCATTCTGTTTAATCGCACATTCCACACCACGTCCTAAATTTCCATAACCTAAAATTCCAATACGTGTACTCATTTTCTTTCTCCTTACTCTCATTATTTATATTGTAGGAACTCCAAATACGACAATTTGTTTTCCTTTTTTCACACGATTTCTATCATAGCACAAATACAAAAAAATTTTAATAGTTTTTAGATGAGTCCTTGTATAATAATAATTAAAATCAAGATTGGTAAAACAAATTGAAAATATGGTTTCAGCCATTTAGCAAAACGTATTCCTCTTCCTGTATTACATTCTTCATAGTATTTATCAAATCCCCATCCAAACTTTGTCGTACAGAAAATCAGGAAAATCAACGAACCAATTGGAAGTAACAGATTACTTACAAGAAAATCCTCACTGTCTAAAACATCTCTTCCGCCTATCAGATGCAGACTCTTCCATACATTATAACCAAGTACACATGGCATACTAGCAATTAAAACAATAATTCCATTAATTAATACTGCCTTTTTGCGTCCCCAGTGAAACATATCTATACAGAAAGAGATAATATTTTCAAAAACAGCAACAATTGTAGAAAAGCTTGCAAATGTCATAAACAGGAAGAATAATGTTCCCCAGACTCTTCCTCCCGACATATTTACAAATACATTCGGTAATGTGACAAAAATAAGGGACGGTCCCTAATCCGGCTGAACCCCATAAGAAAAACATGCCGGAAAGATTATTAATCCTGACATAATTGCCACAAATGTATCCAACGCACTAATGCGCAATGCTTCTCCCGGCAACGAATTATCTCTGCTCATATAACTTCCAAATATCTCCATAGCAGCGATACCTAAGCTTAGTGTAAAAAATGCCTGATTCATAGCTGCTGTGACAACATTGCCAAAACCGATTTCTTTTACTTTATCCATACTTGGAATCAAATAAAATCCCAAACCTTTCGATGCTCCCGGAAGCACAATACTATGTACTGCCAAAACAACAATTAATACAAGCAGTGCTGACATCATAAACTTGCTGATTTTTTCAACACCACTTTGTAATCCTTTAGAACAGACAAAAAACCCCAACACTACTGTCAGAACCATCCAGATTCCCATCTCCACTGGGGAGGATAAAAGTTCTGAGAACACATTCCCAATAGACTCATTGCTCATATTTTCTTTAAATGTTCCTGTTGTAAATTTAAAGAAATATCCCACCATCCAGCCGGAAACTGTTGTATAATACATCATCAGCAAGTAACAGCCTAAAATACAGAACCACCCATGAATATGCCACTTGTGTTTTGGTTTTTCCAATGCTTTATACCCTAAAACAACACTCTTTTTACTTGCCCGTCCAATAGCAAGTTCCATTGTCAAAACCGGAACTCCCATACACAACAAAAATACAAGGTACAATAAAACAAATATTCCACCACCATTTTCTCCTGCCACATACGGAAATCTCCAAACATTGCCTATTCCGATTGCACAACCTGCACTCACCAGAATAAATCCTAATCTCGACTTAAATCCCTCTCTTTTCATTCTTTCTTTTGCGTATAATAATTACTCCTTTCGAATAATTTCTATACTTATCCTTTCTTAATTATTATCTATTACCCAGTTGCCAAAAAGCAACTGCACTGGCTGCTGCCACATTTAACGAATCTACTCCATGAGACATCGGAATACATACTGTATAATCACAATTCTCAATTGTATTTTTATCCAGTCCCTCTCCTTCTGTCCCAAGAATTATCGCCAGACGTTCCTCAGCCTTCAACGCTTTATTATCAATACTTAATGAATTTTCATCTAATGCCATTGCTGCTGTTTTAAATCCCAAACATCGTAACTGTTCTATGTACTCTGTTTCTTCCTCATCTAAAAAAGTCCACGGAATTTGGAATACAGTCCCCATACTCACTCTGATTGCACGGCGATACAATGGATTGCTGCAAGCCTGCGTCAACAAAACTGCATCAATATTCAGTGCTGCTGCTGAACGAAAAATCGCTCCAACATTTGTCGGATTCACTACATTTTCTAAAACTGCAATTCTACGTGTCTCCCTACATACTTCCTCTACAGAAAGTAATCGTGGGCGATACATCGCACAAAGCATTCCTCTGGTCAGCTGAAAACCTGTAAGTTTCGTTAATACATCAAACTCTGCTGTGTATACCGGTATACTGCCACAACGTTCTATCAAATGTTTTGCCTGCGTTTCTATATGCCTTTTCTCTACTAAAAAGGATATCGGAACACAACCTGAATCAAGCGCCCGCTCAATAACCAAAGGACTTTCCGCAATAAACATTCCCTTCTCAGGCTCATGCCTGTTCAATAATTGATTTTCTGTCAATCTGGCATATACATCTAACTCTGGTGCTTTAAAATCTTTGATTTCTATGATGTTAGACATCGTATTTTCTCCTAATTATAATATTTTTTCCATACCTATCTTTTGTACATGAAGTCCGCATTTTTCATAGAAAGCTTTCGCTTCCTCGTTGCATGCCCACACGTTTAAAGTTACATTATAACAGCCACTTTGTTTTGCAATCTTCAAAACATGCTGATAAAGTTTCGTTCCAACTCCTTTTCCCCGTATACCTTCTAAAACGCATAAATCATCTATGTACAAAGTTTTTATATGCGTTAATAAATTTGAATGATTTTCCTGAAATATGCAAAATGCATAACCTATTATTTTTTCCTCTTCCTCAGCAACATATATCGGGCGGTTATAGTCCTCTAATAATTCATTCAATTCCTCTGAAGTATATTTTTTTGTACCTGCCTGAAACAAGTCCGGACGTCCATCAGAATGTACTTTTGCCACCTGATATAATAATGTCTCTATCTGTGGAATATCCTTTTTTTCTGCTTTCCTAATATACATATGTCATCCCTTCCTTTACTTTTTAAAAAGTACATAATTTTCATTCTCAATTGACACATTGTCTAACAGATGCTGAAAAATATCCTTATTAAATTTCTCATCAGCACACAACACTTCCATATCCATTCCTCTATACTTTAAATAATATAAAGTTTCATGAAATCCATTTCTTAAATAAAATTTCCGTCTTGCTTTTCTCTGAGCAATATTAGATGCCTCTTCTTCGATTGCCTCTAAATCCACTACCACCTGACAATCAGCATATTGTTTTTTTATCAAAGATAATCCCTGTCCTCCATACCCCATGGACCGTTTCTCACTGTCAATTGCCAAAAAGAAAATATATGCAGTGTTTTCGTCGGTTAGCATCGCACAATAACCTACAAATTGTTCTTTATCATAAAATGCCCAGACTTCAAATATTTTTTCATCAATTAATTGAATGATCTGTTCTATATCCATACGTTCCTCTTTCGGAAACGCATTATTATTTATCTTTTGCCATTTATCTATTTCTTCAAAATCCGCAGTTATTTTTTTCATATGTAAACTCATTTTCTTTTCTCCACTATTAATAAATATCTGTTTTGTCTTTTATGACATTCACCTGTCGAGTATTATAACATAAGAACAGCGTTAATCAAAATGACCAACGCTGTTTTTATTAATTATATTTTCCAGATTTTAATAATTTTCAGCATGTACTTCAAAATAACTTTGTGGATGAGCGCATGTCGGACAAATCTCAGGTGCATTTGTTCCAACAACAATATGTCCACAATTCCTACATTCCCAAACCTTCACTTCGCTCTTTTCGAATACTGCTTTTGTTTCTACATTTTTCAGTAACGCACGATATCTTTCTTCATGGTGCTTTTCAATCGCTGCTACCAAACGAAACTTCTCTGCAAGTTCCGGAAAACCTTCTTCTTCAGCAGTCTTGGCAAAACCTTCATACATATCTGTCCATTCATAGTTTTCACCTTCTGCTGCAGCTGCAAGATTCTGTGTTGTATCACCAATACCATTTAATTCTTTAAACCACATCTTTGCATGTTCTTTTTCATTATTTGCTGTATCCAGAAATAGAGAAGATATCTGTTCATATCCTTCTTTCTTAGCTACAGAAGCAAAGTATGTATATTTATTTCTTGCCTGTGATTCTCCAGCAAATGCCGCCTCCAAATTTTTTTCTGTTTTTGTTCCTTCATATTTGTTTGCCATTGTAAATTCCTCCTTTTTTCTTTAATTTTTATAAATATTATACATATTTTTTTTAAATAATACCATTCTTTTCCTCTTATTTGTGTCTTTTTATTTATTATGTTAAAATATGAAACAGAATCTAAAAAGAGAACCTATCTCTAAACGGTGAAAAAACATTTTACACTTATCCGAGATTCAAAAAAACAATAAAATTTTTAAAGGAAACAGACAAATGTGGATTGCAGATAATTGGAAAGATTATGAAGTTATTGATACTTCAACAGGAGAGAAATTAGAACGATGGGGAGATTACTTGCTGGTCCGCCCGGACCCACAGGTAATTTGGAATACCCCAAAGAAAAATAAAGGATGGCACAAACATAACGGACATTATCACAGAAGCAACAAAGGCGGAGGACAATGGCAGTTCTTTAACCTTCCAGAACAATGGACTATAGGTTATAAGAATTTAACTTTTAATCTTAAGCCTTTTAGTTTCAAGCACACAGGGCTTTTTCCTGAACAGGCTACCAACTGGGATTGGTTCTCTGAGAAAATCAAAAATGCCGGAAGACCCATTAAAGTATTAAATCTTTTTGCATACACTGGCGGTGCAACTCTTGCCGCATTGGATGCCGGTGCTCACGTTACTCACGTAGATGCTTCCAAGGGTATGGTTACCTGGGCAAAGGAAAATGCTGTCTCCTCAGGCTTAGCAGACAAACCGGTAAGATGGTTAGTGGATGATTGTGTAAAATTTGTGGAGCGTGAAATCAGACGAGGAAATAAATACGACGGAATTATTATGGACCCGCCATCTTATGGACGAGGTCCAAAGGGAGAAACATGGAAAATCGAAGAAAGTATTTTCCCTTTCGTAGAATTATGCACGAACATTTTAAGTGATAATCCACTATTCTTTTTAATTAATTCTTACACCACAGGACTACAGCCAGCAGTACTCAACTACATGATAAGCACTTCGCTTGTTCCAAAGTTTGGTGGTAACGTAGACGCACAAGAAATTGGTCTTCCTGTAACTTCCAACGGACTAATTCTTCCTTGTGGTGCTTCAGGACGATGGAGCAAATAAATTTTGTTTATAAATAAAAGGGCTACTGTAACTTCGTATTAATTGATTACAGTACCCCTTTTTCTATATAACATTTTATTATCCTACAATTCTACTTCCTGAATCAGAAACTCCTTATCGCGAACATCTGCACATACTGCCATAATATAAAGATTATCCAGTTTCATCTGAAGTATCGCATATCCCGGATTATCAATAATCTTAGGATTATCTCCACTCAAATCAATTTCAAATGAATTTAGCGGCTTTCTTAAACCAATACCTATATTCTTCAAATAAGCTTCTTTTATTGTCCAAATTTCATGAAATCTCTGACGTTTAATTTCCTGATTGTCATTTTCATTGATATAAGCACACTCACTAGCACAGAAATTCCTCTCAGCTATCAAAGAATTACTTTTCTCCATTCGTTGTATATCAATACCAATATTATAATCAGATACAGCAATGACAACATAATTACCAGAATGAGAAATATTAAATGACCTCTTTTCTTTTGTGAAATGAGGTTTTCCATTCTTCGCAATCATAATGTCATCATCAATATCAAATCTATTTTTAATATAATTGATTAGAAGTCCTGCTCCTAAGCATCTGAATTTATCATCCTGTTTTTTTAAGCGTTCTATTTTTGCCAAGCGTTCAAAACTGACTTCCTTAAGTTTTTCAGCAAAAATATTTTTATTTCTAAGTGGTGTTATATTAAAATAAAAAATTTCCATTCTTTTGTCTCCTGATAATCCAATAAGCCATTTTACCCTATCGAAATATTTACTTATAGGTTAATTTTTTTACATTAATTTTCTCCTAATAAGTTCCTAAATTAGTTTAGCACATTTTTGATTTTGTGCAAACATTTTTTTCTTATTCTGTAAACGGTGACAGTTCTAACCTGATAAAATAACCTTTGTCATGCTGACAAACCGGACACTGTTCTGGTGCAGCCTGTCCTTCATAAACATGTCCACAGTTTAAACATATCCATCCTGTTTTTACATCAGATATATGCAGTTTATTTTGTTCCAGCCATTCTGCAAATCTTCCAAATCTATCTCCATGCATTTTTTCAATTTTTGCAATCATATGAAATGCATTTGCTACGTTTAAGAAGCCTTCTTCTTTTGCTTTATCACCAAAATTTTTATATACATCATCATGTTCTTCATATTCATTATGCTGTGCCATTCGTAAAAGCTCCGCTAAATTCTCTGTAATATCCACAGGATAACCACCATCAACGTGAATTGTTTCTCCCCCCATATCTTTCAAGAAGTTATAGAAAATTTGTGCATGTTCTTTTTCCTGATTTGCCGTATATATAAATAGCTTTGCAATTGCCTGCTGTTTTTCACGATTTGCCTGCTCTGCCGCAAATGTATATCTGTTTCTTGCCTGACTCTCTCCTGCGAATGCTCTCATAAGATTATCTTTTGTTTCACTATTTTTAAATTCTACTGCCATAAAACACCTCCAATAAATATTTATTACAATTATTTACTTAAATGCTACATTCTATGCAATAGATTTCTCAATTACCAAAAATCAGAAGAGCGAGCTGAAAGATAATACATTCAACTCACTCTTTTATTTCATCATTAATAATTATTTACTATCTTATTTTAACTTCTGATACTTTTTTATAATTCAACAAATCAACAGCATAAATTTTTCTTTCCGGATTTACAATATAGAAATAGTCACCGATATATATGCCACGTAAGTTTTCTACATACTTACCTATTGAAAATTTAAATACTTTTTTAAATTGATTATTCTTATACGTATATAGCAGATAGTCCGTCACATAAGAATCACTATTTCTTTCTGCATAAAATCCTATCAGTTCTTTTTTGCTGTCAATAAGTATAGATTTGTAATTATAAAACGCTTCTGAATAATCATACTCCTTCAAAACCAATTTAGATTTTAGTTTAGCTTTTCCTTTCTCTACATCATACATATCAAGTTTTAATCCTGATAGATTGCCCTTATCATCACCATTCTGTCCAATGCCAAATAATAAATCATCTCTATAAAATTGAAGATAATCTGAAAATCCCGGCATCTTTAATTCCCCTACCACCTTAGGATGTTTCATATCTGAAAAATCAATTGTAAACAATGGGTCTGTATTTTCAAATGATACAAAATATCCGTAGTCTCCTAAAAATCTTACCGAGTATATCTCTTCATTTTTTGCCAATCCTTTAATAGATGCAACCTTTTCTAAATTGCTTGCTAAAACATAAACATTATTCCATGATTCAATCTCCTCATTGTCCAAGGTCTCTACCAATTCTCTTTCCTTTTTCTTATTTTTTGCATCATAATATGTCCGGTACAAATTTGTTGATGTAATATTATTAATATGTGTAACCATTCTAAGGTAACCGTCCTTTTCATCTAAAGAGAACTGATCATCTATCCAGCCCGGCAAATTCGCAGCCGCCACATAATTTATCTTACCATCTTTATAGCTGTATTTCATTATTTTAGTATAATCACATGATTTTTCAATCTTATAATTTTTTTTATCTTTTTGGCTTTCAATAATTTGTTTCCCCTTTTGTGTATTCGTTATATCTTTCGTATCGCAATATACATTTAATAAATATATATTATTTTGGCTTACATAAATATTATTTACTCCACCCAAAATAGAAATCTCGCTTGTAAAATCATTACTGTTATGAATATCCAACGCTGTTATAACCGTATATTCTGGCCACTTATTTTCTATTTTTTTTGGAAGATAAACACATTCATAATCCATTTTGTTTCCATTTATTTTCGGAACACACTCCTTTTCCTTATAATTGTAAAAATCATAATTAGAAATTGTATATAAATATCCGTCTGACAATCGGGAGTTACTATAAGATCCATCCTGCACATTTATATCTTTTAACTTAATCTGTTTTCTATCAGAAATATCATAAACAAAAATACAGGTACTCATTTCTGACTCTTTCTTGTTTTTTAAATACTCTCCAGTAAGTACCAATACGTCACCAGAAATATACATTTCAAGATGACCGAAAACGTTTATCTCTTTGCTCTCTATATAAACTGAAGATACTTTTTCCATTCGTTTCCCATCAACTGCTGTTATCGTAAGTTTATATCTACTTCCTATCCAACACACATCATAGTCCCCTATCTTTTTCCCCTGATTATCCATTCGGGAAGAAAGTGTATAAATATATTTGCCATCTGTTTTTACGATATCTGCTTCATCTACATTTTCTGTCTGTTTATTTGTCTGGGAATATTCTTTCTTTAATGTATCAGCTACAGCTTCCAGACTGCTTGAAACTCCTTGTGATTTCTTAATCATTTCTCCTTCTGCTAAAAAAAACTGATGTTCCCGGTCAATTATTTCGTCTATCTTTTTATCAATTTCAGAATAATTTCTTGCCAGTTTCACGTTTTTGTCTGAATGAAGACTTATCATCGTTTTTTCTATATTATTATTTTTCTGATGATTGCCTGTCTGTAAGTTAATATTTTTCCATGCAAATATCGTCATACATAATACAGCGCATGCTGCCACTGCGGATATAACTTTATAAACATTCCACTTTGTTTTTTCATAACTTCTAATTTGTGCAACCACCTCTTCATCAACAGCACAATTTTCTATTTTTGTGCTATCCTGTCGTATCATTTCTGCAACCTTCAAATTTTCATTATCAATATCTTCAAATCTTTTACTCATTCTTTTACCTCCAGATATCCTCTCATCTTTGCCAGACTTCGATTGAGCCTGCTTCTTACCGTAGTGGGTTTCATAGACAAAACGGCAGCCACTTCACGGCTTTTGTAGCCTTCCACCACACATAATGTAACAATCATTCTGTCTTTTGGCTGCAATTTCGATAGTGCTATCTGTATATCCGTTTTTACATCTATATCCTTTTCCTGACATAGTTGTTCATTCAGACTATCATCAAAATCCTGTGCATTAGGGTTAAATACAGAAAATTTATTATAATTTTCTTTCATTCGCCTTTTGCACTTATTGGTCAGCATTTTAAGTATCCATGCCTCAAACCTAGTCTCATCTTTTAACTTTGTTATGCCAGTCAGAGCATCAAGTACCGTGTCACTAACCACTTCTTCGGCAATTTGACTGTTTCCCAGCACATACAAAGCCATTTTGTACAAATCCGTATTGATATCGCGATACAAATTTTCAAATGCAATTTTGTTATTATGCATTGCATTTTTAACATCTTTCTCTTTGTAATTCATATTGGTACCTCTTGTTATGTATTATCCTTACATTTATATAGTGTCTGTAGAGCATAAAAGTGTTGCATGTCATAAAAAAAGTTCATGGTCTTCCAATTATTTTTAGAATACCAAGAACTTTTCTACCTTTTATCGCCTTTTTCCTGTCATTTCTTCAACAGTCAATTTAAATACATTTGTATTTGGAACAATTGCCGTACCAAACTGAAAGTCTTCCTGATGATACTGCTTCATTAGAATTTCCAATCCCTTCATCTTTTCTTCTTCTGAGACAATTTCAATATGTCCACGTCCTATGATACTCTCATATTTCATAGTACAACTCATTTTTTTATCATCCATAACCAGTTGATGAGAACAGTCCATTTCAAATGTTGCTTTATTATTTTTTCTAATCAAATCATATTTTTTGCCTTCTGTCGCCCCATGAAAATAAAACACAATGCCTTCATCCTGTATATCCATTCCAAAATTTAATGGAACAATATATGGGTAATCTTCATCATTTAAAACAATTCTGCAAACATCGCATTTCTTTATTATTTCTATCATTTCTTTTTTATCTGTAATTTCTCTGTCACTTCTTCTCATGTTATCTTCTCCTTACTCTTACTTCTACATCATAACCTTTACTGCACATTTTTCAAAGGTTATAATTCCACTGCTATATCTTTTAATTCCAACCGGATTACCTTTTTTAAATCTTCCAATGCCACTTCCACCTGATATCCTATTTTTCCACCACTAAACATAATGGTCTCAAACTGCTCTGCACTTTTATCTACTATTGTTTTAAAAAACTTTTTCATTCCAATAGGAGAACATCCGCCATGCACATATCCTGTTATGGGTAATAAATCCTTTGATTTGAGCATTTCTATTTTCTTTTCCCCCACCACGCTGGCTGCTTTCTTCAAGTCCAGTTCCTTTTCAACCGGAACCATAAAAACATAATAATTCTTTGATTTTGCTACAGTTACCAATGTCTTAAAAACCATGTCGGGATTTTCACCCAATGCCTCTGCAACCTCTGTTCCGCTAATCGCTCCTGTAGATAGATAATTATATTTTTTATAACTTATCTTTTTGCTGTCTAAGACCCGCATTACATTTGTCTTTTCTTCTTTCTTCATAATCTGTCTCCTTGCTTAATTCGATATATTATTTACTATCTTCAACAAAGAAAGTTTTTTAAACGTCATATGACACCTTGATACGTGTTTTTCCTTTTTAAAGTATAACACATTCTCCTTTTTCTTCATATACTATATCAAACACATATGAGAGGTTAATATGTATATACTTTTTGGAATTCTTATAATAATTTGTATTTTATTTTCCATTTTTTGTTTTTACAAAAGAAAAAAAATCATAAAGAAAATATGTAATATGGACTACTGCCAAAAGGTTCATTTATTAAATGATTTATTAGAGCCATTTGGTTTTTGTTATCTGCCTGAGAGCGATATCGTAACATCACTTCGCAATGCATGGCAGAAAAAATTTGGTTATATGTCCAAATATGACCATGCAGCTCTTCATTTTAATATGGTATTTGATTGTGAAAAAGTATACTTCTATTATAACGAAAAAACATGGCTACTTGAGTTTTGGAAAGGACAATATGGAATAAATATCGGCGGAGAGATTGGCATATACAGAGCTGATAAAATTGTCCCTCCGAAAGATTTCAGTAAAACAATCTTTTATGGTGTACCCGACAGTGAAATGCTGCCTCTTTCCATGGTACTGAATTATAAAGGGCAAAAACTTTTTTCACTTACAAAAAAACATTGGTGGCTTACTGGTTTTCGCGTAGGCTCCTACTGCAATCCTGAGGACCTTACAATGCAGATTACAATTGATTTCGAAAACCGGGAAATGCTTGAATCATTTATGGCAAGTATAACACGTATGGCATATAGCGACTGCGATTTATATGTATGTGATGATTCAGTAACATTTATGTTTGGTATTCCCCACAGCAGACAGCCAAGGTACTTCCATCGTTTTTTAGCGGCATTTTCTCTCTGGCAGGATCGTATTTTCTGTAAACTGTTTAATTTTGTAACAAGACCATTTACTTGTACTGTAGACAAGATTTTATATCTTTACTTTTTCCTTCCTGCATGTTTCAGACATTTATTCCGCTTCAAAAAAAGCCGTAAGCAAAAGCATCGTAAAAGAAAATGTTGCAGAAAAAAACATTGTAAGAAAAAATGTTATCCGGAATATAAATGTGAAGAAAAATGCTGTAGAAAAAAATGCAAAAAACATTAATATTCTTAATTATGAGGGACGTTTATGGGATATCATTCTAGAATAAATAATGCTTTTGAGGGAGCACTAAGGCTCCCTCTACACATGCAGAGTCGATATGTTATTTTCAGTGACTGCCACAGAGGAGTCGGAAAGGCAAATGACAATTTTACAAAAAATGAGTTTATTTATATTGCAGCCCTAAATTATTATTTTCATAGGGATTTTACTTACATCGAACTTGGAGATGGAGATGAACTGTGGGAAAACCGAAATATGAATTCCATCAAAGACATGCATCAACATACCTTTGATGTTCTTTCGAAATTTTATAGACAAAACAGATTTCATAGTGTCTATGGAAACCATGATATTGTAAAAAAATATTCCAGATATACAGACTCGTATTTTTGTTCCTATTATTGCGACAATAATATGTGTACGAAAGAACTTTTCCCCAACATAACATTTTATCCTAGTATCATTTTGGAAAGTAAAAACCAAAATAATATTTATCTTACACATGGCCATCAGGCTGATTTTCTAAACAGTACTTTATGGCATTTATCCCGTTTTCTTGTAAGATATATCTGGAAACCGTTGGAATCTTTAGGTATTCCTGACCCTACTAGTGCTGCAAAAAATAATAAAAGAAAAAACTCAACTGAAAAAAAATTAACAAACTGGGCAAAACAAAATCAGCATATTTTAATCACCGGGCATACACACCATCCTATGATGGGTACAGACAACTCTCCATATTATAATACCGGGAGTTGCGTATCTCCCTTCGGGATTACCTGCATCGAAATATATGACGGTTGTATCCATCTAGTAAAATGGGCACTTGACAGCACCGATGAGCAGATTGTTTATGTTTCCAGATCGGAATTAGATAAAAGAAACTGTATGGTTTTATAAACCATACAGTTCTCTTTTATATATTATATTTTCTCTCTCCACTCTGCTTCTTTAAATGCAACTAATACAAAATCTTCTCCGATTAGTATTGGTCTTTTCACTAACATACCATCTGTTGCCAATAATTGATACTGTTCTTCTTCACTCATTCCAGCAAGTTTATCCTTTAATCCCAATTCTTTATACTTCAATCCACTGGTATTAAAGAATCTCTTTAACGGTAGTCCACTCATCTGATGCCACTCCTTCAATTCTTCTGTGCTTGGATTATTTTCCTTTATGTCTCTGCTTTCAAATTCTACATTGTTATCCTGCAAAAACTTTACTGCTTTTTTACAGGTACTGCATTTTGGGTATTGTACTAACTTAATCATAGTTCCTCCTATTAAAATCTATCCGTTGTATCACCCTCTAATATAGTAACACAACTTTTAACTTTTTCTCCATTATATCAAAAAATCCTCAAAGCTGAAACTCTGGGGATTTCTTTTTAAATTTTTTATGCTTCTACCGCCTTAAATGCCTCTTCCAAATCTTCAAGAATATCATCAATATTCTCCGTTCCAATAGAAAGCCTGATTGTATTTGGTTTAATATCCTGTTCTAGTAACTCCTCCTCTGTACATTGGCTGTGTGTCGTTGTTGCCGGATGAATTACCAGAGATTTGGAATCTGCTACATTTGCTAATAACGAGAACAACTGCAAATTATCAATAAACTTGTGTGCTTCTTCCTGTCCCCCCTTAATGTTAAATGTGAAGATACTTGCTCCTCCATTAGGAAAATATTTCTCGTACAATGCATGATTTGGGTGTTCTGGTAACGATGGATGATTCACCTTCTCTACCAATGGGTGGCTCGATAAATATTTTACCACTTTCTTTGTATTCTCATTGTGCCTGTCAATACGAAGGGATAATGTTTCTGTTCCCTGTAATAACAGGAATGCATTAAACGGTGAAATAGCCGCTCCTGTATCTCTTAAGAGAATCGCCCTGATATACGTTACAAATGCTGCCGGTCCTGCTGCCTCTGTAAATTTCACACCATGGTAACTTGGATTTGGTTCTGAAATTCCAGGATACTTTCCTGAAGCCGCCCAGTCAAATGTACCTCCATCTACGACGATGCCACCAAGAGATGTTCCATGACCACCAATAAACTTCGTTGCCGAATGTACTACAATATCGGCACCGTGTTCAATCGGCCTGATTAAATACGGCGTCCCAAAAGTATTGTCTACTACTACCGGAAGTCCATGCTTGTGTGCAATCTCTGCAATCGCATCAATATCCGGAATATCACTGTTTGGATTTCCTAAAGTTTCTAAATAAACCGCCTTTGTATTTTCCTGAATCGCTCCCTCGACTTGCTCTAGATTATGGGCATCTACAAATGTAGTATGAATCCCATAATTTGTCAATGTATGTGCCAACAGGTTTGATGTCCCACCATAAATAGTTTTCTGGGCTACAATATGCTCCCCTGCACTTGCCAGTGCCTGTATTGTGTAAGCAATGGCTGCTGCTCCAGATGCTACTGCAAGACCTGCCACACCGCCTTCCAATTTTGCAATTCTGTCCTCAAAAACTCCCTGTGTAGAATTGGTCAATCTTCCATATATATTTCCTGAATCCTCCAATCCAAATCTTGCTGCCGCATGTGCAGAATTTTTAAATACATAAGATGTTGTCTGATATATTGGAACTGCTCTGGAATCTGTTGCCGGATCCGGATTTTCCTGTCCTACGTGTAACTGTAATGTTTCAAATTTATAATTTCTCTCACTCATTTTCCTATTCTCCTATTTTTTCTTTCTCACTTTATTACCATTAATAACCTACTAGAAAAGAGGCGTGCTATAATATCTGTCTCCTGAATCCGGAAGCAATGCAACAATTATCTTTCCTTTGTTCTCCGGTCTCCTTGCGAGTTCCTTTGCTGCAAATAAAGCTGCACCTGATGAAATTCCAACGAGAACACCCTCTGTTTTCGCAATCGCCTTTCCTGCTTCAAAAGCATCATCATTTGCTACTCGTATAATTTCGTCATAAACTTCTGTATCAAGTATATCTGGAACAAATCCGGCACCAATTCCCTGAATCTTATGTGCTCCCGCTCTTCCTTCTGACAGTACCGGACTGTCCTCTGGCTCTACTGCCACTATTCTTATAGCAGGATTTTTTGTCTTTAGATACTCTCCAACACCAGTAATTGTTCCACCAGTTCCTACACCTGCCACAAAAATATCAATCTCTCCATCTGTATCTTCCCAGATTTCCGGACCTGTTGTTAACTTATGTACTTTCGGATTCGATGGATTTGTAAACTGTCCAAGAATTACAGCCCCTGGTGTCTCGTTCTTAATTTCCTCCGCCTTAGCAATAGCACCCTTCATTCCTTTCGAACCTTCTGTCAAAACAATTTCTGCTCCATATGCTCTGATGATATTTCTTCGCTCAACGCTCATTGTCTCAGGAATGGTAATGACTACTTTATAACCTTTTGCTGCCGCAACTGCCGCAATACCGATTCCTGTATTTCCAGATGTCGGTTCAATCAATGTTGCTCCTGGTGTAATCTGTCCACTTTCTTCTAAGTCCTGAATCATTTGAAATGCTACTCTATCCTTTACACTTCCTGCCGGATTAAAATATTCCAACTTTACTAAAATCTCCGCCTCCATCGCATCTACATTTCTCTGATAATTTCTCACTTCCAATAGAGGGGTTTTTCCAATTAATTCTGATGCACTTTTTTTAATATTTGCCATTTCTATATACCTCCTATAAGATGTCTCTTTTTAAATTCCTATTTATTTAGTAGGTTTTAATCACATTAAGAATAATACCATCTTTTTCCTATCTTTGCAATAGGTTTTTATGATTCTAAAAAATAAATAACATTATTATTTTACATACTTTTATAATGTAATGCTACTAAAAATGCATTTTTTATAATAAAAGAAACATGAAAAACTTTTTTCATGTTTCTTTTTCCTATAAGCTATATTTATAAAAACTTTTCCATATGTCCCATAAACTCTTTTTCGGTTTTCACCAACTCATGTGCTATCCTTTTTGCCTCATCCGAGGCATTACTATAATTATTTTCATATTCACAAATAGACTGAATCCCCATATTACATCCATCCATCATCAACTTCGCCGCCTGATGATTATCTCCCATAAAGGTCATTTTCATCTCAGTAGTTAAATGAGACATAAAACTTGCCATTAAGCCAGGTTCCTTTCCCCTTTCTCCGGCATCCTGTAATAAATGTACTGTTCTTGCATTAATCTGCTTATGTTTGTCTTTATATTCTTCAATGATATTTTTCATCTGAGCATCATGTAGTTTTTCTTCAACTTGTTCCATGCTTCCAATTGCCATTTTACAACCAGAATTACATTCCTTTAACAGTTTAATTGTATCCTCGTTCATATTACCTCCCAGATATATCAGCCCCAAACTTTAGAATTAATATTTTCTATTAATATTTACAAGTATACAATTTTTATACTTTATTAAAAATAGTGAAGTGCAATTGCTAAATTCAAATAACCTGCAAAAGATACCCACAATAAATATGGAATCATTAATTTTCCTGCCAGTTTGTTTATTGAATAAAACTGCTTGATTGTGATAAAAATCAAATACCACAGAACAATAAGCCATGCAAATGCCAGAAGATAAGCATTAAAATTAAAAAATAACACTGACCAGATAACATTAGCTGCTAGTTGAAAAATATACACTAGAAGTGCTGAACTTCTTTCACTAGAATCACTTATGTAAACAAGATATGACGCAATTCCCATCAAGATAAAAAGTATTGTCCATACAACTGGAAATAACCAGCCTGGCGGAGATAAAGGTGGTTTATATATCGTTTGATACTGTTCCATACTGTCTGATGTCAGTAACCACGATACCACGCCTGTTCCTAAACTTATTAATAAACTAATCAACAATTCTTTCCATTTTATTTTTCCCAAAACATGCTCCCTAACCTTTTTTCTATAATATATAAAAAAAGTGCTGCAATATGAACAATTTATGTTCATTTTCAGCACTCTTGATGTATTTCATTTCTTATTGCATTATTTCAGTTTTTACAATGCAGCCTCCTCCAAGAACTACCTCTCCACTGTATAATACAACCGACTGTCCCTTTGTAATCGCACGTATAGGTTCATCGAATGTGATTTTCACATCACCATTATCCAAAACTTCTGCCACTCCCTCTGTCAATGGCTGATGATATCTGGTTCTTCCACTGATTCTGACAGGTTCTTTCGGAATCTCTCCTGAAATCCAATTGAAATCCGAAGCAATTAATTCTATTGAAAACAAATCTTTGTTTCTTCCTACCACAACCTCGTTTGTTTCCGGTCTGATCTCTAACACATAATGCTTTCCATCACGATTTACATTAATCCCTTTTCTCTGACCAACTGTATATCGGTAATATCCATTATGCTGCCCAATTACTTTTCCGTTAATATCTAAAAAATTACCCTTTCCAACTTTTTCATTTGTGTAATTTTCAATAAACTGCATATGATTGCCGTCAGGAATAAAACATATATCCTGACTATCATGTTTATCTGCATTAATTAACTGATACTTTTCAGCGATCTTTCTAATTTCCTCCTTAGTATATTCGCCAAGAGGCAGCATCGTATGCGCCAACTGTTCCTGAGTCATATAATATAGAACATAACTTTGATCTTTTGAATCATCCACTCCCTTTAATAACTCATATTTTTTTGTTTTTTCGTTAAATCTGATTCGTGCATAATGTCCTGTAACAATCACGTCACATTCTAACTCTTTTGCTCGACGATCAAGTTCATTAAATTTCAGATAACGGTTACAATCTACACATGGATTTGGTGTCATGCCACATTTGTAACAATTCACAAACTTATCCATAACTTTTTCTCTAAATTGTGCTTTGAAATTAAAAACATAATACGGAAACTCAAACTTATGGGCAATACTTCTGGCATCTTCTATGTCACTTAAAGAGCAGCAGGTCTTTTCCTGAGACATATTTACCTCTTCGTTATCATAAAGTTTCATTGTAACGCCTATAGGTTCGTATCCTTTTTCTTTCATAAACACGGCAGCAACACTACTGTCTACACCACCGCTCATTGCAATCAGTGCTTTCATAAATTCATCCTTCATTACGGCATAGCCGTTATTCATATTTCACTAACATACTACCCTAACTGAATAATTTTATCAACACGATTTTTTCATCTGATAATCCTCAATCGCACACTTTATAGCTTCTTCTGCTAATACCGAACAATGTATCTTATGAGCCGGCAGTCCCTCAAGTGCCTCTACTACAGCTTTATTCGTCAATTCCAATGCCTGATGCACCGGCTTTCCTTTAATCAATTCAGTTGCCATTGAACTGCTGGCAATAGCAGAACCACAACCAAATGTCTGAAACTTTACATCAGATATCAACTCATTATCTACCTTAATATAGATTTTCATAATATCTCCACACTTGGCATTTCCTACTTCACCAATGCCATCTGCATCATCTAGTTTTCCTACATTTCTAGGATTCATAAAATGATCCATTACTTTATCACTATATAACATAAAAACTCCTCTCATTTATTGTCTTATTCAATATTTATCTCTTCTTGTTTCATAATCTGTTCCCACATTGGAGAAATGCTTCTAAGATATTCCACCACTTCTTTTGTCTGCTCCACAATATAATCCATTTCTTCCATGGTATTTTCAGAACTTATCGTCAGCCTTAGTGAACCGTGAGCAACTTCATGAGGTCTTCCAATTGCCAGAAGAACATGGCTAGGTTCCAACGAACCGGATGTACATGCTGAACCAGACGAAGCAGAAATACCTCTGGAATCTAACAACAACAATAAAGATTCCCCTTCAATTCCCTCAAAGATGTAATTCACATTTCCCGGTAATCTGTTTTTCCAGTCTCCATTTAACATAGAGTGACTGATTTCAGACAGCCCCACAATTAGTCTATCCCTCAACGCTGTCTCTTTTCGGGCATTTGCTTCTAAATTTTTACATGCTTCTTTCAAAGTTTCCGCCATACCTGCGATTCCCGGAAGATTTTCCGTACCTGCACGCTTTCCCCGCTCCTGTGCTCCTCCTTCAATAATATTTGCAAGAGGGAGATTTTTTCTAACATATAATGCTCCTACCCCCTTCGGTCCATGAAATTTATGGGCTGATAATGACAGCATATCAATATTTAATTTTTTTACATCAATCTCTACATGACCTGCCGCCTGAACTGCATCTGTATGAAAAATAATTCCCTTTTCTCTACATATTCTTCCAATTTCTCCAACAGGTTGTATTGTCCCAATCTCATTATTTGCAAACATAATTGTCGCTAATATCGTATCCTCACGAATTGCATCAACAAAATCTTCTAATCTGATAATTCCATCTTCAGGTACATCCAATAAAGTTACTTCAAAACCTTTCTTTTCTAATTTATTTAATGTATGAAGTACTGCATGATGCTCTATTTTTGTCGAGACAATATGTTTCTTCTTATTTAAGAGACCAAATTCTGCTGCCGAAATAATTGCCTGATTGTCCGACTCAGATCCACCAGAAGTGAAATAGACTTCTTTAGAATCTGCTCCAATACAATCTGCAACATCCTTTCTTGCTTTTTCAAGTATTTCCTTAGCTTTCTGCCCCACACTATGCAGACTGGAAGGATTACCATATACCTCCTTCATTATATTCAGAACAGTTTCCACTGCTGACTTACTCATTTTTGTTGTAGCAGCATTATCCGCATATATATACATATTGTTTCCTCCTTTTATTCCTATTGTTTCACTAGGAATTATACTTCTGTTTTTTTCTTTTGTAAATATCTTTCTTTTATGAAACTGTTTTTTCGACTCTGCAAATATATTTATATGAATTTGACATTGACATGTTACATTTTTCCTGTTGACAAATTACATTTTTTACGGTATAACCATTATTCGTAAGATAAATGTAACATTTTTGTAACAAACGGAGGTCGTTTTGAAGATTAAAATTTTTAGTTTTATGTTATTATTATTTATATGTACAGCGGGTACATTTACAATAAAAGCTGATAATCAGCCAATAACTACAAACAAATCAATAAAAGTAAATAAAAGCACAAAATTATATAAAGTACTTAAAGTTAAAAAAAGCACAATGAAGAACTACACTATCACATCAAGTAAACCTAAAGTTGCTTCTGTTTCATCAACAGGTGTAGTTAAAGGATTAAAAAAAGGTTCTTCTACGATTCGGTTGACTTCCAAATCAACTGGAGCTGTTTATGCAAATATTAAAATAAAAGTAAAAAACAGATACAACAAATCTGAATTAAAATTAATGTCTTCTATTATTTACAGTGAAGCAAATGGCGAATGTTTTGCCGGAAAAAAAGCTGTTGGTATTGTTATTATGAACCGCATAAAGTCAAAAAGTTTTCCAAGTTCATTAAGCGGAGTTATTTATCAGCCATACCAGTTTGGTCCTGTTCGTAATGGTTCATTAAACCGTTCTCTTTCTCTATATGATAGCGGAAAAATGAACAAAGACTGTATTTCAGCTGCAAAGTTGACATTAAACGGTGACAAAAACGTAAAATATGGAAACAGAACAATTAATATGACCGGCTACTTATTTTTTAGTGGATATGTCAGTGGAGCAAGATTGACAATTCAGAACCATCAGTTTAAATAAAAAAGATTTAAAATTTAATAAAAAGATATTTGAAATTTAAAGGGGCTGTAAAAAAGCCCCTTTTACTTTGGGATATTGCTTAACATACTCTTTTTTGTTAAACAATCAAATTCACAGAAAATAAAAACAATTTACATATACTTTTTGTCAAACTACTAAAATGTGCATGTAAAAAGTTTTTTAATTCATCTCAAATCGGAACAAATTACATATATTTTCACCAAAAACTTCAAAATATATATGTAAAAATCTTTAAATTTTATGGCTACTACAATTATATTACATATATGTTTTTGCTAACCTAAAAAATATGTATGTAAAAGCATTGGAAATATGCGACAAGTGGAAAAATATTACATATCTATAGAACCCAAAATAAGAGCTAATATATGTAAATTAGTAGATAGCATGGAATAGAATATTGAAAATACACCTGCTATAACATTGCAGACAAAAATATCTATCCCTTTGTTTTCTTACATACTTTCGCCGAAATCAATGCAGTAATGGGTACTGTTAAGACCACACCTAAACTTCCTGCTACGCCCTGCATAATCTCAATTCCTATATTATAAGAATTAAGCAACTGGTTTCCCGAAAGATTATAGGAATAGTTCAACATTAATGTTGTAATAGAACCACCCACAAAGGCTAATATTAATGTATTAGACATTGTACCCATCATATCCTTTCCTACATGAATCCCTGATAAAAATAATTCCTTTGCTGTAGCTTCCGGCTTCTTTTCGCTAATCTCATGAATGGTAGATGCAATGGACATACCAACATCCATAACTGCTCCCAATGAAGAGATAATAATTCCTGCAAATAACAACCCACCAATCTGCAAGTCACAGTATTGTGCCACATAATTTAGATTTTCTATATCAGATACATTGTATCCACTGATACCTGCCACATTTCCAAATATGTACGCTGAGACCCCTGCAGCAATTACCCCTGCAACAGTTCCTACAATCGCAGCAAAAGATTTATTATTTATTCCACCTACAAAAAGAATCGTAAAAACAGAGACCAATGCTGAAATCATTACAGTAACCATAACTGGAGAGGCCCCCTGATATAATAGTGGAAACAAAATAAAAAATATGGCTATTAAGGTAAATGCCAGACTTATTACTGCCTTTGCACCTTTTTTCCCTCCTATCAGGCATATTGCCAATATCAATATTAGAACAAATAAAATAATAGGCAATGTTCTGTCCTGACTGTATACCGTAGTTACTAACGTATCGCCTGTAGCACTAACAATGGCAATAACTTTCATGCCTACCACACAGTCTGCACCAAATAATGTTCCACTTGGACTAGTTGCATTTACTTTTTCCCCCTTATGTTCTCCAGTTTTTAACTCTAAAATCATTTCCTGATTTCCATATCTGTTTCCATCTTCCTGCAAATTGTCCTTTGTAATTTCTACAACACTTGCTTTTTCATAACTTTGACCTTCATTAGATGTCAATGGTTCTTTCTCAAAATCATTTATGATAAACACTGTTATACTGATACATACCATAATTAATACAAGAATTACCACCTTAAGAATTTCTTTTTTATCTATCCTTTTCTGCATATTATCTTTCCTTTATCTCTTTTTTTATTATATAGGAAATTTCTCCGAATTTCCTATATAATAAAACGCTCCGCTATGGAACGCAGAGGCGCGGAGGTGTAATTGTTCTTACGAACCCACGCCTCGCGATAGAGTTCGCAAGCGAACTCTTTGTTCTATCACTTAAACCAGGGATTTCACTTTCCCTGGTTTGGAGGATGAACAATTTTTCAACACTACTTACGTTTTACTGTTTTTATTTTTCCGTAAGCGCCATAGCATTTCTTTCCATTTACTATCTTATAAGCTCTCATTTTCACATAGTATTTTTTTACATTGACTAATCCCTTAATTGTCACAGAAGTTTTTGTACCTTTTTTGACAGAAACTGTTGTAACATTTTTTGTAAACTTCTTGTTTGCAGCTACCTTTATTTCATATCCTGCAGCTTTTGCATTTTTCTTCCACAAAACTTTAATGGCTTTCTTACCTGCAATTTTTGCTTTCGTTACCTTTTGTGCCTTTAAAACTTCCTGTTCCCCAATTACTTGATTTGTATCATCTTTCTTCTGCTCCACAGGCTGCAAAGTTAATCCTGTCCTGACTACACTAATTTGTCCTGCCGCCTCTGAAATTTCCTTTTCAGAAGTTTTCACATCATCAATAACCTTTTCAGCATTCTTTACTGCTGTATCCAGTTTTACCAAAGAATCAAATGTATATTTCTTTGTCTCCTTCAAAAGTTTTTTTGCCTCTTCCACAACTTTTTTTAACGCTGTTTTGTCTGCTTCCTTTACAATGGTATAGGAATCTGAACCGGCAAGGACTGCACCCGTAGAAGCATCATAAGTCTGTACGGTAATTGCATTTTCTGATACATCTATTACGGAATATGACGGTGTCCATGTCTGGCTTCTTTCTGCAATATAATCCTGCTGTACTGGAATTAAATTATAAAACTTGGAACCTGTGGCTGAGTTTGCCTCAAAATATACTGTTCCTTCTGGATTCACATTGATATTTCCATCTTTGCTAACAATATTGTAACAATTGTTATCTTCTAAGTAAGCCGCCTTAACCGGATCATCGGACGGTGTACTTGCACCTGCCGGTGATTTGCTGTATGTTTTATGTTCCTTACCATCTGATGTCAGCTGATATGTTCTTGAATATGTATGGTCATGCCCCTGAAGTACGATGTCAATATCATACTTATCAAACAATGGGGTAAGCTGGGTTCTAAGCACCATTCCATCGGAATCAGAATGATCATATCCTGAACCATAAATGTCCTGATGGAATGTTACCACTCTCCACTTACACTGTTTATTTTGTTCCACTGCCTTCTTGATTACATTTTCGTGTGTAGCACAATTATAATTGTTTGTATCAATTACAATAAACAGTACCGAACCATATGTGTAATAATAATCTGTTCCTGCTGCTGTTGCTCCGGTAGTATACGGATTATCTTCTGCACTGTTCTTATCAAATACATTGGGATTGTTATAATGATATGTATACTGGGCAGATTTTGAATCATGATTTCCGATTGTTGTTGCTACAGGCAATGATGTTAATGGTGAAGCTGATAAATATCCTGCATACTCCTCTTCTTTATTTGCTGTATTTACCTGGTCTCCTGCTGATACCATGAAACTTACATTATGCTGCGCTGTAGCATTTGTTAATACTTTATTCCAGTTAAAAGCATCGTTTCTCGCTGCCAGATTACTGCCGCTTTCTGAAACTTTTACGCCGTCTTCTGCTGCATTCTGTCCTGTACATGCTCCAATCTGTGGATCTCCTACATAAAGAATGGAATAATTCTCAAAGGAGCCTGTACGATACTCTTCCACATCAGTCCACACACCGTTTTTCAATAACTGGTAGTAGTAGTCCGTGTTTTCTTTTAATCCACTGACTGTTACCTTATTGGAAAAATATCCGGTAACCGTCTGACCGATATCTGTCTGCTTTCCTTCAAACTCTATGACCTCCTTCATATCCTTATTTTGTGCCATTCTTACTTTTGGTATTTCTTCCGTATGTGAATACCATGCAAAATTAAGCTGTGTCTCATTGACACCTGGAGTTAATGACACATTTTCATAGTTAGAACTGATGTCAGACCAGTCTGCCTTATATTGTGTCCACTGTGCCGATGCGTCATTCCAATGCTCTGTTGCTGCTTTTGCTGTTGCTCCCGGTACAATTCCCATACCCAATGCCATAACACCTGACATTGCAGCTGCTATGATTTTTTTCTTTGTTTCTTTTTTCATTTCTTCTCCTTTCTTACTATGCTAACTGTACTCATTAGCATTTTTGAAGCCTATCTCACTTATGCTTCACTCATATGGTAAGAAATGTATGTAAAAAGAAAAACCTCCCTATTGTAAATTATGCGTAAACAGACATTATTTACAATAGAAAGGTTTATACTGCCATCTGATATATAACTTCTTACCGTTTCAATCAACTACGTCCCACTCTATTTTTATCGTTGTTCCCTCCCCCGCGTTACTTTCCAATGATATGATTCCTCTTGTGAGATTACAAATATGTTTCACGATAGAAAGACCTAGTCCTGTTCCCCCCAGTTGCTTTGACCGTCCTTTATCGACTCTGTAAAATCTCTCAAAAATTCTTTCCTGATGCTCCTTAGGGATTCCTATACCAGTGTCAGCCACAACCAGAGCTACCTTGTTCTTCTCTACATGTACACTTACCTTTACAATCCCCCCCGGTTTATTGTATCTAATGGCATTTTCTATCAGATTATATGCCAGTTCCTCTGCCAGTTCATTCCCAATACGTATCCAGGCTGTATTACACCCATGATATGATATTTTCACATTCATTTTTGCTGCATTAATTGACAACATTTCTACAGTACCTCTCGTAACCTCAGCCAAATCCACAATTTCCAGTAATTCTTCATTATTCTCTCCATCTAATTCAGATAACTTAATAATATCATTAATTAATATAAGAAGTCTGTCTGAACTTTTTCCTATCTCATGAGAGAAATGCTTTATATCCGTTTCTTTCACAACTCCTGTCTCCATCAGCTCTGCATAACCGGAAATAGCAGTTAACGGTGTTTTTAATTCATGAGAGATATTGGCTGTAAATTCCTGTCTCATGTTGGCAGCAAACAAAATCTCCTCATGCTGGGACCGTATTTTCTTTGTAAATGGAATTAATTCTTCATAAATTTCATTTTCATCAACATGTTCCATATCCTCTACCATCCTTTCTATCGGTGCCACAATCTCTGATGTCAGGTAACGGGAAACCATCACACATATGATCACTAATATGAGAATCACAACCACAGTAATCGGAATGACAGAAATAAAAAACCACGCAACACTTGCTGATTTCTTCCCTACTCTTAAAACCTGTCCACTCTCCATTTTCACTGCATAATAAAATATATTTTCTGATAATGTATCAGATTTTCTTATACTCTGTCCCCTGCCTTTTGCAAGTGCTTCCTTTACCTCTGGTCTATCCAGATGATTTTCCATAATCCCTGCCTCTGCCATGGAATCAAAAATAACTGCTCCATCATTATCTATAACTGTTACTCTGGTATCTTCCGGCAATTTGTCATATTCTTTATTCTCAGATAGTAACTCTGCAATTACCTTTAAATCTGAAAAAACCTGTGTTTTTAAATGAATATAAAAAATCCCTGTCATAATTAATGTTGTTACCACGATTGAAAAAATGGCGATTCCCATGAACCGCCTGCTTAACTTCTTTTTCATTTTAATTTGTACCCCACATTTCTCACTGTTACAATATGATTTCCTGCTTCTCCCAATTTTCTTCGAAGTGTCTTGATGTGCATATCCACTGTCCTTGTTTCTCCTGCAAAATCTGTCCCCCACACTACATTCATAATCACATCTCTTGAAAGAACACTCCCAACATTTGAAAGAAACAGCCGCAACAATTCATATTCTTTATAAGTTAATTCTATGTCCCTATTCTGAACCATACATACATGTTTGTCCTGATTCAATACAATATTATCAAAACTTAAAATCGTTTCTTCATCAACCTTTATTCGTCTTAAGACTGCTTTAACTCTGGAAACCAGCTCCATAATTCCAAAAGGCTTTGTAATATAGTCATCTGCTCCTAAATCCAGTCCCTTGACTGTGTCAATTTCGGAAGCCTTTGCTGTCACAAGTATTACCGGAATTTCCTTGGTAGCAGAATGTTTTCTCATTCGGTTTAAAATAGATAACCCATCCTCTTCCATAAGCATAATATCTAATAACACTAGATTCGGTAATATATCTCGCATTCTTTCATGAAAATCCTTTGCATTATCAAAACAGCAGACTTCATATCCACTGTTTTTTAACGCATACTCCTCTATTTCCTGTATATTCTTATCATCTTCTACAATATATATCAGTGCCATACCTTATCCCACGCTTTTATTTTCAAATTTTATAATCATATACTATCAACAGTAAGTAAAATCTAATTTACAGTTTGTGTAAAATCTACGTAAGATTAAATTGATATATTATTATGATCAGATACGCAACAACTCCTGAAATTCCTGCCATCACCTGTGCGACACTTTGAATCATCTCCACCGGCATATTACAAAGCCACAATATGAGATAAGAAAATCCATATCCCAATATAGAAAATAGTAATGTTCCTCCAATTAAAATAAGTCCTGCATATTTCCTGATTATTTTTTGCTTAACATGTTTCATAGGTATTTCTCCTCTTTCTAATCTTTATCTTGTCATGGATCATTTTCTATTATTCCCTAATCTTTTGGTAATTCACCAGTCATTGAAAATAAAACCCATTCCGCTATATTCGTAGCATGGTCTCCGATTCGTTCGAAGTACTTTGCCACCATCAGAACATCCAGAACCTGTTCTGCATTTGCATCTCCTGCTTTTATCAGAGATTCAATAGATACTTTCACTTTATCAAACAGTTCATCCACCACATCATCCTGTGCAATCACTTTATTTGCCTTCCTGTCATCTGACTTTACATATGCGTCAATCACATCAATTAACATAACTGTTACTTCTTTTGCCATATCTTCTACAATATGCACTTCGTCTGCATATAGTTTTTGTGCCATTAAAATTGTCAATTCTGCAATGTCCTCTGCATGGTCTCCGATTCGTTCCATATCCGTAATCATTTTCAATGCTGCTGATACTTCTCTCAAATCCTTTGCAACCGGCTGCTGTCTAAGCAGAAGGCTATAGCATAACTGCTCTATCAGCCGAACCTGTGCATCAATTTCCACATCACCACCGGCTATTTCCTCTGCCTTGTCAACACTTTGATTTAACAGTGCACTTACTGCACCCTGTATTGCTGTCTCAATCATTGTGCAAAGATGTACCATCTGGTCTTTTAACCCTTTTAACTGTGCGTCATAACTATCTCTTGCCATATCTGCCTCCTGTTATTATCCAAATCTTCCTGTTATGTAATCCTCTGTTCTATTGTCAGAAGGATTGCTGAAAATCTTTTCTGTTTTATCAAATTCAATAATTTCACCTAATAAGAAAAATGCTGTATTATCTGATATTCTTGCTGCCTGCTGCATATTATGCGTCACCATAACAATGGTATAATTCTCTTTCAATTCCAGTACCAGGTCTTCTATTTTAGAAGTAGATATCGGGTCCAATGCGCTTGTCGGCTCATCCATCAGAAGCACCTCCGGTTCTACTGCAAGGGCTCTTGCAATACAAAGACGCTGCTGTTGTCCTCCCGACATACTCAAAGCGTTCTTTTTCAAACTGTCTTTGCATTCTTCCCATATAGCTGCCTGCTTTAATGACTTTTCTACAATCTCATCCAAAACGTTTTTTTTCTTTATGCCATGAGTCCTTGGACCATATGCAATATTGTCATATATACTCATAGGAAATGGATTTGGTGTCTGAAAGACCATTCCAACTCTTTTTCTCAGCTGATTTACATCCATGTCTTTATAAATATTCACACCGTCCAGCAAAATTTTTCCTTCTATTTTGCACCCCTCTACCAAATCATTCATTCTATTTAGCGACTTGATAAATGTAGATTTTCCACATCCGGAAGGACCGATAAACGCTGTAATCTCTTTCGATGGTATCTTCATGTCAACTTCTTTTAGCGCATGAAAATTTCCATAATACAAATTGAGGTTTTCTATTTCCAATTTATTCATAATCAATTCCTTTACTTTTTACGAAATAATTTTTTTACTGCCCAAGCACATAAATTCACGATCATTGCCAGAATCAGCAGAATCACTGCGATTGCAAAAGCAACTTCAAACTCTCCCTGCTCCTTTGCATATACATACAAAGCAACTGTCAGTGTCGCTCCCGAACTGCTAATTCCATCAAAAAATCCATTCAATGAATGTGCAAATCCTGCTGTAAACAACAATGCTGCCGATTCTCCTAATATTCTTCCTGCCGAAAGAATACATCCGGTAATAATTCCATCCATACACTGTGGAATAATAATTGTCCTTACCACACGCCATCTGGCTGCTCCCAGCCCATAAGCGCCTTCCCTGAGTCCCTTTGGTACAGAAATCAGACTTTCTTTTGTGGTTTTCATAATGGTAGGCAGATTCATAACCACCAATGTTAACGCCCCTGCCAGAATACTTGTTGTCAGTCCAAGAAACTGACAAAAGAACAACATTCCAACTAGCCCATATATAATCGATGGTATTCCGGATAGGGTTTCTGATGCCTGATCAATGATTTTTACAAACCGTTTACTTTTGGCATATTCGTTTAAATATATCGCTGCCCCTACACCCAGAGGAAGTAAAATAATAATCGCCGTCACCAGCAAATATACTGTATTTAATATGTCTGGTAATATTCCAATATTTCCAGATAAATAACTTGGTTTTGTAGACAGAAAATTAAGGGTAAGACCTGGCATTCCTCTACTTAAAACATAACCTATAATAAATACAAGCACACAACAGGTTAAGCCAACCGACAGATACATACATCCCCATCTGATACCATTCTTTATTCTTCTTTTCTGAGATATTGACTGATGATTCATTTCTTACTCCTCCTTCCTTCTGTAAAAAATCGGAGTGACATATTTATCATCATGATAAATAAATACAGTACCAAGGCAATGGAAAACAATGCCTGTTTCTGTAATCCTGCAGCATAAGACATTTCTGATGCAACTGCTGTCGTAAGAAACCTTACGGAACCAAGTAGGTGTGGCATATTTGCCACATTTCCTGAAACCATCATAACTGCCATCGCCTCACCAATAGCCCTTCCTATTCCCAGTACAACAGAAGCGATAATCCCTGAGCTTGCTGCAGGAACAGAAACTCTGAAATATGTTTCATTCTTTGTTGCTCCCAGTGCCAGCGAACCTTCTTCATATTTTTTCGGCACAGCATCCAGAGCTGTCATAGATACATTGATAATAGAAGGCAGAATCATAATCGCAAGTACGATAATTGCTGCCAAAAGCGATGCCCCATCGGGAATATGAAACAATTTTCTTATGGCCGGAACAAGCACCAGCATTCCTACCAATCCATATACCACTGACGGAATTGACGCAAGAAGAGATACCACAAAACTCACAACCTGTTTCACCTTGCCTGGTGCAAACTTTGAAAGATATACCGCCGTAAAAAATCCTATGGGAACTCCCAGCACAATGGCTCCTGCTGTACCATAAATACTTGTTAATATAAATGGTAAAATTCCATAAGAGGCATCTTTTGCTGTAGATGCCCATGTCTTTCCAAATAGAAAGTCTATAATTCCAATTTCCTTAATTGCCGGGATTCCTGATATAATCAGATATACTGTGATTACAAGCACACACGCTACTGTAATTAACCCACATATCAAGAATATTGCCTGCATTATTTTTTCAATCGTTTTATTCATAATATCTGATTGTCCCCTACTTCATCGGCACAACGCCTGCTTCCTCAATAATTCCTTTTGTTTCATCAGATAACGCATAGTCCATAAATGCCTGAGCCGCATCCGTAAGTTTTTCTCCTGTTCTTGTTACTAATATGAACGGACGCTGGATAGCGTATGTACCATTTAATACTGTTTCTGCACTTGGCATAACACCATCAACTGCAAGGGATGATACTGTTTCATCTACTGAGGCAAGAGATGCGTAACCGATTGCACTTTCATTACTTCCTACTGTGGCAATGACATCTCCTGTTGACGTTAATTCCTGACGGAGTACACAGGCATCTTCTGTTCCTGTAATTGATTCAAAACCATCTCTTGTTCCACTTCCTGCTTCACGTCCGATAACAACGATTTCTGCATCTTTTCCACCAAGCTCTGACCAGTTCTTAATCTTTCCGGTATAAATATCTGCAATCTGCTTTATGGTCAAATCAGAAACGCTGTTTTTAGGATTTACAACAACGGCGATTCCATCCAGTGCCAATGTAGTTTCTTCCAACCCTAATTTTTTTTCTTCATCTTTTAAATTTCTGCTTGATAAACCAATATCACAGTTTCCGTTAGCTACTGCTGTAATTCCACTTCCACTTCCTGTTGGATTGTATGTAAATGTAACCCCTGAATTTTTATTCTGAAAATCTTCACCTAGCGCTCCAATTACTTTTTCCATAGATGTAGAACCATCGGTTGATACTGTTCCTGTGACTGCCTTAGTCTTCGTGTCAGAACCATCTGACTGTGTTGTATCTCCTTCGTTATTTCCACATCCTACAAGGCATCCTAAAGCTACTGTTAATAATACTGTTAATACAAGTAATGTTTTCTTCATTCTTTTTTCCTCCTTTATTCTTGTTTACAGTTTACATTTTTATGTTAGAATTTCTATGTAAAGTTCACTAGCGCCCTCATGTAAAATGAACGTAAAAAAATATTACAGGGACTGAAACGAAAATATAGGCAAACGAGAACAAAAATATGGGCAGATACCTTGACCATCAATGCAAACCTGAAAACCTAAATGTTTGCACTAATGATAAAAGTATCTGCCCATATTTCTTTTTATTTTAATGAATAATTCTATAATATTGACATATTTACCTTTACTTTATTTTGTTTAATATATTAAAATATTCTGCTACCTCATTTGTCACAAAAAATTGTCATACATTTTTGTGTATCACATCATCTAGTGTGACACTATCAAGATAATTATCAATTATATGATTTAATTCTTTCCAAAGTGGCAATGTAACACAATCATTTGCTCTTTCACAAACTTCAGCTCCTTCTTCTAAACACATAACCGGAGCTAATGTACCTTCTGTAAGTTTTAAAATTTCACCTACAGTGTATTCCAGTGGCGTCTTCGCTAATTTGTAACCTCCAGCTTTTCCCCTTTGGCTATGTACCATATTTCCCTTATTAAGTATGGACACAATCATCTCCAAATATTTCATGGAGATATTCTGTCTCTCTGCAACATCTTTCAACGAAACAAATTTCCCATCTCCATTCTGGGCCAAATCTATCATTACGCGAAGCGCATACCTTCCTTTCGTTGAAATCATCATAATGCTTCACCTCTGTTCTGTTTTTTTGCCATAAAAGCGCTGATAATTCTATTTCCAGCATAATATGTCACAAGTCCGATCATCAGCCCTAATACTGTTCCACCTAAAACATCTGTAGGAAAATGAACATATAAATATAATCTGGAAAAAGCAATTCCTACTGCAAGTGGAATTACTACCCATCCCCACTCTTTTCTATAAAGTGTTATAATTGTTGCCGCTATCACAGATGCCTGTGTATGCCCCGACGGAAAAGAATAATCTTTCGGAACAGATATTAACATGTTAAACTCTGTGTCAAGCCAGCATGGTCTGGATCTTGCAACCAGATTCTTTACAATTCCATTTCCTATTATTAAACCAATTAACAATCCCACCAATACTAAAAAACCTGTTCTTCTATGTTTTTTACTAATGAGCAATATAACACCCATTAGAATCCATATAATGCCTGCATCACCTAGAACGGTAATTCTTGGCATTAGCCAATCCATAAATCCACTACTGAACATGCTTTGTATTTTATCTAATATCGCCCAATCTATCGCCATAATCGTTTCCTATTATTTTTTTGTACAAAAAAAGCGCGAGACGGGGATCGAACCCGCGACCCCCTCCTTGGCAAGGAGGTGCTCCACCACTGAGCCACTCGCGCATTGTTTGCGTTTCACACGCAAGAAATATAATACTATAACCTTATATTTTTGTCAATATATTTTTTAAAAATTTTAAACTTATTTTGAACTAGATAAGAATTATTTGTTTTTATTTTCGTCTTATATTTATAATTGTTTTATTTGCCATTTTCTCCCTTACCATATATACTATTTCTAAAACATCACAAATATACGAAAGCAGGATATATAAAATGAAATCTATAAAAGTAAAACACTCATTCTTTCTCGCCCTTGGTGCATTTATATGGGGAACAGCTTTTGTTGCCCAAAGTATTGGAGGTGACAATTGTGGACCTTACACATTTAACTGCATCCGCTCTATATTAGGAGGACTGATTTTAATTCCGGTTATTATGATTTTAAATAACAGCGGACTTTCAAAAAACATTCCTAAAACAAAAGAAAACAGAAAAACATTAATTATTGGTGGGATTTTATGTGGAATCTGCCTCTGTCTCGGCAGTAATGTACAGCAATTAGGATTATATCTGGGTGCTTCAGCAGGAAAGGCAGGATTTCTTACTGCCTGCTATATTTTAATTGTTCCAATTCTAGGAATATTCTTAAAGAAAAAATGTGGAATCAATATATGGGTTGGTGTAATATTAACATTAGCAGGACTTTATTTATTATGCTTTGATGGAACATTGGTATTTAAAACAGCTGATTTACTATTACTTTCTTGTGCATTTTTCTTTGCATTACATATTTTAGTAATTGACTACTTTTCTCCTAAAGTAGATGGCATCAAGCTTTCCTGTATACAGTTTTTTGTATGTGGAATCCTCACTGCGATTCCAATGTTTTTATTTGACATGAAACGTTCATTTATGAATCTCAGTGTATGGGCAAATGCTTTTACGTCAATCTCCACCTGGATACCTTTATTTTATGCAGGTTTCCTATCCTGTGGTGTAGCCTATACATTACAGATTATTGGTCAAGTCGGAATGAACCCGACTGTTGCCTCCTTAATTCTTAGCCTGGAATCGGTATTTGCAGTGCTTTCTGGCTGGGTTATTTTAGGAGAAACAATGGGTGCAAGGGAATTGATTGGGTGCGGGCTTATTTTTACAGCAATCATCCTTGCACAAATGCCAGCAAAATCTAATGAATAATCTTATAATAATTGTTGATATGATGAAATATACAAATCTGCTATCGTTCTGATTTCTTCAGAATAATATGCAGATTTTTCATCTTCTATTGCAACAACTTGAAACCCTCCTGATTTTGCCCCCTTAACTGCAGTAATAATATCTTCAAAAACAACACACTGACTCACAGGAGAATCAATACGTTTTGCTGCTTCTATGTAAATATCCGGAAACCCTTTTCCCCTCTCTACCTCATCTATCGTAACAATATCACTAAAATAATTTAATATTCCCTCTCTCTCCAAAGTTGGTATAAAGAGTTCTCTGTCTGAAGATGTTGCAATGACAAGCTTCTTTCCCTGACAATACATCTTTTTAATAAATCTCTTTGCACCTGGTTTGCATACTACTTTATCCCAATACTCAATCTTGGCCATATCAAACCATTCTCTTACTAAGTCTTTCGGCTTTTCGTTATGTAAACCAAATCTCTCAATCGTATACACAGCTGCTTTCTCTGCTCCCATCGGCGAGATCGCTTCTACGTAATCGTCCGGAACTTCAAAACCTCTGTCGCCTAAGAATTTTATGTCAACTTTATCCCAAACCCATGAACTGTCAAGTATCGTTCCATCTAAATCAAAAATTATTCCTTTAACATCTTTTAACATTTATTCTATCCTTACTTTCTTTTGTTTCTACTTTATTTTATTCTCTTGACGGAATCAGTCCTCCGTTTTAAAATATTTTTCAGGCGTATACTAACCTTATAGATTATAATATATTACACACATAAAGGAGATTACCATGATTGATATGACCGTGCTGGTTCATCAGCTGATACAACTATTTATAATAATATGCATTGGATTTCTTGCATTTAAAGTAAATATACTAAACGAAAAATCTATCCATGCGTTAAATCGTTTTGTATTAGATATAACATTACCTTTGATGATGATAGATTCTGTCTTGTCAATGAAGCAGCGTCCCGAAGGTTCAGAGGTTGCAACTCTTTTTGGTGCATCTATTGCCTTTTATCTGATTATGCCAATAATTGCTTTTATTATTGTAAAAGTTATGGTCAAAACAATGAACATTGTACATTCCAGACAGGGTGCATACATGTTTATGCTCGTATTCTCCAATGTAGGATTTATGGGATTTCCAATTCTGCAGGCTGCCTGTGGCACCCAGGGAGATACTGCTGTATTTTATGCTGCTGTTTTAAATATTTTCTTTAACCTCAGTGCATTTACTTATGGTGTGATTATGATTGGTTATGGCGAAACAAAAAAGGCTGCCTTTAACCTAAAATCCCTTCTCACACCAGGTATTATCAGTGCAGTTCTTGCCATTATTATCTACCTGTTAGATATTCATTTTCCTTCTACGATTGAAGATGTAGCAGGCACTGTTGGCGGACTTACCTCTCCTCTTGCAATGATACTGGTAGGCGCTACCCTTGCTACCATTAAACTCTCAGAAGTATTTAATGAATGGAAAATTTATGTTTTTTCTATCCTTAAACAATTTATTCTTCCTATATTACTTTATCCTGTATTTCGTTTATTCTTAGGAGACAGTCTGCTGTTTAATGTTTTATTTATTGAATTTCTTATGCCGATTGCCAATACAGCTCTGATGCTGTCTGATGAATATGGTGCTGATACAAAATTTGTTTCAAAAACAATTTTTATCTCAACTGTAATGTCATTAATAACAATACCACTGGCAATTTACTTATGTGGAATTATATATTAAACACGAATATATTATGTAATATAGTTTCTGCAAAATGCAGAAACTATAAATTTACTTATCATCTATTATCATTTCCATCTCATCCAACAAGTTTTCAAATAGTTTTAACGCCTGTACTATAGGCTTCCTTTCAGTCATATCTACTCCTGCCAATTTTAACAAATCAATTGGATCCTTTGAACCTCCACCTGTTAAGAACTTCATATAATCTTTTACGCCTGTCTCGCCTTCTTCCATTATCTTTCTTGAAAGTGCTATCGCTGCTGAAATACCTGTTGCATACTGATATACATAAAACGGATTATAAAAATGTGGAATTCTCGCCCATTCCAATGCAATATCATCATCTATTATAATATCATCTCCAAAATAAAATTTATTTAAATCATAATAAACTTTGCACAATATATCACTCGTTAAAGTCCCACCTTTTTCTACCATACTGTGGGTAATTTTTTCGAACTCGGCAAACATTGTCTGGCGATACAGTGTTCCTTTAAACTGTTCCAGAAAATGATTTATAAGATATGCCTTTGTTTCGTCATCTTCTGTTTTATTCAGTAAATCATGAATGAGCAAAGACTCATTACATGTGGAAGCCACCTCTGCCACAAAAATCTTATACCCCGCATTGATATATGACTGAGCCTCATCAGAATAATAAGAATGTAATGCATGCCCCATTTCATGTGCCAATGTAAAAACATGATCCAAAGTTCCCTGATAATTTAACAATACATATGGATGCGTGCCATATGCCCCCCATGAATAAGCGCCGCTTCTCTTACCTTCATTTTCATAAACATCAATCCAGCGGTTATCAAAACCCTCTTGTAACTTCTCAAGGTAGGCTTCACCCATTGGAGCCAGACCTGCCTTTACCATATCTTTTGCCTCATCAAATGTATATTTCTTCTCCGGTGTTTTTACAATCGGTGCATAAATATCATACATGTGTAATTCATCTACACCTAAAGCCTTCTTTCTCATTTTTACATAGCGATGCATCAGATGAATGTGTTCATGAACCGTATCTATCAGATTATCATAAACACTCTCCGGCACATTACTTCCATCAAGATACATTGCTCTGCTAGAAGAATATCCCCTAACATCTGCATAAAAACATGCCTGCTCTACATTTGCATTGAACGTAGCTGCGATTGTATTTTTCATCTTGTCATATGTGTCATATAAAGTATGAAAAGCTTTTTTGCGCAATTCTCTGTCTGTTCCTGATAAAATAGGAACAAAATTTCCATGAGTAATTTTAATTTCTTCTCCGTCACTATTCGTGACTATAGGAAAATCAATGTCCGCCCCATTATACATTGCATAAATATTATCTGCGGCATTTGCCATTCTTTTACTTTTTGCCAGAATCTCTTCTGTCTTTTCATCTAAAGTGTGCCTTTTACCTCTCAAAACTTCACTGACATACCTTCTGTAATCTGCAAATCTTTCATCTTCCATCCAGTTAAGAAGTGTATTTTCATCAATACTCAAAAGTTCCGGTTCCACAAAAGCAGAAGCACTTCCAATATCTACAACCAGTTTTTGCGCCTTACCTGAATATTTCTGATATTTCGCATTCGCCATATCCTGATGATATTTCTGATTTGAATAAACATACAAGCGTTCAGCAAGCAGATTAACCTCATCATTAAATTTAAAATAGGTTAGCAAATTTTCTTTGTCCTCTGATATTTTTCCAACATACTTTGGATATTCATTAAGAAGACTGATTGCTCTTTCTAAATCCTTTTCCCAGACTTCATCACTAGAAAATAAGTCCTCTATCTTCCATGTATCTTTTATATTTTGTTCTTCTCTCTTCATAATAACCTCCAAGATACTATATTATTTTTTACAAATATCCCATACTTCTAAGTACAAATATAATTGTCGTAATTGTAAATGCAGAAAATAAAGTTGTCAGCACAATCACACTGCTGGTCAATGTCCCTTCCGACTTCATATTCTTTGCCATTATGTAGCAGCTTGGCGTGGTTGGTGAACCAAGCATAATCACCAGTGCCATTAACTTTGCATCCCGAAATCCCATTGCAACTGCTATCGGTAAAAATATTATTGGCCATCCTGCCAGTTTTAATACAGTAGCAATCACAGACGGTTTTACCCTTTCGATTGCTTTTCCGATTTCAAAACTTCCTCCAATCGCAAGCAGTGCCAACGGTGTGGTTATTTTTGCGAGACTACTGATTGTATTATCCACCATCTGTGGAAGTTTTACTCTCAATGCTGAAAAAACAACCCCTATCACTATGCCTAAAATAATGGGATTTGTAACAATTCCTTTTAGTGTTTTCATTATTGTATGATTACGTTCAGTGTCATGAGACGGACATTCTATCGTAAGAATTGCCACAGCATAAATATTATATAATGGTACAGCTCCGACGATCATAAGTGGAACCATTCCTGTGTTTCCATAAATATTCAATACAAATGCTGTTCCAAGCACTGCAGCACTGCTTCGGTATGATGCCTGAACAAACTCCGCCACAATAGATTTATCTTTTAAAAATAATTTTGCACCAATGGTTGTTCCGATAAAACATACCGTTGTAACAATAGCACAATAAAGTATATACTTTAGCTCAAACTCCTGCAAAAAATCATTACTCATCATGTCTTGTATCAAAAGTAACGGAAGTGTAATCGTAAATGTAATTTTATTTGCAGATTTTATAAACCCTTCATTCATCCAGCCAAGCTTTTTAAAAATATAACCTGCCACAATTACCAGAAAAACCGGAACTGTGGCATTCAAACTATATATTAAATTATCCATTCTGTACAATCACCTTCTCTTCATAAAATAAATATAATATTTTTGTATAAAATTTACAATTATCTGCTATTTTTTAAAATTATATTTTGTATCTCAGGATTAAATTCTCCTTTTCGAATCATTTCAATCTCATATTTATATGGGGCATATGACTTTTTCTTATCATCCGAATCCTTGATATAAGGTGTCTCCAGAATCTTAGGAATATTTTCAAAATCTTTCATATATATAATTTGTTTTAATGTATCAAATCCAATATTACCGAACCCGATATTTTCATGCCTGTCCTTGCCTGCTCCGCAAGGATTTTTACTATCATTGATATGAAAAACAGCAATCTGCTCTGTTCCAATTATTTTATCAAATTTTTCCAACGTTCCACTAAGATCATTTACCAAATCATATCCGCTATCGTTCACATGACATGTATCAAAACATACACGTAGTTTTTCATTATATTTTACACCATCATAAATTTTTGCAAGTTCTTCGAAACATCGTCCAATTTCACTGCCTTTTCCAGCCATTGTCTCTAATGCAATACATACATCTGTATCCTTTGTCAAAACATTATTAATCCCTTTTACAATCTGTGCAATTCCTGCATCTGTTCCTGCACCAACATGAGCACCGGGATGCAGCACCATTACACTGCTGCCCATTGCACTGCTTCGCTCTAATTCACTCGCCAGAAATGTTTCTGCAATCTCATACGTTTCCGGTTTAATCGTATTTCCTAAATTAATGATATATGGAGCATGAATAATAATATCTTCAATTCCATTTTCCTTCATATATTCATGAGCCTCATCTATCCGCAATTCACTAATATCTTTTCTTCTCGTATTCTGTGGTGCTCCTGTATAAACCATAAATACATTTGCACCATAAGACTTGGCTTCCTTTGCCGAGCCTAACAGCATCTCTTTCCCACTCATTCCTACATGTGAACCAATTTTAAGCATATCCTTTTCTCCTTTATATATCTGCAACAATCCTTATAAATATAACACACATACTATATTTTTTCTATTAACTTTGTTATAATCCAGAAGAGGTATTATATCATGAAATCGAACTATATTTTTTCTAAAACAGTACAATTAAATAATACACTAAAATACCAATGTGACGATTTATATAACAAATGCTGCAACAATGACAATTTGAATCATTCCTATTGTATGGAAGATGAATTTGATATTTTTACTGAATCTCCCCGATTATATTATGTGAATTCAAACGAACAATTATTAGGTTTTTTGACTGTTTACATTATAGATTTGGATAACATAGAAATAAGCATCTTTGTACATCCTGATAAAAGACGTGAGCATATTGGACAGCAATTATTTAATAACTTTTTAGATGATTATAAAAATTATAATATAGAAATATCTGTTCATCCGAATAACCAAATCGGAAATTATTTTTTACGAAAAAATAATTTTTATTATGTATCCACAGAATTATTAATGAGTATCCAATTAAATACTTTCACTGCTCCTGAAACTTCAGGCAGTTTTAAGCTTATTACAGACAATTCCTCAAAATACTATTATATCAATGAGGGTATAGAAATAGTATCCTGCAAAATTTCTAAATTTAATGATGACTACGTTTTCATTTCTAATGTAGAAACTCTTACAAAATATCGTGCTAAAGGGTATGGATATCAGTTTTTACAGGAAGTTCTTTATGATTTATCTCATAAATATGCTGGTGCCTTACTACACGTCAGTAAAGAAAATATTCCGGCGTACAATCTATACAGAAAGTTAGGATTTAAAATGAACGATTCCACAGTAACATATGCTTTACATAAATAAAAAAAGGTAATTATTCAAACTTTACTGAACTCATCAGTAAACGAATAACTACCTTTTTCAATTTAATATGTTACTTTATCAAACATTTCTAAATCAATTTTTTTATTTGACCAATATTTAAATTCAGCTTTTGCCAGAATTTTATCCCTTTTTACAAAAGTATTTGTCCAGAATCTTGCATCATTAGAATTATTACGATTATCTCCTAACATAAAATAACAATCCTTCGGCACTTTATATTCCAAGACCTCATCTTCACCATTGACATATAACCACTCTTCTGGCAGATAAGACTCATTTAATGGTTTTTCCGAATCGTTAATATATATCTTTGCATTTTTAATTACCACTTTATCTCCCGGCAATCCAATGACACGTTTTACGTAATACTTGTCTTCTGCCAGACTTCCGTTCTCGTTATAATCGGGATTTTCAAAAATAGCGATATCTCCTCTATGTGGATCAGAGAACCAGTATGCTGTTCTAAGGCCAATCATTCTGTCTCCCTTTAAGATTGTATTCATCATGGAGCCTGAAGGTACATTTGCATTCATAATAATACAATTATTCACAACAAAGGCAATAACTACTGCAATAATAAAAATCTTAATCCAGCTAAATATCTCTTTTCTCAGATTAAATTCTTCTTTGTTTTTTTTCTTTGTATCTTTCTTTTTTCCCCCCTGTTCTTCTACATATGTATCTTCTACATCTTCCTGCTCTCCGTCTACATTCTCAATCTCTAAATTATTTTCTTCCATATTATGTCCTTTCATTGTTCGTCTTTCATTATCAAGTATTAGTATAAACGAGACCTTTAATATATGCAACAGATGTTTTGTGACAATTGTATGAAATATGTATTCCATCATGCCAAAAATAAAGATTCTTTAAGGGAACTCGCATCAAATTTCAACTATTGGTTAATCTGTTATGAAATTTGTCTTTATCTTAGGTTCTTCCTCAGGATGGACAATCCCATTTTCTTTCCCAATTTCAATACATTTTAAAATCCATGCCATGTTTCTGGCGATATTTCTTACAATCTGTAATCCCTCTTCATCCTTCATAACATCTTCTGGGGTATTTCCATGAACCATTGGCCAATAATTTCCATTAATCAATGGCATATGATAAAATTCAGGAACTTTTGCAATCTCATCAAGAGCACTGGTTGTTCCTGCCCTTCTGGCACTGACAACCATTGCTGCCGGCTTATATTTCAGATATTTTCCTGCACTCCATGCCAATCTGTGCATAAATCCCATCATATTTCCACTAACCGAGGCATAATGAACCGGACTACCAAAAACAACACCATCTGCTTTCTGTAATTTTTTTGCGGCTTCCACAACTTCTCCGCCATATACACATTCTCCGCTTTCACTGCAGCCACTACACCCCATGCAGCTGCCCTGAGGGCTGGCACCTACGTGCATAATTTCTGTTTCTATACCCTCTTCATTTAATATCCTTGCCATCTCATCCAAAGCTGTATATGTACACCCCTTTGCTTTGGGGCTTCCATTAAACATTAAAACTTTCATATCTGTCTTCCTTTCTATTTTCTAATTTTCAAAGGGATACTTTACTCCCATTTTTTCTCTTATCTCATCCATAACTTTCATCATCTTGATGGTCTGCGCATGTGTCATTTCAGGACATTCTGTTTTCCCCTTCTCTACTGCTTTTACACAGGCTTCTACCTCATATTCATATCCGCTGATCTGTCCTTCCTGTCTTATATCTTGTATAATATTCCAGTTACCATCATAAACCTTAATTCCCTGTATGCAATTAACTCCCTCTACTAATATATGTCCCAAACTACCATATATCACTGCACTTCCGTCACCAAAAGAACACATTCCGGAATTTAGATCTGCCATTGTTCCATTTTTGTACCGGATAGTATACTGTCCCATTTTATCCATACCTTTATCTGTCAATATTGCCGTAGCACTGATATCCTCAATTTCATCTCCCATTACAATTGATGCCATCGTTAATGGATAAATTCCCACATCCAAAAGTGCTCCTCCTGCCAGCTCAGGTTTCATTAGTCTCTCTTTATGCATCATAGGAAAATTCAAATTAGCGGTCATAAAAGTAACATCACCGATAACTTTCTGGTCCAATAACTTAACCAATTTCTTCGTCAATGGCATAAATCTTGTCCACATGGCTTCCCCTAAAAACAAACCTTTTGCTTCAGAAATTGCAATCAGTTCTTTTGCCTGCTTCGCATTTGCCGTAAATGCTTTTTCACACAATACATGTTTTCCATATTCTAAACACATTTTAGCATGCTCATAATGTAATGAGTGTGGCGTTGCAATATAAATCACATCAACGTTATCATCTCTGGCTAATTCTTCATAAGAACCATATGCCTTTTCCATCCCATACTGTTCTTTGTAAGTTTCTGCTTTTTCTAAATTTCTGGATGCAATTGCATACATCTGAACATCTTTCATCTGTACAATCGTGCCAGCCATTGCATGAGCAATATGTCCTGCTCCTAAAATTCCGAACTTTATCATTTTAACTCTCTTTCCTCTTTGTATATTATTTATTTCCACAAACAAATTATAACCCATATCAAACGCTCTATAACAGGTTATAATTCATTTGTGTTAATTTATTTTTTCATTTAAAGTCATTCTACCATATCTGCAACAATATTTCATCTTTTCACTATTTTTATAAATATAACTTCCTACTCTGCTATAATCATCACATTTTCACTGCTGCCTGTAACAGCATTATATGGTACTCCTCGTCCTGAATAATCCTATGCAAAACCCGGTTAACATGGATATCCTGTATCATCTGTATATGCATTTTGTATTGCTGGATAGCTCCTTTTTCTCCTTCTATATCCTGCATAATCATTTTTTCAATATTATCTGAAGTTTTAACAGAAGACGGCGTCCACATTCTCTGCTGTCCGTTCTGCTGGCGTGCCACAAAATCTACACTTCCACCTAGCATCCAGATAAGTTCAGCTAATTTTTGTAAATGAATCATCTCTGCCATTGCAATACCCAAAATCACTTTTGCCAGGGCACATCTCTGTCCGGACATTCTGCTTTCATGATTAATATATTGTGTTATGGCTGTCATTTCTGATACGCCTCCACAATAATCCATTGTAAGTAGGTTGGCATATTTCAAATTTTGTTCTGTTACCTGAAGTTCCGGATATGGCATCTCCATCATTGCCGGTTTTACAGATGAAAAATTACATCGATTGCTTATAACTTGTTTGTTTTCACTCATTATTTACTCTTTTCATAAATACATCCTCATAATATTTTATTAATATATATCAAAATACATGATTGCAATTATATACAGTTCCAATTTTTATAATAATTAGAGTGATTTAATTTTATTTCCCATAGAGAAATAATATCAAAAATTGCTTGATATATTATAAATATATGCTAATATTTAATTAAAGGAAGCACCTACTCCAAAGTGGATGCCTCCCAAGATTGGTTTGTGCCCTTATGAGCACTGCCTATCCTGTGGGCAGACAGGATAGGCTTTTTTTATTTGTCCTTACTATTTCTTTTTTGAAGAAAGTTCAGGAATACGATGATAAATCCACCAAACGAAATCAATAATGCTAACATTGTCAGCACTACCATAATAATCTCATAAGCGGTCATACATACCACCTCCCTTCCTATGTAATCTCAGCAGACTGAGTTAAGGCTTGGGAGACTGCCACCCTGTCATAGGTACTTCCACTTCAAATATTATCATGAATCCTTTTGCACTTCAATCTCTTTTTGTATCTTATGTGCAACATTTTATTTATATCTATCCATTTGAATTATCCTTATTCAATTCCTTGCTTCGTGCTACATTCCACTACGACGACTACATTTTATAAAAATAAAAAAGAAGAAATAGAAAAATGCACAACCACCTTTTCTATTTCTCCTTTTCCTTACCACAACTTATTTCTCTTACAAAGTTGTATATCCCATTAATGCCTTATCTACTTCTCTCGCGCAGTCTCTTCCTTCGCGAATAGCCCAAACAACGAGCGACTGCCCTCTATGGGCATCTCCTGCTGTAAATACGTTTTCTGCACTTGTTGCATACTTACCCGGCATTGTCGCAACGTTCGTTCTTGGGTCAGTATCTACCCGAAATGCCTTTGTCACATAGTTTTCTGTTCCAAGGAAACCTGCCGCAATCAAAACGAGCTGACAGTCTACTTCATATTCTGAACCTTTGACTTCAGCCATGTTCATACGGCCTGTTTTCTCATCTTTCTGAGACTCTAACTTCACAAGCACAAGTTTACATAAGTTTCCATCTTTGTCTTTTATAAATTCTTTTACTGTAGTCTGATATGCACGAGGGTCTTCACCAAACATAGCAATTGCTTCTTCCTGTCCATAATCTGTCTTGCAGACTCTAGGCCATTCCGGCCAAGGATTACTTTCGAGTCTTTTATCCGGCGCTTTTGGCATCATTTCCAACTGCAACACACTCTTTGCACCATGACGAATAGATGTTCCGACACAGTCATTTCCTGTGTCACCACCGCCGATCACGACTACATCTTTATCCTTTGCTGAAATAAAAGTGCCCTCTGCCAATTTTCCACCATTATTAAGCAGTGCTTTTGTCGTTGATGTCAGAAAATCTACTGCAAAATAAATACCTTTCGCATCACGACCAGGTGCCTTAATATCCCTTGCATTCCTTGAACCACAAGCAAGAACCACCTTATCATACTCTTTCAGAATGTATTCTGCTTTCACGTCTTTTCCAACATCAGCGCCAATAATAAACTCTACACCTTCTTCTTTCATAATATCGACTTTTCTATCAATAATATGTTTTTCCAATTTCATATTTGGAATTCCATACATCAGCAGTCCACCGATTCTGTCGTCACGTTCATAAACAGTTACACTGTGACCTCTCTTATTTAACTGGTCTGCTACTGCAAGTCCTGACGGGCCGGAACCAATCACTGCTACTTTCTTTCCTGTTCGAACAGACGGTGCTTTTGCTCCCGCAAATCCTTTCTCGTATGCATTTTCGATAATCAAATGCTCATTTGCCCTGACAGAAACTGCCTCACCATTCAACCCACATGTGCATGCCTTTTCACAAAGCGCCGGACATACACGGGAAGTAAACTCTGGAAAGTTATTTGTTTTATGCAGTCTGTTATATGACTGCTCCATATTTCCCATATATAATAAATCATTCCATTCAGGAATCAGATTGTTCAAAGGGCATCCTGATACCATACCTGAAATAACCTGACCATTCTGACAGAACGGTACTCCACACTCCATGCATCTGGCAGCCTGACATTTCTGTTTTTCCACAGACAGAGGCTCATGGAACTCATTAAAGTTTTTAATTCTTTCTTTTGGAGAAACTGCCTTTGCATCTTCTCTTTCATAATCTAAAAATCCTGTTGGTTTTCCCATTGTTATACCTCCTATCTTGTTGCCTCATAGAATGCTTCTATCTGTGCCTGTTCCGGATTCAGTCCCTTCTGCTCCATCCTGGCTATTGTCTCCAGCATCTTCTTATAATCATACGGGATAATCTTCTTAAACTTTGGTAAATATTCTTCGAAATTATCTAAAATTAATTTGCCCTTTTCGGAATCTGTGTATTCCACATGCTTCTCTATCATTGCTTTTAATTCCAAAACGTCATACTTATTCGATACTTCTTCCGTACATACAAGGGATTTGTTCGTCTTTCTATACAAATCATTGTTTTCATCCAATACATAAGCAACACCGCCGCTCATACCTGCCGCAAAATTCTTTCCGACCTTTCCGATAACTGCCACACAGCCACCTGTCATATATTCACAGCCATGGTCTCCCACACCTTCAACAACTGCCGTAATACCGGAATTTCTAACACAGAATCTCTCTCCGGCAACACCGTTAATATAAGCCTTTCCACTCGTTGCACCATAGAATGCCACATTACCGATAATGATATTTTCATCCTGTTTAAATGTTGACTCCTTTGGCGGTTTCACAATAATTTTACCTCCGGACAAACCTTTTCCAAGATAATCATTGCTGTCACCGGTCAGTTCTATTGTCATTCCCTTTGGAATAAATGCACCAAGACTCTGCCCTCCGGCACCGAAACATTTCACTGTATACATATCATCTTCTAATGTATCATCAAATCTCTTTGTAATTTCAGAACCAAATATTGTTCCGAGTGAACGGTCAATATTGGTAACATTCACTTCTACTGTTGCCGGTTTTCTGTTGTCCAGCGCTTTTTTCATCTTCGGAAGCAGAACTTCTAAATCCTTTGTTTTTTCTAATTCAAAGTCATATTCATTCTTCTTCAGATATTGAATTCTCTCCCCTGCAAAATCAGTATTTAAGATCTTATTTAAATCAACCTCTGCTGCCTTTTTAGAATCAATACCTTCTTTTACTTTCAGTAAATCAGCACGACCTACTAATTCATCTAATGTTTTAACCCCTAATTTTGCCATATACTCACGAAGTTCTTCTGCAATAAACTTCATGAAGTTTACAACATATTCCGGTTTTCCTTTAAAGTTTTTACGAAGTTCCGGATTCTGTGTAGCCACACCAACCGGGCAGGTATCCAGATTGCATACACGCATCATCACACAGCCCATAGTTACCAATGGTGCTGTAGCAAATCCATACTCCTCTGCTCCAAGCATTGCCGCAATCGCAACATCTCTTCCACTCATCAGTTTACCATCTGTTTCCACAACAACCTTATGTCTCAGACCATTCGCAATCAATGTCTGATGTGCCTCTGCAAGACCTAATTCCCAAGGAAGTCCTGCATTGTAAATAGAATTCTCCGGAGCTGCTCCTGTACCACCATCAAATCCTGATACAAGGATAACCTGTGCTCCTGCTTTTGCCACACCTGCTGCTACCGTACCGACACCAGCCTCTGAAACTAATTTAACAGATATTCTGGCATCACGGTTTGAATTTTTCAAGTCATAAATCAACTGTGCCAAATCCTCAATCGAATAAATATCATGATGTGGTGGCGGTGAAATCAAACTTACACCTGGTGTAGAATGTCTTGTTTTTGCTACCCAAGGATAAACTTTCTTTCCAGGAAGGTGACCACCTTCTCCCGGCTTCGCCCCCTGTGCCATCTTAATCTGAAGTTCCTCTGCACTTACCAGATATCTGGAAGTTACACCAAAACGTCCGGATGCTACCTGCTTAATCTTAGAACATCTGTTAAGGCCATCTTCTCCTACAGTAAGTCTTTCTATGGATTCGCCGCCTTCACCGGAATTAGAGCGTCCACCAATCATATTCATCGCAATTGCCATCGTCTCATGTGCTTCCTGCGATATTGAACCATAAGACATTGCTCCAGTCTTAAATCTTTTCATAATGACTTCAGCACTCTCTACCTCATCAATAGAAATACCTCCGTTTTCAGGATAATTGAAATCCATCAATCCACGCAGATGGAATGGAGCCATTTCTTCGTCAATCATATGAGTATACTGTTTAAACAACTGATAATTATCTGTCCATGTTGCCTGCTGCAACGTATGTATTGTTGCAGGATTATATTTATGCTGTTCCTTACCACTTCTCGCCTTATGTTCTCCATTACTCTCCAATGTCAAATCAACATCTAATCCAAGTGGGTCAAAAGCTCTGGAATGAAGCTCTTCCACACTGTCTTCAATGTCTTTTATCGTAATACCTTCAACACGGCTGACTGTTCCCGTAAAATATTTATCAATGACTTCTTTTGAAATGCCAATTGCCTCAAATATCTGGGAGCCCTGATACGACTGAATCGTTGATATTCCCATTTTAGAAGCAATTTTCACAATTCCACCGAGTATTGCTTTATTGTAATCATCAATAGCGGCATATGGGTCTTTGTTGATCATTTCTTCTTCAACCATCTGCTTAATCGTCTCATGTGCCAGATATGGATTAATTGCACTGGCTCCGTAACCTAACAGTGTTGCGAAATGATGTACATCTCTTGGTTCACCACTCTCTAAAACCAGAGACAATGTCGTTCTCTTCTTTGTTCTAACCAAATACTGATGCACTGCTGACACAGCAAGAAGGGATGGAATCTGTACGTGATACTCATCAACACCTCTGTCTGACAGGATGATAATATTTGCTCCATCTTTATGTGCTTTGTCCACATCCACAAATACCTGTTCAATGGCTTTTTCAATATTAATTCCTTTATAATAAACAATCGGAACAACTGCCGATTTAAATCCCGGCTCATCTATATTTTTCAACTTCAGAATATCTGTATTTGTAAGTATTGGATGATTTATTTTCAGTACATTACAATTCTCCGGCTGCTCCTCTAAGATATTTCCGTCATTACCAATATAAACTGATGTAGAAGTTACAATTTCTTCACGTATGGCATCAATTGGCGGATTTGTTACCTGTGCAAACAACTGTTTAAAATAATTAAATAACGGATGATTTCTTTCACTTAAAACTGCCAATGGTGTATCTTTACCCATAGCCTTTGTAGCCTCAATACCATTGTTTGCCATCGGTATAATACGTTTTAAATCTTCAAAAGTATATCCGAAGTTCTTCTGAAGCCTCTGGCGTTCTTCTTTCTCAAAACTCTCAACTCTCACGTTTGGTATATTGATATTTTTTAAAGAAACTAAATTATTGTTAAGCCATTCACCATATGGTTTTCTTGCTGCATAACTTTCTTTTAGTTGATCATCATCAATTAATTTTCCGTTGACAGTATCAACCAACAACATACGTCCCGGACGAAGACGTTCTTTCACAACAATCTTCTCCGGTGCAATATCTAAAACACCTACTTCTGACGAAAGAATCAACTGGTCATCATCTGTAATATAATATCTTGAAGGACGGAGTCCATTTCTATCAAGGATTGCTCCCATGTAATCGCCGTCAGTAAATAATATGGATGCCGGACCATCCCAAGGTTCCATCATTGTTGCATAATACTGATAAAAATCTCTTTTTGCCTGGCTGATTGTATCATTCTTCTCCCAAGGTTCCGGAATACACATCATAACTGCTAACGGGAGTTCAACTCCATTCATTACAAGAAACTCTAAGGTATTATCTAGCATCGCAGAATCTGAACCATTCACATCTACTACAGGCATAACCTTTTGCAGTGAACTTTTCATATATTCACTGCTCATAGACTCTTCACGGGCCAGCATATTATCAGCATTTCCACGTATTGTATTAATCTCTCCATTATGCACAATAAATCTGTTCGGATGAGCTCTTTTCCAACTTGGCTGTGTATTGGTTGAAAATCTGGAATGTACCAGTGCAATAGCAGACTCATAATTCTTATCCATTAAATCCCCAAAAAACGGACCTAACTGGTCTACCAGAAACATTCCCTTATATACAATCGTTCTGCTAGACATAGAAACTGTGTATGTTCCAGCATTACTATGTGAAAACACTCTTCTTATAATGTAAAGCTTTCTGTCAAAGTCTAATCCCTTTTCCACATTCTCCGGCTTTTTAATAAAGCACTGCATAATACGAGGCATACATTCCAATGCCCTTCTTCCAAGTACTTCCGGATTCACTGGAACCTCTCTCCAGCCAAGAAACTGTAATCCCTCTTTCTTAGTAATGATTTCTAACATTTTCATCTCACTTTTACATGTCAGATCATCCTGTGGCATAAAGAACATACCGACACCATATTCTCTCTCTTCTCCAATATGAATACCTAACGGCTTTGTAACTTTCTTAAAAAATTTATGTGAAATCTGTAACATAATGCCGACACCATCACCAGTCTTTCCTTCTGCATCTTTTCCAGCACGATGTTCTAAATTCTCAACAATCTTTAAAGCATTGATTACTGTTTCATGACTCCGTTTCCCTTTGATATTTACAACTGCACCAATACCACAGTTATCATGTTCAAATCTGGAATCATATAACCCATTTTCCTCAGCCTTTTTGAATAATACATTTTGTTCCATCACTTTCCTCCTTGAAATCTTATTATATGCAGTGATGTAGGAAACCCTGACTGCCTTAAAATTTACTAAAAAAAGCACAAAAACGAATGGAGTTATCCATGTACGTCTTTGTACTCTTTCTAATCTCTACTTAATTTTATAAACTATTTTTATGCTTTTGTCAAATAAAATTAAGTTTTCTATATATTTTTCTTATTTTATTAAATAAGCCATGTTATTTGAATATTAATATTCATCATTTCATTAACTTAATAAAGAAACAATTATTCACCTAAAAAATCCTTAATCTTTTTACTTCTGACAGGATTTCTTAACTTTCTTAAAGCCTTCGCCTCAATCTGTCTGATACGCTCTCTGGTAACACTAAAAATCTTTCCTACTTCTTCTAATGTTCTAGGATGTCCGTCTCTCAATCCAAATCTAAGAATTATTACTTCACGCTCTCTATCCTTTAAATCCTGTAATAATACATCTATATGCTCTCGAAGCATCACTGATTCAATGTTTGCTTCCGGAGTAACTGCGTTATTATCTGCTACAAAATCCCCAAGGTTAGAATCGTCCTCTTCTCCAATAGGCGTCTCCAATGAAGCCGGCTCTCTTGCAATCTGCATGATTTCCAAAACTTTTTCCTCTGTCATATCCAGCGCTTGTGCCAATTCTTTTGTAGATGGCTCATATCCTAATTCCAGAGTCAGTTTTCTTTGCATTTTTGACATTCTGTTAATTGTTTCAACCATATGAACAGGTACGCGGATTGTTCTGGCATGATCTGCCAAAGCTCTTGTAACCGACTGTCTAATCCACCATGTAGCATATGTACTTAACTTAAAGCCCTTTGTATACTCAAATTTTTCAACACCTTTTATCAGACCTAGATTTCCTTCCTGAACTAAGTCTAAAAAACTCATGCCGCGCCCTGTGTATCTCTTTGCAATACTAACTACAAGACGCAAATTTGCCTCTATTAACTTTTCTTTTGCAATAGGATCCCCTTCTGTCTTACGCTTTGCAAGCTCCAGTTCTTCCTCTGCTGTCAACAAAGCTACTGTACCGATTTCTTTCAAGTACATACGCACCGGATCTTCTGTTCCCACACCCTCGAGCAAATCTACGGCATCTAATTCTACCGTTTCCTCTTCATCGTTTCCAAAATCCTCGTCTGTAGGATCCAATAAATCCTCCTCGTCCGCTGCAACAGAAGCAATGTCTTCGTCCGTTGGCTCAATGACATCTGTGATTAAATCTACTTTAATCTCAACCATTTCCTCGCCATCTTCGTTTACGAATACTTCTTCTGCGGAATCTGCACTATCAGAATCTGTATCTTTCTCAGATAAAACTACAGTAATATTGTTTTCCTGAATTTTTGAGAATAGTGTTGTCTCTTGTTTTGCAGTGAGACTGTCTTCTGCAAAAAATTCCTTAATTTCATCTGTAGTTAACTGACCATCTTTGTTCTGACCAATTCCAACTAATTCTTCAATTTTTTGATTAAAATCTTGTTGTTTCAATACAGTATCCTTTCTAAAATCGAAACATAAGTTTCTTTTTAAGTATCTGTCGGTCCAACATATATTATACACAAAAAATAGCCAGTGTAAACCGACTATTTTAAAAAAATGCACTTTTTTGTTGAAAATCACTAGATATTATCACTTTATATGTTTTTTATGGTAATTTCTTATGTTCATAACCTGCCGGATTGACATGCACCGTACAATGTTTCACATCTGCAAACTGTTTTTCGATATTGTCATGGACTGCCTCTGCTATTTCATGGGACTGTTTTAGAAGCAGATTTCCATCAGCACTTATCTCAATATCTACATACATTTTTGTGCCAAACATACGTGTCTTTATTAAATCCAGACCTTCTACACCTTCTACATTCAAAACAAGTTCTTCCATCGCCCTGACAGTCTCATCATCACATGCTTTATCAACCATTTTATCTACAGCCTCTTTTACAATATCATAAGAGACCTTAATGATAACCAATCCAATAACTCCCGCCATGACCGGATCTAATATTTTCACGCCAAGCATAGCTCCCGCCACACCAATCAAACTGCCTATGGATGACAGAGCATCTGATCTATGATGCCATGCATCTGCCCTTAGCGCATCTGAATGAATCTTATCTGCAGCAATTTTTGTATACCAGTACATCCCTTCTTTTGTCACAATAGAAACAACCGCTGCAATCAGTGCAACCGTTCCCGGTGTACTAATATCCTCACCTGCATATGTCTTTTTTATCCCTTCATATAGTAAAAGAGCACCTGTCAAAAACAATATTGCTCCCAATGCAAGCGATGCAAGACTCTCCATTCTGTCATGTCCATATTGATGATCCCTATCTTCCTCTTTTTTTGACATCTTCACACCAATAATTACAATAATAGTACTAAACACATCTGACAAAGAATGTATTGCATCTGAAAGCATTGCCATAGATCTGCCCACAATTCCCGCTATTAATTTCAACAGACTTAATATAATATTAGATATAATACTAACAGTGGAAACTTTCACTACCGTTTTTACTACTATTTTATCATCCATACCAGCCTCCTATTATCCATAACAAATATTCCTTGAAAATTTATGTACATAGAAATACAAGGCTGAAAATATTTTCCAACCTTTGTATCTCTTATTTACTAATATATAAATATGTTATTTTTATATTACTGTTCCAAATCATCCGGTGAAACCAACGGTGACCAGCCATCATTTTCTCCCGGATATGCCTCTGATTCATTATCTTTTTTGTTTTTCTTCTTTTTCTTTGTTGTCTCTTCACCGATATCCATATTATCAAAATAATTTGTAGTAGATTTGTTCACTGCTTCTGTCTCTGGTGGTATTGTTACATAATTCTCATCACCAGACTTTGTCTGATTCTCTCTTTCAGCCTGACTTTGTTCTACTGCAGTTGTATCTACTGCTTTGTTTTTATCATCCTTACCAGTATTCACTTTAATAGCGATAAAAACTACTATAATTATCATTAAAATTACCAGACCGCCAATAATTGCTTTTGTTTTTTTATTCATTCTATAACCTTCTTTCCAAATCGTTTATTATTGCTGCAAGTGCATGCTCCCTGTTAGAAACAGTAATTCTATCTGCAATCTTCTTCACACTGTCTATAGCATTATCTACGGCATATCCTATATCTGCACACTCTAATAGTGTTATATCATTTTCATAATCGCCTACGCCAATCGTCGTATGTATCTCTGTACCCAAATGCGATTTCATAAATTCAACTGCAACCCCCTTACCACTGTCAATTGCCTGTATCTCCAGACCTTCCGGCCAACTGGTATCAAATCGAAATCTTTGTCCAAATTTCTTTTTTAAATCTGCCTGTAGCTTTATTATAACTTCTGCATTTCCTGCAATTACCATTTTTAGCATTTCACAGGGAAATTTTTCTAATGCTTTTTTCAAGCTGTTGTCCTCCGAACTATGTTCAAAAAGATTATAACTGATACTGCCAAAAGTTCCATCTGACAAAACTCCGTTAATCCAAAAATCCTGGAGTTTATCATATGACTTCTTCACATAAGATAATAATTCATAACATTGCTCTGTAGGAAGTACCCATTTATTTATCATTCCCCCATTATCTACATCATATAATAGTGTTCCATTCAAAGAAACCATAGGGGCATTTATTTGAATTTTATCTTTAAACAAATCAATATGGTCTGGAAAACGTCCTGTCGCAAGAGTGAAAAGCCCGCCTTCTTCCTGAAAATATTTAATTGCTTTTGCATTCTCATCTGACACCTTGCCTGGTTCATATGTTAATGTACCATCACAGTCTGTACAGATAAGATATCCTGTAAATTTTCCCATAATCAAATCAACTTTCTTTTCCGTCTGCATTACAGTTAATTCTACAATAAGAAGGTTTATTTTTCAATGTTTGCGTTATATTTATGTGCAAAATTTTATAGCAATTCCCGGAGCTTATCCAAAAAAGTATCAAAATTTCCTCTTAAATTCTTTTCTAACTTTGCCATCTCATTTTCTCCTTCAATCTATGTTTTTTGCCACATTAAACATATTTACATGTATGCACTTCTACTATAAACTCCTCATATTCTATTCATTGTCTTTTTTACTAAACACATATACACAATCTGTATCGGTAAGAGCAAAAATATCATAAAATACCAGTCTTCTGTTTGACCTGGGATTGACAAATCCACTTTCCACAAATACGTAAAAAAGTAATAATAATCTGTCTTTGATAAAAACTTTGTCACACTCGACAAATCATGTCTATGCCAGCAAACAATCCCGGCTGACACTTCCAGAACACCAAATATTGCATATAAGTATTTACTATACAAATATCTGATAGAGTCCATTCTATTTAATATGTATTCACCAATGCAAATTATGAGTGATCCAATAACGATGATAATAAGTTTTGTAGTATTAATCGAATAATGTGGTTCATTACTGCAATTATTACAAATCCAGACTACTAACAATTTTAGCATAAGTACAATTAATACATAATTTATCCTATCTTTACAAACAAATGCCAGCAAGAATGTAACGAGAATTCCTATACATATTCCTAATAGCATTCCTGAGATGGAAAATGATACCCCAAAACCTACGACACTTCCTATTCCTATTCCTAAATATATTGCAATAATGTAATTCATTAGATTATACCATTTTTTAAATGGTACCAAAGCCATAACTATTAAACCTACAATCACTTCAACTATATTTATATAATAAAATAGGGATTCATGGTCAATAATTAAATTTGTTAATTCTCTCATAATATTCTCTCCCTTTGTCAATGCTTTATCATTCTATCAATCCTAACAACCAAAAACTATTATTACAAATCAATGTTTATTTCATACTCGTTATCAATCAGAATGTAGTTTACACCATTTTCTTCTACAAGTTCTAATACCTGTGCATTATCTTCTAATACATTTTCCAAAGTACAATATTCATCATCTAAACGATCTTCAATGGCACTTGCATGTTTTTTTATGTTATCAAAATGATTTCTAATATAGTTTTCGCTCAAAACAAGAAAATAGCACCTTATGTCATCAAGATAATCAGCCGTAAAATCTTTTTTCCAATCAAATGGAATATAGCAACCCTCAACAATGAGGTTTTGTTTATTCTCTATGGCTGTTTTTATCATTTCACGTACAATCGGCCATAGATAATCTGTCAATTCCTTATCATCACTTAAAGGTGTAAGTGTAGTATTTCCACTACGAATAAGACCCATTTTTAAATGGTCTATGGAAAAATAAGGATATTTATATTTTTCCAGTAATTTTTGAGCAAGTACTGTTTTTCCTGTGTGCGATGCTCCTGCTATTAAAACAATCATGTAACTACTCCTCCAATTGAACATATTCTTCTTTATCCCTTTACTGATTTACCAAATCTACAATGTTTTTTTAATATGAGGACAATACTTATCAAATATTTTTAGAATATCTGTACAATAAATATTATCATCTAAAACATCTCCATTCGGTCTGACACTTATAGCACTAATATCCTTAGGGTTTTCTGCATATGGACTAACATATCCTTTATTAAAATCAAAATATTCCCCAAGATATTTCAATGCATTTCCACTAGAGAAAATCACATTTCCGCCTGCTTCTTTAAATATTTTATATCCTAATCTTTCACATATTTATAATACTCTTCCCCGAACCAATATTATCCTATATAAACTATAAGTTGCCTATTTCTTACTCTTTTATCGATTCTGTAATATCAGATATGTAATTCCTATACTAAAAATTGTTGTTACAACATATATTATCATATTACTTTTTCTCTTTTGCAATAAAACCACACATATCCCTGTCACTATCAACCAGAATATTGCCATAACATATCCCAAAGGTATCAAACTAGAATCTTCTATCCAATCCCGATCTCCTGGACTAGATTCTGGAAACATCATCGCTATTGCCAGCACAATCCACCAAAAACTAATAGCGCCGTAGAATATACTACTAATAAAAAGTGTAATCTTTTTTAATACAGTTGCCATTGTCCCTTTTTTATCTTCCATATTTATGCCTTACAAATTTCTTATGTTTATTCCTTTATAAATGCTAGATTTGTTGCCGGAACTCCATTTTCATCAATCATATATCGTTCTAATCAAAACTTCCTCTCCTTAAATCTATCAAATATAAATCAGCGGTTAACTACATAGCGATTATGTGGCATATCCACACCCCTATAATGTTTCATCCAACTATCCACAACAATCATGTTATTTCTAACAGCCACATTTTGAGATGCAACATTCGTATCTCTAATAATAGAACAAACTTCATTCGCATCTAGGACTTCAAAAGCATATTTCTTACATGCTTTAGCAGCCTCAGTTGCGTAGCCTTTATGCCAATATTTTCTTTGAAAAAGATATCCAATCTCTAATACTTCTTTATCCTTCCACGGTTGCATTGTAAGACCACATTGCCCAATCATTTCATCCGTTTCCTTTAGCACTACTGCCCATAAACCAAAGTGCCACTTATGATAACGTGAAATCTGTCTATCAAGCCACTCCTGTACTTCTTCATCATTAAATGCTCCCTCGTAAGCATACATAGTTTCTTCATCCAGCAATATTTTAGATAAAGCTTTATAATCAGACTGGTTCATTTCCCGTAAATATAGTCTCTCTGTTTCAAATATCATATTTGTCACTTCCTCATCTTTCGATTTTCTATATCCTTAAATCTCTTATTTCTTTCTGCAGAATCTCAAGAAATTGTGCAGCCTGTCCACCATCCATCTGTGTATGATGAAACTGGAACGATATTTTAAGAAAAGTTTTAATAAACTTTCTTTTATATCTGCTCCACACAATAAACGGATTATTATAAAAACCTGCATAAATATTCACTGCACCATCAATATCATGTTGAACAAGAGCAGATGTCCCTATTACCATATAGTCGTCTCCTAAATTATACGCTTGGCTAGTATCATATACCTGCTTGGTTAAAGTCATATAATCTTTATTAAATTTTTCCAATTCCTCGGAAAAAGGAATATCGCATGTGTTGATATCCCCATCTTTGGTTGTAACAACTGTATTTACAGCAAGGCTATCATATTGCACCAGTTTCTGTCCCACTGGCAATAAATAAAATTCTTCTACCTGCGTAGCCGCCTTACCAATGCACCAGCACATCAGCATATTAAACTTATAGTCATGCTTTCTGCTTATTCTAATAAGGTTTGTAACATCAAGAGATTTAAAAAATGTTACCATAGGCATTGGTGCGCTCATCCACAAATCAAATGCTGCTACTCGTTTTGTTTGTTTTGGGTCTATTTCTTTCATTTTAATCTCCTTCATAAACTGGATGCTGATAAATTATCTTTGTACAAATGATTCTATTTCTTGTTGCAGTAGGCGAAACACATTCGCGACCAAATATCCATCTGCAATCGCATGGTTGAGACGAACGCTTACGGGCATAACGAGTCTGCCGTTTTCCTCGCGATACCTTCCCCAGTTAATGATAGGCGCAAAAAACAAATGCCCATCTGGAAGTTCAATATTTAGTGAATCATATGAAAGCCAAGAGATGTATGATGCATCAAACCAGTTCGGATGGTTAAGCATATCAAGACCATACTCTCTTGTTTTCTTGGCGCATTCTATATCTTCATTAGCATTGTTATAAAAGGTTTTATAGTCCTCACTGTATTCCGTATAAACGGGAGTGCAAGTTTCGGTATCATCGTGAAAAACGTATTGAGTAGGATTGATAACGTCGTAACAAATCAATTCATCTGTCTGCCATAGATAACCCATTCTATAATCTTCACGAGAGTTCATTACTTTCGAGAGGATATACAGAAAATTGAGGTAAAATTTAGTTCTTGTCTTTCTAGAATATGACACAAGACCGGTAATATCAATCCTTGACGTCATAGAAATCGAACATTTACAGTCTTCAGAAAAGTGACGAAAAACTCCTTTGCGATAGTAGTTTTTTCTATCAATAATCTTATAGTTCATATAGTAAAACTCTCCTTTACAAATTCCAATTTATTTAACTAATTGAATATAATAATCTAAAAGCTCATATATCCAATCTTTTAGTTCTGAAAATCTAAATCCTAATGCATTTGCTTTTTCAGTATTTATACTATATTCTGGTTCTCCGTTATATGATGCAACATCACCTTCTTTATCTATAATTGCTTTTGTTCCTGTTTTTTTCTCAACATATTCAATTATTTCTTTTATGGAAATTGTGCCTTTCGAACTTCCGTTAATAGCTCCATTAACATCCTTGTCAACCAAAAACGCAATAAATTTCCCTGCTTCATCAGAACGAATATACCCCATTTGATGATCCAAATTATCAATATTCATAGGAATTGACTTCACTATATGTTCAACATAAAACATTAATCTTTTTGTATAATCATCCTTACCAATCACAAAAGGATACCTTACTGCAATCCATTTCTTGTCCATATACTTTTGCCATAAAGCATACTCTGCCTGTCGTTTTATTTCTTCATATGGAAATGCCATTCTATCACACCATACAAAATTATTTGAATTCCCATCAAAATCAGTTTCCAATGTATTCATATGTTTTGACTCATAAACTGATGTACTTGACATATAAACATACTTATCACAACTTATATTTTCCATTACATACTTTATATCTTTCGAACAATATGCAATTTTATCAATCACCACATCATAATGCTTTTCTTTAAAAGTACTTTTTATGCTTTCTTCATTTGTTCTCTCAATTATAATACGTTTCACTCTATCTCCGAATGAATCAGACGCTCGTCCTCGCGTGGCTATAGTAACGTCATGACCCGCTTTTAAAAGTTCTTCAACCATATGTATTCCAAAAAATCTTGTTCCACCTATTACTAAAATCTTCATATTTATTCCTCTCCACAACTTCTAATTTATCTGTGAATATACATCCTTGTCATATTGGGCTCATCATCTCCTTGAACCATGCAAAAAAATCCCAGCCATATTCAGTTTCATTATCAAGATATTCTTCCATACATTCAAGATACGCTTCACGTGGCACCTGCCATTTATGATGAAACCATTCGGCTGCACTATCTCTTAATTGTGGTCTTTCTCTTAAAGTGATATATGTATATTTGCTCATATTCTACTTCTCCTTTACATCACGTCCAATACTCTCTAACCAATTATCGTAAGTGATTTTGTTTTTTCCAGTACGTCAACAGGATTTTCATTAATAAAGCAGATTTTATTTCTTTGTCATATACTTTGCCGTTATATAAACACCCACTAACATTTCTGCAATTGATATTCCCAAAAGAAGTCCCGAAAGAATATCTTTTATAGCAGAGCCACCTATCATATGCGAAACAGCTTGCATAGCAATCCCCATTGCAATAAATATAATTCCATATAATATACATTTCTGTTTTTCTAATTCTTGTGTACGTCTTAGCAAATCTATAATTTGTTCATTGTCGTATGCCCGACTACTTTTTTCCTCCGCTTCTTCCCCCTCCATTAATTCTGTAATTGTGATTTCTAACTCTTCACACAAACTTTTTACAACAGCATAATCTGGCATACATTTTCCTGTTTCCCATTTAGAAATTGTTTTATTAGATACACCTAGCTTTTCTGCCAGTTGTTCCTGTGTCAAATTCTTTTTTTTCCTTTTCTGCGCAATAAACTTTCCTGTAACCAATTGATTCATTTCGCTGTACCTCCATTTATTTGATAGACCAAGAATAGCCGTTTTCTATATAAAGCAACATCCTCTATTTGGAGATTTTGAGTTCCAACTTCATAACAATATTCTATAAACTCCTTTTTATATTTCAAAAAAGAGTGATCTATTGGTATTCCTGCAACATTTTCTATTTCTTCAAATGTCAACTTAAAAGATTGTCTTCTATTACTTTGTACATACTTCCATAAAGTGTCATATTTACTCACTGTGCTTACTCCTTTCAAATTTCAATTTTTCCAATTCTCCATGCCATAAGTTATATATTTTCTACCATCAATTCTCTACACTTCCATTCTTCGCCCAAAACACGATATGTTTCGGTAGTATCAAGAACTACATCGCAAAAACCGACTGCTTTATAGCAATAGTAAGCTGAAAGGTTATTTTCAAAAACACCCAATGATGCCCGCTTCGCACCATATATTTCAAACACAAACTTTAGCCCCAATCGAAGCATCTCTCTTCCATAACCTTTTCCTCGCTTGTTAGGATTCACAATAACAAATCCAAAACGCAGTTCATCCAGTGATTCATTAGGATTTCTCAACGTAAAAAAGCCAACAATTCCTGATTCATCAAATGCAGTAAACGGCATGAGAGATTCAACAGCACAAAATTCATTTTGTGTTATAGGATAATTTCCAAGTATTCCTGCTGTCCACTGATAAAATCCTATTTCGTCTTGACACCACGATAATATCGTATTAACATCTGTGGCTTTATATGGTCTTATTCTAATCATATACTTCTCCCTCAAATTGTTGTGTCTCTTGTATTTCAAATCTTCTAATTTCAAATTCTTTGTTTAAAAATAAATTTTATAAAATTATTCTCACTAAATTCTATTCTTTCTCTATTCTACATATCAACAAACCAGAAGTGGTATAATTCTTTATAGTGTGGTTATCCAAAAACATACTGCTGAAATTGCAGAAAGTGGTGTCATTATATACTTTTCTTTTCTGCTTTTGGAAATAAAATTCATAACCATATTCAATGACAGATATACCGCCATGACAATGCAGATAATCTTTGTTGTGTTCTCTGAAAACCATAATGGTATAAATCCTCCCATTTCCAATATTATAACCACAAAAAATATCTGTAAAATAAGCTGTGCTACCATGATAAATCTTAGTTTTTTAGGGAAAACTTTATATTGACCTCCCATTGTCAACTCTCCTAATGGCAAACCACAAATTATAAAAAATGATAATACAATTACTATCGAAAAAACACTTGCTCCTATAATAGCTATCATAGTCAACCCTCCAAACACCGATTTTTTATTTTCTGCAACTATCCGATGAATTGGAATTCATCGCTCTGTTTGCTCGGTCATAATTCCCCAACGAATTCCAAACCTATCAACAAAAACAACTCGGCAAGAACTGTAAGGCGTTGCTTCCAGTGGATATATTGTCTTGCTTCCTTCTTTCATGATCTCATATGCTCTTTGCACTTCTTCTTTTGTATCATACATAATAGTAAGAAAATTGGAATAGCACGTTTGAAATTCAATATCCACATGGTCACTCATGATAATTCTTTGATTTTCCAATGCAAGTTCTGAATGGTATATATAATCTTTTTGATTTTCCTTAAGCAACGGAATATATGCAGGGTCATTCGCCTCTTCATATGTAATCATACAACTAACCTTTCCATTAAATGCCTTTTCGTACATTTGAATTGCTTCCCGGCAGTTTCCTCCAAAATTTAGTGTAGGTACTATCTGCATTTTTGTTCTCCTTTTCCATCAAATCTCAATTTTACGTTTTATCTAAAACTCCATTACCAATCCCACTCTCAACTGATTCACCACATCTCCCAGTTCTTCTTTTAAAATTTTATAAGATGCTTTTCCAGTACAGTGCCCTGTGTATACATGTTCCACTCTGGTCTCTTTGAGTCTCTTTGCAAAATGACGCACTACTTCTTCTGATTTATTATACAGATGAAACCCTCCAATTAATGCAAATACCTTTTTACCCGGAAATGTAGCTGTAACTTCTTTAATTATATTATCTGCACCTCCATGAGAACAACTATTAAAAATAACCAATCCATTCGGTGTGTCAAATACGAGACTTTGCTCATGTGAAAAGTCATCCGGTCTCCATCTAGTGCCTTCTCTCAAATACATATTTTCTCTCTTGCCAACCAACGCTAATTCTTGCGTTTTATGAGGAATCAGACTAACACCTTCTGCAATGGTGTAGTCCCCTGTAACAAGCACAATCCTCTCCTTATACTCTTCCAGAATTCCCTTTGGCAAACCAATGTATTTTTTCAATATCCACTTTTTCTTATAACAGTTCTCTCTACAACCATCTCGCAGATAAAATTTTACATGATTATTTATCTGAAAAAACTTCTTCATACCATTTGCATGGTCATAGTGTGCATGTGACAATACAGCACAATCCAGTTTTTCCAATGAAATATTCATCTTCTTTGCATTCTCAAGGAAAAGTCCGGATGCACCTGCATCCAGCAATATTTTCTTATCCTTATATTCAATATAAATACAAAGTCCCCATTCACCTTTTAATTTATCATTTCCAATATTGTCCACTACAACTGTTGCCCTCATTGTTTTCTCTCCTAATTATAATGTTTTGCCTGCGTGTTATACATAAATGCAGATACCCCTCATTCTCTGTACCGAGTAAAGTGCTGGTGTTGGCCCAGCCAATATTACCGCTGGTAAATTTTTATATAATATTCATTTCTTTCACTATCTTGACAATCTTGCTGGTTCCCAATCTGTCCGCACCCAGTTCTATAAACTTTTCGGCATCTTCTATCGAACTAATTCCACCTGCCGCTTTTATCTGTGTCCCTTCAGAGATATGTTCTGCAAATATCTCTATATCCTCAAACGTTGCTCCACTTGTAGAAAATCCAGTTGAAGTTTTAATAAAATCAGCATTCGATTTTGAGACAATCTCTGTCATCTTTATTTTTTCTTCTTTTGTCAGAAGGCAAGTCTCAATAATAACCTTTAATATCATTCCATGACACGCCGCTTTTACTTGATTAATCTCATCCAGAATAGCATTAAGCTTTCCTTCCTTTACCCATCCGATATTAATAACCATGTCGATTTCTGATGCTCCATTCATCACTGCATCTTCTGTTTCTGCACATTTTACAGTCGTTGTGGAATACCCATTCGGAAATCCAATTACTGTGCATATAGGCAATCTGTCTTGTATATAATCTGCTGCCTGTTTCACAAAAGATGGTGGTATGCAGACAGATGCAGTTTCATATTTCATGCCATCGTCGCATATTTCTTTAACTTGTTTCCATGTTGCTTCCTGGGTTAATATTGTATGGTCTACTTTACTCAAAATTTCTTTTATATCCATATTTTGTTCCTCTTTTCTATTACCTGCATATAATATACTAAAAATTTTGGAATCTCACAATGACAAATCGGAAACTAAATTTTTTAGATATATTGCAATATTGCTGTCCTGATGCTTACGCAGATATTCACGGAAATGATGAGTTTCCCTTCCTTCATGGTAAGGCACATTTTCATAATACCATTTATGGCGGAACACTCATCGAAATAGAAGTAAATAATTTACCACTTTTATCAGAGCAGGCACCGGACGCTTTCTATGGTATGCATATACATGAAAAAGGAGACTGTACTCCACCTTTTGACCAGACCGGTAATCACTATAATCCATGTGGAGCACTTCACCCTATGCACCTAGGAGATATGCCTGTTCTTTTAGGAAATAATGGATATGCATATAGTGTATTCTACACAGAAAGATATGATGTATCAGATATCATCGGACGTTCTATTGTTATACATTTGTTGCCAGACGATTTTATAAGTCAGCCTTCCGGAAATTCTGGCGAAAAGATTGGATGTGGAGTTATAAAGAAATGTTGTAGATAATAATAACAAAAGGGAGCATTCCACCTTGCTCCCTTTAATTTTATAATATCTTATTTAAATTAATTTGTAAAAAAATATGGTTTTTATTAACAAGTATCTCTGCAATACCTTTCCCTACTGCTTATGATACTTTCTATCATCTTCCTCATACTTCGGCTCACATGTCAACTGTATTCCCAGCTTCTTAAACATCTTCTCATCCACTGATGACAAAAGTACAGTAGAATGCGCATCACAACCTTTCAACAATGGTATCTGATTCATTGCATGTCTGGCGTTTTCATTATGCGCTGCTGTCGAAGACAAGGCAATTAATATTTCGTCTGTATGCAGTCTTGGATTTTTACTTCCAAGATAATTCGTCTTGAGTGTCTGTATCGGCTCAATTGCTTCAGGTGCAATTAACTTTATTTCATCATCAATCCCACCTAAAGCCTTCAATGCATTCAAAAGCACCGCAGCAGATGCTCCGAGCAAATCTGTAGTGCGTCCGATAGCAATTCTTCCATCTGGAAGTTCTATCGCTACGGCCGGCTTATTCTCTGTTGCCTTTTCTTTTTCTATCGCAGCTACTGCTACTGCTCTGTCATCCAGTGTAATTCCAGCCTGTTTCATTAGAATTTCCAACTTCGAAATACTGTCCTTTGTTGTTCCCTTACGTCTTTTTTCACAGACTGCCTTATAATATCTTCGAATGATTTCCTGCTCAGATGCTCTACAACATGCCTCATCATCAAAAATACAGTTTCCTGCCATATTCACTCCCATATCTGTCGGTGATTTATACGGACTCTCTCCTGAAATCAATTCAAACATTGCATTTACTACAGGGAATATTTCTATATCTCTATTATAATTTACAGTAGTCTCTCCATATGCAGCCAAGTGAAATGAATCAATCATATTCACATCGTTCAAATCTGCTGTGGCAGCCTCATAAGCAAGGTTGACCGGATGTGCCAATGGAATATTCCAGATAGGAAATGTCTCAAACTTAGCATATCCCGCATCCACACCTCTTTTATGCTCATGGTATAACTGTGAAAGACAGGTTGCCATCTTACCACTACCCGGCCCTGGAGCTGTAATAACTACCAAAGGTCTCTCTGTCTCAATATAATCATTTTTACCATATCCTTCGTCACTTACGATATAATTCACATCACTTGGATATCCCGGTATCTTATAATGTCTGTATGATTTAATTCCTAAATTTTCCAGCCTTTTCTGAAATAACTCTGCTGCCGGCTGCCCTGAAAACTTTGTCAGACAGACACTTCCTACAAACAGCCCAATAGACTGAAACTCATCAATCAATCTTAATACATCCATGTCATATGTAATACCATAATCCCCACGAACCTTATTATCTTCAATGTCTTCTGCACTGATAACAATAACAATCTCTGCCTTGTCTTTCAGCTGCAATAACATCTGTAACTTTGAATCTGGCTCAAACCCCGGCAGAACTCTTGATGCATGATAATCATCAAATAACTTCCCACCAAACTCCAGATATAGTTTATTTCCAAACTGTGCGATTCTCTCACTAATATGCTCCGACTGCATTTTTAAGTATTTTTCGTTATCAAATCCTTTTTTCAACTTCCTTAACCTCATTCGTATTTTTTACCATCAATTATTTTACACTACTTTTTGTTATTTTAAAATAGTTTTATACTCTTTCTTTTTATTTTTTTCTACCCTAAATTTTTGCTGCTATAACACTGTCTCGTAAACAAACACTGTCACATAACTTTTTAAATATGTAATCTTATTGTTCTGCCTGTAAAACATTCATCATGGCAGGAATTAACTGTTTTTTCCTTGATACAATTCCCTGTAAAACACATGCACTGTCTTCAATATTTAAACCAAAAGCATTTCTTATCACATCTGCTGTACCATCACCGTAACAAATCAATTCTGTAGACTCATCCAATATGTTTGTAAGCATAAAGAAAACCATCTGCACCCCATGCTTTCCACACTCATATTTTAAATGTGGCTCCAGTCGTTTTTTTATTAGTTGTAACTCGTCTGTTGCCATAGAACTAATCTGTCCAACACCAAAGACAACATCACCAGCAATAAATTTTTTAAAGTCCTGATAAAATATCTCTTCTGTTGTCTTTTCTGACAGATTACTTCCCGCCTTAAACATATCTGCCGCAAACTTTTCAATGTCTATTCCGGCAACACTCGCCATTTCTTTTGCAGTCATCTGATCTAATGGTGTACATGTAGGCGAACGAAATAACAAAGTGTCCGAAACAATTGCTGCACATAAGAGACCTGCAATATCTTTTGGAACCTCTATCCCCTTTTCATAATACATTTGTCTGACAATCGTTGCAGTACATCCTACCGGTTGATTTCTAAACGTAATAGGATACTTTGTCTCAATTGTTCCAATCCGATGGTGATCTACAATCTCCATAATCTCCGCCTGTTCTATATTATCTACAGCCTGTGATAATTCATTATGGTCTACCAATATCACTTTCTTCTTTTCAATGTTCAAAAAATTTCTACGTGAAACTGTTCCTACATATTTTCCATGCTTATCAACAATCGGAAAATTTCTAATTCTTGTTTTTCCCATAACCGTTTTAATTTTGTCTGTAAAATCATCCTTATTAAAAGTGATCAAATTTTCCGATACCATCAGCGCTCTCACTGGAATACTCTGCTCAATCAGTCTGGCAACAGCAAAAGAATCATGTGGTGTTGTAATAATGACAGTCCCCTTATCTCTCGCATAACTCTGTATAGCTTCAGACACTGGCACACCCATGCCAATAACCATGCAACTCGCCTGCATATCTACCGCATTCAGATGATCCTCCGGTCTGTCTCCTAATATAACCAGATCTCCTGGTTCAATATATTTTTTTACAAGTGATGGATTAAATGCCCCAATTAAAACCTTACCTTTACTAAAAACAGAATATTTATCCCCTACCAATATTTCGCCATCCAAAGTCTCCGCTATATGTTTGAAAGGGGTTTTCGCCTCTGACAGCGATGTCGGATTATGCCGCATCATATTATTAGTAATATCTGACATAGAAATAATGCCCTCAAGATTATTTTCTTCATCTGTTAACGGCAATGTAATCGCACTATTCTCCTGCATAAATTCCCATGCTTCTTTTACTGAAATTTCTTTTGACATTCCTGGAAGCTGTCTAACTTCCATATCCTTTACCTGTGTTCCCACATTCGGTAGATAACCCGGAGTATGTGCTTTAAAATATTTTAACACATACTCTGTCTCCTCATTAATCTGACCTGCTCTTTTCGCTACAAACTTTCCTTCTTCTGTTTGGTTTTTCAGATATGCCAAGGCAATAGCCGAACATATAGAATCAGTATCTGGATTTTTATGCCCGATAATATAATTTCTTTTCTGCATCCGTCTTCTCCTTATATTCTTATCAAATCCTGTACTTATTTTACCTTTATCACTACTACATTGCAATCCTATTCCCCAAATTGAAAAAATTAAAATACTTTCTTATTCAAAATAAATTAAATAAAGAACAATGATTTTAATTCTGCATTCTGATTTGCTGTTTATTTATTATTGGATAAACTATCAGTCTGTTACCATTTAAATCTTCTCTGTGCATATCTACACCGGTAATCTGGTTATTTTCATAAGTTGTATAGTAATAGATTCCCTTGTCTGTATTACAACAGGATGTATAAAGAGTTACTTCATATTTATTTTCTCCCAAAACCACACAACCTCTTTGCTGCTCTACAGAACCTAATATATGGAAAAACTGGCTGATGCTTTCTGACTCTGAATCTCCCGAACACGAATTCATTTTTGTAAATGCGGCTTTTACAAAACGCGACATGGAGGATAAATCCCCTGGAAGCCCTATTGCCCCCATCCCCCGGCTATATGCGTCTAATTTTAATGATGGTGCAAAATTATTTACTGGATTTCCTTTTGATAAACTCATATAATTATTTAAATTAAACATTTGAGATTCAAAGGGTGGGTTATTAGTTAATATCCCAACTGGATTATCGTAAATTTTCAATCCCTCCTTCACAGACTCTATTGTAATAGACCTCTCTTTATCGCTGATGATCCAATGTAATGGTGCCAGTGGAAGTTCCGAATTAAAACAAGTATTTATCAAATTCATATTAGCCATAACATTCTTAGCTTCCTCTACATTCGCACACTGCCCTAAAATCCATGGAATAAATTCATATGGCGTAACATTATCCATCCCTTTTTTCTCCGCTTTATAATCAGCATTCCCCGGAAAATTTAACCCTGCCATACTTAGTCCTTCTTCATTTGTTCCATCAAAATAAAGCGGATAACCATCTACAACTGTTGCTACACCTATCATGGCGTAATGGTTTTTCATATCTTTTACTTTCAAAAAGTCCAACAAAAAATTACGGGGCGTTATCACTACCCGCTCTCCATAAGAAATTTCATAATCCAAAGTTCGTCCAAAATAATGATCTTTTGTTTTATATGTTACTGCTGTACACATAAAATCACCTCCTAAAAAAATATATAATTATCATATACAAAAATCTATCCAATTATAATATTGAACACTTTTAACATTTTCTTTTTTATTTTTATCTAACACTGTCCGAAACTAATGCAGTGAATATAATAGAAAAAAAAGGCCTTTTGTATGCTGCTTAATATTATTCTTCTTGTATCTGCATTATGTATAGATATTTTTATTGCCAGTATTGCTTATGGCACCAACAAAGTTCATATGTCACGGGTGCAAATACTTCTTGCTAATGGTATCTGCAGCCTTTTTCTTGGAGCTTCACTCTCCTTTGGAGTTCTACTAGATAGCTGGATCCTGGAAACTTATACAAAAAAAATATGTTTTTTTAGTCTTCTGCTATTAGGTTTATGGAAGTTTCTTGACTTTGTTATAAAAAGATATGTCAGAAATCATAAAAACACCCAAAAAAAAATATATTTTCATCTCTCAACACTTAAATTTGTCATCAACATTTACTGTAATCCTCTAGAAGCCGATGCAGACAAAAATAAAAAACTATCATTTAAAGAAGTGATTTTCTTTTCTATTGCAATGTCCATTGACAGTTTAATTGCTGGAACTATGGCCGCTTTTCTAAAAATATCGGTCCCTCTAACTGTTCTGTCTGCATTTATTTTGGGAAATATCTTTACCTGTATCGGACAATTTCTCGGACAGAGAATCAGTATTAAATCCTCTATGGATTTATCATGGGTCGGTGGTATTTTATTTATTATATTAGCATTTACAAAATTGTAAAAAAATTGTACAGAATATGTCAGATAATCATATCATCATCTGTCATATTCTGTACATCAATCTTTTCAATATAATTTCTTTTTTTCTATACTCCTTGTCTGATTCTTAAGCCATTTCTTTTCTGGTGCGTTCATATATAACTCCAATTTTTCATACACCACTGCATGATACCAGTTTAATAAACGAATCTCCTCTTCGCTCATCATTTCCGGTAAAATTGCCTCCCTATCATAGGGAACCATTGTCAACATCTCAAACCTCATAAATTGTCCATAATCTGTTCTATTCCTTTTCCGGCAAAACATCAGATTTTCAATACGAATACCGTACTGTCCTTCCTCATAATATCCTGGTTCATTGGATATCAACATTCCTTCATCCAAAACTACACCTGCACTTCCATCAGATTCCCTTAAGCGTATTCCAGTCGGTCCTTCATGCACATTTAACAAATATCCCACGCCATGTCCTGTTCCATGTTTAAAATCTAATCCCAACTCCCACAAAGGTCCACGAGCAAGACAATCTATGTTTGCCCCCGTACAACCATAAGGGAATATTGAAGCTGCCAAATTCAAATGTCCACGCAAAACTGCTGTATATTGTTCTTTTTGCTCCCTTGTTAATTCTCCCAGCGCAACTGTTCTTGTAACATCTGTTGTTCCATACAAATACTGTCCACCAGTATCTAATAATACAAAAGTATTCTCCTGCAAGGGACTATTATTTTTTTTCGTAGGTGCATAATGAACAATTGCTCCATGGGATCCTGCTGCTACAATCGGCGCAAAGCTTTGCTGCAAATATCCTTCTCCCATCTGGCGGAGAACTTCTAATTTTTTGCAGACATCCCATTCCGTCACCTGATCAATTTTACCAGCCCTGTATCTTTTTTTTAGCCAATAAATTAATTTTGTTACAGCCACTCCATCCAGAAGATGTGCCTGCCTTTCATTTTTCATCTCAATATCATTCTTTTTCGCCTTTGCCAATGTTATGGGATTCATGTGATTAAATACACGTACATTTGCAGGAATCTTATTCCTCAAAGTAACATTAACTGTTCTTTCATCAATAAGCAAAGAAATATCTTTTAGTTTACCAATATCTTCATAAATCTGAAAATATGGTGCAACTTTTATTTTATCTTTTTCGAACTCTTTAGCAATTTGTTTCCCTATGGTCTCCTCGTTCCTGTACAAAACCGCTTTATCCTGATACACAATTGTATATGATAATGCCACAGGACTATATTTCATATCATCTCCACGTAAATTATAAAGCCATGCAATATCATCCAAAGATACAATTAAAACTGCGTCAACTCCAATTCGGTTCATCTCATCTCTTAAATATTTTAATTTTTGTTTTCTGGACCTTCCTGTATATTTCTTTTTCAAAAGCCAGATAGGCTCGTTAGGAAACTCTGGTCTTTTTCTCCATATAGCTCCGACCAAATCAATATCTTCTTTATATTCAATCTCTTTTCCTGTAAGTGCTGACTTAATAGAATTTGCGTAATCTGTCCTAATAGTTCTGCCATCATATCCAAGGCTCTCGCCATCCTGCAAAATATTTGCCAAATATTCCTGAACAGTCAAATTTCCTTTTTCTCCCATCTTCATCAAACTGATTCCGGATCCTCTTAACTGTTCTTTTGCCTGTAAAAAATATCTTCCATCAGTCCACAACTTTGCTTCATCCTGTGTTACAACAATCGTTCCCGCTGAACCTGTAAAACCAGAAATATATTCTCTACATTTAAAATAATCACAAACATATTCTGAGCCATGGAAGTCATCACTGACAATCAAATATGCTGTTACTCCCTCTTCTCTCATACTGATACGAAGTTTTTCAATTCTCGCTTTAATGTTTTTTTTCATAGTCATTTCTTTATTCTTTAACCGAATGTTTATCTCCTTCTATTTTTATTTAGTTTCTCTTTATTTTATAATTAATGTTCCCATTTATTTCACTTCTGTTTCAAAAAAACAAAAAAGCGCCTGTCATAGCCGGTACAGCACAACAAACACTTATATCATCAGGAAGCAAAAATCTCTCTGACAACCAATCTTAAAACCAAAATTGGTTCATCTTCTGTTAATTACTCTCTCTATTACTTACCATAAAATATAATGTGTTTACTTTTGAAAACACACTTGTTGTTAACAGAAATAGAACTGGCAGTGCAATACAAAACGTTGTAGATATTTTTTTATTTTATATATCCACAACATCCATCTAAAACATTCCAAGTTTACACATGTCAAATCAACATATGCATTTTCTCCTAATATATTAATTTTAAGTATAACATTTCATAATTAAGAATTCAAGAAACTTATCTTTATTGCAAAAAAACTCCCGTATACCTTATAAGTATACAGGAGTTTCTTATTACTTATTTATTTTGTTTCACTATTCAAATATCCTATTTGTTAGCAATTGCTGCCTGAGCTGCTGCAAGTCTCGCAATAGGAACACGGAATGGTGAACATGATACATAGTCAAGACCAATCTTATGGCAGAACTCTACAGAAGATGGATCTCCACCGTGCTCACCACAAATACCTACGTGAAGGTTAGCGTTTACCGGTTTACCAAGCTTAATAGCTGTTTCCATTAACTTACCAACACCTGTCTGGTCTAACTTAGCAAACGGATCATTCTCAAAAATCTTAGCATCATAGTAAGCATCTAAGAACTTACCAGCATCATCTCTTGAGAATCCGTATGTCATCTGTGTTAAGTCGTTTGTACCGAAGCAGAAGAAGTCTGCCTGAGCAGCAATCTCATCAGCTGTAAGAGCAGCTCTTGGGATTTCAATCATAGTACCAACTTCATATGCAAGTTCTACACCTGCTGCTGCGATTTCAGCATCAGCTGTTTCTACTACCATATCCTTAACATATTTTAATTCTTTAGAATCACATGATAATGGAATCATGATTTCTGGTTTCACTGTCCAATCAGCATGTGCCTTCTGAACATTGATAGCTGCACGGATAACAGCCTTTGTCTGCATCTTAGCGATTTCTGGATAAGTTACAGCAAGACGAAGTCCTCTGTGACCCATCATAGGGTTAAATTCATGAAGTGATGTAATGATATTCTTGATATCTTCAACACTCTTGCCCTGAGAATCAGCTAATTTCTTAATATCTTCTTCCTCTGTAGGAACAAATTCATGAAGAGGTGGATCTAAGAATCTGATTGTAACTGGGTTTCCTTCTAATGCTTCATAAAGAGCTTCGAAATCTCCCTGCTGATATGGAAGAATCTTTTCAAGAGCAGCTTCTCTTTCTTCTACTGTATCAGAACAAATCATTTCTCTGAATGCTGCAATTCTGTCTTCCTCGAAGAACATATGCTCTGTACGGCAAAGACCGATACCTTCAGCACCAAGCTCTCTAGCCTTCTTAGCATCTGCTGGTGTGTCAGCATTTGTTCTAACTTTAAGTGTTCTATACTTATCAGCCCATCCCATGATACGTCCAAATGTACCAGCGATCTGAGCATCAACTGTTTCGATAATACCATCATAGATGTTACCTGTTGAACCATCGATTGAGATGTAATCTCCTTCGTGGAATTCTTTTCCAGCTAATGTGAACTTCTTGTTTTCTTCATCCATAGCGATATCGCCACATCCTGATACACAGCAAGTACCCATACCACGAGCAACTACGGCTGCGTGAGATGTCATACCACCACGTACTGTTAAGATACCCTGAGAAGCCTTCATACCTGTAATATCTTCTGGAGATGTTTCAAGACGTACAAGTACAACCTTTTCTCCTCTTGCATTCCAAGCTTCTGCATCATCAGCTGTAAATACTACCTTACCACAAGCAGCTCCCGGTGAAGCGCCAAGACCTTTACCCATTGGTGTAGCAGCCTTTAATGCTGCTGCATCAAACTGTGGATGAAGTAATGTATCTAAGTTTCTAGGATCGATCATAGCTACAGCTTCTTCTTCTGTTCTCATGCCTTCATCAACAAGATCACAAGCAATCTGTAAAGCAGCCTGAGCTGTTCTCTTACCATTTCTTGTCTGTAACATATAGAGTTTTTCATTTTCAATAGTAAACTCCATATCCTGCATATCTCTGTAATGATTTTCAAGTGTTGAACAAACTTCCTTAAACTGAGCAAATGCTTCTGGGAATTCTTCTTCCATCTGAGCGATTGGCATTGGTGTTCTAACACCAGCAACAACGTCCTCACCCTGAGCGTTCTTTAAGAACTCACCCATAAGCTTCTTCTCACCTGTAGCAGGATCTCTTGTAAATGCAACACCTGTACCACAATCATCACCCATGTTACCAAATGCCATTGACTGTACGTTTACAGCTGTACCCCATGAATAAGGGATATCGTTGTCACGACGGTAAACATTTGCACGAGGGTTGTCCCATGATCTAAATACGGCCATAACTGCTCCCATTAACTGTTCCTTAGGATCATCTGGGAAGTCTTCGCCGATTTTTGCTTTATATTCTGCCTTGAACTGACCAGCTAATTCCTTCAAATCTTCTGCTGTAAGTTCAACGTCCTGTGTTACTCCTCTATCAGCCTTCATTTCGTCGATAAGTTCCTCAAAGTACTTCTTACCAACTTCCATAACTACATCAGAGTACATCTGGATAAATCTTCTGTAGCAGTCCCAAGCCCAACGAGCATTTCCTGATTTTTCAGCAATTGTGTTAACAACTGTTTCGTTAAGACCAAGGTTAAGAATAGTATCCATCATACCTGGCATAGAAGCTCTAGCTCCTGAACGAACAGATACAAGTAAAGGATTTTCCTTATCACCGAATTTCTTTCCTGTGATTTCTTCCATCTTTACAATGTACTCGTTAATCTGTCCCTGAATTTCATCATTAATTTTTCTGCCGTCCTCATAGTACTGAGTACAAGCTTCTGTTGTGATTGTGAATCCCTGAGGTACTGGAAGTCCTAAACTTGTCATTTCTGCAAGGTTAGCACCTTTACCACCGAGGAGTTCACGCATGTCAGCATTACCTTCACTGAAAAGGTATACCCATTTGTTTGCCATGTTTTTTTCCTCCTAATTAATTAGTATTTAATTTATGTCATGAGCTATAGAATGGCCATCTTTAGTAGCTCATACACTCATATACTGGCGCTGCCATTTTAACGTTAGTTGACATAATTTCGTCTCACAAAATAACACGTAAAAAGGGCGCAATCGCACCTACAGTGCAATTATAACATAAGAAGTCTTTTAGTCAATAAGAAAAGGGTTATTTTTCCACAATAAATGTAGTAATAGAGTGTGGAGGCATTTCTGTATTCATTCCTTTTCCATCAATAGCCAACGCAATCCTATTCCTCTTGTTCAGTTCATTTTGAACTACCACTACAATCTGTCCATCAGGATTTTTATAAGCTACCGAATAAATGCCTTTATCTGAATCATTCAGACAAAGTACTCTCTTTGCACCTGGTTTAATATATCTTGAAAAATGGCCGATGTAATAATAGGATACATTATATGTAATTTCATTTGTCTTTGTATTTATCATAATTGGCGCTTCACAATAATTTCCCGCATAGTTTGGACCTCCCTTTTCATCTAAAACAAGATTCCAGTCTACCCATGCCTCTGTATGATTATTAAAATCTTTTATCATGTTACGTCCATAAGTTTCTCCATGTTTCCATGCACCAATCCCTGCTGTTGAACTGGTACTTCCTGAATTGTTCACAAGTTCCACACAACCTTCTGTAAATATCAAATGTTGTTTTGGGTAAATATCATGTGCCATAGCAAGAATTTCTGATTTATCAGAACCATACCAATGATAAGCGATTCCCCATACAATATCTTTTGCATTTTTATATGCCAGTGTTTCACGCACACGCCTAAACATGATATCCCGGTTATGATCTAAAATGACAATCTTAATTCTCTCTTCAAGACCTGCTGCTTTTAACTCTTCATAAATATAATCAACAGCCAGCATTGCCTCTTCTGTAGGGTCATATTTACAAGATGCCCATAACTGCTTTGCTTCCGGTTCATTCTGGACGCTGACAGTTCTTATATTGATCCCCCTCTCAAGCATCCCTTCAATATATTTCACCATGTATTTTGCCCAAGTACCATAATACTTTCTAAGAAGTCTTCCCCCATGATTCATATCTTTATTATTTTTCATAAAGGCAGGCGGACTCCATGGTGCACACAAAATCCCAATATCTTCTCCTGCTTCTTCTCCTGCCTGTTTAATAAATGGGACAACATATTTGTCTTCTCTTTCCATATTAAATGTTTTTAAGTCAGCATCGTCATCTTCTACATATACATATGGGTCGAGAGAAAAATCACAACCATTAATAGATGTACGTCCCAAATTATATGCCAGTCCTGACTCTTTATTAAAATATGCCTTAATAATATCTGCTCTGACGTCTTCACTTGCATTCGCCATAACATATGCAGCAGATTCCGTAAACGCGCCTCCAAATCCTAAATGTGTCTGAAATTCCTGATTACTGTCTACCACTACAGTATCCATTCTAAAACTAAAATAATCTCTTAATTCTAATGAGCCTAAATCTCTCCACTTAACTTCATCTCCCTGAGCTGTCTGTATTATTCTTATCACTGGTTCCATGCTATACCTCACTCCATAATAAAAGCACAATCCATCCGAATTATGCATGTATAATTTTCTTATTAAATTTTATAAATAACAATACCTTCTAATATCGTTCAATTTCGCTCTTTTTCCTGTATTATGATTATAACATGTTACTAATAAATGTATATAGTAACATTTACACAAAGATAATTTGTTTTTTTATGAAAGTTGATGAATGTTTTATAAAATCGTTTCAATATATGATTATAAAAGGACTTTTTATATTTTTCTTCTCTATAATTTGGGGCTTTTATAAAACAAAGGCTATCCCCTTTATTTATCAGGGATAGCCTTTGTTTTATTAACTATTTTTATCTTTTACTCAACCTAGTTACTTACTTAAAATCATTTTTTCACTCCACTTACCATATGACTTTTTCTTGTTCTTTAATACTTTATACGGTCTAACCGTCACATAAGCTGGTTTTCCTTCTACTTTAGCCGTATATTTGCCTAAATCATAACTAAATTTTACATTATATGTTCCTTTTAATGCCTTTGGTGTTTTTGCACTAAGACTGTTCTTTGTAGTAAAATACTTATATATCTTACTGCCTTTTTTAATCTGTACCTGATAGCCCTTGGCTCCAGCTAGTTTACAGAATTTTACACTGATTTTTTTATTTGTAATCTTTGCGCTTGTCACTACTGTTTTTGATTTTTTCAAGCTCTTTGTAGTATAGATTTTTACTTTTGATTCAAATGCTGCTGGTTTTAAAGCCACACTGCTCTTTAATGTTATTTCCTTTAATTTTGTTCTTGCAAATGCGCATCTTCCTACAGTCTTTAGGTTTGAATTTGTAGTTATTTTTGATACATATGAATTATAAAATGCATATTCTCCAATTGTTTTTACATTTTTTCCTAATGTTACATCTTTAATATTTTTCTGATAAAAAGCTGCCGGTTTAATCGTCATAACTGCATCTGGTATTGTTACTTTATTTTTACTTGAAACATAATAATATACAGTTTTGCCATCTGCTGACATTAAACAGCCATTAGAAATTTTGCATGCAGTATTATTTTTTGAAATTGTTACAGAAAAATCATCATATTCGTATACACCAGCTAAAGCATATCCCAATGAATCCGCTGTTCCACCAACTTCAATCTCATCTGCTCCGTTACCTAGTGCTGCATATGCATAATTTTTCATATCTCCCTGGACCACAATTTTCTTCGCCCAGCGAATTGCGTTTGTTTCTACTTTTGTTACAGATGCCGGAATAACAAACGTTCCATTTATTTCATTAAAAGCTTCGCTCTTAATTGTGCTTACTGTGTCTGCAATCTCTACCTTTTCTACACGATATAAATCACAAAAACTTGAGCTTCCAATAGATGTAATTCCTTTATTAATTACGATTGTTTTTGTTTCTTCCAGACTTTTAGCAAACCCTGTATCATCCCACATTTCTCCTGTTCCATTAATTGTCAATGTCTTTGTGTCTGTGTCATAACTATACGTTACATTGTCCCCACAACGCCCCTCTGTCACTTTTTCTTCTGCCATAACTGTTATATCAGCTATATCTGCCGGCATTACCATAGGTACCGCCATTGTCATTGCCATCGTTGTTGCTGTTAAAACAGCCAATAATTTTGATTTTCTCATCTTCATATCCTCCATTTGTTTTGTTTTATACATATTAAACGGAAGGATTTGGAAAAATATTGCAATAAACCTAAAAAATTTTTAGGCACATTTGCAATAGTTCAGCCATCCGCTCGAATTCGCAGGCAAACCTGCCCCCTCTCGCTTCTTTTGTTTAGCACATACAAAAAAGAACAAGAATTCAAAGTCCTGCAAGCAGTCCTTATAAATTCTTGTTCTTTTTGTTCATGGCTGAACTATTACTAAAATTCCATCTTCTTCTCAAAATATGCTTTCAAATCTTCAATCTTAATACGTTCCTGTTCCATCGTGTCACGATCACGTACTGTAACTGCTCCATCCTCTTCAGAATCAAAATCGTATGTAACACAGAATGGTGTTCCTATTTCATCCTGACGACGGTATCTCTTACCGATAGCTCCTCTGTCATCATATTCACAGTTATAATATTTGCTAAGCTCTGCAAACACTTTTTCCGCACCTTCATTCAGTTTCTTTGACAATGGAAGCACACCAATCTTAACTGGTGCAATCGCTGGATGAAAATGAAGAACTGTACGAGTATCAGGCTTTTCTTCTGTCCCGATTTCTTCTTCATCATATGCCGCACAAAGGAATGCAAGCGTTACTCTGTCAGCACCAAGAGATGGCTCAATAACATATGGAACATATCTCTCATGCTTTTCATCGTCAAAATATGTCAAATCCTCTTTTGACGTATTAATATGCTGTGTTAAGTCATAATCTGTTCTATCTGCAATTCCCCAAAGTTCTCCCCAGCCAAATGGAAATAAAAACTCAATATCTGTTGTAGCCTTTGAATAGAATGACAATTCTTCCTGATCATGATCTCGGAGTCTCATTTCATCTTCCTTAATTCCAAGACTTAATAACCAGTCACGACAGAATCCTCTCCAATATTCAAACCATTCCAAATCTGTATCAGGTTCACAGAAAAATTCTAATTCCATCTGTTCAAATTCTCTTGTTCTGAATGTGAAATTTCCTGGCGTAATTTCATTTCTGAACGACTTACCAATCTGTCCAATACCAAATGGAATTTTCTTTCTAGAAGTTCTCTGAACGTTTTTAAAGTTGACAAAAATTCCCTGAGCAGTCTCTGGTCTCAGATAAACTGTATTCTTTGCATCTTCTGTAACTCCCTGAAAAGTCTTAAACATCAAGTTAAACTCACGGATATCTGTAAAGTTGTGCTTTCCGCAGGACGGACAGCAAATATTTTTCTCTTCTATGTATGAAGCCATCTGTTCATGTGACCATGCATCTACAGATTCTTCTATCGTAATACCATTTTCATCCATATAGTCTTCGATCAATTTATCTGCTCTGAATCTCTCATGACACTCTTTACAATCCATTAACGGATCAGAAAAACTGCCAAGATGTCCAGATGCAACCCATGTCTGTGAATTCATCAGAATTGCACAGTCAACACCTACATTATATGGATTTTCCTGAATGAATTTTTTCCACCATGCTTTTTTTACATTGTTCTTCAACTCAACACCTAAATTTCCATAATCCCAAGTGTTAGCAAGACCTCCATAAATCTCTGAACCCGGATATACAAATCCCCTGCTTTTTGCTAATGCTACAATTTTGTCCATTGTCTTTTCCATAATATCTCTCCTTACTTTTTTACATATACAAGCATTCCTGCTATTTATCAATTCAAAGGAATTTCCTATCATATAAAAATATTTGTTCCTCTAATAGACAATATAACTCAAGCCATCCTCTGCCTTTGCAGTAATAATCATTCCGTCTTTATCTACTTTGCAATTATCGCTAATATATTTTATATCACTGTCTATCTGAACAGAATACTGACCATTTAATATTAAAATTTCACTGTTACCCATTTCCTTAATATCACTATCAGTCAGTTTTTTCTTCTTATCTGGAGAAATAAAATCTCCTTTAATTTTAACATCTCCTCTGTCTCGAATCTTACCAGCAAAAAAATTAGTCTCTTCTTTATTATAGTCTTTTATATACTCATTAAAATCATATACTGTAGCCATCTTTAAAACCAGATATGCCACTTTATCTTCTACATCAAATCTGTCTACCTGAATTGCATTATCTACAGATGCTGCATCACTCGCATTATAATCTTCAACTTCTTCATTAATGTATTTTTCTAATGCTTCTTCATCATAATCGCCACTTTTGAAACTCTCTCCTACACCATAGACTACCGCTCCATCTTCATCTATATAAATAGCGTTTGTTCCTTCTTTCAGTTCAATATCTCCTACCTTATTACCACAGCCTGTAAGCCCTGCTGCTATCACAACGATAAGGGAAAATATTAAAACGTTTCTTAAAATGTACTTCATTCAATCTCCTCCTGTTTATCGGCATAACATACCTAATTAGTAATTTTAAACTCAATGGACTTTAATTTCAATACAAATTTTATATAAAACTTGTATATTATTTGTATAATACTATCGTAATCTGACCACTGTCCTCAAAATAATATCATATAAAGTCCAAAGAATTAAATTTTTTATCCACCACCTTACTTATGTATTGTCCGATAATATTCTCCATCCGCTCTAACACAGTTTCTTTTACCTGAAAAGTGTATAACTTATTAATTGGTGATGTAATAATATATTGAAGTGCATAGATTGTAGATGCATCTAATAATTTTTCCTGTTTTATACTCCCATGACACTGTCTACATAATACAGAATTATGATTTAAGTCAAAATAATCTAAACTGGCTTTTGCACCACACAAACCACATTCAAAAACATTGGGATACTCTCCATTTAACACCAATGTCTTCAATTCATAAATACACCGAATCAATCTGTTTGATATTTTTGCATTACTTAACGCTTTCATAGACAGATATAACAATTCTAAAGTATCTCTTGCTTCAATGCCCTCTCTTCCATAATAATCAGCCAGTTCCAGAAAATACATTCCTAAATACATGCTGTCAATGTCGCTCATGGAATTGCTGAAATAATCACTAATCTTCATTCCTGTTACTGTGTAAGCATTTCGCCCACGATACAATGTAAACTCACCAAAAGCCATCGGCTGGCTGCCTCCGAGGTACTGACTTGTCGGCTTTCTTGCCCCTCTGGCGAAAGCTGTTATCTTCCCAAATTCCTTGGTCAGAATAACAAGGCGCTTATCATATTCACTTATAGGTGTCCCGGAAATTACCATTCCCACTACTGTCATTGTCTCTACCATCTCTATCGCCTTCTATCTTAGAAATAAAATTCTCTCTTGCTTCGTTTACCTTTTTCTCCTGTGCATATTTTAAATAATCTTCCACCTTGCCTGTTGTTTCAAACACTCTCCAGCTTCCTAAATTATCCATCTTATCCTCCTTGTAATTCAATCTACCTATATAATTTCCAAGGATGGATATTGTATGCATGATATTTTCCTTAAGAAAATAATGGAAACTGTTTAAACCCCAGTCTAAAATTGCAAACAGACCTGTTTATTTATCTTCTTTATATCCATAATTTTTCATAAGTAATTCGCTGTCTCTCCAGTCTTTGCGCACCTTTACCCAAATCTGCAGATTAACTTTTGTGTCCAGCTGCTGCTCGATTTCATATCTTGCATTGGTGCCTATTTTTTTCAACATACTACCCTGTTTGCCAATAATGATTCCTTTATGAGAATCTCTCTCACACACAATTGTCGCTTCAATGTCATAAATATCTTTATGACGTCTCTTCTTCATTCGTTCAATGGTTACTGCAATACCATGAGGAATTTCCTCATCCAGTGCATGCAATGCTTTTTCCCGAATCAATTCTGCGACAATCTGTCTCATCGGCTGGTCTGTAACTGTATCTTCATCATAGTACATTGGTCCCTCTGGAAGATATTTAAATATCTGCTCTACAATGGTATCTACATTCTTTCCGCGAAGTGCTGATGCCGGAATAATTTCATCAAAATCTAAAATTTTTCTATATGCATCAATAAATGAAAGAACCTCATCTTGTTTCACTGTATCTGTTTTGTTAATCACCAAAATGACCGGCACCTGAATACCTTTTAACTGCTCTGCAATATGCTGCTCTCCTGCCCCGATAAATGTATCCGGCTCAACCAGCCACATAATCAAATCAACTTCCTTTAAAGTCTTTTCCGCAACACTGACCATATATTCACCCAGCTTATTTTTTGCCTTATGAATCCCCGGTGTGTCAAGAAATACAATCTGCCCCTCATCACATGTATAGACTGTCTGTATTTTATTTCTTGTGGTCTGTGGTTTCTTTGATGTAATCGCAATCTTTTGACCAATAATCTGATTCATCAATGTTGACTTACCTACATTTGGTCTGCCAATCAATGCTACAAATCCTGATTTAAATCCTTTTTCCATGTATTTATCCTCTATTTCTTTCTTCATGTGCCTCTTACTGCTTTTCTTTCTTCAGCACTTATCCTAATTCCTTAATTTCATTAAATAATTCTTCATCACTTGTAATAGCACTCTTGCCACCAACCACGCAGATGTGATTCTTATCCAATGCTTTTTTAAACTTCGGTGCAAGACTTCTTATTTTTTCCACATCTGTTTTCAGTACATCTTCTCTCTCTCTTTTCAGCATTTCATAACTAGTGCCACTCATATATTGGGTAAACTCCCTTCCACTTCTGTCAGCTGCGCTTAATGGTGTGTCCATGTTACTAATCGTGCCGATAATATACTTTCTCATCTCACGCTCACTGGCATCAAACTGTGCAATAAATTCCGGTGCGTTTAAATATACATCACTGGTCCGTTTTAAATTCGGATCACGGTATGAGGAAAACATTACATCTCCACTGCGGGTCACTGAACAATTACAGCCATATGCTCCACCTAACACTCTGATATTATTCCACAAATATTCACTACTCATAATATTAGACAATACCTGCATGCTTCCATCAAAAAATTCTGATTGTTCTTCTTTATAATTTCCACATCTTGAAACATACTGTACCTGACCTGATGTAATAAATCCTTCATTTTTTTCTGTCGGCTTAAATTCCCATCCATCAAAATGTGGTTTAAAATCTGTCGGCTCGTACATGCTGTCTTGTAATTCACTGATATAACCTTTAACGTTTTTATAACTATCCCTGCTTCCGGCATAATTAATTACCATATTATCTTTTCTAAAAACATACCTGATTGTTTCAGATAACTTATTCATCACTTCTGTTTTACACATATCATAATGTTCCAGTATATCCTCGACAAACTTGTAAAAAGCAATACCGGATGTCTGTTCTCTAATATAGTAATCCTCAGAATAATCTGATACTGCACGCATCCTGCTTGCAACGTTACCTGATTGTATAATACTTTTATTTAATCTGGATTTTGTTTCCTCTAATATTTCTTTCAGACGCTTTTCATCTGAAAAATTAGTCTTTGTAATGACCTCTTTAATAATACTGATGGCTTTTTCCAACTTGTTATCTATCGCCTTTGTATGGACTTCCACCTGATACTTTGCTGTCTTCTCAAGACTATTTACATAAATTCCAGAACTGAAAAGCAGACCTCCTAAATTCATATCGATATCCGTATTCAACTCTGTGTATTTTCTGTCTGTATCCATGAAACTCAATACATATTTTAAAAGTCCTATATACGGAACATATTCCATTGGTAATGTGCCAAAATCAAAGGAAATATCCAGATATCCGATTCCATTGGTAAAGAGTTCGTTATATACTGCTGTATACGCAGGAAGTTTTTCTTCCTGATAGATGAATGGTTTAGGATTTTTCTCAATATCTTCTATCTCCAATAATGGGATTGTCTCTAGTTCCTCGTCTGTAGAAGGAGTCTCCTGATACTCTTTTAACTGCTTCGTATCTACAATTAATTTTTCTAGTTCCTCTTCTGTCATACTATTTTTTAAGTTTTTTAATTGTTCTGTCAGTACAGATTCTTTTTCCTCTGTGAGACCTTTCTTTGGTTGCATGATAACAGTAGAACGATGTGTATTATTTAGCAGATATTTTTCTATCAGACTTTCAAAATAATCTGTATCAATTTTTTCTCTCAGTGTATCAAAAATCTTATTTGTCTCAAGAGAAGCAAATGGCTGTTTTTCATCATAAAGCCATGTGCTCATAAGATTCAGTCCCCATATTAACCCTTTAGGAAAACCACCAAAGTCTGCTTCCTTTACAGAAAATTCCAAACTATTAAGTCCTGCTCTTAATGCATCCTTTTGGATACCATTCTTCACAATTTCACTTAATGTTTTATCTATTAAATCATTAAATTTGTCTGCGTCCAGCTCATTGGCATATTTTGCTGTAATACTATATATCGGCTGTAGTATATCATCTTCGTATGCTCCTATAATATCTTTTCCGATTTTTGCATCAATTAATTCCTGTTTTAGAGGTGCCCCAGGCATTTTCATAATCGCATATTCCAGTATCTGAAATGCAATATTCAATTCCACATCCAAACTGTCTCCAATAACAAAATTCGAAACTAAAACAGCACTTTCTTCTTCCTTTTCGCTGTCAGATATTGCATATTCTTTTTTAATAGTACATGGATTATCTAATGATTTCTGCATCTTAATTTCAGAATCTACCTGCAGATAATCATAATGAGATAAATATTCCTTATCCAGCCATTCCAGACGTTCCACGACATCCATATCTCCGTATAAATAAATATAACTATTGGACGGATGATAATATTTTCTATGAAAGTCGAGATATTGTTCATAAGTAAGTGACGGAATATACTCCGGGTCACCACCGGATTCACTGCTATATCCATTGTCTGGGAACAATGACTGTAAGGAAACCCTTGATGCCAATCCATCCACAGATGAGAATACACCTTTCATCTCATTGTAAACCACACCATTAATAATGATATCTCCCTCTTTGCTGTCCAACTCATAATGCCAGCCTTCCTGTTTGAAGATATTTTCCTGTTTATAAATATTCGGATGAAAAACAGCATCCATGTATACATGCATTAAGTTTTTAAAATCTTTATCATTATAACTTGCCACTGGATAAACAGTCTTATCCGGATATGTCATAGCATTTAAGAACGTATTTAAAGACCCCTTTACCAGTTCCATAAAAGGCTCTTTTACCGGAAATTTGTCAGAACCGCAAAGCACTGTATGTTCAATAATATGAGGGACTCCTGTATCATCTGTTACTGGTGTACGAAATCCAATATTAAAAACTTTATTATCATCATCATTGGATAATACTACAATTCTCGCTCCTGTCTTTCTATGTTTCAGTAAATATGCATCTGAATTTACTTCCTCTATATGCTTATTAATAATCACTTCGTATGATTGTAATTCTTTTATTTCCATAATTCGTTTCATTCCTTTCCCACTAACAGATTTTTTATGTTTTAAACTATTACTTTTCTTTACCTTTACTTAACATTGTGTATTTTACCATATTTTTACTATTCTATCCATATTGTTAAAATAGTCATGTTTTTTTCTTTCTATTCATATTATTTGATTTTATGAAAAGTAACAATCTGATTTTTCATAGAAATTTTATCTACCTCATATCCATATTCTATTAATTCTTTCTTATACTTCAAAAAAGAATGATCAATTGGTATTCCCGCAATATTTTCAATTTCCTGAAACGTTAATTGGAATGTAACTCTGTCATCGTGGCTTACATATTTCCATAATAAACTATACTTACTCATATCTATATCCTCTATCTTTTTCAAAAATTAATCATAGTTTAACATAATAAAAGTTGTAATGAAACAACAAAAGCCAATTACACTTTTTTGTGTAACTGGCTTTCGCAAATATCAGACCAACGGCATACTTCGCAAACCTGCTTTAATTTATTTTTATCTATAATGTTTCTATATACTAACCGCGTCAAATCTTTCCATGTCTGTTCTTCCTTGAGCTCATCTTTAATCAATTCATATGTACGCTTATCATTTCCCAATACTGAATCTTCTTTACTACATTTTCCATTTTTATTATTCGGACAATTTTTACATATATCATCAACACCCTTAACAATTTGAATAACGGGATTTTCCTGTAAAAGTTTATCATATACCTCTGCCATATGTTTGACAAACTCTTCACTGTATCCTTTCCCTTCAAAAAATTGGAGGCATAGTAAATGGTGAGGTCTAATTGAAAATCTGCACATATTTTTTTAACCTGTTTACAATAATAATTGCCACTGCTATCTTAACCAAATCAGGTATAATAAACGGAATAACACATAAAGTTAAGGAGCTTATTAAATTCATCTCTGTCACAAACATAAACCAGATTGTACCAAAAATATAGTAAACGACAGCACCTAAAATCATTGTAGCGGCCATAACCACTATCTTTGTAATTTCTCTTTTTTCTTTGACAATCTTTGTACTAAATCCAACAATCACTGCTGTAAAAACAAATCCTATCAGATACCCCGCCGTCGGTGAAGCCAATACACTAAGTCCACCTGCAAAACCTGCAAAAACCGGTGCACCAGCAAAACCAATCAATAAATATACAATCACTGCAAGTGTTCCTCTCTTTGCTCCTAAGATTCCCGCTGCCACAAACACTGCAAATGTCTGAAGCGTAAACGGAACCTGTCCTGCCGAAACCGTAATCCATGAACACACTGAAATTAATGCTGTAAAAACCGCAACTAACACCATGTCCTGTACTGTTGCAAATTGTTTCTTTGTCTCGCCCATTTGTACCTCCTAATTTTCTCTTAGTTTTTATTTTCGGCAAATATAAATTTAACTTTGTAATTTTTTACATTTACACGCAAATTTATAATACGGTATAGCCTTTAAATTGTCAACCTCTTTTGTTGTCTGGTTGACGTTTAGTTTCCTTTATCTTGAATTCATTCTACTTCGATGATATACTAATAAGCATATGTGTAATAGAAAGAGGAAATAATGAGCGTTAAAGATGAAGTTTTAAAACAATTAGAAAATAATAAAGGAAATTATATCTCTGGAGGACAATTAGCGAAAACTTTAGATGTCAGCCGTAATTCCATTTGGAAAGCAATAAAATCTTTAGAAAAAAACGGTTATCAGATAGATGCTGTTCCAAACCGTGGTTACTGCCTTGCCGAAAAAAATGACATTCTTTCTGCATTCAGCATTGGTCAATATTTAAAAAACAAACTGGATATTCATGTATATCCTATTGTCTCATCAACCAACACTGTTTTAAAAGAAATGGCTGAACAAGGTGCTGCTGAGGGAACTGTGGTAATTGCTGAAGAACAAAATGCTGGTAAAGGCAGGATGGGAAAATCCTTTTATTCTCCTTCAAAAACCGGAATTTATGTAAGCATCCTGCTTCGTCCTACGATTCCTGCTGAAGAATCTTTATTCCTTACCACATCTGCTGCTGTGGCTACTGCCAGAGCAATCGAGGATGTATCTGACAAAACCGCTGACATTAAATGGGTCAATGATGTTTATATTGATAACAAAAAAGTCTGTGGAATCCTAACAGAAGGTGCATTTAATGCAGAGACCGGACAGTTAGATTATGCCATTGTTGGTATTGGTGTCAATGTGTGTTTTCCTGAGGGTGGATTTCCTGAAGAAATTCAAAAAATTGCTACAGCTGTTTTTGATAAACAAACTGATTCAACGAATAAACGCAGCATGCTTATTGCACATCTTCTGGATTATTTTATGGAAAATTACAAAGAACTGGCTTCCAAAACATTTGTAAAAGAATATATTGAACGTTCAATGATTCTCGGAAAAAAAATTCTTTTAATTGAAGGAAATGATACCATTCCCGCAACTGCTATGGAAATTGATAAAAAATGCCGACTCAAAGTAAAACTTGAAGACGACACCACCAGATGGCTTTCTTCAGGCGAAGTCAGTATCCGTATAAACTAACCAAAAGTTTATCTATATCAACTTGTAGCAAAACAAATTCAACTGACAATACGGAATATCTATTAATAAATAGCACATTTCCTAGTGGTTATTTTTCCTTGTCTGCCATTTGGATATGAAAATTTTTCTGTTACTAGTACATCCAACATTCCTTCTTTAAAATCAACTCCCATAACCTCTATCTGTAAATCACCATTACTAGAAATACTAGTACACATATTTTGTACAAAATATGCCACCATTTCTTTGTCCGAAGTAATACTAGTTTGATTATATATCTGACTTTCTTTTACCGTCTGTTTCACTGCTGCCGATACTACTCTATCTAATTCATCTTTCCTGTCTGTCCTGCTTTCCACTGACAGCATAGTCATAGACACCAATAAGATTAATACTGCAATTCCTATCATTACCATTACCTGTTTCATAATCCCAACTTTCCAACTACGCTTTTATTCATTTCATGACTAATATTATAATTATTGTCTTTTATATTATTTTTTATATCCAAAATATTTTCTCTTGAAATATAGACATTGTAAATACTATTATTCTTTTTTCGAAGACTTGTTAATAATTTATTTTTCAATCTTTTATTCCATTTTGAAGAAATATCTAAAGTGCGAAAAAAATTATAGGAAATAAATCTAATCTGTCCATTTAACAAATCTCTGTTTAAAATATACACATACATTCTGGCGCTGGCTTTTACACCACTCACATCATCTTTTGCCTCCACTGTCAGTATATATTCATTCACCAAATCTGTACTCATATAATCTTCTGTAGTAATATCATTTCCTTTTGCAATATTAACATTGTCGATTCTGTCTATTCTCGTTATTTGCAATTTATAGTTCTTTCCTGTATGCAAATCATCATCTGTGGTTACTTTTTTTAGTAATTCTTCTGAATTTAGAACGATTCTCTGATTTATAGCATAATACCGACTTACTGTATTTATATATATTTCCTTTATGGCAATCCTTTTCCATATGGCATACAATGTTATATTTCTATTTCCTCTATAGATTTCTCCTGAAGAATATACCGTTCCATCACCCTGACTTTTTGTATTCCAATGTTTTTCGTTCTCTAAAATGTAACCTTCTCTGGTTACACTATTTTGACTTAAATTTATATTCTCATTCCAATATTTTTCCTGATCCTTAGGTACATTTTTTACAATATCACCTGTATTCTTATCATAATGAATCTTGTATCTTTCACTTATAATAATCCAATTCTTTTCAAAGCCGTTTACATCATTACTAGGACGCAACAGCTGTGATTCGGCTATGCTGGTACATTGATATCTCTCACTATTTTTTCCATCCGCATAGTATAATTCTCCATGACCATTGCCACCACTATAATTCGCTCTAACTAATCTTGTTCCATTTTCATTAATTTGAGAATTAATTTTAGCAATCAAACCTGCTGCCCTATATAACTTTCCTATTACATCAATATATGTTCCTTTGGTAAGGTAAACTTCATTATTGGTTTCTACATAAGCTTTTTCTTTCAATTTAAAGCTTCCTGCAACATAAACACCATGACCATTTTGACCACTTTGGTTCCCTGTAACCATACCGCTATTCATCTGTAACGTTCCATTATTAATGTAAATTCCTCCACCGTTTTTCTTACTATAATTTTCACGAATAGAACTATTCATAACAATAACTGAACCATCTACTTGTAGTCCACCACTGTTTTTATCTGTTTTGTTCCCCTGTATTTCACAGTCTGTTATATATACCTCATTCGTAGATACCCCAACTGCACTTGCAGGAATACGTATTCCTCCAATCCCTTCTTTTCCACTATTATTTTCAATATGCATATTCTTTACATATATTTTTGAAGCGCTACCGGAACTTGCCGGGCCACAGGAAAGTCCTCCAGTATTTTTTCCTGCTATATTGTTTGAAATGTAACCTCCATAAAAATAACTTGCTCCTCCACTATTGCTTCCAGAACCACCATTACATCGGATACCACCTCCAATTGTTTCTGCATAATTTTTTATAATCTGCGGACCAGTTCCATCCTCTTTTCCAATAACAATTGCAGCACCACCCCCAGAAAAAACTCCACCTCCAGTTAGTCCGGCCTTATTATCTATAATGTTACCTGATACAATTCGGCATTTTGATTTTCCTGATACAAAGATGCCTCCTCCCTCTTCTTTAGAAACACAGTTCTGAATAGTCCCACCATTCATTTCAATATCACAACCTTCTATTCCAAAAATACCTCCACCTTCTGTAGCTGAAATACAATTGTGTATATTTGCGGACTTTTGAATATAGAGTTTTCCTTTCTTTATTCCAATGGCACCTCCATCTGTACCCTCACAATTACTAATTTCTCCATTTACAGTCAGACTTCCTACGCTAAAAACAGCGGTCCCACCTTTTTCACTCTTATTATTTTTAACATTAGTAAGTACTGCTCTTTTATCAATAATTACATTAGCGTTTTCACCAACATACACAAAACCTGAGCTTTTCTTATTTCCTGAGAAACTTGCTTTATTACCATTTAATATAAGTTGATTCTTACTTCCCTCATATCCAAAAACTACATTTGCATTACCATTGACAATTATGCAGTATTTAGGGGCTGCCTGGCTGTTCACCGGATCACTAATATCTCCTGAGCGCATTAGTGTCCGTCCTGTTCCTTTTGCATATAATCTAAATTTTCCACTATTAATAGTAATTGTTTTTCTAATAAAAATTTTACTATTTACTTCTATATACTTCCATTTGCTACTAATTTTCGTAGTTAATATCTCTCGAAGCTCTGTTTCTTTTGTTATTACATAGGGATTATCTTTCGTTCCTTTTCCTGTATACCCCTGTACATCACTTTTGTTTACAAAACACATAATACATAAAGATACCAAGACGAACAAATATTTTATTTTACCTTGCATATCCTTCTATCACCCCCTGTTTATTAAATTTTTCTCCAAATAATTCAAATACCGGAATCATTACACAATACTCCAGTTTTACAAATTTGCTAGGCTGTTCATTATATATTGTCAAATCCTCCACTTTTAAATCATATCCTTTTTCTTTCGCTTCCCCGACACATTGATTAATTACTTCATTATTACAATTACTATCTTCAATCCGATTAACTACCACATTATAAAAATCTCTTGCATCGCACACCTGATTATTGCTGCTGATAATTGATGCAAACAGAATACAGCCTATTGTAATCGCAATAATCATTGAAAACATCTCTATTGCCAACTTCATTTTTTACTCCACTATTACATTAATATATTTTGTACTTGCCAATTGATTTTCTGACATTACAACACATCTCAATTGATAAATTCCTCTTCTGAAGGCATCAATCTTTCCATATACTTTTACCTCATCCGAAATATCTCTTCCAAGATAATCTTTTGCCTTAATAAAATCCCTAAAGTTGAAATTTTTTGTTTGATACTCAACATATATAATTTCATCCACCTCAATAATTGGATATCTATCCTTATTCTGCTTTCGGAAACTTTCACTATTTTTACTTATCTTTGTTTTATAATCTGGTGTCATTTCTTTCCACTTATTCTCACAAATAAAACTTATTAACAAAATTACTGTTAATCCTATAACACCATAAATCAATACCTCACCATGCTCTCCTAAAAAACTGTCCATTTTTTACTCCATTCCTGAAATAGAAGCTATCGTATAAACTTCCATATTTCCTACTGCAGCCACTACTATAAAAATAATGGCTAGCAAAACAGCTGATATAATTGCACTTATTAATATTCCGCCATGCTCTGAAATAAACTCCTCCATATCTACCTCCTTATATCCTTTCTAATAACCACTTCCTAATATAAATATTTTCTCATGTCAGGAACATGTACTACTATCTTGTAACTACATTTAATAATTCATAAAAGCCCCCAACTAAAATGAGAAATATAACTCCATAAATAATACACTGCCCCAATTCTGATAATAAAAATTTCATTTTACCCTCCATTAATTACGTTAGAAACAGATGAGGTAAATACAACAATCATCAATATCATATCCACCATAATTTTAACTACCCCCAGTACCATAGGAATCGCTGAAAACATCGTTGAAGCCCCAATTCTGTCATTATTTTTCATTTCCTCTGCCTGTCTTATCATTTTATTATTTCTGTCAATAATAGAATTTATCTGCTTGTCCGACTGCCACTTTCCTAATTCATTGATAGAATAAAACATCTTTACAGAAGACTGTATTTCATCCAAATCAAATTCTTTTAAAAAATTATCATAAGGTTCTATACCTATCGGAAACTTTTCAAAATCCACTAATAACTTTCTCACTGGCCTCCTTAACACGAATGGTAGATTTCCATAAGACTCTTCTATTGCAGACTGTACTGTTTCGTTTTGAAGATTAATTGCCACATCACGAATCCAGTCTGGAAACACCTTTTTTATTTCTTTTTCCAATGTGTGTTTTGCTTTTTTATATGAAATCCTTTCCAATACAGATAATGAGTCATAATTGTTATATGCCTTTTCTACTAAAACATAATATTTTACAATCATATTATCTGGTAATGCCTGTCTATCCAAAATCCAGTCAATATTCATCTTTTTGTGAACAAACATATATGATGCTAACATCAATATTATCATTGTCGTAGTACAAATCTGATAAATAAAATGTTCAGTATATCTGTATTCTCCAGGAATAAGATATGCCATAAACCCACAAGTAACCAATGTTGAAATAATAGAAATTATTACATTTCTTTTAATTCTGTCAACACTTTTTATATACAATGAAACTCTATCTCCCCACTCTTTGATATCTTCTAAAAAAATATCTATGTAATTCTCATAGTCCCCTCCATGCTTTTCGATTTTAATAATAAACTCATGTAACGACGATAACCTTCTACAATCATATTCGTTTTTAATAACCGCTAAAGATTCTTCATATATATTCTCTGTCATTTTAGAATCAATATTTAAAATAACCTCTTCTATCATTTCTTTCATATGATTTGAACAGACCTTCTGCGCATCCGACAAAGCCATTCGAATCTTAGGCTGTTTTTTAAAAGAATATATCATCTGCTCCATATACATAACCACATCATGAAACTTATCCAAATATTTCTTTCTAATCTTCTCTTCCTTTTCAAAAAATATTTGAAAGATAACTGCTCCAATCACACAAATAAAAATACTAAATATATTTAATTTATATATCAGGCATATCAACAATAATAATGCCAATATTTTTACTGCATCTTTCAACATGTTCAAAATTTTATTTTTCACTAATTCACTCCCTGACAAATGGATTGTCTATTCCTGCCATCTTAAATTTTCTCATGATATCTTCAGGAAGATTTTTTGTTAGAATTTTTCCATCCTCATATATCATAACCTTTTCATTCTTCTCCTGATTTCTTGACAAACACATTACCTGAATAATCTTTCGTTTTATCTTTTCCCCTTGTTTTACAACTGACTGTAGCTGTACACCAATGTCAACAAAAGAATATACATCATTTTCATTAATGTTCTGCCCCATATTTCGCAAACGATCAGGGATTTTGCTAGCATCATCCAGATGAATAGTTGTCAGGCAATGTACCCCTGCTGAAATATTTTCTAACAAATACTTTACCTCCTCACCTCTGGCTTCTGCCAACAACACCCACGTAGGTAATTGTCTCTTACTAGCTTTTAAGGCTTCCGCATATCCAAAATTTTCACTAACTTTTATTTCTACGCAGTCCTTACCTGGATTTATCGCAGAATATCTTAATTCCAGATTATCTTCTATCGTATAAACTCTTTCATATGCCGGAATATAATTTGTTAAATATTTGATATATTCTGTTTTTCCTACTCCCGGTAGGCCACCTACAATCACGGTGCAGTGTGCTCGTATGGCATTTTCCATAAAAGTATCAATCTCCTCCGTACAATATTCTTCCGATATCAATCTGTCCTTCTTAATTCTTCGAACCGCCGGAGTCTTTCGAATACTAATACTAATTCCGGTATTTGTAACAGAATCATGTAGTATGGATATTCTTAAACTATCTGTTTCCGCTTCTAAAAGTGGATAATTCTGATTGAACTGTATATTCATTAAATTACTAATACGTGTATAAAACTGCTGGATAAAAACATCTTTCAAAACAAAACCTTCTACTTTATACCTGCCTTTTTCCAGATCATTTATCCAAAGTCCCCCACTCCAATTAATATCTGTTATATTTTCATCTAATATATATGTTAATAAATCACCAAAAGCTCTGTCTGGCAAAGACAATTTCCTCATGCACTCTCTCCCTGTCGCTTCAATAAAATAATTGTTATGTTTAACACAAATACAAAATTGTTTATTCCTACTTTCCTGCCGGAATCTTACCAGCAATAGAATCAAATGTCACAGACGAGGAATAACTGTCTACTACATCCTTAACCGCATTACTAATAATGGGTCCAATAACATAAGCAACACCTACCAACAACAGAATACATACTGCAATAAATATGGTCTTACCATGTTCCTGCAAAAATACATCCAATGGCACTTACCTCCTTTTTTAAATTCCAAACAAATACCAACTCAGGGATTTTATTTTGTAAATGTTTAAAATAGATAAGCCAGCTTTAAACATCACATATCTTTATTTTCTACAAACATATATTTTACGTTGCTTTTGTTTGGTAGGTAAATATTATCACGTTTTGTTTGTGTCGTCAACACTTTTTTATGATACTTTCATTAAATTGTTTCCAGTATGCTTTTTTATTAATTTGTGATACAATAATTTCAATTATTTTAATATTGAAAGGAAACTCCAATGAGAAAAAAAGACTTAGCATTAGAAGTAATTAATCGATTAGAAAATGAATATCCAGATGCGAGTTGTTCCCTTGATTACAATGATGCCTGGAAACTTTTAATCAGTGTAAGGCTGGCAGCTCAATGTACTGATGAACGTGTAAACAAGATTGTTCCCGGATTATATGCTAAATACCCTACGATTGAAGCTCTCGCAGAGGCGCCTGTTGAAGAAATCGAAAAAATTGTCCGTCCCTGTGGTCTTGGAAAAAGTAAAGCAAGAGATATTTCACTATGTATGAAAATGTTGCGGGATGAATTTGACTGCAAAGTCCCTGACAATATGGAGGATTTGTTAAAATTACCGGGAGTAGGCAGAAAAAGTGCCAACCTAATTATGGGAGATGTTTTTGGACAGCCTGCCATTGTTACTGATACTCACTGTATTCGTTTGTGCAACCGCATTGGTCTTGTAAATGGTATTAAAGAACCAAAAAAGGTAGAAATGGAACTCTGGAAAATTATTCCACCGGAAAAAGGCAGCGACTTTTGCCACCGCCTTGTATATCATGGTCGTGAGATCTGTACTGCCAGAACGAAACCTTATTGTGATAAATGCTGTCTCAACGACATCTGTAAAAAAAAGATATAACTTTATTATAAAATATAATTATTATATCTTAACAATAAAATTGGGAGTTTATACAATTATGACAACTAATCAGAATACAAATAAAATTGCTGTAATTACTGGAGGAAACTCTGGCATTGGTCTTTACACTGCTCAAGCACTACAGCTTTTGGGATGCACTGTATATGAACTAAGCAGACGAAACATTCAGCATTCTGGTATCATCCATATTTATGCTGATATTACAGATGAAGCATTAGTATGTCGCGCAATAGAACAAATTCTAAAAAAAGAAAGACGTATTGATATTCTAATAAATTGTGCCGGATTTGGTATCTCTGGCGCTGTGGAATTTACTGCAAGTATTGATGTGAAAAAACAAATGGATGTGAATTTTTTAGGGATGGTTCATGTGACAAAGACCGTCCTTCCAATTATGAGAAAAAACGGTGGAGGGCGTATCGTTAATATCAGTTCTCTTGCTGCAATTGCTCCCATTCCATTTCAGACATACTACTCTGCCTCCAAAGCTGCTATAAATGCTTACAGTGCCGCACTTGCAAACGAAGTAAAACCTTTCGGAATCAGTGTTACTGCAATTCTTCCAGGTGATATTGCTACTGAATTTACCCAATCGAGAAATAAATCGGCTGAAGGTGATAGTGAATATAATGGCAGAATTTCTAGAAGTGTAGCTAAAATGGAACAGGATGAGCAAGGTGGAATGAGTCCGGTAAAAGCTGGAGCATATATTGCAAAAATTGCACGTAAAAAGAAAGTGAAACCAATGTATACAATCGGTTTCACTTATAAATGCATCAGTCTGTTGGTAAAATTTCTGCCATGCACACTCGTTAACTGGCTCATTGGCTTTTTATATAGTAGATAATTGTTTATCCCTCAAAAAATGAAGTCATTTTTATATTAGACTTTATTTTTCTGTCTCTTTCACAGGTCTCCATGCTTTTCCGAAATCAATGTCTTTAAACAACTCTGCTAACCCTGTAATCTGTTTTAAACGTAATATCTCATCTTTATCCATACCGAGATGTTTTGATATCCAATTATCTGAACGTCCCAGTTCATGTAACTCTTTTACAATATTACTCATTAAATCAACATCATGGCTTCCTCTTGCGCGGTTGTGACGTATTGTACTTGCCATTCTCTGGTCAATCGTTTTATTGATTACTGAAACTGGCAGCATACCTTTTTCTCGCTCATAAATATCTTTATGTTCCAACATTATTCTATAACGGTGAAATCCATCAACAATAATGTATTGGTCTTTATCACTATCAAAATAACATACAATCGGCATGGTATAACCATCTTCTTTTATACTCTCATATAGTAATTTCATTTCCGGTGGTGCAACAGCATTTGGATTATATGTGTTTGGCTGTATCTTCTCTATCGGAACTGAAATAATATTATATACTGGACTTCTATATTCCATAATTTATGTCCTCCACACTTTTGTATTTTTCCCGAATCATTTTTATTCGTTTTCTCTGCTCTGCTGTCTCCCCAAATCCCATAAATCGGCATGTATGATCATTTTTTAAAATACAGTAACACATTCGTTTCCAGCTCGGAATATCTTTCGTACTTTTAATATCATCTGTATCATCCGGAATCTTATCCAAAAAAATAATTCTGGACTTTTTGCTTACGGTGTAATTCGAGACTCCATTCCTCTTTATTCTATATCCATGTTCTATTAATTCATTGATAGTCTCCTCTTCCAGTCCACCCCCTGTATGATGCCAGAAGTTCATAGAAGCGTTAAATTTTCTAGCATAATTATTTCGTAAGCGTACCGGCAATGTATCTAACAAAAACATTGTATAGGATTTCCATGTATGTCCTTTTGGTAAAGTTACATTCCGATAACCCATTGCTTTGGTTCTGCCATATATACTGGCAAAATTGGCCCCTTTTACTCTTCCAACTAGCTTTACCCATATCTCCGGATCAATAATTCGGTATAGATTTAGAGACTCTTTTGAATAATCATTAAAAGGGGATGCCACACGCATCTGCGAAACCTTTAATCCCGCCTTATAATATAAGTCATATAAACGATTATAATCATAGTTAAACAAATAATTTGCATGCCATACATCTTCCGTACTCCAATCAAAGAGAGGTGAGGCACACCACACATCTTTAAACTGTTTGCTAATCCAACATTCTCCTTTATAGCCATATTTCTTGTTTAAAAATCCACTATACCTCTGCACCGATTCGTCTGCACGCAGCCCCAATAAACAAACTGTTTTTTTATTTCTATGAGATATTCTATACCACCTTCCAAATTGCTTGGATAAATTTTCCTGATGCATACGATATTTGTATGTAGTAATCGGATTATTTTCCAGATTTATGACATATTCTTTATCCGGCATGTTTCTGACCCAGCTCTCACGCTTCTTATCATCCCAAGGATACCAGTACATTTCATAACTGCTTAATGCCGTTCTAGTAGCCATCGGAAGGCATACCCAATAAGGTTCCACTTCATCCTTTATGCTTTCAAAAGTCCTCTCTACATATTCTGTCGTAACTGTATATTGTGCTTCAAAATCTAAATGAAAAACACCTATTTTTTTATGCGGATAATTTTTTCTTTGAAAATCTAACACCAGATTTAACAGCAAACCACTATCTTTTCCCCCTGAGAAGGATAAATAAATGTTATCAAATTCCTCAAATATAAATTTTAAACGTTCCTTTAATGCTTCAAATACATTCTCTTCTAAATATTTTCGTACCATACTCTTTTACCTTTTGTGTTTTTCCATTTTTTGGAAATTCTATATTACATAATTTAACATAGAAAAATAAGAAGTTCAATGAATTTTCTTTGTAAAATTTTGTCTAAATAAATAGAATTTACTCTTGATTTTTACAGATTATTCCTTTAAATTACTAATAGGGAGGGGGAATGAGCGAAAAATATATTTTCGTTTTTGGTTGTAGTGATTTTCTCTATTTCAGAAGTTAATCATTGCACTAATTTATGAAGAATAGGGGGGGAACACATGGAAATCTACATGAAACCAACACAGCAATTACTTAGACAGTTGGGAGCCAATGGTTCCTATGCGGGATTTAAATATACAGTCACAAGTATCTGTAAAACGATACAAAATCCAGAATTAATTATTTATATCTGCAAGGGACTTTATACAGAAGTTGCACTTGAATATGAAGTTAACACCGGCAACATTGAACATAATATCAGAACTGTCATTGAGACAATCTGGAAATCCGGCAACAGAGAACTACTCAATAAGGTATGTGGCAAGCAGCTTACTGAAAGACCAACAAATACTTTTTTTATTGATGCCGTTTCACAGTATATTATTGATACCTGTAATGAGCATGATTAATTATTGTTTAATGAATTAAAAAAAGACTTTCATCCCTTTTCCCTGAAAGTCTTTTTATTACTTTTTTGTAATAGGCAAATTATTTTACAATATATCGTCTCCCTTAAAAAGAAAGTCCGCCGCAGAATAGTCTTATCCAAATCATCCGTTAAATCCCATTATTCTACCATCTCTTTTCAATAACAGTAAGGTAGTTATTTACGTTCATAGATCAACTCGACAATTCCATTATAACTTTGTGTTTTAACTAAACACAAATCCTGTTGTTTTGGAAACTCCCCGAAAAGACGGATACCTCCCCCTAATAGAACAGGAATTATGGATATATAATATCTATCTACTATATTCTCAAGCATTAACTGTCCAATAAGATTAGCTCCTCCACAAATCCAAATATCCTTCCCGTTTTGTGACCTTAATACTTTTAACAGTTCTATTGGATTTTCGTTTGTAAAGCAGATTTGTTCTGTGGAACAACTCTTGTTATGCGTAAAAACATAGGTAGTTAAATCTTTATATACCCATTCCGTTGGCGAAAGTTCTGTAACAATTTGATGATACGTATTCCATCCCATTAAAACTGTATCAATTTCTTTTATGAACTCGGAATATGTGTCAATATTTTCATCATCATTTCCTCGTACATTCAGCCACTCAACACCACCGTGGCTATCTGCAATATACCCATCAAGACTCATTGCGATAAATAAAACTATTTTTCTCACTTCTGTTCCTCCATTTGTTTCCACTAAATCGCTTTTTCATCAACTTTTTCCAAATCATTATAATTCCATCTCTTCTGTTACTTCATTAAGTTTCTCTGACAATATCGAAAATCCCTCTCGGAGATAAAGTGCAACAGCCTGCCCATTTTTTCTGATCCCAACCTAATGATAGCACGTTGTTCGTTTACTTTGCATATTCTACAATACCACAAGAACAATAGCTTCTATTCACGAAAATTACTGCAACGTATTATTCATCTGTTATACCAATAAATCCCCGTATTTTCCGTTTGTTTCATAAACGGAAACCTCCGTCTGCAAAAGCTGTTCCCGCACCCGACATCAACTACCACCGAAACGTCAAAATAGTTTTTGAGGTGCTTATTTCGAATTTTTCACCCTTCGAAGTGAACATGAAATGCTTCGCAAAGTGCCTAAAATAAAGAACTTCTACGAGTTTTTCTTTTGTATCGACACAATAGTCTCAACATGCGGTGAGTAGGGGATATAGATGCACTTACCCATTTCATCTATACCTTATAATCTCATGTTTTATTCTAAATAAACTCGCACTTCGATTGAACTTTTACTCTTTTGTAGCCTCTTCTAATTCTATCATATACTTATCAAAATCTGACACAAACATCTTATCCTGTATGATACGATATTTTTCAAACTCTGTTTCGGCATGTAGTTTTGCAATTTCAGCAGATACTTTTCCAGCATCTTTTAAAAGCCCATACTCAAACATTTCTATAAACACGTTTAACCTGCTCTCCCAGTCCTGCATAGTGAGAGGAATTTTACGGAGTGCCATATTTTCTGCAAAATCTAAATAAGACGTAACCATTCGATTTAATTGTGACAATTCGAATTCTGTCAAATAATTCTTTGCCACTGCTACATCCGATTTTTTTATTTTTCCGTCTGGAGCATCCTGCCATGTAGTCAGTCCCATATGTTGCTTTCCACTATTTGCACGTTCATATATTAATTCTGCTGCCGTATGCCCATGAATTGCAAAATGCATTTTATTCTGCACTGTTGCATAAAACCGTTTTGTTGCCTTTGCATTTTTATCGTAATCAATAGCTGTGGCATACAAATCCGTAATTTTTTGATAAAATTTTCGTTCACTTGCCCGTATCTCACGAACACGCTCTAATTGTTCATCAAAGTATTTATCTGTTAGATAAGTCCCTTTCTTTAACCGTTCATCATCCATAACCCAGCCTTTTATTGTATAATCTTTTGCTATCTGATTCACCCATTTTCTAAACTGAACTGCCCGTTCGGAATTCACTTTAAAACCAACCGCAATAATCATCTGTAATGAATAATGATTTGTATTATAATTCTTTCCATCATTTGCAGTTATCCGAAATTTTCGGATAACTGATACTTCCTCTAACTCACTATCTTCAAAAATTTTTTTGATATGATAATTTATTGTACGCACATCAACATCATATAATGTAGCTAACATTTTTTGAGTCAACCATATATTTTCATCTTCGTAACGCATTTCAACACTTTCATCACTATCTCCGGCTGATGCTACATAAGTTAGATATTCTGCTGCTGAACTACGAATTGTTACTTCATTTTTCTTTGACATAATATTTTCTCCTAATAATATCTTTATCTATTTTTTCAATAGGATTATTACCTCACAATGAGTCATCTTTCTCAAAAGAACATACATTACTTAAGTCGTCTTTCGAAAAAGAATATACATTTACTTCCTTATTTAACAGGTTTTCCTGAACCTTCATTTTCAATCCTCCTGTTAAATTTTATATTTTATTTACATTAAATTGTAGAGTATTAACTATTGCTAACTAACCATATTTTGCTCCAAATTTTTATACCTGCCCTTCACATCAGCGATGCTTTCAAATACAATTCTATCAAATGTGTCTAATACATTTGCACTCTTAAGTTTTAAGCGGATTTCTTCCATTCCTTCCTTAATGTTTTTCTGTATTAAGAAATTATCAACAATCACACTTTTTTCTTTTTTTGCCCTATCTATCTTAAATGACAGTTCATTATATTTTTCATCGTATGCTTCTTTCGTAATTTTATCATCAATGAAAATATCGGTCAATTTTTTTCGCTGTTTCTCCAGCTTATATAGTTTTCGTTGTATTCTTGCTGATTTTTCTTTGTTTTCGTCTTTCTGCAATGCTTCTTCTATATTATATAGAACATTATCCAGCACATCTTAGAAATTGTCTGCCAAACTCAAAAGAAGCCTACGATGAAATTGCCGAGCAAATTTTTGACCTTAAAGAACAGCGCCAGCAAGCTGCAATGGACATTGTACAATGCGATGAACAGATAAGCCGCATCACAGACTTACAAGAGCTTCATCAAACTGCTGACCTTACAGAGTTTGATGAAGCTCTTGTAAAACGCTGGCTCAAGCAAATCACAGTCTGGCCCGACCACTGCACTGTAGAATTGAAATCAGGATTAAAGGTCGATGTTGACAGGTAAAAATAGATACAAAAAGGCTCCCTACCACTGAGGTAAATCTCGATGATGGGGAGCTTTTCGTTAAAAGACAAGCATTAGCTTATGATACCTTCTATTTTTGAAAAGAATTTTTTGATTAACTTCACACAATGTTCTGCATCTTCTTTTCTGAAACAATAAAGAGAATAATCACATTTCCACCTTTGGTCTTTAACATATTCAAAGTCAGCTTTATCTGATGAAGAAAGAATTCTTGCATTAACTAAATCAGTCAGACCATTTTCAAGCGAATTATGAGTTTCACTTTCTTTAAGTTCATTGGCCTTCCAATTTGCCAGCTTACCTTGGTATTCTAGCAATGTCTTCAATGAAAACATCATTGCATAATAGCATCTATTAGCACAATCAACATATTTACCCTCAGCCAACAAAATCTCTGCAGATGCGATAGTTTCTTTTGCCTTTTCACGTAGCAAAACTAGATTTATTGCAGGCTTTATAAGTGTTTGCTCAAGCATTGCATCAGATGCAGAAAGATTGTTATGAAATTCTCCTGCACTGAGTATCAATTGATTTTTTAAATCTTGTTTCTCATCTACAGCTGAATATTGGTTATCTAATAAAGCTTTCAACACATCTATCAATTCATTTTTCGAGGTTGAAGACAAATTATGAAAACTATCATAGAGAGGCATATATTTAACATCAGCCTTATTCTGTAATGATGACCACATTCCGAAAACAAGAGAAACTCTTTTATAGAACTCAGACTCAAAATAATCAATGAATGTGCTATATTGATTCTTTCTATCACCTACATAGTATCCTACCAGAGTAAACATGAATGCAGTTCTTAAAGCATTGCTCAGTTTCTGCTCTGCTTCATCAGAAGAGAATTTCCACGCTCCTAGAGATATATATAGTTTATCATTCCCAGAACTATTATCATTTTTTCTAGAAAAATGAGACTCAAAATCAAAGCAAGATATGATATCCATTGCGGACTTATTTAGTAAATCAATGATTATACCTTCCCATGCTTCAACCCTAATGGTGTCTTTTGCAGCATCAAGAATTACAAATTTTCTTTTACCATTGTCATCTTCTGATATCCCAAGCCCAAATTGAGAAAGAATATCTCCATTATTAATTGATTGATTCCAGTTTCTTGGTGTACTTGTCATAATCAAATCTAACAATGAAGAATAATCTGAATCTTCTAAAGTAACTCCATATGCATATTTTTTGAATAGTTCAATTTCACTTTGCTTATGTTCATCAAACATATTTTGAATATAAATCAAATATGCTCCTCTTGGTAAATCAATTGCGAGCTCTGGTTCCATGTCGTTAGCAAAGTTATTATCAATTGTTTTCTTTGGTTTTCCTAATACCAAAGACATTACTTTAGGATAAATTGTTGCATTAAATTCAATCGTATTTTGCACATTTATTCCTCCTTCCCTCCACATCTAATCCACTGCCTGCCATAGTACCAACAGTCGAGTTGCCGGATTAGACAACATCTAAATCACTCACTCAAATTGAGTTTGCCCCATAGATAACATCTATCCTAGTGCCACAACTTACGACATCTAATCCACTGCCTAAACCCTTTAACCGTTTTTACAGTAGATATGTTCTCATATAAAAAATACGGACTCTCCTGAGCTATTGTCTAATCTCAAAAAAGCCCGTAAATACGCTACTTTTCGCTATTTATTTCTCTTTCCTTGACATCAAACAGACCGTCTCAACATGCACCGTGTTCGCAAACATATCCACCGCGCAACCTTTTTCCACTTTATAACCATTCTCCTGTAACATCTCCAAATCCCTTGCCAGACTCGTAGGTTTGCAACTTATGTAAACTAGTCTGTCCACACCAAAATCAATAATCTTTTGCAATGCCTTTGGATTAATTCCATCTCTTGGTGGGTCTAATATAATCATATCCGGCTTATCTTCAATCTCATCAATTACCTTCAGCACATCCCCTGCAATAAACTCACAATTATGTAAACCATTTAATTCTGCATTCACCTTTGCTGCTTCCACTGCTTCCTCTACGATTTCTACACCTACCACTTTCTTTGCCACAGGTGCAATAATTTGTGCAATAGTTCCAGTCCCACTATACAAATCAAACACAGTCATATCTTTTGTATCGCCAATATACTCACGCGCCTTTGTATATAACACCTCTGCGCCCAATGAGTTTGTCTGAAAAAAAGAAAATACAGATATTTTAAATCGAAGACCTAACAATTCCTCATAAATATATTCATCACCATACAACACTCTCGTTTCATCACTTTGTACCACATCTGCCAGTCCGTCATTAATAATATGTAACACACCGCATAACTCTGCCTCCAAATCCAGCTGCTGTAGTTTCTCTGACAGTTGCTTCCACTGCGCTTTTTCCTCGCACTCTTTATCTGAAGTCGTAACGATCGCTACCAGCATCTGTTTCGTTACCGTCGTCCGACGAACAAGCATATGCCTGAGATATCCTTCATGTCTCAATTTCTTATAAAAAGGAAGCTCTTTTTCCTTACAATACTCTAATACACAATCTAATACCTTTCTATAATCCTCATCCACGATCTGACACTGATTCACAGTGACAATATCATGAAAACTGTTTCTTTTGTGCATGCCAAGAGCCAGAGGTCCATCCTTTACCTCATCACCAAAAGAAAACTCCATCTTATTCCGATACCCCCACTGTGCAGGGCTTTCCAGAATCCCCTCAAATTCATAGTCTCCTGCGACTGCTTTATCCAAAATGTTTTTTATCATCTGCTCTTTTAATCGAACCTGATTCTCATAACTCATAGTCTGATATGAACACCCACCACAAAATTCAAAATGTGGGCACCGTGGCTCTACATCTTCCAACGCTGACTTTTCCACAATCTCTTTCAATCTTCCAATAGGATTTCCTGAACGTTTCTTGGAAACAACAAACTGAACCGTCTGACCTGGTATGGTCCCTTTCACGGTAGCAACCCCATCATCTCCACAATCTACTTTTCCCTTATTTGGAAAACTAAGTCCCACTACCTTACCAGTATACTCAACACCTTTTTTCATTTATCTTACCTTTCGTCAAAAATTTTCATCTTTACGCAACCATTGTATTAAAATTTGCACATTATTACAATACAAACAATTTTCTATACGATAAAAATATCTCCAAAGTAAATAATATAATTTACTCCAGAGATATTCCTCACAGTACCTTTCTGCATACATGCAAAAGCCCTGTTTCCACTTTAAAATTCATTGCAAACATTACAGATTAATCTTCGAAGTCGCTTTCGTCATCATCTTCCTCGTCAAACAAATCATCGAAATCATCTTCAAAATCATCATAGTAATCTCTGTTCACTAATCTGTAAATTCCATATGCTGCTCCTGCAATTGCTGCAATCACTGCGATAACGCCACAAACAGCAGCAACTATCTTATAAGTCTCTTTCTTGTCATCTTTTCCAAGAATTTTTCCGATTTTTACACCTTTCATTAATTCATCCATATTCTGCCTCCTAATATTCTCATAAGAATTTGTGTGATGACTGAAATAGAAATACAAAATAAAGCCAGTCATCTGTTCCTCTTATATTAATACATACGTTTTATGATTATTATTAGTATATCATCATTACCTGTGTTTTACTACACTTTTTTCAATTTTGCGAAAGAAGCCATCATGACTTTCTGACCCGCCGTATCAAAATTAACAGTTACCTGATAATCTCTCGGACCATCTTCAATTCCCAGTACAGTTCCCTCGCCAAACTTCATATGTTTGACTCTGTCTCCTACCTTATAATCAATGACTGCCTTTGTTACCGTAAACTCTTTTCCAAATCCCGGCTTGCTGCTCGGACTGCCATATGCCGGTTTCTTTGCCATCGCTTTATAGGCATTCTTTCTCTGGCTTGCTGCATAAGATCTTGCGCCACCATAACCATCACTTCCCATATAACCTGAACCACCGTGTCCAAGAGAACCCTCATAACCTCCAAAATTACTAAAAGAAGGTTTCTTCTCATAACCTGCCGCTACCCTGTCTGTTACGTTTTTACTATTTACAATTAATGGTGGGATTTCCTTTACAAATCTGGATACAATATTATACTGCATCTCTCCACGTACCATTCTCTTTTTTGCGTAACTGATTGTCAGATTCTTCATAGCACGGGTAATGGCAACATAACACAGGCGACGCTCCTCTTCCAGTTCCTCACCATCATCTGCCATAATACTCATATACCCCGGAAAGAGTCCGTCTTCCATTCCACAAAGAAAAACGTTTGGAAATTCCAGCCCTTTTGCACTGTGAACCGTCATAAGAACGACATAACTGCTGCTCTCATCCAAATTGTCAATCTCCGCAACTAATGCCACCTCTTCCAGGAATTCAGATAGAGCAGGCTCATCAGTATTATCTTCATATTCTACGATTTTATTTATCAACTCTTCAATATTTTCAATACGTCCATTCGCCTCATCCGTATTTTCCGCTGCCAGTTCACTGACATATCCGGTATCATTTAATATCGCATTTGCCAGTTTTTCAATTTCACCTTTATATTCCTCACTCTTATAACTCTCAATTAAATCCGTAAATCCTTTAATTTTGGACACTGCTCTGGATAATCCCGGAATCTCCTCGATTTCAAGTAATGCATCATACAAATCCATTCCATAGGCTCTCGCAAAATCTTTTACTTTCTCCACTGTTGTCGCACCAATACCACGCTTTGGTACATTAATAATACGTTCCACCGCAATATCATCTGTAGGATTACTAATAACACGCAAATATGCAATAATGTCTTTAATTTCTTTTCTTTGATAGAAATTCTGTCCACCGATAATTTTATACGGAATATTCTTCATCATGAGTTTTTCTTCCAATGCTCGTGACTGGGCATTGGTACGATACAAAATTGCATAGTCACTATAATCTGCTTTTCCCCAGTCTACAGCTTCTTTAATTTCTCCTGCCACCATTTCAGCCTCGGCATATCCATCTTCCGCCTGATAAAGATCTATCTTCTCTCCCTGTTCATTATCACTCCAAAGTGTCTTATCTTTTCTTCCTGCATTATTATGTATTACCGCGTTTGCGGCGTCTAATATATTCTTTGTAGAACGATAATTCTGTTCCAGTTTTACCACCCTTGCAGTAGGGAAATACTTTTCAAACTGAAGAATATTTCTAATATCAGCTCCTCTGAATTTGTAAATAGACTGATCATCATCTCCCACAACACACAGATTCTGATGCCTTTCTGCCAGCATTTTAATAAAAGCAAACTGTGCGGCATTAGTATCCTGATACTCATCTACCATAATATATTGCAATCTGTCCTGATAACTTTCCAACACTTCCGGACTCTTTTTAAACAATTCCACTGTCTTCATAATCAAATCGTCAAAATCCAGTGCATTATTTTTCTTTAACGCCTCCTGATACTCATTATAAATCTTAGAGACATTAACCATCTTGAAGTCACTTTGTGCCATAGCAGCCACATCGCCTGTTGTAAGAAGTTTATTTTTAAAATCAGAAATTTTATTTAACATTCCATTTTCTTTGTACATCTTAGGATCAAGGTTTAAATCTTTTATAATCCCTTTCATAAGACGCTTCTGATCATCTGTATCATAGATAGTAAAATCTGTGTTATATCCAATTCTGTCAATAAATCTTCGCAAAATTCTTACACATGCTGAATGAAATGTGCTGACCCAGACTTGTTCAGCACCTAAACCCACTATCTTATTCACACGGCTGCGCATCTCTGCTGCTGCTTTATTCGTAAAAGTAATTGCCATAATATGATATGGATTTACCTGTTTTTCTTCAATCAGATATGCAATACGATGTGTCAACACACGGGTTTTTCCACTCCCTGCACCTGCCAATATTAAAAGTGGTCCGTCTGTATGAAAAGTCGCTATCTGCTGCATATCATTTAGTGTTTCATAAATATTATTCATAGATTTCCGTCCTTTAAATTTTTTCTCCAAAGAAAAAAGTGCCCTAGACACTTTTTGTACTGCTTTTATTTTACCACAATATGTGCTAAAAAGATATTTGTTATTATAAAAAATCTTGTAGTTTTCATTACTACATATTATACTTACTATATAATAATACATGGAAAGTGATATTATCATAAGAGAGTTTTTCTCTCTAATCCAATAGAAAGAGGTTTTATTATGTATTCCGAAGATTTTGTAAAAAATATATTAGAAGAAATCAATGCATTTAATATTGATGACATTCCCAATATCGATTTATACATGGATCAGGTAACAACTTATCTCAATGATAAATTTGCAGCTACCAAACGCAGAGATGATGACAAACTTATGACAAAAACCATGATTAACAACTATGCCAAAAGCCGGCTGTTGCCTTCTCCGGAAAAAAAGAAATATACCAAAGATCATATTATGGTACTGATAATGATATTTTTCTTTAAAAACGTTCTCTCGATTAATGATGTAACTAAACTTCTTACACCATTATTAAAAACTTATTTTCATAATGAAGAGATTCCTTTGGAAAACATCATAAACCATTTTCTTAATTATGCAAGAAAATGTGATTTATCAGAATCCATTTTAAAAGAAGTCAATGACTCTTCTAAAATTTTTGATGAGATGAATGTACAAGATAAGGATTACTTACAAACTGTAGGTCTTATAACAATGTTAAGTTATGATACATTCGTTAGAAAAATTTTGATTGAAAAATTAATCGACTCACTACCGGACCTTGACAAACATGACACGGAATAACAAAAAATTCTTCCCTGTTGCAGAAAATCTAAACTGCTTCAGAGAAGAATTTTTTTAATTATCTTCTTTTTCTTTTACTCTTTCTAAAACCATATCATATCCGTCATTTCCATAATTTAATGAACGATTTACTCTGCTGATAGTTGCAGTAGATGCTCCCGTAGCATTTGAAATATCCAGATATGTCTGCCCCTCACGAAGCATCTTTGCCACCTCATATCTCTGAGATATGGACAACAACTCATTTACAGTACACACATCTTCAAAAAATGTATAACATTCCTCTTTATCTTTTAATGTTAGAATCGCATCAAACAAATGATCCACTTCTGTTGTTCTAATTTTTTTACTCATTTTGTACCTCTCATTTCATAGGTTCTTCTACTTTCAAATTTTAACACTCTAAAGTCTGAAAGTCCAGCAAAAAATTATCTGACACGTGATTTTTGTCTTATTACCAAATAAACTAATAATGCTCCGGTCATCAACAACATAATTCCTGCAAATACCTGCATTAACATCTCATGCCCTATCCAGAAGGTGAAGAATTTTCTCATATAAACATCTGAAATATTAAAGCGATAAATGGATCTGTCCGAAATCATTCCCGCAAATACTGTTACCAATGTAATTCCTGCTCCGATAAAACTATAGGCAACACTTCTAAGCCCATGATGTACATATCTTCTTGAGGATATTAAATAAAATATACTAATTATTATTATAAACAAAAGAAGTGGAATTCCAATTAATACAATCCGGTCTGCAATCGTTATCATGTTTACAATAGAATCTGTTCCCGGAATATAAACTTTCTTCTGATACATATTCTCCACCTGAGAAATATACGCACTCAAAGATTCTTTTTGTTTTGCGTTTAATAAACCTTCTTTTGCAGTAATTTTTTCTTCCATTCTTTTTCTAAGTTCATATGTATCAATTCTTGGTTTATTACCATTTTTCATAGACACAATGATATTTGTAACATCCTGTCTTATCTCTTTCTCCTCGAAAACACCTTTAATTTCTTTTTTTGTAATTCCAAAAGGTATCCCCAGATAGTATGCTTCTGTCTCCATCTCACCGCATATATCTTTAAAATACTTTACTCTTTCACAGCTGTTTATTACACCGTGTACACTCAGCATACTGTATTTTCCATATGCCATTAACGATATACCTACCAAACTTACCATCAACACAAAGGTAATAAAATATCTGATAACTGCTCTTGTACTTTGTTTACTTTTTCGGGACATATTATTACCTCCTAATATTCAATCACTGGTCCTGCTATCCTATCCAGATATACAAAAAATCTATCTGTCTTTTCTCCGTTAAGCTTTCCGAAAGGATAACATGTATAAAGTACCAATTGTTCTTTACCTGCATTCAAATCATAGCCTTTTTCATAATCCCCTGCATGATATATTATTGTTTCTCTTACCTGATACTCATATATTCCATACGTCGTAGTAAAGGTAAACTTTTGTCCTTTTTTAACATTTTCTAGTCCCCTGAAAAATGTTGTGTCATGTGCACCAATTAATATTGTCTTTCCCTGTCCCGGAATGGCACTTCCTGAATATGTGCCTGCTCCTGACTCCAGATATGCACCTCTGTCACCAAAATATACCGGTGCATCTACTTTTAATTCCATACACTTTAATTCACCATATTGTTCACTATATCTTGGATAAGATATTTTTGATAAAGGAATATTTTTAGACTGCTCATCCACTTTCACTGCAGTAGAACGATATGAGTTTTCTTTACTGTGATAAAGTGGCTGGGTATTAACAAAGTTAGTACGCATACTATTCAGCAAATCACCAAAATGGCCGAGAGACAAAATTCCAATAATTACCACCATAATCCCCATAATAATCGGTATATAACAGTACTTTAATATCTGCTTTATATTTCGATAAGAGAATGTCTGCATTCTTGCTTTTCTTGTCTTTCTATCAGCTACTTCCAGCTCATCCTCGTCTTCATCCTCGTCTTCATAACGTTCCTTATTATGTCTTTTTATTTTTTTATTCCATCTGCGGAGGTTGACTAACATTCCTAATATACACAATACAATAACACCTGCAAATATTATTTCCACTGAGACATTCCACTGGTCTTTCTGAACCTTATCTGTATTCTTAATCACATCTTCAAAATCCAGCACAATATATCCTGAACCATCAATAAAATAAAAATTGTTAACAGAACTATCATACTCTAATAATAAATCAATTGCTGTTCCGGCTTTTTGAAAGTATATATAAGTATCTGATGTATTCTTAAAGTTTTTTTCTTTTGCCGCATTGCCTTTAGCACGAAATGCTTCCTTTAAATACATAACAAAATCATCTGCATCTGATTTTGTTATCTGTACATCATCTGTACAAAAATAATTTTCCAACTGATTCAAATAACGCTGTTCAATTTTCTGTGGAAAATCCTCTTTCGAGACTGCTTCGATAATAGACTTTTCATTTGCATTTAATTCGCCTGCCAATACAATATTTCCCATACAGCACATCATAAGAATGCTGAATAGTATAAAACTTACTTTTTTCACGATATTCCTCCATATCTAAATCTCTTCTGTAGATGATATATTATCAACTAAACTGTTTCCTCAATGTTTTTAATTCTTCCACACTAAATTTGTAATTTGTATTACAGAAATCACACTTTACCTCAATTTCTTTTCCTTCATTAATAATTTCATCCATATCCTTTTTACTAATTCCGGCCAACGCCTTGACGATTCTTTCTTTGCTACAGTTACATGCAAATCCAGTAGTTATTTTATCAGTAAACTGTACATCCATATCTCCCATAACTTCTTTCAGTATATCCTCAGGTGTCATACCTTTTTCTAACATATCCGTAACTGAACTGATACTATTTACACGTTCCTCTAATTTACTGATAACTTCTTCATCTGCGAACGGCATTAACTGTACGATAAATCCACCTGACTGTTTTACTGTATTATCTTTCGACATTAACACGCCAAGACCTACTGCTGATGGAACCTGCTCTGATGATGCAAAATAGTATGTCAAATCTTCTGCTACCTCGCTGGTTCCAAGAGGTACCTGACTACAATATGGCTCTTTTAATCCCATATCTTTAATCACTGTCAGTGTCCCATATCCAATCGCAGCACCCACATCTAACTTCCCCGCATAATTCGCCGGAATCAAAACATTCGGATTTCCAACATATCCTTTTACATTTCCTTTTGAATCCGCTGTAACAGTCACTCCATTAATAGGCCCATCTCCCTTCATCATCAGGGTCAGCATGTCCTTCTCACCTTTCATCATTACTCCCATCATAGCCCCTCCTGTCAGCAGTCTTCCAAGTGCCGCTGTTGCAACAGGACTGGTATCATGATGTTTTCTTGCTGTCTCAACCATTTCCTTTGACGTAATGGCAAACGCTCTAATCTGTCCATTTGCTGCTGTTGCTCTAACAATATAATCCATTCTGTTCTCCTTATGTCCTTTTATTATTAATTTCATTATTCTTTCTGACAACGACATACACTCTGTCATTTTCTTCATTACCCTCTTTATCAGAAAAAGCTTCATAAATGTTTTCTATTTTGAGTCCTGACATCTCCACAGCCTGCTTTACTTCTTTTAATGTATATCCCCGTTGAAAATGTTCTTCCTCATATTTGTCATATCTGCCGTCATCTCCACGGACAAAAACAGATAAATAATACTCATTTATATTCGTCTCTTCATCAAAATAGTTTTCCCATATAAAACTGCAGTCTTCCCGATCTTCTGCGATAGTAGCCTCTCCAATATCAGAAAAATATTTTCTTGTTTTTAAATCAAATACGAAAATCCCATCTTGCTCTAAAAATTCATTTACCCTTTTTAATACCATGGTAAAATCACCATAGTCTGTAATATAATTCATAGAATCTCCGATACTTACCATTGCAGGAACTGTATACGGAAGTTCTAATTCTGTGGCATCCTGAAGAACATATAATATATCATCATCTTCTTTCTTGCTTTCAGCAATCTCCAACATTTCCTGTGAAATATCTATTCCTATCATCTGATAGCCTTCCTCGGCAAACAGCTTAGTGCCTGTTCCTGTCCCACATCCAATTTCTACCACCTGTCCGCTGCCTACTCCATATTTCTTCAATAACTTTACTGCATAACCACACCATTGGTGATAGTCAACATTGTCCATAAATTTATCATAAACCTGTGCAAATCCACCGTACGCTTCCATATTGTTTTCTCCATTATTTAATAATACTTTCCCTTATGTGATTTTACCAACAAACACCTTGAAACGCAACCTTGATTAAAATAGAATCGTCATTTATACTAAATAAAGTATTTTTAATTTAAGAGGCCAAAAACATGAAGATTCGTATTACAAATAAAATTAGAACAGCTTGTGGAAATAAACTTGGAGTTCCTTTATTTCTATGTGCCATTATGATGATTATTTTTATCCTTTGTCCTTTTATCTCTGTATTTCATCCATCTGCAATAAATGATATACATAAAGTCACTTCACAAGATGAATATGTAAAGGTAAAAGCAAAAAAATTATATTATACCGGATATAATTTAGAAAAGTCGGGCGGCTCCCTTTATGGTTATTATTATTCTATAAAAGATGGAAAAAGCGTGTTCGCAATTATCCCTATTGAAGGAGTTCCCCAAAAGGTTCTAAATAATTATGAATTTAAAGCAAAAGTCGCAAAGCCAAATCGGGCTTTCAAAAAAATGCTGACATCATATATGAATGATTTAAATTGGAATGTAGATTCCTTCTCAAAAGTAAATGCCAATTATATATTAAGCAATGCAGACTACCAGCCACTATTTTACATTATATTTTTATGGATAATTTTAGTGATTTTTCTTATTTCGATTAAGAAATCCATTAGTCGTCTGATTGCTATTGCTAATCCATATATTTATCCGGTTTGTTCTTTTATTGGAAAAAAGGAACAAAAAGCCTTAATTGATGATGCCCAATACGAACTGGACAGTGAAAATTATATCCAGATTAATGATATGTATATCACAGAAAATTATTTTATTGATTTAGGAAAAACAAAAGTTTCCATTATTCCGTTAGATGAAATTGTATGGTGCTACCGTATGGGTGAAATTTCCTTAAATCCTAAAGATACTGCACCTGAATTTTCTATCTGCTTTATGATTCTAAGTGGTTCTGTAATTACCGCAAAACATAAATCCAGCGACGAAGCTCTAGAGCTGATTAATGCCATACGTGCTACCGGATATGAAATTATCATAGGACATTCAGAGTCAAAGCGAAAAGAAGCAAAACGTATTGTAGCTAATTACAAAGACTATGAAATGCATGAAAATGACAAATAGATTTATTATATAAAAAGCAGAGTACATAATGATATTGAAACTGTCTATCTGACAGGGCATATCATAATAACTCTGCTCTTCTTATAATAAATGGTTAAAATTATCTTCCACAGCAATGTTTATATTTTTTACCGCTTCCACAAGGACAAGGATCATTTCTTCCTACTTTTTTATCTTTTACAACTGTTCCTGAAAGTTTTTCTTCTTTATACAATTCTTTTCTTCTGTCTTCTGTAAGAATATCATTCCATTCCTCTAATTCATATAACCAGTCAGCTTTTGCCGCAACCATGTTTTTATATAACTTTTCATCATCATAATCAAGATGAACCTCTGTTGTCTCTGTCAACTCATCAATAGGATTCTCTTTTTTCAGACTCTCATTAATACCATCTAGAAAACCTACCATAGTAAGAACTTCCATATTATATTTTTCTGCCAGTTGTTCTACTGTACCCGAAACAACAGTGCCATGATTTGAAAGAATATCTTTATATACTTCCTTTTCCTGAGCAAAATATGCTGCCCAGAAATCGTTATACTGTTTCTGTGTCTGCTCCTGATTATATGCAATCTCTCTCCATGTTTCTAATAAATATTTCTTTGCCATATTATCCTCCAAAAGTATTTTCGCTAAAATATATTCTCGTACAGAATACTGAACTTCTTAGATTATACTGATTTCAAACAATAATTGCAATATGTTATTGTTTTGATATAATATTTTATAATAGTTCAGCCGTGCACAAAAATGAGCAGAGATTCACAAGGATTGCTCGCAGGACTTTGAATCCCTGCTTTTTTGTATATGGTGAGCCATAAAAAGCGAGAAGAAGCGTATGCGGATTCGAGCTGTTGGCTGAACTGTTGCCTGTTATTACATACATTTTTAAGGAGTATACTATGGAGAAGTTTAAAAGAATTGCCGCTTTACTGGCTGTTGTCGTTTTAATTGTTTGTGCATTGCTTACGCTGATTTTTGCATTTATGGGAAATGAGGCAGCGTGGAAAGCTAGTGCATATTGTATGGTTATCATTCCAATTATGATTTATATTATGATGTGGCTGGCAAAGTTGTTAGAGAATAGAGGATAATTATAATCATCGGCAAAAGCCGATGGTTATAATCAGATGAATTTTTTACACTTCTTTTATACTTATCATAATATTTAAATTGTAGTACCTGCTAATCTATTAAATTGGATAAAATCTTACTGCCTGCCAATGTGAAGCAATTTGTCCACTCCATTGGCTACAATCGTTATCAAACCAAAATATCACATGCCCCGGTCTTGCTTCATTTGTGTCTTCTTTTTTTGAAACAAAATCTATACAGTCTACATCAACATTAATACCAATATAATATGGAAAATTTACCAACAAATCTTCTATCTCTCTGCTTATTTTCTCACTAAATTTCCTCTCTGGCTCAACCACTACTTCCGCTACATTATTCAAATAAATACTTATTGTCTCATTCTCTTTCAGGCGGTTCACCGAAAAATACTCTGCAATATCCTGTATAACATCTGTATGCTCATATACTAACGTATTTAAGTCCTCTTCTTCCCAGCAGTTATAGTATCTTTTTGCCCTGGCATAGTTCTTCACAACGACCTTTATTTTCGTTCTTCTCCCATTATGTGCCGCTGCATAAATATTACACTCTCCCGGTGCTGTTCCAGCTGTGATTTTACCATTTTTATCCACTTTGGCGACAATGTTATTACTACTGTACCATCTCACTTTTGTATGAAATGCTTTTTTATTCCTATTTGTTCCGTACTTCGAAGCCAAAACCCTTGTTTTTATCTTTTTAGCAGAACACAGTCCCAAATATACCTTCCGGTTACTTACTTTTGGCTCTCTGGCATTTATTTTCACCTTATCACGCTGATATGTCTTTACCATAACATAATCGGATTTTTTACTGAAATATTTCTTCTGGTTTATTTTTTTATATGCAGCAATTTTGTATTTATAAACTTTATCTGTTTCACGTTGTTTATCTATCCATTCTGTCGTTTTCGTATTTCTAATATTTTTTACTGCTATGTACTTACTATTCTTCTTGCTATAACGATATATGATATATCCATCTGCCTTCTTAACAGTTCTCCATTTTAATTTTAAAGATGTATTAGAATGCCTATAAACTCTCACATTTCTGGGTGTATCTATATTAACATTGTTATTCTCCGCCTTTGCTTCGTGACATTCATTTCCATAGAAAAATATTATTAAAAATATTATTATAAAAATATGTCTTACTATTATTTTTTTGGCCATAATGTTGTTTCCTCCTGCTCATCGTCTTTATTTCAACGTTTGTTATCATTCCCATTGTCCTCTTAAATCTGTTTATTATCCTTGTTCTCTTTTATCATATCAAAAAAGCACCTAAATAGATGCTTTTTTAACACTTTATTGTAAAAGTCTATTGATGATATTTAGTATTTTTTCTCCTCGCTCTGAATCTATATCATAATAATATCCAGACAAAATTATTTTCGTAGATGTATTAATAACCAGCTCTTCTTCATTAGTATCATTACATATAACTACTTTTTTATTCCAACCTGTACTGTCAACTTTCATTTTATTACTTAATTTTAAATTATCGAGTGCTTCATATATTTTATCGAAATACTTTTCTTCAACATCTGTAACATTTCCAGTATTTCCATCAACAATATAAATACGCGTTACATCTTCTCGAGAAATATGTAAAACATCTGTTTGAGCCATTTGTAAATAGAATATTATCCCCAATACAATAACACATATAACAATAAAACTTATTAATAAACCTCTCCTTTTCATATATACTCTCCTACTTTAATTCTACATTTACATAATTCCAACTTCCTTTACAACCTCCCCAAACAAATCTTGAAGCCTTTGAAGTCCAACCATCAGCTATTCTTATATATGTTTGATATGTATTCCCATACCAATGCTCATAAATATATTGCTGATACCCCAATGCTAATACAGCGTGATCTCCATATTTATAATGATTATGAAGTATCAATTGACACGGTCTTCCCTCATTAATAACAGACACAATTTTTTTACCCTCACTTGTTCCACTATGAAACTTAGCAGAAACACTAAAGCCATGATGACTAATATATTTTTTGTATGCATCAGCTATATTTTTATCCTTTGTTCCACTCTTTTCAGACGTTTTCATATATTTACTCATTAAATTAAATGTATTTGTCCAACTAGTATCTAATAAAGATTTATATTTTTTTGTATTTCTACTATACCAATAAAACAATAAATTCGTTGCAGCTGTAGGTGCACATACAGCACCTGACGAAAATTGATGCATTACTTTATATGTGATATTATAATTCTTTACATTTTTAGATTTATATGTATCGTAACCCTTTTCATAACTTCCGGAGAAGTAATATAACCATCTCCACTTCCATCTGGTCTTGATTTAAATGAAACTCCCTTATTATTTATACTACTATTGTCTTTCTCAATATCTTGTAACCTCTTTTTTGACATTTTTTCCATATTATTTATAGAAACATCAACATAAATTTTTTTCCCATTATTATTTTTTCCACTTACAACATAACTCAACCCACCTAGATAATACACTTTTTGTTTATTCTCGTCTATATTGTAATCTTTTTCTACCTCTTCTTCTGCTATTTCTAGAAAACTTTGACCTTCATACGAATATTCTATAATGCTCCATGGAGCGTGTGCTTCTAATATTACATACCCACATTTTTTACCATTTTTTATTAATCCAATATAATAAGCAGAAATATTATCATCGCTATCAAATAAGACCCTTTCGCTATCAATAGTACAATTTTCCCACTTACTTTTTGAAAATTTTTTACTAGTATTAATAAAAGAATGTGCAATATTTTCAATCTCTTTTAAAGAAGTACCATTATGACACTTTTTGCCTTCGTCCTCATAAGTTTCAGCATAAACTTCAATTAAATAATATGAATTCCCCATAATACTATTTGACAATGCTAAAACTAATAATAATGTTATCGTTTTTTTGAATATTTGTTTCATAAACTTTTCCTCCTTAAGTTTTTTCTAGAAGATTATAACCATTTTCTTCAACATTTTCACTTGAATCTGCATAAACGATAGCGATTTCTGCACAAACGATAGTTAAATGTTACTTCTTGAGCATCTGTACAGCCCAAAAATTTCTTTGAAATTTTTAGGCTGTCAGGGCTTTCGCCTTTAGCTAACACTACTTTTGAGCATCTGCACACCTCAAAAATCCTTTTGGATTTTCGAGGTGTCAGGGCTTTCGCCCTATAAAAATAGAAAAAGAAACAGAACCAAATGAAAGGTGCAGGCACTTTTCATTTGGTTCTGTTTCTTTTTCTATTTTGCAGATGCTCAATGCTATCTGTATATGATTTCTTCTCTCTTTGGGCCGTTGCTCACCATTGTTACTGGCACGCCTAATTCTTTCTCAATAAATTCGATATACTTGCGGCAATTTTCTGGAAGTTTATCGTATTCGGTAATTCCTCTGATGTCTTCCTTCCAGCCAGGTAATGTTTCGTATACCGGTTTTGCCTTTTTAAGCTGTGCTGTTACAGGGAAGTCTTTTGTTACTTCACCATCTATTTCATAGCCTACACATACCGGAATTTCATCGAGATATCCCAATACATCAAGCACAGTCAATGCAACCTCTGTTGCTCCCTGCATTCTTACCCCATAACGTGAAGCAACACAGTCAAACCAACCCATTCTACGCGGACGTCCTGTCGTAGCACCAAACTCGCCGCCATCTCCGCCACGTTTTCTTAACTCATCCGCTTCATCACCAAAGATTTCACTTACAAACTCACCTGCACCTACCGCTGATGAATAAGCCTTAACAACTGTAATAATATCTTTTATCTCATAACATGGGATACCTGCTCCAATTGCACCATAAGACGCTAATGTTGATGATGATGTTACCATAGGGTAAATACCAAAATCAGGATCCTTTAACGTTCCAAGCTGTCCCTCTAAAAGAATTGTCTTTCCCTCTTTGATTGCATTATTTAAATATAATGAAACATCACAAACATAAGGTTTTACAATATCTCTGTATTTATGTAATGTTTCTAATAACTCGTCCGGATTAATCAGTGGCTTATGATACATATGCTCTAACATAATATTTTTCTGTTCTGTAACACGTGCCACCTTTTCCTTTAATGTATCTTCATCAAACAACTCTGATACCTGGAAACCAATCTTTGCATATTTATCTGAATAAAAAGGAGCAATACCTGATTTCGTAGAACCAAAAGCCTTTCCTCCAAGTCTTTCCTCTTCGTATGCATCAAAATCAATATGGTACGGCATCAATATCTGTGCTCTGTCTGACACCAAAATGTTTGGCTTTGGTACACCCTGTGATACAATATCATCAATTTCCTTCTGAAGATATGGAATATTCAATGCTACACCATTACCAATAACACATGTTGTATGCTGATAAAATACTCCTGATGGAAGTAAATGTAATGCAAACTTTCCATATTCATTAATTATGGTATGTCCTGCGTTACTACCACCTTGGAACCTAACGATAATGTCTGACTTCTCACCAAGCATATCTGTAATCTTACCTTTTCCTTCGTCACCCCAGTTGGCACCTACTATTGCTCTAACCATGTGGTTTCCTCCTAAATATTTTAATGATTTTTCCTTTGGTCTCCGCTAAATCGCAATAAACCACTAAACATTATACTATTATCAATAGAAAAATGCTAGTGGTTTATTACTTATCTTCACAAACTTTTATACCTATTTTATTTTAACACGTTTAATAGTTGACCATTTTCCATAATAAGTCTTTCCACTTACTACTTTCGCTGCTCTTGCCTTAACATACAATTTCTTTTTGTTTGCCAGTTTCTTGTTCTTTATCGTTACTTTAATCTTCTTAATAGTTTTCTTTACAAGAACCTTTCTGCACTTTTTATCTTTAGCAATTACTATCTGGTATTTTTTTGCACCTTTAATTTTCTTTAATTTCAGACTAATTTTCTTTGCTGATTTCTTTTTATTAGCAGAAACAACTTTTACTTTTCCTACAGTAACTTTCTTAGTTGTCTGTGGTTTTGGTTCCTCTTTCTTTATAATGGTAAACGTTTTTATAACTTCACCCTTATAATTTCCTATTCCTTTTACAACAATCTTTGCTGTTCCCGGATTTATATTGTTACTTATTGTAACCGTATAGTCTATATCCTTTTGTAACCCTTCAACAGATACAACTGGTTCAATCGGTTTTCCACTATAATTATATGATGCGTTAACTTGTGAAAAATCAACATTCATCTTATTAATATCATTTTGCAGAATTTCAAACGAACCCTCCAATACACCTTCATATAAACCAATACCTGTTACAAGAATCTTAGCCGTACCTGCATTCGTATTATCTTCAAACGCGATTGTATAATCTATATTTTCCTCTAAAATTACGGTACCATCTTCATTGCATATTGTGCATTCCGGAGCAATAGGATTTCCTGTATAAACATATTCTTCTCCCGTTTCAGGAATTGCTATCGTTATCTTAAAAGCACTGATATCAATACCTTGAACGACAACGCTCTTCTCTACACCTTCTGATGTCTGACCATTAATTTTTGCAACAACTTTAACATTATGCTCACCTGCATTTTGCTTGTCATATGTATATGACCCTGCTGTCACATTTTCATCAACTAATGCATCATCTATAAATACATCATAAACCTGTCTGTCTCCTGCAAATGTATCTGGATTTTCGAAAGATACATTAATTTTATTTATTTCTTCTGAAATTACAGAAACATTCTCTACTTCACTTACTGGGAAGTCCGTAATTGGTACAATTTTCTCTATCTCCCCAACAAAGTTATTACCTGTGGCATTTACTTTGATAAGCATATCTCCATCTGCATTTTTTTCAGTTGTATATGTATAATCCTTTTGTTCTGACAATTCCTTGTCATTATATAAAACGCTAACCTGCATGTTACCGTCCTCTTCAAAAGAAGTTGTTACAACTGCATCTTTCATATCTGCAGGTGTAATTGTATATTGTAATGTCTTACTTCCTGCATAGGAACCGGCACCTTCTAATACTGCTGTTGCAGTTCCAACATTTACATTATCTGTACCTTTGATTGTAAAATCTTTATCTTTTTCAAGTTCCCTGTCACCAAATGTAATTGTAACATCTGGAAGAATCTCTTCACCTGTATAAGTATATTCTGATTTATTTAATGTAATATCCGTGTCATCCAGACTCTTATCTTTTGTTATTACCGCTATCTCATAGAACTGGAATCCAAAACCTTCTGCAAAAGGCTGACCGACATTCACTCTCACATATCTCACTGATGATAAAGTGCATTCAGACGGATTGATTTTACTATATTGGAATGTACCATTTCCTGTAGCCGTACAAACTGTCTCAAAGTTTTCACCATCTTCTGAATAGTCAATAGAGTATTCCTTAGCATATCTATCATTAAGATATGACATTGCCACCAATTCAATAATATTTAATTTATAGTTTGCTCCTAAATCAATAACAATATTTGCTTCTGGTTCTGTCTGCAATGTTCTAAACTGTGTATTTAACTTACCATCTGTCAGATTAACAATATTATCCGGAACCTCTTCTCCATTGACAATATCTACTCTAGTGGATGATGCAACTGCAGTTCTTCCCAATGCTATATTTCTGTCTGTTTCGATAAGTCCTTTCGGATCTGCAACTTGTACTTCTTCAATAATTCCCTCTGAAGCAATTCCTTGTTTGAATGCCATAATTCTTACAGAATGAGTACCTCCTGCAAGCCCGGTCTCTACATAAGTTGTACCAGGTGTCACTGATTCTTCTTTTTTCTTGCCATCAATATATACATAATATGTGTAATCACCTGTATCTCCTTCTGATGCCTCAAAAGAATACTCTAACTGCTCATAATCACTGGATGTCACTGTAAGCGATACCGGATCATCTAACTTTTCAACTTCTACCGGCGTCATATCTGCATCTTCTTTGATAATAACGCCCAGTTCATTCATCTGGAAACCATATCCTGCTCCAACCGGATCACTAAGACTGAATCTTACATATCTTACTGATGCAAGTGTGCACTCTGCCGGGTCAATTACTACAGACTGAACCTCAGCCTTTCCCTCTGCTTCTGCCACTGTCTCAAAATCCACTCCATTTGATGAATAGTCTATTGTATAACTCTTTGGATATCTTCCTGCCGCATACAGTCCTACAGTTCTTTCAATAACATCCAACTTATAATTCTGACCTAAATCAATAACAATTGTTGATTCTGTATCAGTCACTGCTGTTCTGAATAATGTTGTAAGACTACCATCTGTAATATTCGCTACTGAATCATTCTCTCTGATAGATGAGGCTGATGCAGTTTTTCCGATAGCAAAATTTCGTTCACTTGTTAATAGACTCTTCGTATCAACAACATCAACCGCCTGAGTGATACCTTTTGATTTAACGCCATCCTTTACTGCAACAATCTTTACAATATGATTGCCACCTGTAACCCCTGTCTCTACATAACTTGTTCCCGGGATTACAGCTTCTTCTTTTTGTGTGCCATCAATATACGCATAGTATACATAATCGCCTTTGTCTCCCTCTGATGCCTCAAAAATAAATTCTAACTGTTCATAATCACTAGATGTAACTGTCAATGAAACCGGGTCATCCAAAGTTTCCACTTCCTTATAACCAACTTCGCTGACTTTTGTTACACCATCCGTCAAAACTGCCATTCCTTTTATCTGCAAACCATATGCATTTAAATCTCTTGTTGCATATATTCGCACAAAACGTGTATAAGGAATTGCTGACTTTTGTTCATCTGTCATTGTTATTTTATCCAAATAAATAGCATTTGTAGCACCTGCTATTCCCGATACTTCCGCAATATCCACATAATCCATTCCATTCAGAGAATACTGAATCAAATATGTTCCTACTGTTGCAGTTGTCGGACCGGAATTCAATGTTTTGTACATTGCAGCCACTCTGTCAATTTTAGAAGAGTCATATGCTGCCCCTAAATCTACCTGCACCCAACGATCCTCTTTTACTCCCCTTCCAACTTCAATAATTGTAGACTTGGAGTTTCCATTATCAAACTTCCCACTAGTAATAATACCTAAATCGGTTCCACCTTCCTGTGTAGTCTGTTTTGATACAGAAGCCTCTTTGTTTAAAGCAAAGTTAAATTCTTCGTCCCGAACTTCACTAAGCAACTCAGCTCTTCCTTCGTCATTTGCCTGATACACAGTTGTCGTTGTATCCGCACTGACACTAGTCACATCCCATGATGTAATAGACGTAACTAATAATGCCAACGCACAAACAACAGATGTGATTTTTGATAACATTTTTCTTTGTTTCATATACTTTCTCCTTTCATAATGTAAGCCCTTACATTTTATATTATAATATTAGCATTTTTGTGTTTTTTTTACAAGAGAAAAAAGCACAAAAATGCTACATAAATATTATTTTACTACTTTATCGTTTTTTTAATTTAAAATATTTTTCAAACACAGGCAGCCACCACTCTCTATAACCCTGCTCTGTAGGATGAATCACATCTGCCATATACATATGATATTTATTTTTCTCAATCTCTCTCATTTCCATAATGTTCCAAAGGTCAATTAATCCAATATCCCATTTCTCTTTTAATTGATACATTATTTCAACCATCTTTTGATAATTTTTGTTGTCGTAATATATATTTGTATAAAAAGTTACAGGACATTGCCATGTAGTACTTGCATAGCAGATGATATACTCCATCGCTCCAATAATAGTAGATGTATCAAAATCCCCTAACTTTGTCGAAACGCTTATCTCTCCTAACGGCATACCCTGCGTTGCATCATTCGTTGATAACTGACAGACAAATTGTTCACATTCCATCTCTTTATCCAGATTGTGTATCATTCGTTGCACATAGGAATCCGGTCCATTATCGACCAATGTTGTTCCTGAAACCGCTTCCTTTATGTAGTCTATTTGATACTTTTCTGCTAACATATCAACAAACGAATATCCATGTGACGCAGAACCATAAGTTACTGATGATCCTAAAAAAATATATTTCTTCATATAATTTCCTCTAACACTCTAAAAATTTTTTCTCATCTGCTGCATATGTAAATCCAAATACTATATTTTACTATCCAATAGTTTTTCAAGTTTACAAAAATCGCAACATCGCTTTTTCAAATGATAATTCGCTTTTTCACTAATAATCATTTTATATAACTTATTTGCCTTTTTACAAATTGCATCTTGATGCTCTCTGCACCATTTTAATTGTTTTAAACATATCTTTTTATAATATATTACCGGAACAGAATCTTTTTTATTTATTCTCAAATCTAAAGTTTTTGCATATCTATCATCAACCGGTATCATATTATTAAAATTCAAAACACCAATTAAATTATCTCCATCATAAAGTTTTGTAAAATCAATATCATTTTTCATTGTTTTATGCTTATCTTTAGGTGAACTTAACGGTATGCAATACTTTCTCTCTTTACATACAATTACAATTCCAATAAATGGTCTGTTTTCTTTATTCTTCTGTGGTGATACCGACATTACATTATCATCTTTTTTTGCCAAATCTCTGACGTATTTCATATCTACAATATATAAATTCAATCGTTCTTGTTTCATACTACATTCTCCTTGGTTAAAATAAGACTGTGCGAAAACACAGTCTTATTATTATAGGTTCCACTTATCGGTAGGACTCACCGCTCTTATAGGTTCCACTTATCGGTAGGACTCACCGCTCTTATAGGTTCCACTTATCGGTAGGACTCACCGCTTTTTACAGAAATAAAATATTTCCATATAAGACAAACAAAAACATTCGCCTTTACATATACTATATGTTATCTTTTTTCTCCTGTCAATGACTTTATGAAAAATATTTATTTATAATACATATTATTCCTGTTATTTTTTTAACAATTTTCTTCCCTTTTTTCCTATTTATATGCTATAATTACATTTAATCGTGTTTTTATATGCAATTTTCTATAAATCAACACGTAAGATTAAATAAATTGAAAAATATATTTTGGGAGGACTACAAATGTACAAAATTGTTAAAAGACAGCAGTTAAATGATACAGTTGTACGCTTAGATGTAGATGCGCCTTTTATTGCCAAGAAGGCAAAAGCTGGTCAGTTTATTATTTTCCGTATTGACGAGCAGGGCGAGCGTGTGCCACTTACAATTGCTGATACTGATCCTGAAAAAGGTACTGTCACAATTATTTTCCAGATTGTTGGACAGTCTACAATGCTTCTTTCACAAATGAAAGAAGGTGATTATATACTCGACTTTGTCGGACCACTCGGTGCTGCTACAGAATTTGGAGATGCAAAAAAAGTTTGTGTTATCGGCGGTGGTGTTGGTAATGCAATCGCATATCCTTCAGCAAAAGCTTTATTTAATGCCGGAGTAGATGTAGATGTTATTGCCGGATTCAGAGATAAAAGCATTGTCATTTTAGAAGATGAATATAAATCTATCTGTAACAGGCTTTTCATTACAACAGATGATGGCAGTTATGGAGATAAAGGCTTAGTAACTGAAAAATTACAACAGCTGATTGATGAAGGAAATAATTATGACTTAGTAATCGCTATTGGACCAATTCCTATGATGAAGTTTGTTTCAAAAGTTACTGAACCATATAATATTAAAACATTAGTTTCATTAAATCCTATTATGATTGACGGAACCGGAATGTGCGGCGGATGCCGCGTCACTGTTGGTGGCGAAATTAAGTTTGCTTGTGTTGACGGTCCTGATTTCGACGGCCACAAAGTTGATTATGATGAGTTAATGAAACGTAACTCTACTTACAGAGACTTTGAAGCACATGACAGAGAAAACTGCCGTATGTTTAAGGCAGCTGATATGGGAGGTGCAGAATAATGCCTAATATGACTTTAACAAAGGTACCTATGCCAGCACAGGAACCAAATGTAAGAAATAAAAACTTTGATGAAGTTGCTCTTGGCTATACAGAAGAGATGGCTATGGAAGAGGCAACCAGATGTATTAATTGTAAAAATAAACCATGTATGAGTGGTTGTCCTGTATGCGTTCGTATTCCTGAGTTTATCGAAAAGGTAGCTGCTGGTGAATTTGAAGAAGCATACAAAATTATCACAAGTACTAATGGACTTCCTGCTGTATGTGGGCGTGTATGTCCACAGGAGAATCAGTGTGAAGGAAAATGTATTCGCGGTATCAAAGGTGAACCAGTTGCTATTGGTCGTCTGGAAAGATTTGTTGCTGATTACCATATGGCTCACAGCAATGATGATGCTGTAAAGCCTGAATCAAATGGAATTAAAGTAGCTGTTATCGGTGCTGGGCCTGCTGGTCTTACTTGTGCAGGAGATTTGGCAAAACTTGGATACGAAGTTACAATCTTTGAAGCTTTCCATAAAGCCGGTGGTGTTTTAGTTTATGGTATTCCTGAATTCAGATTACCAAAAGCTATTGTTCAAAAAGAAGTCGACAATCTAACTAAGCTTGGCGTTAAGATTGAAACGAACATGGTTATCGGCAGAGTAATTTCCGTTGATGAAATTATGGAAATGGGATTCAAAGCTGTATTTATCGGTTCTGGTGCAGGTCTTCCATCCTTTATGGGCATTGAAGGCGAAGCATTAATCGGTGTATACTCAGCAAATGAATACTTAACAAGAGCAAACTTAATGAAAGCTTACTTAGATGAATATGACACCCCTGTTATTAAGAGCAAAAATGTGGCTGTTGTCGGTGGCGGAAACGTAGCTATGGATGCTGCAAGAACTGCCCTCAGACTAGGCGCTGAAAATGTATATATCGTATACCGTCGTGGTATGGAAGAACTTCCTGCCCGTAATGAAGAAATTGAGCATGCTGAAGAAGAAGGAATTATCTTCAAGACATTACACAATCCTGTAAAACTTATCGGCGACGAAGATGGTCGTGTATGTAAGATGGAATGTGTTAAGATGGAACTTGGAGAACCGGATGCTTCGGGTCGTCGTCGTCCTGTAGCAATTCCTGACAGCAATTTTGAATTAGATGTAGATACAGTTATCATGTCTATTGGAACATCTCCAAATCCACTTCTCAGAACAACTACAGAAGGTTTAGAAGCAAACAAATGGGGATGCTTAGTTGTTAACGAAGATACATTAGAAACAACAAGAGAGAATGTTTATGCCGGTGGTGATGCCGTAACTGGTGCTGCTACTGTTATTCTTGCAATGGGAGCTGGAAAGCAGGCTGCTGCAAGCATACATGAAAGATTGAGCAAATAAGACACGATATCTAATATACGATATCTAATAAGCAATGCATAATAAAAGAAATAGAAGCGCAAAATTAAGTTCACTCAATTTTGTGCTTCTATTTCTTTTATTCTATAGTGCGTATGCACGACAGAAAGTTTTGTAAAACAAAACTTTCTGTGCAATGCTTATTTCATTTTACTATAATTCATTTAGCACGATAAGAAGTTTTGTAAAGCAAAACTTCCTATGCATTGCTTATTTTCTAATTTTAATCTTCTTTGCCTTACTCCACTTACCAAAGCATTTCTTCTTATTTACCACACACATTGCTCTGGCGCGAACATAAAGCTTCTTTTTATTCTTTATCTTTTTACTCTTAATTATAAATTTTACTTTCTTCACAGTTTTTTTAACCAGTTTCTTTTTAAAATTCTTTGATTTTGAAATCTGTATCTGATACTTCTGAGCACCTTTTATCTTTTTAAGAATAATTTTAACCTTTTTATCTGCTTTCTTCTTTGTCGCTTTTTTTACTATTGTTTTTCCAAGAGTTCCCTTTACTGCAGTTATTCTAGATACCGTTTCCTCCGTTGTTATTTGGATTGATGTAGTCTGCTCCCCAAGCAAATCAACTGTAGTGGTTTGTTCTACTGAATCTGTAGCACGTGGTGGTTCCGTAGGAATTTCGGGTCTTGTTACTATTGGTCTTGTTGTTGTTTGAGCAGGTGTTGTCTCATCTACTTTTTTATTCTCTGTACCATATACAGCAAGTTCCCAAATAGAATATCCATAATCTGTTGCTCTCGCAGTTCCTGTTATTTTTATATAACGAGTTTCTACCATTTCTTTTAATCGTATTGTATCATTACGATGCTGCATATTATTGATTCCTTCTATATCAGCCACCTTGATATAATTCGTTCCATCTTTCGATACCTCTATATAATAGTCTTTTGCTCCAGCATCTTCCCAAAGTATATTAAACTGTTTTATATTCCTTACTGTGCCCAAATCAATTGTAAATGTCTGTGGATCCACCTTATGCGCAGACTCCCATCTACTATCATTTTGCAGACTTCCATCAATCGCTTTTTCTGCTGCATGATTTCCATTTACACTCGAGGCTTCTACAGACACATCAGAAGATTGAATATAATTCTCACAAGAAATTCCATTAATTGTAACTACATCATTATATGCGCTAGTTCTTCTTGCACTCGTTATTGTATAATTAGGCTCTGCCGGTGTCTCTGGTTCATAACCTTCCGGATTTCCATAGTATGCATAAATATTACCTAAATCGGTTAAAACTCCTGTGGCATTTGTCCACAATGCTGAAGCACCATTATTTTCGTCTGTGGTATTAAATGAGAACCATGAATATCTCTCTACATATTCTCTTTCATTCAATCCATCAATTACCTCATACATAAATTCTTGTACAGATTCACGTGCAGGAGCATTACTATATCCCCATCCACTCACAGCAAATTCAGTAATCCAAATCGGTTTATGATACATTTCATATGTTGCATCAACTACTTCCTTTAGAAATGTTCGCGCTCCTGCTACTCCACCGTAATTACCATAATAACAATGTAACGGAATAAAATCTATCGTGTCTGTATCAATCTGGTTCATAAAAGACCTAAACCATGTTCCACCATCCCAAGACGGACTTAAAGCTGGTGCTGGAGCGCCGAGATACTGACTTTTTCCTACAAACTTGTTCCAATTAGCTACAGCAGTAGCTACAGGAATATTACTTCCTCCAACATTACCACCCATATCCGGTTCATTATAACCTAATAAATATTTATAATTTTTTTGTGCAATGGCAGCAAGATCTCTATCTTCATTTCCTGCTCCCCACTTCATTGGTACAAATTCTGCATACTTATATGTAGTATATGAAAATGGATTTCCTCCCCATGTATAATACCATCCCATATTCATGGACAATGGATCCAATTTCGCTCCCATTTCATTATTAACAGCCAATCCTTTTTTCGTAATATAAAACTCCTGTTCCGGTGTTTTACTCTCTGTTCCATCGTTATATTGAGCCACTACATATGCTATATGTTTCTCAACCTTTGTAGTATAACAGTCATATGAAGTATCTGTAGTAATTCCTACTTTTTGCCCATCTAAATAAACTGTATAATTTTTTACCGTCCCATTCGTTGCTTCACTCCATTTAATGTCAAAATGCCCTGCTGCTTTCAACTGTCCCTGAGTCGGGCTTATAATGACAAATTCCTCAGCAGCCTTTATTTGTGTTTTCACGTTCATACCCGGAATTAATGCAATAATAATTGCAAAAGATAAAATTACTGCTATTAATTTTTTTACCTGTTTCATTTCTTCCTCCTAATATTTTTATTTTCTTACACATATGTTGGTAACACGAACAAAAAGGCTGAAAATTATTCAACCTTTCATAATAATCTAAATTTTACCCTTCAAATCTTCCTATCCTTAGTTATAATAAAAAAATGTTTTTATAACAATCTGCAATTTCTATAAAATTATAACTAAACTTTTGTACATTTTTATCAATTATTCATTGTAAATATGTAGCATAATATTTTTTATAAAAAATATTGACAAAAAAATGATATATGTTAAACTAGTAACAGTTACTATTATTGTTATGGAGGACATATGACAAAACGTAGTTTGCAAAGGGAATTAATTAAAGAAAATTTAATATCTCGATATGATCATCCAACTGCTGACATGGTTTATCACAGCATTCGGCAGGAATTACCTAATATTAGTCTTGGTACTGTTTACCGTAATCTTCGTTTTCTTGTAGAACAAGGTTACGCACTTTCACTAAAATTAGGCGATGGTCGCGAACATTTTGATGGACATGTAGAGCCTCACTATCACTTTATTTGTAGTGAATGTGGTGAAATTGAAGATATTTTTATGGAAAATCTTTCTATTTTATCTCAGGCTGCGAAACATTGTTCCGGAGAAATACAGGGTCATATTACTTACTTTTATGGTTTATGCAAAAACTGCAAATCTAAACATTAATGGTAAAACCATTTTTATTAATATTTATTATTATAATTAGGAGGATTTTAAAATGGCAAAATTTGTATGTTCAGTATGTGGATATGTTCATGAAGGAGATTCAGCACCGGAGAAATGTCCAGTTTGTGGTGTTCCAGCAGAAAAATTTAACAAAGTTGAAGAAGGTGAAAAAACTTGGGCTGCAGAACATGTTGTAGGTGTAGCACAGGGCGTAAGTGAAGATATTATTAAAGATTTAAGAGCAAACTTTGAAGGAGAATGTTCAGAAGTTGGTATGTATCTTGCAATGGCAAGAGTTGCCCATAGGGAAGGATATCCTGAAATTGGTCTTTACTGGGAAAAGGCTGCTTATGAAGAAGCAGAACACGCAGCTAAATTTGCAGAATTACTTGGCGAAGTTGTAACAGACAGCACGAAGAAAAATCTTGAAATGAGAGTCGAAGCTGAAAATGGTGCAACAGCCGGTAAGTTTGATCTTGCTAAGAGAGCAAAAGCAGCAAACCTTGACGCAATCCATGACACAGTACATGAAATGGCTAGAGATGAGGCAAGACATGGTAAGGCATTCGAAGGTCTGTTAAAGAGATACTTTGGCTAAGCTACAACGCCTTTAAATAAAGGATATTTTAAGAATTATCAAGAGGATGGATTTTAGGTCTGTCCTCTTTTTTGTTGCTTATTTCTTCTAGAAAAGTGGAAGAAATTGTGTACTTTTTCTTTTTACAAATTCATTTTTCTTTAAAAGTGTACTTTCTAAAAGTGTACTTTTTACCCCCCTTATTCTAATACATTATCCTGCTACATTCAACTAATAATTATAAACATCTTTTATCAACTCCATGTATTTTCCAATAACTTATCTCCACTTCTTACAACTTCTGCTATTTTTCTATATCGTGAGGACAAGTTTATATAACCTGCTGCTTACCAATTTCAAATTACTCTGAAAGGAGTAATTTGAAATTGGTATCAAAAGCAACAAGAAATAAATTAGAAAAATGTTGGAACAATAGATGTGCTATCTGTGGCGGCAATGACTATTTAGAAGTTCATCATCTAATTGCGAAATCAGCAGGCGGTACAGACGATTATGACAATCTTATCCTGCTCTGTGCCTGCTGCCACGCAACAGTCCATAATAAAGCCTACAATCCCGATAACTACCACCAAAACACATCTATTGACTATGAATCTGCAAAGCCTATTTTAGCCAAGTATTTTGCAAATGAGATAGGGGCAGGGGAAACAAAAGAGAAATTGAATCTATCACAGAAAACCCACTTGTCAGAAAGTTCTGTTTTCAAAAGATACAAAAGAGAACATAACATTGGAAAATTTTATAACAACGTGGATTTAGTAAACAGTATGAGGAGAAAAAATGTATAAGTTATTTATCAACTTTATTATGGGTATACCACCAACAGAAAGAATTGATTTTCTTTCAAAAATTTACTATGGCAATATAAGATTCTTTGATTCTATATACAAATCGCAGCAATTTTATTTTGATAAAAAATTATTATAAAATATATATAGGAAGTAAAAAAATGAATAGATACAATAGATATTCCTATATGGAAAAACAAGAGAATCCAAATGATATATATTACATATATAGAAACAAAAGAAAAGAATCACTTGCCAAGTTAAATTTACAAGCTGCTGCAAATAATATAGAAAATGCGGCAGCAGCCGCTTTAGAGCAGGAAATAATCAAATTAGTAAATCGTAAAAATGGGATTTCTATTTTTTAGGAATCCCATTTTTTCAATATAAATAATAAATTAAAAGGAGAATTTTATGGAAGATAAAATCATTAATGAAACAGAAAACCTCAACACAACAGAAAAGGAAGAATTGGAATTTTTAGAAGAATGGTTCTTACTAAAAAAGTATGAGTTTAAACTTTTAACAATCATTACTATACTATCAGATAATAAACGAGCCTTTCGTGGAAAACTATCTGACTTATGCAATGAGTTATCAATTCAAAACAGTTCAAAAAATAAAGAAACTATGAGAAATTCCCTTTCATTTCTTGAAAAAAATAATTACATTAAAGTTATAGTCGATAATGATATTTACACTATTTCTCTTGCTCGTGCAGCAGAAAAAAGCAAGAACATTATTAAGATAAAAAAGGCTTGGTACGAGATTATTCGGAATGCAGATTGCGAGGCTTCTTGGGAATCATTGTTAAAAGTTTTTCTTAAAGTATTGGAGTTATCACAAGATAAAATTTATACTTATGAACAAATCGGAGAACTCACTAATTTGAGCAAAACAACAGTAGGAAGATGTGTTAAAGCAATAAAAAAATTGAAATTTGATGATATACTAGTTGAAGTGGAAGAAATCAAAACGAAAAATAATAAAAACGAGTATAGAACCAAAGGACAAACATATACACAAGTGTATGATTGGAGCGAATGACCAAAACTTTTTGGTTATTCAATAATATATAATATAAGAGTAACCAAAAAGTTATTATTTTTATTTACTTTTGTGATATTATGCTTATATAAGTACATTTGGTGCTACGCACCAAATGTACAGAACAAGAGGCAAAAAAATGGAATCAGAAAGCAAGAAATTAATCCCTATATATCTTCAAGAATTATTCCTTGAACGAACAGATAATAAGCATTTTTTGAGAATGCCCGAAATATTATCCTATTTAGAAAACAAAAATATTTACGCAGACAGACGAACAATCTATGCTGCTATTTCACTGCTGCGGCAAGTAGGTTTTGATATTGAGGGAATCAAAGAGAAAGGCGGTTACAAATATCACTTAATCAATAGAAAGTTTGATACAAACGAATTAAAATTCCTTATAGATTCCGTTGCAGTTTCAAAATTTCTGACGGAAAAGAAATCAAAAGAACTGATAAACAAAATAAAATCTTTTGGCAGTATTTATGACAGTAAAATATTAAACCGAAATATTTTAATCGGGGAACGTATCAAAAGTATGCGTGATAACGTATTAACAAACATAGATAAGATACATCTTGCAACAAGCGACAACCACCAAATTACATTTAAATATTTAAGATGGACTATCAAAAGAACGCTTGAACCCTCTGATTCAAGCAAAATATATCGTGTCAGTCCTTATGCGGTATGCCTTAGTGATAATAATTACTACATGATTGCTTTTGATAATCTCACAAAAACGCTACGCCACTACCGAGTGGATAAAATGAAATCCATACATTTATTAGACGAACCAAGAGAGGGATTGGAAACATACAAAAATTTTGATATTGCCGACTACTCCAAAAAGACTTTTGGAATGTTCGGTGGCAGGGAGCAGACAATATCTATACAATGCAAAAACTCTTTTGTAGGTGTATTTATAGACCGCTTTGGGGATTCCGTAAGCATAAGACCTGACTATGAAAATTCCGACTATTGTATTTGCAAAATTACAGTCAATATAAGTCCTCAATTTTATGGTTGGATATTTGCTTTAGGTGTGGAAGTTACGATTGTATCTCCACAAAGTGCAATAGACGAATTTAAGGAAATGGCAAAAACGATAATGGAAAATTACAACCGTGATTAACCGATAATTTTCGTCTTTTCCGTAATTTTATTTTCTCTCAAAAGAATCTAATTTTTTATTGCGATTGACTTATTGCGGGGGATTTGCTAATATAAAGATAGAAAAAGGCACTACCGATAGACGGTTAGTCCAAGAATTAGTTAGATTAAAAAAAGTAACCTTTCCTTGGTCGGGCGGTTACTTTTTTAAGTTATTGATATATTCTATAAGTATTGCAACTATGATTGAAATAATCATTAGTACAATGGAGAGTATTTCAAAGTCACTCATATAAGCTTGCCCTCCTTTCCTAGATTTCCCTTTTCAGAGATTTCTATGTAATCAGAGGGTTCAGTCCCTCTGTTGAAGGACTAACCGCCTACCGTTTCTTGGTAGCACCCAAAACAAGTCTACCAAATCGGGCGACAAATAACAATACAATTTTCTACAAAATTTGAGGGGATTTTAGAAAGAGTTTTGATTGCTGAACAATCAAAATCTTAAAGACTAGAAATAGACTGATACTGTTATAGAAATTAAAAATATCTATCGTTTTTCAAATCAAAAATACTCTTGGAGATTTTGCAAACCTGCTATAACGGAAACGGTGCTTTTGTTTTCGCTCATTCCCGAAATACAGCCCTCCCCCTTTCCACAATTTTCTGCTGCCGCTACTTTTTAAGCAGCAGGCAGCTTTGGAGCAGTTTCAACAATCATTTCTGCATGTCTTGGATAATTTTCTAAAAACCAATCTCTTACTGCTACATATGTTTTTGCACTGTTGCCATTATACATATCTTGGAAATAATCAACAGTATCTTCAAATGTAACTCTATTATCCGAATCCATGACCTTTATAAAATTTCTCATATAGGCATATGTAAGACCTTTACTTTTATGATTTTCTTTATTAACTCTAACGCTCCTGCGTACAATTTTCATATTAGGATTCTCTTTTCTCACATCTCTTAACTCATTATATTCTTCCGTTCCAACAACTGCTGCTGCGTCTAAAAATGCTTGTGTAACTATAATTGAATTTGAAATAAAATCTACTCTGATACCGCTCATATTATCGCTCCTTTCTATGCTGCTGCATTCTGTTCTGATTCATTTTCCTGCTCTAATTTATTTTCTAGTTCTTCCAACTCTCTATCAATATCCAATGACAAAAACGCGTTGTATTCTTCTTTGTAATTCTTTAAAAACCATTTCTTAATTACTGCATACTTTCCTTTTCTATTACCTACTACATTTTCCACTCTTGCAAATTGTACCAATGCGGATTCTGAATCTTCTCTTGTTGATAAGAACCTCTTCATTTCATCAATAGTAAGATGTTTATATGTTTCTTTATTCTCATTTCTTTCTATTGTCTTGTACTGAACCTTATAATCTGCATATTCTTTTCTTAACTGCTGCATAACTTCAAATTCGGGAGTTCCTAACACACCTGCTGCATTTCCAAATCTTTTCGTAATTGTAATAACCTTTGCTGCAAAATCAACCTTGTAACCATTTGTTTTCTTCATTTTAAGTACCTCTTTTCTTTCTTTTTTTTAGTAACATTTCTTTTGTTATCTTATGTATACATTGTACTATTTAAGGTGTACCAAAAAATGTACTTTGATAAAAGTTTTTTAAATTTATTTTTGCTTTTTAAACGTTTATAAAAGCATACTTTTACGAACTCATAAAATATATCTATTTTTATGTTCGTAAATGTTTTGTTTTTATTTTATAAACGTTCGCATATTTTTCTTTACTTTTACGAACGTTTTTGTTATACTTTTGTTAAAGGAGTTGATAAGATGTTTGAAAATTTTGACCTAGATACTATCGGCTACATTCAGTACATGGAACAAGCCGAAAAAGAAAAACAAGAATCTGACAAAAACGGAAAGGAGCAGGAGAATGATATACGGTTATCACAGAACGAGTACAACAGACCAACATTTAGATAGAGGTATTACAGAAATAGAAACTTTCTGTAAAAACAATAACATGGTTTTAGAAAAAATCTACACAGACCAACAGACGGGCAAGAACTTTAACCGTCCAAGATACCAAGTTCTTAAAGAGGACATTTTGAGAGCAGGAGATATACTTATTGTAACCGAACTTGACCGATTAGGAAGAAACAAACAAGACACTTTAAAAGAACTTCAATATTTCAAAGACAAAGAAGTTCGAGTTATGATTTTAGAAATCCCAACCACCACACAAGATTTATCTTCTCTTGATAACTCAATGGCAAAAATGATAATGGAAACAATCAACAATATGCTTATTGAACTTTATGCCACAATGGCACAAGCTGAAATTGAAAAGAAAGAAAAGCGGCAGCAGGAGGGAATTGCTGCAAAGAAAGCAAGAGGAGAGTGGGCTGATTATGGCAGACCGAAAGCACAAAAGCCTAGTAATTGGAATGAAGTTATTGACCTATGGCAAAACGGCGAAATAACCGCCGTAAAAGCTATGGAACTTACCGGGCTAAAGAAAACCACTTTTTATAAATTATTAAAGCAGCAGGATTGACCTGCTGCTTTAATATTTAGTTCGTATTATTTTTCCATTTTTTAGTCATAAACTTCTGTATTTATTATATCTAAATTATCCATAATAATCTGAACATCAAATCCTTTTTCATCTCCTCGTCTATCCTCAAGATAATCTGAAAGACTAATACTTTTAGACAAAATCGCCTTACCATTAAACACTTCTTTTTCATCTGATGAAAAAATATCTTTGCTAACACAATAATAAAACTTATCTTCGACTGTTCCGCCTAGATTGTTTGTTGCAGAATATTCAATTTTAAAATAATAATCTTCACCCTCTACATTCTTTCCATGAATAGAATACACCTCTAAACTATGTGGATTTTTTAAATGTTCTTGAAGAATTTTAACTGCAAATACTGCCGCTTTTTCATATTCAGTAAACTCTTTTTTGGTTACTTCCGTACTTTCAATACTAGAGTCTGCCTTATTGCTATTTCCATTTCCACACGCACATAGTAATAAACTTATGCTAATAATTAAAACTATAGCTATTTTTTTCATGATTTAAAACACCTCCACTTTTTATTACATTGGATATTCGATAAATACAATTTTCGCCGTATTTGTAGGTATATATTCATCTTCCATATATATCCCATTAATCTTTGCTTCTCCTTGATATAAATAATTACTCTTAATTATATTTCCTTGACTATCATAACAATAAAAATATGTAGCAAAACTATCATAGCCAAAATAACTATATGTTGATGATGTATGAACTAACTGATATTCAATATGCATTTGATAATACGGCTCATCATCAGCCCAAAACTGATAACTTAATATTTTAACTCTTGTATTAGGGGTTTGTTTGTCACCAATTGTATCTGGAATCACAACCTGTACATTATCCCAACTATGACCTTTATGCGGAGTATTACTATTTATATTGTTGATAGTTATATTATCGTTATTTCTATTATTGTTAGTTGTTTTCCTTTTAACAATAATCTTGCACTTATACTTTTTCTTTCCAACCTTAGCAGTAATAATTGCTTTACCTATTTTTTTGCCTTTTACTTTACCTTTTTTAGTAACCGTTGCAACTTTTTTGTTTGAAGAACTCCACTTTATTTTATTCTTGTTATTCTTCAATTTTAAAGTTACCGTTTTCCCTACATAAATTGTTGCTTTTGTCTTATTCAGTTTTACTTTCTTTGCTGCACTTACGCTTGTTGTTGGTATCATTGCTATTGATAATACTAACGTAAGCATAATGGCTAAAATTTTCTTTGTTTTGCTCATAACATTATTCTCCTAATCTATTTATTTTTCCCAACCCATCTCATCAAGTAATTCTTCCAATTTTCTAGTTATAATATTGCAATCACTTATAAGCAATTGTTTTCTTGATTCCTCAATTTTAGTTTCAAGTTCCATTCTATTAAGTCTTATATGTGACACATATTTACATATCAACTTTTCTTCTTCTGTTTTTTCATCCTCCAATTTCATATTTAATTCTTGATACTTTTCCCAGTTTTTCTCATTATTACACACCCTATCAAATACTAATTTCCATTCTTGCATAAATATTACTCCTCCTAAAAATTTGTTTTTCTTAATTATAGCCCGTATATGGGCAATTGTCAATTATTGGGCAATCTCCTAACATTATTTTATAAAGTCAATTGATAGGTGGTGTATATTTATATGATTACATTCGAACGTCTTTGGGAAACATTGAAAAAGCGTGAGATTTCTCAATACAAATTGATAAAGGAATATAAAATTAGCACAGGACAATTGGACAGATTACGTAAGAACGGAAACGTTAATACCTATACACTAAATCAGCTCTGTAAAATACTAGATTGTAAACTTGAAGATATTGCAGAATACATTGAGGATTAAAAAAGCAAAAGGAAAATTACTAAGTGAATTGCTTAGTAATTTTCCTTTTATTTTACCCATTTACACCATTTCCAAATTCTTTAAGAGTTCCTCAATTCCCTGCTCTGAAATAGCTATATAATACTTATGAGTTACTGCGCTGCTACTATGCCCCATTTGATTGCAAAGCAAATGTTCGGGAGTATTTAAAGTAGCAAGAGTAGTACCATAAGTATGTCTTAAATAGTGATACTTAAAATTTATGTTATATTCTCCCTGCAAAGTTCTTGAATGATATTTCATTGAATTTACTGTTTGTATTTTTCCGTTTGGCAGAGTGTTTACTAACCCAAGAGAAGAAATCATATTCCCTTTCATATCTTGTATAAAAGTTTGATTTTGTTGCCTTTGTGCTTTTAATTCTTTCTTGTATTGTTCCTGCTGTTGCATTAGATTTTCAAAATACTTTTTTAACTTACTACACATATATATTTTTCTCTTGGCATTTCTTGTTTTGAGAGGTACTAATTTTATTAGTCCATCTTGATACTGCATTTGTCTGTCAATTGTAATAACACCATTTTCCAAATCTACCTTATCCCATTTCAGACCATAGCACTCATTGATTCTCAATCCGCAATACTTACCTAACATATAGGCGGTTTCCGCATTTGTGCCTTTAAAATAATTATCTAACTGCTGCATTTCTCGCTTATTAAAATACACTATATCGGTTTCTTCATCAATCTTTTGCTTTGGCATATGTATTTTTGTATCTTTGTTAATACACAGTTTATTGTAAGTATCTATATCTAAATAATTCCTTGAGTATGCTTGCCCGAATATCAAGTAAAACATTTTTAAAAATGATTCTGTATAAGAGTAAGCCTTGCTCTCTGTATAATAAAGTTCTGCGAGATAATCTTGTATTTCTGCTACGGTTATATCGTCTATATATTTACTTCCAAATCTGTCTTTTAAATGATTATTCCATAAACTATCTTGTTTCTTAATCGTTGTATATGCTTTGCCATTTCTGCCAAACTCACAATATTCCTCAAAGACTTCTTTGACTGTTTTCCTTATGATTTTCTTTGTTGGCTTTTTTTCTGTTTTCGCTTTTATGATTGCTCTTTCTCTTGCTCTAAAAGCCTGCTTTTCTGTTTTAAAGGGATTTCCATTTTCATCTTTTGTTTTCTTTCCCTCTCTCCTTTTTCCATTGACACTAATTGCATACCTAAATCCCCAATAACCATTCTCCAACTGATAAACTCCTGCTAAATTTTCTTTTGACATAATAAAAACCTCCTAAAAGTTGTACTTTTTTGTGTACTTCCTTTAGAAAGTTCTTTTAAAGTTGTTATGAAGTTGTACTTTTTTGTGTACTTTTGCTTTTTCCTAATTTCCTTTATCTATCGTACCTTGCTAAGAGAGCAAAAGCTGCAAACCTTGATGCTATCCATGATACAGTACATGAAATGGCTAGAGATGAAGCTAGACATGGTAAGGCATTCGAAGGATTATTAAAGAGATACTTTGGTTAATTACGAGCAATATTAAAAATAAAAACATACACCGTGGGTGCTTGCACACATGGGTGTATGTTTTTTTATTTTAATATTGGGACAATCACCAGCGAGAATGAGCAACGCGAATTCGAGCTGGTGATTGCTCGTAATTTTAAGCTACAAGCCATGCATATATAAAATGATAAGCAATCGGAAGAGGGTGCTTGCACACTCAGACGATTGTTTTTTATTTTATATTTATACGGCGACAGCCGTTCATGAAATAGACCAAAGGTCTATGAATGGGCATGGCTTATTTTAATGTTGTGACAATCTCTAGCGAGAAGTAACACAGCGAATTCGAGCTGGTGATTGCTCGTAATGATAAGCTTGAATAAGAACACTCAAAAAGTTATTATTTTTATTTACTTTTTGTGATATTATGTTTATATAAGTACATTTGGTGCTACGCACCAAATGTACAGAACAAGAGGCGAAAACATGGAATCAGAAAGCAAGAAACTAATCCCTATATATCTTCAAGAATTATTCCTTGAACGAACAGACGATAAGCATTTTTTAAGAATGCCCGAAATATTATCATACTTGGAAACAAAAAATATTTACGTAGACAGACGTACAATCTATGCTGCTATTTCGCTGCTTCGTTCAGCAGGTTTCGATATTGAAGGAACAAAAGAAAAAGGCGGTTATAAATATCATCTAGTAGGCAGAACCTTTGATACAAACGAATTAAAATTTCTTATAGATTCTGTAGCGGTTTCAAAATTTCTGACAGAAAAGAAATCAAAAGAACTGATAAACAAAATAAAATCTTTCGGCAGTATTTATGACAGCAAAATATTAAACCGAAATATCTTAATCGGGGAACGTATCAAGAGTATGCATGATAATGTATTAACAAACATAGATAACATACATCTTGCAACAAGCGACAACTGCCAAATCACGTTCAAATATTTAAGGTGGACTACCCAAAGAACACTTGAATCTTCTGATAGGGAGAAAGTCTATTGTGTCAGTCCTTATGCGGTATGCCTTAGTGATAATAATTATTACATGATTGCTTTTGATAGTCACACAAAAACCTTACGTCACTACCGAGTGGATAAAATGAAATCCATACATTTATTAGACGAGCCAAGAGAGGGATTAGAAACATACAAAAACTTTGATATTGCCGACTACTCTAAAAAGACCTTCGGAATGTTTGGCGGTAAAGAACAGACCATATCTGTACAATGTAAAAATTCTTTTGTAGGTGTATTTATTGACCGCTTTGGCGATTCTGTAAGCATAAGACCTGACTATGACAATCCCGACTATTGCATTTGTAGAATGACGGTCAATGTAAGCCCTCAATTTTATGGTTGGATATTTGCTTTAGGTACAGAAGTCACAATTGTATCTCCACAAAGTGCAAAAGATGAATTTAGGGAAATGGCAAAAACGATAATGGAAAATTACAACCGTGATTAACCCATAATTTTTGATTTTTTAGTGATTTTATTTTCATTTTAACAAATCTGATTTTTTAGTAATTGATAAAAGAACATAAAATCAGCACAGGACAATTAGACAGATTACGTAAGAACGGAAATGTTAACACTTATACACTAAATCAACTTTGTAAAATACTAGATTGTAAACTTGAAGATATTGCAGAATACATTAAAGATAAATAAAAAAGAAAATTATTAAGCAGACATAATTATCTAACTATACAATTTTTTGAAAAATAGTATAATATTGTAAAAAGGAGTGCTGCAAATGCAAATTTCTAAAAAAATATTAATTTTTATCAGCTTACTTTTAATATGTATATTAACATTTTCAATATTTCAATTACTTAGGATTTATACTGAAAAGGAAAAATCAATTTCACAATTTAAAGGATTAAAAAACATAATTGAAAATACATCAGTCCAAACAGAAAATGAAAACCCCCAATATTTGAAGCTAAAAGAAAAAAACAGTGATTTTATCGGTTGGCTAACTATTGACGGAACAAATATAGATTATCCCGTTATGCAAAACACAAACGATTCTGAATTCTATCTTAAGCATAATTTTGATAAAGAAAAGGACAGGCATGGGATACCTTTTGCTGCGTCATCTTCTTCAATTCCAAATGGTGATAATATAATAATTTTTGGTCATAGCATGAAAGATGGCACTATGTTTTCCGAACTCCAAAAATTTATCTCACCAAAATTTTGTGAAGAAAATCACAGCATTATGTTCAATACATTTACCACATCGAATGTTTATGATGTAATTATGGTATTCAAAATTTCCGAATCCGATACAGAAAAATTTCCATATTACACATACACATCATTTGATAACATTACTGCAAATAACTATCTGTCAATGGCATCACAGTATTCAATTTGGAACAATAATAAAACTATTAACAATGATACAAAATTACTCACATTATCAACCTGTGAATACACATTAAATAACGGTAGACTTGTAATTATAGCAAAAAAGAGAGCAGACTAAAGGGGCATTTCACATAAGGAAGTGTCCCTTGCGGCATTTATAAGTATTTATAAAGACGGTTGGATATGATGAATTTGTAGGAAAACTAAATATATCGGAGGAAACTACAATGAAATCATTATATGAGCAATTCGGCGGTACTTATTGTAAACAAGCCGATTATCTTATTCCGAATCTTACACTTCCTAAGAGTGAAGAAAATGATATTGGCATTTATGGGCAACAGCATTTGGAATTTTTACAAGAGCACTACAGGTTGACTTATATTAATTTACTTACAAACGGAGAGCTTAATGAATATCTTTCCGAGATTGATAAACAAGCACGAGAGTGTTTTTATCGGATTATAAAACAGTTAAAAACAACACAAGGTATTACTGAACAACTGAAGGCTGACAGTCATATGGAATGGGTTAGAAAAATGAATTGTATTAGGCAGCAAGCGGAAGAAATCGTTATAGAAGAGTTATTACATAACTGAAACGGTGTATATTACTGAATGTGGAAATACAGCCAGTTTATTTCCGTGGTGCTATGACAGCGTAGGATGTCTGAAAAAAGCAGAAATTTTATAACGAACTGACCTAAGAAAAGACGGCGTTGGCATGAAGCTGATGCCGTTTTTTATATAACAGGCAGAGATTGTATTTCCGTTTGATAGTTTTCAAATTGCTTGGCAGAGTGGAATTTTTCATAAATATATGCTATAATCAGAGCTACAAATTCGGAATTTGTAATGGAGAGGAGATTAAATGGCTTTTTCAGAAAAACTTAAGAAAGAAATAGAAACATATTGCACAAATCATTTGCCACCAGATTCATGGTACGAGAATGAATTTTCTTTTATTTTGGATATAGAGTTAAAAAAACGAATTATTGCAGAATTTAAAGCAATTAGGTTTGCGTATAAACTTTATGAAGGAATTGAAGCGAGTGATGAAAATTTAATGTTTGAAGTACGTAATCAAATACTTGCTTATGCATCAATATATGAGGCCGTAATAGAAAATGTATTAAACACATATTATTCAAACACCGATGAATTTAATTCTTTAATTCATCATACTATTCCTATAAAAATATCAATTCCACAAAATAAGCAAAATATATTGCAGGACACATTATCACATGACGGTAAAGTAATAGTTCCCTTTTATTATGCAAGAAAGGAAAAAGAAAAACCACAAATCAGATTTGATGACAAATGTAGAACAGCAGAAAAATTAGGGTTGATTCATGATTTTTTTGACGCAGATGGAAAAGAGGTAGATTTGACTTCTGAAATAATTGAAATATATTCATATCGAAACGGTATTCATATTATTGCAGAAAAGAGAAAAGGCATTAATTATGAGTTAGAGTTGAGTCGGAAGGCGTATCGTAGAATGAGACCGTTCATTGACCAACTAAAGGAACGACTTGCTAGTGATGGAAAGATATAAACAAATAGCAGTTTGTCGCTGACCTGCATATCTAAAATTGAATAATGGAAATTACATAGCCGAGAGTTTTCTTAACGGAAAATTTCTCGGTTTTTCTATTTCAGGAGATGATGAATTTGAAATGAGAAGCAAAAGACCCTATATAGTTTTATCCTATCGTTATCGAACAGGTACAGCAAATAGATACGCTATGTCTTACCAAGCACTGAATTTGGTTATCCAAATTCACTTGTTAGGAACTTTTGTCCCTAAAACCCCATCGAAAGAAAGCAGAGCCAATGAGCAAGTGAGAATGTCTCGCCGCTCGTTGGCTTTGTTGTTTTATTCCGCAATTTTTTACAATTCAGATTTTATGCTTTTTGATAGGATGTAAGCAGGCAGGAACAATGCCAATAAAATCTGAAAGGAAGTGTTGGAAATGGATTATAAGAATCTGTTTGAAAAATTTGATGGAGAGGGTAAGCTGCTTTTGCCAGATTCAGAGGTTGCCTTTCATGCAATTCCGTGGTCTAAGCATCCTACATTTGAGGGTGTGGAGCTAAAGCATATCATCACATCCGAAAAGACAGGCGGACAGTTTAGTTATCACCTCGTAAGGATAGCCCCCAATAAAAAGATTGGCAGTCATATCCACGAGAAGCAAATGGAAACCCATGAGGTAATCTCTGGTGCGGGAGAATGTGTAAATGATGGCGTCACATTGCCTTATGAAGCAGGCGTAATATCTATTTTCCCCATAGGAGTACCGCATGAAGTCATTGCAGGGGAAGACGGACTTTACCTGTTCGCAAAATTTATGCCTGCCCTCTGCTAATTAAATTCCTCTGGTCAGATAGTGCCAGAAGATGATTTATACGTTAATGGTGGCAATCCTACATATTTTTCAAATTGCTTTATGAAGTGGCTTTGGTCACAGAAACCCGTGGTCAAGGCTACTTCTGTTATTGTTTCGGTCTTGTGGATTAAGCGTTGTGCTTTGCGGATGCGGTTCTGTATTTGGAACTGATGCGGCGTAAGCCCGACCTCTGCCTTAAAACTTCTGATAAAGTGGTATTTGCTGATGAAAGCGTTTTGTGCCATCTCATCGACAGTAAGTTTACATTCTGGGTATAATTCCAACTGTTTTTTTAAGTCGTGGATATATGAGGTGTGCTTTTTTAACTGCCATTTGGAAGAACCCGCAATTTCATCTAGACAGTTTAATAGCTGTAATATCTGATACTGATTGATTTTTCCCATATCCAAAGCCTGCGTCAGAAGAAGCGTAATGCGTTTTTGTATGATGGAAATGTCTACGTTATTTATTACATCTTTATCAATGCACAGACTTAGCAGGGTATAGCTGTCATACGCTCCAATGCTATGCGGCACATATGGGAATATGGCGAAAGTTTCATTTTGTTTATAAACCTTTGTTTCTTGATTTGTGGTAAGAATAACAGAGCCATCCAGTATAATGCCGATTGTCAGCACGGAAACATGGTTATGTAGTGGGTAAGATATGGTTGAATTATCGCAGAAAATCAGTTCAATGCCTGTTTCTGTACTGTATAAGTAGAGGATGTTGTTTGTTGTCATAGATTTCCCTCACTGTCTATTATCCATTTCATGGATTTGTGTTATGTGTTGGTATTGCAGCTTTCAAGCAGGCGGTTTGTTCCAGTTATTTCAGCATCTACTAGGTCAATCATTCTTTTTACATTTGCCGAATGAGTGGAAGAAACCTCATTTTCCCATAAGGGATTGATTTGTTTTTCAATCCCTGCACGGTATTTTTGCAGAATATTAAGCCGTTCCTGTAAAAGCTCCTGCTGCTCATCAAGTGTAAATGTACTTAAAAAGAAAGCGGCAATAGAAAAAATATTTGTATCGTAATTGAATTGGAGGATGGATGCTCTTAAAGTGTTTATAAATTCATTTTTTCCTTTATCGGAAAGTTTGTAAACGGTACGGTCTGGCATATTTCCGACTTTTTCAGTAGTCCCTAATATAAATTCTTTTTTTTCAAGGGTTTTTAAGGTCGAATATACCGTCGAATCAGCAATATTAAACCACCATTTCACATTCATGTAGTTTAAGCGTTTTATTATCTCATATGCGTTAAGCGGTTTTTCATAAATAAGACCTAAAAGCATTGTGGCGGGTTTTGATAACATATTCCTTTCTCCTTGACATTTTGTTGGATTTATAGTACTTTATATATAAAGTAGTTTTTGTAAACACTACTATTATAACACATCAACAAGAAAAATGAAATACTGGAAAAGGAGGTTTTTTATGCCACAGCTAAATAAAGGGGGCAAGTTTGTATTTGGTCTTTCTGCTATAAGCCCCGATTTAACAATACACATACCGCCACAGGCATTGTCGGAATATAATGCCGTACAGGATGGAAAAGTTATTATTTTTACAGGCAGCAAAATAACAGGGGGTTTTTGTGTCACCACACATTCACTGCTATCAAAATCAAAGCTCAGCCATATATTGGAAGAGTGTCCCACATTAAGGGATTGTCAACTTTCCGAGGGTGAGTTTATCCAGTATAAAGGGCGTAAATATGCTTGGCTTGAGATTGATAAAAACGGAACAGTTAAATTGCCGCAAAGTACATTGGAAGTTTTGGAATTACGTTCTGGAATGGAACTGTTATCTATCCGCAGCAGTGACATTGCCTTTACAATGGGAGCAAAAGGACCATTACTGGAAAAAGCACATAATTTTCATGGAGAAATCGAGAGATATTAGGAGAGAGTGTGAAATGGATAATATAATGACAAGCAAGTTATTTCATTCAATTATGCTCTTTACAATTATTGGTGAGTTTTTTCTTCCGTGGGTGCTGCGTCGATATTATGAAGAATACGACAGTAAAGCAATGGTAATGAGTGCGTTGGGAAGCCCAGAAAGCCCTGTTCATGTTATTTATAATTTATGGTTAATATGGCTTGGAGGTTTTTGGGTATTTGTAGCGATTGCATACTTTTATGCTACAAGAACAGACTTTCCAATCCTATCCGTTCTGCTGTTGGTTTCAATAGGGGCTTTCGCTGTTGGGGCAGGATTGATTTCAGGCATATTTCATGTGAATGAAAGTAAAGACGTTGTTACCGAGGCTTCAAAAATACATGGAATAAGTGCAGCAATCGGATTTATGGCATTCTTGTTTTTTCCGTTATTGAATGGGATTCTGGCATTTAAGCAGAACAAGATTATCTTTGGTGTTGTATGTGTTATTTCTTTTATCTTAGCACTGATTTTCTTTGCCTGTTTTATTATGGGAGATAAAGAGCAGTTTCAAAATACCATGCTGAGATATGAGGGGATATGGGAACGGCTGACTTTGCTTTGTATGTATATTCCTTTTGTTTACAGGACGTTCATAATCTGCTGCTCCTAAGATAGTGAGGTGGTTAAATGAAAAACACAGAATGGGTACGCTGCCCTGTTTGCGGAAATAAAACCCGTAATCAAATCAGAGAAGATACTGTCCTGCTGAATTTTCCGCTTTATTGTCCAAAATGTAAGCAGGAAATGTTGATTGAAGCGAAACACCTGCAAGTAACCATTATAGATAAAAACTGTATGGATAGATAAGTTATTGCATGAAATGGAGATAAGAATATGGACTATAAAGAAACAGATTTTGGATTTTTATATGATGATTTAACTGAGGAATATGGGAATGAACAGGGGAAACGGCTTTATATTTGTATGTGTGAAAAATATACGAATCTCTGTAAACAGGAAACAAAATCCGAAAATCAAGAGATAAATAAGCACATTTTTAAAAGATTATTGCCAACAATAGGGATTTACTTAACTCTTATTGAAAATGGTTTTACCAAAGAGCAGGCACTTATGATTACCCATAAGGAAATACAACACGACGCACATAGCGTGGCAAAAGAAAATGCTAAACTTACAAAAATGCCATTTACATACGGCTTGTTCAAAATGTTTGCCAAGTCACATATGGACAAAAAGTATCCGACAGAGGGATTTACAGTAGAATGGAAAAGACATGATAAAAAAGAAATCCATTTTGATATATCCCGCTGCATTTATAAAGATATGTGTGAAAAATATTCCTGTCCAGAACTTTGTACGCTTTTTTGCCAGAGTGATGCAACCGCTTTTTCTGGATATGAACCTAAGATTAAATTTAAACGCAAGGGAACACTTGGGGGAGGTGCGAATTGTTGTGATTTTCATTTTATTCATGGAAATCATTGAATATGAAGTTGAATATAATCATCAGAGAGCCAGATGCAAAGACACAGAGCCAATGATTTTGTGAGGAGACTCACAGAGCATTGGCTCTTTCCTTTTATAAGAGCAATAGCGGTAAGTCCGTCAAATAAAAAAAACGGTAATTTTGACGGCGATTCTGCTATGCCCAAAATACACAATAGAAAGCACGCTTTGTTAGCTTTCTATTGTCACGAATAACGAACACCCTCAAAACCTGTTTTTCGGTCAGAGGGTGTTTTTATGTACTTTTTTAAAACAGTAATGCAGACGTTTTTGAAAGGCGGCTGTCCATATAATATACATTTTCAAAGATTGGAGGATTGCCAGTTAAAAAAATCTTTGCCGCCACAAAGGGATTCTGCACCTTGTATGTAGAAGTAGAATCTCCATATAACAGAAATAGAAAATCTCAAATCCGTAAAGGCTTTACAGCCCTTGCGGATTTTCTTTTGTCGTTTTTTGTAGAAATACGCCGCAAGGCTGTTTCTAAGGTTGGTTGCCGCTCACCGCCTGCTGATTTGAGTTTTTAGCATTTTAAAAAATTCAAATTGGAGGAAAAAAGAATGGCATATAATCATGGACGTGAAGATAGGAAATGGCGTATTTGGAAAGAAGCGGAAGAAAAAATATTGCGTGAACATGGAGTTGATGAAAATATTATTGAACAAATCCGTATGGATGACAGGGCAGATTTCAATTCCAACAGGCGGTTTTATCGTTGGACAAATGATGTCGGAGAATATCTTGAGGAAATGGCAGATAGGGAACGAATTGATGAAGTAAGGACTGTTGCAGATTTACTGGATGAAATCGAGAATGAAAATCTGTATCAATCATTGCTTAAAGTGGACAAGCGTACTTTACAGATTGTTTTACTGAAAATGCAAGGCTATTCCACAAAAGAAATTGCTTCTGTTGTCCACTTAACCACCGGAGCTATCTATGCACGGTTAGACCACCTGCGTAAAAAGTTAAAAGAATTTAAAAAATAGAGGGGAAAATCAGCTTTCCCACAGGCTATAGGGTGAGGGATAGTTTTTCTCACCCTATTCTTTATAGGAGGATTATTGCAGATGAACAGTTATATAGACGAAACAATTAAAAAGGACTTTACCGAAGATGCTGCTATCCGAAAAGCAATCGACAATATTTACGATATGCTTGCAGAATTACCAAAGGAAAAACGCCTTGCTTTTTTTGAACAAATATCAAAACCAAAAAATTTAGATTTTGTAAAGGAGATGGGCGGTATTTATTATGTTGTCTGCACCCACTTCGACAGGGAACAAAAGGAAGATATGATAACCAAAGTCAATCGGATATTAAGCATGGCAGTGTAAAATGTTTCAAATTCACACTTTAAAGCATTGAAGCAAGGCGGCAGATATGGTAAAATGGAAGCACTACAAAAATCATATCCGACTGTCGGAAAGGAGTTTATTTTGAACAGACAGTCAAAAAAGATTACAGCTCTCTATTGCAGGCTTAGCCGTGATGATATGATGCAGGGGGAGAGCAACAGCATTATTAATCAAAAATCTATTGTTAGCAAATATGCAACGGATAACGGATTTTACAACACCAAGTTTTTTGTGGACGACGGGTATTCTGGGGTTAGTTTCACAAGACCCGCATTTATGGAATTGATGGAGCTTGCCGAAGCAGGAGAAATTGAAACGATTATTGTCAAAGACCATTCAAGGCTTGGCAGGAATCGCCTTGTCGTTGGTCAGCTCTTGGAAGAAGATTTTGTGCGTTTAGGCATTCGGTATATTGCCATTATGGACAATATCGACACCAAAGACGGACTTAGTGATTTCCTTCCAGTGCAGGACTGGTTTAATGAAATGCACGCTAAGAATACCTCAAAGAAAGTGCGTGCGGTATTCCAAAATAAAGGTATGTCGGGCAAGCCGCTGACAACAGTTATTCCATACGGCTATAAGAAGAATGAAACCGAGCCTGCCCAATGGCTGATAGATGAAGAAGCAGCTAAAGTTGTACGCAGAATATTCCTCTTATGTGTTGAGGGGCATGGACCGACACAGATAGCAAATATCCTTTTTTCAGAGGGTGTACAAACGCCCACAGAGCATTGGCAGTCACGGGGACGAAAGACCTCTGCACTTCCTGCTACACCGCATAAATGGTCAGCAAGAACGGTTGCAGATATTTTAGAACGGCTTGAATACTGCGGTCATACGGTCAATTTTCGCTCTACAACACGCTCCTTCAAAGATAAGACTATGATACGCAGACCCAAAGAAGAATGGAAAGTTTTTGAAAATACGCATGAAGCCATTATTGACACCGAAACTTGGGAACTTGTGCAGGAGCTTAGAAGCCATAAACGCAGACCAAACCGCACAGGTGAAATCAGTATTTTTTCTGGATTACTCTATTGTGCCGACTGCGGGGAAAAGCTGTATTATAGTGTGACGAACAATTATAGCAGGGAACAGGCATATTTCTTTTGTTCCAATTACCGCAGGAGTACGGAAAACTGTACCGCCCACTATATCCGTGAAAAGGTTGTTTATGTCTTGGTTCTTGAAAGTCTGCAGCGTGTTCTGTTCTATGTGCAGGCATTTGAAAAACAATTTGTACAGGAACAGCTTGACAAATCAAGCGAGGAACAGCGGAAAGAGCTTGCCAAGAAACGGCGGGAATTAGCCAAATCCGAAAAGCGTATTGATGAGCTCGACATATTGTTTCAGCGGATTTATGAGGATAACGTATCGGGCAAATTGAGCGATGAGCGTTTTGCAACAATGTCGGCAAACTACGAAGCAGAGCAGAAAGCCTTAAAAGAATCTCTTGTCCAGTTAAAAGCAGACATTGAAATGCAGAATGACAAAACCGCAAATGTGTCAGAATTTGTGGAGAAAGTTAGGCGTTATACGGAAATCAGTGAACTTACACCTGCCATCGTCAATGAGTTTATTGATTACATTATGGTATCTAAGAAACAGATGATAGACGGAAAGACCGTATATCCGATTGATATTTATTATAGTGGTATCGGTATTATTGATGCTCCATGTGCTGAAGAATATGAAGATATGTTTCAAGAACGCTTAAAACAGAAACATTCAGATAAAGAAAAAACGGCATAGTCACTAAAACTATACCGTAATTTGATACAGCGTTGCCCTCGTACCCTTCACTTCTTTATGTGAAGAGTACGAACTGACCTCTTTTTTTGTTGCAAAAGCCCGGTAAGCGATATTGTGCTTGCACAAAATATCATTTGCCGGGCGTAAGAACAACGAGAAGCTGTGCTTCGAGATGTTCGTTTGCGTAATCGAGTAGGAATCAGCCTACTCGATTTGATTTTTTAAATATAATCATTACGGATATTATTAATCCCATTAAAGATATCATAATTGATATAACCCAAAGTGTAGGTGAATTAAATATCGAATCACCTGTTTGAGGAAGTTTCTCCTGTGATTCTATATCACGGTGTGATATAAGAATAATAACTGTCCTGTCACCGGTATTGCCATCCGAACACGTTGCAAGAGCAACAGCCTGCGTAGTTGTCGGATTATTAATAAGCTCTACCATAGCATCATCCCAAATATGCATAGCATTATCTTGAATATATTTTGCCAGATCGTTTAAATCATCACCCCACAATAATGGGGAAAAGATTTCTTCTGTACTGTCGGGAATTTGAAGCACTGCCAAAACTGTCATTTTTGTTATATCTGTTTCGCTTGTAAGCGTAGCGGTTCTGTTTATTTCAAAAAATTCTTTATCCTTGTATAAATCCAAATCGCCAAACATTAAATGATTGCTCATATGATGACCGTAAACGAGAGAATAAGAATCTTTCAAATCATTATTATTTCTGCTGTCAAGAAAAATACTTCCTGCTAGCGAAAATTTTCCGTAAACATCTTTGTCCATATATTCAAGATTATTTTCACCCTGAACAATAGGATAATCAACATTTGTACCGTCAAGAGTTATCCAACCACAAACATCGGGATTGATTTTTTTCAGTTCGTCAAATCCAGGTTTTCCATCACTGTTGTTATCAGGTTTTAACTGAAGAAGACTGTCATAGACATTCCCTACATCAGCATATGTTCTATAATTCGACCAGAGTATATAACTGGAAAAAAGTAGAACAACAATCATTAACAAAATAATCATACGAACCAATATCCAATTTAAAGCCTTAAGTAGTTTCATTTTAACCAAACTTTCCTTAACTGCCTATATTTTTTTGTGACGCAAAATTGCAATTATTTTCGAGTCAACATCATCTAACGAAATAAATCCCAAATCTCTGCTGTCAACACATGAGGTTCTGTAATCTCCCAATATATAGACACTATTATCGGGCACAATCATATTTTTCTCTGCATTTTCAGGTGTATCTGTAGGAAACACAATTTTGCTTGATTGAACCATACCGTTGACATAAAATTTACCATCATCAGAAAAACTAATGCTGTCACCCGTTTTTGCAACAACTCTGCCACAATATTCTTTTCCGTCTGCTTTGTAAAATACAACATCGTTTTTTACATATTCAGATTTACTATATGTCAAAGCAAGGTCGCCGTCCATCAAAGCGGGATACATTCCATTACCATCAACAACCTTCAGTCCGAAAAATATAAAAAATATTGCTGTTGCAATGGCAAGAACAGTAACCATTCTGACTGTATCTATAACAAGTCTTTTATTCGCTTTTTTTGCAGCGACTTTTTTCTTCTGCTCATCTGTAAGTGAGGAGGAGAGCTCCTCTGTATTTGTTTGCTTTTTCACGAATTTCTCCTCCTTTTTCATTTATTATCTACCAAGTGATTACTCTGCGTCAATTATTCTGCGGCGTCTTGTTATAATCATAACTACTGCAACGGCAACAACTAAGAGTATGAGTGCAACGAATGGTGCATTTTCAAGGAATACACCTACATCAATTGTAACATTCTTCTCGTTCATAATTGTTACTGTATCAGCGTCATCAGAGATAGTACCTTGTGCATTATTTAAAGCCCATTCATCTCCTGCGTTTGCAGTATCGCCATTCTCCTGTGCATTATCAAAAGTATATACAGGATTATTATATCCATCTGCTGAATAATCATTTTCAGCAACAGTGTAAGTTACACCGTCAGGAATATTTTTGAAAGTAATTGTGTCACCCAAGCCAAGTGTGATTGTAACAGTCTTTGATGTGTTCCAACCACCCTCAACTGCAACTGTATCATCACCGAAATAAATATCACCTGTAACCGTTTTATTTTCGGGTGCATTGAAAGTCACTTTAACATCAAATGTCTTTGTGCGATCTGCAAAGTTACCCTTGATATCCGTTGTTACTGAAAGTGAACCCGCAGCATAAGTATTGGTAAATCCTGTTGCCTTATCACTTGCTTTATTAGTATATGTGCCATCCTCATTTGGTGCATTCTTATGGAACGTAATCTGGCTGATACCGGAGCTATCAGGATTTAGAGCATCCTCGTGTGTCACAACAATATGCATATAATATTTGTTTGTATCATAAGTAACACCTGCTGTGCTACCCTTAAGCTCTGTTACCTTGTACCAATAATCACCAACGCCGTATCCGTTAAAATCAGGAAGCGCAATTTGAATTTCATCCGTGCCGATACCCGTTGTGAATTTATATTCAGCCTCTGCAAATGCAGGAATAGAGGTTTTGCCAACCTCTCGGTTAAAGCTATTGTAAGTTTCAATTGCCAGTGTAATATCTTCTATGAGTTTGCCATCTGGGTCAATTGTAGAACCACTTTTATTATATCCATCTGCAATCTGATAAATCTTGTCAAGTGTTACAGAATTTTTATATCCATTGTATTCCCATTTAGCATACAGTGTAATGTCTTCATTTACTTCTGAATCAAAGTTATACTCAGTACCATCTTCAGTAAACCAGCCAAGGAAGGTATAATCTGTCTTTGTTGGATTAGTAGGTTGCGTCGCAGTTGCACCTGAATTTAAACTTTCTGAATATGTATTATCTGCGTTTTCTGTAAACTTGTCAGATGTATCCTTCCATACTCCTGAGTTTGTATTAAAAGTTACTTCTGCGCCCGCGCTGTGTGCTGCTTTGAGGGCAACTACCTCAGCTGCAGATGCATCTTCCGCAGTTATTTCAACACAGTAATCATTTACATCCCAACGGCTGCCATTTTTATTATTACCATCTTCAAACCATCCTTTGATTTGTTTGCTTGTTGATGTAAGAGCGCCAAAACCATTATTCTTACTTGCAGCAACAGTAATATTGGTAGTACCTTGCGAAAAGATATCATCAGCAGCTGCGTTGGCCTTATTATTTTGAATAACACCACCTGTCATATTAAATGTACCGCCTGCATTGCAAATACCTCCGCCGTATTGTCCTGCTTTATTATTTTCGATTGCACCGCCATACATATTGAAGGTTGCATTCGCACCAACAAAAACAGCACCACCGTAAGACGCCCACATATCTTGGCAATTTCTGATTATTCCACCATACATATTTAATTTTGCACTTGTATTTGATTCCATCTCTCCGACTGAAATCGCACCTCCCGGTCTGCCCATTGGGGAGTTATTCTGAAAAACAACTCCTTCATAGATATTGGCAGTTGCCGAATCAGTTACTGTCAAGAGGTCACCATTACGACTTAAAGCCGCATCTGTTGCATTAAAGAATAATTTGCTTTTTTCAAGCTCGTCTGCTGAGCCAAGATTTACAACAGAATTTTCGGCTGCACAAATCAAACTGTCACTAATGACATAATCTGAATCAAGAACGAAACTGTTTCCGTAAATTGTTGTTGTGCCTCTTTTAAATTTTAATAAAGCACCACTTCCGCCGTCTGTCCTGCCTGTAACTGTAATGTTATTTAGCATTTCTATTACATACTCTGCATCATCAGCACCAGCGTTAATTTCTTTAACTGCATTTACAAATTCTTCAGAGGTTGAAACCCTGAATGTATTTGACTCTGCTGATCCGAAAACCACCCCCATCGGCACAAGCATAATTACCAATGCCATTAAAACGCATAAAAATTTTTTTGTGTTTCTTGAATTAATTGCTTTTCTAGATACTTTCATAATTGTCCCTCCTTCTGAACATTTTTTTGTTTTTATATCTAACACCGCATCATTGTATGCGGATAAAGCCAAACAAAACAGCAGTCAGCCTATTCAAGAATAGCCAACTGCCGTACAATTTTATACTCGATTATAATATTATATAAATATGTATATTTATATCCTTGTGGCAACTGACAGGCTTATATATAGCTTAGCCTCTATAACTTTGTATCATTGCTTTTTTATTTAAAGATAATTAAAAATACAAAAATATTATACGTATATACATAATAATAGTCAATACTAAAAAAATTATTTATAAAAATACAGAAACATTCACTTCATCTGTATTATCTTATTACCACTCGTATTTCCGAATTTCACAATTCTTAATTCCAAATTCTGCAAATTCTTCATTTGTCATATTCCGAAAGTATGACTCAACAATTCTTGAAATTCCATTATGTGCCACATCTTCCTCCTAATCATCTATACTATTATATTTTTTCATAAATGTCTACTAGAGCTTCACAACCTTCCTCAAACTCCAGACTACTGACTACTGATAACTTCATAATATGAACTTTTCTTTCCATTTTTCGCTATAGCATATTTTATTTTTGTGTGAATAGAGTATATTTTATTTTTGACACTATAATATTTTATATTTAGATGATGACTTTTTACACCAAAAGTGGTATAGTACATATGGTTATACGGTGCGTGGCTCAGTTTGGTAGAGCGCTGCGTTCGGGACGCAGAGGTCGCAGGTTCGAATCCTGTCGCACCGATTTTTTATTGCCAAAAACCATTACTTTTATATATAACTCTCAAATAACTAAAAGAAACCACTCCAGAAAAAATCCCAATTCAACTTTTTCCGAAGTGGTTCAATACTCTTTTTTACTACATTAACTTTTCATTATAAACAGCTCTCTCTCCTCCGATAAACTTCGGTCTGACTCTCGCTGCCAATACACCTGCCTGTCCTATTTTATTATTATCCAATTTTACTGGCACGGCAACCTTTTTCATATGCATTCCGATCAATGTACCACCAATATCAATTCCTGCATCTGCCTTGATTTCTTCAACAGCAACTGGATTACTAAAGGTCTTATACGCCGTTGTCCCAAAAGAACCACCTGCCTTTGGCTGTGGCACCACATTAACAATATCTAGAAATGGTACCGCTTCTCTTTCCACAATGATTGCACGGTTTAAATGTTCACAACATTGCGCTGCCAAATATATTCCCTTCTCCTGCAGCACACTATATATTCCCTGAAATACAGCCTGTGCCACTTCCAAATTCGAATTGCTCCCAATTTTATCACCACAGATTTCACTGGAAGAACAGCCTACTACTAAAATCTGTCCACGGTTAAGTTCTGCCTTTTCTACAATCTCCTTTGTTACATTCTCTGCTTGTTTCTTCAATTCTGAATACATAATATTCACCTCTATATATATTTTTATTTCTATTTTCTATTAATATAATTTTTTCTTAAACATACTTTCTGATAAGTGTTGTAACCCTTGCTCCTTCCAATGCACCTATTAATGCATATCCAAGCACTAGGCATGTTCCTGCCTGTACAAAATTACTTCCAATAGACAAAGCTGCACCCAGCCCATAACCTAACACTATACTCTCATACAAGAAGTATCCAAGCACCATAATTAATTCTGCTAAGATACCGCTAATAACATAACCAATAACCTTATTAACATTGACTTTCTTCATTACATTAAAAACGAAATATGTTACAACTGCCATCAAAAATTTAATTACAAATGTTCCAGGCACATACATTCCATATCCTGCAATTAAATCTGATAGTGCAGAACCAACCCCTGCCGCTAAGCCGCCATATACACCACCAATCATCCATGCACATAGTAATACAATCGTATCTCCAATGTTCACATATCCATTCGTTCCAACTGTAGGAACCTTGATAATGTATGTAGCCACAAATGCTAATGCTGCAAATAGTGCAGTTAGCACAATCCTTGTCATTTTTTTATTCTCCATAATAATACCTCCATATTAACTGTAAACGATTATATCAGCATATGGTATTATTAATATATTCAATTTATAGCAATCTTATAATGCCAGATTACTCACTATACAAAATTGCACACTTAACAGCTTTGTTCCAACCTATTAACTTTTCATTTACTTCTCTTTCACTCATTTCGGCAAAAAAAGTTTTATCTATCTGCATATTATTTCTGATATCTTCTTTATCTCTCCAATACCCTGTTGCAAGTCCTGCTAAATATGCAGCCCCAAGCCCTGTGGTTTCAATCACTTTAGGACGCACAACCTTTTTGCCTGAGATATCTGACTGAAACTGCATGAGAAGGTTATTGGCACATGCCCCACCATCCACCTTGATTGTATGAAACTCTTCTCCCAAATCTTGTTCCATCGCTCTCAATACATCATTGGTCTGATATGCCAAAGACTCCAACGTAGCCCTTACAAAATGTTCTTTGCTTGTCCCTCTTGTTATCCCTACTACCATACCTCTGGCATTCTGTTTCCAATAAGGAGCCCCCATACCTGTAAAAGCAGGTACAACATAAACACCATTACTATCCTTTACTTCTCCTGCAATCTTTTCACTTTCCGGTGCATTTTCCACCAATCCCATCTGGTCACGCAGCCATTGAATAGCAGCACCAGCCACAAAAACGCTTCCTTCTAAAGCATACTCCACTCTATCGGTAGAAGCGGCAATTGTTGTAATCAATCCATTATTTGATGTAACCGGCTGATTTCCTGTATTTATTAACAAAAAGCAGCCTGTTCCATATGTATTTTTCACATCTCCTTTATCAAAACAGCACTGTCCAAACAATGCTGCCTGTTGGTCACCTGCCACACCACTGATTGGAATTTCAGTTCCCAAAATCTCTGTATTCGTGTAACCAAAAACACCACTTGATGCTGTAACCTTTGGTAACATAGATACTGGTATATCTAATAATTCCAACAACTCTTCATCCCACTTTAATTCATGAATATTATAAATCATAGTTCTGCTTGCATTCGTATAGTCTGTCGCATGAATTATGCCTCCACTGAGTTTCCACATCAACCATGAATCAATGGTTCCAAACAACAATTGTCCATTCTTAGCCTTTTCTCTTGCTCCTCCTACATTTTCCAATATCCATTGAATTTTTGTTCCAGAAAAATATGCATCAGGAACCAATCCTGTCTTGTCCTGTATCATCTTACCAAAGCCATCTGCAACCAAATCATCAACAATATCTGCTGTTCTTCTGCACTGCCAAACAATTGCATTACAGACTGGCTTCCCGGTATTCTTATCCCATACTACAGTAGTCTCTCTCTGATTTGTAATGCCAATTGCTTCAATATCCCCACCTTCAATTCCAGCTTCCTCTAAAACTGCTTTCATCGTCCTAATCTGTGTATTCCAGATTTCCTCCGGGTCATGTTCCACCCAGCCTGGCTTCGGAAATATTTGCTCAAATTCCTGATTTGCCTGACATATTATATTTCCACTTTTATCAAACAAAATCGTTCTGGAACTTGTAGTTCCCTGATCCAGTGCCATGATATATTTTCCCATTTCTCATCCTCCGTACATTCAAACTAATATCTATTTTAGTTTGTTTTACGTGCTTTGGCAATTTTTTTCACAAAAAAACCTGATAAGTGAAAGCAAAAACTTTAAATCTTATCAGGTTTTATCAAAATTTTAACTAATCTTCATAATCAATAAATGATAATGGATCAATAGGCTCTCCGTCTTTTGCAATTGCAAAATAAATATTATCGCCTTCCTTGGAATAGTATCTAGTTGGTTTGTTTACATATGCTATCGTCTGACCGGCCTCAACGAAATCGCCTGCAGCAACTTCTGGATTTATTACCTGTCCATATGTTGCAATATAACCGTTTCCAATCGCCTGATTTATGCAGACACCCAATTCATCATCCTCGCTCAGTGTTGTGATAACACCATCTGCTGCTGCCTTGATAGCTGTCCCCTGTGCACTTTGAATCACAAGGCCCGGATTACATCGATACTCATCTAAAGTAGAGTAATATACTGTATTGTCCATATCATATGGCATAATGATATTTCCCTGAACCGGCCATAATAATTCACTTTTTTTGTTAAACTCCAATGCTTTAATCTGTGCTGCCGCCTCGGAAGATAAACCATACATATATTCATCTTCTTTAGCATTTGACTCTGTGTTAGCTTCTACCACATTGTTGTTTGCTCCAACTACTTCTGTCTCTCCAGGTGTACTTCCCTTATATTCTTTATCATCTGCTACTCTGTCACCCTCTGTTGTTGTCTCTTCTATTACCTTTTGTGCTGCTTCAACATTTTTTTCATTTGCAGTTGTTGCAGTATTTTGTGCATCTTTTAAATTAACATCATTGCCTTTCTGCCCTATAAAATATGTCCCGGTTGCTACGGCAGTTAATGCCACGACACAAACAATCACTGCTGCTATAAATTTTTTATCCATACTCATCACCTCAATGATAGTATGACCCACATTTTACAGATTTATACACTTTATTTAAAAAGAGTTTGCTCACAAACTCTCTCCCGATAATTAATAATCTACAATGACACAGTCATAAAACTTTCGCAAAATATCCTTCCATCCTGCTCCTTCTCTTGCTAATACATCTGCATAAGATATACTCATACCAAATCCATGACCATACCCTCTTGTTGTAATTCGAATACCTTGTTCATACTCTTCTATTTTCATAGTAGTGGAACGAAGATTTAATGCCTTTTGAAAAATATCCCCATTTATTTTTGTATCTCCTATTTTTATCCACAACTGATATCCTTTTTCGTCGGCACAAGAAAAGTCCATCATACTAATTAACTCATGCACATCACTTTCATTATGTTCAAACTTTTCTTTTTTATCTTTATATATTACAATTCCGTTTTTACTAAGAATATCTATAAACTCTTCTAATGTATAAAACTTTATTCCTATATAATCATCTGCCTGTGTATCATTTTTACACTTTATACTTTTTAAATACTTATATTCACTACCTATTAACTTTTCACCATCTCTGGTTTCACCATTACTAATCTGATGAAATAACGGCAGAACAATTTTACCATTGTATTTCATTACCTTTCCTTTTGTCTTTTCCATTACCTTATGAATACACTGCATTTTTTCATCAAATACCTTGGTCTTTCCTAAACCGGTAAAATTATAAAACATTCCCCAGCCCGTAGCGGCATTTTCTCTTCGATACTCTTCAAACCACATTTCCTGCATTTTTGAATAACTGTAGTATGGCAATCCCAATTCTTTAGAACTAATTTTATCATTATTACCCATAGAATATAAAATATATGTCCGAATAACAACTGCCTGTGCTTTCAGCAATTCCAAAGGACTGTTAACATCCAGCTGTGCCATAAGCACACATGGAATAAACTGCTCTACATCCATCATGACTTTATATTTATCGTTTTCTATAACAACCTGTCTTCCGGTCTTATAGAAATTTTCTTTTTCACCATTTATTCCATTTGTCATGAATGTAATTAATGCCGAAAATACAATGCCTATAGCAATAACAATTCCAACTCTTTTCAACATAGTAAATCTTTCGTACTTTCTTATCTATAATATATGAATAAGATAGATAAAACATTCAGCATTTGAGCCTCTAGTTTTCTATAATCGAGCAGGCTGACTCCTACTCAATTACGCAAACTAACATCCCGAAAACAGCTTCTCGTCGTTCTTACTCCCAAATGATTTTTTGTTCAAACACAATATCGCTTGCCAGACTTTTGCAACAAAAAAGAATCTGAAAGCTCATTACACATCAGATTCTTTTAACATACAAACAGTTGTTAATTTATTACAATAATTGTTCTATTATTCATATTGGGAATACTTCTCATACATCTTTCTTGCTTCCGTCTCCGTCAAAGCAAAATAGGTCATCAATTTTTCCACCACTTGATACTCTTCATTCCCCTCTCTGACACTGTCTTTAACAATTGCCCTGATTCCCTGATGTATTCCTTTCTGTATTCCTTTCTGTATTCCTTCATTCATCCCCTTCTCATAGGCCTCTTCTTCATGAACCTGTATATCCATCTCATAATCATATTCTGCACATAAAAAATTCACAACCTCACTTCCCTTCCTTGACAAATACTCTTCCAGTATATGGTTCTTAATACAGTATGTAATCGCAGACTTCATATAGTCATCAAATCCTGCATTCTTGTACTCCCGTACCTTCTCCACAAACTTAGAATACTCCTCCAATACCTTACATTTCTTCAGCAGTTCACTCCCTGCATTTGTATTGATATTTATTACTTTTACTACTAATTCCAATGATACATTATCATCTTCTCCATTGTCAAGATATGCATCGGATAGTTTCTGAATAAATTCTGTTTCTCCATCAGACTGCCCATTATAAAATACAAAGAACTCCGGTCTTGGTATTTTATATATTTCTTTTTTATACCTTTCCCTGATTGGCACTATTTTTTCATATGTCCTTGCCACATATAATAAATCCCTCAGAGGCATGTTTCCATTCATCGTGCTCTGATGTTCGCAAAATACCAACAGCCTGTTATTCACGCCAAACGAGACATCATTTTTTAACTTCATATACACAACATCATCCACACGTATTTTTTCTATCGTTACATCTTCAATTTTATAATCCGTACCAAACAGCGCATTGTATAACTCCAGTTCTCTTTCCTTCGCCTTTTCATCTTCAAAAAACAAATCGGTAAATACGCTGTCCTTATATTTTTTATTTATATTGTTTTTCTCCTCCGTAACCCTTCTCCTTTCTTAATATCACTATTTGTATGTAGTTTTATATTAATATTTTACCTTCTGTTTGTCAATACATATTTTATGTTGTTTTTTTGTTTCATTTTAATAAATTCCGGTTTGTTGAGGTAGAGACATTTCGCTGCAGAAATGATGTATACAGAAAAAATGCTCCCTTCCATAAAGCAAATTTAAGATTTACATATATGAAATATGTTTTTTGAGTCTGTATATGTATTTTTAATATCGTATCTTGTTTTATCATCATGATTTACATATATTAACTCTCATTTTTATTATCTAGATATGTAATAAATTTTTATTCTCCATGGATTTTAAAATTTTTTACATATATATTTTGTAGTTTTAAAAAAAAAATATATGTATTATATCCTTAATTGTCAAAAATCTAAATACTCTCGCATATATATAATGCTAGATATAAATATAATCAAGGATCGCAGGAATTTCGTATAGCAAACGTATTTCTTTCATAAAAATAACCAGATAATTCAAGTTCCTGTATTCTCTTTCGGCATTGAAATGCCGCTCTTGCCACAAATCAGAATTTCAACCAGAAATATAGTGGGTTTTGCCACTATATGTATAAATTTACGATTTGTAATGGCGGGCGAGATATAAAAGGGATACGCAGGGAAACATTGAATTTTAGAAACAAATTTGTATAGAAAAAGAGAACTGAGAGTTAAGCTAAAATCTGATTCACAAAATCAGATTTTAAGACTTACTTGAGAAAAAATCATCAGGATTTTTTCGAAAATGAAGTCGGTGCCTAAAAATCAATTCTCTTTTTTCTATCTACAAATATTTTTAAAATTCAGTTTCCCTGCGTATCCCTTTTATATTCGTCCACAACGACAAACCTAAATTTACAGTTCTACTTTAACTTTTTCCAAATGCCAAATGTCCTCAACATACTCCTCAATTGTTCTATCAGAAGTAAACTTACCAACATTTGCCACATTCAAAATGGCTGATTTTGCCCAGCCTGCTTCATCCTTATATGCTTCCTCTACACGTCTTTGAGCTTCTGCATAAGACTGGAAGTCTTTTAAGATAAAGTATCTGTCTGCACAACCGGTCTCTTCCTTCGTAAGAAGAGAATTATAAATCGGTCTGAACAACTCTGGATTTTCCGGTGAATAGAAACCATTAATTAACTGCATCAAAACCTTTCTGATATCCATGTCAGAATTAAAAATTTCCATTGGATCATATCCACCGTTCTGCTCATAGTTAATTACCTCGTCAGAAGAAAGCCCAAAGATAAATGCATTTTCCTCTCCTACTTCTTCCACGATTTCCACATTAGCACCATCCATTGTACCAAGTGTCAATGCACCATTTAACATGAACTTCATGTTTCCTGTACCCGATGCTTCTTTTGATGCTGTAGAAATCTGCTCTGAAACATCAGATGCTGCAAAAATAATTTCTGCATTCGATACACGATAGTTTTCTATAAATACTACCTTTAACTTCCCATTAATAGATGCATCATTATTTACCACATCAGCTACAGCATTAATTAACTTGATTGTAAGTTTTGCAATCTTGTAACCTGCTGCTGCCTTTGCACCAAAAATAAATGTTCTTGGAGTAAATTCCATCTCTGGATGTTCTTTCATCTGATTATATAAATACATCACATGTAAAATGTTCAATAACTGACGTTTATATTCATGAAGTCTCTTAACCTGTACATCAAAAATAGAACGAGGATCTACATCAATTCCATTGTGTTCCTTAATATATTTTGCAAGACGTACCTTATTCTGATACTTAATGTTCATAAATTCAGCCTGAGCCTTCTTATCATCTGCGTATACTTCAATGCCTTTAATCTTAGAAAGGTCAGTAATCCATTCATCTCCTACCTTGTTTGTAACCCAGTCAGCAAGAAGTGGATTTCCGTGAAGTAAAAATCTACGCTGTGTAATACCATTCGTCTTATTGTTAAACTTGTCTGGCATCATCTCATAGAAGTCTCTCAGCTCCTGTTTCTTAAGAATCTCTGTATGAAGTCTGGCAACTCCGTTGACTGAATATCCTGCACAAATAGCGAGATGTGCCATTTTCACCTGACCATCATAAATAATTGCCATCTTAGCAACCTTTTCGTGATTACCAGGATACTTCTGTTCAATTTCAATACAGAATCTTCTGTTGATTTCTTCAATAATCTGGTAACATCTTGGAAGCAGTCTTGAGAATAACTCAATCGGCCATTTTTCCAAAGCCTCAGCCATAATTGTATGATTTGTATATGCAACACATTTTGTTGTAACTTCCCATGCTTCATCCCACTCTAAAAGATATACATCCATCAATAATCTCATGAGCTCCGCTACAGTAAGCGTAGGATGCGTATCATTCATCTGGAATACTACCTTTTCGTGTAACTTCTTAATGTCATCATGATTCTTTAAATATTTTTTAATTGCTGTCTGAAGTGAAGCAGAAACAAAGAAATACTGCTGTTTTAATCTAAGCTCTTTACCTGCATAATGGTTATCATTTGGATAAAGAACCTCTGTAATCGTTTTTGCAAGATTTTCCTGTTCTACAGCTGCCATATAAGAACCCTTGTCAAACTCATCAAGGTTGAAATGTACTACCGGCTCTGCATCCCAGATTCTAAGCGTATTTACCACATTGTTACCATAACCAACAATTGGCATATCATAAGGAATTGCCATAACAGCCTGATAGCCTTCCTGCTCAAAGTAGTTACGTCCATCTCTGTGGTCAATTCTTACAGTTCCACCAAATCTGACTTCGCAGGCATATTCTTCACGCTTAATTTCTAATGGATTAATATGTCTTAACCAGTCTTCCGGAATCTCCTTCTGGAATCCATTTTCAATCTTCTGCTGGAACATACCATATTTATATCTGATACCACACCCATAAGCCGGATAATTTAATGTAGCAAGACTATCAAGGAAACAAGCTGCTAAACGACCAAGACCTCCATTACCAAGAGCAGCATCCGGCTCCTGATCCTCTATTACATTCAGGTCAAGACCTAACTCTTCAATCGCTTCTTTAATTTCATCCCTGCTGGATAAATTAATAATCATATTTCCCAATGCCCTGCCCATCAAAAATTCCATGGACAGATAATAAACTGTTCTACTATCAGCCTTGTCGTATGCTTTCTGAGTGGCAATCCACTGATCAATTACAATATCCTTTACCGCATAAGCAACACATACAAACTTATGTCGGTCGCTGACTTCATCAAGAGTCTTGCGATACAGCATTTTTGCCTGATCATTCACACGTTTTTTGAATTCTGTCTTAAACGTTTCTTTTTGGTTAATTGTCATTTTTTTATTCATTGTCCCTCTCCTATTTCTATAGATAAAGGAACGATATAAACCGTTCCTTTATTTCCGCGTGCAATGAGCCAAGTATATATGCTAGCATGTACATTTGGCGAATGCCGCACGAATCAAATCCCCCTCTGCTTGCAACGAGGTATTTGATTTTTGTAATTCCTGTTCATATAACTAGCTGACTACGAGATTTTTGCAACACTAAATGTTACTTTTTCACCATTAATGTTCCATTCTTTCTCATACCCATTTATTTTATCAAATTCGATTTTATCTGCCAACACCTCAGACTTAATTTCGTTAAGATTGCCCTCAATTACACTCTGAACCTTATTGTTGTTAGCAACATTGACTATAATTTTATCCATAACTTCAAACCCTGCTTCTTTTCTCATGGTCTGAATTTTGCTGATTACTTCACGGACAAATCCTTCCTCAATTAATTCTTCACTTAAATTGGTATCAAGTACTACAGTAAGTTCACCTTCGCCCTCTGACACATAACCTTCAACCTGTGCCATATCAATAAGCAGATCTTCCATTTCAAGAACTACTTTTTCTCCGTCAAAATCAAATGATAAAGGTTCTCCGGCATTTAAAGTATCCATTGCCGCATTTCCATCCAATGCTGTCAGTGCTTCTTTAATCTTTCCTAAGTATTTTCCATATTTTGGACCAACAGTTCTAAGCTGTGGTTTAAATGAATATGAAGTAAATGCTCTTACATCATCAGTAAACTCTACTTCTTTTATATTCAGCTCATCTGCAATAATTTCCTTATAAAACTCAGAAAGTTCAAAATCAGCTTTAACGAACATCTTTCCGATTGGCTGTCTATTCTTTATGTTCGACTTATTTCTACATGCACGACCAAGAACCACCACTTTAAGAACTCTCTCCATATTATCTTCCAATTCTTTATCAATATGCACCCCATTTACTTCTGGAAAGTCGCAAAGATGAATTGACTCTATCGCATTGCTGTCTACACTGCGAACCAAATTCTGATATATATCCTCTGTCATAAATGGAATCATTGGAGCTGCTGCTTTTGCTACTGTAACAAGTGCTGTATAAAGAGTCATGTACGCATTAATCTTATCCTGTGGCATCTCTTTCGCCCAGAAACGTTCACGAGAACGTCTTACATACCAGTTAGACATTTCATCCACGAACTCATCTAATGCTCTTGCTGCCTCCGGAATACGATAATTTCCAAGATTTTCATCTACCGTCTTCACCATAGAATTCATCTTAGACAATAACCACTTATCCATTACTGATAATTTATTATATTCAAGTTCATATTTTGTTGGATCAAATTGGTCAATTTCTGCATAAAGAACATAAAATGCATATGTGTTCCAAAGTGTACCCATAAACTTACGCTGTCCTTCTTCCACAGCCTTTCCATGAAATCTGTTTGGAAGCCATGGTGCTGAATTAATATAAAAATACCAGCGGATAGCGTCCGCACCATACTTCTCTAAAGCATCAAATGGATCCACTGCATTTCCCTTTGACTTACTCATCTTCTGTCCATTTTCGTCCTGAACGTGTCCTAAAACAATAACGTTCTTGTATGGAGCCTTATTAAATAACAATGTAGACTCTGCAAGCAATGTGTAGAACCAACCTCTCGTCTGGTCTACTGCCTCTGAAATAAAGTCGGCAGGGAACTGCTGTTCAAATAAATCTTTATTTTCAAATGGATAATGATGCTGTGCAAACGGCATTGCTCCACTGTCAAACCAACAGTCGATTACTTCCGGTACTCTCTTCATTGTTCCGCCACATTCCGGACAAGGCATTGTAATCTCATCAATATATGGTCTGTGAAATTCTACAGTTTTTGCTTTCTCATCACCTGACTTTTCAAATAATTCCTGGCGACTGCCAATAGACTGCATACATCCACAGTCACACTGCCAAATGTTCAATGGTGTACCCCAGTAACGGTTACGGCTCACACCCCAGTCCTGAACATTTTCCAACCAGTTGCCAAAACGCCCTTTACCTATGCTTTCCGGTACCCAGTTAATTGTATTATTATTTCGGATCAAATCCTCCTTTACTGCTGTCATCTTAATAAACCATGACTCACGTGCATAGTAAATCAATGGAGTATCACATCTCCAGCAATGTGGATAACTATGCTCAAACTTTGGTGCATCGAACAGCAAACCTCTGGCATCTAAGTCCTTTAAGACTTCCGGGTCTGCTTTTTTTACAAACAAACCTGCAAAAGGAGTTTCCTCTGACATCTCACCCTTTTCTGTAACTAACTGTACAAATGGAAGGTCATAATTTCTACCTACATTGGCATCATCCTCACCAAATGCTGGTGCAATATGAACAACACCTGTACCATCTGTCAGCGTTACATAGGAATCACAAGTAACAAAGAATCCTTTTTTATGCTGTCTTTCTGCTTTTTCATGAGCACATTCATATAATGGCTCATACTCTTTATGCTCAAGGTCTTTTCCCTTGTATGTTTCTAAAATTTCGTATGCTTTCACACCTTCTTCTTCATTTCCAAGGTTGCCAAGCACTTTATCAAGAAGTGCAACTGCCATGTAATATATATTTCCATCAGCAGCTTTTACCTTTGCATAATCCTCTACCGGATTCACACATAGAGCTACATTACTTGGAAGTGTCCAAGGTGTTGTTGTCCATGCAAGAATATAAGCATCTTCACCTTTTGCCTTGAATCTTACGATAGCAGAACGTTCTTTGACATCCTTATACCCCTGTGCTACTTCCTGTGAAGAAAGAGGAGTACCACAACGTGGACAATAAGGTACAATCTTAAAACCTTTATATAGTAAATCTTTATCCCAGATGGTTTTTAACGCCCACCACTCAGACTCAATGTAGTTATCATCATAAGTTACATAAGGATTGTCCATGTCTGCCCAGAATCCAACTGTACCTGAGAAATCTTCCCACATACCTTTGTATTTCCAGACACTTTCCTTACACTTATCAATAAACGGCTCTAAACCATACTCTTCAATCTGGTCCTTGCCATCTAATCCCAGTAATTTTTCTACTTCTAATTCTACCGGAAGACCATGGGTATCCCATCCTGCTTTTCTAGGAACCATGCATCCTTTCATCGTCTGATATCGTGGAATCATATCCTTGATTACACGGGTCAGCACATGCCCGATATGTGGTTTACCATTAGCAGTCGGAGGACCATCATAAAATGTATATGTCTCTCCTTCTTTTCGACTGTCCATACTCTTTTCAAAAATATCATTTTCTTTCCAAAATTTCTCTGTAGCTTTTTCACGCTCTACAAAGTTTAAGTTTGTTGATACCTTCTTGTACATATTGTACTCCTTTCATTTTATTGTAATTTCATAATGTTCTACTGCTGAATTCGCCATGCGTACTCATAGACCTTTAGTCTATTTCGCCTGGGACTTCGCAGTTTTCTACTATATTCGCCATGCTACTACAGTATTCGCCATGCGTACTCATAGACCTCCGGTCTATTTCGTCGCGGGCTTCGCCCTATATTCATAAAAATATATTACGAATAGTAAGCAAGCTTACTTTCGTATATATTTTTATGAATGCATGGCTCATTGCCATCACGTAAAAGGCTTCCGTCCTGCTAAGGACGAAAGCCTGAAAAACACTTACGTTATACCACCTTTAACAGCATACTCGGAAAATTCCTTTATATGTGTTCTCTATAACGGGAGAAACCGTCAGCGCCTACTTGAATGTCATATCAAAATCTGCCTTTCAATATTTCGGGCTGCAACTCCAGAGTGATATTCATTTATCAGTTACTAGTATCTGACTCCCACCAATGCCAAACTCTCTGTAACGTTTACTAATAAACTACTGTCTCTATCAACGTTTTTCTATGATAATTTAAACTAAAGTTTATTTTAGTAAAATAATTGAACAATGTCAACCATTCTGAATATATTTTATAATTTTCTATAAACTTTAGTTTTCTACTTTTAATAAATAACTTTTTTCGTTTGCGTAATCGAGTAGGCTGACTCCTACTCGATTACGTAAACAAACATCTCGAAGCACAGCATCTCGTTATTCTTACGCCCGACAAATGATATTTTGTTCAAGCACAATATCGCTTACCGGGCTTTTGCTACAAAAAAAAGATTATTATATCAAACCAATATAATAATCTTTCTTATATATACATATTTAATTCTTATTCCATTTCATATTCTATGAAATAACTCCTGCCCAGCCATACTCTAACGGCTCATCCATATAATATGGATGACTGGCTGGCAACATATGCAAAATACTATCATACAAATATTCATGTCCCTCTTTGTTTGGCGCTGCACTCTTCTTATAAGTCTCACCGGCAATATGAGCCACGGATGTCTTTGATGCAGATTCTCCATAAATAATAACATTATTTCCTTCTTCATCTACAGCCTCAACAAAAGCTCTCACGAACAAAGAGTTCAAAACAAACGAATCCATATTCGTTAATGTTCTGACATAAGATGTATAACCAGTCTTCTTTTCGATAATACCATTTTCAGTAGCAATATATCCAAATGTCAGATATGTACCTCTATACATACTCTTTCCAATATACTTAAATGCCTGATCTTCTATTCCGTATTCTACGCATGGAACAGAATCTAATAATGTATAAGATTTACTAAGAACAATATTACTATGATTCCCACTTCTGTTTGGATCCTTCACGTAGATTGTTCCTAGATTTTTGACAATATAATCCTTTTCATTAATTGTAATTACGCTTCCTTTATCTGGAGCCTTACAAACTGTGCGAAAAGAAACTTTTTCTTCCGCGGTAACATTTGTCTTAATCTGATATCCTACAATAGAAATTAAGGGGCTTGTCAATACGGTGTCTGCCTTAACATTATTTAAATTCAATCCTATAATGTCTCCTGTAAGTATTACAATAACAAGCAACACTGTACTGACTCTAACAAACACATTGTTCATTGAACCGCCCCTTTCTGTAAACCTTTCAAAATCCCTGAATATTACTTTCTTTATTCTGGCCAGATTGGTGCATCTCCACCAGCATCTGGATCTGATTCCATTTCTCCACTTGTTTCAACGATATCACCATCACCGCCGGTTCCACCTTCGCCTACACCAGCCATAATACCTCTTGCCATTTCAAATTTAGTAATTTCAATTTCGGGAGACTCGTATTTCCCTATCTTTCTCATTTTACATTCCTCCTAAGATATACTTGCTGCATTTTTCTCAGATTCCTAGATATCTTCTCCATCTATAACAGTAGTTTTATTAACAAACTCAACTCTCTTATAGAATCCTTTACATTTATCATAGTTCTCTGTTTCATTTTCAATCCAATCAGCAACAGTAGTGTATTCTTTACCATCTGTTGTAACTGTATTCAGAAGCTCAAGCAATGCTTTCTCTGTATCCTCACCCTTTGTCAGTGTCTTACATACAAACGCTCCACGTTCATAATATCTTTCCAATTTATAAGCACCTGTCAATGTAATGTAACGATATAAATCTTTGTACATATTATTAATTAGCGCATATGCCTCATCTGTAGTCTTTGTAACATTCAATGCCTTGAACATTGCATTTGCAATGCCTGCCCTGTTATTCTTAATATCTACAATGTTTAATACATTATCATACAAGAAATCATGTGCTGACTTTCTGCTCATCAAGTTGCCATTATACAATACTTTTGCAATATTGTAAATACTTGTCGTTTCAACTTTATCGCCATATACGATATCACCATCTTCGGTTACTGCATAAGCTCGTACTGTATAATCTTTATCTAACATATCAAGTAAATATGATTTACCCTTAAATGTTAATGCATAATAGAATGAGTTCGCATCATCTGCCTCTGGCCAGTTATTTAATGTTCCATTTTGCTTTGTTGCTTCATATGAATATACACCATCAGCAATCTCAGCATTTGAAACATATGTATCACCAAACTTCATAGTGTCTATTGTTGCACCCTCATTTACTGTATACATAGTACCATAGGACTGAACAGAAGCAATTGGGTAGTTATTAATTGTAACACCATTTTCATCTTCTACTACAATAGGATCTCCTACCGCTACAATTTTGCTTGCTCTTGATACAGCTCTGAATGAAGGATTAAACTCTGAAACTGCTCCTTCTGATGTATCCGTATTCATCTGGAATGCTTTAACTTCTACATCACCTGGTGTAACTTCGACCTTCATCTTAATAACAGATACATTTTCACCCTTGATAACTTTAACATTATAATAAGTTGTCTGATAAGTTACCTGGAACTGATTCTGTGTATTAATCTGCATCATACCATCTGCATATAAGTAAACATCATTTGTTTCATCTGTATAATCATCATCTGTCATTGTATCCAGTTCTGCTTCACTTGTAACACCTTTTGAAATGTGTACTTGTGCCTGTGTTGTTTCATCTTCAGGATCACCACCAATATACAACGGATTACCTGTCAGACTCATATACATTCCATTATATCCCACAACAGTGTATGTATGGTTACTCTGTACATCATCATAGAAAGAGAATTTTCCTAATACAGTAACTTTTGTATCTGCTGTTTTTCCTGCATGTACATCAATTTCATCATCACCACCGATTGGTCTCCATCCTTTTTCATATTTATTCTCAACAACTTCTGTATGAGCAATAGACTGTCCACACCAGTTTGCAGTAATTTTCACAAAAACTGTTGAAGTATCATCGATTGCATAGTCACTTACATCAAATACATGCGCCTGTTCTGGTGTAGCATCTTTTACCTCACCGATGAGAGTTCCATCTTCTTTATCAAATACCTGAACATCATAATGGTAATCATATCCTGTCTGATTAGCTGTCTCATTCCATGATACTGTTAAAACAGATTCATCTGCAGTATTCTTACGTATCTTTGCGATAACACCCTGTGGTGCCTCAATCTGTGGAATATCAGCCCTAATCATAATAGGGATTTCAATATACTCATTCGGTCTCTTTGCTGTATCTGAATATAATTTCATAAAGAAATAATTTTCATCTTTCTGTCCGCCATTAGCACTATGGATTGGTAAATCCTGCATTAACTCTGGTAATTTAAGAAGTAATCTGTCTCCCTGAATATTAAACTGTCCTGGAACTCTTGTAATTACTTTTGAATTTTCATCTGTAATTTCCTCTGTCGGTTTCACAAAGTTACCCTCAGCATCTACGCCTGCACGTACAATTTGAATCTTCCACTCACCCTGTGCTCCAAGAGGTTCTGTTGTATCTGGTACCAATGTCAGATAACCGCCGTTATAACATGTGATTGTTGCAAGACCTAAATCACTACCATCATAATACATTGCTCCTTTTGTTAAGTAAGGTTTCACATCTTTTGAAGTTTCTAAACCTTCTTCCATCAAATCACAATGTTCACCATGATACCAGAATGATAATGCATCTGGATTTGTATCATCTGTCGGCAATACCTTTGTCCATTGACCATTTTCACCTACAACTCTCAATGCTACTGTTACAAACTGTCCATTTTCCTGATTCTTAATCTTATAGATATAATACTTACCAGTTGCATAACTGTTTGCATAGAAATTGAATCCCTGACCATTGTAAATCATTCGGGAACCAGCTGCACCACCGCTGTTTGCTGCTACAAGCACATTTCCTTCCAAATCTACAATATCTTTTGTTGTTGATAACATAACATAATTTGCATCATTTTCTGTGCCTTTATACTCTGAGTAATTCTCACAAAGCTCTGCTTTAACTTGTGCAAATTCTGTTAATGTCAAAAATCCTTTTTCTGTCTCTTTAAACATCAGATGTTCTTCATCTAAAGCTCCCATACCCATTGAGAACCATTCTGTATTATATCCGTTATACTGTTTAAAGATATCCGCATAATCTACATCTGTATATGATGTATCAAGTACCTTATATTCAATATGTGCCGGCTGTGTAACGTTAGCAACTTTGAACTCATAAGGTTTTGTTTTATCTGTTTCATCATAAAGAGGAGTCCAATCCATTTCCTTATTCTGAACATATGGTTTTTCATCCACTTTAATATTTACATTTTGTGTATTGTTCTCTTCATTGCTTTCAGTAATAAAACCTGTAGCATCTGCCTCTGTGAATCCAGGAGCATCTACCTTAAACTGAACATCATATCCCGGTTCCACATTCACTGCAGTAGCAGTAATACCTGAAAGTGTAATATCTGTACTTGCACCAGCCATTAAACCTTTTGCTGTATGAGCTGAAATATAATGATTATTTGGATTTCCACCTTCATTAATGAAGTTATCATTATTGATTGCAACAATAATCCATCCACCATAACCTTCTTCAAACTCTTCTGATGTTGCCGGAACCTGTGCTGTACCTTGATTCTTAATCTGAACTACAGCATCGAAAGCAATTTCTAAATATGTGTTCTCTGGTACTGTTACTTTTTCAATAACAAGATCTGCTAATGCCTTTTCTCCTGCTATTCTGTAATAATCTTCCAGTCCCTCATATTTTGCCAGAACTTTTACTTCTGTATTATTATCGATTGGCTCATCAAAAGTATATTCATTTCCTGTCACATCAACTGTCTTTGTCTCTCCATTAGAAACATACACAAGCTGATATCCTTCTGCTGTCAATTTACCTTCGCCTATATTTTCATCTGTCCATGTGGCTGTAACTTTATCATTATCTGCTGTAGGAGCATTTAATGTCAACTTGCCCGCATTAAGTATTGCAAATGTAAATTCTTTAAAGTTGTTTCTTGTGCGGTCTATTGTACCCTTATCGTCAACCTCAGCAATATATCCATTACCTTCATTTTCTGAAGCATCATCAGTATTTGCCCAAACAGTAATTAACTGTCCAACTTTATCAGCATATTTTCCTGATGCAACACCATTTACTGATTTTATAACAACTTCCTCGTTTGGATTCACTACAGAATCATCACCATCTGGTGTAAAGCCCCATCCATTACCGTCTTCTACCTTCGCTGGGAAATTACCAGAAGCCTTTGCAAATCCGACATTCTTAACTGTAAATGCAACTTCATTATCTTTGTCAGCATAAATTACTCCATCGGATGCTGTTGCCTTAACACTCACTAATTCTAAATCTGCCAAAGCTGTTCCTGTAGCTCGTATAACCTCTGCACCATTTGAACGAACAGAATATACATCAACAATCGTATTATTGTCTAAAATATCTGTAAGTACATAAGTTGTATCTGTATTTCTTGTTTCAATACTCTTTGCTTCTCCATTAGAAATATAATTGATTATATAATGGTCTGCATAATCAGAACCCGGCCATGAAATGCTGACATCTTTTCCATCATTGTGGAATTCAACTGCATCCGGCTTCTCTGGGAATACGAATGTTCTTACATATTCATTATTATCTTCATAACGACCTTCATCAACCTTACCATCCGCATCAGCACGTGCCACAAAAGTATATCTCCATGCCTCTCCGGCATCAGCACTGTCAACTGTATAGTACATAGTCTTTGTAACTTCCTGACCTGCCTTTAATACTTTATTGCCATCCGCATCAACATCATCAATGATGAAGTAAGCCTTTTGCCCTGTCAAAGTTCCGTCAGGCTTTCTCAGGTAAAGATGTACTGATATCTCACCCTTATCCGCTGCTACTGCATCAATTGTACTGATATTCTTAATTGTAACATCAACAGGTACCTTATCACCAGTATAGTATTGTTGAGCATCATTATTTTTAACTACCATATTAGAAATTACTAAATCCGGATAACTTCTATCTCTAATGACAGCAACTGTTTCTGCTCTACCAGTCTCACTTCCCTTGTAAAAACTTCGAACCTCAACGGTATATTCTTTACTGATATCTCCGCCACATTCATAATCATACCATGTAGCTCCTGTTTTGGCATCATCCGGCGATACCTGTTCTTCCTGAAGATAACCTACTGTTGTTTTTTCACCATTAATATAAACTTCATATTTATAATCTTTACGTAATCGGAATGGTACATCTGTTTCCCACTGTACCATGATTCCATGCTTCGTATGATCTATGTTCCCATCCTCTGTTGGTTTAGGGTATACTGGTGATGCTGTTACGCTATGAACACCATAAATATCCGTAGTATTAGATTCTGAGAAGTCAAGTTCAATCGGTTCTTTGTTCTCATCATTCGGATCCTGTAATAATCCTAAACCAAAGAACATGTCATAAGTATCATTTGTGGATTCAAAACTTTCTGAGAAATGAATAACAGCCCCACCATTTCCGTCATCCTCAAATGTATAATATTTATTGAGATATTCTGCCTCTAAATAAGTTCCATCCTGATCACATTCATCAGGACATAATTTAATTCTAATTGTCTTACCAATTAATGAAGCCGGTCCACTAATATCGTATGACAAATGTGTTAACTGTCCTACTTTTGCAGGCGCATTATAAGAACCTACCTTAATTGTCCATGCCTGATCTCCAGGGTTATCCATACTCTGGAATGTTCTATGTTTACCTACATCATTAATAACAAGGCTTGCAGAACCATCTGAGTGGAAAGCTGCTTTCGCACTTGCACCTTTGTCGATACCACCACTACCGTTTACAGGCTCACATTTCTCTTCACAAACTGTAAATGCCCACAAACTTAATTCTTTATTTTTATTCCATGTATCTGTATACCGGCCAAAAATATAATTTACATATAAATCAAAACTATCCTCACCAATTACATGTTTCGGATTAATTTCATCATATGCAGGCGCCTCAGCATTATCAAATAATGCTACAACCTTTGTTGTATGATGTCCAACAGTTGTTAACTGTCCGTTGTCATTTTCATTACTTGCATAAGCAAATGCTCTGACATTCATACTCAAATCAGTCGTTGTCTCAAAAAGTTTTCCATCAGCATAAACTGCATATCCTGTAGCATTTTCTACTTTATCCCAAGATAAAACTTCTCTTCTAAGACCTTCCCACTGATATTTTATCTGAAGTGTACTGCTGACAGCTTCCGGATCCTTGTACTGCAATGTTGTAGTCGCTGAATCAAGAACCTTTCCATCTTTGTCTACTGTACTTACAGTTACTTCATAACTTCCATATGGTAATTCTCCCATGTCAAAAGTATATGTTGTATCTACCAATGGTCCTGCAATTGTTGTATCACCAACTTTTACAGAATAACCAACACCCTCATATCCAGCATTATTTGCATCTGCCGGATCAGCTACCGGTTTAATTTTTGATGAAGTCGTAACTTCTTCTTCCTTTGTATTCGGTCCATAAATCGCAATTTCTTTAAGATTTACTCCCCACTCTTCCATAGTACGCGCAGTAGCACGAACTTTGATATACTGTCCGGTAACTGCTTCTGCAAAAGAAATTGTATCATGTCTGTTATTTCCAGCTGCCGCATCTTTGATAGAAGCAACCTCTTCATAGTTCGTTCCATCTGCTGAAATTTCAACTGTATAATCTTTTGCACTTGCATTTTCCCAGATTGCTTCAATCTGATTAATATTACGCACAGCACCTAAATTAATTACAATATACTGATTATCTTTATCATTCTGTTCAGCCTGCCAGCCTGTAGCTACATTATTATCAAATGCATTATTTACTGCTCCCTCATTACTTGATGCAGTAGCTGTTACACCATCATAATCTGTATAATCATAATTTAATGTACCATTAATTTCTTTCTGTGCTTCAAATGCTATATCTCTTGTTCCCGCTGTGTATTCCATGAAAGATTTTACATCTACTTGAATTTCTTTTGTTTCATTTTGATTTGATGTTGAGCCCTTTCTGTAAGAAACCACATCAACTTTATGTACTCCTCCATCGATATTCTCAAACACATGTGTTCCAGCCGGAACTTTATCAATCACCTTGCCATCAATTATGATATAATATTCATAATCACTCTGTGTTTCAACACTGTCAATTGTTACTTGAATCTTATTAAATCCGTCTGCTGTTGCAGTAAACTTCGGACTTTCTAACATAATTGGTTCAACTTCTACAGCATTCTTATCTGAATCCAATACAACAATCTCTCGAATCTGCATACCATAAGTAGCTGTAGTTGGATAATTCACACGAATATATCTAACGTTACCTTCCATATGTGAAACATTGTCAACCGTCTGAGGTGTTTCAGCACTCAAAGATGCAACCTTCTTTTCCGGCACAGCATCACGGAAGAAGTTTCCGTGTACAGAATACTGTATACTGTAACTATGTCCTGCAACACTGACAACATCCCTCTCATCCTGATATCTGATAATGATTTTGTCAATTGAGTTTGCAGGATAATATGTTCCTAAATCAACAATAAAGCTTGCTGCTCCCTGATTTCCATTACCACCAGTTCCATCTGTAACATTAACTTTTGTATTAAAATCACCGTCTGTTAAGGATTCAACAACTCCTTCGTTAAATCCACCCGTTATTGTTGCTGTTTTCTGATAAGCCAGATTATAAACAGGACTCTTTGCCTGCTCTTCTAAGTTTTCTAAAACTTCCTCTTCATCTCTGGCACCAAATGCCTGTGTGAGGAATGTGCTTCTATTACTTAACCATGTTCTGAAATCATCAACATATTCTTCATATGTATCATGTGTAATCATTGAACCATAAACATTTTGTCCTAAAACCTGTGATGCACCATATACAGCATTAATTACCCAGCCATTATTATATCCGTTTTCTGCTGATGAGAATACATTATAAGCCTTTGAGTAGTTATTATCTGCTGATTTTTTCAGTTCATTATATGTTCTCGTAACAGCACCATTTTCTGCAAAAAGATCCTTGATTGTTGGTAATAATTCTTCCCATCTTGTCTTTACTTTCTTTGCAAACTCAGGTACTGCCATTAAAGCACCAAACCATTTGTTTTCTGTTTGTACATAAAGATCATCATACTTTTCATTATCGAGAGCATTTCCACTGGACAAATCTAAGTCCCAAAGTGGCCCTGCATATAATTTTTTGCTTGTAACATTACCTTCCGCATCTGTCTGTGACTGAATATAATATCTTGTCGAACTAAAGCCAATATCTTTTGTCTTAAATAATTCAGATACAATATAAAAGTCTACAAATGATTCCACGTCAATCAAATTGGTTATCTGTTCAAAATTCTTACCCTGCAAAGCAGTCTCAAACTCTTCCAGATATGCGAGTGTTCTATCTCTCTTTCCATCATACTGTGGATCTGTTTCAATATCTTCTGGTTCATTTACTGCAAAATACATGTCATACTTGCTTGTTCTGCCCTTTAAATGTGGATCTGTACTCTCATCTCTACCACTATTATCGATTTCTAAAAGAATATCATCATTATTGGCATCTCCAGCATTGATGTTTACACGATTAACGCCTTCCTCTACTGATTCAATCAATAAATAGGAGCCTAAATAATTTCCATCTACATATAAATCTGCAGGTTTGCATTTACTACTAAATGCATTTCCACTGGCATGCTGTGCTTCTAACTTATTATAGAAATCAAAAGCAACCTGGTTTCTCATTAATGTTTTATCAAAGCAATTTGCAAGAATACTCCACTTTTTCGCTGATCCCATGCCAAATAAATCATGCGCACTATTAAACTTAATATTATATGCTTTCTTCTGTGCTGACTTTGTGGAATTACCACGTACATTTGTTGTACCATAATCCCATGCTGCAACTGTTCCGTCTGCACCCCTTACTGTAATAGCCGCATCAAATTTAATCTTCGACTCATCCTTATAAATATCTACATCTTTTGTTACCTTACTTCCTGATGTAGTTCTAGATGTATTAATGAAAATCTGTGCAATACCATCATCATAGGCATTCACTGCGTTTGCCTTATATGTAAACTGTGTAACCGCAGAGTCCGGAGAAACAGTTTCTTCTCCCTCACTGTTTGTATAAATAGCTTTTACTTTTACATCATACTTTGTTCCATCTGCTAATCCAAGTCCATCTAAAGCAACTGCTGCTCCAGATTCAGCAACCTCAACTGTTTTGTCTCCTATACTTACAACATACTTACGAGTAGTGCCTTCTGGTAACACATTAGCATCTTTAAAATATACCTTGTATCCCTCACCTGCTTCTGTAAAATTATATACAAATGCATTTGTAAGTGCTGTTATTTCTGTAGTTTCTCCACCACTAGTTGGCTGTTCACTAGGAGTTCCTTTTCGAATTACAAAACTAAATTCCTGACCATTACCATTTATACCTGTAACAACATTGTATGCGTTGTCAGTCAAATCGTTATCAAAGAATCCCAACCATGCGCCACCGTCACTGTGATCATTATCTGTTGGAAGCGCAACTCCGTTTACTTTAACATCTTTGTACGCTGGTACATAATCAAACTGTAAAAACACTCTGTTTCCAGCAGCCACAGTTCCATATCTCTTTGTACCAAAAGCTACACCTGTTGCAGGCTTAATCCAAGCAACGGCATGCTCAACACCATTATTTGGATTTGTAGTATTTTCAATTACCTCAAAATTAAGATTTGAATAATCTCCACCTGACTGGCTGGCAGTTGTTGTTTCTGACGTTCCTGATGTAGTATCCACTTCGCCGCCACCACTTGGAGTTCCTTTCTTTAAAATGATAACAGCCTTTCCTGTGGTAGTTGTAATTTCCAACTCGTGATAGGCATTATCTGATAAGGCAGATACCAAAAAGGTTGTCATACCAAGTGCCTGTTCAAACACTTCCTCATCGCTGAGTGTCTTTGGTACACCATCTACTGTAATTTTGGTATCCTCCGTTTTATTATCGGCAGAATATACTATTTACATATAATTCTGTCCATAAAACTCTGGCGTTCCACCGAAACCTGCTATGTTATTCTCTTTCACATGCCATGCATATGAACCATTCATACCAGCAGCTTCAGTAAAACTCAATCCTGAATAATCTTCTGCAGCTTCAACTGTTTTTGGCGTATAACTTAAACTAGTAATGACCATCGCCAATGCAAGAACAATTGATACTGCTCTCCTCATAGTTCCTTTCATGTTCTTCCTTCCTTTCTTTTTTCTAATACTCCCTTGTCTTTTTCTCAGTCCCGCTTATTTGTTTAGACACAAAAAATAGCTTCCAATATTTTTTTCCTGTCATCCTTATCCCGTCCATACTTTAAGCTATTTAAAAAAAGTATTTTAATATATTTATTTTACACCTAATCTCCTTCATTTTCAAGGGATTTGCCAGATTTATACATTTTTTTCCAGTTAAATTTATATATTTTAAGATGAACAATTTGCCAGTGTATTTATTAGGGTTCATAACATTCTTACTTTTTTCTTTTATTTTTTTACAAAAAAACCAAGTGCAACATGCACTTGGTTATATAGTCTTTTTTTAAATTAATTCTATTTCTACTGTAAAGGGTCATCCCCTGAACCTTCTTCAGTAAATAACTCTCCCCACGGGTTGTCTCCAATGTCACCACCCTCATATCCATCCATAATTCTGTTATTCAATTCAAAATAAATTGATTTCAATTCTGGCGTCTCATACTTTCTCATAATATAACTCCTCACAATAATGTAATAAATTTATATGGAATCTAGTATCTATACAATTTTATAGCATATTTTATCAAAGAAAGCAATGCTTATAATTACTTTTTCTTACGAAACTTGATCATCTTGCGTTTTGTCCATTTACCATAGACTTTTTTCCCATTACTACCTTTTACATATGCTCTCGCTTTTATGTAATAAATTCTTTTTATTTTTAACTTTTTTAATGTAATTTTATTATTTTTAAACGTTTTAACTTTTGACTTTTTAAATTTCTTATTAGTTGCATATTTAACCTGATATCTTACACCTTTTACTTTTGTGATTTTCTTTAAAACAACTTTTGCAGTTTTTGATTTTTTATTTTTTCTTGTCGCTGATTTTATAGAAGTTTTTAATAGTTTTTTCAATCTAGCCTTTGTTGCCTGAACAGATGGGGTTTGAGCCTGATTTCCTATTACAGCATCTCCTGGTTCTCCATCTACAAATAGGTGCGCAAAAGGATTTTCCATTATATCTCCATCAAAACCTTCCGCATTTATATTGCACGTTGGCACACACAATCCCAAAGTTATAACTAAAACAAAAACTACAATCTTATGTAATATATTCTTCATTATATTAATCATTCCTTATTTTTTCTTTATTTTTATCTTTTTAGCCTTTGACCACTTACCATAATATTTTTTGTTTTTTACGAATTTAACAGCTCTGGCCCTTACGTATAACTTTTTCTTACGAATAACCCTTTTACTCTTTATGTTTACATTCGTCTTCTTAACAGTCTTTTTTACTAAAACCTTCTTAAATTTTTTGTTTTTTGAAATGTGTATCTGATATTTTTTTGCCCCTTTTATTTTCTTCAGCTTCAACAAAATTTTCTTTGAATTTTGTTTTTTAATTGCTTTTCTAATCTTTGTTTTTCCAACTTTTATGCTCTTTGTTGTATTGTGAATAACCTTGTTATCTGTGATAATCGGTTTTGTGGTTTTCTGTTCCGTAATTGTAGATGTAATATCTGAAACTGTCGTGGTATCTGATTGATTTAGTGTAGTATCCTGCTCTTTTGATGTAGTTTCTGACTGTTCTGGCGTAGTAGCACGCTCTTCTGTCATAGTTTCCGATTCCCCTGGTGTAGTATCCACTTCTTCAGGAGACGTAACTGGCTCTGTTGTTGTCTGCTCCGTCGTAGTCGCCGTTGTAAACAAATCTTCCCAAGGATTACGGTTTATATCTCCATCTATATCTCCTGCATCAGGATTCTGTACTCCTGCAACTGTCATTGTAACCGCAAGCATAATTACCGTACATAATATCGCCCATAACTTTTTCATATGTTACTCCTTTATTCTATAACGAAACTTATTATAATTTTCATTTTATCATTTCCTTATTAAAATAACAAGTGTCTATCATTTCCTTTTTATTCATTTTTTATTTCTAATTTGTGCGAACAATAAAAGGGAGAGCGGCATACACCACTCTCCCAGATAACTCAATTCTCTTTAGAGTTACTTTTTAATTTTAATCTTTTTAGGTTTAGACCACTTCTTAGCCCCAACAGCTCTTACTCTTACATAGAGTTTGTTCTGCTTCTTAACTTTCTTGCTCTTGATTGTAACTTTTACTTTTTTAACTGTTTTCTTTACAAGTACCTTCTTAAATTTCTTTGTCTTTGAAATCTGTACCTGATACTTTTTAGCGCCCTTTACCTTCTTGAATGTTATCTTAACCTTTGTTGCAGCTTTTTTCTTAGATGCACTCTTAACTGTTGTCTTTCCAAGCACCTTCTTAGTTGTTACCTTTGGTGCCGTTGTTGTCTTTGGAACTTCTGTAGTTGCAGGAGTCTTTGTAGTTGTTTCTGCATCTGCTGGTGTTGTTGTATCCACCTCCGCTGGTGTAGTTGTCTCTACATCTGCTGGTGTTGTTGTCTCTGCCGGCTTATCCATATCTACAATATTTCCTTTAGAGTCTTTTAACACCGGATTGTCTATTTCAACTACTACTGCAAGTCCTACTCCACCAAGACCTAAGACAAAATCTGCTGCTCCATCTTCATTTGCTGTCACTTGAATCTCAACTATCTGCTCTGCCTGTAATGGATATAACGCATCATCTCCTGTCTTCTTATAGTTTCCATCTACCGGAGATGCTTTCATTTCAACTGTATATGTATATGTTTCTCCCGGAGTTAACCCTGTAACCTTCTTGCCTACCTGTATTCCCCATGGATCCCAGTTCTGGCATGTTTTCTGCTGTATCTTAATATGATTCTTATCTGCTGCATCTATTCCTGCCACTGCTGTTGAGCCATTCCATTTTCCAACATAAACATTGTAACCGCCTACCTGGTAATTGTTGTCATCAGCTGGAGCTGCCAACTCCTGATCCAGTACGATATCTGCCGGTGCTGGAGTTGTTTCTACATCACCTGGTGTTGTCTCTACTTCGCCTGGTGTTGTTTCTACTTCGCCCGGTGTTGTCTCTACTTCGCCTGGTGTTGTTTCTACTTCGCCCGGTGTTGTTTCTACTTCGCCCGGTGTTGTCTCCGGATCTATTGGTGTATTTCCACCCTCGCCAGCCTTATTAAATATAAACGCTGATAACGCATTACCATTTACTGTAGTAATTACAACCGAATTATACATTTTTGTAAGTAATGATACTGGAACAAATGTCTGTGCTCCATCAGTAATACACTCACCTGTAACGTCTGCACCATTCACTTCAATCTTATCTGCCGGTGAATCATTATTAGGCATGTAAAGTGCATTTACATCATTCTTTGCCTGAATATTAATTACTTCCAGTTTTTTAGGATTTGCAGGTGAAACATATGCTTTGAACTTATCAAGATTTGCCTGATCTGTTGTTCCATTTCCTAACCATGTAATAGTGTCCCATTTAACTGCACTTGGGTCTGTTACTGCTGGTTCAGTCTCTCCCTGATCCTGAATCTTAAGTGTTGCATTTCCTTTAACTTCTTTTGCAGCTTCACCTGATGTTGTTGCTGTCACTAAAATTGAATATTCTCCATCTGCAAAATCTTTTAACTGGGAATAATTAACAAATATTCCATTAGCAGTTGCATTGTATGTAGTTACTTCTACATCATTAATTAATACTTTAATGCTTTCAGGATCTACTTTTTCTCCCCATGCAAAACCAATAAAACCATCTGTCTCATTAAAGATTTCCATTCCATTACATGTAAAGCCTGTAAATCCTTCGTTTGTACCATCTGTAACAGTATAAACTTTACCATTAGCAGTTGCATTTGCACTCGCTACTGCTGTTTGTGTGTTGTAAATCGTAACAGATGTTACAATCATTGCGATTGCACATAAAACTGCAATCATTTTCTTGAAACTTTTTTTCATTTCCAATACTCCTTTCAATTTTTGCCTATTGTATTGTGTTAATAAATAACTACTCAATTTTAACACATATTAAAAATATTTTTAGTACGCTTTTTTTAGGAAGTGTCTTTTTTTCATTTCTTCAATCTTTTCTGATAATATTTAAAAAACTAAAACAAAGAAATTGCTCGCAAATTATCCTGAAACGTGAATTCGTAAGAACAACTGCCTTCCCACTCCTCTGCAATTCTCGCAGAGTTTTTATTACATAAAAATCGTATATTAATCTCCCATATAACAAAAAAATAGAGGCACCCCTGAAGGATGCCTCCATATACATTACACTACTTTTTAATTTTTATCTTCTTAGGTTTTGACCACTTCTTAGCTCCAACAGCTCTCACTCTTACATAAAGCTTCTTCTTGTTTTTAAGTTTCTTACTCTTAATGGTTAATTTTACCTTCTTTACTGTCTTCTTAACAAGAACTTTCTTAAACTTCTTTGTCTTTGAAATCTGTACCTGATATTTTTTAGCACCTTTCACTTTCTTAAATGCAAGTTTAACCTTTGGTGCTGCTTTCTTCTTGCTTGCACTCTTTACTTTTGTTTTTCCAAGTGTCTTCTTAGTTGTTGTAACCTTTGGTGCTGCTGTTGTCTTTGGAACCTGTGTTGTTGTTTCTGCAACCGCTGGTGTTGTTGTCTCTACATCTGCCGGTGTCGTTGTCTCTACATCTGCCGGTGTCGTTGTCTCTACATCTGCTGGTGTTGTTGTTTCTACATCTGCTGGTGTTGTTGTTTCTACATCATCTTTTGGATATACAACATTTCCATCTGCATCTTTAACTACTGGTGCAAAATATTCTATAGGATTCTCTAGTCCTACCCAGCCCATTCCAACAACAAACTGACCTTTTCCGTCTGCATCTGCTGTAAATGTTCCTGATAATATCTGTTCACCACCTGTAAGCATAATCTCATTAGAATTATTTGTCACTAATACTTTGCCATCTGTAGATGCAGATACAATTTTCCATTCAATTGTATATTCTGTATTTGCTGAAAGCCCTGTAAAGTCCTTAACAACTTGTACTCCCCAGGCACCACCTTCAACCCAATTACTTGTTTTCTGCTGTACCTTAACATGATCTTGGTCGTTAGCATCCACACCTGCTATTGCTGTAGAACCATTCCACTGTCCAACATAAACATTATATCCACCAACAGTATAGTTATTATCACTTTCCGGAGCTGGTAATTCCATATCCATTATAATTTCTGCCGGGGCTGTCTGTGCTGGGGTTGTTTCTGCACCCTGAACTGTATAATTAATAGCTGCCTTATCTGACTCAATGCCATCCTTTACTGCTGTTACTGCAATTGTATAATCGCCTGCTACCGCGAATAATGTTTCATCAAAATTATAGTCCTGAGTAGTAACTTCTGCTACATATTCATCATTCAAATACACTTTGTATGATGTCGCACCCTCTACTGCTCCCCATGCAAAGTGGAATGGTAATGTACCATCTGCACCTGGTGTATGTGCCAAGCCTGTAGGAGCTGCCGGTTTTTCTGCTGCCACTGGAGTTGTATCTGGTTCTGTCGGTGCTGGTGTAGTTTCAGGTGTTGTCACTTCCTCAGCCTTTGGTAATACAGCAAGTTCGAATACTGATGTACCATATGCATTTGCATTTGTGCTAAATTCTGTAACTACAACTTTAACATACTGGGCCTCTACTTCATCAAAGTTTACTGCGGAAATAAGATTCGTTGCATCTGCTGTTCCTGTTGCAACAGGTGTATCGCTATATACTTCATCTGCTCCTGCTACATATACATCATATGCTGCCGCATAAGAAGCTTCAAATGCAATAACTACCTGTCCGATTGTCTTAACTTCACCTAAATTAACACCAAAGAATTCACTTCCTACTGCATGATCCTCTCCTGCTGTAGATGCCTGCCATCTTGATGCCATATTTCCATCTACAATATTCTGTGCATTACTTCCTGAACTTACAATCGCTGTTGCACCCTTTGCATAGTTATCTTCTGAATTAAACTTTGCTGCTACAGCAGCTGCTGCTTTTTCTTCTTCTGTTAATTCAGGGGTTGTCACTTCCTTAATTCCTCTTGCAAGCAATTTACCCTCTTCATCAAATGCTACAACAATAAACTTCTGTGTCTGACCTGGCTTTCCTGCAATATGGTCAACATGTGTCTGACCTGTCTTGTTAAATGGCCAATTATTATGATACGCTGTTGCAATATGGTCCTCATCTTCCACATCAACATATGCTGTATATGTTGCCGCACCTTCTACAGCATTCCAATGAAGTTCATAATATTTTGTACTAGTACTATTATCAAACGCAAATGTCGGTTCAAGAATTGTAACCTCTGCATCTGCCGGTAATGTTGTCATTGGTTCTGTTTCATCAGGTTCTGTAACATCAAACTGAACATCTGAGATAATAATATCGTATGCATCTGTTATTTCAACATCATCCCCATTAATTCCTAATGGCATATAAATTTTTACTGTGTCAGCTTTTGCTGTGAATTTATATGTAAAAACTGTTCCTTCTGGTGTTGCAGCAATTGTTCTATTTATTGCTGTTCCATTTGTGAATTCAATTGGGACTACCTTATTTACTGTAGACTTAACATTCAATGTTAATGTATAAGTTTCTCCATTTGTAACTGCAATAGCATCCAGCAATGCACCATAACTCCACTGTTCTGCATTTGCTGCAATACCTTGTACTGTAAATCCATATCCATTATACTCTGAAGTTGCAAATCCTTCTGTATCTGGTGTCTGGATTGCCCAATTATAACCTGAAAGAGCAATATCTCCCTTTTCCACTGGTGCAGGTTCTGTTGTATCTGGCTTTGTTTCACCTGTTGATGGCTCTTCATTATAAACCTTCAAACTAACATTACTAATTGTTACATTAGCAGCCTCACTTGGTTCACTGACATATCCCATCATGATACCAAACAACACTGTATTGGTCGTTGCTGTTGCCTGGAATACAAACTCAACTGTCTTTGTTTCTCCTGCTGCCACTTTTGTAATATTTTCTGCATATACAGCCCAATTTGAGTTATTTTGAACCATGCCCTGGAATGTTTTATCAACATCCGATGTTATTGTGTATGTAGCCTTATACCATTTTCCCGCATTCAATTGAATCTGATTCTGCTTTAACTGTGTCGCCCAATTATCTCCTGACTCATATGCCGGAACTGCAACAGATACACTACCATCACCATTATTTGTATATTCTCCTCCAAATTCAATCCATAATCCGTTTGGACCCGGATCTGCTTCTGTATCTGCATCTGTAAATTTTGTTCCATTCAATATCTCTGCGCCATCAGTCACTTCAACTGGTTCTGTTGGTGCAGGTGTTGCCACTTCGCTTCCCTCTCCATCTTCATAATAAACATAACATGTATATGTTCCTAAAGCATCTGTTACTGTAAATTCTGTTTCTTGTGCAGTAAACGCATCTAGATGAATTGCAATACCTGCTCCTTGTGGGTCATATTTTCCCTCTCCCAAAGAACTGCTTTCAATTCCCGCAGGAAAAGTTACATAAAAACTGTCTGCTGTTGCAAACCCTGGTTTCTGAATATTAACTAAGTTAACTCTACTGTCCTCACAGTAAAACTTATACTTATTAGCATAACTTCCACCGCCAACTCCATCTCCTGCATAAGCTACTCCAGACCAATCTGGAGCTGCCGCCCTTACATATGTGTCATTATAAAATGTAAGTGAACTTACAACCATTGTAATCACACATACATATGTCCATATTTTTTTCATTGTTTTACTGAGTTTCATTAATTTTATCTCCTTTCTATTTTTCTACTCATCACGGAGTGTCCGTACCAATGATAATTACATTTTATCATAATGGCATGGGCAATACAACCAAATATTTCTTATCCATTCCCCTTCTTATAGTTATTATGCACAATAAAAAGACTATTTTTTATGTATTATTACAAGTAAATATATTTTTTGATGTTAATAATTAAAGAAAGAGCGATTCATAAAAAATCGCTCTTCAAAAGTAATCATAAGCTGATATTATTTTTTAATTTTAATCTTTTTAGGTTTAGACCACTTCTTAGCCCCAACAGCTCTTACTCTTACATAGAGTTTGTTCTGCTTCTTAACTTTCTTGCTCTTGATTGTAACTTTTACTTTTTTAACTGTTTTCTTTACAAGTACCTTCTTAAATTTCTTTGTCTTTGAAATCTGTACCTGATACTTTTTAGCGCCCTTTACCTTCTTGAATGTTATCTTAACCTTTGTTGCAGCTTTTTTCTTAGATGCACTCTTAACTGTTGTCTTTCCAAGCACCTTCTTAGTTGTTACCTTTGGTGCCGTTGTTGTCTTTGGAACTTCTGTAGTTGCAGGAGTCTTTGTAGTTGTTTCTGCATCTGCTGGTGTTGTTGTCTCTACATCTGCTGGTGTTGTTGTTTCTGGTTCTTCTGGCTTATCTTCAACAATATTACCTTCTGAATCTTTTACCACAACATTTGAGAAATCAAGAACAACCCCAATTCCTACCTGACCTGCTCCTACTGTTAATACAATTGCTCCATTTTCATCTGCTGCCACTTTACGTGTCAATGTTGCCTCAGTTGACTGTGCAAAGTCAACACTTGCCACATCTCCATCTGTAACGATCACTCCATCTGTATCGCTTGCTTTCAGATCTACAGAGATTGTATACTCTTCTCCTGCTTTCAGACCTGTCTTAATAATCTTGTACTGTACTGCACCCCACTGATCCCAGTTTCCATTATTACTTACAATCTTTCCTTGAATATGGTTTGCATCTTCCGGATCTACAGCAATTGCCATTGTATTACTTTCGTTAATCCAAAGTGTAAAGTTACCTTTTACAATCTCTGCTCCTGTGCCTGCAACTTCTTCAAATGTCATTTCAACTGGTGCCTTGGTTGTATCCTGTTCAACTGTTGTTGTATCTGGCTCAGCAGTTGTTGTGTCTGGTTCAACAGTTGTTGTATCTGGTTCAGCAGTTGTTGTATCTGGTTCTTCTACTGCTGGTGTTCCTTTTTTAATAACAAATGTCATTTCACCATTTTCAGCTGTAGCCGTAACTACGGTATAAGCATTATCTGCAAAATTAGTAGGATTAATTCTTACAACTCCTGTTGCTTTTTCAATTACAACTCCTTCATCCGGTTCCTGACCATTTACAGTAACTGCAGTTACCATTCCTGCATCTCCTGAGAACATTACACTAAATGTATTTCCACTATTTTCATAATATGGAACAACTCCTGCAATTGTGCTTTCCTGAAGTGCAAAGCCAATTGTTTCTCCACCATCACATGCCATATCCTGATATGTAAGTTCAGCTGGATTAAATCCCGGATCATATCCTGGTTCATCCTCTTTTGTTGTCTCTACTACTTCTGGTGTTGTTGTCTCTACTACTTCCGGTGTTGTTGTATCCACTTCTGCCGGTGTTGTTGTATCCACTTCTGCCGGTGTTGTTTCCGGATTTTCAGGAGTCTTTTCTCCTGCAAAAACTGCAAGTTCAAATGCATTCATTCCATATGCTGTTGACAATCCTGAAGGTACTGTCTGTACCACCTTTACATACTGTGCTTCCACTGCTGTAAATGTTGTCTTTACAATCGGATTTACTCCTTCTGCTGTATTTGTTGCTACAGGTGTGTCATCATATACACCATCTGCACCTGCTACGTAAACAGCAAATTCTGCCGGACACGCACTCTCAAATTTTGTGATAATGCTTCCGATAGTTTTTACTTCACCAAGATTTACACCTATAAAATCATTTTCACCTTTTACACTTGAGTTTCCTGTACCTGTTCCTAAATTACCATCTACAAGAGCTGGTGCAGGATCTTCATTCCAAGAAACAAAGCCTGTTGTTCCTTTTGCAAGATTTTCATCTGAAACGCATGCATCTTCCATGTCTTTCTTTTCCTGCTCTTCTTGTGAAAGTGTTGGGAGTTCTGCCGGAAGTGTAATTTCAGTTTCAATAGAATCTAGTCTTGTAAAACTTTCATCCTCATTCTTCTGGTATGCAACTACAATAATCTTATGTGTCTCTCCCGGTTTAAAAGCTTCTCCATCTTTTGCTTTATAAACAGTATCAAATCCATGTCTTCCCTGAGCCTTTCCCCAGTCCCATCCATTTGATGCAATACCAATATTTCCATCGGCTTCTTCATCCACATAGATTGAATAGTAATATCCATCAGGTTCTGCGCCCTGATATGCGCTGTAATTTACTGTTATATTGTACTGTGTCTTTTCTGCATTTGTCTGATAAGAAGTACTTGTAAATGCCCAACTTCCATCGTCAGCTTTGACAAAATTATTAACTGCCAAAGATGAAACTACAAGTGCAAATGTACAAACAACAGCCATAAACTTTTTCATTGTTTTGCTGAGTTTCATTTCTTTCTCCTTTCGTGTTTTTCTTTACTCAACTGATGTAAAACATTTCCGATGTATACATCAATCAATGATGCTTCTATTGTACTTCATTTCTCTATGACTTTTCAATAGAGCGCCAATATAAAAACCCTTTTATTTTTAACCATTTCTCCCATTATTTTACAACCAAAATAGAAAAAGAAAAGCCCATTAATACATGGAACTTTTCTTCTTTATTTTGTTATAAAAACATTTCAATTTATATTTTTTATCTTAATAATAATTTCGGCGTTCTGTCAACTTTATAAATTCCCCAGTTTTTTTCTGCCTCATTTGCCCCGCTTCCACCCTTCCATGGTTCATCAAATGCTTCAAACATATATGAGATAATTTTTTCACTGTCCGCCCATTCCCAAAACTCCTCAAAATATCTTTTCTGATTTTCTTCGTTTGCTTCTCCTTCTCTCATTTGTTTAAAATCAGCACAATCTGTAGCCCAGCCTACTTCTGAAAAGAGAATAAATTTGTCTGGATACATTTCCTTTATTTTTGCATACCATTCTTTATTAATTGCCAATCCCTCATCTATCGTATTTCCATACCATAATGGATAAGAATGCAAACTAATTATATCCAAATGTTCTGCCAATTCTCCCAAATGAACCCATTCGAATGCCCCTTCATTAAATGTAACCGGTTTTCCTGTCCCTTCTTTGAGTCTGTCTGCAAATTGAATCAGCCTTTCCACTGGAACATTATTTGCTCCCCATTGTGGTGTATTTTCATTTCCTACAGAAACAACATTAATTACATCAGAATTTTCATTAGCAATCCGAATCAACTTTTCTATATTTCCATCATTACGTTCTGCTCTCTTTTTCAGCTCTTCTTCTGAAAAATTTGTCTGCATCCATGGGCAGCCCGGATTATTAACCTCAGAAATCAAATCCGGTCCTAGCATCATCTTCATATTAAGCCCTAAATCCCTTATAACCTGACAAGTCATTTCTGCATAACTTACAGGATCATACATTCTGATATATTTAAATCCCATATCATCCAGAATTTTTAAGTCTTCCACAATCTGTTCATAAGTAGGATATGTACATGTTTTCGGACTCTGTCCTTCTCTATATCCTGAATAGCAAATCGCTCTACCCCATTCAAACATATATGAGTACCTCCGCTTCATTTTATTTCTTTTTCACTATTATTATCCCAAGATTGCTATAATCTGACTCTTGTCACCCAACTTATCTACATCCTCTTTTGCAATGGTATCTACCTGTCCATACAATTTTCCATCAATGTAAATCTCTTTTACTCTATAATCATTTACTTCTAATCCAAATGGATTTTGATATGTAACAGTGATGTTGGCACCTCTAAACATGCATGTAGCACTTGCCATACCGTTTGCAAACTGTTTTGCAAGAAGTTTCGGCTGCAATTTTAATGCTCCCAACTCTCCTTTAATACCATACATTTCATTTAGAACTGTAAGCAGTAGCCAGCTGGCTGCGCCAGTCAGATAATGGTACATTCCCTGTCCTCTCTGGTTGACATACTCTGGAACTCCCGGATAAATTCCGCTTGCCTGGTAGTCATTACAGTGTTTATATAAAGTATTGATAACCTTATATCCTTCTTTTGCAAATCCTCTGCTGTATAACGCATTTGCATACATCACTGCCATATGAGAGAATACCGCACCGTTTTCTTTATGTCCAAAAGCAAAACCAAATAGTCTTCCAAGGTCTGTTTTTACTTCCTTGAAATCCGTATTCAAACGATAACCACCAATTTCCTTATCGTAAAGATATTTATCTGCTGTCTTTGCAATTTCTGCAACCTGTTCTTTCGTTGCAACTTCTGACATAATTGAAAATACCTGTCCTGTGAGCATCATGCGGATACCGCTTTCAAAGTCTCCTTCTACCGCTTTTCCACTATTATCATAATAGCCGTTAAACCATGAGTTTCCTTCTTTATCACTGGTCCACTCAGTTTCTCTAATATGATTTGCTGTCCAATCCGCCATAGTTTCCAATACTTCACAAAGGTCACTGCATTTTATTTCTACTTTCTCTCCTGTGATAATATGGCGTACTGCCTCACAATATTCGCTCAAAACTGCATTCTTCTCTCCAATATGGTCATATATCTTTTTATCCGCATGAATTAATATCAATAATTCTTTCGCAATGGACACACTGTCTTTTCCTGTTTTTTCAGAATAAGCTCTGATATCTTTTGCAAGATTCTTTAAGTTTCCGGCATAAAGTGCAGTAAAAGCAACACTTTCTCCACGCTCATCTGCCATATCCAGACCATCATTCCAATCAGCACCACGAAGTTTAATGTGATTATGTTCCCCGACATCAAAAAATGATGTTAAATGCTGGATTAACAAATGTTCTAAAACAGTTCCTCTATATGGTTCAGCCTCCATCGTCATCTGCTTATTTCCACGAGAATCATTCCATCTGTCATCTCTCTCCTCGCCTCTATGAATCTGTGCATCTTTAAAATATGTATTCTCCTCACACAGGAACTCAATATCGCCTGTCTGCTGTATATAAAGACTAGTGGTTAAATATGGCCATGCACCATGATCCATCCACACTCTTACGATATTATTTCTATCAGCAATAAACTCTCCCTGTTTTGAACCAATAATTGTGGCATTTGTTCCGTCAAATCTCACACCACCAAAGTTGTCAATCAACATCTGACGAACCTGTTCTGGTTCCATAATCAGAAGCGCCAGACAATCCTGCCAAAGATCTCTCCAACCTCTTCCACCTTTACCGTAATCATGATGTGGAAGGAATGAGCATCCATAAATTCTTCTTAACATTGGCTGGAAATTTACCCAATGCATCCAGTTATCAAAATCTGGATCTGCAGAATTATAACTTACGTTGATTTTCTCCTGCCAGAATTCTTTTGTTTCTGCTAAGTGTTTATCAAAATGTTTTGTTATTAAATACTTCTTACCGATTTCTGTAATTTCTGCTTCTGATTCGCCATACCCAAGAGCCATAAGATATGTTCTGCTCTCTTTCGGCTGCAATGTAACATCCTGAAATCTGATTGCGGCAACGGTCTCGTATCCGTCTACCTGTTCTCCTGCCTGATATGGTAATGGTTCATTTTTCACCACATAATATGGGTTCTCAAAGTTTCCACCTTTTCCTATAAATTCCTCTGTCACAGGACAGAAACTAATCGGAGAAACCATGTCACCATTCGCATCCTCTTTTGCCAATGCACCATAAAATACAGTGTTTTTATTATGACCCCTCTCATCAAATGTCAATGTTGGATAAATCATAATCCCATTCTTCACTGTAAACGTTCTATGGAGAAGTGATGTTACATGTCGATGATCTCTAATATTTGACGCGGAGCGGGCATACATCGGTACTGCCACAGTCGGTGTAATTGTTTGCGGCTTGTCTGATGTATTTGTAATCTCAAACTTTGTAAGTTCTACTTTCTCTTCTGTATTTGGAACAAAACTAGTCATTACTGCTCTCAGTTCCATTTCATCAGATTCCCTTTCCACCTGATGCCACATAATTCCGGCAGTTAACTTTACCTTTTCCTTGTCCTCATCAAAGAGTTTTGCCTGCTGCTTACTGGAACGTCCTGTTACTGACCATGCGCCTTTTCCCTCTACATGTACCCAAAAATTTCTTGTAGATTTATTATTATGTAGATTTTCACTACTTACCGGCTCTAAGAGAAACGTATTCTGGTCTAATTTTATATCTCCACCCAAATCCGGAGTAATCGCACTCATCATTCCTGCTTCATTGGCCAGTGGAAAATACATGTAACTTGTCAAATCCGGATTATCCAGAGTAAATGTTCCCATCTTATCCAAATATTTTAACTCACTCATAATTTGCCTCCTAATGCTTCAAGAGGAAGTGCTTGTGCCTCCATATCGAGCACAAACTCAAGGCCGAATGTTTCTTTCCACCTTTTCTTCCTTAACATGTCCCTTTTCATTTTATCATACCATAAAATTGTTTCATTACAACCATATTTTTACACACATTATACTTCTGCTATACATTGTAAATGTATTTATAATATTTTTTCACTATGCTCAAATTCTACATATCAATATCGCTTTAACAGCACATATTTATATGTATTTTTTCTTCTCCCAACAGCTCTATCTTCCTTTTTTACATATAAAATTTCTTTAATAATACATTTTTATATTAAAAAAATCCCGATTACACATCAGATACCGGGACTATTTCTTAACAATTAAAAATCGTGTGTGGATAAAATCCACACACGATATATTTTCTATTCAAAGTCAAATGCTCCACTGCAAACAGTGGGGTATTTGACTCTCGCAGCAATCGCCAAATGTACATGCAAGCATGTACTCTTGACTCATTACTCGCAGAAATAAACTGTTATAGCTTTAACCTTACCGTCACGAACAGCCTCTGCCATCTCTCCAACAAGCTTTCCTTCTGTTGCTACAGTTTCGCCATTAATCTCAACCTTTGAAACCTTTGCAGCATCTTCGCCATAAGTATTCTTTCCTGTATTATTTACATATGTAACATCACATGTAGAAAGAAGTCTGAATGTAACTTTTCCTTCATCAAAAAGCCAGTTTGCAATCTTTGGATCAAAGTTCAGTACTAACTTACCATCTTCATATGTAAATACCTTACCGCCCATCATCATCTCAATCCACATAGAAATCATTTCTGTTGTGGAACCGGAAAGTCTTGCAACAAAACCTCTTCCGTGAATATCTTCATTAGGGTTTGCACTAGAAGCAAGGAATGATGAATTCTCGAGAGTACTTCTTCCATACATATTTGGATCTAAGAATGGAATCAACGCTCTTGTAATTGTTTCATAATATTCATCATAAAGTCCTGCTTTAATCATAGCCAGGATGTATTTATATTCCATATGAAGGAATACATTTTCTCTTTCCTGCCAGCCCGGTGTAAATGCACGACAACGGCCATTTTCCATAGAACATTCTTCTATAGAAGCAGAAGTCTTGTACATTGCCAGTTTCTGGTCATAAAGACCTGTTTCCTTTACTTTACCATACATCTCTCTTGCTGTATCTGTGTCTACATAACCCATCATACGAGCCGGACCTTCTAAGAAGTATGGTAACGGCACTGCTTTAAATTCCTTAACCTTTACCTTTGGAAGTCCATAATGGCTGATAACAGCCTCTCCATTTGCATCTACTACAGGTTCAAAATCAACAGCTTCATGAGTAATATATGTAGGAACTAATCCATTACCCATTTCTATAGCTTTTTCAATACCTTTTTCAATCTTTTCAGCAAATGCATTAAATACTTCTACAATATGAGCTTTAGAAACTGTTGCTTCCTCTCCACTAAAGTAAAGTTTTACGCTCTCTCTGTAGTTTTCTCTAATTGTAGCAACCTTATCCCAGTATGCAAAATCACTCAATGCTCCGGCGTTATACTCATCAAGAGCAGCCTTTACATCATCCATGTACTGAGCAATTTCCTTCGGCATAACAACTTCGCCATCACCTGCAAAGTTTTCTGTAATAAAGCTTACTAATCTCTTTAATTCAAATGTTTCCGGTGTACCTGAACCAAATAATCCAGGCAATCCATTCATGGCATCATTCCATCCCGGTTTTCCACCTTCCATTTCTACACCAATACCGTCAACATCAAGCTGTGCAAACTTGCTAAGTGCAAGAATTACCATTTTAACTGCTAATGTTGTGTGATAGATATTTTCGTCTTTTGTCTTTAACCAGTTCGTTGCCCACTTGTTAAATCCTGGACGTGCAAGTTTATCGGCATCTTCTACTTCCATACCATACTGACGTACATCGCCTTTTTTATTGATAACGTATTTCTCATCTCTTGGTACAACGAAAGCAACACTGTCATAGAACTTGTATGTTTTATCTTCAAACAATAATTCATTTAGTTTATCCGGATAAACACTTAAGTAATTGTCAACTAAGTCCATATTGTAATCCCAGTGGTCACTCCAATAACCTTCACCAAATCCTGCTTCAATATTCTGGTCGCAGTTATTTAAGATTTCAGCAATGAAATCACCGTCATCAATCTTAACATCCAAACCAAGTTTTGCAATTGTATTTGAAATCTGACCTGGTGTAAACTTGCCTGCTACAATTTTTTCAATCGCAGAAGCATCACCATTAATGTTTTCTTTTACATAAGCCTGAACATCTGCTTCTTTTCCAGATGTTACGTTGAATAGACTTGGTCTTACTTCCAATGGATTATAACCATCTGCCTGTACTAAACTAAAGAATGTCTTTACGTTAAATTCTCCAACATCTTTATTGAAGAATACATCATTTCTTCTGTTCTGTGAAACATCACGGAAGTTTCCGTTACCCTGTGAATAATATTCAGCGGCAATAGAAAAGAAGTTGTAATCTCTCTCCGGATCTCCGTGCTTTCTGCTAAATAAGTGAATAATAGACTTGTTACCGTCTTTATTTAAAACGTATGGGTAACCACCACGAAGGAAGTTATCCAGATAACACTGCTCGATGTACTGATCAAACTTGCCTGCTGCTGTATGTGTCTTAACATCTGATGTAAAACTGTCAGCCAGTTCCTCTGCCTCCACAAACTTATCAGCAATATATCCCGGTTTTGTGAATGTATCCAATTTTGCATTTATCTGTTCTTCTGAACCTGCAAATCCCATCATTGTGTCAAATGTGATTGCCTCACCTGCAGCTACACTTTCTTTAAATGGAGTAAATCCACATGGTACTTTATTTGCAAAACACTGTTTCTTTGCTTTTACTTCATCAATTCCACCATCAATAAATTTTACTGGTGTCATAAGTGATAAATCATATCCAAACACAGTATCAATATCGTAGATAACATCCTGTAACTTACCATCTCTGATTGTCAGATAATAGTAACCACCTTCAATTTCTGATACTTCTGCGGAATCATCTTTAGAAGCTCTTAATGTGTAATATGGAACTTTGTTATCCAAGTTTTTGATAAATGCCCAACTCTTAAACAAATTTGACATTTCTTTAAATTCTCCATTAGAAATTCCAAATGTAATAATCTTTGGAAGTCCATCAATAACCTCTATCTCCTTTGCAGTATCTGAAATATTTTTTACAGATACCTGTCTGATTAAAGCACCAATACTTTCATTCGGAAGAATAAAATAATTTACTGTAACCTCAATCCCATATTTCTCATTCGTCTCAATAATTTTAAAACTATTCTTATTCATTCTAATCTGACGTTTTGCTTCTTTTTCATATCTGAAAAATGGCTCATAATATTCACCGTCTATTTTTAAGAAAGTTCTAAAACCTTTTACTGCTGTATTTTCAAAAGCTGTATTTGCTGAATTAAACTCCATTATGGCATTGCCCTTATTATCAACACCAAAACTATTCATTCCCTGTCCTCTGTTTGTATAAAATGTCCACATTGGGATACCTTTTACACCAGCAAGGCCTGGTAAAAAGCTTGAAAAAGCCGGCATTTTATCATAATCATCAATTACAAATGTCTGTCCTTCAAGTCTATAATTCTCCATAATAATCTCCTTCTACTTGCGTTTTCCGCATGAACTTCTGTAAACCATTTTCGGTGAAAGTTTGGTGACTGTTCCACCCTTATCTCCTTCATCATTTAATAATCTGAAAAGTTCATTTGCGCTTGCACTTCCCATTTCTGTAATTGGGCTGTGTACTGTTGTCAGTGGGACACTATAGTACTCACTAATTGTACTATCATCATACCCTATGACACTTATCTGTTCTGGAACCTTTATTCCAACATCCTGAAATGCCTTGATGCATCCCCATGCCATTTCATCATTGGCACAGAACATTGCATCCGGCAACTTAATTCCACTTGATAGCACTGAACGCATCTCACTATACGCCAATGCTTCCTCATAATAGCCTCTTAAAACAATGTCTTCATCTATTGGTAGATTGTTTCGCTGCATCATATCCACATATCCCTGATAACGATGCCTGTCATCTCCCGAGTCATTTCCATGCATATAACCAATTCGTTTATGACCTAATTTTACCAGATAATCTACTGCCATAGAAGCTCCTAGTCTGTCATCAACTAAAACACCCGAAATATTTTTTCCTTTGCTTTCTCTGTCGATGAACACCATCGGAATATTAACTGTAGCAATTCGTTTCACATAATCTCCTGTCAAATCTTCATGGTATATAATAGCTCCAGCAACACCTGACGCAATAATCATTCTGTAAATTTCATCCGGTGAATTATCATTACTTACATAGATATTTAATAAGTAATTATTTAACTTACACTGCAGATGAATTGCCTGAGTTAATACTTTATAGAAATCACCTTGTAAACTTGTTAAAAAGAGGCCAATTGTATTTTTTCTATTGGACTTTAATAACTTCGCATTCATATTCGGTATGTAATGAAGTTTTTCTACTGCATCCAATACTCTTTGTTTTGTCTCTTCGCTTACAATATCTGCATTGTTAAATACATTTGATACTGTGGATATAGCAACACCTGCTTCGCGGGCAACATCCTTTATTGTAACCATACAATAACCTCCCATTTTCATTCATTCAAAGTGAACCGCAGACGTGAGACATAAAGTTTCATGTCTGCTTTTCACCTTCTCTACATTTTACTGATATACTCTTACATAGTCGATATAGAAGTAATCTTCATATACTTTCTCTGTTGCAGTATTCTTTACTAAATTCCATCCATCTGTTGTAACCTGACCTGCTGCATTTCCACCAATCGCACAGTTTAAGATAAAGAAGAACGGATGATCAAACTCTCCACCCCATACTTTATCGTAAATACTCTTGTTGTAGATACTTGGATCATATTTACCTTTATTTACACCATCTACTGTAAACTGGATGTATTTATCTGTCCATATAATTCCATATGTATGGTATTTCTCTGCACACTGTGCCTGTGTTAATCCTGTCTGGTAATTCTTATTTCCATGTGACCATGACTGATTGTTAAAATACTCACAGTGAATTGTCTGTGGCACTCCGCCATTCATCGCTTCAAGAATATCAATCTCACCATCATATGGCCAACCTCTGGAATCACCTGTACCATCACCTAACATCCATCCTGCAGACCATGTTCCTCTTGCCTTTGCAGCCTTAGCTCTGATTTCCATTCTGCCATACTTGAATTCTCTCTTACCTTTTGTCTTAATTCTTGTAGAAGTATATTCATCCTTCTTTCCTGGTTGCTGAACCCATCTAGGAATAATTACAAGACTTCCGTTCTCAAACTTAATATTTTTGCCTGCTGTATACTCCTGAAACTCCTGATTTCCCCAGCCACCTTGTCCATGTCCTGTCTCATAAGTCCAGTTACTCATATCTAAAGAAGTACCATTAAACTCATCAGACCATACTAATTTATATGTCTTTACACTCTTTAGATTTGAATACTTTGCGCTTACTTTTTTCTTAGCATTGTATGCCTTCACTTTAAAGTAATGTGTATAACCAAGAGCCAAATTCTTAATTGTTGCATTCGTTTTCTTTACTGTTGCAACTTTCTTATACCCACTATTTTTCTTTGTTGAGCGGTATACATAATAACCCTTAGCTCCCTTAACCTTTTTCCAAGTTAATTTAGCACCATTCACAGAGATAGGCTCAGCCGATGTTATTTTAACATTTGCCAAATTTACTGTTACCTTTGAGGTTGCTTTACTGCTTCCAACTTTAATTGTAATTTTACATTTACCTGGAGCAATTGCTTTTACTACACCTTTTTTGTTAACTGTTGCAACTTTTTTATTACTTGTTTTAAATGTTGCACCTTTTTGTTTTACATAAATTTTTTCAGTTTTCCCAATCGTTAAAGTGATTTTTTTACCTGATTGGATTGTTACTTTTGCATTAGCCTCTGTAGGATTCATTGAAATCACTGTAACAACCATTGCCAATGCTAAAACAATAGATAATACTTTCTTCATCATCTTCATAGTTTTACCCTCTCGTTTATAAATATTGAGGAGACACAGGAATCTTTTGATTCCTGTCTCCTGTTATCTTATTCACCTGTGATACCGGTATTTTCGATACCTTCAATGAACTGCTTCTGTACACATGCATATAACAACAATAATGGTGCTATGGCAATTAAGGTTGCCGCCATTCTGTTCGCCTCATTAACCGAATTACCGGTAGATGCCATACCATTATCAAACATTGCCAGTTTTCCAGGCAGCAATGTAAGTGAATCACCTGTCATTATATTTGTAGTATAAGTCTCATTCCAGTTAAATACAAACGAGAACAAGAATACTACAAGAATTGTTGATATAGATAAACGTATCGCTACGTGATAGAACACTTTCAATGAACCTGCTCCATCAATCATTGCTGCTTCATCCAATGACTTCGGAATCATATTAAAGAAGTTGTAGAATATCAATATCAACATCGTTGAGTATGCACCCTGTCCTAACACAGACATTAATATCTGCGGAACTACTGTATTAATCAGTTTAAATCCAATAATGTTCTCTACTGTCGTAAATACAATAATTCTAGGAATTGTTACCAATGGAATTGGTATAATAAATGCAATAATTAACATCATGAACCAGAAATTGCGTCCCTTAAATGTATATCTGGACATCGCAAATGCAGTCGTTGCTGAAACCGCCGTCTGACAGATTGCAAGCAATGCTGAGAACCAGACGGAATTTAAAAGCGAACCTGGTACACTTAATGTTGCTGCTGCATTTTTAAAGTTATCAAATGTCGCATGTTTTGCAATCCATGTAATGGATGGGTCAATTAAGTCCTTTGCCTGCATAATTGACTTTGACAACATCTCAAGTATTGGCTCCAAAAAGATAAATCCAATACATATAAGTACAAAATAAATTGCTATCTTTGAAACAATCTGAACACCTTTAAATCTTTTGAACTTAGCAAAGTTAAACTTCTTTAATACTGACAAATCAAGTTTCTTTGCTGTACTATTTTTATTTGCCATATAACTTTGCCTCCTTCTTCTGATGTCTCTTCTGTGCAGCAAGTCTCTTCTTCTGCTGCTTTTCCAGTTTTTTCAGTTTCTTTTCCTGTTTCTGTCTTGCTTTAATATCTTTTGGCTTTCTATCTTTAAATAATACAAAGACAAATCCCACAATAATCAATACAATAATACTGTAAATCCATGCATATGTTGCTGCAAATCCCAGTCCTGTACCGGTTTCACCGGTTTTTTCTTCAATCAGGCTGTACAGTGGATTGATAGAACCAAACATACCAAGCTGAATTACTGTAAATACTGTAATAATTAATCCTGTCTGCTTCAACATTGGAATGGTAATCTTCCACATAATCTGCCATGCATTGGCTGAGTCAATTTTTGCTGCCTCATAAATACTACCGTTAATCTTCTGTAATCCATTGATAAATAATACAATCGGAATACCTGTAAACCAAAGTATAATGGACAACTGATCAAAAATACCTGCAAGTGCATGTGCCAGTCCCGAAGAATAACTTTCAATAATCTGCATAATAAAAATATTTGAGTAAGCTGTTGCCTGCTCGTTTGCCGCCGCCAGCTGTTCCGCAGCAGAAGCAGTCTCTCCTGCAGACTGTACTGTCATTATCTGCTCCATAACCGGACCTGACATAATTACTACCGGTAAGAAATATAATGTTCTTAAAATACCCTTACCTGTTTTAATCTTTGATAATAAATAAGCAATGATAAATGATAAAACCACTACAATAAAAGTGTATGGAATAATCATCTGCAGGTAACTGAGTACTGCCGGTAAAAACTCATTATTGCCTACAAAAGCATTAATGTAATTTTTCACACCTGTAAACTCAAAATCATATCCAAGCGCTGTTGTCTTTACGTTTGTAAAACTCAAATATACTGTAAAGAATAAAGGGAACAATGTAAATGCTACAAAACCAACAATCCAAGGTATCATGAACATATAACCTGCTCTGTCCTGTCTCTGCTGATATGTTCTCATCTTTTTATTCTTTGTTTCTTTTACTTTAGAAACTTTTTCTTTTTGAGGAGTTGCCTTCACTTTCGCTGTTTTCTTCATTTCTTCAGCCATTACTGAACACCTCCTTCCACAACTGCGGCACTTAATTTTGCCACTTTGTTGCCATTTACAGTTACTTCATCTTCTGTATAGTTGATAATAACCGTCTTTATATTTCCATCTTTCTCATATGTATTGGCAATTACACCATCTTGCAGAACTTTTCTTCCAGTCCAACTGTAACCAATTACCTGTGATAATGGTTTATTTACTGTTGCATAAATATTCTTTACCAGTTCTTCGTACTGTTCAAACTCTGTTGAATAATAATCTGAAGATTTTGTTGCTGATAATAAATAAGATGGTTTCTTTGTTAATACAAATGAAGGATTAATATTATAATCAATCATTCTTAACTGGTCTGTTGTACTATAGAACGAGAAGTTTGCATATGGTGCATATACTTCCATTGTTCCATGAAGTACCATCTGTAAAAACGGAACTGTATCTGTTTCATATACATACTGTGAAGTTCCTACTGTTGACTGTAAATAACGGTCTGTATATTTCCACAAATATTTATTTGGTGATACCAGATTTGCTTTTGTACCATTCTTCTTTATCTTTTCGATTGCATCCTGATAATATCCAATAGCATCTGTTACGGTATTCTCAACACCATCACTGTCATAAGAACTTACCAATATATCAGACGCACCGTCGATCGTAAATGATTTACTGTAATCACCCAAATCTTCATATAAATCTGTAATCCATGAAGCTGTCTTCTTTGGTAATGCATACCCAAACTCTGCAACAGGTACATTCTTTGGAAGAACCGTTGACTGGTCTACTTCCAGATACTTTGTATTTAAATGCTTTGCTGCATTATTGTAATAACTTATCATGTCTTCATTAATTGTTGTAAATTCTCTTGAGAATGAGATATCAATGCCTTTTTCAGCGTATTTTGACATTAAATCTTCAAACTCTGATTTAGAACCTACATTTCCCGATATGCTTGTACTATTTGGTTTTGCCATGGTTTCACCACCACTCTGCCATCCAATCAGACCGGAATTAATATTCTGAATACCATCTTTTGAAAGCTTTTCTAAAATCTCATCCACATCTTTTGCAGATGTGACTGCAACTTCCTGTGTAGAAAATACACCTTTCTTGGAATCTGACATCAGGAAATCTATTCTGATAGGAATGTCTTTTCCTTCCTGTTTTATTTCCGTCAAAACCTTCTCGTCAATCAGATGCTGTCTATATGCCTTTGCCATACCGACATAATCTGCTGATGGTGTTCCATCACTTCCATCGCCACTTAAGAACTGATATGTTAAATCAATATCAAACTTATTCGGTTCATCCTGTACTTTTCTGTAAGACTCCCCTGCCTGGTTAATAACCTGATAAAACTCTGAATTATATGTAAATCCGGCATAAGCATATGTATATCTGATTTCACCTTCATCTGTTGATGCTGGCACTGCATTCAGTGTCATATACTCATCACCTTTATCTGCATATGCTACAAAAGCTGCCTGAGTTCCATCACCATGAGAAATACCAAATACTGGCATTGTCGGATCTTTTACCGGAACAACATCATCTGCCACGGACTTATATGTCAACTGTTTTGATGGGTCATCATTATATACCGCACCTTCATATGCTGTAAATTTTGCCTTATTTTCCTGGAACCGGATTAATGAGCCACTTCCATCCGGAATTAACGCATAACCTGGTGTAATCTTATTTGCTTTTACATTTACCCAGTCTTCTTCTTTATTGTCAAAGTACTTTAACGCACCACCACTGGCTCCAAGGAATGGTGTAATAACCATTTTACTAATCTGACCCATAGCATCACCTGTAATTTCTTTATATGGCACGCTATAGTTAATCTTTCCATCTTCACCAAAGGTAATGTATACATTAACTCCTAAGTCTTTGTCATCTAAAGCAAATTTACATTCTAACTTATAAATGTGCTTTGCTTCATCTTCTACCTGTAGTCCTGACGTTCCTTCTTTGTCATCTTCTGCAGCAGATGAAACTCTGGTAGTTTTCATACTCTTACCACTTCCGGTAAAGTATTCCACTGTCAATAACGAGTTCGAATACGCTGCGTACTGATCATTCTGGAAAGAAGAATCAATCGGTGAGTTTGCAATTTCCTTCACCTGTCTAATTTTCTGTGCATCCGTTCCTTCAAGGTCTAACTCATCAGCATAGTCAATGATATCTTCATTGCTTCCGCTTTCTTTTGCATCCTTGACAATATCAAATGCTTCCTCTATCTGTGATGGAAGCGGTGTATCAATACCTGTCTTCCATACATATCCTGTCTTTGTATTTTCTACTGCAATTATATCCCTGTCATCGCGGAAATAATATTTGTAATCTCCAACCTGACATAAAAACTGATATGCAGAAGTAACTTTCATATCTGATGTTACTTTATCAGGAGCCGGTCTTGTATCCCTGTTTGTATTCAAGAATGCCGCACCAACTGCCACACCTAATGAAAGGACACATAAGATACTAACAACAAGGACTGTAACTTTTAATTTACTTTTTCTACGAGCCTGTAACATTTCTTATTATCTCCTTTCCTACTGTTAATAAGAAGTCATATAACTTCTCCCACATGATTATTACTACGAGAACTACAATTGCTGCAATTAACATAAACACTACTGTGATGATTAAACTGAGAACTGTTTTCTTAAAGTCATAATCATGTACTGTTGCAAGTCCCTCAAAAATAACTGCAAGAGACCAGCCGACACCAATTAACATAACAACTGTTAAAATAAATGATTCATTATATGTTAAAACATACGACATTCCAATTGTAATCAACATACTGAACATTGCAGGCATCACTCCGTATGCCGGAATCATAAATACCTGTTTTAATGTTCCATCACCATCTGTAATAGATGTTACAAGATAATTACAGATAATAAACAGTATTAATATTGCAAAAAATCCTACAACAACTGCTCCCATATCCATATCTTCTACATCTGTATACTGATAAATAAAACCTTTACCTGTCTGATACCACATATAAACACCAAAGAATACAATGTATATAATTAATGCTGCAAGTGGCGAACCATTCTTTCCTACACGGATATCATAGTATCTGTCAATTGGATGTTTTGCACACTTAAATGCATATCCAATCTCTCCTATGACAGGCATATTTTTAAGTTTCTGTCCCAATGCCTTGCGTTTCTTTCTGATTACTTTCTTTTTGTCAATCAGTCCAATTACAATCTTTAATGCAACAAGAATGATAATAATAATTAAAGCTGTACTTAAATTCTTCTGTAAAGATTTATTTCGTACTTCCCAGAATGCATCTGAATAACCTTCTCTATTACCGGCAATTTCAAAATGTTCCATTGCCTTATCATATTCTTCATAGTTGAAGTATGCCTTTGCCACACCATTGTGGGCAAGCACAGACATCTGATTCAGTCTTAATACATAACTCCAGTCCTTTAACGCCTCTTCATAATCACCATTTTCATACTCCTTTAAAGCAGTATATATGGTTGTCGCATATTCTGTCGGTGTAAACGACTGTAAGAAACCTTTTTCTCCATCTGCTGTCCAGATGTTTCCTTCTTTATCAATAGCAATCGTTGTAAGGGATGAAAACAGTCCGGAAACATCTTTATCTTCAGCTTGTTCTCCAAAGTTAAAGATTACTTCCCCTGCCTTTGTATAAATCCAGATAAATCCCTTTGTATCACAAGTATAAATAACACCATTTTTATCTACTGTAACATCTGTTAATGCATCTGATGTTGTAATTGGATTGTTAAACATATTTGTACCATCTGTACTATGTTTCTTTAACAAATCATCACCAGTACCCATACATGTTGAATAGGCTGTACCTTCTGCATCTACATAAACATTAGAGAATGTTGATGGCAATGTATTTAATAATTCTGAATTTTTTTCCTGTTCCTTTGTATAAATTAATTTCAGGAACATCTGCTGTGGTGTAAGACGTGATTTATTAGAAGTAAAGTATCCTAAAAACTCACCTGTATTCGCCAACTGAATTACACCGGCATATACACCTTCTGAAACAATGTATAAGTTGTTTCCACTATCTACAGCCACCTTACTAGGCTCATAGTTTGTATCAGCAAAAATTGGTGCTGTCGGCTTATTATACTGTCTCACATACTTATAATTTTTGTCAAAACGGAAAACTGTTTTTGCACCTGTATCGGCAATATACAACTCACCATCTTTAGTTTTGTAAATTCCTTTTGGATTTTTAAATCCACTAAATTTACTATCATTTACGCTGTCTTTATTTAAAATCTTAACAACTTTTTCTGTATCTAAATTGTAAACTACAATTCTCGCATTGCCTGTATCAGCAATGTACACAAAGTTATTTTCATCAATAACCATGTCTTCAGGATTTTGTAATCCTAAATCTGTAATTGTTCTGTCCGGTAGATAAGCATCCTGTGTTCTTACCAAGTCCCCTTCATCATCTAATGTGTACGAATAACTTGTTGCCTGAGAGGCTGAAACAGGAAGCACTGACATTACTACAAATGTAAGTGCCAGGAACAGAACTAATGATTTGTTTAATATCTTCTTCATCTTCTGCCTCCTTACTTAATACCTGAGCTTGCCATTGTGTTCATAACCTTAGACTGCATACAAATGAATATTACCAGGTTTGGAATAAACATTATCAGGTTGGCCGCCGCAACCATACCGGCTGCTGCTACCGCATTATTAACACCAATGGAGTTTACATAATATGTTAACGTTCTTAATGCTTCGTTTGTTATATAGTTATTTGATGTTTCAACGTTGCCCCATACCTGCTGGAATGTCAGCACTACCGAAGTTGCAAGAGCCGGCTTTGTAAGAGGAATGATAACTTTTCTCAAAATCGTTATGTCTCCTGCCCCGTCTACTACTGCTGCCTCTATCAGGGCATCCGGTATACCGTCCACAAACTGTTTAACCAGGAATAAACCTACCGGCATGGCAATCAATGGAAGAATATGGGCAAACCATGTATTGTATGCACCAATATTTACTATAATTAAGTACCTTGGAATCGCAACCGCAGTAGCTACAAACATAAGAGCCATCTGATTTACTTCCCATAAAGCACCTTTTATCTTGAATTTTTTCTTTGAGAAAACATAGGCTGCCATAATTGTAATAATTAAGTTCAACACTACTGTCAACACTGTTACAATCAATGAATTCAAGAAATATCTCGACATCGGAATACCTGTGGAACCTGCCAGATTTAAGAGATTCTTAAAGTTATCCATTGTCGGATTCTGTACAAAAATTGTTGGTGGGAATCTAAATAATTCTCCCAACGGCTTAAACGCTTGATTTATCAAATAGATTACAGGAATAATCATGAATATTGATAAAGGAAACGCGATAGCATGGAATTTTAATTGTCCTTTTGAAAATCTTGAAGGATTAATTCTATTACCTTGAAAATTTGCCATTTACTTTTCCTCCTTTCTAATACTCATCTTTTTCTGTAAATAATTTGTTTGCTACCTGACTACATACCCATACCAGACATAAGAGTGCTACGGAAACTGCTGCCGCATAACCCATCTCGTATCGTACAAATGCGAAATCATCAATATGGTTTGCAATCAACTGACCGGAATATTCCGGAGTTGGGTTAGCTCCTGCTAACGCCACACCAATCCATCCCATGTTAAATGCGTTTACAATCGACATAACCGCACCGAATAACATCTGTGGTTTCATAGACGGTACCGTAATATAGATAATTTCCTGTGCTCTATTCTTAATACCATCTACATATGCAGCTTCATATAATTCCTGGTCGATATTCATAATACCGGAAAGCATGGACAAGAATCCAATACCCATAGATGACCATAGTGATACAAATATCATAATAATCATAAAATAATCCGAAGAAATCAACCACTGTATCGGCTGATTAATAATTCCGAGTTTTTGCAAATATGCATTTGCAAGACCACTCTGATCACCGGAAAAGATTGTTTTCCAGATAACCTGAATCATAATCTGACCTACCATAGAAGGTGTGTACATCGCAAGAGCATACAAGGTTCTGGCTCTTGGAGTAACCTGCGCCAGAATCCATGCCATGATAAATGATAATACATATCCACCGACACCTACTACTAAAGCATAAAGTACGGTATTCGGAAGAACATATTTCATAAATACTTCGTCACCTGTTATTAATGTTATATAATTGCTCATTCCTGCAAAAGATGGAGTATTAATAACATCAAAATATGTAAAAGACAATCCTACTGCAATAATAATCGGCAATAAGATAAATGCAAAGAATAACAAACCATAAGGAAGTAAAAGTAAAAATGAATGGAATCCTTCAGTCTGAGTAAATTTCTTTGAACTTTTCGCTTTTTTTACAGCTACAGCTTCACTACTCATTTGCCTTTACCTCCTCTTCCGGATTTGCTTTTGCATTCTCCTGATTTTGTTTAATCCAGTCATAACCCTGTAACTTGAATTTTTTAACCATTTTACCATTTGCATCATAGTATCCAAGTTCCTGCATTTTACGCACAATCTCTTTATTTACATCGTTCTTGGCTTCATCTGTTGCTACCTGAGCCGATGTGCCATCAAATACCATAGTTGTCCATATGTTTGAGATGGTTCTTTCAAGCAGGTACTGACCTGGTGTTCTTGTTACGTCTGTAACCCAATTTACCTGTTCTGTAATAATCTTCTTGTCAGCCTCGTCCATCGGATTATTTTCCAATGCCGCTCTGTTCGCTGATAACCAGAAGAATGTTTTTCCATAAGAAGAACGAAGTGTATATGTATATTCTGTCTGAACATCTTTACTCGTCCACCATTTTAAGAACTCCCAAGATGCATCCTTCTTCTTTGTTCCCTTAAAGATAACACCACCTGTACCATTTGCAACGAACGTTCTGTTAATCTGTCCATCTTCCTGTTCTGTTCCCAAATATTTTGAGATAGCCCATTTACCATTCAATTCCTGAGCGCCATTCTTAATCAATGTATAATCTTCCATACCTATAATTCCAATAGGATTTACAGAATATCTGAAAGAATTAAAGAAGTTCTGTACTGATGTCTCCAAGGAATACTTTGTAAATAAATCTCCTAATAACTGTAAGCCTTTTACAGATTTCTTTGTGTCAATACCAGTTGTAACGAGTCCTTTATCATCCTGAACATATAGTTCGCCACCATTTTGAAGCGCCAACGGAGCTGTCTGGTAGAACCATTTATATCCTGTCTGTCCATTAGCGATATTATGATAGAAGTTCATACCATATCTCTGTAATGTTGGAAGAATATCAATTAGCTCCTCCCATGTATCAGGAACTTCAAGTCCTAAACTTTCAAATATATCTGTTCTATAAACTACCGTATTAAAATCTGTAGTTTCCGGCACAGCATATACTCCTTCATTATATACATAAGATACAAATGCACCTGTCGGGAATCTTCTTGCTGTTGTCCAGAAATCATCAAACTGGGATAAATCATATAAAGCACCACGGCTTGACAAATCAAACGGTACGTATGACATAAGTCCTAATGCAATATCCGGTGTTTCATCAGCTGCAATCGCCAACGTTAATTTACCTACATCAGGCATAGTAGATACTTTGACCTTAATATCTTTTCCTGTCTTTTCCTTATAATATGGAACAAACTCTGTGTCTGCCATCTTCTGTAATAAATCAACATGAGTAATCGCCCTGTTAACCCAGATAGTAATTGTATTTTCATCATCCTCCACTGTTGTAGCATACTTTTCAGATGTGAAAGTATTTACAAGAGTTCTAATAGATGTCCATAAAGAACCTCCCATAGATGAATTAGCTCTTCCAACCTGACCTTCATTACCAGTAATATAAATTCTATCTAGTGTAAAGTCATTAGATGTTACCTCTGTTGTAAAATTACTCAACGCAACTAAAATTGAGTTGTCTGCACCTGTTAATTCTGCAGTATGAAGAGCAATATCATCCGGATATTCCTTCATTGTCTCAATATACTCTTCTGCCTGATCCAAATATGTCAAAATTGCGCCACTATTTCCATTTGGTGAATAATCCTGTAACAAAAATCTGATATGCTGGATAATTGTTTCATAAGACTCCAGATATTTCATAATATTTGGAATATACTTTGTCATCTTCCAGTTACGTTCTGTATCAACATCGCTACCTGTTATCTTTGTAATCTCCAACTGAAAATCTGTTATATGTTTCTGCATAATTAAAGCATATGTGTATGCTTCCATTACCGGCTGATTTTCCTGCTTGATAGAAATAGTATGCACCCCTTCAGTTAAGTAGAAGTTATAACTCTTCCCATCTTTGTCTGCTAATGTTACATTATCATATCCCGATGAAACCGGTTCAAATGCATAGTTATATAACTCTTTAAACGGAACCTGTCCATCCAGTTTAATAGTTTCAAATGCCTGAAACTCCTTTTTGCCATTACTGTAATGGAATGTGATATTGTAATTACCTGTTTTCTTTACATTGAATGTATATGTAACTTCAATACCTGCTGCTGCCCATCCTAATGTATTTAATTTTTCATAATCTATGTTGAATCTTGTAAGTGAATCTTTTGCTTCAGTGCCATAAATAGCATCTGTAGAATTTTTCTTTGAATAATATACAGCATCAATCTCTAATGCATTCTCTGAGTCTTTTACAAGTTCTGCATCGCTGTGTTTTGCTGCATATTCTTTATACGAAATATTGTTGTCTGTTGCCGCTTCAACCTTCATGTTTCCAAGCGCCAAACCACCTGAAGAAACATTTTCAATTCGAATAATATTCTCACCCTTTTTCAAGTCAAATACTAAAGGAGTACTTGAGACATAAGTGTTGTTATAAATGTATGTATTTATCCACTCCTGTACCCTATTCTGACTTGGGGCCATTTCATCTCCATAACTATCTACAGGAAACTTCTTTTTGTCATCACTGCCAACAAAATCAGCTTTTCCCGCATCTTCCCATATAATAGGTAATGCAATAGTTTTCATTTCTGTATATTGCTGCTTTCCATTTACAGATGTACTAATTGTATAATCTGACAATGAATTTCCAACAGAAATATAGTCGAGATTGAGATAATAAAGACCAGCTTTTGCAACATTTACTTTATATTCCGCAACATCTCTATAATCTAATTCTTTCATCTGTCCATTGTAATCTTTTACTTTTTCCGGAACAGAATCATTAGTTTTATTCCTCTGATAATACTTTTTTGCATCAACGCCATTGTTTAATACTGCATCATAATTGCCCTGACCTGCTTCAGTGTGCTGTTTTATGTAATCTGTATAATACACCTCTGCCTCTTCGCCTTTATCTAAATATGATGTATTTAACAATTTATATGCTTCATCTAGTTTTTGGCTGTCTACATCCTTAATATATGTAGCCTCACCACCGGTGAGAGTCAGTGCACATACAGCCGCAACAATGACTACCAATGCAATTACAATAGTAATTATTCTTCTCTTCATTGTTGTCCTTTCTATTTGCCACAAAAGCGGAACCACTCAATTGGCAGTTCCGCAATTGTTTATTTGATTAGTAATAAATTCTATTTCAGAACTTTTTATTTGAACTTTGCTGAATCAAAATTATAATATTCAACTAATGCATCCTGTAACTGTTTCTTAGCAGTTTCAATTCTCTTGTTACATGATGTGTTCCAGTCAGACAATCTTGATTTAACATTATCTGCCCAGTTCTTATCTGTAAACCAAGCTCCTGCTACGCTTTCCTGACCACAGTTTACCCATTCAAACAATGTAGCTTTTGACTCACCATTTTCTGTAACTGTTGAATACCAACATTTATCAATATAATCCCAAGTTTTTCCTTCTTTGTAGATTTCGAGAACTTTATTCCATCCTTCTTTATCTTTGTAAAGCTTGTGAGCATCAAGGCTGTTCCAGATATCCATCTGCTGATTGTAAAGTTCACCAGTTACTACAGGAAGTGTATCACCTGCAGCCTTTTTAATCTGACCGTTTTCTGACCATTCCTGATCAAAAATAGCCTGTTTAGCCTGTGTTGTTGCTGTCCAGAATGAAGCAAATGTATATGTTACATCAAGTTTTGCTTTTTCCTCTTTGCTCATTTCAGGATTCTTGTCATCTAACGCATAATTATGTAAACAGATAGGATCCATTACTAACTGAATTGTATTCTCAGCATAATCAGTACTTGGATATGGATAGAAATCCCAATCATTTGATTTAATGTATGCATCACTTTCCTTCGCTGATTCATCAGCACCTGCTGTCAGGAACCATGGATCTTCAAAGTTTACTAATGTTCTGTTATTACAGAAATAGAACCATGAATATGCACTTGATTCTGCAACGATATCCTTTGTAAGGTTACCAGCACCATCTGCTACATCAATTGAAACCTCAGCCCACTTTGGTAAGTACTGAAGCAATGACTTAACCTGATCGCTATTTAAATCTACTGTGTCGTTTTCTGAGATTGATTTATTAATGCTGTCACATCCCATACTTACGATATTTAAAGGTGTTCCCTTTGCTCCCCAGAAAGTCTTTCCATCTGCTTTCTTTACAAATCTTGTAAACTCATCAATATCCCAATCAGGATCTGGAACATTGATATTATGATCTTCTGCCAATGCTTTATTTACCCAGATACCATGTGGAATTGTATATGATGGAAGTCCTGCCTGGAATCCGTAATAATTCAACTGATCCATAAGAGATTTATTATATGATTTGTAAATGTCATCATCACTATATACTGATAAATCAGCTACTAAACCTTTTTTCAAATCTCTGATAACATCTGTTGAGCCCCAGATATCAGGATATTTACCATATTTTGCCTTGAAGTTATCCATTTCTTCTTCCCACTTAGGAGTATTATACTGATCTGGGTCACCAACCTTTGACCAAAGATTAATCTTAATGTTTGGATATGCTTCATGGAACTTTGTAGCTACGGCATGAACCTGCGCCACATTACTAGCTGTAATATTCTTAGCATCAGCCAGCTTCTTTCCTGCTGAACTATTTGGATTTCCGATATCTTCATAGTATTCTCCATCTCCAGACCAAACCATGATCGATACTTCACCCTTTGTATCTGATGCCAATCCTGTTGTTACTCCAATTTCGTTAGCATTGTCGCTAACAGCGTTCTTATCGTCCTTACCACATCCTGTTAATACCATAGATGTACCAAGAACAATCGTTAGTGATAAAGCTAATGCTTTACGGCCTAATTTTTTCATTTTCATTCATCCTCCTTATTGAAAAAATTTTTTCACCTACATTAGAATTCACATAGTGATATTCTTATAAATAATTTTATCACAACAATATGTACAAATCAACAATAAAAAACGATTTCAAAACGATTTTTATTGTACTTTTTTAACAATTAACAATTCTCGTTTACATAAAATAAACATGTTTTTTGACTATTTTTTACAAATAGCTTTTCAACACTTTATTCACAATAGCTAGATATAGAATAATTCTTGTATAAATCACATTATATTGCTTGCCGGGCTTTTGCTATTCATCTCGAAGCACAGCTTCTCGTTGTTCTTGCGCCCGGAAAATAATATTTTATGCAAGCATAATATTGCTTGCCAGGCTTTTGCTACAAAAAAGAGACTTCCGTTTCCGAAAATCTCTTTCTATGTAACTAATCTATTTTGTAAAAATATATTTTTCTAATTAGTCATTCTCTCTCTTTCTTGCAAACACAACGATTGCTGCTGCTGCAATAATTGCTGCTGCTCCACAAGCGATTGGTGTAAAATCACCAGTTGCTACTGTTGTTGTAGTTGTACTTGCTGTACCGGTTGCTGCTGTTGTTGTTCCACCTGCCGGCTGTGCTCCATCTTCTGTAAGAGAGTAACCACTACATGTGATTGTTGTAAATGTCTTATCATGAGGGCCTGAATCTCCATCAGCATCTTTCTTTGCAGCGATTGCTTTTGCACCACCTGCATAAGCATAGTGCTTATTTCCATCAGTAGCTTCTCTGTCACCATATTCTCCACCGAATCCAAATGTAATCTGGTCAGCGTTTGCTTCTGCTGTGAAAACTTCATCTACAGTAGTTTCAGTTCCTTTTGTTAACCAAACCCATTTACCAAAAGCAAAATCTTCTTTTGTAGAAATTTTAATGAATACCCACTTGTTGCAGTCACTAGATTTTAATTTACATGTAATGTGGTATTTTTTACCTTTCACTACATCAATCTTGCGGTACATCTGAGCTCCCCAGATACCACCCCAGCCAATCTGCTTCAAATCTGCCTGCCAGCCTGATTCTGTAATGTTTGTTACTTTTCCATCAGCTGCTTCATACCATGTATGTCCCTTCTTGCCGTCAAATCCTAAATAATCTGTCCAGCCTGCTGTAGCTGCGAATACATTAATGCACATACCTGCTGTCAGTGCAAGGGCTGCAACTACTGCTGAAATCTTCTTCAAAGTTTTCATTTTATAATCCTCCTCTAATATAAAACTGCGAACTCTCGCTATTTAAAGTTACTATAACACGAACCACTCATTAATTCAATAAATAAAAATATTTTTATCTACACTTAGGACACTTTTTACAATTTTGCTTTTTAATTACTGTATATTTTCACTAAATATCTATGGTATTAATTTGATTTCACGGAATATTGTGGTAACATATTAAAAATAAGTAAAATGGCACATAACATCCTATTGCCAAACTAAAATATACATATATTAAAACAATTCTTTGGAGGTTTATATGATAAGACTAATTCTTCTGGCAGTTTTTCTTATAATTTATTTTCTTATTTCCCTGCCAATACAAATAGCAGAATTTATTATTGAAAAATTTAATATGGATTTTAGAAACAAAACCAGCCTTGCATTTGTAAAATTCGGACTAAATTGTGTACGATTCATTTCTGGTATTAAACTGGAGGTGAACGGATATGAAAACATTCCAAATAACGAGGCTGTATTATTTATAGGAAACCACACTAGTTTCTATGACATTATTGTAACTTATCCTTTAATGAACCGCCCTACAGGATTTGTTGCTAAAAAAGAAATTAAAAAGATACCATTTCTAAGCTGGTGGATGTATTTTGTTAATTGTATTTTTTTGGACAGAAAAGACCCACGTAAAGGATTGCAATCAGTACTTGATGCTGCAGACATGATTAAAAACGGAATATCTGTTTTCCTTTTTCCAGAGGGTACCCGCTCAAAAAACTGTAAACTAGGCGAATTTAAAGATGGTGGATTCAAAATTGCCACAAAATCAAAATGCCCGATTATACCAGTTGGTATTCAAGGCACTTACAATGTTTTTGAAAGACAATTTCCGCGCATTAAATCTGCCAAAGTTATTGTAAACTTCGGAAAACCAATTTATACGGAAGCAATGGAGCGCTCAGAAACAAAGCTGCTTCCAGAAACCGTTAAGGCAATTGTCAAAGAATTATCTAATCAATAAAAAATGTTTGCACATGTTTTTATTGTAAATTCATTTATTAAATGTTAAAATATCACAAGATTAGTGAAATATGGAGGTACAAAATGATTATCAACACACCATTAATAGCTTTTGGATGGTTTTCTATTACCCTTATAGTGATTGCCGCTGTACTTTTGATAGCTGTTGTCGTTCTCTATATCGTGGGTAAAAAAGCAGAAAAAAAACAGGCAGAGCAAGAGCAGGTTATGCAGGAAAATTCTCAGTTAATCAGCCTATATGTTTTAGATAAGAAAAAGTTACGCCTAAAAGAAGCAGGGCTTCCAAGCATCGTAATGGAACAGGCTCCAAAATATGCAAGACGTGCAAAACTTCCTATTGTAAAAGTCAAAGCTGGTCCAAGGGTCATGAATCTAATTGCTGACGCCAAAGTATATGAAACAATTCTTCCAAAACAGGAAGTTAAGGCTAAAGTAAGTGGAATTTACATCACTTCATTTAAGAGAATCCGCGGTCCGGTATACGAACCAAAGAAAAAGAAAAAACTTTTCGGAAGAAACAAATAATAAAAGAACTACTTATATTTCTTACATCAGAGATATTAAGTAGTTCTTTTATTTATATTTCTCTATTAAAAGTACATCATTCTGTTAAAACATTACTGATGATGAATTGCATTAATTTCTAACTCGTTGTCAGATATTTTATTCCCATCAATATGTATCTGATATTTCACTTTCAAATCTACATTCCCATCTTCCTGCGCATCTACAATAACTTCTTCTGTCATAATCTCTACCAGCATATCTCCCATAGGTGTACTATATACAGATTGTTTCATTGCATTTTCCTGTAGCAATAGCCTTCCTTCAACTGCCCCTTTTCTGATAATCTCTACCATATCATTATTAAACTTTATAATATTGCTGGTTTGTTCTTTGCTGTCTTCTTCAAAGTTATCATATAAGATATAATGCTTATTTTTTCTTAAATAATGTTTTCCGGCAGCAATCATTTCAATATTATCCGCTGTTCCTTCTACTTTCTGTAATCCGGATATTTTAATTACAGCATTTTCATTCATCTTAAAACTCCTCTATATTTATTCGGTTTGTTTCATCAATTTCAAATGGCATAATCGAATTCGCAAAACTCTTAAATTTGTCCGCAGCATCACTCACATAAAATTCGTAAATCGGTTTTGTTCCACTGTCAGCACTAAGTCTTTTCTGCTCTAACAATTTACCTAAACTAATTGCCGTTTCATAAGCAGGATTTACCAGATTCACACTCTCTCCCATCACTTTTCCAATAGTACTTCTCAACAGTGGATAATGCGTACAGCCTAAAATCAGACTGTCAATATTCTGCTCTTTTAATTCGTCCAGATATCTTCTGGCAATCTCTTCTGTCACAGAATCATGTAACATTCCCTCTTCTACCAACGGGCAGAATAATGGACATGCCTTACCTATAACAGTAATTTCTGAATCTTTTCCATGTATATATTCTGTATAAAGTTCACTCTTTATCGTTCCTTCTGTTCCTATTATGCCAATACGTTTATTCTTTGTATTCTCTATTGCACTTTTAGCACCGGGTTTCACCACTCCTATAACCGGAATATCCAATTCTTCCTCAATAGCATCTAACGCAAAAGCACTGGCTGTATTACATGCCACAACAATCGCTTTTACTTTCTTAGTCTGCAAGAATCTCACTATCTGGCGAGAATATCTGATAATCGTATCCTTTGATTTACTTCCATACGGTACTCTGGCTGTATCACCAAAATATACGATACTTTCTCTTGGCAGCTGTCTTGTTATTTCTCTTGCTACCGTCAGACCGCCAACACCGGAATCAAACACTCCTATCGGCGCATTGTTTCTTTTCTCCATATACTTCACCCTTCTTTTTGTTTTTCTATTTTACCTTTATTCCCATAAATATTCAATAGCATTGATTAAAATGTTTTTCTGCGGGTAATAATCTAAATACATCAGTAAGTCATTCACATAAAACAATCATATATTTATATGCATTTGTTTTTTGTGATATAAGGAGGTTTAAAATGAAAACAAAAAAATATTTACCATACATAGTTTTATTTTTTGGAATTATCAGTTTTATTGCATTTTATAAAATGGAGAATGCAGGTGCAACGAGCGTGCTTGCAAAAAACACAATCCGCTTCCACGTGCGTGCCAACAGCGATACTATAGTAGACCAGAATCTTAAAATGAAGGTAAAAGATGCTGTAGTAAATTACATTTATAAACAGACAGGTGACTTCGCATCTGCAAAAGAGACAAGTCTTTATATTACACAGAATAATGAAAAGATTAAAAATATCGCACAGAAAGTCATTGATGAAAATGGTTTCGATTATACCGTCACAAGTTATTTTGGAACAGATTCTTTTCCTAACAAAACATACGGTGATATCTTGTATCCAAAGGGGGAATATACATCCTATACACTTTACATTGGTAAAGGTGAAGGTCATAACTGGTGGTGTGTCCTCTATCCTCCATTATGTTTTGTGGACACAAGCACCGGCGTAGTTCCTGACTCTTCCAAAGAACGTTTAAAAGAATCTCTGACCGATACACAGTATCGCACGATTGTCAGGTATAAATTCAAATATTTGACATTCCTAAACGAACTAATTGCTGCTGAATAATTTTTGGTTTATCGCACGCAAAAGAAAAGCAAGCGACTGCGTAAGCAGGCATTTGCTTTTCTTGGTGCGATACCGACAAAATCATAAGTGCGTAGCACGACAGACGTGTTAACGTCTGGATTTTTGAGGTGTCGAGGTGGTTCGAGTATAAAAGAAAACATAGAATGAATATCAAGTTAAGATTTGATTCTCAAAATCAAATCTTAAGACTTACCTGAGAAAAAATCATCAAGATTTTTTCGAAGATGAAGTCGGTACTTGAGATATTAATTCTATGTTTTCTTTTTAATAAATGTTCAAGTAATGAGGTGAATGTATTTCCTCTGTATTCTATTTCAGCGGGAAAGCCACTCCTCGATAAACCGGAATTTATATAAATTTCGTCAGATATAGCTGCTCTGTCAATTTTTTTGCTTTCAACAGTTCTACCGTTCGTTCTGCTTTTTCTATATCATCATAAAGTCCAAACACTGTCGGACCACTTCCACTCATAATGGAATTTAATGCACCACCACCTAACATTACCGTTTTAATTTCCTGAATAATAGGATACTCCGGTACAGTTATATCCTCCATAACATTATATAAACTTTCTGCCAGCTTATATAAATCCTGTGCCTTAATAGCAGACACCATCGCTTCAATATCCGGTCTTTTCTCAATTTTATCTGGCTTGATGTTTCCGTATACAAAAGCGGTCGACACAGATACCGGGGGCTTTGCTATTATCACATGACATTTTGGCGGTGTAGGAAGTGGTGTGAGAATTTCTCCAATTCCTCTGGCAATTGCCGTTCCTCCAAGAATACAGTAAGGAACATCTGCCCCCAGACGAACGCCTCTTTCCATTAATTCCTCTTTACTCAAACCCAAACCAAACATCTGATTAACACCTGTTAGTGTAGCAGCACAGTCGGAACTCCCGCCCGCCATTCCACCAGCGATTGGAATTCTTTTTTTGATTGTTATTTCCAGACCCTGAGCAATTGCGAACTCATCCATTAACATCTTAGCAGCCATATATGCCAGATTATCTTTTCCGTTGGATAGTACTGCGGTATCCGTCCTTACAATAATCTCTGTCCCTTCTATCCGGGTAAGTATCACATCATCATAAACATCAACCATCTGCATCACCATATCCAGATCATGATATCCGTCAGAACGTTTTCTAATAACATCTAATCCAAGATTTATTTTTCCATATGCTTTTAACTCTAATTTATCCATTATGTTCTCTTTACTTCCTTATATACTTTCTACAGCACAAACCTGCCTTTTCTAAAGTATACTTTTTTTATGACCTATTGACAAGATTTAATAATTAGCAATCTGTCACCTGGTTTTATTTGTTCAGAAACAAGTTCATTCACTTTCATAATATTATCCATTGTTGTGTAATTTTCTTTTGCTAGTTTCCATAAGCTGTCACCTTTTTGCACCACATATCCTTTCAACATTGGCGCTGCATTGATTTTTTCCATATCAATCGGATGTTCTTCTATTTCAGATATAAATGCCTTTTTCTCTGACCGGAAAACAATCGTTTCTAATGCAACAACAGACTTAATCTCTACCTGCTCAGTACTAATCATATTTGCACTGACCTGCTCTACTCTCCAATTAATATAATATTTGTCTTCCGGCATAATACCATCTGCATCTATTCTATGTTCAAAATCCGTTTCTTTACATTGATAGCATAATGGATGTGCATCATCAGAAGAAATATATATAATACATGCTTTTATTTTTCCTACAGCCTTTAATCCACTGTCACTGACTACGATGTTATCAATTTTCACTTCTGCATCACTACTGCATATCTGAAGAATATGTCCCTTGCTCTGGTCAATGTCCAACTTGACAATATTTTTTGTTCTTGATTCATTCTTTACAAGAAGTTTCTGATACTTTCTCTCTTCAATCACAGGTACTAAATTCGCATCTGGTGCATAGACATCTTCCAGAACTTCCATTTCTCTCTCTTCATATATTTTTATATTTAATTTTAGTAATGCACTTATGGAAATATCTCTTGTTTCATTATCCTGATTCATTTCCGCTTCAATATCTACATTATGTAGTGTTGTATTGATATAAGAAACCAAATCCTCTCTTGCTTCTGCCACATCTATCGTTCCGCCGAAATTAATTATTGTATCAACCCATTGTTGTGGCATTCCTTCAGCTTCCGGAATATAAATCAGAAAAACTTTCAGTTCTCCACCAATATGTATCATCCCATCCAGCATTTTTGTATTGATTGTTTTCATCTTGACATCCTGCCAAATTATTTTTTGTATTGCCGGTTTTCCTGATGGCACGGATAATCTCTCACTGACACGAAATGTATCTGTCTTGTCTGCTACTACACATAAACTTTCCAGACTGCTGTGTTTTGTCATGGCATTTTCTCTATGTATATCTGATACAGCCTCTAAATCCTCCAGTTTTTCTATTGTAATATTTGCCATAATCTGCACTTTGTATATGTAATTCTTTCCATCAATTAATTTTACAGAAGATGATAATACAATCAGACTTACATCCACATTACAATTCTCATCCAAAGAATTTAATTTTATTGTTTCCTCAAACGGTGTCTCTCCTTCCACTCCCTTTGCCATATCACTATCGCCTGTATAATACATCATTCCAAAAGAAATTGTTCCATTTACGATTAGTTGATTATTTCTAATAGATGTATTGTCCACGCTTACATTTTCATGATGATTAATGATATTTTCAATCATATCATCTGCCTCTGTCAAACTGCTCTCATGAGTTACATAAAATGTAGAGATCTCATTTTTTAGTATCTTGCTCATATGAATATTATTTTTTTCCAACTCCATAGTTCTTCCCCCTATCTTTATAACTATCTATAATCTATGTTTGTCTGTTACCAATTTATTCACTAAAAATTACATTTTTGTCACTATATTTTATTTTTATAACGATACACGGATATGTGCTTGTTTCATTATTCGTATATTCCTTCGGTCCCTCAAACTCCGTTTTCACATAAACAGCGTTTTCAGTCTCATACATTTCCCTGACTTTAATACTGTATCCATCATATTTTTGTCTTCCATATCCAATGATAATATAAGTATACTGATTATCCGAATACGTCACTTTGAACTCTTTTTCTTTTCTTTCTTCTATCATCTGTTGAATCTCGGAAGGAATCTCACTTTCAGCTACTACCGTAAAATCAATATCGTTTGTTTTCTTTGTTTTTATTTTTTCCAGGCCACAGGCTGTAGTTATTGCAATGCAGACCAACAAAGTAACCAACAACTGAAATTTATTTTTTCGCATAAATAAACACCATAATATATCTTTATTAAAATATATTATGGTGTGCCAATTTTATTCTTATTTACAACATTTTGTTAATCATGTCTACCATATAGTCGCCAAGTTTTTTTACCTTTTCATCTGCATCGTCGAAATCATGGCCTTTCACTCCATAGTAAAACTTAAGTTTCGGCTCTGTACCAGATGGTCTGATACATACCCACGCTTCCTCACTCAAATCAAAATATATAACATTTGATTTTGGAAGACCGGTTGTAGTAACTGCTCCTGTTTCCATATCAGTTACCGTATCATTCTGATAATCTCTTACAGAAAGAACTTTATAATTATCAATACTTTGTGGAGTGTTCTCTCTTAATTTTTCGAGTGTTGTCTTAATCTTCTCAATTCCTTCTTTTCCTTTTAGTTCGATAGATTCCACACCATCTCTCCAATATCCGTATCTCTCATACATCTCTTTCATCTTATCCCAAAGAGACATACCTTTTGTCTTATAGTAAGCCGCTGCTTCACACAATGCCATTGTTGCAACAATCGCATCCTTGTCCCTCGCATGAGTTCCAATCAGACAACCGTAACTCTCTTCAAAACCAAATACGTAAGTTCCCGTATTTTTCGTTTCAAATTCTAACATTTTCTCACCGATATATTTGAATCCTGTAAGAACTTCTATTAAATCAATGCCATAATATTTTGCAATATCATTGGCAAGATTTGTGCTTACGATACTCTTAATCAATGCTCCGTCTTTTGGAAGCTCTCCCTTTTCCTTCAACTGACTAATTTCATATTCTGCAATCAGACATCCTGACATATTTCCTGTAAGAATATGATAAGTTCCCGGTTTACTTCCTTTAATATATACACCAAGTCTATCTGCATCCGGGTCTGTAGCCAGAAGTAAATCCGCTCCGACTTTATCTCCCAATTTTACAGCCAGTTCAAAAGCTTTTGCAGACTCAGGATTTGGATATCCAACAGTCGGAAATGCACCATCCGGCTTTTCCTGTTCTTCTACCACATAAACATTCTCAAAGCCAAGTTCTTTTAAAACTCTTCTAACCGGAACATTTCCAGTTCCGTGTAATGGCGTATAAACAATCTTAATATCCTTCTGTACTGCCTTTATTATTTCAGGATTTTTTACCTGCTTCTTTAATTCATTAATATATTTATCGTCAATTTCCTGACCAATGGATATATATAAACCTTCTGCTATGGCATCCTCTTTCTTCATTGTTTTTAATTTATTATAATCGTGAAGAGCTGATACTGCGTCCATAATCCCCACATCATGAGGTGGTGTAATCTGTGCACCGTCCTCCCAGTATACTTTATATCCATTATACTCTGCCGGATTATGGCTGGCAGTTACATTAATACCCGCAATACATTTTAATTCTCTTACTGCAAAAGATAATTCCGGTGTAGGTCTTAACGCATCAAACACATATGCTTTAATTCCATTTGCATTTAAACAAAGAGCTGCCTCATTCGCAAATTCCGGTGACATATGTCTTGAGTCATAAGCAATCGCCACGCCTCTGTCCTGTCCATGCATTTTGATGATATAGTTTGCTAATCCTTGTGTAGCCTTTCTTACTGTATAAATGTTCATTCTATTGGTTCCTGCACCAATTACACCACGAAGTCCGGCTGTTCCAAATTCAAGTTCTTTATAAAAACGATCCTCAACTTCTTTTTCATCAGATTTTATTACTTCCAATTCAGCCTTTGTATCATCGTCAAAGTATGGATTGGACAGCCAATCATTATATAGATCTCTGTAGTCCATTTTAATCCTCCCACACATTTTTTACCAATCAGTTCACATCATATCACAAACAACTTACAAAGGAAACAATAAAAATGTTTTTTTAGCCAAGTTTTTACTGTTTTTACATATTATCGATAAATGTCCAACGTAATTTTTCCTGTTTTCTGAACTGTTTCAATTTATCCTCATTTTTTTCAGAGTACCAGGCTTTGTTAGAATTATAATAATAATTTATAATTTTCCAGAACTTTTCAGGGTAACTTAGAGCTGCCTTTAGAACTTCAAATTCTCTCACAGATATTGGCCTGATTCTGTAATAAGAATCCAATAGTTCTTTTCCTAATGAAATATCCCAATTATTTTTTTCCATAACCTTCCTGAGAAAATCATACAAATCCTGCACTACAGGTGCATAATTCAACTTCAACAGATTTACCATAATTACCTGATTATTTTGAAACAGTATATTATGATAGTTATAGCAGCCATGATTAATCGTCTGATTCTGTATACTCTCCGCATACATGTCTTTGTAATCTGACTGCTCTAAAAGCCCTGCTGCTTCTGTTGCCTGAACATAATACTCTTCAATTATATTATGGAGAGACATTTCAAAAAAATTCTTATTCTTTCTTTTTTTTATGTAATTTTTTATTCTAAGGATTTCTGCGCTGTGACGTTCAAACACTTCCCTCAAATTTTTACCAGGATGAAATCCACCCTCCTCAAACAATCCGGTGGTATTCTCTGTCAGTTTATGAAATCTTGCAAGATTAGCGGCTGCTAATAATAATTGTCTTTTATTATTATTACTGCAGTCTTCCGCATCATACCATTTCTTTAAGATGTATGTATATCCGTCCTCACTTACTGTTACATATTCTCCTTCTTTATTTGCTTTTACACTGTCTGTAACAAAATTATTATTTTCTAAAAAATTATAAAAAACACTCATGGTTTTCATTCTGTCATTACTGTTGTTATACTCCTGTAAGATATATTTCCCGTCATCTGTTATACAACCGTAATTTCCTTTTAACCGATAAGTGCTTTTAATTTTTAAGTCATACTGTTCTAACACTGTCAATGATTTTTCATTCATATTGTTCCCTCCACATCATACTTGCATTATTCTAAAATATGAAGGGAACAACCAGATTAGAACATTGTCTCTGCAATGTCCATTAATATCTCTTTATCATTTAATTCAGGCTGTTCTAATACTCTGTTTAGTAATTGTTTTAAAATATCTCCGATAATAGAGCCCGTACTGCATCCAGCCGCAATCAAATCTTTTCCCGATACTGCCAATTCTGCTTTACAGGTGCATATATCATTCTCTACAATATGCTGAAACTGTTCTTTTTCATACAAATATCCATCGTATCCTTTTTCCTTCCCATAGGGACTTTTCCCCTGAAAATCAGCATAAACCAGTTGTAAATACTGCTGATAAATGTCTTTTCCGATTTTATGAACACTCTTTCTGACATTCACAGGCTCCATACCACTTGAAACCGGTCTGTCATCATGACATTCTACCAATCTGGCAACTAATTTTATTGTCTTATTATCCAGTTTCAGTCTTCGAAGGATTGGAACTGCCATGTCTGCTCCCACATGTGCATGTCCATAAAAATGCATTCGGGAAGAATCTTTTTTATCATAAGTAACTGAATCCGGTTTTCCAACATCATGCAATAGTGCCGCCCATCTCATGACCTTAGTCGGAGGTACATTTTCCATGACCTTAATGGTATGTTCTCCCACATTGTACATATGGTATGGAGTATTCTGCGGACATTCCATCATTCGGTCAAACTCCGGCAGTATCACCTTTGTAATTCCCGCATGATAAGCTGTTATTAGTTTTTCCGGATGATTTGACATAATCAGTTTTTCCAATTCTACATGAATACGCTCTGCACTAATATTCTCAAGATTTTGCACCAATAGCTTCATAGAATTCATAGTATTTTCTTCAATATCAAACCCTAGCTGCGCTGAAAATCTCACTGCCCGGAGAATTCGAAGTGCATCCTCAGTGAACCGCTCTTTTGCCTGACCAACACATTTTATTACCTTCTTTTCTATGTCTCCCATACCATCAAAAGCATCAACCAATCCCACTGTCGGATTGTACGCCATAGCATTTATGGTAAAATCCCTGCGTTTCAAATCTTCAATCAAGTCTGCGGTAAACTCTACGCTGTCCGGATGCCGGCTGTCATTATATTCGCCATCAATTCTATATGTGGTAACCTCATAACCTGTTCGCTGCAACATTACTGTAACTGTTCCATGCTGAATACCTGTATCAATCGTTCTGTGAAAAAGCTCTTTTACCTGATGTGGTAATGCTGATGTCGTAATATCCCAATCCTGCGGGTCCCTTCCCAAAATTGTATCCCTGACACATCCACCGACCGCAAACGCCTCATAGCCATTCTGCTCTAATATTCCTATAATCATTCTTACAGGTTTTGGTATATTCATTTTAAATCTTTTTACTTCCTTATAATGCTTCATTCATAATCTCCAATGCTTTTGCCAGCTTATCCTTTGCCACTGCTGAATAATTTATAATAAATTTATGGTTAAATTCTTCCAAATCATTATAGCAATAATCGGACACGCTTGAAATATTTATCTTGTTATTTCTTAGTATTTCTTTAAATTTATCATCATTTATCTGTTTGCGAATGCCTAAAATAAAATGAAGTCCTGCATTCTCTTCCTCAATTGTTACTTTTGAATAAATGTCAGACTGTCTGATGGCACTTATAATTGTGTTTCTGTAATCACGATAATAATTTCTCATTCGATTAATATGCCTCTCATAATATCCCATGGAGATAAAATTCGCCAATGTATATTGTTCAAAACTAGACACTGTGCTGGAATAAAAGCCCAACTTGTCACGGAATTTTCTCATCAATTCATCCGGAAGTACCATATACGCAATACGAATGGATGGTGCCAATGTCTTAGAAAATGTATTCATGTAAATGACATGATTGCTGTCCATCCCTGCCATTGTTGGTATCGGACGTCCTGAAAACCGAAACTCGCTGTCATAATCATCTTCTATAATAAACCCGTGGTTCTCTCTTGCCCAATTTAATAAATCCTGTCTTCTTGATACTGGCATAACACGCCCTGTCGGAAAATGATGGGATGGTGAAATGTGAACACCATCAATATTCTTCCCCTTCATATCCTGCATCTGAATACCGGAACGGTCTATCGGAAGATGCAGACACCTCACTCCGTTACTTTCATACACCTTACTGATTTTTCTGTACCCCGGATCTTCTACTGCGATAACACTATTCTTTCCCAGTAACTGTACAATAATACTATATAAATATTCTGTTCCTGCACCAACAATAATATGATCTTCCTCTACATCTATCCCCCGGAAATGAGACAAATGACCTGCAATCGCCTGTCTAAGTTCTAAAACACCATTAGGACTGGGACTTTTCAAAAATGATCTTTCTTTGTCCAACAAAGTCTGTCTCATAATTCGTGACCATGTCGAAAAAGGGAAATTATCGTACATAATATGATTAGAATTGAAATCTACCAGCCACTCCTGTTTCTCCTTCATCCGACACCCATTTCTATCTTTAATATTCTTATTATGCTGATTATTTTTTTGTAATCCTTGTTTCATATATTGCCGGCTTATTTCACTGGCAAAATATCCTCTTTTCTCTCTGGCATAAATATATCCTTCCACAATCAACTGTGCATAGGCATTTTCCACTGTAATAACACTAATATTATGATTCTTTGCCATTTCCCTTTTCGATGGCAGCTTCTCTCCTGATTTTATTTTTCCTGATAGAATATCCTCTTTAATGCACTGATATAAATATTCATATAGAGATTGTTTACCTCTTTTTTCAAAATTATAAGTAAGCATTTGGTTTCCTCCCAGCCCATATTCCTCCTCGCTTAGTTCGGAGGCTTAATTCGCTGCTCTGGTATTATAAATTATTTGCATAATGGCAATATCAGCAATACCATATTGCAATTATACTTTATATAATTTATTATGTAAAATATTTATTGAAAGGTTATATTATATGAAAAGAGTTTTAAGTATACAGGATTTGTCGTGTTTAGGAAAATGTTCACTAACTGTGGCATTGCCGATTATTTCTGCCATGGGTGTGGAAACTTCCATTATTCCTACAGCAGTATTATCTACACATACGATGTTTGATAACTTTACTTTCAGGGATTTAACAGAAGATATGAACGGAATAAAAAAACATTTCATAAGTGAAGGATTTCAATTTGATGCCGTTTATACGGGCTATCTGGGTTCCAGAGAACAAATAAATATTGTCATGAATTATTTTGATACATTCCATAACAATGATAATTACATCATTGTTGACCCGGCTATGGCGGATAACGGAAAGTTATATACAGGTTTTACTCCTGATTTTGCGTTGGAAATGGCAAAACTCTGTTCCAAAGCTGATATTATTCTTCCAAATATTTCTGAGGCATGTTTTATGCTGGGAAAAGATTATATTGGTGAAGATGCTGCTCCTTATGAAATAAAAGAACTCTTAACAGAGCTCACATCTCTCGGTGCAAAGACCGTTGTTATCACTGGCGTGCGGTTCAAAAAAAATGACTTTGGTTTTATGGGATACGATGCAAGAACAGAAGGATTCTTCCAATATTCTACAGAGGAAATTCCTATAAAATCTCACGGCACAGGTGATATTTTTGCCAGTACATTTACTGGTGCGTTGATGAACCACTATACCATTTACAACGCTTTAAAAATTGCTGCCGACTATACATGTGCATGTATAAAAAACACTTACAATGACCCTACGGCAGTCAATTATGGGGTAAATTTTGAGGCTGAAATTCCGATGTTATTAAAAATGATTGAAAAGTAAGTAATAACAAAGCATCCTTCTTCCAATACTTCTATCAGAAGGATGCTTATATATTAAACAACGATTGTATTTCCTAAAGTTTTCGGGATTTCTTTTCCCATCTCCTTTAACAATTCTAATGCCAACTTTATATCCTCCTGTACATTCAAAATTGCTTCATCAGCTGTTTTTCCATCATTACATATATTTGGCAGTTCGACTACATGAACAATATACATATTTTCTTTTTCACACCAATGCAACTGATAAGTATAATTATAAATCTTCATATCCAATACCCTCCTTTTTAAAAAATCTTCGTAATTGCACTATTTGATAAGACTTACATTTTCCGTTTTTACTTTGTAAATTAATAATATCATCATATTCTCTTTTTGAAAATACTATATGACTTGTTCCTCTCTGTCTTGAATCAAATTCTAAATATTTTAACAAATTACATACTTCTTCATAACCAATATTATTATCATGTTCTGACGACATAATTTTATCATATAACTTCTTTCTTTTACTCATTTTTCCTCCTTAATTCCTGTACTTTTTCTCTGTTCCACTTAATACCTTAATTTTATGTACTTTTTCTGCACCATAAAAAACACATCTCCCCTATTGGGAAATGTGCTTCTCTCTTTATACCAAAAACAATATATTTATTTTACTTCAAACATTATACTATTACAATATATTTTTCTAATTAGCACGATAAAATCATAAGTTTTAAACAAACGAACCTTTGTCTTAAATTAACTTCGCCAACTCCTCAGCTTTATCCGTCTTCTCCCATGGCACATCAATATCGTTTCTGCCGAAATGTCCATAAGCTGCGGTCTGTTTATAAATTGGTCTGCGTAAATCCAGCATTTTAATAATCCCTGCCGGTCTCAAATCAAAGTTATCACGAATAATTTCTACTAACTTTTCATCACTAACTTTTCCTGTTCCAAATGTATCTACCATAACAGATGTCGGATGTGCGACACCAATAGCATATGACAACTGTATTTCACACTTATCAGCCAGTCCTGCTGCCACAATATTCTTTGCTACATATCTTGCTGCATATGCTGCCGAACGGTCTACCTTCGTGCAATCCTTTCCTGAGAAAGCACCACCACCATGACGGGCATAGCCTCCATAAGTATCTACAATAATCTTACGTCCTGTAAGTCCACTGTCACCGTTTGGTCCACCAATCACAAAACGTCCTGTCGGATTAATAAAATACTTTGTATTTTCATCAACCATTTCTTTTGGAAGCACAGGGGTAAATACATACTTCTTAATATCTGCATGAATCTGTTCCTGTGTAACATCAGCATCATGCTGGGTAGATAATACAACAGCATCCAGCCTTACCGGTCTGCCATTTTCATCATATTCTACTGTCACCTGTGTTTTTCCATCCGGACGAAGATATGGAAGTGTTCCATTTTTTCTTACTTCTGTTAGTTTTAATGCCAGCTTATGTGCTAATGCTATAGGATATGGCATCATTTCTTCTGTCTCGTTTGTTGCATAACCAAACATCATTCCCTGGTCTCCTGCACCAATAGCATCAATATCCTCATCTGACATCTTATTTTCCTTTGCTTCTAAAGCCTTGTCCACACCCATAGCAATATCTGCTGACTGTTCATCAAGAGCTGTTATTACTCCACATGTATCACAGTCGAATCCATATTTTGCTCTGTCATATCCTATCTCTCTGATTGTCTCTCTTACTACTTTCTGAATATCAACATATCCCTTTGTTGTAATCTCTCCCATAACCAACACAAGCCCTGTAGTAATACTTGTCTCACAAGCTACACGGCTCATTGGATCCTGTCTCATTAATTCATCTAATATTGCATCGGATATCTGATCACAGATTTTATCCGGATGTCCTTCTGTTACTGATTCTGATGTAAAAAGTCTCTTTTCCATTACTATTCTCCTTCTGTAAAATAAAAGAAATCCACTGCAAAACAGTGGACTTGAAATCAAGGTATTCAAATCCTCTTATCGATCAGACTTGTATCTGCTCAGGTTGGCACCTTCCTAACTATTCGTCGGGGTTGCCGTGGTTTCACCGGTCCTTGTACCTCCACCACTCTGAATAAGAGAAAAATTTTTTTCACAAAACAATACTACTATTATATTAAAAATATGTCAATACAATTATATTTTCCTTTTTATTCTATGACTCTTTTCTAATCTCATACTTTATCTATTTCTGGTCTGCTGATATACCAGTAAGTGCTTCCTACTGTAATGCCTCCTACAACATTTCCTAATGTAACCGGAAGCAGATTACCCGCAAAAAAATTATACCATGTTAAACCTGTTGTATCTGCACCCATATTTCCATATACCATATCAGCAAATAATCCACCACTAATATAACTCATGTTTGCTATACTATGTTCTAATCCGCAAAATACAAATATCATTACCGGAAAGAACATTCCTATGATTCTTCCTAAATTATTTTCAATCATCGTAGACAACATAACTGCAAAGCATACTAAAATATTACAAACCAACGCTTTAAAAAACGCTGTGTCAAAACTCATCTGACATTTACTGACAGCTGTCGATATAATTCTCTCGGCATAACTATGTTCAAACCGTGAATAGACATCCCCCAGTGCAAACATTGCAGCTACAAACAGTGTTCCTATTAAATTTCCAATATAGACCACAATCCAGTTTTTAAACAGTTCCCTTATTTTTATTTTCTTTTCATACACCGAAATAATCATTAGATTATTTCCTGTAAACAATTCCGCTCCATTATAAACAACTAAGATTAAACCTAATGGAAAAATAGCCGCCTCTATCAATTTTGATACGACTGTCTGGTTTACTGATAAAGATATCAACATCGCTACATTTCCTGCAATGGCAATAAAGAAACCTGCCATAATCCCCAGCACCAACGTCTTCCCTACAGATAGTTTCGCTTTTTTCACCCCGTTTTCAGAACATCGTTTTGTTCCGCCTCTTGTATCTAACATTTACATCTCCCTTGCTTTTATTTTCGACATCATCTGACTAATTAAAATTATATCAAAGATACATATGTTAGTAAAGAACAAAGAGTTCGCTTGCGAACTCTCTCGCGAGGCGCGGGTTCTAGGGAACAACTACATTTCTGCGCCTCTGCGATCCTTGCGGAGTTTTTTATTGTATAGGAATTGCAGAGCAATTTCTTATATAATAAAAAACGGATGCATTTCAAATGCACCCGCCCCTTTATGATAATTATTTTTTTGTTTTTACAGATTTTTTTGCCTGTTTACTATAAACATCCACTCCAACTAAATTTTTCTTTACTGCTACAACCTGTACATAATACTTTTTATTTTTCTTTAACTTCTTGATTGTAATAGTATTTTTCTTAGTTGTTTTAAACTTAACATTCTTTGTAAACTTTTTATCTGTTGCTAAAGTAACTTCATACTTTTTTGCACCTTTTACTTTGTTCCATTTTACTGTAACAGAAGCACTTTTTGCCTTTTTCTTTAACTTATTTGCTTTTACCTTTTTTAATTTAGGTTTAGCAATCGTATTAGCAGCTTTTACTTTCTTTTGTACATCTGCTAATGTTATATTTCCTTTGCTTGTTGCAAATAAAACAGACTTCTTTCCTAACGGTACATTAAATTTAACAACTCTCTTATCTGTCTCAGAAATTGTTCCATTTGTCTTAACAATATTATTTGGCAATGTTACTGATACTTCAAATGCAATTTTACTCATATCTACTGCGTTTGCTATCGCACTCACCTCTCCCATATCTCCAGCATCGCCCATCATATCTTTTGTGTCAATTTCTGTATAGTAGGTATCTGTTGTGATATATGAATTGTCAGAAAAGTTTAACTCGGTTGCCGTATTCACTTTTTCTAACCGTTGAATCTGCATGTACTCTTTTCCATCAACCGTAATCGTTCTTACACTGAAACCATCTTCTTTATAGGTCTGCTCTAATGTCTGCCAATAAGTTGACAACATTGCATCTGTTATTCCCTCTTTCTTTAATTCTGTATTCACAGCCGCCTTATCCAGACGCATAGTCATGTTGAACACGCCACTCCCATTCGAATTAATTACTACATCCATCTTAACAAATGCACAACCGGAAAATACCATAACAACTACAATCAATAGTGCCATAAGTTTCGTTTTAATCTTCATGCTGCTTCCTCCTTTTATATGTTATTAAATATATAATAACATAATCTTATCACAATTCATACTAATTATTTATTTCCTAATTCTTGCTATTTCTAAACTGTACTGGTGTCATTCCATACTTTTTCTTAAAAAGTCTGTTAAAATGTTCTACATTCTGATACCCGACTTTCTCTGCAATTGTCTCCACCGTCATATTACCACCCTTTAGTAATGTTCTTGCTTTCTTCATGCGGACATTTTTAACCAGCTCTCCAAAAGTCTTTCCTGACTTATCTTTTATATATTTTGACAAATATGGTTTTGACAAATGGAAATGTTCTTCTAATTCATCTAATGTTACAGTAAGATAATTTGTATTAATATAATTAATAATCTCTGTTAATCTTTCATCCTGACAACCCTGATCCCCTGTCGACTTTACCAAATGATTTACGGCTACAACGAGCGCATGTATGGAAGATTTAATAATATCTTCATCAATTCCCACTCCCCAGTACATCTTGCCCTGACAGCAGATTCCTACATATGAAACGGCTTTTGATGAAGAACCTCTGGATAACGAATGTTCTTCATATATAGAAAGCTCATAACTAATATTAAAATACTGTTTAAATGCATTACTCACTGCATCCAAACGACCATTTCCTGTATGTTTAATGATACGGACTTTGTCTTCCTGTGCGATTGTCACTTCTGCCATAATACCATTCTTCTGCTGGAAATGTGCCTCAGGAACAGTAAACACGCTATTTTCATTAATATACTTATCCTCAAATATCTGGTAAACCCACTCTGGAGATAATTCTTTATGCTCCTTGTCTGAAACATGCTTCACACTATATCCTATTTCTTCACGCATCTTTTCCGGTATTGACAATCCAAAACTCTGCTTTAAGATATAGCTTACACCGCCTTTACCGGACTGGCTGTTAATACGAATCACATCCGAGTCATAGGTTCTTCCTACATCAACCGGGTCAATTGGAAGGTATGGTACATTCCACATTCCTTTTGGATCTTTTGCTTTACAAGCCATTCCTTTTGAAATAGCATCCTGATGGGAACCTGAAAATGCCGTAAATACTAAATCTCCTGCATATGGCTGACGCTTTCCTACTTCCATCCGGGTAACTCTCTCGTACAACTTCACAATTTCCGGCATGTTTCCAAACTCCAGATTTGGATTCACGCCATGGGAAACCATATTCATTGCTAATGTCACAATATCTACATTACCGGTTCTCTCTCCATTACCAAATAATGTTCCCTCAATACGGTCTGCACCTGCTAAAATAGAAAGTTCTGCTGTTGCAACACCACAGCCTCTGTCATTATGTGGATGTACGGATATCGTCACTGCATCTCTATATTTTAAATTTTTATGCATATATTCAATCTGTGTAGCAAAAACATGTGGCATTGCATTTTCCACAGTAGCTGGAAGATTAATAATTACTTTATTTTCTTTCTTTGGCTGCCATACATCCAATACTGCATTACACACATCTAATGCATAATCCATCTCTGTTCCCGAAAAACTCTCTGGGCTATATTCAAAAGAAAAGTTTCCATCTACCTCTGCAGCCAATTCATTGAGTAACTTAGCACCGTCGATTGCTATCTGCTTGATTTCTTCTTTGCTCTTCTTAAATACCTGCTCACGCTGTGCCAGAGATGTTGAGTTGTAAAGATGAATCACTGCATGTTTTGCACCTTTTACAGCCTCAAATGTTTTCTTAATAATATGTTCTCTCGCCTGAGTTAAAACCTGAACTGTTACATCATCCGGTATCATATCTCTTTCAATTAACGCACGCATGAAATTGTACTCTGTCTCCGACGCTGCCGGGAATCCTACTTCTATCTCTTTGAATCCAATATCTACAAGCATCTGGAAAAACTCCAGCTTTTCATCCAAACTCATCGGCTCAATCAGTGCCTGGTTTCCGTCTCGAAGATCCACACTACACCATATTGGAGCCTCTTCAATATACTCTTTTTTTACCCAGTCATACGTAGGGGTTTCTGGCATAAAGTATTGTCTTGTATACTTGTTGTAATTCATAATACTACCTCTTTCTTTTATTTTATAATAAGTTATCTGTATGTATATAAAAATATATTGTTTGCTATTATTTTCATATACATATTAATATAATTTTCTTTAAAACTCAATAAACATATCTTTCTTATGCATGATACTTATAAGCCATGCGTACCTCGATTTTACTTCGTTTGATCTCGGTCGCGGGCTGTCGCCCTACATTTCTGAAATGCATACTACTTCTTATGAGCCATGCGTACTCGTAGACCTTCGGTCTACTTCGTCGCGGGCTGTCGCCCTACATTTCTGAAATGCATGCTACTGCTTATAAGCCATGCGTACTCGTAGACCTTCTGTCTACTTCGTCGCGGGCTGTCGCCCTACATTTCTGAAATGCATGCTACTGCTTATAAGCCATGCGTACTCGTAGACCTTCTGTCTACTTCGTCGCGGGCTGTCGCCCTATAATCGAAAAATTAAATATTCACTTTTGCAAGCAGGCTTGCAAGGTAATATTTAATTTTTCGATTGCATGGCTCATTGCCATCACGTAAAACGTCTCTGTGCTTCAACTGAAGCACAGAGACGTAAGCTTTACATACGCGGTACCACTCTGTTTCATGTAATACATGCTCTTATAAGATGCATAAGCATCTGTCCCTGTAACGGGGGAATCCGTCCTAACCTACACACTATTGATAACAACTTCATTATAAGCTTCAGCTGGAAACTCTGAGGCGAGTTCACCGGTTCGCATCTAATGTCTCACACCTTCCGACATCTCTCTGAAATCTGTCTGCCAGTTACTATTCCTCTTCAATGTTTTTATTCTTTTTAGGATAGAACATATACTACCATATGCATTTTTATTTGTATAGTGACAAATTTAATCAGTTTGTTTGATACATTTTAATCTTTTACTCCATCTCTCCTTCAACATATACGCTGACATCTTCGGTTGTCTGTTTCTGGTAAAGATTCCTTTTTTGTTTCCATCTACACGATTCAATCCCTGCTTTGTCTGGAAATCAGCAAACGCCCATGGATGCTCTCCTATCATAAACTCCAGTTTATCAAATATCTTATGAAATTCATTCATATACATACACTGGAATTCTTCCGTAAATGCTACTGCCGGTGTCTTATGGTATCCTGCAATCGTATCTGCACCATACTCACTCATAATGATCGGTTTATGATATTTGTTGTACCATTTGTTCATCTCATTCTCTAATTGAAGTCCGATAACTTCCAGATGGCTGTGGTCTGTATACCATGCATAATATCTGTTAACGCAAATAACATCCAGCCACTGACTAACCTTATCTCCATCAGGTCCTGTCGTATGCACCATAGTAACCGGTCTGGTATCATCAAGACTTCGCATCGTCTCTATAATCTCTTTAAAATACGGCACAGCCCCTTCTTCATGGGTTGCAGCCTCATTTGCCACACTCCACATCATAACACATGGATGGTTTTTATCACGATTATACATATCAGCCAGCATATCCTTATGGTGTACCAAAGTGTCATCATTTACTCTGTTTCCTGCAAAAACACTGTTTCCATCCCAGAAACACATTCCTACAGCCGGCACTTCGTCAATGACTACAAACCCTTCTCTGTCTGCCAGCATCATTAACTCTTCAGAATACGGATAATGGGAAGTCCTGAAAGAGTTTGCCCCCATCCACTTTAATAAATTAAAATCGCGGATATTGAGTGCCTCATCCATTCCCTTTCCATGAACATCACTATCTTCATGCTTTCCAAATCCCTGGAAATAAAACTCTTTCCCATTAATCAGGAAAGCTTTATCTGTCACTTCTATTGTTCTAAGACCAAACTGCTCTGCATATGTATCATGTTCACCTTCTACCTTTAGTTGATAAAGATAAGCAGCTCCCGGATTCCAAAGATGAGGTTCTTTCATTTCTATTTCTACGTACCACTTATTCTCATCATTCAAACGTTTTACTGCTGTTGTCTCTGACACAATATTTCCTGCCTCATCAACTACCTTTACCCCACGAATTTCATCTGAGGAAGTAATAAGTGCTTTTACAACAGCCTCATTTTCTTTTACCTCTGTTTTAATAACAATATCTTCAATGTATTTCTTCGGAGTTGTATACAATTTTACCGGTCTGTGTAATCCTGAGTAATTATAGAAATCAAAGTAAGTCTCCTGATAATGAAAACCTTCCGGATATCCTGGTCCTTCTTTATGGATAATCTCTCCACAAGGAATGCATGTCCAGTCAAGTATATTACTGAGTGCAACTGTCACACGATGCTCCTCTGACAAAGACTGCTCCATCATTTCTGTAATATCCGCCTCAAATGGCAGAAATCCACCTTTATGCTTTACAACTTCAACACCATCTACCCATACTGTTGCATGATGGGTCGCGCTTCCAAAACGCAGAACCATTCTCTGCCCATGCCAGCTGTTAGGTATCACGAAACTTTTTTCATACCAGACATATCCTACATGTTCCTTTTCACGTTCCTCTGTAAACAGATCATTGTAACTGGCTGGAACTGCCATCGGAATCGTGTCTTTCAATGGTTTCTTCTGCCATTGTTCCTGTATTCCTACATTATCATAATCCATTTTGAAATTCCAAATTCCGCTTAGATTCTTAACCTCTCTTACTTTATTTTCTACCGGATATAACATTTACTCTCTCCTTTTCATTAAATATATTTTCTGTCAGCTCTCTTTCGCCTCCTGACAAATCTTTTCAATAAATTCATACCACACGTTTCTGAATACTTCTCCATCACTTAAGGACTGTACTGCCACAACCATATCCTGCTCTGGCAGTATAATAATATACTGTCCATACTTTCCGTCGGCTCTGGCTGTTTTTCTGTCAGGATTTATCCAGAATTGAAATCCATAATTCGTCTCCCAATTTTCCGGCACCTGCTTTCTTGTAGCCATACCTAAATATTCTTTTGAAACAATCTTTTTACCCTTATATATTCCACCATCTAATATCATCTGTCCAAAATTTCCAAACTCATCAATCGTCAGATAAAGTCCATTGGCTGCATGGATATGTCCCTTTGGACATCTGGTCCAGTCCGGGCTTAAAATATCGAGTGGTGTAAATAACTTCTCCTTCAGATAATCCATAATCTCCCTGCCCGACTTTCTCTCAATAAGGCATGCCAGCATATATGTATTAAAATTGCAATACAGAAACCTCTCTCCCGGCTTATATGTAAAATCATGATTGAAAAAATACTGTATCCAGTCTTCTGTAATATATCTCTCTGGGTCGTCCCCGAAAAATATTGGATAATCAAATCCCGTTGTCATAGTAAGCATATGTCTCACAGTAATTCCCAACAGATTATCACTGGGATTATCCGGAAGATATTCAGGAAAGCTATCGCAAATCTTTTCATCTAAAGAAATGATGCCCTCATCTATCGCTATCCCCACTGCAACAGATATAAAACTTTTACTGACAGACCATGTATTCAATCTTGTTTTCTGTGCCATTCTTCCCCAGTCTAAAATAATATCTCCATGTTGTCTTACCTGTACATAATTTAACACAATGTCCTGCTCTTTTACTTTGTTAAGAAACTCCTCAAAGATTGTATTGATTTTCATTTTCGTCTCCTTTTTTTGCAATAACTATCTCTGCACCCTTCCTATACCATTACCTTTCACCAGATGTTCTATTTCTTCCACTGTCGACAGATTCGCATCTCCTGGTATGGTATGTTTCAGTGCTGATGCTGCTACTGCAAATTCTATAACATCTTTGGTTTCTTTTCCAGATAATATTGCAAAAATAATTCCTGCTGCAAACGCATCTCCACCACCGACTCTGTCTACCATCGGTGAAATCTCGTACTTCTTCGCAGTATAAAAATTCTTTCCATCATAAATACAGCCACTGAAATCATGATAAGACGACGTATGGCTCTGACGTAAACTACTGATTACGTATTTAAAATGATACATTTCAACCATATCCCGGAACATTTTTTCATAAGCTTCTAAGTTCGGCGTATCATCTTTATTTTCCTTTGATAATGCAAATCCCAGCATTTTTCCTGCATCTTCTCTTCCACCCATAATTACATCAACATATTCCATATATTGCGGCATGACCCGCCTTGCTTCTTCTGTTGTCCATAACTTTTTTCTGAAATTTAAGTCACAACTAACAGTCAGCCCGTTTCTTTTTGCAGCCTTTACTGCCTCAAGTACAACAACTTCTGCGCTTTTACTGATTGCCGGCGTAATTCCTGAAAAATGAAACCAATCTGCGCCATCAAAAATTTTATCAAAGTTAAAATCAGCAGATTCCGCTGTACATATTGATGAGCCTGCTCTATCATATACAACATTGGAAGGACGGACTGCGGAACCTTTTTCCATATAGTATATCCCTAATCTGTCGCCACCATATGAAACATGAGATGTGTCTACACTCATTTTTCTTAATGTACTGACAGCACTTCTTCCAATAGGATTGTCCGGAACTTTTGTTACATAAGCTGAATCCATTCCAAGCATTGCCAATGAAACTGCAACATTTGCTTCACTACCTCCGAAACACGCTTCAAATTCATCTGCCTGTATAAATTTCTTATAATCTTTTGTTGATAATCGAAGAAGAATCTCTCCCATGGTTACTACTTTTGCCATATTATCTCACCTCGTTTACAATGCTCATGGCCCTTGCAGCCAGCTTTGTTATCTCACTAAAATTTTCCTGTTCAATGAACTGGTTTTGAACCATCCAGCTGCCTCCACAGGCAATAACCTTACTATTTTCTAAATAAGATTTTACATTTTCTTCATTAATTCCTCCAGTCGGCATAAACATCACATCGCCATAAGGTGCTGATATCGCTTTTATCATATTTAATCCGCCACACGCCTCTGCCGGAAAGAACTTCATCACTTTAATTCCCATTTCCATGTTCTTTTCAATTTCACTAGGCGTTGCCACACCTGGAATAATCGTTATATTTTCTTTTATACAAAAATCAATTACCCTCGGATTAGAACCGGGACTTACAATAAAATCTGCTCCCATAGTAATTGCTTTCTTAACCTGTTCTATCGTGAGTACTGTCCCTGCTCCAACGATGCTGTCAGGAAAATTTTTTTTAATAATGTGAATTGACTCGAATGCTTTTTCCGTACGAAGAGTTACTTCAATACAGTTCATTTTTCCTTTTCTTAATGCCTCTGCTAATGGAACTGCCTGCATCTCATCATGTATTGTTACCACCGGTATAATGCCAGCCTCTCTTATTCTTTTAAAAATATCCATCTATACTCTCCATCTTTTTCTGATTTAAAGCCCCTATTTTAAACACCTGAATACGCTGAAAATCCACCATCCACAGGAACTACTACTCCATTAATAAATCCTGACAAATTGTCATTGCATAAAAACATTAATGTTCCAATCAACTCTTCCGGCTCACCGAAACGCCCCATCGGAGTACTATTTAAAATTTTCCCTGTTCTGTCTGTTGGTGTTCCATCATCATTAAACAGTAGTTTCTCATTCTGTTTCGTCACAAAAAATCCTGGTGCAATTGCATTACAACGGATACCCACTTTTGAAAAATGAACCGCCAACCACTGCGTATAATTCGATATCGCCGCTTTTGCACCGCTATAAGCCACAATCTTTGTCAATGGAGTGTAAGCATTCATACTCGAAATGTTAATAATACTACAGCCTTTACGGTCTATCATATCTTTTGCAAACACCTGTGTTGGAATTACACTTCCCAAATAATTTAAATTGAATACCTTCTCAATTCCCTCTACTTCTAAATCGAAGAAAGTTTTTGCACCTTCCATCGTTTCAGTCTGAAAATATTCCATATCAGTCGTAGCCTGCGGATTATTTCCTCCTGCTCCATTAATTAAAATATCACACTTTCCCAGTTCTTCTAATATTTTATTATGTGCCTTCTCAATACTCTTTTTCTCTAATACGTTACATTGATATCCCTTAGCGCATCCTCCATTGTTTACAATCTGTTCTGCCTTTATCCGTACTGCATTCTCATTAATATCAAGCATGGCAATTTTTGCTCCTGCTTTTGCCAATGCTTCTGCAAACATCGAACATAACACACCACCTGCACCGGTAATTACTACAACTTTTCCTTTTATTCCTGATGTTAATGATAACTTCATATAACTTCTTCCTTTCTAACCTGTTCTACGATTCCTTTTTTATTTATCTGGTTATCATCTGTTTTTCTCTAATGTCTCCCAGATACCATTAATATAAGCAGCACCCAATGCCCTGTCATACAGACCATATCCAGGCTTTCCCTGTTCTCCCCAAATCATTCTTCCATGGTCAGGTCTGATGTACCCATCAAACCCTGAACTATGTAAAGCATTTAAAACCTCTACCATGTCCAGACTTCCCTTTTCTGATAAGTGCCCGCTTTCCTCAAAAGAACCATCCTCAAGTATTTTTATATTTCTGATATGGGCAAAACATATTCTGTTTTGTTCTCCATACTTTTTCATCATCTTTGGTATGTCATTGCCAGAGAAACATCCTAAACTGCCCGTACATAATGTCAGTCCATGATGGCTGTCATTATATAAATCCAAAAACCTGTCAATATTTTTTTCATTCGTTATAATTCGTGGAATACCAAAAATAGGCCAAGGCGGATCATCCGGATGTATTCCCATATTCACATCGCATTCTATTGCTACCGGAATAATCTCTTTAATAAAGTACTCTAAATTCTTCCACAGCCCTTCTTCTCCTAAAGACTTGTATGCATCTATTAACTCTGCCATTTCTTTCGGACTGTAAGAAGCATCCCATCCAGGCAGTGTCATCTTTGTAGGATCCATTTTATCTACATCTTTTTTGTAATATACTAATGCTTTAGAGCCATCCTCTAAAGGCTGATCCAATCTGGATCTCGTCCAATCAAAAACCGGCATAAAATTATAACAGATACATTTCACTCCCACTGCTGCCAGTCTTCTTATGTTCTCTTTATAATTTTCTATATATTCTTTATATCTTCCTCTTCCTAATTTTATATCTTCATGAACTGGTACACTTTCAATTACTTCCATTTTTAACCCATGAGATTCTACCTTATCCTTCAGACACTGTATGCTCTCTCTCGGCCAGACGTTTCCCGGTTCCACATCATAAACCGCTGTAACCACTCCAGACACTCCCGGTATCTGACGAATTTGTTCAAGAGTAATAGAATCTTCCATTCCATACCATCGAAATGTCATTTTCAAACGAATCACATCCTTTCATTCTCCGCTTACTGTAAGCGCTTACAATAAATTTACATCAATTTACATAGATTGTCAATTATCTTTTTACATTTCCCTTACATTTCTCTTACATTTTTTATTGTAATATCTTCTGTATTATAGTATAATGCCATAATGTAAGCAGTTACATAAATAATATATTAAAGTAGAACTTTTGTTGTACTTTATCGTGCCACATACAGCACAGAACGGAGATTTCTATGAATATATATGATATTTCAGAAAAAGCAGGAGTTTCTATTGCTACTGTTTCCAGAGTTTTAAACGGCTCTGATAATGTAAGTGAAAAGACAAGAAAAAAAGTAGAAGCAATCATGAAAGAAACCGGTTATATGCCAAATGCTTTTGCAAGAGGTCTTACCAACAACACTATGCATACGATTGGTTTATTGTGTGCTGACTGTTCTGACCACTTTTTGGCAAACGCCATCTCTTATCTGGAACATGGTTTTAGAGAGAATGGATATGACTGTCTTCTTTGCTGTACGGGATATGAGTTGTCTAACAGACAAAATTATCTGAAATTACTTCTCTCTAAAAAGGTAGATGTGGTAGTTTTAGTTGGTTCTACTTTTATAGAACCAGACGAAAAAGACAACCAATACTTAATAGCTGCTTCTAATGAAGTACCTATTGTATCTGTGAACGGATACATCGATTCACCAAATATTTACTGTACTTTATGCAATGACTTTGAGGCTATTTTAAATGTCACTACAAATTTGCTGAATAAAGGGTTCCAAAATCCTCTGTTTTTATGCCGTTCCTTATCATATAGCGGAAGACAAAAATCTGAAGGTTTTAAAAAAGCTCTTTCCGATAAAGACATTCCTTTAAAAAAGGAACAGATGATCTATTACCACGGTAGCATTTCTGATACAAAAGAAATGTTATTATCCTATTATGAAAACATATATCAATTTGACTGTGTAATTGCAGGAGATGATGAACTGGCTGTTTCAGCACACAAATTTGCAGGAACTCTTGGTCTATCTGTTCCTGACCAGTTTTCCATTATAGGATATAATAATTCTAAGGTAGGTATCTGTTGCGAACCAGAATTGTCCACATTGGATAACAAATTAGAATTTGTCTGCTCCAATACTGTAAACTCTGTCATGAATATTTTGAGCGGTCAGCGTGTTCCCCGTAAAACAATTGTTTCTGCAGAGTATATTGAACGTGGAACATCAAACTTATAGATTATTTACAACAGATTGGAGTTTTTATGAAATTTTTAAAAGATGATTTTATGCTGCATTCAGACTATGCAAAAAAACTTTATTTTGAACGTGCTAAGGATCTGCCTATCATTGACTATCACTGTCATATAGAGGCAAGAGATATTGCTGAGGATAAGAAGTATGATACGATAACTTCTTTATGGCTTGGTGGCGACCATTATAAATGGAGGCAGATGCGTGCCTGTGGCATTGAAGAAAAATATATTACCGGAGATGCATCAGACTATGATAAATTTTTAAAATGGGCAGAGGTTCTGCCACGCCTAATTGGCAATCCTCTTTATCATTGGTCTCATCTGGAATTAAAAAAATATTTTGGGTATGATGGCGTTTTAACGCCTGAAACTGCTCCGGAAGTCTGGGAATTATGTAACAGGATACTAAAGAATATGTCTGCAAAAGATATTATTTTATCTTCTAATGTAAAAATCATTTGTACTACAGATGACCCTGTTGATTCTTTACAATGGCACAAACAGATTTCAGACAGCGATTTTCCTGTAAAAGTACTTCCTGCATGGAGACCGGATAAAATACTTGATATCAGTTCAACTTCTTTTAACAGCTATATTGCCCAACTATCTAAAACCAGTTGTATAGACATTTCTGATTGGAATTCTTTAAAAATGGCCATTAAGAATAGGCTTCAGTATTTTAAAAACCTTGGCTGTGTTCTTTCGGACCACAGTCTGCCTTATGTAATGTATCATCCTGCCACAGAAGATGAAATAAATGAAATTTTATTGTCAGTTTTCAGCGGAGTAACTCTTACTTCTGAACAAATTTCAAAATATAAGACAATGTGTCTTCTTTTTATGGCAGAAGAATATCATACTCTTGGCTGGGCGATGCAGCTTCACTATGGTGTGATGCGCAATACCAATACAAAAATGTTTGATTTGATTGGTGCAGACACGGGATTTGACTGTATCGGTGATTCTTCTCCTATTTCTCAATTAAGTCAGTTTTTAAATGTATTAGCCACAAAAGATACATTGCCAAAAACAATTATTTATTCATTAAATCCAAATGACAACACAAGTATTGATACTGTTATCGGCTGTTTTCAGGATGAAACATGTGCTGGTAAACTTCAGCATGGCGCCGCGTGGTGGTTCAATGATAATAAAGACGGAATGATAAATCATCTTACTTCTTTATCAAATATTGGTACGATTGGAAATTTCATTGGCATGCTTACTGATTCAAGAAGTTTTTTGTCTTATACGAGACACGACTATTTCAGGCGGATTCTGTGTGAATATTTTGGTTCACTCGTAGAAAAAGGTGAATATCCAAAAGACTACGATACTTTGGGAAAAATTGTACAGGATATCTGTTACTATAATGCAGAGAAATATTTTAATTTTTAATTTATATAGAAAAAAGCAACTACTGCCAATATTGTTTTTGACAGTGGTTGCTTTTTAATAATTATCTTAATATGTTAATTTTCTTTACCTTAGACCATTTCCCATAAACTTTCTTTTTACCAATAACTGCATACGCTCTCACCTTCACATAATACTTTTTATTGCTCCTTAATCTGCTGACAGTGAATTTTGTTTTACTAGATTTTATCGTTCTCGTTTTTTTCCGTTTAAATTTCTTTGTCACAGAAATCTTTACCTGATAACCTGACACTTTAGAAACTTTCTTTAAGAGCAGTTTTACCTTTTTACCGTTATGAAACCTCTTTACTTTTTTTATCTTAACTTTTGGTATTTTTTTTCGCTTTAATACCACACTGGTCTTCTTTGTCACACCGGCAGTTTCTGTCACTATGGTGCTTTCAACTCTTTTTGTTGTTTCTATAACAGGCTTTGTCGTAACCGGTTGTGTAGTACTTGGTGCCGGAACCTCTACTGGCTCTATCCATACACTGATTACTTCTGACAGAACCATTCCCTTACGATATGTAATTGCCTTTATTTCACAAGGCTCTGTAATCTCTAAAGGCCTCACATAAACTGCAGAATCAATTGTTGGCTCCGAGCCGTCTAATGTATATTTTACTACTGCACCTTTTACCGGTGTATTTAATGTTACCCTCTTTGTTTTTGGATAAACATCTGTCATGCTGACTGTCGGAGGTTCTGCCACATTTGCCTCATATACTTCCATTTCCCAAATAGAATATCCATATACATTCGACCTTTGAATCCCCTGCATTTTTACATACCTTGCCTGCACAGCCTCAAAAGAAGTAACCTTTTCTCCGGAACTATTATTGTTCACCTCCGCCACAGTTATCCAGTCTTTTCCATCCTGTGAAACCTGAATTTCGTATTGCTTTCCATAAGAATTCTGCCAGTTAATCACTACCGTATTAATCGGATAAACTTCCTCTAAATCAATATAACACCACTGGTCATCTGTAAATTTTGAAGACCATCTAGTAGATGCATCTCCATCTGTGATATTTGCTGCCACAAGCGTTTTACTGTTTTCATCAGAAGAACTAACTGCTTTTTTACCTTTTGCCAGATTCTCATCTTGTGTTATCTTTGCTCCTTCAATCTGAATATCCAGAGAACGATATGGAGAATCAATACTTCCATTCTTTTCTGAATACGTTTTAATCACTGTATCTGTGGAAATCAAAATTGGCTCATTATATATTGGAGACGACTTGGTTGGAACCGTTCCATCCGTTGTATAATGAATCACTGCTTCGCTATCCTCACAAGTAATTTCTACATACTGATTATCATCATACGTCACCTGACCTGATACATTATTATTCACATTTCCATCATTGCATCCTCTTGTTGTAAACACAGGTGCCTCCGCCTGACTTAATTTGAAATTCTTTGTTTTCGGAATTTTAAACTTTAACAGACTATGGGAAGATACACTGATTTCTCCAATTCTTCCACCGTTATCTTTATATGTAACTACCTGCATTTTATCTGTCGGATTCCATACCATAGAAGTGTATTTATTCGTACCTTCATTATAGTACACCGTCGCTGCAACTGCTCCCGTTGCATATATATCTGATACTTTATAACCAGACTCCTTCATACTGTTGATATACCAGTATGTATTTGCCTGATCTGTTTTCTGAACTGATGTATCACCTGTAATAAACTTGTCTAACGCAAGCTGTGGATTGGTCATAGACAGATAACTCCATGTAATATGCTGCCATCCATTATCTGGTGTCTTATAGTTCTTGCGGATTGCTTCTATTTCCTCTTCACTTTTACCATTATTTACTGCAGATAATTGAGATTTCTGTATCGCAGTTTCTGTATCATCTAACAGCCCCTGATAAATCTCAGCACATCTGCTCTGCTCCATTCCATAAGAAGTTAAATACTCTCCTACCGGAAGCCATTGTATTCCATAACAGTATAATGGCTGTCCCCCAAAGAACGTTCCAAAAAAGTTTGTTCCACCATAAACCTGCGATACTACCTGATATGGCCACTCCTGAATCCAGTTATCTTTATCATAGTCAAACCAATATTGTTTTACTGCCTGTATTTCATTGGTAAATCCAAATATTCCTGCATCTCTGTATTGGTCGTTTCCAGAAACAATTCCCCAAAGATACATTCCTGCCCAGCTGAATAATGCTTCACTGGCAGACTCCTGATTATTGCCAGAATCATTATTGGCATATCCTCCTGCCCACGAATGTCCCTCATACATATCATAATTTCTGAACCTGCAAAACATTTCATCATCGTCAGAATAATTTGCATAATCTCTTGCCAACAATTCTATCATTCCTTTGTACTCATGATAAAATTCTTTATCATAATTAGATAGCACACTGGCTCCAAACATAAAATATCCATAAGTAAAATGATGGTCCGCAATAGATGTATTTGCCCCAAATTCACTTTGCTTATAATAAAGAGTGCCCCAATGTTCATCATAAATAAAGAAACTTTTATCATTTTCTCCATCATAATGGAACCAATTTACCAAAATTGTTTTTAATCTGCTAAGGAAAGTATCCCTTAATCGTGTATTTCCTGTCTGGTCTGCCATTAACGCTCCCATTGCCAGAGGATGTACATTTTTTCCTTCCCAATATGCATCGGAAGACGGTGTCAGTTTTGACGTCGCTCCCTCTAACATATTCAAATATGCTTCTATTTTTGTTCCATCAAACTCCTCATTTGTCGGCATTGCAAAGGAAGGAATAATTCCTGAAAATTTATCTGTCGTGGAAAACTTATTTGATACAATACATTTCATATCACCACGAACAGACGAATATGTATACTCTGCCTTGTCATCATCTACTGATTTTTTCCACTGATGAGGAAGCATGCACTGCATTGTAACAGCACTAAATCCACTCCTTTTATTAGAAGTTTTCACCTCATAATATGATGTCATTTCTGCTGACTGCTCATCATATTGGTAACTGACTTTTGTATCCGTGACAAACGCATAACCATGCTGATAAAATGTATTCAAATCATGGACAGATGTCATTGTTCCCACTGACATATAACTATTGTCTGCGGGAAAAGTAATAACTACTTTTCCGCCAGTGTTTTTAAGTTTTGTTCCTTTCGGAAAATTAATACAATAATAACTTGTAGAAGTATATGTTTTATCCTTATTATCGTTATCTGTCACCATAACACCAATATGGTCTGTCTCAATAATTTCTCCTGCTTTTAATATCTCTTTTCCACTGTCATCAAAAAAATTTACAAGGTTCTGCACTGACAAATATATTGTCTTTGTTTTTCCTAATTCACTGAAAAGATATGGACACCCCTTTACATATGTCGTAGACATTAATACTCCACTATCATCACATAAATCTACCGTTGCAGAATAATCTCCATTTCCGCTCACCCTGTCATATGCTTCTTTTGTATTTATATTTTCCGGCAGAAACGATAAATCTGTCAGTGTTTCAGACTTAACAGAAAAATTCACTGCTGTTTCACTCGGTGTCGGAAGCCAGCCGGAAGTACCTGTCAGAACTTCCAACCCTTTCGGAGAATACTTTGCTTTTAGCGGCATGATACACATTAAATTACCAAACTTCTGCATGATGCTTGACTGCCACCAGTCATTGGTTGCAATAGGAACAGACACACTATCTGATTTGTAAACCGGAAGTTTTGCCTTTTCCAAATAAATTGCTGATGTTACATAACTTCCCTTTCCCTCTGGAGATTGTTTTACTTCTAACTGAGGGATCGCACCTATCTCATAAATTGTTTTTTCATCACCTGTTTTATAAGGATAAACTGCAAGTTCATTGATTGCAAAACCATTTCCAGTATTTACCCTAGTATAACCATATATACGAATATATCGTGCTTCAGCATACAATGGGATATTTGCCTGCTCACCCGAGTAACCTTTTAACTGTCTGTAAACAGTATTCCACTCCTGTCCATCTTTTGATAACTGCACATCGTATATTTTCCCTGAATCACTTGCCCAATGAATAAAAATCCGTCCAATTTCATGTACCTGCTCCAAATCGACACAGAACCACTGATTGTCACTATATGTAGACAGCCACTTGCTCGACATATCGCCATCCACAGCATTGGCCGCTTTCACTTTTGTATCATCTGTATTTCCGTCTGATAAATGTACCCCAGATGAAGTCGCTGGCTTATCTAAAGCCAGATTTTCTCCATAATTTATTGGTCTTTTCGTTACACCATCCAGACCATATATCTTAAATTCATTAAATGAATATCCATACGCAGTTAATGCTCTCTTTGTCATATATATTTTTACATATCTGGCATTACCACTGATATTCAAATCTTCTATGCCACCTTTACAGGTACTGGTTATATAAACATCTGTCCAATTTTCTTCATCATCGGAAAATTGTATTTTATATTCTTTTGCATAAGCCCCCTTCCAATTTATTAGTATCCCTGTAATCTGTGTCACTTTTCCCAAATCAACATAAAACCATTGTGTATCAACACCCCATTGGCTTTCCCATCTGGAGGCATCAGAACCGTCCACTGCATTTTCAGGAATATTATTGTCTTTATAAGAACTGGCGTAAACCATTCTTCCTTCTGATATTACATACGGTTCCACAGAATCCGCCTGCACAACATTTAGCAATTGATACTGCGGAATCATTATGATACTCATAATAACCGATAATACAACTGCTATTATTTTCGTTAAATATTTCATTCTGACCTCCTGATATATTAAAGAATAAACAATAATGTCAACTGCTCGACTTGTTGTAAGCACTTACATTTTCATTTAATATAAAGGTACTGCCAAATCATATGACAGTACCTTTCCTTTTCAAAATATATTATCTCTTAGAACAATCCTGTCCATCCCTGTTCCTCATTGGCTGATTCACCTGTAAAACTATCAAGGATGCTAGGACTTGTTGTAATCACATCTTTTGTGTCAAATTCTACTACTTCTGCCTCTGGGCTTGTATAAAATTTTCTCATTTCTATCCTCCTCCTTATTTAATAAATGAATCAATAATTGACTGGTTCTCTGCTGCAATACCAGGATATCCTGCTGCCTTCACTGCTGCCGCTACCTGACTGATGCTTCTTACAGGTCCCATGCTTGAGTACACTGTAACTGCATCTGCATTTTCATAGTTTACTGTTACATATGCTCTTGCTGTAAAGTTTCTGATATAGTTTGATTCCACTACATCACAGATTGAACCACAGTATGTTCCAACCTTATTCTGGAACCATCCACTATTTTTTACATCAATCTTTGTATAATCACTTGTCAGTGTCAAAGGTGTTCCCTTCGCTTCATAAATGTCATTTGCTGTAATTAATGTTCCTTCAGTAATGGCATCTGATGCAACTGCATCCATGTTGTCTGATGTAATACTGGACTGGAATCTGATTCCTGCTGTTCCTGCATATCTGATTCCTGCTCCGTTTGCCATTGATACTGATAATTCTTTTACTGATGTAAAAGCCATATCCTCTGTAACTTCAACTGCTGTATTTGGTGCATACATCTTTCCTTCACAGAAATATCCATACTCAGCCTCATCCGGCAGTGTATACATTTCACCTTCCTCGATGCTTTCTTCCACTCCATCAATAGAAACAGTGTAATATATCGTCTTTATTTCTTCTGGACCATAAACACCCAGTTCCCATATTGAATAGCCATACATTCCTGTTCTGGCTGTTCCGGTAATTCTAATATATCTGGCAGAAACTTCTTCTGTCAGTTTCAAATTGTCATATCTTGAACCTGTCGCTGCTGATTTTACCATACCTAACTTCGTATATGTATTTCCATCAACAGAAAGTTCAATATCATAATCTTTAGCACTCGCCGTCTGCCACACAATATCTAATTCATCAATTTTATATTCATTACCCAAATCAACAATGTACCATTGTGGGTCTACTCCCTGAACAGAAGCCCATCTTGTAGTGCTGTCTCCATCAATTGCCATCTGTGCTGTATAAACAATGCTTTCCTCTGATAGTGCTGTAGCTTTTACCCCTTTATATAAGGAATAATTGTAATATTTACGGTCTCCTTCTGTTTTTTCATCATCCAAAACTTTTCCTGCCTCAACATTAGAATTTGTTAAAGCTTCATATGTATATGAAAATGAATCCTGAACATCTTTTACAACAGATATTCCTTCTGAAGTAATATTATCTACAACAGATTTAACTGTAAACTTTTTATTTCCTGATGGTACGTCTTTTATTTCATATGTGCCTGCTTCTACCTCTTTTAATATCAACTTATTGTCAATATAAACATTATATCTATAATTTTCCTGATTGTCTCCTGTAACAATCGTAACATTTACTGTATTATATCCTGTAACCTCCACGTCAAAGTCCGCCGGATCATATACTGTCGCCACCTCTACTGGTGTCAAATCCGCACCTTCTTTTACAATAACACCTAATTCGTACATCTGGAAGCCAAATCCTGCAGCAAACGGATTACTCATGCTGAAACGTATATACCTTACTGCCGGAAGCATACATTCTACTTTATCAAGTTCTGTTGTCTGAAGCTCAGAAGTTCCCTCCGCTGTTGCTACTGTTTCAAAATCTGTTCCATTTAACGAATAATCAATCGTATAATTCTTTGGATATCTTCCCTGCTGATACAAGGCAACTGTTCTCTCTATAGCATCTAATCTAAAATTCTGTCCCAAATCAATAACTATATCAGCCTCTGTAAGCCCCTCATTTGCTTCAGTTCTAAAAAGTGTTGTTGTATTTCCATCAGTAATATGTGTCTCCAAATCAACAGCCTCATCTCTGATAGAAGATGCTGACGCATTCTTTCCTATTGCAATATTTCTATCATCTGTTAACAGACTCTTTGTATCTGTAACAGTTACTTCCTGCATAATTCCGTTTGAAGCAAGACCTTCCTTAAAAGATACAATCCTTACTGAATGCTGCCCACTGGAAAGTCCTCTAACCTCATACAATACTCCCGGTACTACTGCTTCCTCTTTCTGTTGACCATCAATATATGCGAGATATGTATAATCTCCTGCATCTCCTTCTGCGGCCTCAAAAGAATATTCTAACTGTTCATAATCGCTTGACGTAACTGTAAGGGAAGCCGGATTATCTAACGTTTCAACCTCAACCGGTGTCATATCTGCACCCTCTTTGATAATAACACCCAATTCATACATCTGGAAACCATACCCTGCGCCGACAGGTTTACTGAGGCTGAATCTCACATATCTTACTGAAGAAAGTGTACATTCTTTTGAATCAATAACCACAGACTGTAACTCATTCGTTCCGTCCGCTTCTGCCACTGTCTCAAAATCCACTCCATTCACTGAATAATCTATTGTATAACTTTGTGGATATCTTCCTGCTGCATACGATGCAACTACTCTTTCAATTACATCCGGTTTATAATTCTGTCCCAAATCAATAACAATGGTTGCTTCTGTATCAGCTGTTGCTGTTCTAAATAATGTTGTAAGCACTCCGTCTGTTATATTTGCTACATTATCATTTTCTCTAATAGAAGATGGTGTCGCTGCCTTGCCCACTGCAAAGTTTCTTTCACTTGTCAACAGACTCTTCGTATCTACAACATTGATTTCTTCCTGAATTCCATCCGAGTTCACTCCATCCTTAAAAGCTACAATTTTAACAGTATGTTTTCCACCTGTAAGTCCTTTCACTACATAAGTATTTCCTGGAATTACTGCTGCATCTGCCTGCTTTCCATCTACATATGCATAATATGTGTAATCACCTTTATCATTTGCAGCCGCTTCAAAGGTATATTCTAACTGTTCATAATCACTCGATGTAACCGTAAGAGAAATCGGATCATCTAATGTTGCCACTTCCTGATACTCTACCTCATCTACTGTTATCGTTCCATCTGTCAAAACAGCCATCCCCATTACCTGAAGTCCATTATTTGTATTATTATTGTCTGTTTTTGCTACTACTCTTACATATTTTGCATATGGAATTGCTTCTGCCTGCTCCTCTGTCAATGCTATTTTATCTAGGCACACAATCGGATTTCCTGCTGCTGACGAATAAGCCGCTGCACTACCAACTTCTACAAAATCAATTCCATTCAAGGAATATAATATTTTGTATCCCGCTCTTGCACTTGTATTTAATGAATAATACTGAACAGCAATTCTGTCAATTTTACTTGTATCATATGCTTTTCCTAAATCAACTTGTACCCACTTATCCTCAGCAATCTTTTGTCCGATTGTAACTGTTGTTGTTGCATTGCGGACTGTAGGAAAAGAACCATTTGTAACAACAGATAAATCTGTTCCTCCATTATTTCCACCTGTAACCGCTGATGCTGTAGCATTTTTATTCAAAGCAAAATTATAATTTTCGTTCGCGATTTCAGATGTTAATGTTACTCTCTCTTCATCACCTTTTAAAATAATTGTAGATGTAGCATCTGCACTAATATTTTTAATTTCCATTCCTGTTATAGTACTTGCTAACATCGTAACCACACAAAGCCATGAAACTAACTTTTTTCTCTTCTTCATAAATTCCGTTCCTTTCTTTTTTTCATTAGTAACTTAACACTATCTTTGCATTGTTGTAATACATTTTACAAGCTTAATATTGTCTTAATATATAATAGCGCTTATAAAATGTAAGCACTTACATTTTATTATACCTTGGTTGTTTTGTTTCTACAATATTATATTTTATTTTTGGTTATTCTAACTAAAACTATCTTCTTAATTTCAGTGGATTTTCCTAAATAATAAAGAGGCTTATCACCAACGGACAGCCCCTTTGAAAACTTATTATTAACATAAATATACTATTTTTTCTATTACGATTCTTTATCGTGAAACACTTTTATTAATTCACTATAATTCTTTATCCAACCTTCAATTTAAACTTCTGTTCATCCTTATCTGTATCAACCTTAGAAATTACTGCTCCCAGCCCTGTTAATTTCTCTTCGAATTTTTCATAACCTCTCTTAATATATACGATATCGCTGACTGTAGTAAATCCTTCTGCTGCAAGCCCCGCAATCACTAATGCTGCTCCTGCTCTAAGATCCGGTGCTGATACTTTTGCCCCTTCCAGACTTCCAACACCTGTAATAATTGCAGTATTACCTTCTACCTTATTAATACCACCCATTCTGCTCAACTCTGCCATATATTTAAATCTATTCTCAAAAATACTTTCTGTAACTGTACTGATTCCATTTGCCATAGACAGCACTGCTGCCATCTGTGGCTGCATATCTGTCGGAAAGCCAGGATAAGGAAGCGTCTTAATATTAGCACTTCGAATAACCGCTCCGGCTCTTACTCTGACTGCATCATCACATTCTTCAACGCTGCACCCCATCTCAATAAGTTTTGATGTAATACATTCTAAATGTCTTGGAATAACATTCTTCACTAATACATCTCCACCCGTAGCTGCTGCCGCACACATAAACGTGCCTGCCTCAATCTGATCCGGAATGGTAGAATAAACAGTACCATGTAAAAACGGAACACCTGTAATTCGGATTTTATCTGTACCTGCACCTCGAATATCTGCACCCATGCTATTTAACATATTTGCCACATCTACTACATGTGGTTCTTTTGCGGCATTTTCGATAACTGTTCTTCCCTGTGCTCTTACTGCTGCCAACATTACATTAATTGTGGCACCAACAGAAGATACATCAAAGAAAATATGATTTCCTACTAATTGCTCTGAAAATGCATTCAGCATACCATGATCCTGGATTACTTCTGCACCTAACGCTCTAAAACCCTTTAAATGCTGATCTATAGGGCGCGCTCCAATAACGCAGCCACCCGGCAGTGCAACTTCCGCCTTATGGAACTTGCCAAGTAATGCTCCTAATAAATAATATGAAGCACGAATTTTTCTCATTTGCTCTTCCTCGACAATATGAGAAGTAATTGTTTTTCCATTAATAATAACTGTATGTCTGTCTACTCTTTTTATAGTAGCACCAATAGTTTCTATTGCATCTATTAATTGATTAATATCACTCACATCCGGTAAGTTCTCAATTGTAACATCTTCATCTGCCATGATTGCAGCAGCAATCAAAGCCAAAGCTGCATTCTTTGCCCCACTAATTTCAACTTCACCATTTAGTGCCGTTCCGCCTTTTATAACAAATTTTTCCATTTATCCACCTCGGGTTATATGTAAATTTATATCTATATATCGTTCATCTTCAATCTGTCATTTGCGCGCACTTATACAAATAATTTTGTGTACACACTTCACTATTATATCATAATCTCACTCTTTGTAAACCTTATTAAGCACACAACCTCTACTCTAGTCTATGACTATTTTGAAATTGTGTGCTTTTTCATTACTAAATACTTATAATTATTTGAATATCGACAAAGGATTCACTCTTATTCCATTTTTTATTACTTCAAAATGCAGATGCGGTCCTGTACTATCCCCGGTACTTCCACTTAATCCAAGTACCTGTCCACGCACAACTTCCTCCCCCTGACTTACAAATAATTCTGACATATGTGCATATCTTGTTTCCGTTTTTTTACTATGTCGTACCAGTACATTATATCCATAACTTTGACTATAATATGCTAACTCTACCAAACCTTTTTCAGCTGCTTTTACCTCTGTTCCCGTTGGCACTGCCCAGTCATGGCCCTTATGGCTGTTTGCTCTGTCAGTGCTATCTCCAAAATAAGAACTCGTTCTTGCACCGTCAACAGGTTTGATAAAAGAAAACGCCAATGACCTGCTCTTTCGTGATTGCTGAGTTTTATCATTGGCTGTTTTTGTATTGCTATCTCTATTTTGTTTGCTCTGAAGTTTTATCCTGTCTTCTCTACTGCTTTTTTCCACCTTGCATTGTGCTATATAATTATATGCATAAACTTCCATCGCTGTCTGGCTGAAAATAGTTTTCGTCATCATTAGTACAAAACATACTATGGGAATGGCTAAATATCTGCCACGTCCCAGGTGACACAACTTTTTAATATTCTATCCCTCCAATTCTTTTACAATTTTATCCACTGTTTTCTTTATTGTACAATGGTGTTCACTTATTATTATATCCGCATATTTTTTATATAACGGTGTTCTTTCATTATATAAATCCTTTAATGTCTGTCCTTTCTTTAATACAACTCCTCTCTGCTTGAGACTACCCAGCCTTCTTGATAATGCCGGCAGTTCCAGTTCAAGATAAATAACTGTTCCTATCTTAGAAAGATGCTCCATTGCTTCTTTACCATATACAACACTTCCACCTGTAGCAATAACAGCCTTTCTGGCGTCAATGGATGCATTTACTTCATTCTCTATTTTTACAAACTCCTCTATTCCATCTTCTGCAATAATATCTTTTAAAAGCCTACCTGTTTTCTCCTGTATCACTAAATCCGCATCAACAAACTGATATCCCAGTATTTTTGCCAGCACCACTCCTATCGTACTTTTTCCTACTCCCGGCATACCAATAAGTACAATATTTTCTTTATTATTTTTCATGTCCTGTCTCCTTGTATTTCATTACTGATTTTTTGTATTTTTCTCCATCAGACTAGCTCTTCCTACCACATCTTTACCATATTTATGTTTAATGGCATCCAATGCCTCATCCAACTTCTTCATTTTCTCTCTAGACTGCTGCATATTATTACGTTTCTCATCCTCTGCTTTGACCCAGTCTTCTATATCCAGAATAGACAACTGCTCCGGCTCACCATTCTCTACCAGATTTGCCGTCCTGACTCCTAGAAGCCTTACAGGCTTTCCACTCCACAACTCTTTTAACAATATTTTTACAATATTATAAATCTCTGTATCAGAATCAATAGCCACCTCTACTGTAGTCTGTCTGGAACATTTTGTAAAGTCATTATATTTGATTTCCACCGCAATTGTTTTCGCTTTTTGACTTCCGGCCCTTAATCTTCCTCCTACCTTTTCTGACAACCCTAATAACACCTTATAAATCTCGTCTATATCATCTACATCTCTTGAGAGTGTCGTAGAATTACCCACTCCTTTTGACTCCTCTTTTACTGTATTTACGATGCTGTCATCAAGTCCATTTGCATACTGCCACAAAATTCTCCCATGGCTCTTCAAATGAGATTCCAACACTGCTAACGGACTCTTTGCCAGCTGACCTATCGTAAAAATTCCCAGCTTATGTAATGTATCTACACTGGATTTTCCTGCCATAAATAATTCACTGACGGCTAATCCCCACATCTTCTTTTGTATTTCTCTTTTATACAACGTATGTACCTTATCTGGTTTTTCAAAATCCGATGCCATCTTAGCCAATACTTTTACATCAGAAATTCCAATATTTACCGTAAATCCTAATTGTTCCTTCACTTTATCCTTAATGGCTGCTGCCGCAGCCTCCGGCGTCTCAAATAAATTACGAATCCCCGAATAATCCATATAACACTCATCAATGCTCACCTGTTCAATATCCGGCGTATAATTACTTAACAATTCCATTAATTTTTGGCTCATCCTCTCATAATAATGATGTTCAGGTGGAACCATTTCCAAATGCGGACACTTTCTCAATGCGTTTACTACCGGCTCTCCAGTTACTACACCATATTTCTTTGCCGAGATAGATTTAGCCAGAACAATACCATGCCTGCTTTTCCTGTCTCCTCCTACAATACATGGAATCTCCCGTATGTCCCTTCCGTATCCTTCCTGTATCATCTTTACCGCTGTCCAACTGAGGTATGCTGAATTTACATCAATATGAAAAATAATCTGCTCATTCTCATTCATTTCTGCTCCTTTAGATCATAAATTCACTGCATTCTTCTATTTTTTCTTTACCGAGAAGCCAAACTTTCCAATTTTCTTTCCGGTATTATAATACTGACCATGAGAATAAACTAATGGGTGAGCTTTTTCTAAATGAAACGTTCCCTTCTCATTCATATACCGCTTATCAGCATGAACGCACAGTACCTTTGCCAAAAACATATCATGTGTTCCTAATCTTGTTATGTCAACCACTTCACATTCTATATTTACCGGACTGTCCTTCAAAAGCGGAGCTTTTACATATTTCGCTCTCTCTGTTTTCAATTTCATCTTCTCAAACTTATTTTCATCTCTTCCAGATTTCACACCACAGTAATCTGTGGCTTTTGCGAGCTTGTCCGTCGTAAGATTAATTACAAACTGTCCTGTTTCCCTTATCATGTCATAAGAATATCTGGATGGTCTCACAGAAATATATACCATTGCGGGGTCTGAACAGACTGTCCCTGTCCATGCCACTGTGAATACATTCTCATTTCCCTTATTATCTGCCACCGTTACTAATACCGCTGGTAATGGATATAACATATTTCCCGGTTTCCAAATTTCTTTCGCCATATTTCCCTCCACATTTTTTAATTCGTTTTAATTATTCTCTCTTTAATAATTTCATTTCTTTGATAAAAATCGTTATCATATTAATTCTTTTTATTCTTATTCTTTAATTCTATATTTTCAATAATCAATTTGTCTTTATCAGCCTTATATTTTAATATAAGTTTACTATTACATGTTCCCGAAATACGGTCTACATAACTGTTTGCCAAGGATGTGTCCGTAGCAGAAACATACTTATATTTATAAGTACATGTTAATATATAACTTTTATTCTTTTCATCGTAACGGATATCTGTTTTCAAGTCACGGATTTTCATATCAAGCACTTTAAATTTATCAACATTCCTTTTTTCCGGCCAGAAAATAATATCTTCTGATTTTTCTACATATTCAGATACTTTATTTTTCACCTTTTTAGAAGCAAACATACTCATTAATTTACCATTATTTTTATCTCTGCCTCGTACGGCTTTGTAAAACTGATTTATTACTTTGTTTCCATTATCTGTAATAATCTTTTCATACTTGTCATTGGCTGTAAGTTTTAATTTTGTTAAATCTATTGGTACCTTTTCTCCACGAATGTCTAAAACCTTGTTTCTGGCATAAACATCATTTGTTGCAGACACTTTATATTTCCCAGCTAAAATTCCTTTAAATTGATAAATTTTATTCGTCTGATTTTTTTCTGCCTCTGACAATTTATCGGAAATCACAATTCCATTTAACTCTAGTTTATCTGATTTGGGCAAAGTAATACGCACATCTTTTGCCATCATATCTGTAATATCCACATAATAATCCGGAATGATGCTGATTCCATGATGCTTTGATTCTACATAAACCACGAAATCCCGGCTTTTCTTTGTCTCATCATTCTTACAGGTTACCAAAATAAATTTCCTTCCATCCTTTTTATCCGGTTCCTTAATATCATAGGAATCTATCACATAACTTTGTCTTAACTTTTTCATATTTTCAATATACATATTTTTATCAATATAAAATCCATCATCCTGATATAAACATTCATACATTTTTTCATAATTCTGCTGCACAAATGCTCTGAAATATGACACAACTACATCTGTGGGATTGGACTCATGCTGGATATAAGCTATCAATGAACCGGTAGCCATACATACTCCTATAAACACTAAAATACAAATAAGAGAAAACACTCTGCTTTTTTTTATTTTTCTTAATACTTCTTTCATTCTGACTCCTTTTTTATCAATAAACCCATATTTAAATGTTACCTATTATCCTTGATTTTTGCAAGGCTTTTATGTATCATTTATTTATTAATAAAAGGAAAAAGGATATAGGACATGGACAAGAAAACATTATTTAATAACGCATTGACAGAATTCGTTTCTTTTGCTGCAACCAAGGGCAATAAAGTTACAATAAATGATATAAAATCCCATTTTAAAGGTTTTATTGAAGATGAAAGTCAATATCAGTTTATTTATGATTATATGACTGTAAACAAAATAGAAATTGAAGGTTTTACACCTTCTAATGAGAATTTCTTTGAGACAGAATACACTGCATCTGATATTTCAGCTCAGGTTACACAGGATGAGAATAAAGAATCGAAAGAAGAGTTACAATTTATAAAAATGTACTTGTCTGACATGGAGAATATTCCTTCCATAAGCTTAGAAGAACAAAATAATTTGATTGAAAAACTGGTAAACGGAGATACTTCCTGCACAGAAAGACTGATAGAATCAAAACTTCAAACGGTAGCAGAGTTTGCAGAAAAGTACCGTGGTAGAGGCGTATCGTTTGGGGATTTAATTCAGGAAGGAAATCTGGAACTGATGATTGCCATTTCGGAATATCAAACCTCTCTTGGTGACTTTAACCAGTATATTGACAAGCGAATTGAAAATGCCATTGTTAACACGATTAATAATGAAATCAACTCCGACAGAGTGGGACAGCATTTAGCAGATAAATTAAATCAATTAGATAATACCACAAAGGAATTGAACAAAAAACTAGGACGGGTTCCTGAATTATCTGAATTAGCTGATGCTATGGGTATTTCTGAAGACGAAGCCTCATTACTTTTAAAGACATCATTAGATACTCTTTCCGTTAACGAAGATACACAGATTACAGAGGATTCTTCTGGTGAGAACAGCGTTGATTTAACGACACCAGCCAGTGGAAATGATCCACTGACATGGCGAAAACACAGCCGTTAATTTTTATTTTAACGCTCTTACGGATTCTCTTTCTATTAAATTTGCCTGAAAGATACACTGTTTTTTCTCATCATTTCCATGAATTGCTTCCATAAGAAGTTTGATTGATGATTTCACCATCTCTTCACAAGGCTGTTTCATTGTTGTAAGAGATGGGTGAAAGTATTTTGATATATCTATACCATCAAAACCAATTACCGAATAATCATCCGGTATTTTTTTTCCTGCTTCTAAAATGGCCTTATACGCTCCAAATGCCGTCAAATCAGAAATAGCATATAATGCTGTAAAAGAAACTTGCGACTCCAACAGTTCTTTTGTTACTATATATCCATTTTCAATAGAATATTCAGGTATCTCGTGTTTCATATGAAAGATAAGATTTTCCTCTGTATCTACTCCATGATCTCTCAATGCCTGTTTGTAACCTTTTAGCCGCATACCTCCTACTGCAAGATCATTATCTCTCCCTGCAATAATAGCAATTTTTGTATGTCCCTTCTTACATAAATAATCTACCACACGATAACTTTCTTTCTCGTCATCTATAGATACAGATGAACAATCCCTCTCTGATGCTGTCATATCTACAGCTACTGTACACATTACATAAGGAATCCCCATGTTTTTTAATCTATTATCTGTTGTATCAATTCTTCCACCTAAAAAAATAACTCCCTTTAATCTTTTTTCTTTTGCAAGCTCAACTGCTATGTCCATACTTTTCTGTTGTTCGCCTACTGCATGTAATAAAAAAGTATATTTTAATTGTTTTAGTTCTTCTTCAAATATTTTTAACATTCCCTGAAAGAACTGATTGTCAATTCCTTTTACTAACAATGCTATCGTATTGGACTCCGTCATTTTCAGATGTCTGGCACTGTTATTTGGAATATAATGATACTCTTCAATGACTTCCAATATTCTTTTTTTTGTATCTTCTTTAATTCCAGGATCATTATTAATTGCCCGGGACACAGTGCTGATACCTACACCACATATTTTTGCTATATCTTTTATTGTTATATCCGCCATTTTTATTCCTCTCGCTTACGGGGTCTTATTCTTTTGTTTTTTTCACTTTACCATAAATAAATTTTTTATGCAAAAATAACAAGCCGGTTCCAAAGAACCGACTTGTTATGCTCTTCCATAAATCTGTGTATATTCACTAATTTCATTAATTAAATCTTCACCCAATCTGTCAGACAAAACTCGCCATCTCCAGTTGTCTCCCAGCACAGATGGAGTGTTTATCCTTGCCTCATTTCCCAGACCAAGATAATCCTGTAGCGGAATAATACAGGTATTTGCAGTAGAAGCATGTGCCATTCTTATAATTTCTTTTACCAGTTGCTTTTCATCCACAATTTCCCTTCCAATATACTTCTGAATATTCTGCTTTTCATCCGACTTAATGTTTTTCAACCATCCTTTTAAGGTTTCATTATCATGTGTTCCGGTGTAGACAACACAGTTTTTATTGTAATTATAAGGCAGATAGTCAGCGGGTCCTGAATCTTCTCTTGCATCAAAAGCAAACTCTAACACTTTCATATTCGGATAGCCACTCTGTTTTACCAGCATACGAACAGAATCTGTCATATATCCTAAATCCTCTGCAATGATTTGTATCTTTCCCAGGCGATATCTGACTGTATCAAACAATTCTATCCCCGGACCTTTTTCCCAATGCCCATCCGTTGCGTCTTCTGCATCAGAAGGAATAGAATAATATTCATCAAAACCTCTAAAATGGTCGATTCTTATCACGTCATATAACTGAGAACATTTTTCTATTCTTTTTACCCACCAGTCATAATTTGTGCTTTGATGAACATTCCACTGATATAATGGATTTCCCCATAACTGCCCTCTTGCAGAAAATCCATCCGGTGGACATCCTGAAACTGCTTCGGGCTTTTTATTATCATTTAATTGAAACAACTCCGGATGTGCCCATACATCTGCACTGTCATATGCGACATAAATAGGAATATCTCCAATAATTAAAATTCCTTTTTTATTGGCATATTCTTTTAACAAAAACCATTGTCTATAAAATTCATACTGGACAAACTCGTAAAATTCAATGTCAAAGTACAGCTCTTTCTGGTAATACTCCATAGAGTACCCCCATCTGTTACAGATATCTGTTGCCCATTGGTCAAAGCTCTTTCCACCAAATCTGTCTTTTACTGCCATAAAGATTGCATAATCCTTTAACCAGTATTCATTTTCTTCCTTAAACTTATGAAACTCCTCTTTTTCATAGATTTCACTTCGCTCATATGCTTTTCTTAACAGTTTGAATCGAAACTTATAAAGTTTTTCATAATCAACTTCATTTGGATTGTTTCCAAAATCTATCCCATCACATTCAGATTTCGTCAATAACCCTTGTTTTATCAAATCCTCCAGACTGATAAAATACGGATTTCCGGCAAACGTAGAAAAAGACTGATATGGAGAATCACCATAACTGGTAGGTCCAATAGGAAGTATCTGCCAATACTTTTGGTTGCACTTTTCCAAAAAATCTATAAACCGGTATGCCTCTTTTGAAAAACATCCAATACCATATTTTCCCGGCAGGCTGAAAATCGGTAATAATATACCACTTGCTCTCATGAACTTCCTCCCTCTTATCTATCCTTTTACTGCACCGGATGCCACACCTTTAATAATATATTTCTGGCATGTCAGGTAAAATAGGATAACCGGTATAATACTTAGAATAATTAATGCCATTATCGCTCCTAAATCAACAGAACCATAACTTCCCTGCAAATACTGAATATGAATAGGTATTGTCATATATTCTGTACGATCTAATATCAGATATGGCAGCAGATAATCATTCCAAATCCACATAATCTCCAAAATACCAACAGAAATCAGTGTAGGTCTTAACATAGGAATAATTACAACAAAGAACGTTCTAAGAGGTCCACAGCCATCTATCGCAGCCGCCTCTTCTATTTCCAAAGGCAGTCCCTTGATAAAACCGGTAAACATAAATACTGCCAAACCTGCACCAAACCCTAAATAAACAATCGGAATGGTCCATGGTGTATTCAAATTTAATGTATCTGCTGTTTTCGATAATGTAAACATAACCATCTGAAATGGTACAATCATCGAAAATACGAACAAATAGTATATGATTCTGCAAATTTTACTATCTACTCTGGCAATATACCACGCTGCCATGGATGTACAAAATAAAATTAAAATTGTCGACAGTACTGTAATAACAAAACTAAACAATACCGATTTTAAAAATGGATAGTTGCCAAATGTAAAACCTTTCAAATAATTTGCCCATCCCACAAACATATCTCCTGATGGCCACGCAAAAGTATCCGTTTTTACATTTGTATTTGCTTTAAAAGAATTCATTAAAACAATAAAAATAGGACTAATATATACTAAAGTTAAAATGCTGAATATTAAAGTCAGCCATTTTCCCCGCTTTATATTTTTCATTACTGCTGTACCTCCTTTGATCTGGTTGCTCTCAACTGAATCAACGAGATTGCAGCTACTAATATAAAGAATATAACAGCTTTCGCCTGAGCGACACCTCTCGCTGCTGTATTTTGTCCATAAAAAGTACTGTAAATATTCAAAGCGAGCATCTCTGTTGTTTTAATAACTGAGCCATCTGGCTGCTGATTAAATGGCTGTCCACCGGTCAATGCCAGATTCTGGTCAAATAACTTAAATCCATTTGTTAATGTTAAGAAAAGGCAAATAGTAATAGATGGCATAATATTTGGAATCGTAACATGAAATAATGTTTTCCATTTTGATGCTCCGTCAATCTTTGCCGCCTCTGTCAAATCTTCCGGCACTGCCTGAAGCCCTGCAATGTAGATAATCATCATATATCCAATCTGCTGCCAGCACATTAAAATAACAAGTCCCCAGAAGCCATACTTCGTCTCCATTAAGATGCTCGTGTGAAATCTGACTAAAATTCCATTAAATATCATTGTCCAGATATATCCAAGCACAATACCTCCAATAAGATTCGGCATAAAAAATGCCGTTCGAAACAGATTTGCACCTTTAAATCCCAACGTTAAAAGATACGCCACTGAAAATGCCAACACATTTATCAGTAGTAACGACACAATGGCATACAATGCCGTATACCAGAATGCATGAATAAATGATGCATCCTGAAATGCACTTATATAATTTCCAATTCCTTTCCATGTTGCATCGCTTGTGGTAACAAATGTACAAAAAGATAAATAGATTCCACGGATAAACGGATATAAAAACCCAATAAAAAATGCAGCAAACGTAGGCAGCAAAAATAAACCAAAGCATCTCTGTATTGGTCTTCGAAGTAATTTTGAATTTACTGATGTCCCACTATACTTCGTTCTTTTTTTCCTGATAGTTCCCACCATAAATGTAATATCTCTCCTCTCACCATAAACTAGTCTTATGGGGCAGACGATGCCTGCCCCAAGAAATTATTTATATATTTTTTACTGGTTTGCTGCCTTATACTGTGTCGCCCATCCTTCTACAAACGCAGTCTTAACATCATCCCATTTTCCACCTGCATTATATTTATTCATTGCTGCCACAAGGCTGGCTCTCCAGTCATCAACATTTGGTGTATAATTAAATGTCCAGTCTACTGTATACTTACCTGCTTCCATTAATTCATTCGCATTTCTTAAAAATACATTTTCACTGTCTTTCGCAGACTTATAAGGAATTGCTCCAAATTGTTCTTCCATCATCTCTGTTCCATCCTCAGAAGTAACCAGCCATTTCATAAATTCCAGTGTAGCCTGCTGGTCTTCCTTTGATGCTTTCGCATTAACCGCCCAGCAATTTTCTGTACCGGAACACAATCCTGCATTTTCTTCTCCCTCTACTCCACAATAAAGCGGTATCATCTGTAAGTCCTCATCATCAATTGACTTACTGATTTCTGCATATTCCCATGTTCCATTCTGATAAAATACAGCTTCGCCATTCTTAAACTCTGCCTGCGCATCATAACCACCGGTTGCTAAAGTCTTTTTGTCATACTTACTATTATTAATATAAAGATCCCATACGTTCTTATAGTTATCCAGATATGTTCCCTTAATAGTTGCAGGTGCTTCCTTCCATCCATCTTCTTTTGCCTCATAATACAATGGCATATTTGCCAAATGTCCTGTAAATCTCCAAGAGGATGAATCATCCATACCTGATGATGTAAATGCATCAAATCCTAACTCATCTGCCCTTTTATGAATATCTTCTGCAATACGTTTTAATGATTTAAAATCTTTGATATCTGTCACATCATATCCTGCTTTTTTTAATAATTTCTTATTAACAATCAAACCAAAACTTTCATAGCAATATCCAATAGAACAAACTTTTCCATTTTCATCTGTTAAATTAAATGCATCTGTGTTTAACTCTTTATATAAATCTGTATCTTTTAAATCAATACAATAATCTTTCCATGTTTTCACTGCTGCCTGATTTCCTACAACAAACAATGTTGGAGCATCTGATTTTTCCATTTCAGATGTCAGTGTCTGTTCATATGTTCCCGATGCTGCTGTAACTACTTTTACATCAACGCCCTTTTCCTCTTTATACTCCTTAGCAATGTCCTGTAATGCCTCATCTGCTTCTGGTTTAAAATTCAACCAATATACCGAACCCTTATCCTTTGACTCCTTCTTTGAATCATCATTTCCACATCCTGTGAACAATCCTGCTACCATTGTTACACACAACGCCATACCCAATATTTTTTTGCGCATAATATCACTCCTTTTTCTAATAATAATTTTAGGCTTTTCCGATGTCTCCCATAAATATTTTATGTGGTATTTATAAGTATATTCATAAAAAATGTTTCTTATACTTTTTCAATTGCAAAAAAGAACCGGCACATAAGTGCCAGCCCTTTAATGAGATTAAGTAAATATATTTTAAGAACTGATGTTCTCAAACATCAATTGTTACACACTACGCTTTTGAAGTCCCTTGCTTTTATTTATCATATGCCAATGCATCATATCCCATCTCTCCGGTTCTTACTCTCATAACATCTTCTACATCTGTCACAAAAATCTTACCGGAACCTCTATGCTCTGTTCCAATCGCCTTTCTAGCTGCTGCAACTACCAGTCCCGGATCAACAGTTGATACAACAATATCTACCTGTACCTTTGGATAAAGGTTCATTGTCGTTGGTACACCTCTGTATCTTCCCAAGTGTCCTTTTTCTACACCACAGCCCATTACCTGACTAACTGTCATACCGGTTACACCGATAGCAGCCATTGTGTCACGAAGTACACCAAACTTGTCTTCCGGACAGATAATTGTAACCTTTGTAAACTTACCTTCTGCTTTCACACCAAGTGCCAATGGTACCGGCTCAACTCCTGTTACATCTACAGCTCCACCAATATCACCATTAAATGCCGGTGCAGTTGCAACGAAATCTGCGTATGCTGATGACAAACCATGTTCTGAAAGATCCATACCAATAATCTCATCCTCAGCAGAAGCACGAAGCCCAATCGTATGTTTAATCGCCAAAAATACAATTGCCATCATTATAGCTGCGTACACTACAATCGTAATCATACCAAGTGCCTGAATTCCTAATAACTTAAATCCACCACCATAAAACAATCCTGCATATGTTGAACCGTCTACAAATGCTCCTGTACCTTTACCTGTTGCAAAAAGACCAACTGCCAAAGTACCCCATATACCATTTGCCATATGAACACCAACTGCACCAACCGGATCATCAATATGTAATTTCTTATCTAATAATTCCACAACAACATCTACTAAAATTCCTGCTACAATACCAATAATAATTGCTCCAACTGCATCTACAGAAGCACAACCTGCTGTAACAGCAACCAGACCTGCCAGAGACGCATTCAGACACATTCCTACATCCGGCTTTCCATCCTTAAGCCATGTAAATACCATACAGGATACTGTAGCTAATGCCGGTGCCAATGTTGTTGTAAGGAATATTGATGCCAGGCTGTCTGTTGATGTTGCTGCTGCACCATTAAATCCATACCATCCAAACCAGAGGATAAAACATCCTAACGCACCAAGTGTAAGGGAATGTCCTGCAATAGCATTTGATTTTACCCTGCCATCTTTTGTCTTACTGAATTTTCCAATACGTGGTCCTACAATAATTGCTCCCACTAAAGCCGCTGTACCACCTACCATATGAATTACCGTAGAACCTGCAAAATCTACAAAATTCAGTTTAGCTAACCAACCTTCTGTGTTCCAAACCCATCCTGCTTCAATTGGATATACAATTGCACTGATTACACCTGAATAAATACAATAAGCACTGAATTTTGTTCTCTCTGCCATAGCTCCGGAAACAATTGTTGCCGCAGTAGCACAAAATACTAACTGAAATACGAAACTGGAATAATCAAAGCTTCCATAGTTTGTAAATATTCCCATGTTTGGAATACCTACCACTCCTGCCAGATAATCCTCGGACATCATCAGTCCAAATCCTAATAAAATAAATGTTACTGTACCAATACAGAAATCCATTAAATTCTTCATTATAATGTTTCCCGCATTTTTTGCTCTGGTAAAACCTGTCTCTACCATTGCAAATCCACACTGCATAAAGAACACCAATGCTGCACCAATTAAAAACCAGATAGCAAAAGGTATATCTGCTGCACTGTTAATTGCATTTTGAATCTCTCCTGTCATAATTTCTTCCTCCATTCTTTTCAGTCTTTTCTTTAGGAAACACTTTATATTTTTAGGGGAATGTTTCCTGAACGAACTTCTCCTGTTTTATCAAAACAAAAGAAAAAGGGAGCTAGACCTTCACGTCTGCTCCCTTGCATTTCGTTTAACAGTGACTAGTATAGCACCCAAAATTAGATTTTCAACCTATTCTATCACTTTACTAAAAAAATAAACCTGATTGTTTATTTATTTTATCTTATTCTTAATTTTATAAATATAATCATTAAAAATATAAAGTTTTTATTAACTTTGAATTGTTTCACATTTAACTAAGCCATAATATTCTTTACCTGACTATAGATACCATCTCCATCCAGTTTAAATTCTTTTAATAATTCCAAAGCTGGTCCAGAATGGCCAAACATATCATTAACACCTAACTTCGTTACAGGTGTAGGACACTTCTCACACAAAACATCACACACTGCACTGCCCAGTCCACCAATCACTGAGTGTTCTTCTACTGTAATCACCCTGCCGGTCTTCTTTGCTGACTCAATAATTATATCTTCATCCAATGGTTTTATTGTATGAATGTTAATTACTTCAGCATTAATTCCATCATCCACCAGTTTTTCAGCTGCCTCTAACGCGTTGCTTACCATCAGACCAGTGGCTACAATCGTAACATCACTGCCTTCCCGCATCATGACGCCCTTTCCAATCTCAAACTGATAATCCTCTTTATTTATCACCGGCGCTGCCAGTCTTCCAAATCTTAGATAAACCGGACCTTCCATTTCATACGCAGCCTTTACTGCTGCTCTCGCCTCAATATCATCGCAAGGATTAATAATAGTCATTCCCGGTATAGTTCTCATTAATGCAATATCTTCATTACACTGATGTGTCGCTCCGTCTTCACCTACAGAGATTCCTGCATGTGTGGCTCCAATCTTTACATTCAGATGTGGATATCCAATTGTATTTCTTACCTGCTCAAATGCTCTTCCTGCTGCAAACATTGCAAATGTACTTGCAAAAGGCACCTTGCCACAGGTAGAAAGTCCTGCCGCAATGCCCATCATATTTGCTTCGGCAATACCACAATCTATATGTCTGTCCGGAAATTCCTTTTTGAAAATGCCTGTTTTAGTAGCCGCTGCAAGATCCGCATCAAGAACAACCAAATCATCATGCTCTTTTCCAATTTCCACTAAAGCATTACCATAACTTTCTCTTGTTGCTATTCTCTTTACTTCTGACATAATGCTTCACCTACTTTCTCTAAATCTTCCATTGCCACTTTATACTGCTCATCATTTGGAGCTGCTCCATGCCAGTTTACCTGATTCTCCATAAACGAAACACCTTTACCCTTAACCGTATTCATAACAATTGCCGTTGGCATTCCCTTTGTCTCTTTCGCCTCATTCAATGCACTTCTGATTTCATCAAAGTTATGTCCATCAATGGATACAACATGGAAATTGAAAGCTTTAAACTTCTCGTCAATTGGATATGGAGAGCATACCTCTTCCACTGTTCCATCAATCTGAAGATTATTGTTATCTACAATAACAACCAAATTGTCAAGTTTTCTATGACCTGCAAACATTGCTGCTTCCCAGACCTGCCCTTCTTCTATTTCACCGTCACCAAGCATCGTGTAAACTCTGTAATCTCTGTTATCGAGTTTTCCTGCCAGCGCCATTCCAACTGCTGCGGACACTCCCTGTCCAAGGGAACCCGCTGACATCTCCACTCCGGCTGTATGTTTCATATCCGGATGTCCTTGGAGATAAGAGTCTGTCTTTCTCAATTTTATCAGGTCCTCTTTTGGAATATACCCTTTTTCTGCTAAAACACCATACAATACCGGTGCTGCATGACCTTTTGATAAAACAAATCTGTCTCTGTCTGGATTTCCTGCATCATTCACATCCACATTCATTTCTTCGTAATACAGATATGTTACCATATCTGCCGCAGACAAAGAACCGCCCGGATGTCCTGAACCGGCGCTATGCAATGCTGATACAATGTTTTTTCTTACTTCGTTGGCAATTTTTTCAAGCTGCAAATTTTCCATTGTTTCTTCCTTTCTTACTTTAAATATCAAAATCTGATTCCTGTAAAACGATTAATCCCTCATCATCTGTCTTAGAGCCAAAAATTCCTTTGACCTTTCTGCTAATTCTGCTGGATTTATCGATTGCTTTGTCTATAATTCCCTCAACATCTGACTGTCCGATTCCTTTATTTGCACCAAAGAAATCATCAATAGCTTTGTAGAATGCTAAGTTTGCTAATTCATCCACACTATAACCCCTTGCAAGAGCATACTGTTTTCCATATTCCACCCATTCCTTAATATCATACTCCTTAATGCGGACTACATGGTTAAACACGGATTCCAATCGTGGAGATTCCTTCATCAAAGTCTCCATTCCTTCAATATTACCCTCTAAAACAATCAGCATATCATCCGTAAACATACCAGAGACATCAATTAGTTCGCTGACTGTCATCTTTCCTAACTGATCTGCGTTTTCTACAATCAGATCACTTCCTACTAATTTGTTAATTGCATATCGGAAGCCTTTTCTGTTTAATGCACCTGCATCAACCTTCGCGAGCCTGCGATTACGTCTTCCACGTTTGCGGTTTACCAGTTTTACTAACTCAATCGCCAATGTTGTTTTTCCGGTTTTTTCATCACCCATGATGATTACATTACCTTCATCCGATTTTCCATTTGGTGTATAATTCACTATCAGTTCCTGTAATACTTCACGAATATTAGTTTCAAAACCTTCTACATTCAAATAATTTTTGAACTCTGTAAGTTCTGCCTCAGATAAGATATCTTCTCTGATAACAGTCTCTGGCTTTTCATCATGACTCTCTGTATCTGAAACATTCTCCATAATATTATCATGCTGTATACCAGTATTTCCTGCTGCGATATTAATATCAGAAAAGCTTTTACTCTGCTGGTTATCATCTGTCTTTTTCTCATCAACAAACGCTGTATCTGCTTTTGTTTCGTCTGAGGCATCTGATACCATTTGACTCTGCTTAACTTCTCCCTCATCTACAATTCCTGCACCAGATAACACTTCAATTTTTGAACTTGGATTTTCCTTTACTCTGACATTTGGTACATCCACTTTCGGAGCATTATCATCAACATTTTCTGCTTCTTTGTTTGCAACTGCTTCTTCTGCTTTTTTTATAGCAGCCTGAAGTTCTTCTCTTGTAGGAAGCTTATCTGTCTTATATCCCAAATCAGAGTTTGCCGCAATGTTTTCATACATATTTTTTTGGCCAAGATCATTACTGTCATCTCTCTTTGGTGCCTCAAAGTCCAAGTCGAGTATTGGAATATCTCCTGTATTTCCACGAACCGGCATGGCATCCTCTTTTATTTCCTGAACAGGAGGTTTTACAACTTTACTTACCTTCGGCTGTTCTACAATATCTCCGTTCTCAATCACCTGAACTTTATCAAAAATACGGGTACTTCCCATATCATCAGATTCATTCATAATCGGAATGGCATTTTTTTCTTCGTCTGTTTTTAAATCTTCTTCATCGATAATATCACTGTCATCAAATATGACTTCATCGTTATCGCTCTGCTCTACAACATCTGTATTTTTCTTTAAATCATTTTTTCTTTCAAGTGTTTTTTCTTCTGTTTCACTCGTATCTTTCACTGCACTGGCTTCATCTATAATATCTACCGCCTGCTGTACTGTTTCCGCTTTCAGGATACCTCTTTCCTGAAGTTGCTTCAGTATGTCGCTGACATCCTTAATTCCAGTCAGTTTTTCTGTCTGTGGAAGTATCTCTTCTGGTTCTTCTGCTGCTTCATCTTCACCTCTGACTGCCTCATCTGTTATGGTGTTATCAGAACTATTTTCCGGCTGCTCATCCTGTATTACATGCTCACCGGCATGTTTGACTTCTTCCACAACACTCTCTTCAATTTCTTCCGGAAGTACAATCTCTTCCATATCACCGCTTATCTTATTTTCACTCTCTTCTTTTGTTTCATCAGATAACACCTCTCCAGTTATCATATCCGGATTTATTTCAAATGGTCTTCTCTTCTGTTTCTTTGTTCCTTCATTTTTTTCTTCTAACTGAATTTCCTTTACTTCAGCATTTTCTAATTTTTCTTCCTGACGCATCTGGTTTTCATCATATTTCTCCTGCTGAGAAGCTGTTAGTGCCGCATATCTGCTCTTTAGTTCCATTGCTTTATTAACATATTTTCCTTCTGAGAACCATAGACTGATTTCATCGCAGATATCTACACATTTTTCTGTCTCTCCAGCTTTATGGTACAGTTTTGCCAGCTCATACGCCCATTTTTCTTCCATATCCAAGTTTACGTATTCTTCTAAAATAGAAATCAGCTCTTCTATTGACTTTCCCTGCGCCTTAGACATTCTGTATTTTAATATGTATCTGGCTGTATCACGTGGTGCCATTTCTATAAAATCATCATAAAAGTTTTTTGCCTCTTCAAAATCTTTCATCTTGACAGAAATAAGGCATAACTTAAATGCTATTAATCTTCCCGCATTCGTGTTCTCATATGCCAGTTCCAACGCCTTTTTTGCATCTTCATAGTTTCGGGTTCTCTCATACGCATCAGCGACAACACTTAAAAAATTATTATCTTTAATTTTTTTAAGTTCCAGAGAGTCAGCAATTTCTGCTGCTTTGTCAAACTCCCGATTACGCATCGCGCTTCTCAACTCTTCCATTTTTAGTAACTGTTCATTCTTATCCATTTGAATACCTCTTTATATCCTTACCCTGACGTTTCTTATACTGCCACACGACCCTCCAATGCCCTAAGCAATGTGACATTATCTATACATTCTAAATCACCACCTACCGGAACGCCACTCGCAATTCTGGTAACTTTAATTCCTAAAGGTTTTACTACTTTGCTGATATACATTGCGGTAGCCTCACCTTCCACACTAGAATTCGTGGCAATAATAACCTCATCAACATCTTCTTTCAATCGCTGAAACAATTCCTTCAGTTTGATATCATTCTGCCCAATACCAGCCATAGGATTAATTGCTCCATGAAGTACGTGATAAACACCATTGTACTCTCCTACTTTTTCATATGCTGCCATATCTTTTGTAGTCTCCACAACCATAATTGTTTTATGGTCTCTCTGATTACTGCTGCATATAGGGCAGATATCCTGGTCTGTTAATGTGCAGCATGTATTACAATACTTCACATTACTTTTGGCATTAATCATAGCATTTGCCAAATCCTGTACCTGTTCATTGGGCATATCAAGTATATGAAAAGCCAATCTTCCTGCTGTCTTTGCTCCAACACCCGGAAGGCCTGACAACTCTTCAATTAACTTTGTAATGTAACCACTATAGTAATCCATTAGAATAAACCACCCATTCCTCCGGTTATCTTAGACATTTTCTCTGTAGAAATGTCTTCCATTTTTCTAATTGCTTCGTTTACTGCTGCCATTGTTAAATCCTCTAACATTTCAATATCGTCCGGATCAACAACCTCAGGCTCAAATTTAATACTTGTAATCTCCTTCTTGCCTGAAATAGTAACCTCCACAGCACCACCGCCTGCAGTGGCAGTATACACAGCCTCTTCCAATTCAGCCTGTGCTTCTTCCATCTGTTTCTGCATCTTCTGTGCCTGTTTCATTATATTATTCATATTTCCTGGCATGCCTCCTGGAAATCCTCCTCTTCTTGCCATTTTAAAAATCCTCCTCTTCTACTTCCATATTTATTTTAGAAACTACTTCCATAAAATAATCTCCAAAGTTTTGATTATTTTCTAGAATCGTCATTTCAACCTTAACCTGTTTTTCAATCTCCTCACTAATTAGATTTGTAAGCATCTCTATCACCTCAGGCTTATTACTTCCCTCATAACCAATAGAGCCTGGAGCAAACACAATCAGCAAGGTGTCCTCTCCCTTTACACTGAATCTTGCATTTTCCAAATATGTTTTGTATGGATTTGAAATATGCCTTTTAATTCTTCCCCAATTATTTACTACTTCCTGTATATCCGCAGGAACAGGCTTTGCGAAAACTTTTTTTGGCTTTGGCTGTTCTTTCTTTGCTTCACTACCAGTGGCTACAGTCGTCACGATATCTCCGCTTTCTATTTTCTTTTCCACAATCGTCATTCTGTTGTTCAGCGAACCAATATCGTTCTCCATAGCAGGTTTTGTCAGTTTAATCAACGCAATTTCAATTAACACCCTCTTCTGGGAAGAGTATTTCATCTGACTTGATAATTCCGAAAAAATTCGGATATATCTCATAATAGTATCTATATCAACCATTTGGGCTTCTTCTTTTAAAGCCTGAATCCTTTCTGTTGATGCATCAATGACATCGGAAGCATTCTCAGAAGTTTTAATCAGCATCAAATTACGCAGATACCAGATAAAATCATTCACAAATTGTCCTAATTCTCTTCCCTGCATAACCATTTCGTCTAACACATGAATACAGCCCACTACATCCCCTTCAATAACACTTCTAGTCAACTGGCTGAAGATTTCATTATCGACTGCACCTAAAACCTCTAATACATTATCATAAGTCAACTTCTGTCCCAGATAAAAGGCAATACACTGATCTAGCAAACTTAATGCATCTCGCATAGAACCATCTGCCGCCTTTGCCACATAACGGATAGCCTTTTCTTCAACTTCTATATTCTCTTTTTCCATAAGTTCCATCAATCTACCCGCAATGGTATCAATAGAGATTCTTTTAAAATCATATCTCTGGCATCTTGACAATATTGTAATCGGAATCTTATGGGGTTCTGTGGTAGCAAGAATGAACAATACATATGATGGCGGTTCTTCCAATGTTTTAAGAAGAGCATTAAAAGCACCAATTGATAACATATGCACTTCATCAATAATATAAACAGTATACTTACCACTGGACGGTGTGTACTGAATCTCATCCCGTATCTGACGGATGTTATCCACACCATTATTTGATGCAGCATCAATCTCAATAACATTCATAAAACTGCTTGTATTGATGCCCTGACATACATCACACTCATTACAAGGGCTTCCATCCACCGGATGCTCACAGTTCACTGCCTTTGCAAAAATCTTTGCGACACTGGTTTTTCCTGTTCCCCTTGTTCCACAGAAAAGATAAGCATGTCCAATTCTGTTCGCATTAATTTGATTCTTTAATGTTTGTACGATATGATCCTGTCCTTTTACTTCTTCAAAAGTTGATGGACGAAACTTTCTGTACAGTGCTGTATAAGACATGTCTGCTCCTTTCCGAGTGTATATTTATTTTAGATTTTAGACATATTAAGCCCTTATAAACCTTTGGATTTATTATATAATAAAATGAGTGCGCGTACAAGGTGCAGTTTTGCTTTTTTATATCCAACAATTTCCAATATTTTTTACACAAAAAGCCAGTTCAACTGAACTGACTTTATCCTTAAAAACAATATTTACTTACTTCTTACAATCCAACTTTTTTTCTTACAACAAAATAAGATAGCACCACTGCTGTCATCGTAATTACCCAGCTGATAGGATAAACCAACATCAAACCTTCGAACGTAGCTATTTTTTGAAATGCCGTAAATATCCACAAAACACGTACACCACATATCCCTAACACACAAATACTGGCTGGCACAAAAGAATATCCCAAACCTCGCATGCACCCCGATAATACTTCTATTGTCATATTTACCAAATAAAAACTTAAAACGTATTTCAGTCTCACGACTGCCAAATGTGCAACTACACTATCCTGTGTAAAAATCCCTACCAACGGATATGAAAAAATAATGAATATTGCACACACTGAAAATGTAGACACTGCCCCCAATAACCAGCATGTCTTCACAACCTTTTTACACCTATCTTTTTTGTCTGCACCAAAATTCTGACTAATAAAGGTAACTGCAGCCTGGCTAAAAGAACTTAATATAAAGAATGCAAAATATTCATAATTTAATGCTGCTGCAGAAGCCGCGACGGCTATAGAACCTAATTGATTCAATGCCGACTGAATAATAACATTAGAAAAGGAGAACACCATTCCCTGAACACCTGCAGGCACACCAATCTTCGCCATGCTCTTTACAATATTTAAATCTATTCTTAACTTTTTAATCTCCAAATGGAAAGGTCCTTCTTCTTTTACAAGCCAATATATCAATATTGATGAACTGATCATATTAGATACTACTGTTGCAATCGCCACTCCTTCTACATTCATTTTCAAGACAACCACAAAAAAAAGATTTAATAATACGTTAATTACCCCTGAAACAGCCAACGCAATCAATGGTCTTTTTGTGTCTCCTTTACTCCTGAAAATTGAGGAAGCAAAATTATATAACATAATAAATGGCATTCCGGAAAAATATATTCTTAAATACCTTACTGCCAAATCCAGAATATTTGCAGGAGTAGATATTGCCGATAAAATAATTCTTGCAAATGTAACTCCAATTACTGTCAGGCACACTCCACTTATAAGTGCCACAACAATCGCTGTGTGTACTGCCTTCTTAATTGATTTTTCATTTCCTTTTCCAATAAATGTAGATATGACAACATTTGCTCCCACCGATAAACCCACAAATAAATTTACCAGTAGATTTATTACCGCTCCGTTTGCTCCTACTGCAGCTAATGCCTCACTTCCTGCAAATCTTCCCACTACAGCAACATCGGCTGAGTTAAATAGCTGTTGCAATATACTACTGGCTGCTAAAGGCAACGCAAACAATATAATTTTATCCACAAGAGAACCATTTAACATATCCAATTGTTTCTTTTTTGTATGTTTCGAACTCATTTTATTCCTTTCCTACACAATGGCATTGAGCCTTGTGTACCTCGACTTCGCTTCGCTCTGTCTCGCACGCAGGCTTCGCCATATAATACCTTGCTACTACTTACACAATGGCATTGAGCCTTGTGTACCTCGACTTCGCTTCGCTCTGTCTCGCACGCAGGCTTCGCCATATAATACCTTGCTACTACTTACACAATGGCATTGAGCCTTGTGTACCTCGACTTCGCTTCGCTCTGTCTCGGTCACAGGCTTCGCCATATATAAAAGAAAAAGACTTCACACATTTTTGTGCAAGCACAAATGTGTAAACTCTTTTTCTTTTATACACGGCTCATTGCCATTGTGTAAACTTTGTTTCTTTTATGCATGGCTCATTGCCATTAGATAATACTCCGTGCGATTTGCTTTGTGAATATTCCATAAGCGTTACCTTTACAGTTAGCTCGGTCTAGGCTTCCTCATGTCACACAAAATGATCTGCTTAGTGCTGCTTCATTCCTGACCTGACACGGTTCACAGGATTCTGTTGCATGAGACCCAGACGTCAACACCACTTATAAAGGGCAGCCCTACAAAATAGACCCGAGGCAAATCATCACCCCTGCTGTAGCGGATTGCAGGTACAGGGCGCCGCTAATTCCCCAGCTGCACGGAAGTGTTATAACATATTTATAATCGACTGTAAGCATACCTTACTGCCTTTTCTTTGTCAACTATGATTTCTTAATTTTCTGAAAAAATCTTTTAAAAGACTACTGCATTCTTCTTCTAAGATTCCTTTTTCTATCTCTACCTGATGATTAAACTGATCCACCTGTAATAGATTCATAATGGAACCGGCACAGCCTGCCTTTGGATTCATACATCCAATATAAACCTTCTTAATTCTTGCCTGCACGATTGCCCCGGCACACATCTGACAAGGCTCTGTAGTAACATACATTTCACAATCATCCAGTCTCCAATCATCTAGTTTTTTGCTGGCTTTTTTTATAGCATTTAATTCAGCGTGAGACAAAGTATTCTTATCTGCCATCCTTCTGTTATAACCACGACCGATAATCCTGTCTTGATATACAATCACACATCCAATTGGAACTTCCCCAATTGCCTCTGCCTTTCGAGCCTGTGCAATTGCCTGACGCATATATTTTTCCTTCATAACTATTCCTTATTTAAAGTATTTAGAAATCACATTCCAAATACTGTCCTTCTCCTGACCAAGCGCCCAATATGCGACGCCTCCCATATTATACTTATTCATCAGCTCTAATCTTGCTTTCACAGAGGTTTCATCTTCCAACCAGATAGAATAAGTTGATTTTCCTTTAGAATACGTAACAAAATTCTGCCCTGTCGTCTTATCAAAAGCTGGTTTCACTCCTGCTTCCTTATAGGCTTGTTCTGCTGTATCCATATTGACTGCCTCACTTGTCAGATAATAGTTACCATTTACAGCATCTTGTACAAGTGTACCTGTTCCGTCACCATCCTCCTGTGGTGTCTCTTTCCAGACTCTAGTGTAGAATGGCATTCCATTAATAATTCTTGATGCATCCTTCGCCTCTTTTATTGTATCTTGGATAGATTTTTCTGCATATGTCATGGATGAAACAGAACCTGCCTCTTCACTGCCGGAAGTATGCTCGTCATAATTCATAATCACAATATAGTCTGCTAATTTCAACTGTTGCTCTCTATCAAAATATTCGCTCCACTCAGATGGTGCATAATTATCAATTGAAAGTATTGTGCCTGTCTTTCTGCACTCTATAGAAAGTTCCCGCAAAAACTGCATATAATCATCAGCAATATCTTTTGATATATATTCAAAATCAATATTAATTCCATCTAAATCATAACTGTCTACATAATACATAATATTTCTTACGAATCTTTGTCGCAGCTCTGTGGAGGTAAGAACAGTCTTTGTTAACTTCTTATCTGTAAAATCATTAACCAATGCCCATACCTGAATATTCTTCTTATGCGCTTTCTCTACATAATTCAAATCCGCCAATGTCGATAAATTCCCTCTCTTATCCATCAATGAAAACCATGTTGGAGAAATAACATTTATTCCCTTTGTATTTTTTAATAAATCATCCAGATTATTATTTGCATTCTGGTTATAAACTTGGTTCCATGCTAAACTTACTTTTTTATCCAGCGTAACATGGGTATATTCCGCATCATCATTTTTATATTCTGCTTTTTTTGTTTTCTCGTCTACCAGTTCTTTTACTGGAATGTATCCAATCAAGCCACTGTCTGTTTTTACCTTATTCCAGTTTTTACCTCTTTCAATTAAAGTAACCTCTGTGTCTTCTGGAATCTCCTTAACGATAAGATTCTGATAATCTCCTTTGGTCCTCATCTCTATATCACTGTCTGTCTTAAATACTGTTTTCTCTCCATTTTTATATTTCAGATTAAGAATTGTTGGTGCTTTTTCATTTCCCTTTGTAACTGTATATTTTATATCGATATACTTTTCAATAAATTTAATGTTTACATAACACTTTCCATTCTCTGTCAGAAAAACTGTATATCCTACATTTTCATCTGTATCTGAATGTATAACTGTCTCTCCCTCTCCTACAGTGTACACAGTTTTTGCATCTGTGAATAGCAGTTTCTTTTCTTTTTTATCCCAATAAAATCTCTTGTCCACATTTTCTTTAATTGTGTTTATATTTATGTATGCATCAACATCCTTCATAATTGCATAATTTTTACTATATTCGTTTTCCAATGCTACTGCAATTACCTGACTTCCTACAGAAGTCTTATATTCAATATCATTTCCTGATTTATCTTCATATGTCAGTCCCATATACCATTTTAAATCAACTTTTCCATCGTTTGTTTTCATAAATAAATTACAGCCACTTGTAAATACTATTGTAAAAGTCATCACTGTCATCAGTAATATTCTTTTTATATTTCTCTTCATAAGAGCTTCCTCCTTTTGTTTTTCGCACTAATTGCTATCATAACACATATGATAGCCTATGGGAAGAAAATCAAAGAAGTATCCAAGATTTTCATAACTATTCAGCCATCAGCTCGAAAATCCTATGGATTTCCTTCGCTGTTGTTTATATCGCATGGCTGAATAGTTACAAATTTTCTCCACACATAGGCTGTTTACTTTTACATAGCACAAAAGCAAACATTCTAGGGGAAACTCAACTAATAATATTGTCAAGTTATGCCTTCGTGATATATATTTCCCCGATATGTTTATAGATTTTTAAATTATATCATATTGTATGAATTTTTCAATATATTTCTTAAGTGATTTTAAAGTTTTTTAATATTTTTAAAAAATTGTAATAATTTGTACACTTTTTCCGTATATATATTATACTGTATCAACAGTTCAGCCATGCGATATCAAAATAAAATGGGCAAAAACTGTTTACAGGATTTTGTGCATTTTATTTTGATATCATTTGGTGAGCCAAATCAGCGAGAAGTAACGAAGTGAATTCGAGCTGTTGGCTGAACTGTTATGTGGATATCATACAGTGAGCCAAATCAGCGAGAAGTAACGAAGTGGATTCGAGCTGTCGGCTGAACTGTTATTTTGATATCATACAGTGAGCCAAATCAGCGAGAAGTAACGAAGTGGATTCGAGCTGTCGGCTGAACTGTTATATATTACTAGTCGAAAAACTTTACACTTCTGATTTTATTGGATATACTATTAGAAGGAACATGATGTGAGGTGATTTTTATGAAAATTGAAAAAATTAGTGAAAATCAGATTCGCTGTACTTTAACAAAGGAAGATCTCGCAGACCGAAATATAAAAATCAGCGAGTTGGCCTATGGCACTGGAAAGACAAGAGAACTTTTTCAGGATATGATGCAGCAGGCTAATGATGATTTTGGTTTCGAAGTGAACGATATTCCTTTGATGGTGGAAGCTATCCCTGTTTCTCCCGAAAGTATTATCTTAGTGATTACCAAAGTAGATGATCCCGAGGAAACGGAAGAACATCTTTCTAAATTTTTCTCTAAAGAGCTGAAAGATAAATTTAAAGACAGTATTCTTTCGCATTTAGATGATATGGAAATTGATTTAAATGATATAGAGCAGATTGGTGAACATCTGCAAAGTAACAATAATTCATCTACTGAAAACACAAGCGATGATGATTCATTATTATATAGTATATATTCTTTTGAAACATTAAGCGATATTATTTCCGTTGCCGGAATGATTGCTCCTTCATATAATGGTGATAGTTCAGTTTACAAGTCACCATTTAATAACAGATACTATTTATCGTTATGTATGGAGTCATCAGAAGAGAAAACATTAAACAAAATATGTAGCATTCTTACAGAAAACGGCCATCGTGAAACACCGACATATGTAAAAGAATTATTCTATATGGAACACTACGATGAAATAATTGCTGATAAAGCAATAGAAAAATTAGCACAAATATAAAAAACAGATACATTTCTCGCAGCTTTTTTAATTGCTATGAAATGTATCTTTTTTATTTTGCTCTATTTCCATTTCGCCTCATACATTAATATTGCGGTTGCTACTGCTGCATTCAGTGATTCCACTTTTCCTTCCATCGGAATTCGGATTAACTTATCTGCCCTATCAGATACCTCTTTGCTCAATCCTCTTGCCTCATTACCAATCAACAGTGCAATATCTTTTTCAAAAACTCCCTTATTATAATCTTTTCCCTGCAAATGCGCCGCATATGTGGTTACACCAGCCTCTCTTATTGTATCTATAGCAGTTGGCAAATCATCTACCACCGTAAACGGCACTCGGAATATAGAACCCATCGTAGAGCGAATCACCTTCGGGTTATAAATATCTGCACAATCACTGCTCATAATCACTCCAGAGATTCCAGCACCTTCCCCAGTTCTCAAAATGGTTCCAAGATTTCCCGGATCCTGCAGCCTGTCAAGTACAACAATACAGCTTTTTTCTTTATTTCTACAATTCAAAATGTCGGTCAAAGAATATTCACTCTGAGTAACTACAGCCATCACTCCTTGTGGTGTCACTGTGTCGGAAATCTTTTTAAAGACACTATCGCTCACTGTCTGAAAACAAACATCCTGTAATTTTTCTTCGTTTTCTCTTAAAAAACTTTCTGATACGTAAACTGCCTTCAAATTTTCTTTAGGAACTTCTGAAAACATTTTAATACCTTCAACTACAAACTGTTTCTTCTGTTTTCTGACCTTCGCCTTTTCTTTTAATTGTATAATATTCTTAATCTGCTCATTTGATATTGATGTAATAACCATACTTTTTTCACAATCTCCTACGCTCTAACCTTAACAAATTCTTGTCCATATTTATTCTTCAAAAGTTCAAGTAATTCATTTGTTATATTTACCGAATACTGAGCCGGCATCATTTTTCTCTGACGCTCTTTTGCCAGCGCCACAATCACCTTATCATTTCCCCTGTTTTGTGACAATATATCAATAAACTCCTGATTCTTTTTTAAGTAATCGTCTTTATCTGCAAAGGCTATCCATAATTCTGAAGGTACATCGCTAAACTCACGTATCTTGTTTGCAATAACCTTTCCTGCGGCATTTTCCTCAATATTTGCCTCTCCATCAATAAAGATTTTTTTACCTTCTGCTATCAAATGCCTGTTGCTGTCATACTGTCTCGGGAACACAATGACTTCAATTGTTCCCACCAAATCTTCCAGTGTAATGAAAGCCATCTGAGAGCCAGTCTTTGTAAACTTTCTAGTCACCGTACTCACTATACCGCCAACTGTTACATGGGTTTTATCCTCAACCTTTGATTCCTCCCCCTCTTCTGGAGCTGCAAAATCGAGTGTCATATTCGTTATCACTCTGCGCCACTTTTCCTCCTGATCCTGCAGTGGATGTCCACTGGCGTAAATACCAATTACTTCTTTTTCAAATTCCAGTTTCTGATCTATATCATACTCTCCCACATCCGGCATTTGTACTTTATAAGTCTCCTTTGCCTCTTCATCCGCAAAATCAAATAAAGTAACCTGACCTGCCATAGCATCTTTCTTCTCCTGATTTACACCATCTATAATCTGGACATAGACCATCATCATCTGTTTTCTGGTAGCCCCTAAAGAATCAAACGCTCCTGCTTTAATAAAATTTTCTATTGCCCTCTTATTCACACCAAGCCCCGCTGTTCTGGTAATAAAATCGTCTAAATCCTTATATTTGCCATGAGCCTCCCGCTCTGCAACAATATTATCAATAATCGCCTTCCCTACATTCTTAATAGCGGTCAATCCATAACGGATGCAATTCTCTCCTGCTGAAAATCCACTTTCCCCTTCATTAATGTCCGGCGGTAATATCTCAATTCCCATAGAGCGACATGAGTAAACATACTCTGCCACTTTTGCTGTCCAGTCCATAACAGATGTAAGCATCGCAGCCATAAACTCTGCTGTATAATAATACTTTAAATATGCTGTCTGGTAAGCCACAACTGCATACGCCGCCGCATGGGATTTATTAAATGCATACTTTGCGAAATCTGTCATCTCATCATAAATTTTATTGGCAATTTCTTCACTAATACCGTTATTTACGCAACCTTTTACTCCCTCTGCCACATCGCCATATACAAACTTCTGACGTTCTTTTGCCATAACATCTGCTTTTTTCTTTGACATCGCACGGCGAAGCAAATCACTTCGTCCAAGCGTATAGCCTGCCAAATCACGTACAATCTGCATAACCTGTTCCTGATAAACGATACAACCGTAAGTCGGCTCTAAAATATGCTCCAACTGTGGACAGTCATAGGTTACACTGTCAATATTATTTTTTCCCTCTATATATTTCGGTATAAAATCCATAGGTCCTGGTCTATATAATGAAATGCCTGCAATAATATCTTCCAGACTCTGTGGCTTTAACTCTTTCATAAAGTTTTTCATTCCACCACTTTCCAACTGAAAAATACCTTCTGTATTACCTGTTCCTATATAGTCTAATACCTTTTTATCTGAATAATTAATTTTATTTAAATCTAAATCTATTCCTCTGTTTTTCTTAATATATCTCTGGGTATTCTGAATAACTGTCAGATTTCGAAGTCCCAGAAAATCCATTTTCAAAAGTCCTAGTTCTTCTAATGTAGTCATAATATACTGTGTGGTAATAGAACCGTCCGCTGCCCTTGACAACGGCACATATTCATCTACTGGTTTTCCACAGATAACCACACCCGCTGCATGCATCGAAGCATGACGTGGCAGTCCCTCCAGCCTCATGGACATATCTATCAAATACTTCACTTCCGAATCTGAATCATATAACGCTTTCAATTCTCTGTTTTGCTTCAGCGCCAGTTCCAATGTCATATGCAGATCATTTGGAATCATTTTGGCAATACTGTCACACTGCGCATATGGCATGTCCAACACACGCCCCACATCTCGTATAACCCCCTTCGCTTTCAGCGTACCAAAAGTAACAATCTGTGCCACATGATCTTTACCATATTTCCTGCCAACATAATCAATTACATCCTGACGTCTCTCAATACAGAAGTCTACGTCAATATCAGGCATAGAAACACGCTCCGGATTTAGAAAACGCTCAAACAGCAGATTATATCTCATTGGTTCAATATCTGTAATCTCAAGACAATAAGAAACAAGACTTCCCGCTGCAGAACCTCGTCCCGGTCCTACTGCAATGCCATTCGACTTTGCATAATGAATAAAATCCCATACAATCAGAAAATATTCAATATATCCCATATTCTTAATCGTACTTAATTCGTAATCAAGTCTTTCCTGTAACTCTTCTTTTGTAAGTTTACAGTGCTCATCTGCTTTTCCCTGAAAAATCGGATATCTTTTATGTAAACCATTTTCACATAATTCTTTTAAATATGTCCATGGCGTATAACCTTCCGGCACTTCAAAATTAGGCAGTTTTGTTACACCAAACTCAAAAGTCACATTACAGCGTTCTGCAATCTTATGAGTATTTTCAAGTGCCTGAGGTGCATACGGAAATAATGATGCCATTTCTGCTTCAGATTTCAAATAAAACTGTCCGCCCTCATAACGCATTCTATCCTCATCTGCTTTCTTTTTGCCAGTCTGTATACATAAAAGTATATCATGAGCTTCCATATCATCTGCATAAGTATAATGCACGTCATTTGTACACACTAAATCAAGCCCCAGTTCTTCACTGAGCCTCATTAATGACTGATTTACTGTTCTCTGTTCAGGTATTCCATGATCCTGAAGTTCCAAAAAATAATTATCTTTTCCATAAATATCAATATGTCGCATAGCTGCCGCTTTCGCTTCTTCGTACTCACCTCTTGAGAGAAATTTTTGTACCTCGCCTGCCAGACATGCACTAAGACATATAATGCCTTCAGAAAATTGTTTCAGAACTTCATAATCTACTCTAGGCTTATAATAAAAACCTTCAACAAATCCCTTTGACACAATTCGGCAAAGGTTTTCATAACCTGTATTATTTTCTGCAAGTAAAATAAGGTGATAATATCTATCATCACCTGCATTGACTTCTTTATCAAAACGAGAACCCGGAGCCACATATACCTCACAACCTATAATTGGCTTTATATCATTCGCCAATGCCGCACGGTAAAAGTCAATTGCGCCATACATAACACCATGGTCTGTTATGGCAAGACTGTCCATTCCCAGCTCTTTCGCTCTCTTTGTTATTTCTTTAATTTTACTGGATCCGTCCAACAGACTGTACTCTGTATGAACATGTAAATGTGTAAACGCCATATAATGCCTCCTAATGTTTCAAGTATATCATATTTCGCGATTTATGTCGTTTTCTTTTTCTAAATTTCGGTTTGTCGAGAAGTGACTTTCCTGCTGAAAGCGAATACAGAGGGAATACATTCACCTCATTACTTGAACATTTATTAAAAAGAAAACATAGAATTAATATCTCAAGTACCGACTTCATCTTCGAAAAAATCTTGATGATTTTTTCTCAGGTAAGTCTTAAGATTTGATTTTGAAAATCAAATCTTAACTTGATATTAATTCTATGTTTTCTTTTATAAATGTAATCAAGTAATTCAAGTTCCTGTATTCCCTCTGTATTCTCTCCCAGCAGTGAAATGTTACTCTCTCTACAAAACAGAATTTCGACTTAAAAAGTAGTGGGTTTGCTACTATATGTATAAATCTACGATTTGTAGTGGTGGGAAGAGATATAAAAGGAATATACGTAGGAAACATTGAATTTCATAAACTAATTTGTATATAAAAAAGAAGTAGGTAATTAAAACTAAAATTTGATTTCCAAATCAAATTTTAAGGATTCACGGAGGAGAATTCATATAAAGAATTCTCCGTAGTTGTATCCGGTGTTTTAAATTATTTACTTCTTTTTGATATTTACAAATGTTTATGAAATTCAGTTTCCAAATGTATCCTTTTATACTCGGACCACCTCGACAAACCAAAATTTTTAATAAAGTCCTGTTCCCTGTGCTCCTGCTGCTGCACCAAGCTGGCTCAGCATCATATTTACCATAGCCGTAATATCTACGACACCTTCTGTCGGAATCAGTTCCTTAATGGATGCCTTTCCTTCTTTTAAATTTGATGTAAATGAAACACTTCCTGTTATGTCACTATCTGTGTCCTTTATTTCCCCTGAATCAACAGATAATTTGCATACCCTCTCGCCTTCGTCTCCTGTTATATTCAGCTTTGCTGTTACATTCACTTTTGCATCTTTTAATGTACTAACCATATTATCTTTGTTATCTTTTACATCTTTAACAGCCTCATCTAATTGTGCTGTACTGTCTTTCTTCATTTCAGCAAACTGTTTACCCATTTCTGTGTCAGCACCAAATATATTCACATACCAGTCCATAAGTGCTGCATATACTTCCTTTAATGAACCATCCTCACAGAACTTAACCAAATCTGCAACTACTTTGTCGGCATTATCACTGTTCACTGTCAATGTATAATCATCTCCATCTTTTCCCTGAATATCTGCAAATGATTTATCAAGATTTTCCATGACCTTTACTGTAAGTTTCTGCAGCTCCTCTGCCGACTTACTCATATCCGGAATCTCAACACTTAAAGCCTGACATACCTGTTTCAGATCTAATGAAATATATCTGCCAGCTCCCAGCTGCCCCAGCGCTGTCTCAGCCTGTTTTCCTATGTTCTTATCAATTGATTTAATAAAATCCACTAAAGAGCCAACGTTTACATACAACTTTGATCCATCAATTATAATCGTAGTAACTTCAGCATATTCTGTGACGCCATACTGTGCAGATATTTTTACTGCCTGCTTTGTCCCAGATTCTACTGTCGTCTGCATTTTTAATTTAAGTGCTACGTTGTTACCATTCTTCAACTGTTTTGGAATTTCTTTGTCCTTAGATACATCTGTTCCTTTGGCATTAAAACTAAACTCCATATCTGCTGTTCCAGTCTTAATTTCCTGCATCTTAGCAGCCTCTTTAAAGAAAGAACTGTTTTCTGCTTTTTTGTCACCACAACCGGCAAGTACTGTCATTACCATTACCAGTGACAACACGATTGATAATATTTTTTTCATATCTTTATCCTTCCTCCTTAATGTAAATCAATATTCTTTATTAGTATATCATAATCTCTATAGATTGTGTTACACACTTTTGAATGCTACTCTTTATTTTCTTCTCCCCAAAAGTCTACCGGTTCGTAATCTCTCAATGCTACCAGATACCCCTTACTCTGCAGTTCCTGCTGTATAATATCCAGTGTTTCCTCTGAATCTGCAATGACTGTATGATAATGATACTCTGATGTAATTTGCTCCAGCGGGACGGAGACTCCTCCCTGAATACTCTCCACATATTTTTTTGCATCAATTCTGGATTTAATATTCATAGGCACTCTTACCACGTTATATAACTTATGATAAACAAACACGTCCTCTACCTTACCTCCACAATCTACAATCAGGTTTAGTTCATCTAACATTTTTGCCTCGCTGTGTTTCACTTTAAACACACGTGATATAAAATCTTTATCTTTTAAAACATATCCCCTGTGTGTAGATACGATGTCATGATTCGACGCACGAAGTAAAGCAATATCCTGTACAACAACCTGTCTGCTTACCTGGAATTTATCAGCTAACTTTGTTCCGGATACCGGTTCATTGCTTTCCTGCAGAATTTTCAACAAATTTTCCCTTCTTTTTTCTCCGCTCATCTGTTCCTCCTAATGAGTTCCTAAATCCTGTGCAGATTTTTCAGTGAAATATCCATAATCGGTGCTGAATGTGTTAATGCTCCGCTGGAAATATAATCCACTCCTAAATCTATTAGTTTTGATATATTTTCTCTCGTTACATTTCCTGATATTTCAATCTCTGCTCTTCCTGCAATAATTTCTACAGCCTCTTTCATCACATCATGCGCCATATTATCTAACATAATAATATCTGCACCTGCTTCTACAGCTTCTCTCACCATGTCAAGATTTTCTACTTCTACCTCAATCTTTCGTACAAATGGTGCATACTCTTTTGCCATCTTTATTGCCTGTTTCACACCACCTGCTGCGCCAATATGATTATCCTTTAACAGAACTCCATCCGTCAGGTTATATCTATGATTATTTCCTCCGCCAACTCTTACTGCATACTTTTCGAAAATTCTATTATTAGGAGTTGTCTTTCTCGTATCTAATAATTTTACCTTGCTGCCCTCCAACAACTTCGCAATAGAATTTGTATAGCTGGCAATGCCACTCATTCTCTGTAAATAATTAAGTCCCGTTCTCTCTCCCACTAACAGTACACGGATATCACCTGTCACAGTTCCCATTAACTGTCCTGCTTTTACCTGATCTCCATCCTTTACAAACAACTTAATCTCTGTAGTTTCATCCAGTAATTCAAATGCTCTGGCAAAAACCTGAAGACCACATATTACTCCGTCTTCTTTACAAATCAAATCTACCTGTCCCATAGTTTTCTCCGGCATAACGGAATTGGTAGTAACATCCTCACTGGTTACATCTTCCTTTAATGCACTTTCTATTAGCGGGTCTACTGTCAATTTTAATGTGATTGGATCAAACATTTTTCTCCTCCTTATTTCTCTCTATTCTTTCTGCTTTCATCTATTAAATCTAAAATCATCTTTTTATTGTCTCTGTTCCATTGCTCTAAATCATCATATAAACTCAAGTCAATCCGGCTTTCGTTTATCTCTTCCATCTGAATAGCATCAATCTGCTCTGTCATATCCAATGCTGCTCTTTTGGCAAAAACCATACTTTCCAATAAAGAATTACTTGCAAGACGATTTCTTCCATGAACTCCATTACATGCTGTCTCTCCCACAGCATATAAACGTTCCATAGATGTTTTACTTTGAAGGTTTACTTTAATTCCTCCCATAAAATAATGCTGTGCAGGCACTACCGGAATCATTTCTTTTGGAACATTATATCCATGTTCCTTACAATGTTTTACAATATTCGGAAAATGTTTATCCAGCTGTTCCTGCTCTATTGGTCTCATTGAAAGCCATACATGATTCATATCATCTTTTTTCATCTGCTTCTTGATATTATGTGTCAATATATCTCTTGGCAACAGTTCATCAGTAAACCGATGGCGGTTCTTATTAAACAACTGCGCCCCCTCCCCTCTGACGGACTCGGAAATCAGGAAACTTCTGTCTTCCTCTTTTTCTGAGTAAAAGGTGGTTGGATGTATCTGCACATAATCAATATCCTTTAATTCAATATGATGTCTGATTGCAACAGCTATAGCATCCCCTGTCAAATGCCGGTAATTTGTGGAATACCTGTAAATTCCTCCAATTCCTCCACTTGCCAGAACCGTATAATCTGCCATAATGGTATCCATTGTGCCATCATCCTTTTTCACAACGATACCATAACATTCCCTTTCATCCTGGCATATAATATCAACCATAGTCCAGTGTTCTTTTATAACAATATTATCACGTTGTTTACATTCCTCATATAAATGACTCGTAATCTCTTTTCCTGTAACATCTTTATAATAAAGAATTCGTTTTCTGGCATGAGCTCCTTCTTTCGTAAATGCAAGGTTACCCTCTTCATCTCTTGCGAAATCCACACCAAATTCAATCAAATCTTTCACGACATCTGGAGAAGATTTTATCATTGTTTCCACGGCTGCTGTATCGTTCTCAAAGTGCCCTGCCTTCATGGTATCATAAAAATAACTGTCAAAATCATCCTCATCTCTTAACATACACATTCCACCCTGCGCCAGATAAGAGTCACTATGTTCTACAATATCTTTGGTAATGATTATTATATTTTTGTCTTTTGGTAAGTTTAATGCACAGTATAATCCTGCACATCCACTCCCTACGATTACTATATCTGCTCTCATTCTAATCTCAATTTCCAGTATGAACCATCAACAATTTATTAATGTATATCATACTTAACTGTTTTTTATGCCCTTTTATTTTGCAAGTTCCAGCATTTGTACCAATGGTGCATTTGCTTTTTCTATCGTATCTTCTTCCATAATTATTTCCGGCTCAAAGTTTTCCAGAGCTGTCAATACATTATCTAACGTAATTTTCTTCATATCCGGACATATCTGGTCTCCTTTTACAGAATAAAATACCTTATCAGGGTTCTTCTGCTGAAGTTCATAAAATACTCCTGTTTCTGTAGCAATCAGAAATTCTTTCTCGTCAGACTTTGTCGCAAAATCTATGATTTCAGAAGTGCTTCCGATAAAATCTGAAATTTCCAGAACTTCCTTTGTACATTCTGGATGTGTAAGAACCGGTGCCCCCGGATGCTTTTCCTTCGCGTCTAAAATATGCTGTCTTGTTATCTCTTTATGTATTGGACAAAATCCATCATTAAAAATAAAATGTTTCTCCGGAACCTGTTTTGCAACATACTGTGCTAAATTATTATCCGGTATAAAAAAGATATCTTTATTTGGCAATGCTTTTACCACTTTAATGGCATTTGAAGATGTTACACATACATCAGAATAAGATTTAATCTCTGCTGTCGAGTTTACATAACATACGACCGCCACATCAGGAAACATTTCACGTACCTGTTTTATTTTTTCCACTTCCACCATATGTGCCATTGGACAGTCTGCTGTAATATCCGGCATAATAACTGTCTTCTGCGGATTTAATATCTTAGCGCTCTCTCCCATAAACTTTACACCACAAAACAATATATTTTTATTTGTCACTGTAGTAGCCAGTTTACTTAGTGCAAAAGAATCACCTACATGGTCTGCCAATGCCTGCACCTGCCCATCTACATAGTAATGTGCCATAATAACCACATCTTTCTGTTTTTTTAGTTCCATTATTTTTTGAACTTTATCCATATCTGCCTCCTCATGTCTCGGTTAGAAGTTCCAATATTATTTTGAAACAAAGTATTGTATGGGATTATAGCATATGTTTTTACATCTGACAAGACAGTTGTAAATACAAATATTGTATCCCATAGTTTTGATTTGTTTCTACTTTCGTATAATGCCAAATCTTTCTAGCAGATTTTCAGAATCATAAATCATTGGTGCTTTATTCGGAAACCAGTAGATCATACGATATATGTAATAAGCGATACACAATGCAATCGCAACCGCTACGAATACTTTTAGTATTTTTGTAATGTTTTCTGACACACTTTTCGATGTAACAAAATATCTATTAAACAAGAATATCATCCCCAACACGATAATATAAATCCATAAAGGATTACTGATTACAGCCTCTGTAAAATTTCCTTGTATTAGCAATAACAATGCTCTCGTTGTCCCACATCCTGGGCACGGAATCCCACACAACATTCTCATCGGACATATCTTACCCATTATTAAATTTCCCAATAAAATATATAAAGAAATAGCGATTATGGGAATCGCTATCTGCTTTATATCACTTTTTAATTTCAACCAATTCATTCTTTGCACCTAACCTTTCAAGTACACACGACTTGAAAAAATTTATTTACTTCAGCATCTCTAAAATCTTCAGCAATAACTTCCATGTTCTCTCTGTTGATGATATGCTTAGTATCTCATCCGTCGTATGAACATTTCTCATATCCGGACCAAAGGAGATTGCATCTAATCCTTCAATCTTATCCGCAAACAATCCACATTCCAGTCCTGCATGAATTCCTTCTACCACTGGCTCCTCATTATACAATACCTTATATGCACTCACTGCTGTCTCCCGAAGTTTTGAATCAGCTCTATATTCCCAGCCCGGATATTCTCCTGATACCTTTACTTCTCCCCCAAAAATCTCTGTCATTGAACGAAGTTTCTCAATCAGATAGTATTTTTCGCTCTCCTTAGAGCTTCTAACTGCGTAAGATAATGTAACTGAATTTCCATTTGTCCTTAATATTCCTAAATTTAATGAAGTCTGTACCATCTCCGGCATCTCAGGGTTCATTCGCTGGATACCATTTGGCATATTTACTAAAGAGATGATTACTGCAAGTGTTGCCGGACCTGAAAGCGCCTCTGACAATCCCTCCTCTGTTACGTTCAGTTGAATTTTTGCATTGGGATCCGTCGTTTTATACTCTTCGCAAATTTCCGCAAATGTATTTTCAATAATTTCTTTCGCTTTATCAACAGACTCAGGATTTACAGCGATTGCTGCCTCGCTGATTTTTGCAATGGCATTGTCTTTTTCTCCACCATTCACTGCCATAATTCGCATGCCGACATTTTGGAATACATTTAACAATACACGACCTAATGCACAGTTTGCGTTGGCACGCCCCTTGTTAATCTCCACACCGGAATGTCCACCAGCAAAACCATCCATCTTAATCTCAATAATTTGAGCATTTATCGGTTCTGTACGAAATGGAAGTACACATTCTACTGTTGCACCACCGGCACAACTCACTGTAAAAACTCCCTCATCTTCGGAATCAATATTCAACAATATTTTACCTTTTAAATCTGATGCATCCAAATAACTTGCTCCAAGCAGTCCAATTTCCTCATCTACTGTAAATACTGCTTCAATTGGAGGATGTGCAATATCATCGCTGTCGAGCAATGCCAGTTCATAAGCTACAGCAATACCATTATCGGCACCTAACGATGTGTCCTTTGCACTTAGAATATCTCCATCAACCTGAAGTTTCAGCCCCTCCCTTTCCATGTCTTTCTGACAGTCTGCTGTTTTCACTGCAACCATATCCATATGTCCTTGAAGAATAATTGTATCAGACTCTTCATACCCTGAGGTTCCATCCTTCCATATAATTACGTTTAACTTTTCATCCTGACGATATTTAAAGTTTCTTTTTTTTGCAAAATCCACCAGATAATTGCTGATTTCTTTTATATTTCCCGAGCCATGGGGAATCCCCGCAATCTCCTCAAAAAACTGAAATACCTTTTCTGGTTTTCTTCCATCTAATACTCCCATTTCTATCTCCTTTCAAATATCAATGTTATTTTTCCTTTTTTACAAAAATAATATAATTATTATGCTCCAAAATTCCTATAAATTTAGATAGTCTCTCATATAACTGCTCTGCCGCCTTTTCATGCTTTGTTTTTAATATCTGTCCTATTTCATAAATCGTTTTTTCTCCATCAATCTGTCTCCATACGCAGCTTCCAAATTCGTCTAATTTTATAAAACTATATCTGGGCTTTTTAAAGAACTTCTGGGCGATTTTGTGAAAAAATCCTCTGTTTTCTACTGTTATCTCCACAATACCCTCTTTTGTTATTTCCCACTTTTTATTTGTCTTTGGAATATTATCCAAATAATTATTACTCTTTTTCAAATCCTGCCCTCTTTCCTTTATATTTTTCAACACGTAAAAACCCTGAATAGAATTATTATATCCTATCCAGGGTTGTTAAATCAATGTTTATTCATTATCTATAGTTTCTGTAGTTTTTTTCCTTCTGCAAACAAAGAATAGTGTTGATACTAATATAGCAAAAGCTGCTAGTCCTACCCAGTTTCCTATTGATATAAGACTTCCTGCAAAATTTCCGTCTCCTCCATAAATTCTGGAAAGGTTTATTTTCCAATTAAACACTGCAACAAGCGCCAGCAATATACCGACAATTCCCTCTCCAGCAATCATACCTGCTGAATATAATGTACCCATCTCTGTACAATGCTTCTTTTCCTTCTCATTGCGATATTTTTTACGTTCTATCAGCCATTTTACAGAACCACCTATCATAATCGGAGCACTTAAATAAATTGGCAAATATAAACCAATTGCAAAAGCAAGAACCGGAACTTTTAATATTTCGGCTACAATTGCAATAAACACTCCAATGAAAATTAATGTCCATGGCATGCTATCACCAACTACTCCCTCTACAACCATTTTCATAAGTGATGCCTGTGGTGCCGGTATCTGCTCTGAACCAAACTGCCATGCACTATTTAACAGATACATAACTCCACCGATGGCAAAAGCTGATGCAACCGCACCAATAAGTTCACCTATCTGCTGTTTCATAGGGGTAGCACCTACAATATAACCAGTCTTAAGATCCTGGGATGTATCTCCTGCCATAGCTGCGATAATACAAATAATTGTACCAATTACAATTGCTGCAGTCATAATCTCAGCTTCTGAGCCTCCTGCCAGTTTTAAAACAATTGTAGTAATAATTAATGTTGCTATCGCCATTCCTGATACCGGATTATTACTACTTCCTACAATACCTACCATACGAGAGGATACTGTCGCAAAGAAAAATCCAAATACAATAATGATAATAGCACCACTGATGCTGACAGGAATACCAGGAATCAACCACATTGCAATTGCCAGCACTGCAATACCACCCAGCACTATCGGAAGCGGTAAATCACGTGCCGTTCTATTATCTTCTCCTTTATGACCAAACCCTTTAATTGCATTTTTAAAAGTTCTAATCATTGTAGGAAATGTCTTAATTAAACTAATGATACCACCTGCTGCAACAGCACCAGCACCAATATATCTGATATAATTTCCCCATATCTGCCCTGGTTCCAGCTGATTAAAAGCTAACGCTTTTCCTGCTGCATCAGTTACCACTGACAAACTGTCTCCTCCAAAAAATGCAATGGCTGGCATCAATACTAAATATGACAACACACCTCCCGAAAACATATAACTGGCAATCTTCGGACCACAAATATACCCTACACCCGCCAGAGCTGGTAATACATCCATACCTACACTGGATGTAAACATTTTACTTTTTGAAGAAAATACAACTTCACTAGGAAATAAGCAAAGCCCATCAGCAATAAATTTATATATTGCTGCAATTCCTAAGCCGGAAAATACAACCTTTGACTTACTTCCACCTTCTTCGCCTGCTAAGAGCACTTCTGCACAGGCTGTTCCTTCCGGATATGGAAGAACTCCGTGTTCCTCAACAATCAATGCCGTACGAAGAGGTACCATAAAGAGAACACCCAATATTCCACCACATAATGCTACTAAAGCAATAACAAGAAATGATGGTTTTGAAAATACATCCGGTTTCTCAACTGCCCACATAAACAATGCCGGCAATGTGAAAATAGCTCCTGCTGCCAAAGACTCGCCTGCTGATCCAATTGTCTGTACCATATTATTTTCCAAAATAGAATCTTTTCTTAAAATAACACGGATGACTCCCATGGAGATAACAGCAGCCGGAATCGAAGCCGAAACTGTCATGCCAACTCTTAACCCTAGATAAGCGTTAGCTGCACCAAATATCACTGCAAGTATAATACCGATAATAACTGAAGTAATTGTAAACTCCGGCAATACCTTACCCGCAGAGATAAATGGCTTAAACTGTTTTTTGTTATCCATTTTTTCTCTCCTGTTCTAATATATTCGCAATGAACGACCCGTTCCATTATGTTCCCAATTTATTTTAAAAGTTACGTGATAATTATACACAAAAACTTAAATTTTTTAAATGGAAAATTGTGTTTTTATTTCTATAGTATGGTTACACTTTACTTTTTTAATGATTTTAACTCTCTTGTTACTCTGCCTCTTCGAAATAACACCGCTTTAAACAACCTATGTACCCAAAGAAACGGAAGCATCCACCTATGCTTTTTTAATATCGGATAACTGAATTCCATCCTCTCCCGCTCCATGAACATACGTCTAAAAAAGAATCCTGTCTTCGTCTGAATCCCTTCTTCCTTTCTATATCTTTCCATTACCCATTTCTGATACTGCTCGAATGTGCCAAATGCCCCACTATGAATAATAAACTCTGCCGGACCTTTCCACTCCTCTTTCATGGTACCATCACCAAACCATGCCTGAGCGAGACCTTTACTCATAGATTCAAATTCTACATAATTCATTTTTGACAACATTTCATTAATATAATTCCAATCCAGCTTGTCCCCCAAACACTGCATTAGATAAAATTGATCTATTATAGAACGTATTCCACATCCATCCATAGAGTAATGCTTTTCAAAATGCAGTAGATGATATAAATAAAAATCCTCCAGACTCATTTCCATAATATGTTCATTTTTTGAATTTCTTTTCAGTCTACTCCATATGTCATCTGTATGCCAGTGATTTTCTTCTGTAGGCGGAAGCAGCCTTCTATGAACCTCTACCTCCAGATAAGGTTTTTTAGAATAAACATCATGGCTGTCTTCTGAACCTATATCATCAGCATCATATCCCATTTCAATTAATATTTTTCCTATTTCATTTATACTTTCTTCCTCTGCCAAATAATCCAGATCGCCCATCTGTCTGTAATTAGAATCCGGATATAATGTCTTCAATACATATCCCTTCAATGGAAGAATATCAATTCCTCTGGCTGTAATCTTACTGATAATTGTTTCAGCCTCTGCCTGCTGTATTGCATCTACCAACTGATTCTTCTCATGCAGATGAAACATCTTGTCCAATATCTCTTTATCCGGCTTTTTTTTCAACTTTTCAACAGCACAAAAAACCATCTCATCCACCTTATGATAAGCGGCGAGATTTAAAACATCCCGCCACTCTACATCATCCGGCTTCTCAGCTGGTATTTGATTTTGTATTGTTGATTTGAGTAATTGAATAAAATACTGACTTACATTTTGTTTTATTTCCATAAATTCCTCTTTACTCTTCTGCTATGTCTTCTACTCCTTCACCCTGTGGCTCTGTTGGTGCTTCCGTTGGTGCTTCTGTCGGCGGTTCTGTCGGAGCAACTGTTGGTGCTTCTGTCGGTTTTGTAGTTACCGGTTTCTTTTTCTTCGTTGTTGGTGGTTCTGTTTCTGGAGCTTTTGTCACTGCAACCGTAGTCTGAGGTGCCACAGTTACCGGTTCATCCGTTACATCTTCCTCATCATTATCGTCATCATTCATTGTTGTACTTTCTTCAATTGTCGTAGTTTCCTCCGTTGTAGTTTCCTCCTCATTTGGACTTCCAAAGGTCATTGATAGTACAACCGCTGCAATCACAATAATGATAATAATACCTGCTGAAACTGCAATTGCAATAATATTCATTTTTTTATTTTGATTGGTTATAGCAGTCTTTCCTGCAACATAATCATCTTCATCCTCATCATAAAATTCATCTTCCTCTGCCATCTCTTCTTCATCTTCAAATTCAAACTCTTCTGAACTCATATCTTCAGGAAAATCAAACGATTCTTCTTCCACAAATTCAATTTCTTCAGGAATTTCAACTAGTTTCTCCTCACCGTCTAAGTCTCCAATAATTTTTGTTTCTCCCAAATCTTCCTTTATCTGCTCTACTGTCTCTCCACAATAAGGACATATCTTCTCTTCTGGCTGAATGTACTTTCCACATTTTTTACAAAACATTTCGCATCCTCCTTATTCTTCTCTATGTTATATGCATAACCTGTATATAAATATAACGTTGATTATTTTTATTTTATCTCACACTTCACATTATAATTCAATATTTATCATCTTGGCAAGCACAATTCGACAACTAACAAACAATGCTTACTAAGAGAAAAACAGCCCCAGAAATTTGTTCACTAAATTTCGCGGCTGTTTGACTCCTAGTATATAATACGTCTAGAACGACATAAATTTTTAAAATCTTCTGTATGCATTATTTAGACATTCTTAATATGCTCTGTAATATATTTTTCTACTTCTGATGGCTCTATCCCTAACGCAATCGAGAATTCATCATGCAGATTTTGTTTTGCTTCTTTTAAATATCTGTCATCTACATAAGTGATTCGTTTTCCCTGAGCGATTCTCTCTTCATTTCTAGCATACAATGTTTTAATAATGCAGATTAACTGTTGACAATCACAGGAGCTGATAGCCTCTTTATACTTTTCTTCACGCTGTCTGTCATTGTCAATCCACATCGGTTCAATATCTTTTATTCCTGATACAATATCCTTTGCTTCTTGCTCAGAGACAACTGCCCGCATAACAACTCTGTTGCTGTCAACCGGATAAAAAATCTTACTTTCCTCCGACTTCATTGGAACTAATGTATAATATAATTGATTTTTATCTGCTCCAGATATATCAATGTGGGTAATATCTACCACCTTACAAACACCATTTCTTCCATGAACAATATAGTCTCCAATTTTAAACAATTTATAACACCTCTATTTCTATATATTATGTAAATATTTTCTTTCCCTATATTATAATTTTACTACTTTTGTGAAATAAATGTTATAGGCAAAATATACAAGATTTTCCTGTATATAATTATTTCAACTGTCAACTTTTAAACATTGTTCTCTTCTATTTAATCCCATTATGTCCAATTATCTCAGCATATCCTTTGCCGTAAAAAATATAATTGCAATTGCAACTGCAAAAGCTACTACAAACACAACCAAAAAACTTCTTTCCGTTGCAGCCTTTAATAACATAATGATAAATACCAGGCACATTAAAATCAATATTGCTGCACAACTAACCACAACTCGATTATAATTCTTTTTTTTGTTCACTGCCAATTTTATCCCTCCTGACTTTCCCCCTCATTCTCTACCTCATTGATATCATAAGGGGTTGTCTGATATACATAATAGTTAATCCAGTTCGTCCAAAGGAGCTGCCCTGCTGCTCTCCAATTAACAACCGGTTGTTTTGAGGGGTCATCTCCCGGAAAGTAATTCACAGGAACCTGTGGGTTCATTCCTTTTTCCGCATCTCTCTCGTATTCTAACTTCAATGTATCTGCATCATATTCAGAATGACAGAACACAAATAACTGTCTGCTATCCTCTGATTTTACAATAGCTACACCTGCTTCCTCAGACTCTGCCATTAGCTCCAGCTTTGGACACTCTAATATCTGCTCTTTTGTAATCTCTGTCGCTCTCGAATGTGGAGCATAAAAGATATCATCAAATCCCCGGAACAAAGGGGACTTTCTGTTTAATATCCTGTGGCTGTATATTCCTGATAATTTAGGTATGCGGTCTCTCTTTCTGATACCATAATGATAATACAGCCCTGCATATGCCCCCCAGCACAAATGGAACGTGCAGTGAACATGCTTCTTTGACCATTCCATAATCATACATACTTCATCCCAATAATTCACATCCTCATAGTCAATAAAATCAAGAGGTGCTCCGGTTATAATCAATCCATCAAAATAATGATCCTTAATCTCTTCAAAAGTTTTATAAAACTCATCCATATGACTGACATCCGTATGTTGGGATTTATATGTAGCTGTCTGCAGAAACTCAACCTCTATCTGAAGTGGTGTATTGGATAACTTTCTGAGAATCTGGGTCTCTGTGACAATTTTTGTAGGCATCAGATTTAATACCAGGACCCTCAGTGGACGGATATCCTGAGTCATAGCACGATTCTCCGTCATAACAAATATATTTTCATTTTCTAAAATATCTCTTGCTGGTAAATTCTGTTTTACTTTAATCGGCATATTAATGTCCTCATCTTCTATAATTAATTCGTAAATTTCATTTTATCATAATCAGTATATTAGTTCAATTTGTTTATAAGAGTATCTAACACATGACAAACACTTTTTTCCCGGACTACATTGCGCCCCAAATCTCCAAAATGTACTGTTTCTGTCAGTGTTCTGCCCTGTATACAATACCCAAAACATACTGTTCCCACCGGTTTCTCATCTGTTCCACCGCCTGGTCCGGCAATACCTGTAATACCTACACCGATATCTGCCTGATTTGCTTTTGCAACACCCTCTGCCATCTCTTTTGCTGTCTGCTCGCTTACTGCGCCGAATTTTTCAAGAGTATCACTCTGTACATTAAGATACTTCATCTTTGCCTCGTTGGAATAGGTAACAAAGCTGGCATTAAGTACCTTAGACGCATCTGCCACATCAACAACAGTACCTGCCATCTTTCCTCCTGTACAGCTTTCAGCAAAAGAAATGGTAAATCCCTTTTCTATTAAAATCTTTACTAATGTTTCCTGTCTGCTCATAACATCGCTCCCATATACTTATTTTTATTATACCTTATTTTTCTATGTTTAAAAGCCTAATTTTCATCCATTCTATCAATATACTTAATAGGAGAAGTACTATGTTTTTTGCAATTGATGATTTAGAAAATGCCCTTGACACAAAACCAGACGAGGATTTCGTGGCGATTATTCCGGCCAATAAGGCAAATCATTATGATATTATCAATTACTATGTTCCAAAAATTCCTCTGCTCTTTATGGACTTTCATTTTTCAAAAATTGAATGCTTTCAGGGTTTTATCTATGGATTTATTAACATTCCAGAAATACTTGTATCTGAACGTTCTATTATTTGCTTTATTTACACAGAGGAATATGTAATATTTATAGACCGGGATGAGTTTGTAGCACATTATTTTGAAAAAATGCTTGAAGTTCATTTGGATCATATTACATCCAGTGGCACAGCACTATATTATCTCCTTGATTTTATTATGTCCAAAGATTTAGAAAAAATTAACAGTTTGCAGCAAAATTTAATACAATTGGAATTAAATGTATTAAATGAGAAAAAAATGGACCAGATTCGGGAAATCACCAGTTACCGCAGCCGTACCCTCAAACTACATCACTACTATGTTCAGATAGAAGGAATTTGTGGAGATTTAATAGATGACACTCAGAATCTTCTGGATAAAGAAACAAAACAATTATTTAATATACTAATTCGCAAAATAACTCTTTATGGTCATGAATCTGAGCAGATATGGGAATACACCTCACAAATACGTGATATATATCAACAACAACTTGATGTTCACCAAAATATTATTATGAAATTTTTAACAATTGTAACTACTTTATTTATGCCTCTGACTCTGATTGCCGGTTGGTATGGCATGAACTTTGAACACATGCCTGAGCTTGAATGGAAATACGGATACCCTCTTATTTTTGTGTTAAGTTGTCTGTTAGTTATTGTAATGTGCATTGTATTTAAACGAAAAAAATGGTTTTAACTGCTACAATACCGTAACGTTAAAACCATTTTATACTATTTCATTCTTTTACCAATTTTACTTCCATAGAGAACCCGTGTCTCTATATCATTTTTAGTATTTTCAAAATATTCCTCAGGAATATTTACCTTATCTTTTTCCAGAAGTACTACAACTGTAGACCCACCGTACAGAAACATTCCTTTTTCAGTTCCACGTTCTACTTTACCAAATCTCTGATGATTTCTTATTTTTCCAACCATCAAAGCTCCTACTTCTATCTGTGCAACAGTGCCAAAGTTTTCTGTTTTTATAATTGTATATTCCCTGCTGTTTTGTATGAATACCGGATACCGGTTCACTGCAATAGGACGTACTGTATGAAGTCTTCCTGATACCGCTCTGTTCTCCAGTATCTCACCATCATCAATGTATCCATACCTGTGGTAATCATCTACACCCAGACGAAATACCAGACAAACTCCTCCCATGAAATCCGGTGCATACTTGCTGTCAGGAATCATATCCTTTACCTGATACATACTACGCTTTATATGAAATACAGAGTTTTCATTAATACGATATGCAGAAAGTCTTGCATCGCAGGGTGAAATTAAATTGTCTTCCTCCATACAAACCGGTCTTTTTTCCGCCAATATCTTCCTTGTAAAGAAATCGTTAAAACAATGATACTGCGGTTTTTCATATTCGCTCATATCAATTCCGTTCTTTCTGATAAATGAACTGATATGAAGTCCGGAAATAGGTGCATCCATGTAATTACCAATCCATCTGGAGAGAACCGGAATAGTTATTAGCTTTAATATCATCCGCCCAGGTATTGTTTTATATAAAAATTTTAAAACTTTTGATTCCTTGTTATTTTTCATATTTATCTCACAAAAATCTTCAATAAAACTACTGCAAAAAATTCTATAGCACCAATAAATACCATAAAATAAATCATCAATGTTCCAGGTTTCTTTATCTTAAATTTCATCACAAATAAAATCGCTACAATTATCAATATAATATAATATAAGAAACCAATATCAAAATCACATAATAACAATGTGTAACGTAGTAGCATAAATGTCGGAAATATTAATGCAGTGGTAGTTACCGGAAGGCCATAATAATGCTTCTTATCTCCAAGTCCTTCTCCCTGTGTTTCTTCCACAGTAATATTAAAATACGCCAGCCTTACCAGTGCTGCCAAAACAAATACTGCACTAATTGCAATCAGCACCGCCACTGGTATTGAAAATACAACAGTATCTGGAGTCGCCGACATTGTCACTTCAAACACTGTTCTTTTATACAATGCCATTCCTACACATACAGGCAACACCCCAAAAGCGACTAAATCTGACAATGAGTCAATCTGTACTCCGAAATCTTTTTCTTTTTTTGTTCTATTCTTTTTTGATCTGGCAACTCTTCCATCAAAGGTGTCGCACAATCCACATAATAGTAGAAACATTACCCCTATATAAGGATGTCCATGTCCGCTAAGAGATACAAGTATACCTGTCACCGCAGACAACAACGAACAATAAGTAAGTACTACTGTATAATCCCAAATCCCTAACATCTTTTCTTTCGTCTCATTCCTTTCAATCCCTTTAACAGATATGCTGCCAAAGTAATTAATCCGCATACTATTATGCAACAGTAGAAAGAAATCCCTCTACTTAAAAGTTCTATACTTACACTGTCACCAACCAGATGTCCAAATCCATCAATAAACAAATAATCTGCTGCTCCTACTGCTCCCGGTATAGGAACACTGTTCGATCCCAACACAACAAATCCCTGAGCAACAAAAGCATCAAATATTTTTGTTCCACCAATGCCAATAAAAACACACACAGAAACCATAATCAATGATACTCTCTGCAATAAATTAAATATAAAGGCACCAAAGATATATTTTTTATGACCGCCAATTGCCTTCGCACATTCTTTATACTGTTTTTCAACTACTTTAAGTTTCTGCTGTTTTGCCTCAACATTTTTAATGATATGCATTTTCTTAAAAAGATTTAAGAAAAAATTGGCACATCGTATAATAATCTTTTCTTTATAAACCAGTAGCAAAAATAACGACAATAAAACAAACTGTACACATACGCCAATTATGATCATTACTTTAGAAACAATGCTGAAATGTGCCATCATCATTGGTCTTGTCATAAAACAAATCACTCCTATTACAATAATAGAAACAGTATATAAAGTCAAGTTTACTAACAGGATCATCGTCGTCACTGCTCCCGGTATTTTATCTTTCATCATAAAATATGCAGAGGCCGGCTGTCCCCCTGTTGCAGAAGGTGTAATTGCCGAAAAATATATATCGGAAGAAGAATAGGTAATACATTTTCCTAGTGACTTTTTGTACCCAAAAGCACTACAAAGAACCTTCAATGCCAATGCCTCAAACACAAAAAAACCTGCCATACAGCCAAAAGCTGCAATAATCCATCCATAGGATGCTGATTTTACATATGTTATGAATCCTTGCAATGTAAAAGACTCGTTACTTCCGATAATTGCATAAATTGTCAAACCTATCAGTACAAGCAGTACAAGAGACCACAGTACTTTATTCTTTCCATCTTTCATATGTTCCCTTATTTTTTTGTTAATATTCCGCTGAGTTTCTTTTCTATTATAAAATATATTCTTCCTAAATCAAACTTCTTTGCAACAAACAAACCTGTCTCTACTACAATAATTGCTGTTACAACATCCAGAAATACATGCTGTTTTACCATCAATGTAGAGGCAAATACCAGTATTGCTGATATAAACATAACTACCCGGTATCCTGTTCCTACTTTCTTACATTTCATTGCCCCACGGAAACAAATCCAGTTTTCCAGACAATGAATCGACGGCAATAAATTATCTGGACTATCCATACGATATATCAGACCGGTAAGCCACTCGAATATGCCATTCCCTGTTATCTCAGGTCGTACAATCGTACAAGGTATCACAATAAATGCAACCAGGCACATTAGTTTAGCTATCTGCTCTGCCACACATACTTCATAACATACCTTCCGACTCTCTCTTCCTATTATAATAAAACCAACAATCCATGAAACATATGCCAGAATATAAAAGGTAATCATAAATGGAGCGAATGGTATCATATCATCTAACCCAATACTTAAATCGTAATGATACATGCCCATTGTAAATATTCTCGTTCCAAAATAAGTAATTATGTTTGTAAATAAGCAGGCAATTATTGGAACAAATGCATATAATGGTAATATTTTAAAAATCTTTTGCAATTCTATCGCCTCTTTTCATAAGTTTAGCATCACTTTTCCCTCAAATAATAAAACTACCATATTTATCTGTTTCCCGCAACCTATTATATTTTATTTTTGTCGTTTTTTTAGTTGAAAATTATAGAAAAATCAGTTATTCTAATATTAGTTTCCATACAACTGGCGGATTAGTGGAATATACCACAGGGAGTATGGATTGAAATCGAACGTCGACCGCCTGGGCAGCCAACTGGTTACTCAGGTGGCTTTGTTATTTAAGGAGGAAAAAAAAATGAAAATGTTATCTCTTGAAAATGAATTAAAGGAAAATTCATATCCGGGACGTGGAATTGTAATCGGTAAGTCTCCAAACGGTAAATTTGCTGTTACAGCTTACTTTATCATGGGACGCAGCGAGAACAGCCGTAACCGCGTTTTTGTTACAGATGGAGAAGGTATCCGCACAGAAGCTTTTGACCCTTCCAAATTAGTTGATCCTAGTCTGATTATCTATGCACCTGTCCGTGTATTGGATAATAAAACTATCGTAACCAACGGTGACCAGACAGATACTGTTTATAATCTTATAGCAGAAGGAAAAACTTTTGAGGAATCTCTTCGCACAAGAGAGTTTGAGCCGGACGGTCCAAACTATACACCTCGTATCTCCGGCATCATGGAAATTGCAGATGGTTCATACAATTATGCAATGTCTATCTTAAAGAGCAATAACGGTGACCCATCATGTTGTAACAGATATACATTTACTTATGATAATCCTGTAAATGGTGAAGGACATTTCATACACACATATATGCATGATGGAAACCCACTCCCTTCTTTCGAAGGCGAACCAAAACTTGTTCCTATTATGGATGATATGGAACAGTTCACAGAAATGCTTTGGAACAATTTGAATGAAGATAATAAAGTTTCATTGTTTGTAAGATACATTAATATTGAAGATGGAACATATGAAACAAAGATTATTAACAAAAATAATTAAGTTCTAAAACGTTATTATCATAATATTAAAATTGTTTAACATATTAAAACGAAATATAAAGCGAGGTACAAAATGAAAGAATTAGAATTAAAATATGGATGCAATCCGAACCAGAAACCTTCCAGAATTTATATGGAAGAGGGAGAATTACCAATCAAGGTGTTAAACGGAAAACCAGGCTACATTAACTTTTTAGATGCTTTTAACGGCTGGCAGTTGGTTAAAGAATTAAAACAGGCCACCGGCCTTCCTGCAGCTACTTCTTTTAAACATGTTTCTCCTGCCGGTGCTGCTGTTGGTCTTCCTTTAAGTGATGTTGAAGCAAAAATTTACTGGGTGGATGACCTTGGAGAATTATCTCCACTTGCTGCAGCCTATGCAAGAGCCAGAGGCGCAGACAGAATGTCATCATATGGTGACTTTATCGCATTATCAGATGTCTGTGATGTTTCTACAGCTGCTCTTATTAAAAGGGAGTTTTCTGACGGAATTATCGCACCTGGATATGAACCAGAAGCATTAGAATTATTAAAGGAAAAGAAACGTGGTGCTTACGCAATTATTGAGATTGACCCTGATTATGTTCCAAAACAGTTAGAAAGAAAAGAAGTATTTGGTATCACTTTTGAACAGGGACGTAATGAGTTAAATATTGACGATGCATTTTTCAGCAATGTGGTTACAAAAAATAAAGAATTAACAGAACAGGCTAAAATTGATATGGCTATTTCTATGATTACTTTGAAATATACACAGTCCAACTCTGTTTGCTTCGTAAAGAATGGACAGGCTATCGGTGTTGGTGCCGGACAGCAGTCACGTATTCACTGTGTAAGACTTGCAGGACAAAAAGCCGACAACTGGTTACTTCGTCAGTGTCCAAAGGTTCTAAATCTTCCATTCAAAGAAGATATGAAGAGAGCCGATAGAGACAATGCTATTGACCTTTATATTGGAGAAGAATACATGGATATATTAGCTGACGGTGAGTGGGAGAGAGTTTTCACAGAAAAGCCGGAAGTATTCACAAAGGAAGAAAAACAAGCATGGCTGGCACAAGCTGAGGGAATCACATTAGGTTCTGATGCATTCTTCCCATTTAGTGATAATATTGAAAGAGCAGCAAAGAGCGGTGTTAAGTATGTAGCACAGCCAGGTGGTTCTATCAGAGATCAAGATGTTATTGATGCATGTAATAAACACGGAATGGTTATGAGCTTCACAGGGCTTAGACTTTTCCACCACTAAATTCCGTTTTGTAGGGAGGTGACTTTCCTGCTGAAATAGAATACAGAGGGAATACATTTACCTCATTACTTGAACATTTATTAAAAAGAAAACATAGAATTAATATCTCAAGTACCGACTTCATCTTCGAAAAAATCTTGATGATTTTTTCTCAGGTAAGTCTTAAGATTTGATTTTGAAAATCAAATCTTAACTTGATATTAATTCTATGTTTTCTTTTATAAATGTAATCAAGTAATTCAAGTTCCTGTATTCCCTCTGTATTCTCTCCCAGCAGTGAAATGTCACTCTCTTTATAAATCCGGAATATTCAAATTTGGAGGCAAAGGCGTTTCCTATGCGAAACCCTTGTGTACCCTTGATTGTATTTATCTCTGGTACTATATATGAAGATATTTATATTTTTGAAAAATAAAGATATATTACATATATACTTTTTTCAAACTACAAAATACATATGTAAAAAAAGTTTAAAATTCATGGGAGATGAAAAT
>CAJTRZ010000002.1 GCA_910578975.1 uncultured Eubacterium sp.
ATAAAGAGTGAATAAAACACAATATAAAATTGAGTGTGAGGTAACTGATGGAAAATAATAAATTAGAAAATTTAAAAGATTATATAAGAACACTCGAAAATGTAGCAGTAGCTTTTTCCGGTGGAGCAGATTCTGCTTTACTATTGAAGATAGCTCATGATGTTCTGGGAGAGAATGCAATCGCAATAACTCTCAGCGCAAAAATATTTCCCCAAAATGAGACAAAGGAGACGAAAAGTTTTTGTGAGAAAGAGGGTATTAGACATTTTATTTGTGAATTCAATCCGCTTCAGATAAAAGAATTTCCTCAAAATTCACCGGATAGATGTTATATTTGTAAAAAAGAGATATTTTCGCAGATAATAAAGCTAGCAAAGGAAAATGGAATAAATAATATTGTGGAAGGTTCAAATATGGATGATATTGGGGATTATAGACCGGGACTAAAGGCTATAAAAGAATTAAAAGTACTTAGTCCGCTACAGGCTGTCGGCTTAACGAAAGCAGAGATTAGAATACTATCAAAAGAATTAGGATTGAATACATGGGATAAACCAAGCAAGGCATGTCTGGCATCCAGATTTGCATATGGAGAAGAGATTACAGTGGAAAAATTGGCGATGGTGGAACAGGCAGAACAATTTTTGGCAGATTTGGGGTACATACAATCAAGAGTCAGGATTCATGGAAAGATTGCAAGGATTGAGACTTTAAAGGAACAGATAGATAGATTTGTACAGAAACATAAAGAAGTAGTTTGTAAAAAATTTAAAGAATTAGGCTTTTTATATGTTGTGTTAGATTTAGAAGGATATCGGACAGGAAGTATGAATGAAGTGTTAAATAAAAAATAAGTATAGTATTTATTGAGCATGGAGGGAAACATGGATATCAGAAATTTATTGAGAGATGTGGCTGAGGGAGAAGTGAGTATAGATGAAGCTGTATTAAAACTAAAAAAAGCGCCTTTTGAAGATTTGGGATTTGCAAAATTAGATTATCACAGAGCATTGAGACAAGGTGTTGCAGAAGTGATTTATGGTGAGGGAAAGACATCAGAACAAATTGTAGATATAGTAAAAAACTTTTGGAAAAATGGACAAAAAAACGTGTTGATTACCAGAATGAGTGAAGTTGCCGCAAAGTTCGTTATGGAGGCATTGCAATCAAGTAATATTAAAATTGCTTATGATGCAATGAGCAAAATAGCAATTGTAGGGGAGATTCCACAAAGTGATGGATTGGGAAAAATTGTCGTGGCAACAGGAGGAACCAGTGATATGCCTGTTGCGGAGGAAGCAGCACTTACAGCAGAGGTCTTAGGAAATGAAGTAGTACGGCTTTATGATGTTGGTGTGGCAGGGCTTCATCGATTACTGGCACATGCAGAGGAATTAATGAGTGCAAAAGTGGTAATTGCCATTGCAGGAATGGAAGGAGCTTTGGCAAGTGTGATTGGCGGTCTGGTTGACTGTCCGGTAATCGCTGTTCCGACTAGTGTCGGATACGGTGCTGCATTTGAAGGTTTATCAGCACTCTTATCAATGCTGAATTCCTGTGCCAGTGGTGTTAGTGTTGTAAATATTGATAATGGTTTTGGTGCAGGATATATGGCACATATGATAAATCATATGCGTTAATGAATGGAGGTTATATGAGAACATTATATTTAGAGTGTAATATGGGAGCAGCGGGCGATATGCTGATGTCAGCATTGATCGAATTACATAATAATCCAGAAGATTTTATACAAAGATTTAACCAATTAGGAATACCTAAAGTAAAACTGATAAAAGAAAAAAGTGTGAAATGTGGAATTGTTGGAACTCATATGAAAGTATTAATCGATGGGATAGAAGAAATGAGTCATGATGTACATCATCATGGAAAGCAGGTTCATACACATAATCATGGTGTACATCATCATGAGAAAGGACATGAACATGCACACAGCCATAGCAGTCTTCATGATATTGAACATCTCATTAGTGATTTAAAGATTGATGAGGAAGTAAAAAAGAATGCCATTGGTGTGTATCAGTTAATTGCAGAGGCAGAGGGCTATGCACATGGAAGACCTGTATCGGAAATCCATTTTCACGAAGTAGGAACAATGGATGCAGTAGCTGATGTTGTGGGAACATGCATGTTGATAAATGAGTTGCAACTGGATATGATTATAGCTTCACCTATAAATGTAGGTAGTGGTCAGATCCAATGCGCTCATGGAATATTACCGGTTCCTGCACCGGCAACAGCTTCTATTCTACGAGATGTACCTATATATAGTGGTGAGATTAAAGGAGAGATGTGTACACCGACTGGTGCTGCTTTATTAAAGTATTTTGTAAATTCTTTTGAAGAAATGCCTGTTATGAAAATTGAAAAAATAGGATATGGAATGGGTAGTAAAGATTTTCTGGCAGCAAACTGTGTCAGAGCTATGCTAGGAGAGACAGTAAAGAAAATGGATGATATTGTAGAATTGTGTTGCAATTTGGATGATATTACTCCAGAAAGTATTGGTTATGTGACAGAATTGATGATGAAAGAGGGAGCATTAGATGTGTATACTACATCAGTAATGATGAAGAAGAACCGACCAGGATTTGTATTGACATGTATGTGTAAAAAAGAGGACAAAGATAAGTTTTTGAAATTGATTTTCAGACATACAACTACGTTGGGAGTTAGAGAATATACATGTAATCGTTATGGGCTTAAAAGGAATATCAAAGAAGTGGAGACTGGTTTTGGAAATGTTAGAGTGAAAGAGTCACAAGGGTACGGAGTTTCAAGAATAAAGATAGAATATGAGGATTTGGCAAAAATCGCAAGAGACAATAATATGTCTCTAGAGGAAGTTAGAAGAAAAATCAAAGGAGAATGTTAGAATATGCATATGGCAGATGCACTGCTTTCACCAGCTGTTGGATTGACAATGTGGGGACTCAGTACTGGAGCGGCGGGATACGGAATAAGAAAAATAACAGATTCATATTTGTCTGAAAAGAAGTTGCCGATGATGGCAGTTTCTGGAGCTTTTGTGTTTGCGGCACAGATGATTAACTTTACAATCCCAGGAACAGGGTCTAGTGGACATATTGGTGGGGGAATTTTATTGGCAATGTTGTTAGGACAATTTCCAGCATTGCTTACATTAACTTCTGTCTTGTTAATTCAGTGTCTATTGTTTGCAGATGGTGGGTTGTTAGCATTAGGAGCAAATATTTTTAACATGGGTGTAGTTCCTTCTCTGATAGTATTTCCTTTTATAAGAGTGATGCTAAGAAAAGAAATTACAAGGAACAAATTGCTAATTACATCAGTTATTGGAACAATGATAAGTCTGCAGATTGGAGCACTCTGTGTAGTGCTTGAAACATTCATTTCAGGAATCACAGAACTTCCATTTATAACATTTGCTGCATTGATGCAGCCGATTCATTTGGCAATTGGATTGGGAGAAGGTATTGTAACCGGAGCGGTCGTGATTTTTGTGTGGCAGATGAGACCAGAAATTATAAAAAGTGCAGTAGGCAATGAAAAGATAAAAAAATCTGTTTCCGTAAAAAAAATAGTTGCTATTTTGGCAGTGCTTACGATTGTGGTTGGTGGAGTATTATCACTATATGCTTCATCACATCCTGATGGACTGGAGTGGTCGATAGAAAAGGTATTAGGATCTACGGAACTCGAAAATAGTGATAAGGTACATAATGTGTTGGCATCTATACAGGAAAGACTTTCATTGTTTCCAGACTATGATTTTAAATCAGGACAGGGAAAAGGAACTTCTTTTTCAGGAGTTGTAGGTGCAGGAGTTACATGTGTTCTAGCATTAGGTATTGGGGGTATTATCACCTTAGTAAAACGAAAACAGACAAAAAGTAAATGATGATTTCAATGAAATGGAGGAAACTTTTATGGCTGATATGAGAAGTAAATTGAACGAAATTTACTCTTTAGAGCAGTTAAGCAGTAAGAATACAGTTATCCATAGAATTCATCCTCTGATGAAAATGATTGTTACAATTTTGTATATTGTTTTACTGCTAATGATGAACCGTTATAATTTATTTGGACTGGCGCTTTTTTTATTTTATCCTATGATTGTTATACCATTGGCTGAAATTCCTTATAAGGTTATTTTTGGTCGTACACTGGTAACTATTCCTTTTGTGGCTTTTGCAGGTATAAGTAATATAATTTTTGATAGAGATAGAGTCGTTTTAATTTCAGGCGTAGTAATTACTGCAGGAGCATTATCCTTTTGTGTATTGATTGTAAGAACAATTTTGTCTGTTTCTGCAGTGCTGATTTTGGTTGCAACAACAAAATTTCAAGATATTACAAGACAGTTAAGGGTTTTGCATGTTCCAACTTTTTTTATTCATCTGATAGAAATGATATATAGATACGTTAGTGTTTTGCTTGAAGAGGCATTTACAATGATGACAGCGTACAGATTAAGAAATCCAAGGCTAAAATATCCGCATATAAAACATATGGGAATTTTTGTAGGGCATTTGTTTTTAAGAAGTATGGATAGAGCAGAGCGTATTTATAGTGCAATGAAGTGTAGAGGATATGGTGGTAAGATAACAAAGAAAAAATTAATGGAAGAAAGGTTTGACACTATGCTGAAAATAGAAAATCTGACAGTGAAATATCCGGACAATACAATTGCAGTCAATGACTTTTCCATATCTGTAGAGAATGGAGAGAAGGTAGCTTTAGTGGGAGCGAATGGTGCAGGAAAATCAACGTTAATGTTAGCAATAGAGGGAATACTGGAAAGTACAGGAAAAATCCAAGTAGGGGATTTGGTTTTGACAAAAGATAATATTGTAGAAATTAGGCAAAAAGCAGGAATGCTGTTTCAAAATCCAGATGACCAGCTATTTATGGGAACAATTTATGATGATATTGCTTTTGGTCCGAGAAATATGGGAATGGATGAAGAATCTGTGAGATATCGGGTTGAGGACCGGTTAAGGTTATTGGGGATTGAGCATTTGCGGGATAAAACAGCACTAAAGATGTCTGGAGGAGAGAAAAGAATGGCAGCTTTGGCGACTGTTTTGGCAGTTAAGCCATCAGTGATGCTATTAGATGAACCAACGGCATTTCTTGATCCACAAGCAAGAAGAAAACTAATTAATGTTCTAAACAGTCTGCCACATACAATGTTGATTGCAACTCATGATTTGGCTTTTGCAAAAGAAGTGTGCAAATGGGTAGTGGTAATGAAAAATGGGGCAGTTTTTGCGCAGGGAAGTTGTGAGAAAGTGTTATTTGATGAAATGCTGATGGAGAATGGAGGTTTGGAAGCTATTCAGAGAGAATAATAGATTAAAGAAGAATTTCATAAGATTAAAAAAAGAAAACACGCTGTGGTTACAATGTGTTTTCTTTTTTATAATTACAAATCTTTATTTATTAGATTCATATATGTTTTGATAAATCTGCTCAGTATACTCATAAACAAGAGCTTCGTCTGCGTTTTCAAAGTGATGCATTAACTTATCTTTTATCTTATCAGCACGGTTAAAATATAAAAGTTCTTCCGGCTGTGTCAAATCAAGACCTTCATCCAGCATTTCTTTTGTAATATTGATTTCAGCCCAGTCAAGAAGTTCCTGGATTAATTTATCTTCTTCATCTGCATCAATCTTCACTTGCTTTGCATGCATAAAAGAAATGATGCCTGATATGATGAATATAATAAAAATACCTCCCATAACGGAATCAAAAAGCCAGGCAGTGGATGAATTCAGTGGTAAAGGAATAATGTCTGCTAAAACTAAAAACAAAAATAAGATACCGATAATACCAACAAGTAACATAGTTGAAGCAGAAGAAGTAATATCCTGATATTTATCTGATAATCTTACAAAAGAAGAAACTTTATTATCTGTAAAATCATATAAACTTTCTGTTGAAATATTTAAGTTTTCTATCATTGTATCATTCTCAGTCTGCTGGTCTGTCATTGTAATTTTCTTATCTTCCATAAGCAGTCTCCTTTGTTAAAAATAATTTATTTTATTATATACTATTAAGGAAGCTTTCACAAGGTAATACATATTTATTTTTTTTATGAAACATTGTATAATTTGGAATATGGTTTATAACCTGAAAGAGGAGTTTTAGAATGAAGATTACAGTTTTAGCAGTTGGTAAAATAAAAGAAAAATTTTATATAGACGCAATTCAGGAGTATGCAAAAAGATTATCCAGATATTGCAAGTTAGAAATGATTCAGGTAGCAGATGAGAAGACAACAGAGAACTGCTCAGAGACAGAAATTGATATCGTAAAAAAGAAAGAGGCAGAGAGAATTTTGAAATATATTCCAGAACAGGCATATGTAGTTACATTAGAAATATTAGGGAAACAATTAGACTCTGTAGAAATGGCAGATAAGATAAATCGGTTAGGAATCGGGGGTACAAGCCATATTGTTTTTATTATAGGTGGCTCCTTGGGATTGCACCAATCAGTTTCTGACAGGTCAGATTTTAAATTGAGCTTTTCAAAGATGACGTTTCCGCATCAGTTGATGCGTGTAGTATTGTTAGAGCAGATATATAGAAGTTATAGAATTATTAATAATGAACCGTATCATAAATAAATGAGGTTTTTTTGGCAGATATATATAATAACTGATAGAGTTGGAGTAAATAAGGATTGTTTAAAAAAATATATGAAAAAATATAGAGGGTATCTCTTAGATGTATAGGTTTGATCTATCGTTTTAGAGATACCCTTATATTATTTTAATCTTAGTTTATTTGGAATCTTCTGGTGGTATATATTCAATCAAATCATTTAGAGTACAATTTAATACGTAGCAAAGACGAGATAATACTGTCATATTTAATCTTTGAATATCTTCATCATAGTAGTGTTTTAGTTGAGTTCTTTGTATTTCTGCACGAAAAGAGAGCTTGGTTAAGGATAAATTGCGTTCTTCCATAAGCTCTTTAAGATGCAGTTTGATTGTTCCAAATTCTGAATCGTTCATACAATATAATCCGCCTGATGATATCTTATTTTATTCGTATTGCAAACGGTGAATATGTATGGTATATATAACAAAAAAGATAAGTCAGTAGCTTCTAAAGGAGGTCTACTACCTTATCATATGAGGAGGGTGTTTTATGGCAAAAAATTATAAGGTAGTATTTAAATTTTTTTGTGTTGTGCTTATATTATATTTTATGGATGGAACGCAAAAGATTGAAGCAAAAGCAGTATATTTAGATAGCCTAGAACCATCGCAAATGGCTCAATATGAAGGAAATCAGGGTGATAGTTTTATATATTCATTGGGAAAACATCAATATACAAGGGGGAATGAAGATGTTGCTGGGAATATATATATCCATGGAATAGAAGCATGGATAGCACGATGGAATTATACTCCAGAATTGAGTTGGGCATTTAGTGTATACAATGTCAATTCTCATTATGAAAAAATAACAGGTAGAGTTGTTTTGATTAAAAGTTATAATACTACTGAGTTTGATTCAGTATTGATGTTTTATGGTGATGGAAAATTACTAAAAGAATATAACTTGAAACCAGGCAGCATCCCCTTTAATTTTTCTATCAATATAGCAGGGGTAAAAAAACTAAAAATATATGTTAAAGATAATATTGCAGTAGCGGGAGGAACATCTTTTGGACTAGTCAATTGTAAGATGGAAGAAGTAAAAAAGAAAAATATAAGTAAAGCAAAAACGAGTGGGATTGCAAAGAAGTATTACTATACTGGAAAAAAAATAGAACCTAGTTTCCAACTTATATATAAACGAAAAAAATTAAGAGCAGGAAAAGACTATTATGTAAAATATAAAAATAATAAGAAAAAGGGAAAGGCATCTATAGTCATAAGAGGGAAAGGGGAGTTTTCAGGAAAAAAGATAATTAAGTTTAGAATTGTAAAAAGACCTAAATTATATTTTTCTTCATTTAAAGTTCAAATGTGCTTGGTTAATAAAAGAAATGCCCAACTTAAAGTTAAAAAGAATAATATTTCAGGAAAAGTTAAATGGAAATCATCAAATAGTAGTATTGTGTCAGTTGATAAAAAAGGACGAATAAAAGCAAAATCTCGGGGGACAGCTATTATAACTGCAAGTATTAAAAAAACAAAAACATCTTGTAAGGTTATTGTAACAGACATGGCAACAGTAACTGTAAATTACCCAAACTTTGATTTTTTTGATGATTGGAAAACAGTTGTAAATAATAAAGAGAGTGAATTGGTGTTTGGTGGAACATTATTTACAATGTATGATGATAAGAAGATTTATACGGGAAATATTATAGTCAAAAGAGAAATAATATCTTATAAAACAATAGATGCAAGTATTTCTTTTATGTCACCGGGGCACTATCGAAATGTAAAATTGAAATTACCTAACAAAGTGAAATATACCTTACATAGACATAACCTTTCAAATAATATTAATGATTCTAATACTGGAAAATTATTAGTGGGATTAGTAGAAGGCAATATTGTGTGGACACAAGAATGTAGTTGTGGTTTATCATCAACTATTAGCTGGAAGTTTCCTGAACTACCGGAAAAAATACAGGGAGAGGATGTTTATGTAATGAATACAACATCTTCAAAATAAAATTATTATTTTATAATTTGTTTGTTGTTAGTATATATCTGATAAGAGTTAAAAAGGTTTTAGAATATTGGGGAAAACTTAATGATAGTAATACATATTTTGGGTCAGATAGACTAGAGAAATGGAAATAGAAAAGTATGTAGAAATAAGGCTAACGTTCAAAACAAGTGTTAGCCTTATTTTTATGCAGAAGAAAGGAGTTGGAAAAAGAATTACAGAGCATAGAAAACGAGAAAGAAGAACAGCTAGTATTATTGGCACAGCAAAAACAAAAGCAAATACCATATCGGTATGTGAAGGGAGTTTTGAGCAATTTCGATATGATATTGGAAAGTAATGTATCAAGAGAGCTAAAAAAGAATCTCTTACATATGCTTATCAAAGAAATTATAATAGACAAAAGACGAGAGATAGATTCAATCAAGATTAGTCTTACTGATGACCTCGTAGAATTATTGGATTCTCAAATGGATAAAAAGAGTAGTGATAATATTTCCAATTCTACATTAAAAGATGTAGGATTATTCTATATGGATTTGCAAATCAATATTTAGGAAAAGAAGATGTAATAGGGTATAAATAACGGAATTCATGCATAAGAGTGATGTTATTTATATCCTTTTTGCTTATATAGAAAAAACTAGATAGATATGATAAGATTAAATATAATAATATTTTTCATTTTTGAAGAAAATTATATGGGAGATTGGAGTAGAGAAGATAAAGAGATGAATTATTTCAAAGATAAATTATCACAAGTGGTATATTCACCTAATCGTTTCAAATTGATGATAGGAGAAGATAAGTTTATATTTGGTATTGTTTCTGGCGATGATGGGGAAGCTCCATTTAGCAAATTAATGCAGTATAAAACTATTTATGACGTATTGAAAGATTTAGATTGGAAGATAAAACTATCTTTTGTAAAAGCCATAGAATATGCTTATACAGAATCTGTACAGGAAAAATTTAGTTTATTTAAGTCAGAAATTGAAGAAGAAAAAGTTGCATTTTATTTTATTGAAAATGCGTTGTTTAGGACTTCTAGTTTGTGGGATATGTTAGCACAATTGTATCGACTTTTCTATGAAGTTGACATACCAAAAGATAAAGTGTTCTATAAAAAAATTTAATCCAACACAAAGCTATAGTGATAATTTCAAAACCAAAGCTACGGAAATTAATAACTATATAGAGGAATTGGATGATATAGAATGTGATGGTGATTGGAAAGGTAATCATGGGTTTGCTACCGAGCTTAGGAATAAAATGACACATAGAAATTCTCCAAATGTAGCTGTATTAAGTGATTATGATATGAATTTAAAAAATCATCCAGTTTTCTTAATAAAAAGAATATTGGAAGATTATGTGGTTGTATCTAAATATATAGAAGAAATTTTAGATATGATAGAGGAAGAATTCATAGAATGTTTTGCTGAAGAATAATACACTTTCTATTGATTTATTAGCAATAGCGAATTCTCAAACATATGAAAAATAAGGTGATAGTAATTCAAGTATTATATTAAAGAATATGAGGTTGCTTTATATGTATATGGAAATGCATATCTAAAAAAATGATATTGCAAAAAACACAGTTATAGCAGTATTTTTGTTATTTTGTGTTATATGTGATATAAAGATTTTAGTAGAAAATATTACATATTTTATTTTCATATTAGTATAAAAAAGTCATAAAATAATAAAGAATTCTAAAAACTAAACTAATTCGATAAAATGTAAAACAGACTTTAATAGAAAGTAAAAAAATGGTATAATGTAAATGAATTTATTAAGAAACAAGGGGGTAATACAAATGAAGACCGTTACATTAGATGCACTAGTTCCAAGAGAAGATTTTGAAATTATATCTACGGCTGGAAGTAGTCAGAATACTAGAAATAAGTCAACTTTGTCTATAGAAGATTTAAAATATGATTCATTCTTCTTTTCTGCTTTACGTAAACCCATTTTTCAGCGTGAGACGAATGAGTGGGAACCTGTAAAAGTATGTGCTATGATAGAAAGTTTTGTGAAAGGTGAATTAGTTCCTGCAATTATCTTGTGGAGAAACGAAAGTGGATATATATTTGTCATTGATGGTGCACATAGATTGAGTAGTTTAGGTGCTTGGATAAATGACGATTATGGTGATGGTGTGATATCCAATGAATATTATGGAAATTATATTTCTGCTGAGCAAAAGGAAATTGCTGAAAAGACAAGAGAATTAGTTAATAATAACATTGGCTCGTTTAATGAAATAATTAAAATAACGAGAAATTCCCAGTTAGCAAAAAGTGACTTTCAAGTTGAAATATCTAAAAATTTGGGTGCTTTAGCATTACAAGTACAGTGGGTTGATGGGGATGCGAATAAAGCGGAAGATTCTTTTTTGAGAATTAATCAATCAGCAACTAAAATTAGTGATGCAGAACTAGAATTGATTCAGAAAAGGGATAAAGCTTTTGCAATAGCAGCTAGAGCAATAGTAAGAGCTGGTAAAGGATACCAATATTGGTCTGCTTTTACAGAAGAAAAGCAAAAAGAAATACTTGAATTATCTAAGTCGATTTATAATATTTTATTTGGAAATGGTAAAATACAAGTCGATGATATTAATTCATATTCTATTGGGGGGTATCAATCTTCAAATATGACATTAGATGTAGTTGCACAGACTGTAAAAATATGCAATGGGATAATGAAAGGTAGTGATGCTTTATCTGGCGATGAAAAACAAGTTGTAAAGTGTTTGAAAAACACAGAAAAAATTTTGAAATATATCAGTTCAAAAGAACCTTATTCATTAGGAATCCATCCATTTGTTTATTTCTATTCAGATTTAGGAAAACATAAAGTTGGTTCATATTATGGATTTATTTTATTTATAAAAAATTTGATATTAAATAAGCGAATAAATGAATTTATTTCTGTACGAGGAAAGTTCGAAGAAGTAATATATCAATATAATTTCCTTGTACAACAAATTATTCGAAGATGGAGACAATCTAAAAAAGCATACGTTCACATTGAAAAATATTTCTTGGCTATTATGGATATTTTGTTACAAGATGATAAGTTAAATCCAGAACAAGTAATAGCAAAAGTAAGAGATGACGGAGAATTTAAATACTTACAGATACAAATTGTGGATAATGAGGAAACGACATTAAAAGGAAATTATTCTAGAGGAAAACGTCAACAAATAAAATTGAAAGCTTTGGTTGAAAATTTACCAAAATGTCCTATATGTGGAGGATATATGGATACAAAGTCTATTTCAATTGACCATATAGTTAGAAAACAAGATGGAGGAAGTAATTCGTTCGAAAATGGACAGATTACGCATTTGTATTGTAATACCACATATAAAAACTAAATGTAGTATTTGTGCATATTTAAATATCCTACAAATTGATAGTTAGGTGAATAAAAGCTGTATAAGATAAGTAAATGTATTATTTTGTATAGCTTTTTTTAATTGGGAAAGTGTAAAACCTCATATGCATATGTTGTGCACAGCCATATCACAAATAAATGAGGTTTTCCATCATATGAGTATGTTGCGGAGAACCGTATCATAAATAATGCATACACTATTGAGAGAGATAAAATATTAGGGTATGTAGTATGAGAAATAAATATATACAGTTATCACTAGAAAATCATTTGTTTTTTGGACGAATTATGAAAGAACATTCATTGTTTCTTATGGCTGGATTTCCTTCTAAAAATTCTGAATATATTAAACAGGCAGAATGGTTTATGCAACAATTTGAAGAAGTGTTAATAGATGCTGTTCATATGTCAGATGGAATTATTGGAAAATGTGTTATAGATTCTCAGGAAATTGTTACAGATTTTACGATGGGAGCAGAAAAAAGAACAAGTTTTCTTACAGGAATTGATATTGATAGTAGAATAACAGAAATGGAAAAAACACTGAAGTATGAGGACAAAAACGGTTGTGACAGAGAGGTCTTGCAGTCTGTAAGAATGTTGAATAGAAGAGTGTTAAGAATAGTTAGTGGTCTGATAGCATTTAAAGAAAAAATTTTAAACGAAGTGTTAGAATGTAGGTTGTTTACATTTAATTATCCATTGTTAATTGAACATATATTAAGAGAGGCAAAAATGTATCGTTCTATAATTTCTGAATTAGAAAATAGGGGATGCGTGTCAAATCAAAATGGATATATGACAGAAAATTTCTGGAATCAGATTATGATGGAGCATGCAATGTTTATTAGAGGACTTCTTGATCCGACAGAGAAGGACCTGATATGTACAGCAGATGATTTTGCTATGGATTATTGTGAATTGCTAGAGATGGCAAGGAATAGGGAGTGTCAGGTTTTTGAAGATATGACAGGAGAATCAAGAAAGCTTACAGAAAAATATCAGATATTTAAGACGGCAGGAACAAAGGGAATTCTAGAGTGTAAAATAGAAGGACTGATATTACCGCTTCTGGCAGACCATGTTTTAAGAGAAGCAAATCATTATTTAAGATTGTTGGATGAGGAATGTATGTAACGAAAGAAAATGCATGGGTGGATTGTTTAAGAGATAGAATTATTATATAATTATGGTTATAAAATTAAATGGGAGGAATTTATGAATTTAGAAGAGACAAAAGAAAAGGGAATTTATGAAGAACAAAATATTTCAAGCGAAGATGTAACTTTAGCAGATTTAGGAACAAACATTGAAGACCAGTATAAAGCTTTAGAACTATCTGAACCATCCAATGTGATAACAGGAACTGTTGGTGCATTAATAGGTTCATTATTCGGTGTGGCTTTGTGGGTAGGAATTTATCATTTAGGATATATTGCTTCTATTGCAGGAATTGCAATTATATTCTGTGCAATGAAAGGATATGAGATATTAGGACGTTCTCTTGATAAGAAGGGTGTTATCATTGTAGCCATTATATCTGTAGTTATGGTATTTACAGCCAATCATCTGGCATGGACTACAGAAGTCTATTTAGAATTAAAGGAATATGGTGAGATAAGTTTTTGGAATATACTAAAAGGAATGTTTGATTTTGTATCTGAGGCAGATATCATGAAAGAATACTTGTCTGATTTAGGAATGGGATATGTATTAACTCTTATTGGTGGTATTTCAATGATTGTCAAAAAATATAAGCAGGTGAAATAGCAAATATAGTAAAACAAATACGCAGTATACATGAGTTTCATTAATAAAATTCTGTATAAATGAATAATTATTCAAAAAAAAATTAAAAAGGTGTTTATTTCGTTGAAATAAGCACCTTTTTCATGTATAATATTTGTATATTTGTGTACATAGGATAGGAGAAGTAATGTGTACGAAAAAATTAAAGTTTGAAAATATCAAAGACGCAAAGGAACGTTTATCAAAATATATTAAAGATACACCATTAGAGAAATCTATATATTTAACTGATGACAGAAATGTGTTTTTAAAATTAGAGTGTCAGCAGCCGATAAAAGCTTTTAAAATGCGTGGAGCATTAAATAAAATTCTTTCATTAACTGAAAAAGAAAGAGAGAAGGGCGTTGCTGCTATTTCATCTGGAAATCATGGTATTGCAGTGTCTTATGTTTCAAAGATGTTGGGAATGAAACCGGCTACTGTGATTGTTCCGGAAAACACTCCGGACAGTAAAATAGAGAAAATTAAGGCATATGGTGCAAATGTTCTTTTGATGGGAAATTGTTTTGATGAGGCATATGCGAAAGGTATTGAGTATATCCATAATAACAGTTTTACATATATAGATGCGTGGGATAAAGATGTAGAAGTGTATGCAGGTCAAGGAACTACGGGTTTAGAGATTATGAGCCAAAATCCTGAGATTGATACAATTATTCTTCCAATAGGGGGTGGTGGACTTTGCACCAGTACAGCTCTTGCTGCAAAAAGCATTAATCCAGATGTGAAAATTATAGGAGTTTATTCGGAATGTTGTCCAGCCTGGGGTAGATCTGTGGAAGAGAAACATTTATATCACGAATATCCGAGTGGAAATTCTATTTGTGAAGCGATGGTAGGCGGGATTGGAGAATTAGCATTTTCAATGAGAGAACTGGTAGATATTTCTTTGGAAGTAAAAGAAAGCATTATAAAAAAAGCTATGGCCCATGCGGTATTGAATGAAAAAATAGTAGCAGAGGCTGCCGGTGCTACACCGATTGCAGCGTTCATGCAGTATGAAAAACAGATTCCCGGAAAAAACATTGCTTTAGTTATTAGTGGCGGTAATGCCAATAATGATGTTTTAAGGGAAGTACTAAATTTGTAAATAGCAGTTCAGCCATCAGCTCAAAAATCCTACAGATTTTTTCGCTGTGGTTGTTTACCATATGATATAAGATACATACGACAAACAATCTGCAAGCAGTCTGTTGACATGTATATCTATATTACATGGCTGAATTGTTACATATTAATATAAAAAGAAAGAGGTACAAATCATGAAAAAATTATTTGGAAAATTAGTAGCAGTTGCACTTGTTGCAACCATGATGTGTGGACTTGTTGCTTGTGGCAGCAAAGAAGACACAAAGAAAGAGGATAATAAGAAATTAGATAAGATTGTTCTTGGAACATCTGCAGATTATCCACCATTTGAATTTATTATTTTAGATGAAAACAAAAAACAGCAGTATGCAGGTATTGATATTTCTATGGCAGAACAGATTGCAAAAGATATGGATACAAAACTTGAAGTTTCAAACATGAACTTTGACAGTTTGATGGCTGCACTTCAAAAAGGCGAAGTAGATATGGTTATTTCAGCAGTAGAAAAAGATGGCAAGAGAGAAAAGGTAGTTGATTTTTCAGATCCATATTATACAGATTTACCACCTATGATGCTTGTAAAAGCTGATAAAAAGGATACATATAAAGACGCTGCTTCATTGGCAGGAAAGACAATTGCTGCCCAGACAGGTACAACAAAGGCGGATATTGTAAATGATAAGTTTAAGGATTCAACACTTTTAGCGCTTACTAGTGTAAATGATATTGTAAACAATTTAGCTTATGATAAGTGTGATGCCGCAATCTTAGATGGAGCTGTTGCAGAGCAGTATGCACAGGAAAATGACGATATGGTTATTGCTGATATTAAGTTAGGAGAAGCAGCACCTTATCGTGTAGCAGTTCAGAAGGGTGATCCTAAGGGAATTTTAAAGGCTATCAATGAGTCTATTAAAAATGCAGTTGATAATAAGTTAGTTGACAAGTGGATTAAAGATGCTGATGCGAAAGCAGATAAGGCAGTAGAATAAGGTACAAAGGGAATTAAAGGAGATTAGTTATGGCGCCAACCAGTTTTTTTAACTTTAGTTTTATGCCAGAGTATTACACAATGTTCTTACAGGGCATAGCATATACGCTGTTATTGTCAGTTTGTGCAGTGCTGATAGCAATTATACCGGCTATGCTTCTGGCAGTACTTCGCTTAAGTAAAATAAGAGTCGTTAAATTTTTATCCGGGTTATATATCGATATATTTCGTTCAACACCATTGCTGGTGCAGTTATCATTAATATATTTTGGAATTTTTACTACGATTAAAATACCTACTACATATATTTTTGGATTTGTTAATTTGGCGATGTTCATACCAGGAGTGTTAGCATTGGCGCTTAACAGCTCCGCATATGTGGCAGAAATTTTCAGAGCAGGAATTCTAGCTGTTGATGCTGGACAGACAGAGGCAGCCAGAAGTCTTGGATTATCATCTTCTGCGGCAATGATTAAGGTGGTGTTGCCACAGGCTGTGAAGAATGTTCTTCCGGCATTGGCGAATGAAATTATTACTATGGTAAAAGAATCCTCCATTTGTTCCATGCTTGGTATGATGGAACTGATGTGGGTAGCAAAAACGGTAGCTGCAACAACATATATTACAATTGGACCATATGTTGTGGCTGCACTTATTTATTTCTGTATCAATTATCCTGCAAGTAAGGCAATTGAGGCAATAGAAAGGAGAATGAGACGTGGCGACAAACGATAATATGATTTCAGTAGTAGATGTTGGAAAAGAATATAATCATGGTGAAGTAAAAGCACTTCATCATTGCAGTCTTGATATTAATAAAGGTGAGGTTGTTGCAATTATCGGACCTTCTGGTTCTGGAAAATCTACGCTTCTCAGAAGTTTGAATATGTTAGAACCGGTAACTTATGGTGCTATCTATTTTGAAGGTGTTAATCTGGCGGATAAGAAAGTTGATATTAATCTTCATAGAAGAAAGATGGGAATGGTATTTCAGCATTTTAATCTGTTTCCACATAAAACAGTGTTGCAGAACATTACTATGGCACCAATTCACCTAAAACTGAAGACAAAAGAGCAGGCGGAAAAGGAAGCTTTGGAGTTGTTAGAACGTATTGGTTTGGCGGATAAGAAAGATGAATACCCGAATATGTTATCCGGCGGTCAGAAGCAGAGAATTGCCATTGTCAGAGCCTTGGCTATGAATCCGGATGTTATGTTGTTCGATGAACCAACATCCGCTCTCGACCCGGAAATGGTAGGAGAAGTGCTTGACCTGATTCGTGATTTGGCAAATGAGGGAATGACAATGGTTATTGTAACTCACGAAATGGGGTTTGCAAAAGAAGTTGCCAGTAGAGTTGTATTTATGGCAGACGGTACAATTTTAGAAGATAGTAATCCGAAAGATTTATTTGAAAATCCACAGGATGAACGCCTAAAAGAATTTTTATCGAAAGTCTTATAGTACGACATCTAATAAGCAATGCATAATAAAAGAAAGATAGTCGATTAGATTAGTTTACTAAATCTCTCGACTATCTTTCTTTTATTATATAGTGCGTTTAGCACGACAGGAAGATTTGTGTAAGCAAATCTTCCTGTGCATTGCTTATTATTATTTATAAATGTGTGCGTTTAGCACGACAAAAAGATTCATGAAAGTGAAGCTTTTGTGCATTGCTTATTATTATTTCTTTTTTCTATCTGTTGCTGTTTGGTCCATAGTACATAATACCCTTTTTTAGTTTTTTACCATAGATTTCATATAATTCGCTTACAGTTACCAATTCAAAGCCTTTTTTCTTTAACTTTGGAAGCGCTTTAATAAAGCCATCAACAGAAGTAGGATGAATATCATGTAATAGAATGATTTCTCCATCACGTGCATGATTTAATATGTATTTTGAAATATACTTAACATTTTTGTGTTTCCAGTCTTCTGTATCGACAGACCAGTAAATCATTGGTACACCGGCATTTTTTGAAACTGTTTTATTAAAGTTTCCATATGGTGGTCTAAGTAATGTAGGAAATTCACCAATAATATTTTTTACGGCATCTCGTGCCTTAAAAATTTCACTTTTTACATCATTTTTTGAAATAACATTTAAGTTTTTATGAGCCCATGTATGACTTCCTACTTCCATACCAAGATTGTATTCACGTTTTAGCTGTTTTTTGTATGTATTTACTCTGTTTCCTAAAACAAAAAATGTCGCTTTACTATGGTACTTTTCAAGAGCGTCTAATAATTTGTCAGTATAATCTCCCGGCCCGTCATCAAAAGTTACAGCTATATATTTTGTGTTTTTTACGGTTACTTTTAATCGAACAGCTTTATTTGTGTATTTTGATTTTGCTTTGATGTATGTTGTGCCATTTTTCTTTCCTTTAATTATACCGTTTTTTACACTGGCAATTTTATTATTGGAACTGGTCCACATAATAGGTTCTTTTGAAAATTTTGAGCTGTCGTATTTGATGATAGGTTTTATCGTCCGTTTATGATTTTTCCCTAATTGAATATGTGAAGTCTTTAATTTCATAGATATAACTTTATTATATGGTTCACGAACCATTACTTTACAACGAACCTTGATATTACCAGAGATGCTGGAACAGATAATATATGTTTTACCAGCTTTTTTTGCTTTGATAATACCTTTTTTATTGACGCTAACGATGTCTGTGTTTTTGCTTTTCCATTCAAAAGGTTCATTTTCTAAATCAGTATTGCTGCCATATTTAAAATCAGCTTTGATGATTCTCTTTTTGCCTTTAGTGATGCTGATAGAGGGATGGGGCAATGTGATTTTTGTGATGAAGTTATATTGTTCTAAATTGGTTGATTCAGTTTCTTGCGTTGTGTTTGTTGTAGTATTTTCGCTTGCGTTTAAATTATGGTTACTTTGTTTGGAAATAATATATCCTGCGCCAGCAAATAATATAAATACAAGAGAAAATACAAAGAATCCTCTTAGTTTTTTCATAGTGCACCCTTTCTTTTGTTTATTAATTGATTAACATAACTATTTAAAGTTTACAGCAGTTTCATTTAAAAGTAAATAGAATATATTTTTTTGAGAGGCATATATTTTGATAAAGAGAGGTGGGACAAGATGAAAAATATATATGATTATTTTAATGAAAAAATAAGACAAGCAATATTGTTTTACCACGATAATTTTATTTATGAAATACGAATGAGAATTAATGCACCAGTCATTTTAAATACATCATCGGGAGAGAAAATTTTAACAGGATGCATTGTTAATGAACAGGATATAAAAGACAGTTTTAACAGGGTTACAGAGTATTCAGCCTACGCATATGAAGAAAATCTGATTGATGGATATATTACTGTACCGGGAGGACATCGCATTGGTATCGGTGGTTATATGACATGGCAGAATGATAAATCAGCAGTGGTTAAAAATATCAGGTTTTTAAATTTCAGAGTGAGACATTTTATTGATGGATGCAGTGTAAGTGTATTAAAGCAGTTATCAGAAAAAGATTTGGAAAATATTTTGATTATTTCGCCTCCTGCTCTTGGAAAAACTACATTGTTAAGGGATATGATTAAAAATATTAGTAATAAAAGAAAGGGAACAAGTATATGTGTAATAGATGAGAGAAATGAGATAGGTGGGTGTTATAAAGGAACGCCGACAATAGATTTGGGAGTGAGAACAGATGTTATCAGTAATTGTAGCAAAGCAGAAGGAATATTAATGGCAATACGTGCCATGTCTCCTGAAATTATTGCAGTCGATGAAATTGGTGGAGAGTCAGATAAAAAAGCATTGGAGTATGCAAGTATCAGTGGAGTGAAAATTATAGCTACAATACATGGAAAAGATGTGGAAGATGTAAGAGAAAAGATAGGCGGTAAAATGTTATCCATGTTTACATCGAAAGTTATCATAAAAGGAATAGGTGAATACATATGTTGTTAAAAATAACAGGAATTATTATTGTAATTATTGCTTGTGGAATGCTGGGATATTCCTTGTGTGATGATTATATTCAGAGAATCCATTGTGTTGAAGCAATGAAAAAGGCTCTTATTATTCTTAGGGGAGAGATAAAGCATAATAATTCCAGTATTTGTGAGGCTCTTGAAAATATTACGGTGAGAAATAATTACATAATACATTTTTTGAAAACAGTAGTAAAAGAGTATACGACAAAAGAAGGTTCTCTGTGGGAAGCGTGGGAAACAGGTATCATAGATTGTTTTGAAAAAAAATCTCCATTAAAAAAAGAGGAAACAAGAATTATAAAAGATTTTGGAATACATTTGGGGACTACAGACAGAGAAACGCAGTTAAAAAATATTGATGAGTGTGTAAATGAAATAGAAGTATGTATTCTGAATCTGAAACGTGAAAAAAAAGAGAAGTGTAAACTATATAAAATGCTGGGAGTATTATCAGGAGTTTTTATTTCTATAATTCTCTTATAGATATGGAAGGTATATATGAATGGAAGTTAATTTGATATTTAAAATTGCGGCAGTAGGAATCATTGTATCCGTTGTGGGGCAGATATTAAGACATAGTGGAAGAGAAGAGCAGGCGTTTCTTACAAGTTTAGCGGGGCTGATATTAGTTTTAATGTGGATTGTTCCATATATATATGATTTGTTCCAGACCATACAAAAACTGTTTGAATTATAGAGGTGAAGATGATTTCAATTGGGATAGTGAGTATTGCAGTAGTATTACTGGCAATACAGTTCAAGTCAGTAAAACCTGAATATGGAATTTTTATATCGGTGGCAGGATGTATATTTATTTTTGTGTTTCTTTTATCAAAATTAAGCGATATTGTTTCATTGGTGGACAAGTTATCAGATCTGACATCAGTAAGTAAGGAATATATAAAAATATTATTAAAAATTACTGGAATTACCTTTATATCAGAAATTGCATCGGATATTTCAAAAGACTGTGGGTATACGGCAGTAGCAAATCAGGTTCAGATTTTTGGAAAAGTATCTATTCTGGTTATTAGTCTTCCGGTGTTTACAGAGTTAATTTCTAAGGTTGGGGGGCTGTTATCGTAGAAGAGATATGAAAAAAACAATATTTATTTTTATTTTACTAATATGTTTTTGTCAGACAGTAAATGTTTGCGGAAAGGAAAATAACGAAATAGTATCAATTGATGATTTTGATTTTAGAAAAAGTGGACAAGTATTAGAAGAAGCCGGATACAAGGATTTCAATGTTAATAATGTTATTCAGAATATTATTACGGGAAATTTTTCCGATGTATTTAAAGCTTGTTTCAATATAATTTATAATAAAACAGTTGGAGATGTAAATTTTATTTATAAACTTTTGGGAAATCTGGTACTAGTTGTAGTGATGTCAGCTTTTTTTACAAATTTTGCCAGTGTTTTTTCAAAAGATAATGTTTCTGAGACAGCATTTTACATATGTTATCTAGTAGCGATAACTCTGATGATTTCTCTATTTGACAGTTTTTGTGTAATAGCCAGTGATTTTATCAGGCTGCTTATCAGTTTTATGTATGGAATTGTACCAACCTATTTTCTGTCTGTTGCAATTGTGGGACAGGTAAGTGCTGCAGGTTTTTATCAGTTGACTTTGATTATAATTACTGTTTCTGAGTTTGTTTTTTTACATATTATTATACCGCTGATAAAAATATATGTGGCAGTAAGTATTGTAAATAACGTATCCAGAGAAGATTTTCTTTCTAAGACAGCCAATGTAATAAAGAACTTAATAAATTTTCTTACAAAATTATTTGTTGGAATCGTAACTAGTTTAAATGTAATTCAGGCTTTGGTACTTCCGTCAATTGACGGTGCAAAAAATACTACAATAAGAAAATTTGTAGGTGCTTTACCGGTGGTGGGGGATGGTACAGATGCTATGTCTAGTATATTGTTGGGTTCTTTTAATTTAATGAAAAATACAATTGGTGGATTTGCAATTATCGTTATTATTGTCTTGTGCATTGTTCCATTTCTAAAGGTTCAGGTATATTCTTTTTCAATGCAGATAGCAGCGGCTTTGGTGCAGCCTATATCGGATAAGCGTATAACAGATAGTTTTAGCTGTTTATCCGTAGGAACAAGGATGCTGGCACGAGTCATAATGAGCGGTGGACTGTTATTTATTATAAGTATTGCAATTATATGTATGGTAACAGGAAAGGGGTAGTAACTATGGAGTTTCTGTATAATTATGTTAAAAATATTTGTGTGTTTATGCTGGTTATTACATTAATATTAAATATTTTTCCAGATAGGAAGTACATAAAATATATTAAATTGTTTGCCGGACTGTTATTGATTATTTCAGCAATTACACCGATTGTCAATCTTGGAAAACAGCGAATTAATTTAACTGATATTATAAATAAATATTATTCGAAAGAAATAACAATGGATTCTGATATCAGTGATAGTATCCGTGAAATGCAGACGAAAGTTTATGAAAGGATTCGTGAAAATAATGAGCAGACAACCAATAAATCTGAAAAAAATAAGTAATATAAAAAATATTGGAAAAGAAAAGCTGATTCTTTTAGCTTTTGCGGGAATATTATTGATTGGCTCATCATATTTTGAAAGTGTAGGACATGATGAGGAAGTAGAGACTACATTAGAAAACAATGAGTCGGGGATTACATATGAAAGAGCTTTGAAAGATGAAATAAAAAAGATGATTGAAAGCATTGATGGAATTTCAAATGTTCAGGTGATGATTACTTTTAAATCAGGAAAAGAAAAAGTAGTGCAGGAAGACAGCGATAGCAGCACGAATGAAAAAGGTGATACATCCGTAAAAAAAACGACAGTCATTTTAAATCAAAATGGTGGGGACAGCCCCTATGTTGTTAAAGAAGTTTATCCAAAGATAGAAGGCGTTGCAATAACAGCCTCAGGATTACAGGTGTCAAATAAAAGCGAAGAGATCATCAATATGATTGCAGCATTATTTGACATTCCTATTCATAAAATATCAGTAATAAAGAATAAGTAGGGGGAGAATAATGAAAAAGTTATTTAAGAAAAATCAATTTGTAGTTACGTTTTTAGCTGTGTTAATTGCAGTAGCAGGATACTTAAATTATACCAGCAATATGGATAAGAAAAAAGAAGTAAAACAGGTAGATAATAATACATACGAATCTGTATACAGTAAAGATAATCTGCTGACAGGTAATGAAGATATCGAAAGTCTGGATAATGAAGAAGAAACGAAGGAACCGGGAGAGGCGGTTCTTACGAATGGAACAAGCCTTAATTCATATATGGTGCAGGCAAGGTTAAATAGAGAGCAGACCCGTTCTAAAAATAAAGAAACGTTGCTGGAAGTTATCAATAATAATGATGTCAGTAAAAAAGAAAAAAAGAGTGCGGTTAAATCCATGGTAAAACTTACAGAAAACAGTGAAATTGAAAATAACATTGAAACATTGTTGAAAGCAAAAGGATTCAGTGATGTAATTGTAACAATTAATGACGAGCAGGCGGATGTTGTGCTTTCGAGTGAAGATATCAGTGATGATAAACGGGCACAAATAGAGAATGTTATTAAAAGAAAAACAAAGTTAAATGCAGATGATATTACAATCACTCCTACAAAATAAAAAACAGTAGATAATAAAAATATAAAACCGGAGATATAAAAATCTCCGGTTTTGTATATAAAAAATATTACATTTTTTTGAGATGTTTTTTTATGGCATCAATGCTCTCAGAACTGATGACATGTTCTATACGGCATGCATCTTTAGAGGAAATATCTTTAGGAACACCTAATTTTATAAAATATTCCGTAAGTATTTGATGGCGTTCATAAATCATCTCAGCAATCTTTTTACCATCGTCTGTTAAATATATAAAACCTGCATCTGTCACAGTTATTTGATTTTTTTCCCGAAGCTGTTTCATGGCAATGCTGACACTAGATTTTTTAAAACCTAATTCGTTAGCAACATCCACAGAACGAACAACCGGCAACTGTTTGCTTAATACAAGAATTGTTTCTAAATACATCTCTGAAGATTCGTTATTTTTCATGCGGAAACTCCTTAATCAATAATAAATTAAGTATACCAAAAAAGAAAAAAATATTCAATTTGTTATTGACAACAAACATGTGTTAGTTTATACTAACTCGTGAAAAAATAGTAAATATTACTAAAAAGGAGATAAAAGATGCCTTTAACAATGGTGGGAATAGGAGAAGAAAGTATTATAAAAAGAGTAGGAGGAAAAGAAGAGACAAAGAGGCTTCTTGAAAATCTGGGATTTGTGACAGGAGGAACCGTGACGGTCGTCTCTGCGATTGGTGGAAGTATTATTGTTAATGTGAAAGATACCAGAGTGGCTATTGGCAAAGATATGACAAATAAAATTCTGGTTTTATAAATAAAGGAAAGGAGTTTTATCATGACACTAAAAGAAGCAAAAGTAGGAAGTACTGTTCAGGTAAAAAAAATGAATGGTGAAGGGGCGGTCAAAAGACGAATTATGGATATGGGTATAACAAAAGGTGTGACAGTCTATATTAGAAAAGCAGCGCCATTAGGAGATCCGGTTGAAGTGACAGTGAGGGGATATGAGTTATCTTTAAGAAAAGCAGATGCAGAGATGATTGAGGTTGTCTAATTTTTTTTGCCAAATGGTTAGTTAAGACTAACAAGTGATAGTATAGACAAATATATATAGTGAAAAGAAAGGAAATTGTAATGAAAGTGAAGATTGCATTAGTTGGTAATCCCAACAGCGGAAAAACAACATTATTTAATGCTTTAACTGGATCGAACCAGTTTGTCGGTAACTGGCCGGGAGTTACGGTTGAAAAGAAAGAGGGCAGATTGAAAGGCTATAAAGATGTGAAACTTGTTGATTTGCCAGGTATTTATTCATTATCTCCATATACTTTGGAAGAGGTGGTTGCAAGAAATTATCTGATGAATGAAATGCCGGATGCTATTATTAATATTATAGACGGTACGAATATTGAAAGAAATTTATATCTTTCAACGCAGATTATAGAACTGGGAATTCCGGTTATTTTAGCTGTTAATATGATGGATGTAGTAGAAAAAAATGGCGACAGAATACATATTGGGAAATTAAGTGGAAAGTTAGGCTGTAAGGTTATTGAAATTTCGGCTCTGAAAGGCAAGGGAATCAAGGAATTAGCCAAAGAAGCTGTAAAACTTGCAGAAAGTAAAAAAGCAAATAAAATCGTGCATCAGTTTTCAGAGAAAGTTGAGGAAGTAATCAAAGAAACAGAAGGAATGTTACAAGATGAAATTTCAGAATCACAAAAGCGTTTCATTGCAATTAAGCTGTTAGAAAAAGATAAAAAACTTAAAGAAAACTTAAAAGTTATTCCAAATGTAAGCAAACAGATTGAAACACTGGAAAAGGATTTTGATGATGATACAGAAAGCATTATAACAAATGAACGGTATGAATATATTTCATCCATTATAAAAGATTGTTATACAAAAGGAAAAAGTGGAAAATTAACAACATCAGATAAAATTGACAGAATTGTAACCAATCGATGGTTGGCGCTTCCAATATTTGCTATAATTATGTTTGTTGTATATTATGTTTCTGTAACGACAGTTGGAACGATTGCAACAGATTGGACCAATGATGTACTGTTTGGAGAAATTATTCCACCAGCTGTCGAACAATTCCTTGCAACACTGAATTGTACAGGCTGGCTGCAAAGTCTGATATTGGATGGTATTGTGGCTGGTGTCGGTGCTGTGTTGGGATTTGTTCCACAGATACTTATTCTGTTTATATTTCTTGCCTTTTTAGAAGCGTGTGGATATATGGCGAGAGTGGCGTTTATTATGGATAGAATTTTTAGAAAGTTTGGGCTTTCAGGAAAATCATTTATTCCTATGCTGATTGGCAGTGGTTGTGGTATTCCAGGAATTATGGCGTCACGAACTATAGAAAACGACAGAGATAGAAAAATGACAATAATCACAACGACATTTGTGCCTTGTGGAGCAAAATTGCCGATTATCGCTTTGATTGCAGGGGCGTTGTTTGATGGAGCATGGTGGGTTGGACCAAGTGCTTATTTTGTAGGTATTGCAGCGATTATTGTTTCGGGTATTATTTTAAAGAAAACAAAGATGTTTATGGGTGATCCAGCACCTTTTGTTATGGAACTTCCAGCATATCATTTACCAACAGTGGAAAATGTTTTAAGAAGTATGTGGGAAAGAGGCTGGTCATTTATTAAAAAGGCTGGTACAATAATTTTACTTTCAACTATTGTACTTTGGTTCCTAATGAATTTCGGATGGGTTGATGGAAGTTTTGGAATGCTGGATATGGAAACACAATTAGATAACAGTATTTTAGCAAAGGTTGGCAGTGTAATTGCACCGATATTTAAACCACTTGGATGGGGAGACTGGAAAATGGCAGTTGCTGCAGTGACAGGTCTTATTGCAAAAGAAAATGTTGTCAGTACATTTGGTATGCTATTTGGATTTGGCTCAGAAATTGCTGAAGATGGTACAGAAGTATGGGGAAGTCTCGCAGGAAGTTTATCTGCAATTGCAGCGTACTCATTTTTAGTATTCAATTTATTATGTGCACCGTGTTTCGCAGCTATGGGTGCAATTAAGAGGGAGATGAATAATGCGAAGTGGTTCTGGTTCGCTATCGGGTACCAGTGTTTATTAGCATATGTCATTGGTATGATTATTTATCAGATTGGAATGCTTGTAACAGGAGCGGTATTTGGTGTATGGATTGTTATGGCATTGCTGTTAGTACTCGGATTGCTATATTTACTGTTCAGGCCGGCAAAAAAAGTAAGATAAATATTAATACAAAATAAGTACAAATTTTGTAAGTCATTGCATCTGGCAGGAATTTAACTGGGCATTTTATTCTTGCCAATGCGAACAATCATGAAGAAGGAGATTTTTATGAATGGAACAGTAGGAACATTTATTGTACTGGTTTTGCTGGTAGCAGTGATATGTATCGTAGTAAGAAGTATGATTAAGGATAAAAAAAGTGGGAAATCCCTACAATGTGGTGGGGATTGTAGAAAATGCAAAGGATGTCATTAAATTAAGGCGGTTTTATTCCGCCTTTTTGCTGTTTAGGAGAGGGTTATGTTTTTAGAAGTGAAAGGATTGAAAAAAAGTTTTGGTGAAGGAAGTAACAAAAATGAAGTCATTAAAGGTGTGGACTTTGAAGTGGAAAAAGGAGAGGTTTGCGTATTTTTAGGTCCTTCCGGATCAGGAAAAACGACGTTATTAAATATTATTGGTGGAATCGATTGTGCTGATGAAGGGTTTGTATCAATTAATGGAGAAAAAATTGTCAATATGAAGGAAAAAGATTTGACACAATATAGAAGAAAGCATTTGGGATATGTTTTTCAAATGTATAATCTTATTCCAAACTTAAATGTAAAGGAAAATATTGAGGTGGGTGCATACTTAAGTGACAATCCTCTGGAGATAAATGAATTATTAAAGATTCTGGGGTTGTATGAGCATAGACACAAACTTCCAAATCAGTTATCCGGGGGTCAGCAGCAAAGAACCGCTATTGGCAGAGCGATTATTAAGAATCCGAATATTTTATTGTGCGATGAGCCGACAGGTGCGTTGGATTATAATACATCAAAAGATATCTTGAAATTGATAGAAGATATCAATCAAAAATATGACAATACGATTATTATTGTGACACATAATGATGCAATCAAAAATATGGCAGATAAAATCATAAAACTAAAAGACGGAAGAATTAAGACAATCTATAGGAACGAGAATAAAATTGCTGCCAGTCAATTGGATTGGTAAGGGGGGGGATAAAATGAAAAATCCGTTAATCAAAAGGCTGCCACGAGAGTTAAAAGCTGATTTTGTGAAATATTTAGTATTATTTTTGTTTATGACATTGACAATAGGGTTTATCTCAGGCTTTTTGGTAGCTGGAGGCAGCCTCAAGATAGCATATGATGAGAGTTTTGAAAAATATAATATAGAATATGGACATTTTGTTTTGAAAAAAGAAGCTGATAACTCTTTGTTTGAGTCGATTGAAAGGGAAAAGGTATCTGTTTATAAAAATTATTATATGAACATTGATACAGATTCTAATTTGGATGGAAGAACAAATAGTACCCTTAGAATTTTTAAAAACAGAGAGCATATAAATAAAGTTTGTATAATGAAGGGTAAACTTCCGGTCTCAGATAAGGAAATTGCCATTGATAGAATGTATGCTAACAATAATAATATTTCAGTGGGAGATTCGATAAAAGTAGGTGAAAAGAAATTAAAAGTAACAGGATTCGTTGCATTATCTGATTATAGCGCTATGTTTTCAAATAATACGGATTTGATGTTTGATGCTGTATTGTTTGGTGTTGCCATTGTGAGCGATGATTTGTTTGAGAATTATAATTACAATATAAATTTTTGTTATTCATGGTTGTATGATACGGTGCCGCAAAGTGATGAGGAAGAAAAGGAAGTATCAGATTCTTTTTTGAAGAAACTATATAAAAATGTATATATGTCTGGAAATGAAATAGAAACGTATGTACCAAGATATCAAAATTCGGCAATTAATTTTACGGGAAATGATATTGGTGGTGATCAGGGTATGATGTTAATATTGTTATATATCCTGATTGCAATACTTGCATTTGTATTTGCAGTAACTATAAATCATACTATTGAGAGAGAGTCTGCTGTAATAGGAACATTAAGGGCAATAGGATATTCAAAAATAGAGTTGGTAAGGCATTATTTAATGCTTCTGGTGTTCGTATCTGTTGCATCTGCTGTTATTGGTAATGCTTTAGGGTATACACTTTTTAAATCAATGGTTGCATCTTTGTATTATGAAAGTTACAGTCTGCCTACGTATGAAACAATCTGGAATGGCAATGCATTCGTTTTAACTACAGTAATCCCGATGGCAATTATACTGGTAATCAATCTATACTCTCTAACGAATAAGATGTCATTAAGTCCATTGAAGTTTATCAGAAGAGATTTAAATAGGAGTAAGAAAAAGAAGGCATTTCGATTGAATTCAAATATAAAATTTATAACACGTTTTAGATTAAGAATTATTTTTCAAAACAAATCCAGTTATATTACATTGTTTATCGGAATTGTCTTTGCCAATATCATATTATTATTTGGAATGATGATGCCGCCATTATTAGGACATTATCAGAATAGTATTATTGATAATATGATAGCCAGATACCAGTATATTTTAAAGAAGCCAGTAGAAGTAAAAACAAAAGATGCTGAGAAATATGCTATGACTACACTTCAGATCAATAAAGCGTCAATCAGTGAAGAAATCAGTATTTATGGAATTGAAAACAACAGCAGGTATATAAAGGATACACCGATAAATGGCTATTATATTTCAAGCTCAATGTCAGAAAAATATAAAATAAAAAAAGATGAAACAATTGTCTTAAAAGAAAAATATAATGATAAGCAGTATCAGTTTCAGGTAAAAGGGATTATTGACTATCCGGGAAGTCTTGTTGTGTTTATGAATAAGAATGAATTTTGTAAAGTATTCGAACAAGAAGAAAATTATTATACAGGTTATTTTTCTAATAGAAAATTAAATATAGCAGAAAAAAATGTAGCCAGTGTCATAACAGAAGAAGATTTGACAAAAACTTCCCGCCAATTAAATGTTTCTATGGGAAATATGTTCTATATGGTAGAGGGGTTTGCGATTGTATTATTCATTATGCTAATTTATTTATTGACTAAATTGATTATTGAAAAAAATATCAATGCAATTTCGATGGTAAAAATATTAGGATATAATAATAAAGAAATTGGAAAACTTTATGTAATTGCTACGACATGGGTTGTTCTGATATCTGTATTTCTTAGTTTATTTATAGCATCGGGGTTGATTCATATGATTTATTTTGAAATGATGAAAGGATATTCGGGATGGCTGACATTATACATTGCACCGAGTATTTATATACAAATGTTTATGATAGGAATTGGATGCTATGCTTTGATGGTGTTAATGCAATTTAGAAAAATAAAGAAAGTACCAATGGACGCAGTACTAAAAAATGTTGAATAGATGTTATTGTAAAAGGGACCGTTTTAAACAGTCCCTTTTGATTTTCTTATTTTACTGAAATTTTGGTTGCTTTGGAGCGATAACTATTACATTTTGTATTTGAGTATATAGATTTAATTTTGTAATAGTATTTTTTGCCTTTCTTTTTGTTTTTATCTGTATATTTTGCGGATGTTGTGGTTGCAATCTGCGTATAGGAAGATTTTCCTGCCATTTTACGATATACATAATATTTTACTGCATTTGTATTTTTCTTCCATGTTATTTTTATGTTTGCATATTTTTTGCCTTTTGTCGTACCACCAGTTTTCTTAACTTTAACATTCGTAGGTGTTACTAACTTTACACGGACACTTCGTGTTAATTTAATACCACTGTCTGTTGTGGCAGTAATCGTCGCAACGCCGACCTTTTTTGCAGTAATTGTTCCATTTTCATCTACTGAAACGATAGAAGGCATACTACTGGTCCAGGTAATTTTGTCAGTTGTGTCTTCAGGAGAAAGAATCATACTATAAGTATGGGTATCTTTGCGGTGAAGTGATAGAGTGCCCTCCGTAATGGTGAAACCAATGGAAGGCTGAATAACGTTTACAGTACATAAAGTCATGAGTCCGCTGTCTGTAGATGCCATTACCATAGAAGTCCCGGTTGAAATACCAGTGATTGTTCCGGTTTTTCTGTTAACACCTACTTTATCATCATTAAGACTGGAATAGGTAATCGTGTCTGTGGAAGAATTCATCACAGGGTTTTCTTCATTATATTTTAAATGTGCATTGATGGAGGTAGATTCTCCCTTTTTTAACTCAATAGAATAGTCAGTTAAATTTAATGCAGCATCAGCAATATTTTGTAATTTAACTGCTGTTTCAGTTTCTAAAGATGTAATAAGATTGTTGGAATCATAATCACTTTCCGGTAAAAACTGATTGTTAAAGGCAGATTTATTAAAAATTGTCTGATATAGTACACACGCTGCTAAATAACTTCCCTCTAGAGATGGATGAATCATGTCAGTATTGTAAAGATTGATTTCAGGATATGTATTTATACAGCGGGTGTAATAAAGACCGGCAGGTGCCAGAGAGCAATCCAGTAATCCGCTTAAATAGTAATAATTTTTGTTCATGTAATACTGAAGAGTGTTATGATCAAAATAAATGGAAGATCCATTAATTGTAAAATCACGTCCCATGAAATCAGCCTGTGTTTCATAAAGAACAGTTTTGGCTCCAGAATTGTCAATTGCCGTTTTTAATGTAGTTAATGCAGACTCTGTTTTTTCTATATTCTGCATAATAGGCTCTCGGTGTTCCTGAAGGACGACGTAATCCCATTTTTCCATTGCCAGAGTATTCATTATCTCTGTATTATAAGAATTACCAGAAGTAGCAAATTGTGAGAGTTTATAGTTCGAAGCAGTTATAGTTTTAATTTCACAATTGATATTGTCAGCTTTGGCAAGTCCCTCAATCATAAATGGCATATTATTATAATATGTAGAGCTGTTTCCAATAAATAAAATTTTAATAGGTGTTGTCTCATCCGCCTGAATGAAAGTATTCATGTTAAAGAGGCTGATGGAAACAAAAAAAATCAGTAAAAATATTCTCTTAAGATTTCTCATAATAAATTCTCCTTGCAAATTATAAATTAATTAAGTATTATAATAGTAAATTTTTTTGATGAAAAAAAGAAAAAAATGTGAATTTTTGTATCAATTTTATATCGCTTTTGATTGATAAAGTGTTCAATGTTATTTGAAGTAGTTTTTTCAGAAGAAGAAATTATTAGCAGGGAGTAGAAAATTAATAAAGAAAGGATGAAATGCAAACAAAGTTTTTTTACTCTTAATGTTTGCGTCTTTCAAATACAAAATGTGGATGAAAGACTTGGTACAGATTATGAGAATTATGAAAAAAATTATGTCACTGACAATGGTTGCAGTGATGGCAGTAACAATGACAGCCTGCGGAGGCGACAGCAGCAAGAAGGAAGATGACAATAAGCTTGTTATCAGATACCAGAAAAGTATTGCTTATGCACCGGTTATGGTTATGGCAGAAAAAAATATGATTGCCAAATACTATGACAAAGATGTAGAAGTAGATTGTCAGGTTGAAAAAGATGGAAACACAATTAAAGAAGGTGTATCCAGTGGAAATATTGATGTAGGAACAGTGGGATTACCACCGGCTGCAGTAGGTATACTGTCAGGAAGTAAGTACAAAATTTTTACAGGTATTTCTGCACAGCCATATTCAATTGTGACAAACCAGAAAGATATTAAAACACTGAAAGATTTAAAAGATAAAAACATTCAGGTGGGAGTACTTAGTACAAACAGTCAGGGACATATTTTGTTAGGTCTGGCTGCAAAAGCAGAATTAGGTGATGCACATGCATTTGATAATGTTTTGAATCCGGTAGACAATGCATCAGGATTTGATGGAATTAAAAGTGGTTCAATTAAAGTACATGTTGTAATTTCTCCATATAATTTTAAGGAGTTAGCAGTAGAAGGAACACACGAAATTCCAGTAAGTAAAGATGTTTGGGTACCAGGAGATACATCTATCGTAGGTATTGCTTCTAATGATTTATATGAGAATAATAAAGATTTATATAATGCAGTATGTAAAGCTTTAGAAGAAGCAATGACTTATGTTAAAGAAAATCCGGAAGAAACAGCAAAACTTGTAAAAGAAAAGTTAGAGTTAGATGATAGTGTAGAAGACATTGTTACATGGATGACAGATTCAAGATCACAGTATTCTACAGAATTACAGGGTGTTGGAGACTTTATGAATTTCATGAAAGATGAAGGATTCTTGGAAAATGAATATTCAGGAAATCTTAGTGATCTTATCTATGATGGGGTAAAAGGAAACTAAATAGAAAGACTTATAGCAAAAAACATAGCACGGTTGTTAATTTACTTTTAGCATTTGGTTGTTATGTTTTTTGCTGTATATAGAAACTATTATTAAGAATATATAATTGTTATTAAGGAGTCATAATATTGAAGAAGAAAACTAAAGGATTATTAGCACAGATTATATTTGTTGTTTTCATAGTAGCCATATGGGAAATAGTAGCATATAACTTTGCTAAAGCAGGAAATTCAAATTTATTTCCATCATTTAAAACAATTTTTGACAGAATGATATGGGGATTTACGGAAAAAGGATTTGGCAGTATTATGGGGCATTCGTTGTTATTAATGCTTGAAGGTCTTGGTATTGGAATCGGACTGGCGGTTATTTTATCGGGATTATCTGTTATATCAGATACATTCGCTGCTGTATATAATATGATTGTATCGATGTTTGATTTAATTCCGGGTATCGCATTGATTTCGGCAATTATCATCTTCTTATATGGACAAAATGATATTGCAATTATTTTATTAGTAGTTCATTCTGTTGTATGGCCTATGTCACGTAGTATTATTGATGGTTTTAATGCTGTACCAAAGTTATATTTGGAAGTAGGTCAGAATATTGGTCTGTCACCAGTTAAACTGTTGTTTGGTGTTTTCATTCCTGCGGCAATGCCTAGAATTTTTTCAGGTATTAAAGTAGGCTGGGCGAGAGCATGGAGAGGTCTGATTAGCGCAGAGATGGTTTTTGGCGGAGCAGGAACCATAGGTATGGGATATTATATAACACAGAGACGTGACAATAGTGATTTGGCCAGTATATATGCAACAATTATTATCATAATTATTATTGGACTTATTGTGGAATATGGTATTTTCAGAACAGTCGAAAATAAAACATTTAAGAAATGGGGTATGACACGATGAGCAATAAAAAAGAAATATTAAAAATTGAAAATTTAAAAAAACAATATAAAAATGCAAAGAATTTTGTTTTGAACGGTATTGATCTTACAATTCATGAAGAGGATTTTTTGTGCGTGTTAGGACCATCCGGTTGTGGAAAATCTACAATGATTCGTTGTATCGCCGGTTTTGAAGATTATCAGGGAACCATTGAAGTGAGTGGAAAGACTGTAAAAGGTCCGGGAACGGACAGAATCATGGTTTTTCAAGATTTTAACCAATTATTTCCATGGAAAACAGTTCTTGGAAATATTACCTTCCCATTGAAGGTTGGTGGAATGAAAAATCGGAAAGAGCGAATAGCGAGGGCAGAAGAATACCTTGATAAAGTAAATTTATTACAATATAAAGATTATTATCCACATCAGTTAAGTGGTGGTATGAAACAGCGTGTTGCCATTGCGAAAGGAATGGCACTTGGTTCTAAAATTATTATGATGGACGAGCCTTTCGCTGCTCTTGATGCTATGACGAGAAATCAGATGCAGTCAGAACTTATGCATATTAAAGAAAAAGAAAAAATGACTGTATTATTTATCACACATAACATTCAGGAAGCAATTGCTCTTGGAAATAGAATTATGGTTATGTCAAAAGATGGTCAGATTAAAGAGCATATGTATAATACCATTGAAAAACCGGTTACTCCAGCCAGCACTGGCTATGGAGAATTATGGGAGCATTTGAATAACTTATTGACAGAAGAAAATTCAAAAAAGAATTAGATTTGGAGTGTCAGTTACATGAAAAGAAAAGTTAAAATATCAATAAAAATAATCTCTTTTGTTCTTGTGTTTGCACTTTTACTTGGATGTATTAATAGTTTGTTTAAACCGAAATGGATTGAGGACAGATGGCAGTCATCAAAGACAGACGTAAGTTTTTATGAATTGGAAAAAAACAGTACAGATGTCTTGTTTTATGGTTCTAGTGTTATGGCAGCTGCAATAGACCCATTTCAGTTGTATAACGAACATGGAATTTCTTCCTACAATCTGGGAGTAATTTCTCAGACTATGAGTGGTACATTTTTCTGGGTAAAAGAGTCTTTAAAGACACAGAAACCAAAAGTAATTGTGGTAGAAGTGAAAACATTAGGAAGAAAGAGTGATAAGTTAGAAACAAAAGCAAGAAAGTCTTATGATTATATGCATCGGGGATTAAATAAGTTACAGTATGCTGTTGAGACTGTAAACTCAAGCAAATATTCAGAAGATGTAGAGGAAACAGATTTGTGGGAATATCTGTTCCCGTTATCTCTTTATCACACCAGATGGTCAGAACTGGATTACGATGACTATAATTTTGTTTTAGGAAAAAACAAATCCGAGACGAAGGGATATGCTGCGTTAGCAGATATATTCAGATATGGTTCAACTTATGACCAGACTGCAGATGAGGCAGGAGATTATGATGGATTTGACAAAGAAGTTGTGGAAACTAGTGACTATAATAAGACGAATAAATCATATGTTAAGAGAATTGCGGAATTTGCAAAAGAGAACAACATAGAGCTTGTTCTGCTTCGAACTCCCGATACAACATGGAGTGTAAAAAAATATAATTATGTCAATAACATTGCAAAAGAAGCAGGTGTGAAGTATCTGGATATGAATCTGAAATCAGTTCGGGATAAAATGGGTCTGGATTTTTCAGAAGACGGTGCCGATTCAATTCATATGAATATTATCGGAGCAAAGAAAGTTACAACATATCTTGGTGATTATCTTAACAAAAATTATGAACTGACAAACTATAAAAATGGCGAGTCAGCAGTTAAAGAGCATTTTGAAAGTGGAATGGAAAAATATAATTTGGAAATAAAAAGTTCTAAACTTTCTATGATGAAAAATCTGGATAATTATCTTGAAGCGATTAATGATAAAGACTACTCTGTGATTTTGACAGCTGGTTCTGAGTGTGGAAAAATGAACTTTTCGGAAAATCAAATTCAGTTGTTGAAAAAATTAAATGTGAATACAGATATGTTTTTCCATGAATCAGAATATGGAAATAACATCACATTTGTGTCGGATAATTTAGAAGGAGATAAAATTATCAACACGTTAGTTGAACAGGACAGATATAGTACCAAAACCATTCATGAAGGTGGACGGTTCAGTGACGGAACATCTTATGCGGTTGATGTAATAGGGGGAGTGTGTTCTGTGAGAATTAATAATAATAACTGTGGTGATGTGTATGAAGACTTGATGAATATTGTAGTTTACAATAAAAAGAGTAAAAAAGTGGTTGATACTGTTTGTCTGAAAAATAATTCATATGGCAGTGTCAGTATAGGTAGAAAGGGTAAAGGATGATATTTACAAGTTTAAGTTTTTTAGTATTTGTATTTTTGGTTGCAGCGTTATACTTTACTCTGTTTAGAAAATGTCAGTGGGTATTGTTATTATTAGCTAGCATTGTGTTTTACCTGTTTTCAGGACCAAAATATATTGTATTTATAATTATAACATCTATAACAACGTATCTTTTGGCAAGAAGAATTCAGGCTTTACATGATAATGAAAAGAAATTTATTGCAGAGAATGATTTGTCCAAAGATGAAAAGAAGATAATAAAAAAGAAATATACGAAGAGAAGAAAAAGATGGTTACTGCTTGACTTCCTGATTAATATAGGGATGTTATGTGTAATTAAATATGCAGATTTTGCTTTGAGTGGTGTGTCAGGTATATTGGCGAAGTTTGGAGTCAACTGGTCAAAAACATTTGACTTTGTTTTACCACTTGGTATATCATTTTATACTTTTATGGCAGTTGGTTATATTCTGGATATTTACTGGAAACGATACAGAGCAGAAAAGAATTTGTTTAAATTTGCATTATTTACTTCGTATTTCCCACATATCATTCAGGGTCCGATTGGAAGATATAATAAGCTGGCAGAACAGTTTTCAGAAAGACATAGATTTGACTATGAGAGAGTAAAGAAAGGTTTACTTTTAATGCTCTGGGGATATTTCCAGAAGATGGTTATTGCGGACCGACTGGCGATTTTTGCAAATGGTGTTTATTCCAAATGGGATGAGGTAACAGGATTACCATTAGTTCTGGCAATTATATTCTTCTCAATGCAATTATATTTAGATTGGACAGGCTGTATGGATATTGCGCGTGGTGTGTCACAGATTTTTGGAATTGAACTGGAAAGAAATTTCTGGCATCCATATTTTTCAAAAGATATGCCAGAATTCTGGAGAAGATGGCATATTACTCTTGGCGCATGGTTTAAAGACTATCTGCTTTATCCGGTGTCAATGTCGAGACTTTGTAAGTCAATTAATAGATTTACCAGAAAGAAATGGGGCAATCAGGCATCCAGAGCTTTCTCAACTGTGATACCTGCGGCATGTGTCTGGCTCGTAACCGGAACATGGCATGGAGCAGCGATGTGTTATATTTTCTGGGGAATTTATCACGGTATATTGATTATCTTAGGTGCAGTATTTGAAGTGCCAATACAGAATTTAAACAAAGCACTGCATATTAATACAGAATGTTTCTCATTTAATTTGTTTAGAATGATAAGAACCTTTTTCCTGTCGGCGATTGGCAGAATTTTCTTTGTATCTACTGCAGGATTTACACAGGCAGTCATAATTATCAAGAGAACATTCGATTTTAGAAACTTTGGACTTCACACTCTGTGGGATGAAAGTTTATATTCTTTTGGACTTGACCGACATGGATTTACATTATCACTAATATTGATTGCGCTTGTCTGGGCAGTTAGTATGTTACAGGAAAAGTTTGCAAAAGAAGACAAAGGTATTAGAGATGTTGTTTGTGAACAGAATCTTATTTTCAGATGGATTTTGTATTTTGGATTAATTTTTGGAATTATCATATTTGGTATATATGGTGCTGGTTATAATGCAGGAGCCTTTGTTTATGGTCAGTTCTAATTAGGAGGATATTATGGATAAAAGTGTAGTCTCAATTGTTGAAGCATTAAAGGTAAATGCAGAGCTAACACCGGATAAACTGTGTGTAGGAGATAAGAAAAATAAAGCGACTTATAGTGAGTTCTGGACAATGGTACAAAGAGCCGCCACATATCTTAAGATCAAAGGTGTGAAAAAGGGGGATATGGTTGTAATCAGAGGTGCCCAGAAAGTAGAGTTTCTGTTAGGTGTATTTGGCGTACAGCTTGCAGGTGGAGCTGTCTGTCCGTTAGAAAAAGCAATTAAGGATGACAGAATTTTAGAGATTATGAATTTTGTTGATTCTAATATATATTTAGCCGATAAAGCTGTAAAGAATGAATCAGTGAATAATATCAGTTTAAAAGAGTTGTTTAAGGCAGTACAGGATGAAGAAAAGCCGATAGAGCTGATTGATTTTGAATTTCCAAAGGAAGATGAATTGTCAGAAATTTTATTTACTACAGGAACAACCGGTAAGTCCAAAGGTATTGAAGTGACATACGGATGTGATATTTTTATTGCACAGAACGTTATGGACAGTGTGGAAATGGGAAAGGATGAGGTGGAATTAATTACAACACCAATCAATCATTCTTTAGCGATAAGAAGAACTTATGGAGCAATATATAATGGAAGTTCTGTAGTTTTAACAGACGGAATCAAGTTTGTAGAAGATTTCTTCAAATTATTGGACAATTATAAAATCACTGCGATTACTTTTGTTCCTGCAATATTAGAGCAGGTTTTAAAGTTTGCCAAAGACAGATTTGCAACTTATGATCATCAGTTCCATTATATTCAGTTAGGTTCCGCACCTTTATCAGAAACTAACAAAGAAATACTGACAAAGATGTTTCCGACAACCAGATTATATAATACCTACGGAGCAACAGAATCAGGCTGCACTGTTATTTTAGAGTTTAGTAAATATGGCGACAAAAAGAAATGTATTGGAAGAACAACTGTCAATACAGAAATTTTGTTCGTAGATGATAGCAGAAATCGTGTAGATGCTTCTTTAGAAAATCCAGGAATACTGGCATTTCAGGGTGGCATGAATATGAGAGGCTACTATAAAGAACCGGAAATTACTGCAGAAGTTATGGATGAACAGGGTGTTGTATATACCAATGACTTAGGATATCTAGGAGAAGATGGGTTAGTATATCTTTTAGGCAGACAGGGTGATGTTATCAATATGGGTGGAATTAAAATTGCACCAACAGAGATTGAGGAAGTGGTGATGAAGCATGAGATGATTAAAGATTGTGCCTGTATTCCAATTCCGGATGAGATTACCGGAGAAGCGCCAAAACTTTTTGTTGCATTAAATGATGGTTATGAATTTAATCAGAAAGAACTGTCAAAATATATGTTATCTAAGTTAGAGTCCTTGAAAGTTCCGAAAGCTTTTGAGATAATTGATGAGATTCCAAGAACATTTAATGGGAAAATTATTAGAAAAGAATTAAAAGCATTAAATGAAGGAAAATAAAAAGACACAAGAAAATTTAAGTCTGAAAAACTTATGATAAATAATCAGTAATTATATGGTAAACATATAAAATAAATATGAAAAAGAAAGAGGCTAATTATGAGAGATGAAGTAATTGAAATTTTAGAGATGATTGTTCCGGATATCGATGTAGAAGATGAAGATATGAATCTTCCGGAAGATTTGGATTCTATGGATATCATTGCACTTATTGCTGAGTTAGAAGATAAGTTTGATATCGAAATCACAATGGAAGAAAAAACAGAGGAAAATTTCGAAAACATTGATACATTAGTAGAAATGATTGAACGTCTTCAGTAATAAAAAATATACTAATAGTTGTCAAAAAAAGCATTGTATAACCATAAGTTATGTGATGCTTTTTTTATTCTTTTAAAGGAAGCACAATGAATATGTTGTAAAAAACACCCAATAATGGTATACTATTCTTAGTTTAATGCCCATTCAGGGGCAGTAGGAGGTATAGAATGGACAGTGTGAGAAATACTTATAAAATATACGATAATTCAGAACTGGGCGAGGTAAATATTAGTGATGATGTATTAGCTGTGATTTCAGCCATGGCAGCCTTAGAGGTTGATGGGGTTGTGGGGATGGCAGGAAACATCACATCAGAAATTGTTGAGAAACTCGGCATGAAGAAATTGTCAAAAGGCGTTCATGTAGATGTGGCAGAAAACAGTGTGATGATTGATGTTGCGATAATTCTTAGAATGAACGAAAATATTATTAATATTTCTAAAAGAGTTCAGGACAAAATTAAGACTACAGTAGAAAACATGACTGGTCTTGAAGTTGCAAATGTCAATGTCAACATCTCAAATGTTTTATCAAAATAAATCAATAAAGTCAGGGGTGTCTGTAAAGACACCCTTTTTGAGCATAATAGGATACGTGGAGGAAAAGATGAAGAGAGCAGAAATTAGAGAGTGTGTATTTAAACTTTTGTTTTGTAATGAATTTCATAATAAAGAAGACATGCCTGAGCAGTATAGATTATTTTTAGATAATATTCAGGAAGCTGGAGAGGAAGACAGTGCCTATATTTCATCTAAGGTTACTGATATAGCAAAGCAGTTAGAAGATATTGATAAAAAAGTTAATGAGATTTCTGTAGGATGGAGTACAGACAGAATGTCTAAAACCGATTTGACGATTATCAGGCTGGCATATTATGAAATGAATATGGATGATGATGTGCCAAAAAAAGTTGCAGTAGATCAGGCAGTAGAACTGGCAAAGAAGTATGGCAGTGATGAGTCACCGGCTTTTATTAATGGAATATTGGCAAAGTTGTTTTAGGAGAGGATTATGGCATCGGTATATACGGTTGGTCAGGTAAATACATATATCAAGCAGATGTTCAGTCAGGATTTTATGCTGGCTAATATTTGTGTGAAGGGTGAGATCAGTAATTGCACATATCACTCATCAGGGCATATATATTTCACATTGAAAGATAAGACTGGTGTAATAGCCGCAGTAATGTTTAAGGGTAACAGAGGCGGATTGAATTTTACATTAGAAGAGGGACAAAAAGTTCTGGTAACTGGTTCGGTAAACGTGTTTGAAAGAGATGGTAAATACCAATTGTATGCCAGAGAGATTTCTTTGGAAGGGTCAGGATTATTGTATCAGCGTTTTGAACAGTTAAAAGCTGAGTTAGAGGAAATGGGACTCTTTGATGCCATGTATAAAAAGCCTATACCAAAGTATTCTCTGAAAATAGGAATATGTACCGCAAAGACTGGGGCGGCAATTCAGGATATTATCAATATCACAAAAAGGAGAAATCCTTATGTACAGTTATATTTGTATTCAAGTCTGGTGCAGGGGGCAGAGGCAGCCGTGGATATCGTAAATGGTATACGCTGTCTGGACAGAATGAATCTGGATGTGATTATTGTTGGCAGAGGCGGAGGCTCCATCGAAGATTTGTGGGCTTTCAATGAAGAGATTGTAGCAAGAGCCATTTTTGATTGCAATACACCTGTTATTTCAGCAGTGGGACACGAAGTAGATACTACCATTGCTGATTTTGTGGCAGACATGAGAGCACCGACACCATCGGCTGCGGCGGAACTGGCAGTTTTTGACTATAACGAATTTTTAATAAATATTTCTCATTATCATCAGATGCTTTTATCAGAAATAAAAAAGAATATTGACAAGAACAGAGATAAGATAAAGTATTATGAGGCGAGATTGAATGTATATCATCCAAGTAATCAATTACAGAGTAAGAAACAGTATACAGATGACTTATATACGAGACTTCAGGAGATGTTTGGGAAAATATTAACGGATAGAAAGCATTCTCTGGCACTCTATTCGGAAAAGTTAAATGGATTATCTCCGCTGCATAGAATATCAAAAGGATTTGCCTATGTAACAGATGATATGGGAAAACCATTAAATACAGTGGAACAGGTAACAGAAAATGAGGATATTTCGCTGATTGTCAGGGACGGTCAGATAAAAGCAAAGATAGATACCATAACAAAAGGAGGTTATCATGGAAGAGAAGAAAACCATTGAGCAGAATTTTGAAGAAATAGAAAATATCATTCAAAATATGCAAAAGGAAGATGTTACACTTGATAAATCTTTTGAATTATATAATAAAGGCTTAAATTTAGTAAAGGACTGCAGTATGCAGATAGATAAGATTGAAAAACAGATACAAATAATCAATGAGGAACAGTCATGTTAGATTTTAATAAAGAATTAGACAGTAAAACAGAATATGTAGAAGAAAAAGTGTATGACTTTCTTCCAAAAGAAGAAGGGAAACAGAAAATAATACTTGAGGCAATGAATTATAGCGTAAAGGCCGGTGGAAAGAGATTACGACCGTTATTGATGTTTGAGACAGCGAAACTTTTTTCGGAGAAAACAGAGAATATTTTTCCTTTTATGGCGGCTATAGAAATGATTCATACTTATTCATTAGTTCATGATGATTTGCCGGCAATGGATAATGATGAATATAGAAGAGGAAAGAAAACAACTCATGCAAAATATGGTGAAGATTTAGGAATTTTAGCAGGAGACGGACTGTTAAATCTGGCATATGAAGTAATGAGTGATGCAATTATAGAAGCAGATGATTCAAAGAGAGCAGCAAAAGCTTTTCAGATTATTGCAAAAAAAGCAGGAGCTTTTGGCATGGTAGGTGGACAGACTGTAGATATTATCAGTGAAGGTAAAGATATTGATTTAGATACGATTATGTATATCCATAATTTAAAGACAGCTGCATTAATTGAAGCATCTATGATGGCAGGAGCAGTATTGGGTGGTGCAGACGAAAAAGAGATAGGTATTGTGGAGAAGATTGCAAAGAATATAGGTATTGCATTCCAGATTCAGGATGATATTCTGGATATAACAAGTACAACAGAAGTACTTGGGAAACCGGTAATGAGTGATGAGAAAAATCACAAAATCACTTATGTATCCATCTGCGGAATTGATAAGTCAAAGGAGAATGTTGCAAAATATTCAGAAGAGGCAATGAATCTGTTAGATGGACTTCATAGAGAAAATTTGTTTTTAAAACAATTAATTATAAAATTAATCAATAGAGAAAAATAAATAATTAGAGAGAAACCATGAAGCAGATATTAGATAAAATTAACAGAGAGAATGATATTAAAAATATAGACAGAGCAAAGTATCCGGAACTGGCAGAAGAGATTCGTACATTTTTATTGGAAAAAGTAAGTGAAAATGGAGGTCATGTAGCATCCAATCTGGGAATTGTTGATTTGACCATTGCACTTCATGCAGTACTGGATTTTCCAAAAGATAAGATTGTATGGGATGTGGGGCATCAGTCTTATACCCATAAAATCCTCACAGGACGAAAAGAGCAGTTTGACTATCTACGTCAGCTGGATGGATTAAGCGGATTTCCAAAACGGCATGAGAGTCCTTGTGACAGCTTTGATACAGGGCACAGTTCTACATCTATATCAGCGGCACTTGGTATGGCCATGGCAAATCAGCTTCAGAAAAAGAATGATAAGGTAGTGGCTGTCATTGGAGATGGAGCATTGACTGGTGGTATGGCATTAGAAGCACTAAATAATGTGGCAAGCCTCAAAAGAAATTTTGTTATTATTTTGAATGATAATAATATGTCTATTTCTGAAAATGTAGGAAGTATGTCGAATTATTTAAGTAAACTTCGTGTGGGCGAACATTATAATGATTTTAAAGAAGATGTAGAAAGTCATTTAAGTAAAATTCCAAAAATCGGACAGAAACTTGTTCAACGTGTAAAAAGAACGAAAGATAATTTGAAAAATTTCTTTGTTCCAGGCGGTCTTTTTGATGATTTAGGAATCACATATATTGGACCAATTGATGGACATGATATTGATGGAATGATTAATATTTTTGAAAATGCCTTGAAAATAGACCATCCTATTGTGATTCATGTAAAAACAATCAAGGGAAAAGGATATAGTTTTGCAGAAAATAATCCTGCAAAATTCCATGGGATTGGAAGATTTGATATTGAAACCGGTCAGCAATTGACAGAAAATGGTGGACCGAAAATAATGTCATATACAGATGTTTTTTCCAGAACATTATTGAAATTGGCAAAAGAAAATAAAAAAATACTTGCAATTACTGCAGCGATGCCCGATGGGACAGGACTTTCGGCTTTTGCGAAAAGTTATCCAAAAAGATTTTTTGATGTGGGGATTGCAGAGGAGCATGCAGTGACATTTGCTGCGGGACTTGCAGCCTCAGGTTATAAGCCGGTAGTGTCTATTTATTCTTCTTTTTACCAGAGGGCGTATGATCAGATTCTCCATGATGTCTGCCTGCAGAATCTGCCAGTGATTATGATAGTTGACAGAGCCGGATTAGTAGGACAGGATGGTGAGACGCATCAGGGGCTTTTTGATATTTCATTTATGTCTGCTATGCCGAATCTTACTATAATCGCACCGAAGGATACGAGAGAATTAGTGGCTGCGATGCGGTATGCAGTAGATTATGCTGGGCCAGTTGCGGTAAGATTTCCAAGGGGTAGTGCTTATGTCAGCAGTAAATGTGATGAGGCAGTTTTTGAAGCAGGAAAAAGTCCTGTTATTAAACAGGGAAAAGATATCGCAATTATTACCGTTGGAAATATGTTTGAAGAAGCAGAGAAGGCAGTAGAGTTATTGGAAAAAGAAAGTGTTTATCCAACAGTTATAGATGCCAGATTTATTAAACCGATGGATGAACAGATGATTGAAAATACTGCCAGAGATTATAAAGCAATTGTTGTTGTAGAAGAGGCTATAAAAAAAGGCGGCTATGGCGAGGCAGTTGCGACATATGTGCATGAAAGAAAGTTAAATACGACAGTTCATATTATGGCGGTTAGTGATAGGTTTGTAGAACAGGGAAAAGTCTCTGAATTAAGAGAACGGCTGGGATTAAATCATAAAAAAATATACGAAAAGGTATTAGAATTAACAAAATGAAAGAAAGATTAGATGTATTACTTGTAAAAAGAGGACTTGCACCATCCAGAGAGAAGGCAAAAACAATCATTATGAGTGGAATTGTTTTTGTAGATAATCAGAGAGAGGATAAAGCGGGTACATTCTTTGATGAAAAAGTAAATATAGAAGTAAGAGGAAAAACGTTGAAATATGTCAGTCGTGGCGGTTTGAAATTGGAAAAAGCCATGGACAATTTTGGTGTGAAATTAAAAGAAAAAATATGTATGGATGTTGGTGCGTCTACAGGTGGGTTTACTGACTGTATGCTGCAAAATGGAGCAGTAAAAGTATATTCTGTAGATGTGGGACACGGACAGCTGGCATGGAAACTGCTGCAGGATGAGAGAGTTGTCTGTATGGACAGGACGAACATCCGCTATGTGACAAAAGAGGATATTGATGATGTAATTGCTTTTGCATCGATTGATGTGTCTTTTATATCTCTTACAAAGGTTTTGCTTCCTGTGAAAAATTTATTGGCAGAGGATGGACAGATTGTTTGTCTGATTAAGCCACAGTTTGAGGCAGGCAGGGAAAATGTAGGTAAAAAGGGTGTTGTAAGAGATAAAAATATTCATAAACAGGTTATTGAGATGGTAATGGAATTTGCAAAAAGCATCGGTTTCGATATTTTGAATTTAGACTTTTCTCCGGTAAAAGGACCAGAAGGAAATATTGAATATTTATTATATTTACAAAATACCATAAAAAGTGAAGGCGGAGATTTGGCAGAAATATCTGCTGAATGTGTTGTTGAAAATTCTCATTTGACATTGGATAAATAGAGGTAGAAAATGAAAAAATTTTGTGTGGTTACAAATAGTTATAAGGATAAGCAATTAAAAATAGCTCATGTAATTTCAGACTACATTCATGTCCATAATGGAACATGTATGATAATTGATAATGTTGATGAGGAAACTGGAGATTTTAAGATTTTGTCTGCGGATGTAGTGTCGGAAGGTACAGAGTGTGTAATCAGTATTGGCGGAGACGGTACTTTATTACATGCCGCAAAGGATTTGAATGATTTAGATGCAGTTTTTGTAGGTGTTAATAAAGGAACACTTGGATTTCTGGCAGAGATATCTCCGGACGAAATAAGTTCTGCTTTAGATAAGCTTTTAAATAATCAGTTTCATATTGAGTCGAGAATGATGTTACAGGGAGATGTGAGAAGAGACAATAAGGTGGTATATTCATCAGTTGTCTTAAACGATATTGTGATACATAGAGGAGATGAACTGGCAATTACGGATTATGATGTTTTTGTTAATGGAGATATGCTGGGAACATATCAGGCGGATGGGATTATTTTGTCTACCCCTACAGGTTCAACAGCATATAATTTGTCAGCAGGCGGTCCTGTGGCAAGACCCGATTCACATATGATTATGCTAACACCAATTTGTCCTCATACATTGGGAAACAGAAGTATTATTCTTTCAAGAAGTGACAAAATAGAAGTAAGAATCGGACAGTGCAGAACACCCAATGAAGAGCGGAGAAAGGCTGCTTTTGACGGAGATGGTATATTTAATATTATTTCAGGAGATGTAATTTGCATCTGTGAGGCAGAAAAGGCGACAAAGATAGCAAAGATAGATGAAGGAAGTTTCCTTCAGGCAATAAAAGATAAACTGAATTAAACGGAGAATTTATGAAAGCGAAAAGACAGAGAAAAATAATAGAGTTAATATCAGAATATCAGATAGAAACACAGGAAGAACTTGCAAAGATGTTGATAGACAGTGGGTTTCGTGTGACGCAGGCAACAGTTTCAAGAGATATCCGCGAATTAAACCTGTTAAAAACAGCTACAGGAAGTGGCGGACAAAAATACGTTGTGCCGACTACTACAACAATTACAAATGACAGCAAATATATGCGTGTATTAAATGATGGCATTTTATCGATGCAGTGTGCTGAGAATATGCTTGTGATTAAAACTGTATCAGGTATGGCGATGGCAGTAGGTGCAGCTGTTGATGCTATGAATATAAAAGAGATAATTGGTTGTATTGCAGGTGATGATACAATTATGTGCGTAATAACGAATGCAAAGGATGCTGTCAAGGTAAAAGAAATGATAGGAAGCATAATTGCTTAAAATGGGACAAAACGGAGAGAAGCACAAGAAGGAGGAAATATGTTAATTAATCTGCATGTAAAAAATCTTGCATTAATTGAGGAAGTAGACGTGGATTTTGCCAATGGTCTTATTGTGCTGACAGGTGAAACAGGAGCGGGAAAGTCGTTAATCTTAGGTTCCGTAAATATTGCACTTGGTAATAAAGTATCAAAAGATGTAATTAGAACAGGAGCAGATTTTTGTATTGTTGAACTTACATTTTTAGTAAATGATGAAATAATTAAAAAAATAAAAAATATGGATATTTTTGTTGGAGAAGACAATACTGTTACTGTAACCAGAAAAATAACAGAAAGCAGAAGTGTGTCAAAAATTAACGGTGAAACCGTTAATATTAACACATTAAAACAAATTATGGGAATGTTGATTGATATTCATGGTCAGCATGACCATCAATCACTTCTTTATCCTGGAAAGCATTTAGAAATTCTGGATAAATATGCAAAAGAGGATATCAGAGAAGATAAAGAAGAACTAAAAGAACTTTATAAAAGTTATTCTGAACTTAAGAAAAGATTAGATAATTATGATATGGATGAATCAAAGCGTGCCAGAGAAATAGAATTTGCACAATATGAAGTTGATGAAATTAATCTGGCAGATTTGAAGAATGAGGAAGATATCCGGTTGGAAGAAACTTTTAAAAAATTGTCAAATAGTCAGGAGATTTCTTTTGGGCTGGCAGAGGTATATGGTTATTTGAATTATGAGTCTGATTTTGGTGCAGGGAATCTGATTGGACGTGCTGTTTTGGCAATGAATACTATTAAGGGAATCGATGAAAATATAGTAGAGTTTCAGAATATGCTTTATGATATTGATACTATATGCAGGGATTTGACAAAACAAATGGAAGAATATAATAACAGTCTCGAATTTGATTCTTCTTACGCAAAAGAAGTGGAGGACAGATTAGACACAATTAATCATTTAAAATTAAAGTATGGAAGAACAATAGAGGATGTATTAGAGTATCGGGACAATAAACAAATATATTTAGAACAATTAAATAATTATCAGGATGAGATTGAAAAAATTAATAAAAAAATAAATGAATATGAAAACAAAATGAGAGTTGTTAGTGAGCAATTGACAGCCAAACGCAGAAAAGCTGCAGTAGAATTGGAAAAACATGTAACGGAAGCATTAGTTGATTTGAATTTTATATCTGTAGAATTTAAAATAAAAATTAAACAAAAAGAGCATCTTACAGATGAGGGAATAGATCATGTGGAATTTATGATTTCTACGAATCCGGGTGAACCATTAAAGCCACTGGCTAAAGTTGCTTCAGGAGGTGAACTTTCCAGAATAATGTTGGCAATTAAGTCTATACTGGCTACAGAGGATGAAATTGAAACACTGATATTTGATGAGATTGATACAGGAATTAGTGGAAGAACAGCAAGTATGGTTGCTGAAAAATTAGCAAGAATCAGCAAAAATCATCAGGTGCTGTGTATTTCACATCTGGCACAGATTGCAGCTATGGCAGATAATCATTATTTGATACAAAAAAAATCGGAAAATGATGTCACAACTACTAATATTTATAAGCTGGGAAGAAATGAATCTATTGAGGAACTTGTTAGAATTAATGGAGATGGAACAATAACAAGTGCAGCAATTTCTCATGCAATGGAAATGAAAGATATGGCAGATAGAACAAAAAGTAACTTGGTTTAAACAACTGTTTTTTGGAATATTAAGAAGGAGGTCAAAAGTCTTCCTTCTTTTTTATTTGTAATAAATGAAAAAGAAATTAATAAAATATATTTGATGGGGGTATAGAAAAATGAGAAGGATTTATAAAAAGTGTTTAATTGCATCCATATTAATGGCGCTGTTAGTAATTATCGTATCAGGTATTTTATATGTAAATAATCATCTGCCGAATACGATATTTGTAAATTCGAATCAGGTTACCAAATATGATTTTTCTATCCCGGTTTCATTAGAAGTCTCTAATAAAAAGAATATCAATCTTTCAGGAAAAAATAATATTTATTCTGGAGAGAAAGGGGATTATGAAGGACAGTATAAATTATTTGGCATCATTGCATTAAAAGATGCAAAAGTAAAAGTAATTGATAAAACATATGTATATCCTATGGGACTACCAATTGGTTTATATTTAAAGACACAGGGGGTTATGATTATAGAGCCTGGAACGATTCAGGATAAAAATGGAGAAGAGGTTTCTCCGGCTGAGGGGAAAGTATTTTCCGGAGAATATATTGTGAAATTTAATGATATTAGAATCAGTAATAAAGCCCAGTTGTTATATCTGATCAGTCAAAATAAAAGTAAAGAGGTGTCCCTGACGATTAAATCGGAGGTTGGAATCAGAACCACTGTAATTAAGCCTGTAAAAGCAAAAAACGGAGAATATATGTTAGGAATATGGGTGAGGGATGATTCTCAGGGGATTGGAAGCATGTCATTTATCTATGAGGACAGGTATTATGCATTAGGACATGGTATTAGTGATATTGATACCGGAAAATTATTATCATCCCATGAAGGAACAATTTATAACGCTAATATATGGGGAGTTAAAAAAGGAAAAAAAGGTGTTCCCGGTGGTTTATGTGGAAGTATCGAATATAATAACGACAATATAATTGGCAGTATAATGTCTAATAATAATTGTGGAATTAACGGAAAAATAGATAAACCTGTTTATAAAAGATATAAAATAAAAAAAATGGAGATGGCGCTAAAGAATGAAATAAAAAAGGGTGCAGCCCAGATTCAGTTTATAGTAAATGATAAAGTAAACAGATATGACATAGAGATTATGGAAATAAATAAAAATAATAAGGAAAAAAATATGGTTATAAAAATTGTTGACAAGGACCTTTTAAGCAAAACAAATGGAATTGTACAGGGAATGAGTGGATGTCCTATAATTCAAGATAATAAAGTGATAGGTGCAGTTACTCACGTTATGGTTAATGACCCTGCCAGAGGTTATGGAATTTTTGCAGAAAACATGATTTTAGGATATTAATTTTTTATAGATTTTATATGTAATTTCGTCGAAATTTGTAGTATAATGTTATTATTACAAATACAGACGATAATTGCAGAAATGCAGAAAGGTTTGGGATAAAGTTATGGCAAAGAATAATATGGAAATAGTGTATCAGATTGAAGATATGATAAAAAAATATAATAAAAAACCTGAAAAGAAAATAAGAAAAAAAGATATCGTTGATATGTTACAGAAGGCAGATATAATTTTAGCAATGCGTACAGGATTTGATGAGTCAGAAATTTTTGGCGAAATCATAGAAGGAGTTTCTTTAAAGCCTGATATTGTAAAGGATGGCGGAAGAGCCAGATTATTGCCGGTTTTTACATCCTATGAACAGATTCCAAAGGATTATATGGACAGTTTTTCGTTTATTAAAGTACCTGCGTCATATGCATATACTTTTATGAACGACTGTGATGATTTGAATGGAATGGTTTTGAATCCTTTTACAGAGTACAATTTAGAATTAAGAAAGAAGCGGACAGCACCAAAGGCACAGGTTTCAGCTACAAAGCATTATAAAAAAGATGTGGCAGATAATGAACCTGAGGCTATGATTATTTATAATAACAAAAAATATCCAATTAAAAAGACGCCTTTTACAATAGGCAGGGAGAATGCAAGCATTGATATTCAGGAGACGTACATATCAAAGATACATGTAGTAATCTCCTGTAAAGATGGAAAGTATCGAATTGCAGACTATGATTCCACCAATGGTACAAGGATAAACGGTACTCAGTTAAGACCAAAAGTGTATTATGAACTAAGAGATGGGTATCGGATTGAGCTTGCCGAAAAAGAGGAAATGGTTGTTTATATTAATTAAAAAAGATGTTGACTTATTTTTCTTTTTTTCGACTTATATTTTTTCGATTCATGAGGTAAATAAAGCTTTTATGTAAAATGAATTTTTATATGTAAACCTGTTTGTCGAAAAATGGGATTTTATGCGATTTGTTTAAGTTGAACATCTTGGGGGAACGAACTATAATCTTCTTTGTCAAAAGAATTCAAACAGTACTGTATTTTGACAAAACAGGAGGAAAGATGAATAGAACTATTACAAATCGCAGCATGAATATTAGTAGTAATTATAATAAAAACTCAAATATTGTTAACGTAGCCATTGTTGATGACAATGAAAAAATTATTGAAAATATCAATGATGCATTGGCAAAAGACTCTTCAATAAAAGTTGTTGGAAAAGCAAAAAATGGAGAAGAAGGATACGAATTAATACGAAAAACCAATCCGGATGTTGTTATATTGGATTTGATTATGCCTAAAATGGATGGTTTGTCATTAATGGATAAAATACATAATGAAGGTTCACTAATCAAAACACCATTTTTTATAATTACATCTGCCATTAGTAATGAAAGTGTTATTCAGGATGCATTTGGATTTGGCGCAGGATATTATATGTTAAAACCTTTTGAAATGGACATGATTATTGACAGAGTGAAAGGTGTCAAGTCATATAATAAACGTATTCCTGAAAATAAAAAATTTATAGATGCCGGAGAAGACCGTAAGCAGTTCATGGATAGGAATATCGAAAGTGATGTCACTGCAATTATCCATGATGTTGGAGTTCCGGCTCATATTAAAGGATATCAATATTTAAGAGAAGCAATTATTATGTCTGTGAATGACACAGAAATGTTAAACTCTATCACAAAAATATTATATCCAACTATCGCAAAAAAGTTCCAGACTACCTCGAGCAGAGTAGAAAGAGCGATAAGACATGCTATAGAAGTTGCATGGAACAGAGGGAGAATGGACACGATTGATGAATTGTTCGGTTATACAATTAATGCAGAAAAAGGGAAACCGACAAACTCAGAATTTATTGCTCTGATTGCTGATAAAATCAGACTGGAGTATAAATGTCGATAAACTAATAAAATACATATGAATGAAATCTGGAGGAAAAAATATGAAGAAAATTTTATTTGCGGCATCAGAATGTGTACCTTTTATTAAAACAGGAGGACTGGCGGACGTTGTAGGTTCATTGCCGAAATGTTTTGATAAGGAAAAATATGATGTGAGAGTCATTATTCCAAAGTATATGTGTATGGATGAAAAGTGGAAAAGTCAGATGAAGTATGTAAATCATTTTTACATGGACTTATGTTGGAGAAGACAATATGTTGGAATATTGGAGATGGAATATGAAGGGGTAAAATTTTACTTCATTGATAATGAATATTATTTTGCAGGGTCGTCACCTTACAGTGATGTAAGATATGACCTTGAAAAGTTTGCTTTTTTCTCAAGAGCTGTATTGTCTGCTCTTCCGGTTATTGATTTCAGACCGGATATTATACACTGTCATGACTATCATACGGGATTAATTCCGGTATATTTAAAAGATAGTTTTTCTGTTGGTGATTTTTATAAGGGTGTCAAATCAATTATGACGATTCATAACTTGAAATTTCAGGGTGTTTGGGATATTGACACGATTAAAGACATTGCAGGTCTGTCAGATTATTATTTTACATCGGATAAATTAAAAGATTACGATACCGGTAATTATTTAAAGGGTGGTATTGTCTATGCAGATATGGTTACTACAGTTAGTAGTACATATGCTGAGGAAATTAAAACACCATTTTATGGTGAAGGCTTAGACGGTCTTATGAGAGCTAGGTCAAACTGTCTGCGGGGGATTGTAAATGGTATTGACTATGACGAATATAATCCGGAAACGGACAAGTTAATTGCAAGAAACTTTTCCAAAGAGAATTTTAGAAAAGAAAAAGTGAAAAATAAAACAGCTCTTCAAAAAGAATTAGGATTAGAAGTAAATCCGAAGAAGATGATGATTGGTCTGGTAAGTCGTTTGACTGACCAGAAGGGACTGGATTTGATAGCATATGTTATGGATGAATTGTGTCAGGATGCAGTACAGTTCGTTATTCTTGGAACCGGTGAAGAACGATATGAAAATATGTTCAGACATTTTGACTGGAAGTATGGAAAAGATGTATCTGCTAATATTTATTATTCTGAAGAACTTTCCCATAAGATTTATGCAGCATGTGATGCATTTATTATGCCTTCTCTGTTTGAACCATGCGGACTTAGCCAGTTAATGAGTATGAGATATGGTACATTACCAATCGTACGAGAGACAGGAGGACTGAAAGATACCGTACAACCATACAATGAGTATGAAAATACAGGCACAGGGTTCTCGTTCAGCAACTATAATGCACATGAAATGATGGGAACAGTAAGGTATGCAGAACACATATTTTATGATAAAAAGCGTGATTGGAATAAAATGGTAGAACGAGCTATGGCTGTGGATTATTCATGGAAAACATCTGCTGAGAAATATCAGCAGTTATATGACGAATTAATCGGATAAAGAATAAAAATATAAAAGCTGGGCCACATACAGCCCAGCTTTTTAGAATGTTTAATTTTGTAGTGTAATACCAGTAATATCAGGACTTGTTATCATAGAGTAGTTGGTGTGATAGATGACAAATCCCGGCATTGCTCCAGCCACTTTTTTGACATGTTTTTTCTGTACATAGTCAATTTCAACTTTATCCTGATTGGATGCTTTAGAGTAAAAGGCAGCCAGTTTAGCAGCTTCTTCAAAGGTTCTATCAGGCAGTTCCTGATTGTTTGCCTTTACTATAACATGGGAACCCGGAAAAGTTTTACTATGAAACCACCAGTCATTACCAGTTGCCACTTTAAAAGTCAGTTCTTCATTCTGGATATTATTTTTTCCAACATACATGTCAAAGCCATCAGAAGAAATATAATGTAAAGGTCTGCTGATGATTTTGTCCTTTTTATTTTTTTGTTGTCCATGTTTTTTTATATAACCGGTCTGAACTAATTCTTTATGAATGGCTTTTAAATCATCTTCACTGGTTGCTATATCAATGGAAACGTTGATAGATTCCAGATATTGTATAGAATTTTTTGTTTCTTCAATAATATCAGCCAGTGCTTCATAGGTACGTTTTAATTTTGCATATTTTTCATAGTATTTTTTTGCATTATCAATAGGAGATAATGTTGGATCCAAAGGAATTTTTACAGTGTTTCCCGTATAAAAATCTACAGTTTCAAAATCTTTTGCTCCGGATTTAATAGAGTAGCCGTATGTTGTAAGAAGTTCGCCATAAACTTTGTATTTATCTTTCTTTTTTGTATCTTTTAATTGTTTTAGCTGGATATTATATTTTCTATTATCTCTTTCCAGAGAATTGGAAACGATTTTTCTTAAATCTACAGATTTCTGTCGCATGCGGGTATAGAGATTTCTTTTCTTATAATATGTTTCTAATAACTGACTAATACTTTCATATTCTTTTGCTTCACAATCAGTATAGGTAGAAAGCGGCAATGCACAAAATTCTTCCGGCTTTCCATTTTTTTCATAAATTGTAGGTGAAAAAGTACAGTTTTTTATTTTATTTATCATTTTGTAGAAATTCATCCATATAATATTCTGGTTACCATATTCCAATGTGTTTGCAGGAAGAGAAGAATCAAAATTTGCTTCATAACAAATATTTTCAGCAATGGTAGGGCTGATACCGGTAAAAGATGTGTAAATTGCCTTAGCTAGAGGCATAGGTTTAGAAAAAACAATGTTCATGAATTCGTTTTTCTCTATTATTAGTGGATTTTTCTTTCCCATAGTATCAGGAATAAAATATTCCCTTCCCGGCAGAACCTGACGAACAGAACTCATAATAGAATTCACATGTTTAATGCTATCTAAAATAATATTGTCATCAAGAAAAATAATATTACTGTGTTTTCCCATAAGCTCGACAATCAGATGCTTTGTTTTGATATCTCCTAATTCGTCGAGATGTTGTATTTCAAAATCAATGATTCTTTCAAGACCTGGCTGGGAAATAGAAATAATACGTCCATTATTGATATGTTTTCGAAGCAGCATACAGAAATTTGGTGCGGTAAGAGGAGCAGCCTTGTTTGTGTCAGTTAGATATAGCAAAGGTAGGCTTGCATTGGAACTGATTAACATACGATATTGCGTCTTATCTGATTTTATGGTAAGCATCAATTCATCAGATTCAGTTTGTGCGATTTTATATAAGCGTCCATTTTTAATTTTATTATTTAATTCAGCTACCAGAGCTGATACTGTAATTCCATCAAAAGCCATATTGAGGTACTCCTTAATATATTATTAATTATTTAACAATTCAGCCAACCATTCGAATCCGTTGTGTTCATTCTCGCTATTATGGCTCACCATATACAAAAAAGAGTAGGGATTCAAAGTCCTGCGAGCAGTCCTTATGAATCATACTCTTTTTGTGCATGACTGAACTGTTACATTTTATTATTATTTAATGTTTAAGTCAACCTTGACGGTATTGTTTATATGAATTATAATAAGAAGAACTGTGGAAAAATGTTTACATAGAACATTTTTTTGGAAAGATTTAACCATGTTTTAAAACTTAAATAAGAAGGAGAGGCATTCTGCCTGAGATATTAGGAGAGAAAATGTTAAGAAGTATGACAGGATTTGGCAGATATGAAGTTTCATCAGGAGACAGGAAGGTCACTGTAGAAATGAAATCTGTAAATCATAGATATCTGGAACTAGGTATTAAACTACCAAGAAAACTGAATTTTCTAGAAGGTACTATCAGAACAGAAATGAAAAAATATGTTGATAGAGGAAAGGTAGATGTATTTATCTCCTATGAAAATTTAGGAGAAGGAGATGCCTGTATCCGATACAATTCCATGCTGGCGAAAGAATATTTTGAATGTTATAAGCAGATCAGCGCAGAACTGGGTGTGGATAATGATATCAAAGCAAGTCATATTATGAGAAGTCCTGATGTTGTATCCATTGAAAATGGGCAGGATGATGAGGAAATTATTGAATGTCTCGTTATCAGAGCTATTGCGGGGGCTGCCGAGAAATTGATAGAAACCAGAATCAGTGAAGGTGAAAGACTGAAAGCAGACTTATTGGCGAAATTAGATTCGATGATAGCCAATGTTGAATTTATTGAAGAAAAATCGCCTATAATTGTTGCAGAGTATAGAGAGAAGATAACAGATAAGATACATGAACTCTTAGAAGATACTCAAATAGATGAAGCAAGAATAGCCCAGGAAGTTACTATCTTTGCAGATAAGGTATGTGTTGACGAGGAATTAGTCAGACTGGATAGTCATATTAAAGCCATGCGTGATGATCTGAATAAAGGAGGAACTATAGGAAGACGACTTGATTTTATTACACAGGAAATGAACCGTGAGGCAAATACAACGTTATCAAAGACAACAGATGCAGAGATCTCAGACAGGGCAATTGTTTTAAAAACAGATATTGAGAAAGTAAGAGAACAGATACAGAATATAGAATAAGTAAAGAGTGAAGTAGAATGAAAAAAGGAAAATTATTAGTGATTTCAGGATTCTCTGGAGTGGGAAAGGGAACAGTTGTCAATTATTTAAAAGAGCATAATGACAATTATAAGATTTCAGTTTCCGTTACAACCAGAAATCCAAGAGAAAATGAAATAAATGGTATACATTACCATTTTATTACAAATGAACAGTTTGAAAATATGATAACGGAAAATAAACTTTTAGAGTATGCCGGATATGTTGATCATTATTATGGAACACCGAAAGAATTTGTAGAGGAAAGTTTAGAAAAAGGAAATGATGTTATCTTAGAAATTGAAACAAAGGGTGCCCTTCAGGTAAAAGAGAATAAGCCGGATGCTATATTGATTTTTATTTTACCACCAAGTGCAGAAGAGTTAAAAAACAGACTTGTAGGGCGTCAGACAGAGACAGAACATGTGATTAATGAAAGATTAAAGAAAGCGGCAGAAGAGACAGACAATATTGAAAAGTACGATTACTATGTACTAAATGACGAGGTTGATAAATGTGCTCAGCACATTGAAAATATTAAAAACAACAATCCACAGTCTTTAGATTTGGATTTTGTTAATCAAATTAAAAGCGAAGTATTAATGTTCGCGAAAGGAGATAAGTAATGTTGCATCCATCATATTCAGATTTAATGGCAGTAGCTAACAGTGAGGTAGAAGACGGTGAACAGCCGGTTGTACAGAGCAGATATTCTATTGTTATGGCTACTTCAAAGAGAGCAAGACAGATTATTGCAGGAGAGGAGCCTTTGGTAAAAAAGAACACAGAAGGCATGAAACCTTTATCAGTTGCAGTAGATGAGTTATGTGATTCTAAAATCAGAATTTTAGGAGATGAAGAGGATTAAAGTGTCTGACGGCACTTTTTTCTTATGCTTTATAGAGAAAAAATATAAGGAGAAATTTTGAAAGTACTTTTTATATCATTAGGTTGCGATAAAAATTTAGTAGATTCGGAACATATGTCAGGTATTTTATCAAATGCAGGATATGAGTTTACGGATGATGAAAGTGAAGCAGAAGTTATTGTAATTAACAGTTGTTGTTTTATTCATGATGCCAAAGAGGAAAGTATTAATACAATTTTCGAGATGGCGAGGTATAAAGAAGAAGGCAGATGTAAAGTATTGGTTCTTGCAGGATGTCTGGCACAAAGATACCACGAGGAAATTAAAGACGAAATACCGGAAATTGACATCTGTATTGGAACAACTGCTATAGACAGTATTGCAGAAGCACTGGATGATTATTTTATAAATCACCATAATATACAGATTATCAATGATATTGATAAATTATCTGGTGTCAATGCACCCAGAAATCTTTCTACGATAGGGAGTTTTGCGTACTTAAAAATAGCAGAAGGTTGTGACAAACATTGTACTTATTGCATAATACCTAAAATAAGAGGAAATTTCCGAAGTATAGAAATGGAAACTCTTGTCAAAGAAGCAGAAGGTTTGGCAGAACGTGGTGTGAAAGAGTTGATATTGGTGGCTCAGGAAACTACAATGTATGGTAAAGATATTTATGGTAAAAAGTCTTTACATCTTTTATTAAAAGAATTAGCAAAGATAGATGGTATTTTCTGGATTCGGGTATTGTATTGTTACCCAGAAGAGATATATGATGAATTGATAGATACCATTGCAGAGGAAAAGAAAATATGCCATTATCTTGATATTCCAATTCAACATGCCAGCGATAATATATTAAGACGTATGGGTCGAAGAACATCAAATGAACAGTTAAGGGAAATTATAAAAAAATTAAGAAATAAGATTCCTGATATTGTTCTCAGAACTACATTAATAACCGGTTTTCCGGGGGAAACTGTACAGGATCATGAAATTTTAATGAAGTTTGTCAATGAAATGGAATTTGAGAGATTAGGAGTTTTTACATATTCTTCAGAGGAAAATACTCCTGCAGCGAATATGGAAAATCAAATTGATGAAGATATTAAGAATTCCAGAAGAAATGAAATCATGGAACTTCAGCAGGAGATTGTCTTTGATTTATCAGAAAATTATATTGGAAAAACTTATATTGCAATGATTGAAGGTAGAATATCCGGTGAACATGCATATATGGCACGAACATATATGGATTGTCCGGGAGTCGACAGCAATATATTTGTTATTACAGATGAAGAACTTATGACTGGTGATTTTGTTAAGGTAGTAGTTACCGGAACTAATGATTATGATTTGATTGGCGAAATAAGCAGCTAGTTAGGAGGAAATATGAATATACCGAATCAACTTACAATATTTAGAGTGATTTGTATACCGGCTTTTGTGGCAATGATGCTTATTACAGCGGTTCCATATAATTATTATATCGCTGTTGCAATTTTTATTATTGCAAGTTTAACAGATTTGTTAGATGGGAAGATTGCGAGAAAATATAATCTTGTTACGAACTTTGGTAAGTTTATGGACCCGTTAGCAGATAAACTTTTAGTGAGTGCTGCTTTAATATGCTTAAGCCCAACAATGATACCGGCATGGATTGTAATAATTATTATCAGCAGGGAGTTATTTATTAGTGGATTCAGGATTCTGGCAGCTGATCAGGGTATTGTACTGGCTGCTGGCTGGTGGGGAAAGTTTAAAACGGCTTTTTCAATGGTTATGATTGTAGTACTCATTGTTAATCTTCCACTTCAAAATGAAGTGTTGAATATTGTAGGATGGGTATTGATTTGGATATCTCTTGCATTAACAGTGATTTCAATGATTGAATATGTATACAAGAATATCGAAGTACTTAAAAACTAATTTATTAGGAGGAGAGAAATATGTCAGCGTACAGAGAAATGGGAACAGAAGAACTTAAAAAAGAACTTGAGTCTTTAAAAGAAGAATATAGTAAAATTTGCGAGGCTGATATCAGTTTGGATATGTCAAGAGGAAAACCGGGAACAGATCAGTTAGATTTATCTATGGGTCTGTTTGATGTATTTAACAGCAGTTCAGAAATCAAGTCAGCTGCAGGTACAGATTGTAGAAATTATGGTGTGCTTGACGGATTGAACGAGGCAAAGCAAATGATGGCAGATATTATGGGAACAGATTCTGAACATGTTATTGTATATGGTAACGCAAGTCTTAATGTAATGTATGATACTATTGCAAGGTCATTTTCACATGGTGTTATGGGTTCTACGCCATGGTACAAATTAGATAAAGTAAAATGGCTTTGTCCTGTTCCAGGATATGACAGACATTTTGCGATTACAGAGTTTTTTGGAATTGAGATGATTAATGTACCTCTTTTGGAAGATGGACCTGACATGGATATAGTAGAAAAACTGGTAAGTGAAGATACTGCAATCAAGGGGATCTGGTGTGTTCCCAAATATGCTAACCCAACAGGAATTTCTTATTCGGATGAAGTTGTAAGAAGATTGGCAAATTTAAAACCGGCAGCAAAGGGATTTAGAATTTTCTGGGATAATGCATATGCAGTACATCATTTATATGAAGGGGAAGAAAATCAGGATCAGATTTTAGATATTATAGAAGAATGTGAAAAAGCAGGGAATCCTGATCTTGTATATGAGTTTGCATCAACTTCAAAAATTACATTCTCAGGTTCTGGTGTTGCTGCAATTGCAGCATCAAAAGCAAATCTTGATTTTATAAAAAAGCAGATGTCTGTTCAGACAATTGGTTTTGATAAGATAAACCAGTTAAGACATGCAAGATTTTTTGGAAATTTTGATGGAATTAAAGAACATATGATGAAACATGCAGAGAAGATGAGACCGAAGTTTCAGGCAGTGTTAGATATGCTTGAAGAGGAACTGAAACCTACAGGAATTGGACAGTGGACGAATCCAAGAGGAGGATATTTTATTTCATTAGATGTTATGGAAGGCTGTGCAAAAAAAGTGGTAAGTATGTGTAAAGATGCCGGGATGGTATTGACAGGGGCAGGAGCACCTTTCCCATATGGAAAGGATCCGGAAGATAAAAATATCAGAATCGCTCCGTCTTATGCAACACCAGAAGAGTTAAAGGAAGCAAGTAAAATATTAATTGTTTGTACAAAAATTGCGGCAATTGAAAAATTATTAAATATATAATAAGAAAAAGAAAGTGTCGTTTTCGACACTTTCTTTTTTGTAGCAAAAGCCCGGCAAATGATATTGGGTTTGTATAAAAAATTATTTGCCGGGTGTAAGAACAACGAAAAGATGTGCTTTGAGATGTTCGCTTGCGTAATCGAGTAGGCTGACTTCTACTCGATTAGCAATAAATAAAGTGTTGCATATTGAATGAGTGAATAATATAATAAAAGAGATTAAAATAATTGTTGACACAAAGTACAGAATATATTATTATAACAATATACGAACATAGGTTCGAATAGAAAGGAAAGTATTATGAATAAAGAAGACAAGTTAAAAGCACTAGATGCAGCAATATCACAGATTGAAAGACAGCATGGAAAAGGTACCATTATGAAACTGGGAGATTCTGCTAATAAAATAAATGTTGAGACAATTCCTACAGGTTCGCTCAGCTTGGATCTGGCACTTGGGGTTGGTGGTATTCCAAAAGGAAGAGTAGTGGAGATATATGGTCCAGAATCCAGTGGTAAGACTACAGTTGCATTACATATGATTGCCGAGGCACAGAAAAGAGGGGGAGTAGCAGGATTTATTGATGCAGAACACGCTTTGGATCCGGTTTATGCAAAGGCTATTGGTGTAGATATAGATAATTTATATATTTCACAGCCGGATTATGGTGAGCAGGCATTAGAGATTACAGAGACGATGGTACGATCCGGCGCTGTAGATATTATTATCGTAGACTCTGTTGCAGCATTGGTACCAAAGGCTGAAATTGATGGCGATATGGGAGATTCCCATATGGGACAGCATGCCAGACTAATGTCTCAGGCACTTCGAAAACTGACAGGTATTATGAATAAGACAGGATGTACAGTAGTATTTATTAATCAGTTAAGAGAAAAGATTGGTGTAATGTTTGGGAATCCTGAGACGACTACCGGAGGACGTGCATTGAAGTTTTATGCTTCTGTAAGACTTGATGTAAGAAGAGTGGAGACACTCAAGACAGGTGGGGAGATGGTTGGTAACAGAGCCAGAGTAAAGGTTGTTAAAAATAAAGTGGCACCACCTTTTAAAGAGGCAGAATTTGATATAATGTTTGGTAAAGGTATTTCAAAAGAAGGAGATATTCTTGATTTGGCAGCAAACTGCGGAGTAGTGATTAAGAGTGGCTCATGGTATGCTTACAATGGAGAGAAAATTGGTCAGGGTCGCGAAAATGCAAAAAAATACTTTATAGAAAATCCGGCTATTATGGAAGAGGTTGATGAAAAGGTCAGAGCATTTTATATGCCGGATGAAGAACAGAGTGAAGATGAAATAACAACACCAGTGAAGGAATAGTATGTATACAGTAATGAAACTAGAACCAAAAGGTAATAGATTGCACGTTTATCTTGACAATGATATTAATTTTCTACTTTATAAAAGTGAAATAAGAAAACTTAATTTAGAAGAAAATGTAAAAATTGAAGAAACACAATATCAGATAATTATGGATATTTTGTATAAAAGAGCCCGTGAAAGGGCTCTTTATATTCTCGACACTGCTTATAAAACGGAAAAGCAAATTGTTGATAAATTAAAAGCGGGCTGTTATCCTGAATTTATTATTGACAGAGTTATTGAATATTTAACGAAATATGATTTAATTAATGACTATAGGTATGCATCTATGTATATAGATTTTAAAGCTGCTTCTAAATCAAAAAGGCAGATTGTACAAGATTTGTATTCGAGAGGAGTGTTAAAAGAAGTTATTGATTTCGCTTTTGAAAACAGCGAATTTACAGAAAAAGACTCTTTAAATAAAATTATAGAAAAAAGAAAAGGCAGATATGATTTAACGAATCAAAAGGATATTGAAAGATTTTATAGATATTTGGTTGGAAAGGGCTATTCTTATCAGGACGTGAAGAGAGCATTGTCCATATCTGATATTTAATACAATATCTTTGATATTTCATTTGAAAATAACACTATATATTGTAAAATAAAAATATTATTACGAGTGGCTTTGCTTGACATAACTATATTAATCAAGTAAAATATAAATGTTGTATTGAACAATGAAAAATAAATAAGGAGGTGCTCCTGTGAGTGATACTACTTGGATTATCGTATGTGTTGTGGTAGCGCTGGTAGTTGCTTTAATTTCTGCTTTTGTAGCAATAGCTTTCAGAAAAGGTATTGTTGAAAAGAAGATTGGCTCAGCAGAAGGAAAAGCTCGTGAAATTATTGACGATGCTATTAAGACTGCTGAAACGAAAAAGAAAGAAGCTCTTTTAGAGGCTAAAGAAGAAAATCTTAAGACAAAAAACGAGCTTGATAAAGAAATTAAAGAACGTAGAGCTGAAGTACAACGTTATGAGAAACGTGTTCTTAACAAGGAAGAAGCAGTAGAGAAAAAGTCTGATTCTCTTGATAAGAAAGAGCATAGTCTGAAAGTCAGAGAAGAGGAATTGGCTCAGGCTAAAATTAAGGTAGATAACTTAAGTGAACAGCGCGTACAGGAACTTGAAAGAATCTCTGGATTAACCTCCGAACAGGCAAAAGAATATTTGTTAAAAACTGTTGAAGAAGAAATTAAAATTGAGACTGCGAAATTGGTAAAGGAATTAGAAAATCAGGCTAAGGAAGATGCTAATAAAAAAGCAAAAGAATTAGTTGTGAATGCAATTCAGAAATGTGCAACAGATCATGTTTCTGAAACAACAATTTCAGTGGTTTCATTGCCTAATGATGAAATGAAAGGTCGAATAATTGGTAGAGAGGGAAGAAATATTAGAACTCTTGAATCGCTTACAGGTGTTGATTTAATTATTGATGATACACCGGAAGCTGTTGTTTTATCTGGATTTGATCCGATTAGGAGAGAGGTAGCACGTATTGCCCTTGAAAAACTGGTAGTTGATGGACGTATTCAGCCAACCAGAATTGAAGAAATGGTTCATAAAGCACAAAAAGAAGTTGAGACCATGATTCAGGAAGAAGGTGAGTCTGCAACATTAGAAGTTGGTGTACATGGCATTCATCCTGAACTGATTAAGCTTTTAGGTAAGATGAAGTTTAGGACAAGTTATGGACAAAATGCATTAAAACATTCTATTGAAGTGGCGCATTTGTCGGGACTGTTAGCAGCGGAACTAGGTTTAGATGTGAGAGTTGCTAAGAGAGCAGGTTTGTTGCATGACATAGGTAAAGCTGTTGATCATGAAATGGAAGGAACACATATACAGCTAGGTGTTGATTTATGTAGAAAATACAAAGAATCAGCTACAGTTATTAATGCTGTTGAGGCGCATCATGGTGATGTTGAACCTCAAACTTTAATTGCATGTATTGTTCAGGCTTCTGATGCTATTTCAGCGGCAAGACCAGGTGCAAGACGTGAAACACTAGAAACATATACAAACAGATTAAAACAGTTAGAAGATATTACGAACTCATATGAGGGCGTTGATAAATCTTTTGCTATTCAGGCAGGCAGAGAGGTTCGAGTTATGGTTATCCCAGAAAAGGTTACTGATGCCGATATGGTATTAATGGCCAGAGAGATATCTAAGCAGATAGAAACTGAATTAGAATATCCTGGTCAGATTAAAGTAAATATAGTAAGGGAATCAAGAGCCATAGATTACGCAAAATAAATCTACAAGATATAATAAGCAATGAATAATGAAGAGACATAACAATAAAAATTAGTTTACTAAATTTTATTGTTATGTTTTTTTTTATTATATAGGAAATTCAGAGAAATTTCCTATATAATAAAAACGCTCCGCGGGATCGCAGAGGCGCGAATAGGTAGATATTCTTACGAATCCGCGTCTCGCGAGAAAGTTCGCAAGCGAACTCTTTGTAGTTATTTAAAAGTATAATTTATGAGGAAAGTCTTGCTATGTATTACTTATTGCTATATTTGATGAATATGTTATACTTTAAAAGATTGGAGGGATATTATGGCTTTAATAGGATTTATCGGAATGGGAAATATGGGATATGCAATTATGAAAGGAGTAAAAGGTTCTTTTCGGAAAGAGGATATCCTATTTCATAGTAATACAGTAGAAAAAATGAAAAAGATATCTGAGGAAGAAGATATCAGATATAGAATGTCAAATAAAGAAGTTTTGGCAGAAACAAAATATATTATTTTGGCAGTGAAACCTCAAATGTTTGATAGAGTGCTGCCGGAAATAAAAGAATCTGTCAAACAGGAACATGTTATTATTTCACTGGCACCTGGTGTAACAATAGAACGGCTAGAAGAAATGTGTGGAACGAAAAGAATTGTAAGAACAATGCCGAATACACCGGCTTTAGTTACAGAGGGAATGACAGGCGTAAGCTATAACGAGGATATTTTTACTGAGGAGGAAAAACACACTATAGAGAAAATATTTTCAGCTATAGGAAAGATGAGAGTTGTTGATGAAAAACTGATTGATAGTGTAGTATGTGCCAGTGGCAGTTCTCCAGCATATGTATTTATGTTTATTGAGGCTTTAGCAGACAGCGTTGTGAAATGTGGGATGAAAAGAGATGAAGCTTATGAGTTTGTTGCACAGACTGTTTTAGGTTCTGCAAAATTGATGTTAGAAACAAAGAAACATCCAGCAGAACTGAAAGATATGGTCTGTTCACCTGGTGGAACTACTATCGCAGGGGTAGAAGCCTTAGAGGAAAATGGATTCCGTAAATCTGTTTTTTCAGCAACAAAAGCATGTTTTGATAAATGTAAAGGAATTCGTTCATAAAATTTTTATAAAAATTCATTTGATGTTAAAAATCAATTAAGGGAGAATTCATGGAAAAATTTAATAGAATTGGCAGAGAAGTAGTATATAAAGGGGCAATATTAGAGTTCTGTAAGGATGAAATTATTACCCCAAAAGGAAACAAAGTAAAATGGGATTATTTACAACATAAAGGAGCGGCGGCAGTTATTCCAGTAATGGATGATGGAAGAATTCTAATGGTGCGTCAATGGAGAAATGCGATTGACAGGTTTGCTTTAGAAATCCCTGCAGGAGGAAAAGATAGTGTAGATGAGCCTTCAAAACAATGTGCGGCAAGGGAGTTGGAAGAAGAAACCGGTTATAAATCTGACAGATTAGAATTTTTACAGACAATCGTTCCTGCAATCGCATATTCAGGAGAAAAAATTGACGTATATGTGGCGTTTGAATTGAAGAAGGGAAAACAGCACTTTGATCCTGATGAGGATATCGAATTAGAGCTTTTTTCGGTAGAAGAGCTGGTTAAAATGATTATGAGCAATGAAATTAATGACTCGAAAACAGCGTCGGCAATTTTAACTTATTATCATAAATACTGTTTGGATTAATATAATATAAAAACAGTATTATGAGGAACTTATGAATATTAAAGTATTGTGGACAAACTATAAAATCTATGGAATTATTATTGGAATCGTTTTAGGAACGGTTATATATAATATGGCAGCCATAGATTTTACTTTTTCTTATGTACATAATGTGAAAAATATAGATTTTATTGATTCATATTTTTATTTATTAATGGAATTATTAAAATTTTATGTTTTGCTATTCATAGCATCATTTTTCAGAATCAAAGAAAAAATATATGCAGTTTTATTAGGTATTGAATCTTTTAAACTCGCAGGAAGTATTGTAGTTTTGATTCGGATGCATAATATGCTATGTATCAGTAGTGTTATAGAGCCAATTTTTAAAATGGTAGCAGTTTTTTTCTTTATGAAAAATGATAAAGTTATTTTAAATAAAATAATTGCAATAATTTTATTGCTTTTAGGTGCAGTTATGGAAAATATTTTAATAAATTTTTTGTAAAATAGAATAACTAGATATTGTGTCTTACAAAAAAGAAAAATGGTATATCTGGTATATTTTTATGTAACCCTGTTTTTTTAGAGAAAAATGTGTAAAAAATGTGTTTGATTTTCTGAGGAAACACTTATATAATAGGATTTATCACTCTTGTTAAAGAGTTTAGCGAGGAAAAAATGCAAAAATTAATTGAAGAATTCATTTTACAATTACATAAAGAAAAGAATACTTCAAGCAATACGGAAATTTCTTACAAAAGAGACTTAAATAAACTTTATGATTATCTAAACAGTAAAAATTCTAAAGTAGACATAACATCTATATCAAAAGAAAGTTTGGAAGAATATATATCTTATTTGAATCAAATAGGAAGAGCACCGACTACAATATCCCGTGGGATAGCATCTATGAAAGCTTTCTTTGGTTATTTTTGTGAAAAAAATGTTATTGAAACGAATCCGGCACAAACATTAAAATCGCCGAAAATAGTAAAGAAAACACCAGAAACCTTAACTGTAAAAGAGATTGACGCATTGTTGAAGCAGCCAGGTAGAAACACGCCGAAAGAGTTGAGGGACAAGTCTATGCTGGAGTTATTGTATGCTACAGGAATGAGGGTAACAGAGCTGATTACATTAAAAACAGATGATGTTAACATAAAATTGGAATATATTGTCTGTCATGATAGAAAAAAGGACAGAGTTATACCTTTTGGTTCAGAAGCTAAAAAAGCATTGGTTGCATATTTGAAAGATGGACGAGAGCATTTGCTAGGGAAAAATCAGACAAGCAATGTTTTATATCCAAATTGTTCTGGTGGTGAAATGAGCAGACAGGGATTTTGGAAATTGATTAAGTCATATGGTAAGAAGGCAGGAATAAAATCAGAATTGACTCCACATATGCTAAGACATTCATTTGCAACACATCTGGTTGAAAATGGAGCTGATTTAAAGGCAGTACAGGAAATGTTAGGACACTCTGATATCTCTACAACACAGATTTATATGACATCTGGAAATAAAAGAATTAGGGAAGCTTACGAAAAAGCACACCCAAAAGCATAAAAATAAAAAATCCGACAGTTAATAATTGAAACTGTCGGATTTTTTATTCTTTAAGTAATTTATATTTTGGAGTAAGATGAAGATTAAACTTCTTCAGCAATTGTAAAAAGTAATTTTTCAGTATCATCCCAGCCAAGACAAGGATCTGTGATTGATTTTCCATAACAGTGTCCATCTACAGGCTGATTTCCGCCTTCGATATAGCTTTCAATCATTAGCCCCTTTACAAAGCCCTTCAGGTCTGTGGAATGTTTACGGTTATGCATAATTTCTTTTGCGATACGAATCTGTTCCATATATTGTTTATTTGAATTAGAATGATTGCAATCAATTACTAATGCAGGATTTGCGAATTCTTTTTTCATATACATATCATAAAGATTTACCATATCTTCATAGTGATAGTTTGGAATACATGAGCCGTATTGGTTAACTGCACCACGAAGAATAGCGTGAGCTAAGTCATTTCCTTCTGTCTGAACGTCCCAGCCTCTGTAAAGAAAAGAGTGTGATGCCTGTGCTGCTTCAATGGAATTAAGCATAATTGACAAATCACCGCTGGTAGGATTTTTCATACCAACAGGAATATCTAGTCCACTGGATGTTAGTCGATGCTGTTGGTTTTCTACAGAACGGGCACCGATCGCTACATATGACAGGCAGTCAGAGAAATATCTGGCATTTTCGGGATAAAGCATCTCATCTGCGATTGGTAAACCGGTATCTTCCATTATTTTTGTAAATAACTGACGGATTGTAATCAGTCCCTGTAATAAATCTGGTTTCTTTTCCGGGTCAGGCTGATGTAACATGCCTTTATATCCTTTTCCTGTTGTACGAGGTTTGTTTGTATATACCCTAGGAATAATAAATAATTTATCCTTTACCTGTTCCTGAACTTTTGCCAGTCTTTGTACATAGTCTTCTACAGCCTCCTGGTTATCAGCAGAACATGGTCCGATAATAACGGCAAATTTATTACTTTTTCCAGTAAAGATGTCTCTGATTGTGGCATCATTTTCCTTCTTCTTTTTTTCAACAGCCTCCGGAATCGGATACATTGTTTTGATTTCCAGAGGTGTAGGTAATTTTCTAAAAAATGTACTTCCCATAATGTTAGTCTCCTTTACTTATAAAACATATGATTTTTTAAGCTAAAATAAAGTATAGCACAAAAAAAGGATAATTCAACAGTTTAAAGTGTGAAAATGTTAATTTGTTCATATTATTTTCATAAAATATAGGTATATTAATAAAATATGATCAGAGACGAAAGATGGACAATATATACAATACTTGAAAAAATATCAATTTGTTGTATGATTGTGAAAGAGAATAGGCAGTGTTCAATGTATTCTTAATTGACTTATGGCTCATAAGGAGGCAGAGATGACAGATAAAATAAAAAATATGTTTGAGAAAATAAAACCAGTAATGAGAAATATAAAAAACAAAGTTCAATCAAGATATCAGGTTATTCGCGAGTTCTTTAAAAAAACATATAACAAACATTGTATATATATGTATGTGACAACAGCTATTTTACTAAATTTAGTAATTGAAATGCTGGCAAGGGGTTCCTTTATAAAAGGAATTTATTTTTTAATTGCCTCGCCATATGTGTTTTTATGTAATTCCATTATTATATTGATGACATTATCAGTTACATTTTTAATGAGAAGGAGATTTTGGGGACTTAGCCTGATATCGTTCATTTGGCTTTTGTCAGGAGTTACAAATTCGATTTTGTTGTCCAACAGAGTCACTCCTTTTACGGCAATGGATTTAATGTTGGTAGACAGCGCATTTGGTGTGGTTACAAAATATTTTTCGATCGTTCAGATTGTTATGGTTGCTGTTAGTGTGACATTGGCGATTGCTTTATTGGTATTATTGTTTTTTAAAGCACCAAAGGTGCAGCATAAGATAAAATATCCTCGAAATATTATTGCCATTGTTATTATTTGGATAATAGGTTTTGGCTCGATAAATTTAGGTGTTGGTTCAGAACTGATGTCTATGAAATTTGGTGAGCTTCGTGTTTCCTATTATGATTATGGTTTTGTATATTGTTTTACAAACAGTCTGATCAATACAGGTATCGCAAAGCCAAATACTTATTCAGGAGAAACTGTTGAGAAAATTGTAGACAAAACAGAAAAGAAAAAAATAAGTAAGGCAAAAAAGAAACCGAATATTATTTTCTTACAGTTAGAGTCTTTTTTTGACATGACTCACTTAAATGGAGTGAAATTTTCTAAAAATCCAGTGCCAAATTTTGAAAGATTAATGAAAAAATATCCAAGCGGATATTTTAATGTCCCGATTGTTGGTGCAGGTACTGTAAATACTGAATTTGAAGTAATGACTGGAATCAATTTGGACTATTTTGGTCCAGGTGAGTATCCGTTTAAGACAAAACTGGTAGATACGACCTGTGAGAGTGTATGTTTCAATTTAAAAGACTATGGATACAATTGTCATGCGATTCATAATAATACAGCTACATTTTATGGACGTAATGTTGTTTTTTCTAATTTAGGCTATGATACATTTACTACAATTGAAAATATGCATATTGAAGATTTTACACCGATGGGTTGGGCGAAGGATTATTATCTGACAGAGTATATTTTAGATGCCTTGAAATCTACAAAGAATCAGGATTTCGTTTATGCTATCTCGGTTCAGGGGCATGGAAGTTATCCTACAGACGGGAATTATGATTATCCAATTAAAGTAAGAGGGGTAGAAGATGAGGATACAAAGCATAAGTATCAGTATTATGCTATGCAGATTTATGAAATGGATCAGTTTATCGGAAAACTTACAAAAGCTTTGAAACAACTGGGTGAAGAGACGATTTTAGTGATGTATGGAGATCATCTTCCAAGTTTCGGTTTAAGCGGAGAAGATTTGGATAATGGTGATGTTTATCAGACAGAATATGTAATATGGTCTAATTTTGATAACGATTATTATACAAGTGAAGATTTAGAGGCATATCAGTTACAATCAAAAATACTTGGCGGTTTAAATATGGATGCCGGTGATATTAATAAGTATACTCAACAACATAAAGGAGAAGATCAGGAAACATATGATGAAGGTCTGAAAAATCTGTCGTATGATTTACTGTATGGAGATAAATATGCTACCAATGGCGAAAATCCATATAAGGCAACTGATATGAAACTAGGTTTGAATGAAGTAAAATTAAGTTCCGTTACTCCATTGTATGATCAGGAAGGAACAGTATATTTATATGGAAATAATTTTACGGCATATAGTAAGGTATATATTAATGAGGAAAAGCAGACGACGGAATATATTGATCCAAATACATTGATGATTGTATATCCGGAATTAAAAGCGGGTGATGAGATCTCTGTATACCAGCAAAACTCAGACGATCATGTGTTAACACAAACGGAATCATTTGCATTTAATGATGATGAGTTGCAGCCACAGACAAAAAATAAAAAGAAAATGAAAAGAAATAATAAAAAATAGCATATAAAATTTTAAACTCCATTACAATATATAAAGGTGTAATGGAGTTTTATTATGAAAAAAATAGTTGCGTTGATTATAAGTTTATCGATGATATTCAACATTAACGTTTATGCAGAAGAGGAAACAACAAATGCAGAACAGGCGAAACAGATAGGAAAAGCAAAATCTTCGTTATTAATGGAAGCTTCTTCAGGAACTATTATTAAAGCGGACAATGAAAATGAAAAATTAAGTCCTGCCAGCATAACAAAAATCATGACAATGATTTTGATTTTTGATGCGATACATAATGGAAAAATAAAATTAACAGATATGGCAACAACAAGTGCCCATGCAAAAAGTATGGGAGGCTCTCAGGTATTTTTAGAGGAAGGCGAACAGCAGAGTGTAGAGACCTTAATTAAGTGTATTATTATAGCATCAGGGAACGATGCTTCTGTTACGATGGCAGAGCATATAGCCGGTTCAGAAGAAGAATTTGTAAAAAGGATGAATGAACGGGCAAAAGGGTTAGGAATGACAAATACTAATTTTGAAGATTGCTGTGGATTGACAGATTCGGATAATCATTATACTACAGCAAAAGATGTGGCAATTATGTCGAGAGAATTAATTATAAAGTATCCTGAGATATTTAAATATTCAACAATATGGATGGAACCATTTACTCATAAAACCGCAAAAGGGGAAAGTGAGTTCATGTTGTCAAATACAAATAAATTATTAAAAACAAATCAGTATGTAAAAGGATTAAAAACAGGAAGTACATCTAAAGCAAAGTATTGTGTATCCACAGTTGCAGAAAAAGATGGTGTTGAATTAATTGCAGTAATCATGGCGGCACCAGATTATAAAGCCAGATTTTCGTTAGCAGAAGAGTTGATAAAATATGGATTTTCTAATTGTAAAGTTTATAAAGATGAGACAAATTATAATAAGAACATTGCTATTAACGGTGGCATAAAGGATAAGATTAAAATCAGATTCAGGGGATTTTCTTATGTAGATACAAAAGGAAGTGATTTAGATAAAATAAAAAAAGAAATAACGATGAAAAAAAGTATGAATGCGCCTATAAAACAGGGCGATGTAGTGGGAAAAATAGCTTATACTTTAGACAATCAGGTAGTTGGAGAGAGTTTTCTAGAATCTGCAGAGAATGTAAAAGAGGCAAATTATCTTTATACGTTAGGAAAAATGTTTCGAATGTTTCTACAGATAGCATAACTAAAAAAAGAAGAGTATATATAAAATTTGTGTACTGTTTTTGATTGTGAAATATGGTATCCTTTATAAGAATATTGTGTTTTAATTGATGAACATTAAAACACATTTTTTAGAGGAGGAACATAATGAAACAAATTAAAAAAGTGCTTGCAGTTTTATTGACGTTGGCATTAATGATTACAATGATGCCATCAGTGCAGACAAACGTACAAGCAAAAGGAAAAATGAAGCTTAATAAGAAAAAAGTTACCCTATATGTGGGTAAAAAAGTTAAGCTGAAAGTTAAGAACAAAACTGTTAAAAAGAAAGTAAAATGGAAATCAACCAACAAAAGAGTAGCAACTGTCACAAAAAAGGGTCGAGTAAAAGCTAAAAAGCCGGGCAGAGCTACAATTATTGCAAAGGTTGGAAAGAAAAAATTAAAATGTAGAGTTGTTGTTAAAAAGAAGAAGGTTCCTGTTACAACGAAGTCTGTTGTGACAAAACCAAATGCAACAACAAAACCAAGTACGCCACAGCAGACGACAGCGTCACAATCACAGACAACGCCGTCACAGCAGACGACAGCGTCACAATCACAGACAACGCCGTCACAGCAGACGACAGCGTCACAACCACAGACAACAGTGTCACAGCAGACAACAGCGTCGCAACCACAGACAACAGCGTCACAGCCACAGACAACAGATAACGGTCAGCCGGCACCAAAAGAAGTTTTTGGTCATAATGTTTTAACTAAAAAGGGCTTAGAAGTATCTTTTACATGGGGAAGTGATGCCGAAATAGAAAGCAGTGGACAGAAATTTAATGTATATTATGATGGTGTTCTTGGGGAGCAGGGAGTTGCTGCCGGAGTAATATCACATACATTTGCTACAGCTGGTGAACATACGATTACTATTAAAGGCTACCTGAATGGAAAAGAAAGTAAAGGGGTAGAACTTAAAGTTGACTTGAAGGAGAGAGATCCGAGTCAGGGAACTGTATGGGAAGCAATTCCAGGTGAACCAGCGAATACATATTATTATGATGATAATACAGCTGTAAGTGTTGTATCTATTCAGAAACCTGGATTTGCAGAAGAAACAGGTATTTATATGACAGTTAAAGCAGGTATATCATCTGTTACGATTAATGGAAGTACAACAGGTTTTGTTGCTGAAGGAGCAGGGGTAGTTATATATCTGTCAGCATTAACACAGGAATTTAATACGGTAGAAATTGCCCATGGTTTGGGAACAGATACTGTTATTATTAAAAATGTGAATGGTTCTGGAGGACAGCCACCAGTACAGACAACAGTGCCACAGCCACAGACAACAGCGTCACAGCAGACAACAAATTCGCAGCCACAGACAACGCTGTCACAGCAGACAACAGCATCACAGCAGCAGACAACACCGTCTGCATCAACAGCGGAATGGGTTGAACTTGGCGGTGATACACCAAATACATATTTCTATGATAAATCTACAATGGAATTAAATGAAATTGTAAATATTCAGCAGCCAGGATGGGCAGCTGAAAAAGGTATTTATATGAATGTGACTTCAGGAATCAGTGAAGTAATAGTCAATGGTGTATCTGAAAATGTAGCAAAGATTGAAGGAGCAGGTGTATTAGTATATCTGTCAGCACTCACAAAGGAAATAAATGAAGTGACAATCAAGCATGCAATCGGAACGGGATATGTAAAGATTAAGAATGCTTCAAAATCAACAGGCGAGCAGCCACAACCAACGAATCCACAGCCGACAGCACCGCAGCCAACAAATCCGCAGCCAACGGCGCCACAACCAACAAATCCGCAGCCGACACCTGCGCAGACAACAAGACCACAGCAGACACAGCCAAGCATAGATTTCACAACAGACAGCAGTATTGCAAAACCATTTGGAATGAATGTAGAGCAGGGTGCAACAGGTTATGTTAAAGTTGTTTGGGGACGTGGAGATATAGATTGTTATAATGTATATGTAGATGGAGAAAGAAGACGTACTGGAGTAGCTTGTGGAAGTTACATGCTTCCTGTTTATTTTGAAGGAACACATACAGTAGCGGTTACTACTGTAGTAGGTAAGAAAGAGTCAGAAAAATTAGAAATGACAATTAATATTACCGGTGTAGGTGAGAAAGAAACAGAACCTGAGACATGTCCTGAAGAATTGAAACCGCAGCTTAAGAGCAATGTTCCGTTAAAAGAGGATAGAATTGCTATTGAGATGAACAATAAAACAAATGGTAAATATAGTGATAATGAGATTTATTGGTGTATTGTAGGAAATAATTCAAATGACCAGCTTTGTTATTTAGATAAAGATGGTAATATGGTACCAGCTTCAGAAAGCTTGAATACAGTATCTGTAGGTGGTGGCAAGTATGCAAATATCTATCACACATTGGCAGAAGCTGATTTTGTTTATGCACCAACTATCCGTTCAGGAAGAATGTATATCAGTTATGGAAAACCTGTTTATTTGAAATTTGTAGGCTCGACAGGATATGCTGGTCCAGATTTAAATAATCCTGGTGATGTAAATGCAAATACTTTATTCGAGTTTGCAGAGTTTACGATTGAAGGAAAGAATTATTGGGGAAATACTACTCGTGTAGATTATTTCTGTTTCCCAATGATTACCCGTCTGGTAGGAAATGCGACATATGGTGGATACGATAAAGTAGTAGGTGATATTGGAACCAGAGATGAAATCTTTAATGCGTTCAGAAATGAAGCACCTGCACCGTTTAAAACTCTTGTAAGAGACGATAGAATTATTGCACCATGTAAAGCGTCATTTAATGTTGGAAAAGAGTATGGTAATTATTTTGATAATTACATCAATGAATTCTGGACAAAGTATGCAAGTGAGACTTTAAATTTCAGTACAGAGGCAGGAAACTTTACTGGAAAAGTTGTAGGTAATGAAATGCACTTTACAAGAACCGGTGATTCAACTGTTTATAAAGTAGATAAACCAACAACTCAGGATGTTTTAGAGGGTAAAGGAGCATTTGACAGAGGAAATGGTGTAGAAAAGGCTATTGAAGCACAATTATGTGCTGCCTTTAACAGAGGTGTAGCTACTGAGCCTGATAAATACTATAAAGTAAGCGAATATTATAAGAATAGTATAAATAACTTCTATGCAGGATTCTTCCACAGACATTCTGTTGTAGGATTAGCTTACGGATTCTGTTATGATGATGTAAATGATCAGAGTACATTATTACAGTATAATAAAGCGGATGCTTTAGTTATTGATTTGAGATGGTAATAAGTCATTATAAGGATTAATCCTTAACAGTGAAATTGCTTATAAGATTATAATAAATTATAAAGGATATTATTCTGAAAAATTAAATCAGAATAATATCCTTTATTTTGTTTGTGATAAGTTTATATATTAAATAGTTGGAATGATGTAGATAAATAGGTTAAACATATTGAAAAAAAAGAGGTTTTTATGTAGAATTAATTATTGTAGTAAAGAAATGGAGTAATTATGGAATTAGAAGTAAAGTTGCAGGCATTTGAGGGTCCGTTGGATTTGTTGCTGCATTTAATTGAAAAAAATAAACTGGATATTTACGATATTCCTATTGTGGAGATTACAGAACAGTATTTAGATTATGTAAGTAAAATGCCAAAAGACGATTTGGACCTTGCCAGCGAATTTTTAGTTATGGCTGCTACATTAATTGATATAAAAAGCAAAATGCTGTTGCCAAAAGAAATTGATGAAAATGGTGAGGAAATTGATCCGAGAGCTGAACTCGTTGAAAAGTTGATTGAATATAAAATGTATAAGTATGCTGCTACAGAACTCCGGGATATGCAGGTATATGCAGGAAAGTCAATGTATAAGGAGCCAACGGTTCCGGAGGAAGTCCGTATGTATGAACAGCCGGTTGATTTAGACAATCTGTTATCAGATGTTGATTTGACAAAACTAAATGAGATTTTTCAGATGGTACTGAAACGTCAGGTTGATAAAATAGATCCGGTAAGGAGTAAATTTGGTAAAATAGAAATGGAAGAAGTCAGTTTGCCGGATAAGATTAATTATGTTTCAACTACGATAAGAAAACGGAAAAAATGTAGTTTTAAACAGTTGCTGGAAGAAGCAAAAAGTAAGGTGGAAGTAATTGTATCATTTCTTGCGGTGTTAGAGTTAATTAAAGTAGGAGAGATTGAGGTGCACCAGGAAAAAACGTTTGGTGATATATATATAGACTCAATAGAATAGAGGAAAAGATGGAGAATAATTATAAGGCACAAATAGAGGCGATTCTTTTTACAATGGGAGAATCTGTTGAAATTAATAAGATAGCCAATGCATTAGAAATAAAACCTGGTCAGGTGAAGAAAATTATAAAAGAAATGCAGAGTGAGTTAGATAGTAGTGAGCGTGGAATTAAAATTATTGAACTCGAAGGTGCATACCAGATGTGTTCTAAGCCTGAGATGTATGAAGCGTTGATTAAGATTGCAAAACAACCGAAGCGTCAGGTGTTGACAGAGGTTCTGATGGAGACACTTTCTATTATTGCATATAAGCAACCAATTACAAAATCGGAAATTGAAAGGATTCGAGGGGTAAAATCAGATTTTGCAGTGAATAAACTTGTAGAGTATATGTTGGTAGAAGAAGTTGGACGTATGGACACACCGGGAAGACCTTTGTTGTTTGGAACGACTGAAGAATTTCTTAGACGGTTTGGCGTAGAGTCTTCCGATAATCTTCCGGTAATTACACCAGATATGATAGAAGAGTTTAAACATCAGGCGGAAGATGAAGTGACATTAAAATCGAATGACTAATATTATTTTTATAAAAAGAAGAGTTTTGTCAACTCTTCTTTTTTGTAGTAAAAGCCCGGCAAGCGATATTGTGCTTGCACAAAATATCATTTGTCGGGTGTAAGAGCAACGAGAAGCTGTGCTTCGAGATGCTCGTTTGCGTAATCGAGTAAGAGTCAGCCTACTCGATTTATAAAAGTATTTAGTATTTTATGAAAATCAAATTCATATATTTTATAGATTAATTTCTGGGAGTTGTTATGAAAAAATACGTTTTATATATTCTTTGTGCAGTACTATTTTTTGTGGGACATATAAATGTATTAGGAGAAGAGACCAAAGAGATAAAAGACAGTGATTTGATTTCAAAGTCAGCAGTTATTATTGATGGGCAGACCGGGAGAGTACTATATGGTAAAAATTATGAACAGAAAATGGCAATGGCGAGTACTACGAAAATAATGACATGTATTGTGGCACTTGAAAACAGTAAAATGGATACTGTTGTGGAAGTTTCTTCAAGGGCAGCCAGTATGCCTAAAGTACATATGAATATAAAAAAAGGTGAGAAATATTATATGAAAGATTTATTGCATGCAATGATGCTGGAATCTTTTAATGACGTATCAGTTGCAGTAGCAGAAGGAGTAGCAGGCAGTGTAGAGGCATTTGCAAAGTTAATGAATGAAAAGGCAAGAAGTATTGGAGCTTTTAATACAAATTTTGTCACACCAAATGGATTAGATGCTGATAAGCATTATTCTACAGCTTATGATATGGCACTTATTGGAGCTTATGCGATAAAAAATAAGACTTTTTTGGAAATTACAAACACAAGATCATATCATTTATCGGATGTAGATAACAAAAGAAATATTAATGTGACAAATAGGGATGCTTTTCTTACAATGGATAACAGTGCAATTGGAATAAAAACAGGATTTACTGGAAAAGCGGGATATTGTTTTGTCGGTGCAGTGAAAAGTAAAGGAAGAGTTTTTGTCAGCAGTGTTTTAGCATGTGGGTGGCCGCCCAATAAATCTTATAAGTGGAAAGATACAATGTGTTTAATGAATTATGGAAAAGAGCATTATAATAACAAAAGTTTATTGAAAAAAAATAAAGAGATTAACGTAAATTTAGAGAGGGGAACAAAGAGAAGCATAAAAGCATCTATTCTGGGAAGTAGTAAATATTTAATAAATCCTGATGAAAAATATAAATTTAAGACAAATATCAGTTATAAATATCCTATAAAAGAAAATGATAAGATAGGGACGGTTGATATTTTTATTGAAGATAATAAAGTTCAGACAAGAAATATTGTAGCTAAAGAGGCAGTATCAGAATATAATTTTAAGTATTGTTTTCAGAAAGTTCTTAACTGGTTTATCTTGCAATAATTGCCTTTATTTATATATTTAGATGTGGTATATTGATAACGTCAAATATAAACCACTAAATATAGTATGGTGTAAAACTTAATTAACAAGATATAACCATTGTTAAGGAGGCAAAAATGGAATTTACAAAAATGGAGGGTTGTGGAAACGACTATGTATATGTAAATGGATTTAAAAATGAAATTGAAAATCCTAACAAATTATCAGAATTTGTAAGCAATAGAAATTTTGGGATTGGTTCCGACGGTCTGATTATGGTAAATCCATCAGATAAAGCAGATTTTCGTATGAATATGTATAATGCGGATGGTTCAGAAGGAAAGATGTGTGGTAATGGAATCAGATGTGTTGCAAAGTATGTATATGACAATAAAATGACAGATAAAACAACAATTACAGTAGAGACATTGTCAGGAATTAAGACATTGGTTTTGAATGTGGAAGATGACAAAGTAAAAACTGTCCGTGTAGATATGGGAAGTCCTATTTTGGAAGCGAAAGATGTTCCTGTTATTTCAGATAAAGAACAGGTGATTGATCAGTCAATCATTATAGATAATAAAGAGTATAAGATTACATGCGTGTCTATGGGAAATCCGCATGCAATTACATTTATTGATGATACTGACAATCTGGATATCGAGAGTATTGGACCGAAGTTTGAAAAAAATGAGATTTTTCCGGACAGAATCAATACAGAGTTTATTCAAATTGTTGATAGAAATACAATTAAAATGCGTGTATGGGAGAGAGGCTCCGGGGAAACATTAGCTTGTGGAACAGGTGCCTGTGCCAGCGTTGTTGCATGTGTGCTGAATAATCTTACAGAAAACAAAGTGACTGTAAAATTATTAGGTGGGGATTTATTTATTGAATACAACAGGGAAGAAAATACAGTATATATGACTGGTCCGGCAAGGGTATCTTTTGTTGGAAATATAGATATTGAATAAGTCACAACATTATTTTAATGGAAAGTGTGAAAGTATGATTTTAAAGAATTTATTAGAAAAATTAGAGTATAATGTTCTGTCAGGAAATGATGGCATTCATATTAATCATCTTGTGAATGACTCAAGAAAAGTTGAAATGGGAGATGTATTTGTATGTATTAAAGGGGCAGGCTTCGATGGTCATAGGTTTATAAATGATGTGGCAGAAAAAGGCGTAGCTGCGATTGTGGTAATGGAAGAGGTTGAAGCACCAGCAGACCTGACAGTGATTCAGGTCGAAGATACCAGATATGCTTTGGCATGTATGTCTGCTGCCTATTTTGGATACCCGGCAGAGAAACTTACGACAATCGGAATTACCGGAACAAAGGGGAAAACAACAACTACATATATGGTTCGTCAGGTTTTAGAAAGCGTTGGAATTAAGACAGGATTGATTGGCACAATAGAAACCATTATCGGCGATGAAATAATACCGGCGAAAAATACGACACCTGAGTCGTTTGTTGTTCAGGAAACTTTTGCAAAAATGGTGGAACAGGGGTGTGATTGTGTTGTGATGGAAGTGTCATCTCAAGGGTTGATGCTTCACAGAGTGGCAGGATTCACATTTGATTATGGAATTTTTACAAATATTGAGCCGGATCATATCGGACCTAATGAACATAAAGACTTTAATGACTATCTTAGATGTAAGAGTATGTTATTAAAACAATGCAAACATGGAATAATTAATATGGATGCGGATCATATCGAAGAGATTTTAGAGGGACATACCTGTGATATAGAAACTTATGGTGTGAAAGGTAATTACGACTTTAAAGCATCGGATATTAACTTGTTTACAAAACCAGGTTGCCTGTGTGTATCTTATCAGTTAACCGGAAAGATGGATTTTCCTGTAGAAATTCATGTTCCGGGGAATTTTAGTGTGTATAATTCTTTATGTGCAATTGCAATATGCAGTCATTTTACAAATGATATAGAAAAAATAAAGCAGGCATTGATAGATGTCAGAGTAAAGGGGAGAGTGGAGATAATTCCTGTTTCTCACAGATTTACATTAATGATTGATTATGCGCATAATGCCATGAGTCTGGAAAGTCTGTTGACCAGTTTGAAAGAATATCAACCGAAGCGTCTAGTCACAGTGTTTGGCTGTGGAGGAAATCGTTCCAGAGACAGAAGATTTGAGATGGGAGAAGTATCTTCCAGACTTGCAGATTTTACGATTGTCACATCTGACAATCCAAGATTTGAAGAACCGATAGAAATCATTAATGACATTATAATTGGTGTAAAAAAAGCAGATGGCGAGTATGCGACAGTTCCTGACAGAAAGGATGCCATCAGGTATGCTATTCTTCATGCACAGGATGGGGATGTCATTGTACTAGCAGGAAAAGGACACGAAGATTATCAGGAAATAAAAGGTGTTAAACATCCAATGGATGAACGTGTTTTAATTCAGGAGATAATCAACGAAGATGAAGTGAAAGCAGTGCTATAACGAATGAAAGAGAGAAGTTGTTATGTGTGGAATTTGTGGCTTTATAGGTGAAGTTAAGGACAGTAAAGCAGTATTAAAGAAAATGATGGACAAAATAGCCCACAGAGGTCCTGATGATGAGGGAATGTATGTGGATGCCCAGGCGGCGATTGGACATAGAAGACTTAGTATTATTGATTTAAGCCATGGCGCTCAGCCGATGTATAATGAAACAGGTGAAATTGCCATTGTTTTTAATGGAGAGATTTATAATCATTTGGAAGTGAGAAAAGAATTAATTGATAAAGGTCATATTTTTGCAAATGATTCTGATACAGAGTGCCTTATTCATGCTTATGAAGAATATGGAACGGAAATGTTATCAAAACTTCGCGGCATGTTTGCTTTTGTGATATGGGACAGCAAAAATAAAGCGATGTTTGGTGCCAGAGATCATTTTGGAATAAAACCATTCTATTATTCACAAGTGAATGGCACTTTTGTATTTTCATCAGAGATAAAAGCTATTTTGGAGTTTCCGGGTTTTCAAAAGGAAGTGAATCCTGCTGCTTTGGAGCAGTATTTAAGTTTTCAATACTCAGTTTTGCCGGAGTGTTTCTTTAAGGGAGTATATAAACTTCCGGCAGGGCACTATATGATATTAAAGGATGGAAAGTTAGAGATTGAGCGGTATTTTGATCCAATAATGGAGCCAAAGACAGATGGCAACTTGGAGCAGATAGTTTCAGAGATAGAAGAAGTGGTTCATAATACAGTAGATGCACACATGATAGCCGATGTAGAAGTAGGTTCATTATTGTCCAGTGGAGTGGATTCCAGTTACGTAGTCTCTGAATTTCCGGGAGAGAAAACATTTACCGTAGGATTCTTGGACAAACAGAGTAAATATAATGAAATTAGATATGCCGAAGGACTGGTAGAAGAACTGGGAAAGAAAAATTTTAGTAAAAATATTGACAGTGATGAATATTTTGATTCTATTGCTACGGTTATGTATTATATGGATGAACCTTTGGCAGATCCGTCCTGTATTGCGCTTTATTTTGTAGACCAGCTTGCGGCAGAACAGATTAAAGTGGTTCTTTCAGGAGAAGGAGCAGATGAGTTCTTTGGTGGCTACAATATTTACCATGAACCATTATCGCTAAAAGGTTATCAGAAGATACCAAAATTTATCAGAAAAGGGATGGCTAAGATTGCAAGTATCATGCCGGATGTAAAAGGCCGTGACTTTATTATTCGTGGAAGTAAGAGTGTCGAGGAACGCTTTATTGGAAATGCCAATATGTTTTCTGTAAAAGACAGAGAAAAGCTGTTGAAAACAGAATTGACACATTTAAGTCCAAAAGAAGTAGTGTCTACTACTTATGACAAGGTGGGACATTTAAATGATATTGCAAAAATGCAGTATATTGATACGAATTTCTGGTTACAGGGCGATATCCTCTTAAAAGCAGATAAAATGAGTATGGCACATTGTTTGGAGTCCAGAGTACCATTTCTGGATGTGGAAGTATTTAAATATGCAAAGACATTGCCAATAGATTTCAGATGTAATGAAGAAGCTACGAAGAGAGCGTTTCGAATTGCAGCAAAGAAACATATTCCAGAAAAAACAGCGAATAAAAAGAAATTAGGTTTTCCTGTACCAATCAGAGTGTGGCTTAAGGAAGAGAAATATTATGACAGAGTAATGGAAACGTTGACATCCAAGGCTGCAGAACAATTCTTTCATACAGATATTTTAGTAAAACTTATGGAAGAGCACAGGGCAGGAAAAGCGGACAATAGTAGACGAATCTGGACTGTATATGTATTTCTTGTATGGTATCATGTTTACTTTGAAACAGAAGATTTTAAACCAATTAACAGTGAATGGATTGAAAATAGAATTAAAACTGCTTAAACAAAACTTTTTTGTAGAACTTTTTTTGTGGAAATGCTTGCTATTTGACAGGAAAAGCGTTAATCTATATAAGGCGAAAAAGTGGTTGTTTTTTGCAAACACAGTAAAGCCGATGGAAATGAAAAATCATATCCAAAGGCTTTTGCTATATAAAACTTTATTAATATATAATGGAGGAGACTGATTATGAGTACATCAGCTAAAACTTCAGCAAGAGAGAGAATAGAGGCTCTTCTTGATGAAAACAGTTTTGTTGAGATTGGTGCACTGGTTACAGCCAGAACCACTGATTTTAACATGAAGTCTGTTGACACACCATCAGACGGTGTAATTACCGGTTATGGACTTGTTAATGGAAGGCTAGTTTATGTATTTAGCCAGGATTCATCAGTACTTGGTGGTTCTGTAGGCGAGATGCATGCAAAGAAAATTGCAAACATTTACGATATGGCATTGAAAATGGGTGCGCCTGTGATTGGATTGGTAGACAGTACCGGTTTGAGATTACAGGAATCTGTAGATGGTTTGGAAGCATTTGGTAAGATTTACATGAAACAGACAGAGGCTGCAGGAGTTATTCCTACAGTAACAGCAGTTTTTGGAAATTGTGGCGGTGCCCTAAGTGTTATGGCAGGGCTTTCTGATTTTACATTTATGGAGAATGAAAAGGCAAATTTATTTGTGAATTCACCGAATACAATTGATGAAAACAGAAAAGAAGTCTGCGATACAGCATCTGCAAAATTCCAGAGCGAGGTCGCAGGAAATGTAGATTTTGTAGGTACAGAAGCAGAAGTTATTAGCGGAATCATTAATCTTGTTTCAATTTTACCTTCAAATTACGAAGATGAAGTTGTAGCTGACTGCACAGACGATTTGAATAGAGCAGCAACAGGATTTGAGTCAGGATTAGAGGATACAAAGTTAGCATTGAATAGTATATCTGATGATGGTTTCGTTGTTGAAGTAAAGAGTGCTTATGCACCGGAGATGCTCACAGCTTTTATTAAATTAAATGGAGCAACTGTTGGTGTTGTGGCAAATAGAACTAAGATATATGATGATGAGATGGCAGTAGTAGCAGAATATGAGCCAAAACTTACAGCAAAAGGTTGTGATAAAGCGGCTGAGTTTGTATATTTCTGTAACGATTTTTCAATACCTGTATTAACACTGACAAATGTAAAAGGATTTGCTACATCAAAATGTCAGGAAAAACATGGTGCTGCGAAAACAGCAAAGTTAACATTTGCGTTTGCAAATGCTACAGTACCAAAAGTAAATGTTTTAATCGGTGATGCTTTTGGCAGTGCATATATTACAATGAACAGTAAGTCTATCGGAGCAGATATGGTATTTGCACTTCCTAATGCAAAAGTAGGTATGATGGATGCACAGAGCGCTGTTAAGATTATGTACGCAGATGATATTGAAAAAGATGCCAGTGTTATTGCTGAAAAGACAGCAGAATACGAAGCGTTACAGGGAGATGTTACGAAAGCTGCATCAAGAGGGTATGTTGATAATATTATACAGCCTGTTGATGTAAGAAAATATGTGATTGGTGCATTTGAAATGTTATACACAAAAAGACAGTAGGAGGACAATATGAAGATGATGAAAAGATTGCGTTTCGTGATTTCTCTTGCTTCATTGGTTATGTGTTTTCTGTTCTCCAATGTGAATGTTTTTGCGGACCAGCCAATTGATATGGGTGAAATGATGTCTCAGCCAGAGACAACATTGTCAGAAGAGGACCGGAAGGAATTCTTAAAAGGCAAAATTAACATGGCACAGATTAAACAGCTTTTTGAGTCTTATGTATCACAGGGTGTGGCACAGATAGGAAGTTTTTCTAAAGAAGAGCTTGACTATATTGCAAAGCAGAACAGTGCGCAGACAGATATGTTTGAGAATTTTGCAAAAATTGTTGGCGAGGACTCATGTGGTGAATATAAAAACTATGATAGCATAGAGGTTACAGAGCAGGAAGATGGAATGTCTCTTGATACTACAGCAATGCTTCATTTTTCAAAGAGAGATTTGAAAATGATTATGCATATTACTGTATTTGATAATTTAGGACCAGTTCCAACATCTGTTGAATTCAGCCTTCCTGATTCAGGGGAGGAAAATTTTGGAGCAAAGATGGCTTCAGCAGGAGCGAATACACTCATGGGAATGGGAACTGTTTTTGCCGTATTGATATTTATCTGTTTATTGATTTCCTGTTTTAAGTTTATACCGAAGATTACAGAAGCAAAGGAAAGAAAAAAATCAGGTAAAACAAAGCAAACTGCAATGAAAGAAACAAAGGCTGAGGAAGTGGTTGATTCGGATTCAGAGAATCTGACAGACGACTATGAATTGATAGCAGTAATTGCGGCTGCTATTGCAGCAAGTGAAAATACATCAACAGATAGTTTTGTTGTTCGTTCAATTAGAAGAAGATAAATTACTTATGTATATTTAGGAGGAAATAAAATGAAGAATTATACAATTACAGTGAATGGAAATGTATATGATGTTACTGTGGAAGAGACAGGCAGCACTCCAAGTGCACCGGTAAACAGACCTGTTTCAGCACCAAAGGCAGCTCCAGCACCTGTTCCGGCAGCAAGTGGAAGTGAAGGTGGAATCAAGGTTACAGCACCTATGCCTGGTAAAGTGTTATCTATTAGTGCAAATCCTGGCACAGCAGTTAAAAAAGGTGATACTATTTTAGTATTTGAAGCAATGAAAATGGAAAATTCAGTGGTTGCCCCAGAGGATGGAACAGTTGCAAGCATTGCGTTCGGCGTAGGCGATTCATTTGATGCTGGTGTAGTAATAGCAACATTAAACTAATTGTTTTTAGAACTGGAGGTAACAAATGAACATCATAGATACATTGGAAAATCTGGTGAATCAGACAGCGTTTTTAAACCTTACTGTAGGTAATTATATTATGATTGCTGTTGCCTGCATTTTCCTTTACTTAGCAATAAAAAAAGAATATGAACCATTACTTTTGGTTCCTATTGCTTTTGGTATGCTGTTAGTTAATATGTATCCGGACATTATGAAAGCTCCTGTAGGAGATGAAGCAGGTGGATTATTACATTACTTTTATATATTAGATGAGTATAGTATTTTGCCATCTCTTATCTTTATGGGTGTAGGTGCGATGACGGACTTTGGTCCGCTGATTGCCAACCCGAAAAGCTTTTTACTTGGAGCTGCGGCTCAGTTTGGTATATATTCTGCATACTTTTTGGCAATATTTATGGGATTTGGTGGCAAGGCAGCTGCGGCAATCTCTATCATTGGAGGTGCAGATGGACCTACATCCATATTCCTTGCAGGTAAATTAGGTCAGACAGATTTATTGGGACCGATTGCCGTGGCGGCTTATTCATATATGGCATTAGTACCAATTATTCAGCCGCCGATTATGAAATTATTAACAACAGAAAAGGAAAGAAAAATCAAGATGGAACAGCTCAGACCTGTTTCTAAGTTAGAAAAGATTTTATTCCCTGTTATTGTTACGATTGTAGTAGTTATGATTTTACCAACAACAGCACCATTAGTTGGTATGCTGATGTTAGGTAACTTATTTAGAGAGTCAGGTGTAGTAAAACAGTTGACAGATACAGCCAGCAACGCATTGATGTATATCGTTGTTATTCTGCTGGGTACAAGTGTAGGTGCAACGACTTCGGCAGAGGCATTCTTAAATATGAGTACAATTAAGATTGTTGTACTTGGATTAGTTGCATTCGCAGTAGGTACTGCGGCAGGTGTATTATTTGGTAAGTTGATGTGTGTTGTTACAAAAGGAAAAGTAAATCCGTTGATTGGTTCAGCAGGTGTATCTGCCGTACCAATGGCTGCCAGAGTTTCACAGAAAGTAGGAGCTGAGGCAGATCCGACAAACTTCCTTTTAATGCATGCTATGGGACCAAACGTTGCGGGAGTTATTGGTACTGCAGTAGCAGCCGGAACTTTTATGGCAATATTCGGAATCTAAATCAAATTTGAAACATAACAATTATCGGAGGAAAATAAAATGGCAGAAAAAAGACCAGTAAAGATTACTGAAACAATACTTCGTGATGCACATCAGTCATTAATCGCAACAAGAATGCCAACAGAAGAAATGCTTCCTATCATTGATACAATGGATAAGGTTGGATATCATGCTGTAGAATGTTGGGGTGGTGCTACTTTTGATGCTTCACTTAGATTTTTAAAAGAAGATCCATGGGAAAGATTAAGAAAATTACGTGATGGATTTAAAAATACAAAATTACAGATGCTTTTTAGAGGACAGAATATTTTAGGATATAGTCATTATTCGGATGACGTTGTTGAATATTTTGTTCAGAAGTCAATTGCAAATGGAATTGATATTATTAGAATTTTTGACTGTTTAAATGATTTAAGAAACTTAGAGACAGCTGTAAAAGCTGCCAATAAGGAAAATGGTCATGCTCAGGTTGCACTTTCATATACATTGGGAGATGCATATACACTTGATTATTGGAAAGATACAGCAAAGAAAATTGAGGAGATGGGTGCGAACTCACTTTGTATTAAAGATATGGCAGGACTTTTAACTCCATATCAGGCAACAGAGTTAGTTCAGGCATTAAAAGAAGGAACAGACCTTCCTATCGACCTTCATACACATTACACATCAGGTGTAGGTGCAATGACATACATGAAGGCTGTTGAAGCGGGTTGTGATATCATTGATACAGCGATTTCTCCATTCTCTATGGGAACATCACAGCCGGCAACAGAAGTCTTGGTAGAAACATTCAAGGGAACACCTTATGACACAGGGCTTAATCAGGAATTGTTAAAGAAGGTTGCGGACCATTTCAAGCCATACAGAGAAAAATGTCTTGAGAGTGGTTTATTGAATCCGAAGGTAATGGGTGTAGATATTAATACATTGTTATATCAGGTTCCAGGTGGAATGCTTTCAAACATGGTTTCCCAGTTAAAAGAAATGGGAGCTGAGGATAAATTTGATGAAGTGTTACAGGAAATCCCTAGAGTTCGTAAAGACTTTGGTGAGCCACCACTTGTTACACCTTCCAGCCAGATTGTAGGAACTCAGGCTGTGTTAAATGTAGTCATGGGTGAGAGATATAAGATGGTAAATCAGCAGGCAAAGGATTTACTTGCAGGAAAGTATGGTCAGACTGTGAAGCCGTTTGATAAAGAAGTTCAGAAGAAGGCTATCGGTGATGAAAAGGCAATTACCTGCAGACCTGCAGATTTGATTGAACCGTCACTTGAAAAGTTTGAAAAGGAATGTGCACAGTGGAAACAGCAGGATGAAGATATATTGTCATATGCTTTATTCCCACAGGTTGCAAAGGAATTCTTTGAGTACAGGGAGGCTCAGCAAACAAAGGTAGACCCAAGTGTTGCTGATAAAGAAAACGGAGCTTATCCGGTATAGGTATTAAATATATAACTGCAAGCGGATGTTTTAAAGCTTTCGTTTGCAGTTTTATATTAATCTAATGGAGATGATAAAGGGTTACAGGTATTTTTATGAGTAAAGTTTTGATTGTGGGTGGCGGAGCCGCCGGCATGATGGCAGGAATTGCTGCGGCATATAATGGTAATGAAGTTCATATTTATGAGAAAAATGAGAAGTTAGGAAAGAAATTATTTATTACAGGAAAAGGAAGATGTAATATTACAAATGCTTCGAGTATTGAAAATCATTTTGCAAATATACTTCGTAATGAAAAGTTTTTATACAGTGCATATAACACATTAAATAGTGAAGATGTATGTACCATGATAGAAAGTACCGGCGTAGCAACAAAAATAGAAAGAGGAAACAGAGTCTTTCCAAGGAGCGACAAGTCATCGGATGTGATATGGGCATTAGAAAAAATGTTAAAAGATGTGGGAGTACAGATTCATTTCAATACAGAGATTAGTGAAGTTCAAAATACTGGAAAAACTGTTGTTTTAAAAAGTAGGAATGGTGATAAAATAACAGGGGATAAATGCATTATCGCAACAGGTGGTATCTCATATCAGACGACAGGTTCTACAGGAGACGGGTATCGGTTTGCAAACGAACTGGGACATGAGGTTGAGAAGACTTATCCATCACTTGTTCCTTTTAATATCAAAGAAGAATTATGCAGGGAATTACAGGGGCTTGCATTGAAAAATGTTAATTTATCTATTCTTGATGAGAGTGGCAAAGAGTATTATTCTGAGCAGGGTGAGATGCTGTTTACCCATTTCGGTATCAGTGGACCGTTGGTTCTGTCAGCGAGTTGCTATATTTGTGATAAATTAAAAGAACATGATTTTGTGGCTTATATTGATTTGAAACCGGCTTTAGATATTGAGGTACTGGATAAAAGAATATTAAAAGATTTTAAGGAAAATATAAATAAAAATTTAAATAATGCATTGGACAGGCTGCTGCCAAAAAAAATGATTATGCCTATAATTCGACTGGCTGGTCTTGACCCTTATAAGAAAATTCATGAAATTACAAAGAATGAGAGAGAAAAACTGATTTCTTGTATGAAAAAAATGCCACTTCACATTTCGGGATTAAGAAGTTATAATGAAGCCATTATAACAAGAGGGGGTGTTTCCGTGAAGGACATTAATCCGGGAACTATGGAATCAAAGTTGAGTCCTAATATTTATTTTGTGGGTGAAGTATTAGATTTAGATGCAAAAACTGGTGGATATAATCTACAGATTGCATGGAGTACAGGTTATCTTGCAGGGAGTAGCATTTATTAAAAAGATATATGGAGGAGATTATGTATAATATTGCAATTGACGGACCAGCAGGTGCAGGAAAAAGCACAATTGCTAAAATCGTAGCAAAGGAATTAGATTTTATTTATGTAGATACAGGCGCTATGTATCGTACGATGGCATTAGCATGCTATAGAGCCGGAATTACAGCAGAGGAAGAAGAAAAAGTTGTTGAAAAATGTAATGCTGTAGAAGTAACTCTCGGATATGAAAATGGAGTACAAAAAGTATATTTGAATGGGGAAGATGTCAGCACGGAAATCAGGCAGGAAGTGATTGGAAATATGACGAGTGCGATTGCAGTATATTCACCTGTTCGAAAAATTTTAGTTGCTATGCAACAGGATTTGGCAAAGAAGAATGATGTTGTTATGGATGGACGGGATATCGGAACAGCGGTACTTCCGGATGCAGATTTGAAAGTTTACTTAACTGCCAGTTCAAGAACAAGAGCAGAGAGAAGATATAAAGAATTGACAGAAAAAGGTGTTGCATGTAACATCGATGAAATTGAGGCAGATATTACGGATAGAGATTACCGTGATATGAATAGAGAGGTTTCTCCTTTGGTACAGGCTGAGGATGCAGTTTTAGTTGATTCTTCAGATATGGATATTCATCAGGTGGTAGAAAGAATTAAAGAACTTGTGAAAAGATAATGGAGTAATGAATGGAAGTAATTGTTGCAAAAAGTGCAGGATTTTGTTTCGGAGTGAAACGTGCAGTAGACAGTGTATACTCTGAAATAGAAAATAGTGAAAAAACAATTTATACTTATGGACCGATTATTCATAACGAACAGGTTGTTAAAGATTTGGAGAATAAGGGAGTTCAGGTAATAAATACAGAAAAAGAAATAGGTAATGTAGATAAAGGTACTATAATTATCCGTTCCCATGGTGTTTCAAAAGAGATATGTGATGTGATAGAAGGACAAAACTTAAATATTGTAGATGCAACATGTCCTTTCGTAAAGAAAATACACAATATTGTCCGTGAAGAGAGTGAAAAAGGAAAAAAGATTGTGATTATTGGAAATGATAATCATCCTGAGGTAGAAGGAATAAAGGGCTGGGTTTTCGGAGATGCTATTGTTATAAATAGTGATACTGATATAGAAAAACTTAAACCCTTTAAAGATTTAAGTTTGTGTATCGTATCCCAGACGACATTTAACTACAAGAAATTTAAATATTTAGTTGAAATTATAGATAAAAAGGGTTATGATATAAATGTTGTAAATACGATTTGCAATGCGACACACGTAAGACAGGTTGAAGCGAAAGAGATAGCATCAAGAGTTGATGCTATGATTGTAATTGGTGGAAAGAGTAGTTCGAATACACAGAAGTTATATGACATATGTAAAAATGAGTGTAAAAACACTTATTATATACAGACAGTAAAGGACCTTAATTTGTGTAATGTCGAATCATTGAAGTCTATAGGTATTACAGCAGGGGCATCTACCCCAAAGAATATTATTGAGGAGGTCGTTCTTAATGTCAGAGATGAGTTTTGAACAAATGTTGGATGAATCATTCAAGACAATTCACAATGGTGAAGTTCTTGAAGGAAAGGTAATCAGTGTAAGAGAGGACTATGCGGTACTTAATGTTGGATATAAGGCTGATGGTATTCTTACAAGAGATGAGTACTCAAACACACCGGTAGATCTGACAACTGTAATTTCAGTAGGCGATGAACTGACAGTAAAGGTTCTTAAAGTGAATGATGGTGATGGACAGGTTGCTTTATCATATAAGAGACTTGCTGCAGAGAAAGCAAATGAGAGAATTAAAGAAGCTTTTGAAAATAAAGAAGTTCTTAAAGCACCAGTTGTACAGATATTAAAAGGTGGTTTGGGCGTAGACGTTGAAGGCGGAAGAGTATTTATACCTGCAAGCCTTGTATCAGACGTATTTGAAAGAGATTTAGATAAGTATTTAAATCAGGAAGTTGAGTTTGTTGTTACTGAATTTGATCCTAAGAAGAGAAGAATTATCGGTGACAGAAAACAATTAGTTGTTGTGGAAAAAGAAGCAGCAAAGAAAGCTTTATTTGAAAAGATTTCAGTTGGAGACATTGTGGAAGGTGTTGTTAAGAGTGTGGTTGATTTTGGTGCATTCGTTGATATCGGCGGAGCAGATGGATTATTACATATCTCAGAAATGTCCTGGGGTAGAGTTGGTAATCCAAGAAAGGTATTCAAAGTAGGCGATACTGTTACTACATTTATCAAAGAAATCAATGATGATAAAATTGCGTTAAGCTTAAAATTTGAAGATACCAATCCATGGGCAAATGCAAGCGAGAAGTTTGCAGTTGGAGTGATTGTTACTGGTAAAGTTGCAAGAATGACAGATTTTGGCGCATTTGTTGAGATTGAACCAGGTGTTGATGCATTACTTCATGTTTCACAGATCGCAAGACATCATGTTGAAAAACCGGCTGATGAATTAAAGATTGGTCAGGAAATCGAAGCTAAGATTGTTGACTTTAATGAAGATGAAAAGAAAATCAGTTTAAGTATTAAAGCTTTACTTCCAGAGGAAGAACCAGTAGAGGATACAGAGGAAGTTGTTGAAGATACAGCGATGGAAGAAGTTGAGGAAACTCCTGAAGAAGTGGTTGAAGAAGTTGTAGAGGATTCTACTGAAGCAGATGCTGAATAATTGAAGTGAATTTGCAATAAAAAAGCAAGCAATTTATTTGCTTGCTTTTGCTTGTTTATAATAGTCAACTGTTGTACGATTTTTTGTTATGGATTATAGGAGAAATTATGAGGGTAATTGCTGGAAAAGCCAGAAGAATACAATTAAATACAATCAGAGGCAATGATACAAGACCTACAACAGATAGAATTAAAGAGACTTTATTTAATATGATTAATCCAATGCTGTATGATATTAATTTTTTAGACTTATTTAGTGGCAGTGGAGCAATAGGTATTGAAGCATTAAGCAGAGGTGCAAAAAAGGCTACGCTAGTAGAAAAGAATAGAGTAGCAGTTCAATGTATCCAGTCAAATTTAGAAAAAACACGTTTGGAAGAACAGGCTGTTGTATTGTGTGATGATGTGTTTTTGGCATTAAAAAAGATTGCTTCAAAAGATGAGGTTTTTGATATTGTTTTTCTAGACCCTCCTTATAACCAGGAATTGGAAAAAAATGTATTGATTTTTTTGGCGAAATCTGATTTAATAAATGAAAATTCGACTATTATTGTTGAAGCATCTTTGGAGACCGATTTTGAATATGTGAAACAATTGGGATTTGAGATTACCAGAGACAAACAATATAAGACGAATAAACATATCTTTTTGAAATTAAGTGGAGAGTAGTATGACGAGAGCAATATATCCGGGAAGTTTTGATCCAGTAACATTAGGGCATTTAGATATTATTAAACGTGCATCAAAAATTGTTGATGAATTGATTGTAAGTGTTTTGAATAATAATTCTAAATCTCCGTTGTTTTCGGTAGAAAAACGTGTTAAAATGTTAGAAGAAGTAGTGAAAGATATACCCAATGTAAAGGTTATGTCTTTTGAGGGGCTATTGGTTGATTTTGCCAAAAGTGTAGATGCTCAGATTATTGTTAGAGGTCTAAGAGCAGTGACAGATTTTGAGTATGAATTGCAGATGTCACAGACGAATATGGTTTTAGATAATGATATAGATACTATCTTTTTTACAACCAGTCTGGAATATGCATATTTAAGTTCTAGCACTGTAAAAGAAGCAGCTTACTTCGGGGCAGATATCAGCAGATTTGTACCGGAACCGGTTATACAACAGGTTTATGATAAATTAAAGGAAAAAGGAGAATAAAAATGAGTAGTAAAATTGAACAGATTATTACAGAGATTGAGGAATATATTGATAATTGTAAATTTCAACCATTATCAACATCAAAGATTGTTGTAAATAAAGATGATATTGATGAATTATTGGCAGAGTTAAGACTTAGAACACCAGATGAAATTAAGAAGTATCAGAAGATTATTGCGAATAAAGATGCAATCTTAAATGATGCAAAAGAAAGATCTGAATCTATGATAGCAGAAGCTACTGCACATATTAATCAGTTAGTCAGCGAACATGAAATTATGCAGAAAGCATATAATGAAGCAAATCAGGTATTAGAGCAGGCACAGCAGGAAGCTCAGGACATTTTAAATAAGGCTACAGTTGAAGCTAATGACTTAAGAGGAAGAGCTATGCAGTATACAGATGATATTTTATCAAATGTTCAGAGTATTCTTTCTACAGGTATGGATAGTTTTGAAAACGCACAGAATCAGATGATGTCATCTCTTAACAGTTCATTGAATGTTGTTATTGAAAGCAGAAAAGAATTAGGTGGACAGGATGTATCAGAAGAAGATTATGATGCAGACGGTGTAGATGATATTGAAGTAGATTTATTATAGGATAAAGTATATCAGGATATATTTCAAAGTAGAAAAAGAACAAGGTTTTTGTGTCTTGTTCTTTTTCTTTTAGTTAAGAATATGGGGACGAAATTATTTCAATCAGAAAGAAGCTAATTATAGAGGATTAAAAATGGATTTAAAAGAGTTTAAATGGATACGAAAACCAGAAAGTTATAAAATATGTGATGATAAAATTGAAATTGTTACAAAGCCATATACCGATTTGTGGCAGAGAACATATTATCATTTTCAGAATGATAATGCACCTGTATTGCAGATGGAGACAGATGAAAAATATTTTAGTTTTATTGTAAAGACAGAATTTGCTGAAATTCATCACAGATTTGACCAATGTGGAATTGTCATGTATTTAGACAGTGAAAATTGGTTGAAAGGTTCAATTGAGTATGAAAATGAGGAATATCAGCACTTAGGAAGTGTTGTAACTAATCATGGATATTCTGATTGGGCAACAACAGTGATAGGTGCCTCAGTAAAATCAATGTGGTATCGGTTTAGCAGACGGGAAGATGATTATTGTCTTGAATGTTCCAAAGATGGAATTCATTTTGAACAGATGAGAGTATGTCATATGCATAAAGGGGGAGGTAAAATTAAATTTGGTATATATGCATGTTCGCCTGAAAATTCATCATTTAAAGCGGTATTCAGTCAAATGAAAATAACGGAGTGTCAGTGGAAAGCACATGATGGACAGCAGCCAGATGAATAATAAAGTTACAGGGAGTATTAATTTATGGGAAAAGGAATTGTTTTATATCAATCAAAATATGGTTCAACCAAGAAATATGCCCAATGGTTAGGGGAAGAAATGAGATATGACTGTATTGAAACTAAAAAAGCAGATATCAAAATGCTTGAGCAATTTGATACGATTATATTAGGTGGTGGTGTTTATGCATCAGGTATTTTGGGATTGTCATTTTTGAAGAAAAATATAGAAAGTTTGTGTAATAAAAAGATAGCAGTTTTTTGTGTAGGAGCTTCTCCATATGATGAAAATGCAATAAATCTGATTAGGAATTTACATTTTAAAGACAAACTTAATAATATTCCTTTGTTTTATTGCAGAGGTGTATGGAATGAAGAGATTATGTCGTTTAAAGACAGAACATTGTGCAAAATGCTTCAGAAAGTTGTAGCGAAACAAGACTCTGATACATATGAACCATGGCAAAAAGCATTAATGTGTGCAGTAGGTCAAAAGTGCGACTGGACAGATAAAGAATATTTAAAACCAATTATTGAGTTTATAAAGGAAAATTAGTTATGAAAAAAGTTATTGTGATAGGATGTCCGGGTGCAGGAAAAAGCACTTTCGCACGAAAATTAAGAGATGTAACTGGCATTCCGCTTTATTATTTGGATATGTTATATCATAAACCTGATAAAACAATTGTCAAAAGAGAAGAGTTTGATATAGGATTGAATGATATAATTAAAAAAGATAATTGGATTATTGATGGAAATTATCAACGCACATTAGAGCTACGACTAAGGGAATGTGACACTGTATTTTTTTTAGATTATTCTTTAGATGTCTGTCTTATGGGAGCAGAATCACGCGTTGGAAAAAAACGAGAGGATATGCCGTGGATTGAATCAGAACTGGATGAGGATTTTAGACAATGTATTATTGATTATCCAAAAGAAAGTTTACAAAAAACATACCAATTACTGAAAAAATATAAGGAGAAAAATATTATAATTTTTACTTCAAGAAAAGAGGCTGACGAATACATAAAAAATCAATTAAAAAATAAGCCGGATTTATTTTTGTAATATTGTCGTGAAAGGCTTATCCAAAATACGTGTAAAGAATTTTACAAAAATACCGGTAAGAAAAGCGCTGATAATAGTACCTTCTCTAGTGCCTAAAATATTGCCACCGAAAAATAATAAAGACAGTATGATTGATAATATCACACAGAGTACATCAAATCCGATTTTTACATTACTAAAGTTTTGTTTGGACTTGTCAGACACAGCCTTCACAAAAGCTTCCCCTGAGTTCATAATCACATTGGCGATTACAGAAAGGGATATACCAAATCCTAAAATGATTATCCCGCAAATTACAAGGATAAGACGGATAATATAAGAATTAGCAGGGATGAATGATACGCACCACATTCCGAAGTCCGTAAAATATCCAAAAACAAATGATAAAGGTATCTGTAATAATTGTATTCGTTTAAAATCTTTTCTGAGTATTAAAATCTGACCTAAAATTAAAACACAATTCCAGATAATCAGCCACATTCCAAGGGAAAGGAATGTAAATTTGTAACTGATAATATTGGCAACAGAAGAAATTGGTGATACACCTAGTTCTCCATGCTTTGTCACAGCAACACCCATAGCTGCAAAAAATAAACTGATTATAAATAAAATATATCTTTTTGTGAGTTCTTTTTTCTTCATTATGTACCTCTAAAATTCATTTGTTTATAGTTAAAATTTATACTTTATTCAATAAAAAGAGCAAATTTATTATATCTTTTTAAGAGAACAAAAGTCAATATACGTGTGATATTATTTTGTTAGAAGAAAGTTCTATTATGATATAGATAAAATTGTGAATAAAATCGTAAATATTGCTAATGTTTGTATTTTGCCTATAATATAGTATTTAATAAAAGATTTATTTTTAAATTGTGAAATTGATTGGAATGTAATAGAGAGTCCTCCGAAAATACATACAAATAATATTATAAATAATTTCAGACCTTCAGCTGGCAGGTGTGTGGCGGTATACTTACAGCCGCTTGTTATTTCTACAAGAGAAACAATAAAACATTTATACAAATTCTTCATGTCAAACCTATTAATAAATTCTACTAAAATAGAAAAACAGATGACATATACGCATAAATTCAGAATAGAAAATGTAGATGAGCGTATTACGCTTGTCTGTTTGGGTGAGAGTTTTGATGGATGTGAAAATGTTTTATCAGATATGATTTTTTTCTTAAAGAAAAATTTATTTACAATTCCAACACATACCGCAGGCAGGTATACAAGTGCAATAAATCCCTTTGCATCTAATGATAAAATACCATCCATGACGATGCGATTGTTTAGGCAGGTATAGATAATATAATTTATTAAAAAGGACAGACTGCAGTTATTGCAAAAAGTAGATAAATATTGACCTTCTGAACGGCTAATCAGGTTTCTTTCATATAAGTCATTGATTGTTTTAGCGCCCATAGGATATCCACCGGTAAAGCCTATCAGTACAGCAAAACAGCCGTTCCTTGAAATGCAGAACAGCTTTGAAAGAAATGGATAGAAGAAATAACTGATATATTGGCATAAGTCGTGAGAAATCATATAATTTGTCAACAACATGAAAGGAAATAATGCAGGAATAACAGAATAAATGGACAGTTCAATTCCTCTTTTTACACCAGTGGTTACTGTTTGTGGTTCTAATAATATAATGATAGCAATAGTAATACAAATAAATGATAATATTTTTTTCATAAAAGGCTTTTTTATTATAATATTGCTACTTTTTTTACTTTATTACTTTATATAGGTTGAAATTCATCTGAAAATACAATAAAATGGACAAGGAAGTTTTGTCGAAAGAAATAGGAGAAGAAATGAAACTATCGTCCATCTCAAGTGGCAGTAAAGGAAATTGCATATTGGTTGAGAATGATAAGACATCTCTTTTAGTGGATGTGGGAATTAGTAAAAAAAGAGTAGAAGAAGGACTAGCCTGTTTTGGCAAGAGTCCGGAAAAACTTGATGGAATATTAATTACTCATGAACATAGCGATCATATAAAAGGATTAGGTGTTTTTCTTAGAAAATATAATATGCCTGTCTATGCTACAGAAAAGACAATAGATTATATATTACATAGTTCCAGTGTAGGAAAGGTTGATACAGATATGTTTGTTCCAATAGAACGGAATAAGCATTTTGAAATTAAAAATCTGAGAATATCACCATTACAGATAAGTCATGATGCGGCTGATCCGGTATGTTATCGTTTTGATGAAGATTCAACAAAGAATAAATCCTGTGCAATTGCTACTGATCTGGGAGAAGTAACAGAAGAGTTGGTAAATTCACTTCAGGAATTAGATGGAATACTAGTGGAATCAAACCATGATATCAGAATGTTACAAATGGGGGCATATCCATATCATTTAAAACAGCGAATATGGGGAAATAAAGGGCATCTCTCAAATGAAGCTTGTGGTAATTTTGTGAATCATATTATTAGCGACAGATTAAAGCAGATAGTATTGGGACATTTGAGTCAGGAAAATAATTATCCGGAATTGGCGTTTCAGGCAGTCCGCAATGAAATAAATTTTGCAAAGCATAAGTTTAATACAGATGATATTGATTTAAAAGTTGCAAGCAGGACAGGTCCGTCTTGCAATATTGAATTTTAATATTATAAATAGAATGAAACCGTAGGAGGATTTTATGAAGAAGACAATTATAACAGTTGTAGGAAAAGATACTGTAGGAATTATTGCTGCAGTATGTACATATTTAGCAGAGAACAAAGTAAATATTCTTGATATTTCACAGACAATTGTTCAGGAATATTTTAATATGATGATGATTGTAGATTGTAATGGTTCGGTAAAACCAGTGCATGAACTGGCAGATGATTTGGAAAAAATCGGAGAAGAAATCGGTGTCAGCATCAGAATGCAGCATGAAGATATTTTTAACAGCATGCACAGAATCTAATACGTGTGTAAATACTAGGAGGCAGTAATGATTAATAAGTTTGAAGTTATTGAGACAAACAAAATGATTGATAACTACAATCTGGATGTGAGAACTATTACACTAGGAATCAGTCTAATGGATTGTATTAGCGATGATTTAGAAACATTAAATAACAATATATACAATAAGATAAAGCGTCTGGCTGGAAATCTTGTACAGACAGGTGAGGATATCTCGAAAGAATATGGTATTCCTATTGTAAATAAAAGAATATCTGTTACGCCAATCGGTCTGATTGGTGCGAGTGCCTGCAAGACACCGGAAGATTTTGTTACAATTGCTAAGACTTTAGATAAAGTGGCAAAGGAAGTAGGAGTTAATTTCCTTGGAGGATATACAGCTTTAGTTAGTAAAGGTATGTCACCGGCAGAAGAAAATCTTATTAAATCTATTCCTGAGGCTTTGGCATGTACAGAGCGCGTTTGTAGTTCTGTGAATGTAGGTTCTACAAAAACAGGTATTAATATGGATGCTGTAAGATTAATGGGCGAGATTGTGAAAGAGACAGCAGAGGCATCAAAAAAAGATGATTCTCTAGGATGTGCAAAACTGGTTATATTTTGTAATGCTCCAGATGACAATCCTTTTATGGCGGGAGCTTTTCATGGGGTAACAGAGGCAGATGCGATTATTAATGTTGGTGTTTCAGGACCAGGTGTGGTAAGACATGCGCTGAAAAAGGTTCGCGGTGAGAATTTTGAAGTTCTCTGTGATACGATAAAAAAGACAGCATTTAAGATTACAAGAGTCGGACAGCTAGTAGCAAAAGAGGCTTCTAAGAGATTAAATATTCCTTTTGGAATTATCGATTTATCTCTGGCGCCTACCCCTGCTGTAGGAGACAGTGTTGCTGACATATTAGAAGAAATTGGTTTACAAAGAGCTGGTGCTCCGGGAACAACTGCAGCATTGGCAATGCTGAATGATCAGGTAAAAAAAGGCGGAGTTATGGCATCTTCCTATGTAGGAGGACTGAGTGGTGCATTCATTCCGGTATCAGAAGACCAGGGAATGATTGATGCAGTAAAAGAGGGGGCATTAACTCTTGAAAAATTAGAAGCAATGACATGTGTATGTTCTGTAGGTTTAGATATGATTGCAATCCCAGGTAACACAAAAGCTACAACGATTGCTGGAATTATTGCTGATGAATCAGCAATCGGTATGGTAAACCAGAAGACAACAGCAGTGAGAATTATTCCGGTAATTGGAAAAGATGTTGGAGAGACAGTAGAGTTTGGCGGTTTATTAGGCTATGCACCAATTATGCCGGTTAATCAATTCTCATGTGATAATTTTGTTAATCGAACAGGAAGAATTCCTGCCCCAATCCACAGTTTCAAGAACTAAGCAGTTATCTGCGAATAAAAATATAAGAAAGCCTCCAGAATGCTCGCATTCATGGAGACTTTCTTATATTTTTATTCATAGGAACGCAAAACGGATGAGCAAGACACGAAGTGTCTGTGAATCGTTTTGCGTTCGCAGATAACTGCTTAGAGGCAGAGAGCAAGACACGAAGTGTCTGCGAATCATTTTGCGTTCGCAGATAACTGTGTAAGGCAGATAACTGTGTAAGACGAGCTATCTAAAAATTATACATCACAAATAACTCTTCTATGAATATGGTATTTTAGGAGGAGTTTGAGAATGAAAGAAAACGATAATTATGGATGTATACAAGAGTGTGAAAAAATACCATTATCTTTCCCACCACAACATCAGGACAGACAACCTGGAATTGAATGTATTATGACTCCAAGACCAGTATCAGAAACAAATAGGTGTAGAAGAAAATTGGAGAATAAAGTTGCCATTATTACAGGGGGAGACAGTGGAATAGGAAGGGCTGTCGCTTATGATTTTGTAAAAGAGGGAGCATCGGTTGTAATTATATATTATGATGAGGAATGTGATGCAGAAGAAACGAAAGAACGGATAAAACAGTTAGGAGGAAAGTGCCTGCTAATGCAGGGAGACTTGAAAGACAGATGTTTTATTCAACAATGTATAAACAGTACGATTGAATGTTTTGGGAGAATTGATATTTTAGTAAATAATCATGGTGTACAATTTATACAACATAGCATTTTGGATATTTCACCGGAACAACTGAATATGGTATTTCAAAATAATGTAATTTCCTTTTTTTATATGATACAGGCAGTGTTACCTTACATGAGAAAAGGAAGCAGTATAGTAAATACTACTTCGGTAACAGCATATCAAGGTAACAAAGAGTTAATAGATTATAGTGCAACCAAAGGTGCTATAGTTTCTCTTACAAGATCATTAGCTTTGTCATTGGCAGAGCGGGGGATTCGGGTGAATGCAGTAGCACCGGGGCCGATATGGACGCCCCTAATTCCGGCTTCTTTTTCAGCTGAAGAGGTTGCAACATTTGGACGGAAAACTTCACAGGTTCCAATGATGAGAGCAGGACAGCCTTGTGAAGTTTCAACATGTTATGTTTTTCTGGCATCAGAAGATGCCTCCTATATGACAGGACAGGTGTTACATCCAAATGGTGGTACGATTGTAGGTGCATAGTAAATTGGTAAAAATACCTCCATATATCTTATTCAAAGATATATGGAGGTATTTTTCATGAAGTGCAAATATTAAATAATACATATCTGTCGTTCAAACTCTGTTGGTATCATTTTACCATATTTATTCATATATACCATACGATATAATTCATCTGCTCTTATATTAATATCAAGCATTTTTCGTGTTTCATTTGTAGAGTTATTATAGTAGGTTGAAAACTTACTAATAATATCTAATGAACTGTTCTCTTTTATTTTTGTCAGAATATTATTCTCTTTCTTAAAACCTAATACACGTACAAAATCAAAAAAGTCATTGCTTATAAATTGTGCCATATCATTTGCAGTAATATTTAACAGAATATGAGACAAAACTCTTGATATGCCTGAATAAGTATAATTTTTGGAATGCAATTCTTCAATAAAAGATTCAATATTAAAATAATTGGATTTTAAATTCTTAATTCTATTTGATAAATCCTCAGAAAGATCATAATAATTTGAAAAATCATTGGTTTTAATTAATTGATATCCTAATATTGTACTAAAATCATTTAATTCTATATAGTTAGTATCTTCATAGATATCAATACAATTTTTAGGAATAAAATTGTTAATAGCCTGATTAGAATTTAAAGCTTTCCGAATACCTGTAGCAGATGCAAATTTATCATCTAAGTTATCAGAATTATAAGAGGAGCCAACTCTTTTGATAGCTAGAGGTTTAATTTTTGAATGAAATTTTTTTAGAGCTTTTAAATATTCTATAGCAAGAATATTGTTTGCTTTTTCCAAAATTTGATTCAGCATATATCCGTCTAATATATTATTTTCATTACAATAATCTGTTAATGCCTTTGCTCTGGCTTTTGGATAAGAAAAGCCGTTTTTTAAATAAACTGCCAGCATATTTTTATAGTCTTCAGGTTCTGTTAAAAGAATGTTTGTGATAATCGGAAGTGCTTTAATGTTCTCTGTTTCACAGCCGAAACAGAGATAGTCGACACAGTTTAGTTTATCTAATAATCTAACTGCTGCATGAGCAAACGTTTCAGCAGAAGCAGTAGAGTAAATAACCGGAAGTTCTAAAACAACATCTGCACCGTTTTGAAGTGCGGCAGTTGTTCTGATTGATTTATCAAAAATTGCGGGGGTACCACGTTGTACGAAATTCCCACTACAAATAATTACTACGTTATCTGCATGTGTTATTTTTTTTGCTTTTTCAATTAAGTATTTATGACCATTATGAAATGGATTAAATTCTGCAATAATTCCAATTGTTTTCATAAGTTACCTCGCTAAATTGATTTTAACATTAATATAATAATGTTTCAATAAAATAATGCACTTTAAATAAAAATAATGCACTTTTAGGAGTTGTTAATTAAAATCCATTATACTATAATATAGATTGGACTGAAGAATAATTTTGAAGGAGAATATATATGAGTTTTATTGAACAGTTAAAAGAAAAAGCTAGAGCAAACAGAAAAACAATCGTTTTACCTGAAGGCATGGATAGGCGCACATATGAGGCATTGGAACAGATTCTCAAAGAAGATTTTGCAGATGTCGTATTGCTTGCTACAGATGAAGAGGTGGCGGAATACGGAGAGGGGCTGGATATTGAGGGTGCTACAATTATTGATCCAAGATATAGTGAGAAGTTAAAGCAATATGCAACAGATTTGTATGAATTAAGAAAAGCAAAGGGAATGACAGAAAGACAGGCATATGCGATGCTAGTCAGTGATTATATGTATTATGCATGTATGATGGTGCGTGCTGGAGATGCTGATGGTGTTGTATCAGGAGCATGTCATTCATCTGCGAATACATTAAGACCATCATTACAAATTATAAAAACGAAACCTGGAAGCAAATTAGTTTCAGCATTTTTTGTGATTTGTGTTCCAAACAAAGAAATGGGAGCAGATGGCGTTTTTGTAATGGGGGATTGTGGATTAAACCAGAATCCAAATCCAGTTCAACTAGCAGATATTGCTGCAAGTAGTGCGGAGTCTTTTGAGTATTTGGTTGGTGAAAAGGCGAGAGTTGCAATGTTGTCTCATTCATCCTATGGAAGTGCAGCACACAATGATGTTGATAAAGTAGTAGAAGCAACAGCGATAGCAAGAAAAGAATATCCTCAGTTTTTAATAGATGGAGAGCTTCAGACAGATGCAGCATTGGTTCCCGAAATAGCAGAATTTAAGGCACCAGGCAGCCCGGTAGCAGGGAAAGCAAATGTTTTAGTATTTCCTGATTTAGACGCCGGAAATATTGGGTATAAATTATTACAGAGGCTTGGATTGGCAGAAGCTTATGGACCACTATGTCAGGGAATTGCAAAACCGATTAATGACTTATCACGTGGATGCAGTGCAAAAGATATTGTGGGAGTTGTTGCAATTACAGCTGTTCAGGCACAAATTAGTTAAAGAAGGATAGAAAGATGGAAATATTAGTTATAAATTGTGGCAGTTCATCCTTAAAATTTCAATTAATCGATTCAGATAACGAGAAAGTACTTGCCAAGGGATTGTGTGAGAGAATTGGAATTTCCGGAAGTTCTATCACTTATGAAAGTGAAAAATGCAGAAAAAATACAATGCAGATTGAGATGCCTACACATAATGAAGCTATTAGCGCTGTGATGAATGCGTTGACAGATAAAGAAGCAGGAGTGATTCAGGATATGAGCGAGGTGAAAGCAGTAGGGCATCGTGTTGTTCATGGTGGAGAGTATTTTTCAGAATCATCTCTTGTGACAGATGAGGTTATTGCCAAAATTGAAGAATGTAATTATTTAGCACCTCTTCATAATCCGGCAAATATTATTGGAATAAAGGCATGTATGAAACTTATGAAAGATACACCAAATGTTGTAGTGTTTGATACTGCTTTTCACCAGACGATGCCAGAGGAAGCATATCTATACGGATTGCCTAGAAAATATTATGATGAAAATAAGATTAGAAGATATGGTTTTCATGGTACATCCCACAGTTTTGTTTCCAAGAGGGTAGCGGAAATTATGGGACGTCCTTTAGAAGAGGTAAAGACAATTGTATGTCATTTGGGAAATGGCGCAAGTATTTGTGCTGTTGACGGCGGAAAATCAGTTGATACCAGTATGGGGCTGACACCATTAGCGGGCGTGATGATGGGAACTAGATCGGGAGATGTTGATCCTGGTATATTAGATGTAATTGCTGATATTGAAAATAAAGACATATCAGAAGTGATTGATATTTTAAATAAAGAATCAGGCATTGCGGGATTATCAGAAGTGTCCAGCGATTTCAGGGATATTGCAAAGGCTATTGATGAGGGAAATATATATGCGAAATCAGCATTGGATACTTATGTACGAACAGTTGTGAGATTTGTAGGTGCATATGTGGCTGTTATGAATGGTGTGGACTGTATCGTGTTTACAGCAGGTGTAGGTGAAAATAATTCTGTGGTAAGAGAAGCAGTATGTAATCATTTGGAATACTTAGGAATTACCTTGAATAAAGAAGCAAATAGTAAAAGAGGTGAGGAGGTTATGATTTCAACTCTGGAATCAAAGGTTAAGGTATATGTAGTGCCGACCAATGAGGAACTCGCTATTGCCAGAGAAACAGTGGATTTATTAAAATAAACAGCGAAAATAATAAAATAATGACGCTTGACAAAAATACCCATGGTATGTATAATTGTTTAGGTGTCTTTGAAGAAGGAATATTATGTTAATTGATTTATATGAACTTCTGCAGGAAGAAGACGGATTTAGAAAGTTTAATCCAACGTTTGATACAAAGGAATTTAAAACAAAAAGAGAGACATTTCCAGTAAAGGAATATGATATTGAACTTTCATTTCATAATGATGGGAAGAAACATATTGCTTTTACCTGTAAAGGCAATGTTACTTTAGCTATTCCATGTGACAGATGTTTAGAGCCTGTGGATTATAAAGTTAATATTGATTGTTTCAAAGATTTAGATATGAATAAAACATCAGAAGAGCGAATTGCCGATTTAGATGAGGAGTCTTATTTAGATGGTACAAAGTTCGATTCAGAGGTGTTTATCTGTAATGAAATTCTGGTTAATCTACCTATGAAAGTTCTGTGCAGGACTGACTGCAAGGGAATTTGCAATAGATGCGGCGCCAATCTCAATTTGAGATCCTGTAAGTGCGAAGACGCAGAGCCAGGAACAGGAATGTCGAAAATATTAGATGTTTTTAATCAGTTTAAGGAGGTGTAAACCATGTCTATCTGTCCAAAGAACAAATCTTCAAAAGGAAGAAGAGATAAGAGAAGAGCAAACTGGAAGATGTCAGCTCCAAATCTTGTAAAGTGCAGCAAGTGTGGAACATTAATGATGCCACATAGAGTATGCAAGGCATGTGGTAGCTACAATAAAAAAGAAATAGTTTCAGTTGACTAATTATAAAAATAAGACTTTGTTGATGACACAGAGTCTTATTTTTTTATCCGCAAACTTGATTTTATAACCAATTTTTAGTATATTATTTCTATGCGCAAAGGAGGACATTTTTATGTCAAAGACAGTTATAGCATTAGATTGCATGGGTGGAGATAATGCACCGGAAGAGATTATTAAAGGTGCTGTCTATGCAGCTGATGAGGATAAAGATATACGAATTAAGTTAGTAGGAAAGAAAGAACTGCTGGAAGTTGAATTGTCAAAGTATTCAGCAGATATGGACAAATTAGAAATAGTGGATGCTACAGAAGTGATTGAGACTGGAGAGCCGCCTGTAGCGGCTATTCGTAGAAAGAAAGATTCTTCACTGGTAAAATGTATGTATATGGTAAAGAACGGTGAAGCTGATGCCATGGTTTCGGCAGGAAGTACCGGAGCAAATCTTGTAGGAGGCCATGTAATTATCGGGAGAATAAAAGGTGTGGAGAGACCGCCTCTAGCTCCTTTGATTCCAACTGCAAAAGGAGTTTCATTGCTGATTGATTGTGGAGCGAATGTTGATGCCAGAGCATCTCATCTAGTTCAGTTTGCAAAAATGGGTTCTGTATATATGGAGAATATTGTTGGAATTAAGAATCCGAAGGTTGCGATTGTAAATATTGGTGCTGAGGAAGAAAAAGGAAATGCTTTAGTAAAGGAAACATATCCTTTACTGGAAAAATTAGAAGATATTAATTTTATAGGAAATATAGAGGCAAGAGACATTCCAAATGGAGATGCAGATGTTATCGTTTGTGATGCATTTGTTGGAAATGTTATTTTGAAATTATATGAAGGTGTGGCAGATGTTCTTATTAAGAAAATAAAGGGTTCTATGATGTGTTCTTTGAAGACTAAAATTGGAGCCTTACTTATAAAAAAGAATCTGAAAAAAACGCTAAAAGGTTTTTCTTTAGAAGAACATGGTGGGGCACCGCTTTTGGGTTTGAATGGGTTGTTAGTTAAGACACATGGAAGTTCAAAATGTATAGAAATTAAAAATTCTATTTTACAGTGCGTTACATTTAATGAATTAGATATAAATAATAAATTTAAGGAGAAGCTTTCTTTAGGAAGCAAGGAGGATTAATTATGGAATTAGAGAGACTTATTAGTGCAATCGCAGAGGTATTGGATTTAGACAAGAGCACAATTACAGCTGATAGCAAGTTTGTGGATGATTTAGGTGCAGATTCTTTAGATATTTTAGAGATTATTATGGGAATCGAAGATGAATTTGGTATTCAGGTACCTACAGATGAAGCAGAGTCTATTGTAACAGTGGGAGATGCTTTTGATAAGATTAAAAAGGCACTTTAATAAATGAAATATGTAGTCACAATGAATGGAAATAAAATTGTGATAATATTTTCTTTGGAGACGAAAGCCCTAGTAATAGGGCTTTAAGTTGTGTTAAAGAGAGAATTAAAAAATAAAACTTTTATGGTAGGAACAATTCTCAGTTGATTTTAGGAGCAGATATGAACAGTGATTATTCCAGATTAGAAAATAAAATAGGATATACTTTTAAGGATAAGCAATTATTGATGAATGCGTTGACACACACATCTTTTGCGAATGAACATAAAGCCAAAAAGATGAAGGATAATGAACGACTGGAGTTTTTAGGAGATGCGGTTCTTGAAATGATATCAAGTGAATTTATATATATAAATATGAAAGAAATGCCGGAAGGAGACATGACAAAGCTTCGCGCAAGTCTTGTATGTGAACCGACATTGGCAATGGATGCCAGACAGATAGGATTGGAAGAGTTTCTTTATTTGGGAAATGGTGAGGAAGTTACTGGTGGAAGGAAGAGAGATTCCATTATATCAGATGCGTTTGAAGCACTCATCGGGGCAGTATTTCTGGATGGTGGAATTGAGATGGCAAGGAGCTTTATTCTACAGTTTGCTTTAAATGATATTGAGAATAAACGGTTATTTCACGATTCTAAGACAATACTGCAAGAGCGTATCAATATGGTAAAATCAGGCACGCTTTCTTATAAAATCGTAGAAGAGAGTGGACCAGATCATAATAAAAGTTATAAAGCCGTTGCAAAATTAGATGATAAGATTATAGGCGAAGGCGTAGGACACACAAAAAAGGCTGCGGAGCAACAGGCAGCATACAGTGCTTTGAAGGCACTTGATAAGAGGAGTTAGTATGTATTTAAAAAGTATTGAGATACATGGTTTTAAATCTTTTGCAAACAAAATAAAATTTGAGTTTCATAATGGTATTACAGGAATTGTAGGACCGAATGGTTCTGGTAAGAGTAACGTTGCGGATGCAGTCAGATGGGTTCTTGGAGAACAGAAAATAAAACAGCTTAGAAGTTCCAAAATGGAAGATGTTATTTTTGCAGGAACTGAGAACAGGAAACCTATGGGCTATTCTTATGTTGCGATTACATTTGATAACTCAGACCACAAATTAAATATTGATTATAATGAGGTAACTGTATCCAGAAGACTATTTCGTTCCGGTGAAAGTGAATATATGATTAATGGTACTCAGGTGCGTTTAAAGGATGTAAATGAGTTATTTTATGATACAGGTATAGGTAAAGAGGGATACTCTATTATAGGACAGGGGCAAATTGATAAGATTTTAAGTGGTAAGCCGGAAGAAAGAAGAGAACTTTTTGATGAGGCGGCAGGTATTGTGAAATTTAAACGCCGTAAAAATGACGCTATGAAAAAGTTAGATGACCAGAATCAGAATCTTGTGCGTGTTACGGATATTTTAGGAGAGTTGGAGCGCCAGGTTATCCCTTTGGAAAAACAGTGTGAGAAGGCAAAAAAATATCTTGTGTTAAAAGAAGATTTAAAAGTAAATGATGTGAATATGTTTCTCATTGAAATTGATGAAATCAGAAACAGATTATCCCAGATTGATGAGAAAATAAAAATTGCTTCCTCAGATATGCAGATTGCCAGTGATGAATTCGAAAAAATAAAAACAGATTATACGAAACTGGAAATGATTATTGAGGAAATCAACACCTCTATTGAAACAAAGAAAACAACTTTGAATGAAACAGTTTTAAATATTGAAAAGTTTGAAGGACAGATTAATGTTATTAAAGAACAGATTAATTCTGCAAAAAATAACGAGTCATATATGAATCAGAGAATTGATTCTATAACTGGTGAGATTGAGCAGCAAAATAAGGAACTAGATGCTGCAAATAAAGAAAAAGAAGAAAATGAGACACGCCTGAATGAAATTATTACATCTCAGACAAAGGTAAATGAAGAAATCGCCGAGGAAAATGAGTTCATAACACAGTTGGAAAAAGAAATTGAAGATGATAAGGCAGAGATCATTGAATTATTAAATGCAAAATCATTAATTAAGACAAAAATTCAGCGCTGTGATACATTGTTGGAGCAGATTAATATAAGAAAATCTCAGTTGAATCAGAAATTAATAGATTTTCAAAGCAGAAAAGATGGTCAGGAAGTGGCTATAAAACAATTAGAAAGCCAGTTAGAGGAAGTAAGTGGAGAAATCGCGCAGGTTCAGATATCTTTACAGGGATATAGGGATGATTTGGCAAATCTCCGTGTGGAAAACAGCAGATTAACAAAGCAGTTATCTGTAAATCAGGAGAAATATCATAAACTCAAATCCAATCTGGAGGCTTTAAAGAATATTACAGAACGATACGAAGGCTATGGCAACAGTATCAAAAAAGTAATGGAATTAAAAGAAAGTAGAAAAGGAATTATTGGTGTTGTTGCAGATATTATCAAGGTTGATAAAAAATATGAAGTAGCAATAGAAACAGCCCTTGGTGGAAACATTCAGAATATTATTACAGATACTGAGACAACAGCAAAAGATACGATTGAATATTTAAAGAAGAACAGGTTTGGAAGGGCAACATTTTTACCTCTGAGCAGTATGAGCAATAAAACGAATTTTAATGCTCCGGATGCTTTAGAAGAGAAAGGTGTAATTGGTCTTGCCAGCGATTTGGTGGATATCAAAAAAGAATATGAAGGTGTTGCGAAATACCTGTTAGGCAGGGTTATGGTAGTAGATAGCATTGATCATGCTATTGCTATTGAGAGAAAATATCGTTATACAGTGAGAATTGTGACATTAGAAGGCGAGTATCTGAATGTAGGTGGTTCTATTTCAGGTGGTGCCTTTAAAAACAATAGCAATCTTCTTGGTAGAAGACGTGAGATTGAAGAAATAGAAAAATCATTAACGGCTTTGAAAAAAGAGAAAGAAAGTCTTGATAAGGAACTTATCAATAACCGAAGCGAAATGAGTCTTATCAGTGAAGAAGAGGCGAAAATCAGTAAGGGCCTTCAGGAACAGATGATTATTAAAAATACTATTGAGGTCAATCTGAAACAGGCCAATGCCAGAAAAGACAGTATTATGCTGGAATATCAGAGTTATACTCAGGAAAACGACGATATGCAGGCAGAAATCAGTGATATTAATAAAAATAACTCTGAATTAAATGATGAATTGTCTGGTACCGAAGACAGAAATGCTTTTCTTGAAAAAGAGGTTATTGTTAAGACAAAGCAGTTAAACGAAAAGAAAGAAACAATAACAGGTAAAATGTCTTCATTAGAAGAGATTAATATTGAGATTGCTAATTACAAACAAAAACATGAGTTTATAATTGAAAAAATAAATAAAGCAAAAGAAGTTATCAACACATTAACTTCAGAGCTTGGCAATATTAAAAATAATTCAGAAGAAAATGGCAGTGAGATTACAGCAAGACTGGAAGCAATTGAGAAACTGGCTGGAGAGACAGAAAACTCCCGAAATTTAATTGAACAGTTAAATAAAGAAATAGATGAGGCTAAGCAGGAAAAAGAAAAACAGAGTAGAGAGCATAAAGAGTTCTTTGAGAAGAGAGAGCAGTTATCAGAGAGGATTTCTACTCTTGATAAAGAGGTTTACAGATTAAGTAGTCAAAAAGAAGCTTTGGAGGAAAAAAGCGAAAATAAAGAAGCTTATATGTGGAACGAATATGAAATTACATACCGTAAAGCTTCTGAAATGAAAAATCCGGAATTCAGTAATAAGACGGAAATTAAAGAGAATATTACAAGTATCCGAAAAGAAATGAAATCTCTTGGAGATGTCAACATTAATGCTATTGAAGAATTTAAAGAAATCAATGAAAGATATCAGTTCATGAAGGCCCAGCATGATGATTTGATGGAAGCAAAAGAGAATCTTTTGAAGATTATTGATGAACTGGAAGTCGGAATGCGTAAGCAGTTCAAAGAGAAGTTTGAAGAAATCAAGGAACAGTTTGATACTGTATTTAAAGAATTGTTTGGTGGTGGTAAAGGAACTATCGAACTGACTGATGCAGATGATATTCTGGATGCAGGAATTAATATTATTTCCCAGCCGCCAGGAAAGAAACTGCAGAATATGATGCAGTTATCCGGTGGAGAGAAAGCGTTGACGGCAATCAGTCTGTTATTTGCCATTCAGAATTTGAAACCTTCTCCATTCTGTCTGCTGGATGAAATTGAGGCGGCACTTGACGGCTCAAATGTCGTAAGGTTTGCAGAGTATTTACATAAACTTACGAAGAATACACAGTTTATCGTTATTACCCACAGACGTGGAACAATGAATTGTGCTGACAGATTATATGGTATTACAATGCAGGAAAAAGGTATTTCAGCATTGGTTTCCGTAGATTTATTGGAAAATGATTTAGACAAATAAGTTATAGTTAATTTGGAGGAATTTCATGGCAGGAAAGTTTTTTAAAAAATTAGTTTCAGGTCTTTCAAAGACAAGAAACAATATTGTATCCAGTTTAAATTCCATATTTACAGGGTTTTCCCATATTGATGAGGATTTTTATGAAGAGTTAGAAGAAATTCTTATTATGAGTGATATTGGAGTGAACACGACAGAAGAAATTTTAGAAAATTTAAGAAAACAGGTGAAAGAAAATCATATTAAGGAACCAATGGAGTGTAAAGAACTTCTGATTGAAAGTATCGAAGAACAGATGAATATTGGTGAGAATGCTTATGATTTTGAAAATGAGAAATCTGTTATTTTAGTGATTGGTGTCAATGGTGTTGGAAAAACCACATCAATTGGTAAACTCGCAAGTCAATTTAAAACGAATGGAAAGAAAGTGGTTTTAGCAGCCGCTGATACTTTTCGTGCAGCTGCGGCTGACCAGTTGATAGAGTGGGCAAACCGTTCCGGCGTAGATATAGTTTCCGGGAAAGAGGGGTCAGATCCAGGCTCTGTTTTATTTGATGCTATATCATCAGCAAAAAATAAAAATGCAGATATTTTACTTTGCGATACAGCAGGAAGGCTTCATAATAAGAAAAATCTTATGGAAGAACTAAAAAAACTGGACAGAATTATAACAAAGGAATATGATGGTACAAGACGTGAAAATTTTATTGTTTTAGATGCTACTACAGGACAGAATGCATTGGAGCAGGCAAGACAGTTTAAGGAATGTGCAGATATTACAGGAGTTATTTTAACCAAAATGGATGGTTCTGCAAAAGGTGGCATTGCTATTGCTATTCAGTCAGAACTTGGAATACCGGTAAAATATATCGGTGTGGGTGAGCAGATAGATGATTTACAAAAGTTTGATGCAAAAGAGTTTGTAGAGGCATTGTTTACAGAATAAAATTGAAGTGTTTTGGGGTTAGGTACAGGATAGGTTGTTTTTGAGAGCAGAATGAACGCTTAAAGATTTAAGGACAGAGAAATAAGGTAGAAAGAAGTGATAAATATGAGTGAAGTATTGGATTTGAAAAAATTTGAGGAAGCTAGTGAGATTGTTAAGAAGGTAACGCTAAATACCAACTTGATATTCAGTGATTATTTTAGTGCACAATCAGGAAATCAAGTGTACATTAAGCCTGAAAATATGCAGTTTACAGGTGCGTACAAGGTTAGAGGTGCTTATTATAAAATCAGTACATTAACAGAGGAAGAAAGAGAAAGAGGTCTGATTACTGCTTCTGCGGGAAATCATGCTCAGGGCGTTGCTTATGCAGCAAAACTATATGGTGTGAAGGCGACAATTGTAATGCCAACAACAACACCACTCATGAAGGTAAACCGGACAAAGAGTTATGGCGCAGAAGTTGTGTTATACGGTGATGTTTATGATGATGCCTGTAAGTATGCTTTAAATCTTGCTATGAAAGAAGGGTGTACATTTATTCATCCTTTTGATGATATAGATGTAGCGGCAGGTCAGGGAAGTATTGCTATGGAAATTTTTAAAGAACTTCCAACAGTAGATTATATTTTAGTACCAATTGGTGGTGGTGGGCTTGCCACTGGTGTTAGTACTCTTGCAAAATTATTAAACCCAAGAATTAAAGTGATTGGAGTGGAGCCGGAAAATGCAGCTTGTATGAAAGCAAGTTTAAAAGCAGGAGAAGTAGTTACACTTCCAAGTGCCAACACCATTGCAGATGGCACAGCAGTAAAAACACCAGGAGAAAATATTTTTCCATATATTAAGAAAAACATAGACCAGATTATAACAATTAAAGATGATGAATTAATTGATGCTTTTCTGGATATGGTTGAGAATCATAAACTGGTAGCAGAAAATTCAGGATTGCTGACTGTAGCAGCATTAAAACATCTGAAATGTAAAGATAAAAAGGTTGTTTCTATTATCAGTGGAGGAAATATGGATATTATCACAATGTCTTCCACTTTACAGCATGGACTTATTCAGAGAGGAAGGGTGTTTACTGTTTCTGTACTGCTTCCGGACAAGCCGGGTGAATTGGTTAAAGTAGCGAATAAAATTGCAGAACAACAGGGAAATGTTATTAAATTAGAGCATAATCAGTTTGTGTCAGTCAATAGAAATGCCGCAGTAGAATTAAAAGTAACCATGGAATGTTTTGGACATGAACACAAAAAACAGATACTGGAAGCTTTAAGTAATGCAGGATATAATCCTACAGAGCAGGCACCAAATCTGTAGTGATAATCAAGTTACAGAATGAGGAGTTTTGAATGGAAACAAAGGAACGGATAGAAAAATGGGATTATTTAAAATTTGTATTAATATTCCTTGTCGTGTTAGGGCATATTGCAAACTTTTATGTGGATAAATCATCTATGATGCGTATGGTATTTATTTTTATTTATACATTTCATATGCCGTTATTTGTTTTTTTATCAGGAATGTTTGCAAAAAGAAATATAAATGAAAAAAAGTATAGCAAAATTTTCTCGTTTCTTATTTTGTATTTTGTTATTAAAATAATTATGTGCATAGGTAATATGTTAATATTAGATACATTTGCATTTTCTGTATTCTATGAAAGTGAAGCACCATGGTACGCTATGGCAATTTTTTTGCAATGTCTTATAACAATAGCTCTCAGCAGATTTTCTAAAAGATATGTATTGATTGCCTCTATTGTGTTTGGATGTATTATTGGGTTGGATTCATCTTTTACAGATTTTATGGCGTTATCAAGGACAGTCGTTTATTATCCTTTCTTTTTTATGGGATATTGTATAGAACCGGAAAAAATCTCTAAAATTCTGAATAAAAAAATAATGAAAATCAGTGCTGTAATAACGTTAATTCTTTTAGCAGTCTTGTTGATTTTAAAAATTGATGAAATTTACTGGATAAGATCCATACTTACAGGACGAAATCCATACAGTGTACTAGGAGACCGAATAAAGTATGGTGTCATCATAAGATTTATATATTATATGATTGTGACATTTATTGGAGCGGGGATTATATCTTTGATACCTGATAAAATAAATCATAAAATTGGTCAGTGGATGGCAGGAATGGGACAAAGAACATTACAAATATATGCTTTACACTTTGTTATTATTAAGATTTTTGTGTATATCATTCCAATATATGATTGGATGAAGAAGATACTTCCGGGATATACGATGCTATATGTATTTCCATTAGCATTGATTATCACGGCATTTTGTGGATTAAAGTGTTTTACGAGGGCATTTCATACGCTTGTTTTTCCAAAAATAAAAGTGTAATAATAAAGAAATAGAATATTGCTAGCCGGTTTTTTGCTATAAGAAACAGTGTCAAGAAAAAATGCTTGACACTTGTTTTTTTATGTTGTAAGATACTCTTTGGAAAAAGGTGAAGTTTTATGAAAGATATTTACAAGAGTTCGCTGCTATATGACTTTTATGGCGAGTTGTTAACAGAACATCAAAAAGAGGTTTATGAAGACTTTATGTTGAATGATTTAAGTTTAGGTGAGATAGCTCAGGAAAGGGGGATATCAAGGCAGGGAGTTCATGATTTAATTAAGCGATGTGACAAGATTTTAAATACCTATGAAGATAAACTTCACTTGATAGAGAAATTTATGAGAACAAAAGATGACATTGCAAAAATATGTAAATTAGCAGATGGAGAAATTAACAAAAAAAATATTTCTGAAATCAAGAGCATTGCACAAGAAATTTTAGACAATTATTAGGAGGTAGGGCTTTGGCATTTGAAAGCTTATCCGATAAATTACAAAATATATTTAAAAATCTCAAAAGTAAGGGCAGACTTACAGAGGAAGATGTAAAGTTAGCACTTAAAGAAGTGAAAATTGCTTTGTTGGAGGCAGATGTAAACTTTAAGGTAGTGAAGAACTTTATTAAAAAAGTCAATGAGAGAGCTGTCGGACAGGATGTTATGACCAGTCTCACACCGGGACAGATGGTTATTAAGATTGTAAATGAGGAATTGACAGCGTTAATGGGTTCTGAAACTACAGAGTTAAAACTCTTACCTGATAATGAAGTGACTGTTATTATGATGATGGGTCTTCAGGGTGCCGGTAAAACGACAACGACTGCAAAGATTGCAGGCAAATTAAAAGCAAAAGGTAAGAAACCTTTGCTTGTTGCATGTGATGTGTACAGACCGGCAGCCATTGAACAGTTGAAAATTAATGGTGAGAAACAGCAGGTTCCTGTTTTTGCTATGGGAGATAAGCAAAAGCCTTTGAATATTGCAAAGGCAGCTATTGAACATGCAAAGAAAAATGGAAATAATGTTGTTATATTGGATACAGCAGGTCGTTTACATGTAGATGAAGATATGATGAACGAACTTGTGGAAATTAGGGACAACATAGAATTAACCCAGACAGTTCTGGTAGTAGATGCTATGACTGGACAGGATGCTGTAAATGTTGCCAAAGAATTTCATGAGAAAATTGGCATAGACGGTATTATTGTCACAAAATTAGATGGTGATACAAGAGGTGGTGCTGCATTATCTATTAAGGCGGTTACAGGTAAACCGATTTTATACATTGGTATGGGAGAAAAACTTTCTGATTTAGAACAGTTTTATCCTGACAGAATGGCTTCCCGTATTTTGGGAATGGGAGATGTATTATCATTAATTGAAAAAGCAGAGCAGGCCATTGATGAAGACAAAGCAAAGGAAATGGAACAGAGGCTTAGAAAAGCTCAGTTTACATTTGATGACTATCTCGAATATATGGGGCAGATTAAGAACATGGGAGGTTTATCTTCACTTCTCAACATGATTCCGGGAGTCGGAGGTCAAATTAAAGAGGAGATGCTTCCAGATGAAAAGCAGTTAGGAAAGATTGAAGCTATTATTTATTCTATGACAAGAGCTGAGAGAGGAAATCCGGATTTGATGAATCCTTCCAGAAAACAGCGTATTGCAAAGGGTGCAGGTGTGGATATCAGTGAGGTAAATAAACTGGTAAAACAGTTTGAACAGGCAAGAAAAATGATGAAAAACATGCCTGGAATGATGGGTGGAAAAGGAAAACGCAGAGGTGGATTTAAAATGCCTTTTGGCTTTTAAACATATATATTTAGAATTTATTTTACGGAGGTAAAGAAAAAATGGCAGTAAAGATGAGATTAAAGAGAATGGGTAAGAAGAGACATCCTATCTACAGAATAGTAGTTGCAGACTCAAGATCACCTAGAGATGGTAGATTCATTGAAGAGATTGGAACATATGATCCAAATCAGGAGCCAAGCGTATTTGATGTAAATGAAGAAGCTGCAAAGAAATGGTTAGCAAACGGAGCACAGCCAACAGAGACAGTTGGAAAGCTTTTAAAGATTGCCGGAATTGAAAAATAATATCGGAGGGTAAATTCATGAAAGAATTGGTAGAAACAATTGCAAAAGCACTTGTTGACTCTCCTGATGAAGTTGTAGTTACAGAAACAGAAAATGACAGAGAGATTCTTGTTACATTACATGTTGCTCAGGATGACATGGGCAAGGTGATTGGAAAGCAGGGAAGAATTGCAAAAGCGATTCGTTCTGTTGTAAAAGCTGCATCTTCAAAATGCGATAAAAAAGTTAAAGTGGAAATTCAATAGATTTACTTTAATACAAGTGCAACAAGGCTGGAATTATCCAGCCTTGTTATGTATATAGAAAAGGTGTATATGGAAAAGTATTTAAGAGTTGGTGTTATCAGTAATACACATGGAGTGCGTGGAGAGGTAAAAGTTTATCCTACGACTGATGATATAAGAAGATTTGATTATTTAAAGGAAGCTGTAATAGATACAGGAAAAGAATATATAGATGTTAATGTGACCGGCGTAAAATACTTTAAAAACATGGTAATTTTAAAGTTTGAGCAGTTTCATAATATGGATATGGTAATTCCATATAAGGGAATGGATTTGCTTGTTACAAGAGAGAATGCTATTCCTTTAGGAGAAGGTGAACACTTTATTGTGGATCTTGTAGGCTGCAAAGTGATTACAGATATGGGGGAAGATTTTGGAGAATTGGTAGATGTACTTCAAACTGGTGCCAATGGAGTTTACGTTGTAAAAACAAAGAACGGAAAAGAAGTATTATTGCCAGTGATAGATGAATGTGTACTCGAAAAAGATATTGAAAACAAAGTGATTAAGGTACATATTATGAAAGGATTATTAGATTAATGAATTTTCATGTGTTGACATTGTTTCCGGATATGATTCAGGATGGTGTAAATACCAGTATAACCGGTCGTGCTGTGGGTAAGGGATTGATAAGTCTGAATACTGTAAATATCAGAGATTATGCTGGAAATAAATATGGACAGGTGGATGACTATCCATACGGCGGTGGTGCCGGAATGGTAATGCAGCCGGGACCAGTATATCGAAGTTATGAATCTATAGTTGAAAAAATAGGATATAAACCAAGAGTAATATATTTAACGCCACAGGGAAAAGTTTTTAACCAGTCAATGGCGGAGGAATTTGCAAAAGAAGAAGACATTGTATTTTTGTGTGGGCATTATGAAGGGATTGACGAAAGAGTTCTAAATATGATAGTGACAGATCATGTTTCTATCGGAGATTATGTCCTGACTGGCGGAGAATTACCTTCGATGGTAATGATTGATGCAATATCACGTCTTGTACCCGGAGTACTCAATAATAATGTTTCTGCGGAGTTTGAGACTTTCAATGATAATTTATTAGAATATCCACAATACACGCGTCCTGAAGAGTTTATGGGAGAGAAAGTACCATCAATACTTTTATCAGGTAATCATCCAAAAGTGGACCAGTGGAGAAGAGAACAATCAATTTTGAGAACAATGGAAAGAAGACCAGACTTAATGGAAGAGGCAGTTTTGACAAAAGAAGATATGAAATTTATAAAAACACTTGATAAATAGGGAAAGTTATGTTAATATAGCAAATGCTGTATGTCAGGGAAATTGCCCTTAGACATATCACTCGCATAAAAATGATGGTCCTCTGTTGTAATATACATTAAGAACATCGAAATAAATAAGGAGGATATTATGCAGGAATTAATTAAGGAAATTGAGGCAGCTCAGATTAAAGAAGTTACACCATTTAACGTAGGTGATACAATTAAAGTTCACGCTAAAATCGTTGAAGGTAACAGAGAAAGAGTTCAGGTTTTTGAAGGACTTGTAATTAAAAAGCAGGGTGGAAGCAACAGAGCTACATTCACAGTAAGAAAGAACTCAAACGGAATCGGAGTTGAAAGAACTTGGCCGTTATATTCACCAACAATCGCAAAGATTGAAGTAGTTAGACAGGGTAAAGTAAGACGTGCAAAACTGAACTACATCAGAAGCAGAGTTGGTAAGGCTGCAAAGGTAAAAGAATTAGTTAAATAATTATGATTACTTTCAAAAAGGAACGGGTTGATTCTCGTTCCTTTTCAATATATTAAGGAGTAAAAGATGGATTATCAGTGGTTTCCGGGGCATATGACAAAAGCGATGCGCCAGATGAAAGAAGATATTAAATTAATTGACTTAGTAATTGAACTATTAGATGCAAGAATTCCATTAAGTAGTAGAAATCCGGAAATAGACAATTTGAGACAGAATAAAGCCAGATTGGTTTTATTAAATAAAGCAGACTTAGCGGATGAAAGCCAGAATAATAAATGGATAGAATATTTCAAGCAAAAAGGAATTATTGCATTAAAAATCAATTCAAAAAACAAACAGGGAATAAAAGAGATTAATAATGCCGTAAATATTGCGTGTAAAGAAAAAATTGAGAGAAATAAAAAAAGAGGAATTATAAACAGACCAATCAGGGCGATGGTAGTTGGTATTCCTAATGTAGGAAAATCTACATTTATCAATGCTTATGCCGGAAAAAGCTGTGCAAAAACAGGGAACAAACCAGGTGTCACAAAGGGAAAACAATGGATACGTCTCAATAAGAATCTAGAACTATTGGATACTCCCGGTGTTCTCTGGCCAAAATTTGATGATCAGACCATTGGTATGCATTTAGCATTTATCGGTTCAATGAATGACAATATTTTGGATATATCGGAATTGGCATACCAGTTAATAAAATTGTTAAATAATCTTTATCCGGATGTAATAAAAAGCAGATACAATATTGAAGGTCATGAAGATCCAGTGCAGGTTATGTATCAGGTTGCAGAGGTCAGAGGTTGCAAATTAAAAGGAAATCAGCCGGATTTAGAGAAAACAAGTGGAATTATTTTAGATGATTTCAGAAGTGGGAAATTAGGTCGCATTACATTGGACAGATAAGTGTAAAAGGCATATAACCTTTGGCAAAAAAGAAAAAACAGTGTAATTTATCAATAAACTTCAGAGAATGGAAATAATATGAGTAAAAGTATTAAAGAGATAAAAAATGAGTTGAATAATATTCGGATAGATGAGATGAATAATTTTATTACAGAGTATTCGTCTGATGAACGCAGCGGAGTGACAGCCTTAGTTAAAAAAGCACAGAAAACATATGACAACTATCAGTTGGAATTGAAAAGAACATATGAATTGCAGTATTTCGAGAGAAAGTACAGTGATTATCAGTTTATCTGTGGTGTCGATGAAGTGGGCAGAGGACCTCTTGCAGGTCCGGTTGTGGCAGGGGCAGTTATCCTGCCAAAAGATTGTGATATTTTGTATATTAACGATTCGAAAAAACTTTCTTCCGCAAAAAGAGAAGAACTATATGAGATTATAATGGAAAAGGCGGTTTGTGCGAAAACTGCTTTGGCGACACCGGAGACTATTGATGAAATAAATATTTTACAGGCTACTTATCAGGCAATGAGAGCGGCAATCAGTAGTTTAGAGCCTGCACCTGATATTCTGCTGAATGATGCTGTGAACGTTCCAGGGCTGAATATGAAACAGGTTCCGATTATTAAGGGAGATGCAAAGAGCATTTCTATCGGGGCTGCAAGCATTATCGCTAAGGTTACTAGAGATGCCATGATGGTGGAGTATGATAAAATCTATCCGGAATATGATTTTGCATCAAATAAAGGATATGGCTCAGCAAAACATATCGTGGCGTTAAAGGAGCATGGACCATGTCCGATACACAGAAAAACATTTATTAGAAGTTTCGTATAAAAGAGGTATATTACATAATAATACACAGATATTATCAGGGGGAATTTTGAATACACGAGTTGTTGGGGGAATCTATGAAGAGCAGAGTGTTAATTATTTGAAAAAACATGATTTTCAGATTGTGGCACAAAATTATAGATGTAAAATTGGAGAGATTGATATTATTGCAGTGAAAAATAATATTCTTAGGTTCATTGAGGTAAAATATAGAAAGAATGAATCTTTTGGATTTCCAATAGAGGCTGTTAATAAAAGAAAACAGAATAAAATTATGAAAGCTGCATCATGGTTTCTTGGTGAAAATAAACAGTATGAAAATATGCAATGCAGTTTTGATATTATATCTATATCAGAGCACGATATAGAATATGTATTTAATTGTTTTGGAGCAATGTAATGAATGATATTAAATTAAATAAACAGGATAATAGTACTACAAAAATAAAAGTTCATCATGGTGTACCTTATATTTCTTATTTGGCATTGGAGAAAATTCCATGGGTGTGTCATGGTTTTTCTACAAGAATAGGTGGTGTGAGTACGGGATATCTTGGGAGTATGAATCTGGGGCATGGCAGAGGAGATACAGAACAAAATATTATTAAAAATCATGAAATCATGGCGGATACGATAGGTTTTGATGCGAAAAATATTGTGGCAAGCAGACAGACACATACGACAAATATTAAGCTTGTTTCTAAGGAAGATATTGGAAAAGGAATATATAAAGACAGAGATTATGATAATGTTGACGGGATGATTACGAATGAAAAGGAAATTGTTCTTACTACATACTACGCAGACTGTGTTCCATTATATATAGTTGATGTAAAGAATAAAGCGATTGGGCTGTCTCATTCAGGGTGGAGAGGAACTGTAGGAAGAATTGGAAAAGTTACATTAGAGCGAATGGCAAAAGAATACGGAACGAATCCGAAAGATGTCATTGTGTGTATCGGACCTTCTATCTGCCAAGAATGTTATGAAATCAGTGAAGATGTTGCTGTGGAATTTATAAAAGAATTCCCAGAGCATATCGATGATATATTACAAAATAAAGGAAACGGAAAATATATGTTAGATTTATGGTCCTGTAATAAAATCATCTTTGAAGAATGTGGTGTTTTAGAGGAAAATATTCATCTTCCGGATGTATGTACCTGCTGTAATTATCAGGTTATGTTTTCTCACCGGGCAACCAATGGACAAAGAGGAAATCTAGCAGCATTTTTAGAGATAAAATAATATAACAGTTCAGCGAAATAAGAATTTACAAATAATGGCTGTTATTGTAAAATTTAATGGTGAGGTAAAAGATATGAGTAAACCAATTGTTGCCATTGTTGGCAGACCAAATGTAGGAAAATCAACATTGTTCAATGCGCTTGCAGGACAAAAAATTTCCATTGTAAAAGATACACCTGGTGTTACCAGGGATAGAATATATGCCGATGTAGATTGGCTGAATTATAATTTTACTATGATTGATACAGGTGGAATTGAGCCGGACAGCAGTGATATTATATTGTCACAGATGCGAGAACAGGCACAGATTGCTATTGATACTGCCGATGTAATTATTTTTATGACAGATGTAAAGCAGGGATTAATTGATGCTGACTCAAAAGTTGCTGATATGTTAAGGCGAAGCCGTAAACCGGTTATTCTTGTAGTAAACAAGGTTGATAATTTCAATCGTATGATGGCAGATGTCTATGAATTTTATAATCTTGGTATCGGTGATCCGGTTCCTATCTCGGCATCACAGAAAAGTGGTCTTGGAGATATGTTAGATAAGGTTGTGGAGCATTTTAAGGCTTTAAATCTGGACGAGGAAGAAGATGACAGACCAAGAGTTGCTATTGTTGGCAAACCAAACGTAGGAAAGTCATCAATTATTAATAAATTAACCGGAGAGAGCAGAGTTATTGTATCTAATATTGCAGGAACAACCAGAGATGCGATTGATACTGATGTAGAATGGAATGGCAGAGAATATGTTTTTATTGATACTGCCGGACTACGTAGAAAATCAAAGGTAAAGGAAGATATTGAAAGATACAGCATTATCCGAACAGTTACAGCTGTAGAACGTGCAGACGTTGTTGTTATTGTAATTGACGCTGTAGAAGGGGTCACGGAACAGGATGCCAAAATTGCCGGTATTGCCCACGAGAATGGTAAGGGAATTATTATCGCTGTAAATAAGTGGGATGCAATTGAGAAGAATGACAAGACTGTCTACGAATATACAAACAAAGTGCGACAGATTCTTTCCTTTATGCAGTATGCGGAGATTATGTTTATTTCAGCGAAGACAGGACAACGTTTACCGAAATTGTTTGATATGATTGATGTTGTTATTGCAAATCATTCGATGAGAATAGAGACAGGTGTTGTTAATGAAATTATGGCTGAAGCAGTAGCAATGCAGCAACCGCCTTCTGATAAAGGAAAAAGGTTGAAACTTTATTATATTACTCAGGTTTCTGTTAAACCGCCTACCTTTGTTATATTTGTAAATGACAGGGAATTAATGCATTTTTCATACACAAGATATATTGAAAACCGCATCAGGGAAGCGTTTGGTTTCAGAGGTACACCTTTAAGATTTATTATTCGTGAGAGAAATGACAAATAGAATACACTAATAAAAAAATAAACTGGAAACAAAATAAATAGGAGTTAGAGGATATGATTTGGCAGAAGATTATTTGTGTTGTAGTAGGATATGTGTTTGGGCTTTTTCAAACCGGGTTTATTATTGGGAAAATGCACAATATTGATATTAGAGAGCATGGCAGTGGGAATTCAGGAACTACAAATGCAATGCGGACTCTTGGAAAAAAATATGGCTTTTTAACTTATCTTGGAGATGCCCTAAAAGCAGTTTTTGCAGTACTGTTAATGTGTTTTGTTTTCAGAGATGTTGCAGCTGGAGATATGATGGTAATTGCTCTTTATACAGGACTTGGTGCAATACTTGGACATAATTTCCCGTTTTATATGAATTTTAAAGGTGGAAAAGGGATAGCGGCATCTTCCGGTGTTATATTTTCTCTTGTATTTTTTGACTGGAAGTTTTTAGTTTTAGGATTAGTGACATTTTTTGTAGCTCTCGTGATTACTAAATATGTTTCTTTCAGCTCGTTATGTTTAATGACAGGCTTTTTTGTTGAAATGGTTGTATGGGGACAGTTAAATATGGTTCACCATTTAAATGCAGATGAAAAAATAGAGGCATATGTTTTGGTAGGGATTATGACAGTTCTGTCTTATATCAGACATAAAGATAATATAAAAAGACTTGCCAATGGAACAGAAAGAAAGATTGGTGAGAAAAAGGAGGCTTAATATGGCAAAGGTTACAGTGTTAGGCGGTGGTGGATGGGCTATCGCCTTAGCAAAGGTTTTATATAAAAATAATAATGACGTTACACTCTGGTCATTTTTGCAGAGCGAGGTAGATGCTCTGAACAAGGAACGTGAGAATAAAATAAGTCTCCCAGGAATTAAAATTCCAGATGAAATCCAGATTACTAACGACATGGAAGAAGCAGTGAAAGATTCTGAAATGATTGTTATGGCTGTGGCATCTTCATTTGTGAGAAGCACAGCAAAGAGTTTGAAAGGTATAGTAAAAGAGGGTCAGATTATTGTAGATGTTGCCAAAGGAATAGAGGATAAAACATTCTTTACTATGACAGAAATTATTGAAGAAGAACTTCCGGAATGTGAGGCAGTTGTGCTTTCAGGTCCTAGTCATGCAGAGGAAGTGGGAAGAGAAGTACCAACAGTTGTAGTTATTGGTGCGAAGAAACAAGAAACTGCGGTAAAAGTACAATCTTTATTTGCAAATAAATATTTCAGACCGTATATCAGCCCGGATAGAAAGAGTATTGAACTGGGTGGTTCTTTAAAGAATGTTATTGCATTGGCTGCCGGAATTATTGACGGTTTAGGGTTTGGTGATAATACAGAAGCTGCCTTAATCACAAGAGGAATTAAGGAAATTACTAATTTAGGAACAAAGATGGGTGGTCATTCCAGAACTTTTAATGGGTTGTCAGGAATTGGTGATTTGATTGTCACATGCAACAGCAAACATTCCAGAAACCGTAGAGCCGGAGTATTAATCGGTAAAGGATATACTTTGAAAGAAGCTGTTGATGAAGTAAAGATGGTTGTAGAAGGGGCTGTTTCAGCAAAAGCAGCATTGGCTTTGGCAAAGAAATATAAGGTGGACATGCCGATTGTTGAAGCAGTAAACGAAGTGTTATTTCATGACAAATCAGCAGAAGAAGCAATGTGGGAACTGATGGAAAGAGAACATACAAATGAATTTATGGATTTAGAGTGGGATGAGACGATATAACAGTTCAGCCATGCGATAATATATTCTATTAACGTTTAATATACTGTATTGATGACGATTACAATTGCCATCAAGTAAGTTACCAATTTCGAAGAAATTGGTAACAAATATTCAAGGAGAAAAGTAATGGATCATAAAAAATTAGACATCACTAAAGAAAAAGGCAAAAATGGTCTTGCAACATTTCTGTTCAGCCGTATTTTTATATTTGGTTTAATGATTGCATTACAGTTGGCTTGTTTTTTACTTTTAGCATATAATGCCAGTGTTAACAAGGTTTTTTCATATGTCATTATCGTGGTGCAGGTGTTGCTTGTGATTTATATCGTAAATGACAAATCTGATCCGACAATGAAATTAATCTGGGTTATTTTTATTATGCTTGTTCCCGGATTTGGCGTATTGATGTACCTATATGCGAAATTTCAGCCGGGTTCTATTAAATTAAGAAAGCGTATCGAACATATTGATTTAAAATCAGAACGATATTTAAGACCAGACCAGCAAATTTACAATGACTTGCAGATTCAGGATAAGCAGATCTCTATGCTTGCAAAATATGTTTATGATAATACAGGATGTCCGGTATATCGAAATACGGATGTATCTTATTTTAACTGTGGAGAGGAAAAATACAGAGCTTTAATTGAAGAACTGGAAGAAGCACAGGATTTCATTTTTATGGAATACTTTATTATAGAACAGGGCAGAGTATGGAATTCGATTTTGAGAGTTCTTGAAAAGAAGGTCCAACAGGGTGTTGAAGTACGAATTATGTATGATGGATTGTGTTCACTTACGAAATTACCTATTGGATATTTTAAAAAATTAAGAAGAAAGGGCATTAAAGCAAAGCCTTTTGCACCAGCCAGACCGTTTTTTACAACAGAGCAGAATAACAGGGATCATAGAAAAATTCTGGTGATTGATGGAAGAGTGGCATTTACCGGCGGCATTAATCTGGCAGATGAGTATATGAATGTTGTTAATAAGTTTGGTTACTGGAAAGACACCGCAGTCATGTTAAAGGGTGATGCTGTCAAGAGTTTTACATTGATGTTCCTGCAGATGTGGAATGTCAGTGAAAAGACAATTGGAAATTTTGACAGATATTTGAATGTTGATATTCCAAAAGTTTACGACAAAAACGGATATGTTATTGGGTATGGTGACGAACCTGTAGGAAAAGAAAGAATCGGTGAATCTGTATATTTACATATGATTAATACTGCTAACCGTTATCTGCATATTGTTACACCGTATCTTGTTATTGATAATGTTATGATGTCGTCTCTGAAATTTGCTGCAAAAAGAGGCGTAGATGTTAAAATTGTTATGCCGGGGATTCCGGATAAAGCATATGCTTATTGTATTGCACGTACATATTACAGTGAGCTGATTGAGGCCGGTGTGGAAATATATGAGTACTCTCCAGGATTTACTCATGCAAAAATGTTTATTAGTGATGATGAGAAAGCTACTGTGGGAACAATTAATTTAGATTACAGAAGTCTGTTTCTTCATTTTGAAAACGGTTGCTTTATTTATAAAAATCCAGCCATTCTCGATATTGAGTCTGATTACCAACAGATGTTATCAGAATCAAAGAAGGTATCCCTGATAGAATGCAGGAACCGTCCGTTATGGTATAAAGCATGTGGTAAGTTACTGAGACTATTATCACCGTTAATGTAATAAATAACCTCCTTTTGCATATATTTTAGTATTAATGTATGTAAGGGAGGTTTTTTCATGGATTTTAATGTATATAAAGACATTGAAAAAAGAACAAAGGGAGAGATTTACATAGGTGTTGTAGGTCCGGTAAGAACTGGAAAATCTACGTTTATTAAAAATTTCATGGATGTGGCAGTGGTGCCAAATATCAGCGATGAAAATGAAATTAAAAGAGCTAAGGATGAATTACCGCAATCTTCATCAGGGAAAACAATTATGACCACAGAGCCAAAATTTATTCCAAATAAAGCGGTATCTATTAATATTGGCGGAAAGGCTAATGTAAAGGTAAGATTAATTGACTGTGTTGGCTTTATGGTAGAAGGAGCAACCGGTCATATGGAAGAAGAGGCTGAGAGAATGGTAAAAACGCCTTGGTTTGATTATGATATACCATTTTCTAAAGCAGCTGAAATCGGTACAGAAAAAGTAATTTCGGAACATTCGACGATTGGTGTTGTTGTTACCAGTGATGGCAGTTTTACAGATTTAGATGTAAATGAATATAATAAAGCCTTAGATAAGACGATTCAGGAGTTGAAAAATATTAATAAGCCATTTATTATTCTGGTCAATTCCCTAGATCCTACATCAACAGAATGTACACGTTTAAGAGATGAAATTGCAGCAAAATATAACGTATCGACATTGGCAATAAATTGTCTTAAACTTAACGAAAATAATATTAACGAAATTCTTGAAAGTATATTATTTGAATTTCCAGTAAGTGAAGTAGTATTTAATGTTCCTAAATGGTTAGAAATTATGGATTATGAGCATCCTTTAATGAAATACATAGTTGATTATGCAAAAGAACTTCTTCATAAAATTGTAAAAATTAAAGATATTAAAACTTTAAAACTGTTTCCGGATAAAGAATTTATCAAAGATGCCAATATGGCAATGGTAGAACTTTCTAACGGTAAAATGGTTGTCAACTTTGATATTGATGACAGATATTATTATAACACTTTAACAGAAATGACAGGAACAACGATAGATAATCAGTTACAGTTGATTAAACTGGTTAAAGAGCTTGCATATCAGAAGAGTAATTATGAGAAAGTTAATGACGCAATCAGTAAAGTTAGAAACACCGGTTATGGTATTGTGACACCGGATAAAGAGGAAATTGTTTTAGAGAATCCTGAGTTAATTAAAAATGGTAACAAGTATGGTGTGAAAATCAAAGCAACTGCACCATCTATTCATTTTGTGAAAGCAAATATTTTAACAGAAATTTCTCCGATTATTGGCGATGAAGAACAGGCAAAAGATTTAATTAATTTTATCAATAAAAACGAAGAAGATTCTAACATCTGGGAGACGAATATCTTTGGCAAATCTATCGGACAGATTGTAGATGAAGGCATTATGAATAAAATCAATAACCTGACGGAAGACACAAGAAGCAGAATGCAGGGGACAATAGAAAAGATAACGAACGACCAAAGCAGAGGCGTAATTTGTATTCTTTTATAGCTTTTGCATTTTTCTTCCAAACGTTTATTGTAAAATCCCTATTCCTATGCTACAATCAATAGTTGATTGAAGCATAGGGAAGATATGCGAAAGAAGGAGAATAAGAAATGAACACATACGAAGAATTACAAGCACGTGGTCTGATTGCACAGGTTACGGATGAAGAATTAATCAAAGATTTAATAAATAATGGAAAAGCAACTTTTTATATTGGTTTTGACCCTACAGCAGACAGCCTTCATGTAGGTCATTTTATGGCATTATGTCTGATGAAAAGGCTGCAGATGGCAGGCAATAAACCAATTGCATTACTTGGAGGCGGAACTGCAATGATTGGCGACCCTTCCGGCAAGACAGATATGCGTCAGATGATGACAAAGGAGACAATCGAACATAATATTGAGTGTTTCAAAAAACAGATGAGCAGATTCATTGACTTTTCTGAAGGAAAAGCTTTAATGGTGAATAATGCAGACTGGTTAATGGATTTAAATTATATTGATGTATTGAGAGAGGTTGGCCCTCATTTTAGTGTCAATAGAATGCTTACAGCAGAATGTTACAAGCAGAGAATGGAGAGAGGTCTTAGTTTCTTAGAGTTTAACTATATGATTATGCAGAGTTACGACTTCTACAAATTATTCCAGGATTATGGCTGTAATCTCCAGTTTGGAGGCGATGACCAGTGGAGTAATATGTTAGGTGGCACAGAACTTATCAGACGTAAACTTGGCAAAGATGCCTCAGCTATGACAATTACATTACTTCTCAATTCAGAAGGAAAGAAGATGGGAAAAACTGTCAGCGGTGCAGTGTGGCTGGACCCTGAAAAGACATCTCCATATGAGTTTTTCCAGTACTGGAGAAATGTGGATGATGCAGATGTTATCAAGTGTCTCAAGATGCTTACATTCCTTCCGATAGAGCAGATTCAGGAAATGGAAGTCTGGGAAGGTGCAGAGCTGAATAAAGCAAAAGAGATTCTTGCATACGAATTGACGGAGTTGGTTCATGGTGAAGATGAAGCAAAGAAAGCATTGGAAGCTGCAAAGAATATGTTTGCAAAAGGTGGTATTTCCGGAGATTTACCAACGACAACATATTCTAAAGATGAATTAGATGCAGGAAAAGATATTTTGACGATTTTAGTAGATACAAAACTTGTTTCTTCAAGAGGTGAAGGAAGAAGACTTGTTCAGCAGGGTGGTGTATCTGTAAATGGAGAAAAAGTTACAGCGATAGATGCAGCATTTACTACAGCGGATTATAATGATGAAGGTGTTATTTTGATTAAAAAAGGAAAAAAAGCATTTCATCAGATAAAAGCTGATTAGTATTGGAGGAAAGTACAATGAAGAAATATGGATTAAATGAATTAAGACAGATGTTTTTAGACTTTTTTGAGTCAAAGGATCATCTGGTAAGAGGAAGTTATTCATTAGTTCCTCACAATGATAATAGTTTATTATTAATCAATGCAGGTATGGCACCGTTAAAGCCATATTTTACAGGACAGGAGATTCCGCCAAAAACAAGAATGGCAACCTGTCAGAAATGTATCAGAACTGGTGATATTGAAAATATCGGAAAGACAGCCCGTCATGGTACATTTTTCGAAATGCTTGGCAACTTCTCTTTTGGAGATTATTTTAAAACAGAAGCAATTCACTGGTCATGGGAATTTTTGACAGAGGTTGTCGGTCTTGATGCAGACAGATTATATCCATCTGTTTATTTGGAAGATGATGAAGCTTTTGAAATCTGGAATAAAGAAATGGGCATACCAAAGGAGCGTATTTTTAAGTTTGGCAAGGAAGACAATTTCTGGGAGCATGGTGCCGGTCCCTGTGGTCCATGTTCTGAAATCTATTATGACAGAGGAGAAAAATACGGATGTGGAGAGCCTGGCTGTACAGTAGGTTGTGAATGTGACAGATATATTGAAATCTGGAATAATGTATTTACACAGTTTGAAAATGACGGAAAAGGAAATTACGAGACATTACAGAATAAAAATATTGATACAGGAATGGGATTGGAACGTCTTGCTACAGTCGTTCAGGATGTAGATTCTATTTTTGATGTAGATACGATTAAGTCTCTCAGAGATAAAGTTTGTGAAATTTCAGGAAAAGAATATAAGAAAGAATACAAATGGGATGTTTCTATCAGAATTATTACAGACCATATCCGTTCAGCAACATTTATGATTTCTGATGGTATTATGCCATCTAATGAAGGAAGAGGATATGTTTTAAGAAGATTAATCAGACGTGCTGCAAGACATGGAAGACTTTTAGGTGTAAAAGGTATGTTCTTATCAGATCTTTCTAAAACAGTGATTGAAGGTTCTAAAGATGGATACCCGGAATTAGACGAAAAGAAGAGCATGATTTTCAAGGTCTTAACAGAAGAAGAAAATAAATTCAATAAGACGATTGATACTGGTTTAAGTATTCTTGCTGAGATGGAAGCAGAAATGGAAGCAAAGAATGAAAAGATGTTATCCGGAGATAACGCTTTTAAATTATATGACACATATGGTTTTCCTCTTGATCTTACGATGGAAATTCTTGAAGAAAAAGGATTCTCTGTAGATGAAGAAGGTTTTAAAAAGGCCATGGATGTTCAGAGGGAAACTGCACGAAAGGCTCGTAAAACAACTAATTATATGGGAGCTGATGAGACAGTATATGAGAGTCTTGATAACAGTCTCACATCAAAATTTGTAGGCTATGAAAGATTAGCAGAAGATTCTGTGATTACAGCGCTTACTACGGAAAATGAGGTTGTACAGGCTCTTGCAGATGGAGATAAGGGAACAATTGTTGTAGAGGAAACTCCGTTCTATGCAACCATGGGTGGTCAGTCCGGTGATAAAGGTATCATTGAGACTGCAAATGGACAGTTTAAAGTAGTTGACACAATTAAACTTCATGGTAGTATGATTGGACATGTAGGATATGTTACAAAAGGTATGCTACAGGCAGGAGATAAGGCTGTATTAAAAGTGGATGCTACATTAAGAAATTCTACAGCAAAGAACCACAGTGCTACACATTTATTACAGAAAGCGTTAAAGGTTGTTCTAGGAGAACACGTAGAACAGGCAGGTTCCTACGTAGATGCAGATAGATTAAGATTTGATTTTACCCATTTCCAGGCAATGACCAAAGAAGAAATTCAGAAAGCAGAAGCTATGGTTAATGAACAGATTGCTAAGGGATTAGATGTTATTACAAAGGAAATGAGTTTAGAAGAAGCAAAGAAAACAGGTGCTATGGCATTGTTTGGTGAGAAGTATGGTGATACTGTAAGAGTTGTATCTATGGGAGATTACTCTGTAGAGCTTTGCGGTGGTACTCATGTTTCTAATACCAGCACAATTTCATATTTCAAGATTATTTCCGAGGCAGGTATTTCAGCAGGAGTTCGTAGAATTGAGGCATTAACAGGAACTGGTCTTATGAAGTATTATGCTGAGATGGAAGAAACTCTTCATGAAGCAGCAAAAATTGCGAAATCAGAGCCAAATGGATTAGCAAAGAAGATTCAGTCATTACATGATGAAATCAAGGCTTTATCCAGTGAAAATGAGAAATTAAAAGCGAAAATGGCAAATGAGTCTGTCGGAGATGTATTAAACAATGTGGAAGAAGTAAATGGTGTAAAACTGCTTGCAACAAAAGTATCTGATGTAGATATGAATGGTTTAAGAAATCTTGGAGACAATTTGAAAGAGAAGATGGGCGGCGGTGTTGTAGTCATTGTATCAACGACTGCAGATAAAGCAAACGTAATTGTCATGGCAGATGACGATGCAATATCAAAAGGAGCCCATGCTGGTAATATGATTAAAGAAATTGCAAAATGTGTCGGCGGTGGCGGTGGCGGTCGTCCAAACATGGCTCAGGCAGGAGGAAAAAATCCAGCCGGTGCAGATGAAGCTGTAGCAAAGGCAAAAGAGATATTAGAATCATTATTATAAAAAATATTTGTGTATGTTACTTATATTTATTTTCTAAAAAACAAATTAAGGTTGACTACATGGAAATATATGCTATAATATTTAAGGTGTTTTAACACAAATACCTACAGTTTTAGGAATCTATAACTGAAGGGAGGGAAGAACAGATGTCAAGCGTTATCGTAAAAGAAAACGAATCAATCGACAGTGCATTACGTCGATTCAAGAGAAATTGCGCGAAGGCTGGAATTCAGCAGGAGATTCGTAAAAGAGAACATTACGAAAAACCAAGCGTAAAGCGTAAGAAGAAATCAGAAGCTGCTAGAAAGCGCAAATATAATTAATGATAAAAAGTCAGGACTTGTGTCCTGGCTTTTTATGTTGCAAAAGCCTGGCAAATGATTACCTATTTCAAAGATAATACGAATTCTTTTGTATAAACCGGCTTTCCCACTCATAAAATAGTATGAGCACATATTGAAGGTTTTATATGTTTAATGTAGACAACGAATATGATATTCCAAGAGATGTAGTAAACCATGAATGTCTGATACAAATGACAGGAAACAGGGAAATTGTTCTAGAAAATTTCAAATGTATAAAAAAGTTATGTGAAGAAGAAATAGAAATTGTATGTAAAAAGTATCTAATTAAAATCACAGGAACTTCTTTATGTGTAAAATTTTATAATTGCGAATCAATGATTATAGGTGGGTGTATTAATGAAGTTTCATTTTTATGAAATTATAATTGATAGAAAATATATATACAGGGTGCTAAATGCTGCCCATAAAATTAACATCAGAAATATTATAAATGAAGATGATAGAACAAGATTTTGTGTAGATTATACAGATATTGAAGAGACATTAAATATATTAAAAGAAAATAACATTCATATTTTAAAATTAAATGAAAAAGGCTTATATACAAAGCTTGTAAATAAATTTATTTTTAAAGTGGCAATGGTATTTGCTTTTGTGTTTATCAGCGGATTAATTTTATGTTCGAGATATATATGGGAAATATCGATTGAAGGAAATTATACATATACAACAAATAAGTTAAAAAATTATATTTATTCTCAAGATATCAAAGAGGGGGTGTCAAAAAAGAAGATTAACTGCGAGGAACTGGAGAAAAAAATCAGAAAAAAATATAATGATATCAGCTGGGTATGTGCAGAAATAAAAGGAACAAATTTAATCGTACATATCAAAGAAAATTATATCACGGAAATTTCTAAAAAAGAGACAAAACCATATCATATTGCCGCAAACAAAGACGCTGAAATTGTATCTATTCTTGTGAGAACCGGAGTACCCGGGGTTAAAGTGGGAGATAAAGTAAAAGAGGGGACAATATTAATCAATGGACTAGTAGATGTTTTTGATGAGTCAGAACAGAAACTTTTTACAAAACCATGTAATTCTGATGGTGAAATTATAGGAAAAACAAAGTATGAGTATAAAGATGAATTAAAAATTAATTATAAGAAAAGAGATTATAAGAAAGGTTATTCTTATTATCTTCCTTCCATCAGTGGATATAAATGGGTTAAAACAGGTAATACTAAGAATAAAAATATAGCATACAAAGAAATAAAATTAAAGGGATTTGGCAATTATTATCTACCAATATGTATACAAAAGTATACTGTAATGCCATACAACTCTCTAAAATGTAAATATACAAAAAAAGAAGCCACAAAGATATTAGAAAAACGATTGTACAACAAATTATTAATAATGGAACAAAAAGGCTACAAAATACTTGAAAAAAATGTTAAAATAGTAAAACAGTGGGATTCTTATATCTGCACAGGAGACATTGTTTGTCTGGAACCTTTAGGAAAGGTTTCTTATATTCTTGATGAGGATATCCAAAAAATAAACATGGAAAAAGAATCTGTAAATGACGAAACGAAAGGACAGTGAAAGGTATTTTTATAAATGAGCGTAATAGAAAGTATCATTGATATTCCGGCAGAATATGAGAAAACAGTGTTTGGACAGTTTGATAGTAATATCAAAAAAATTGAACGTACGCTGCATGTAACAATTATTTCCAGAGACAATGAATTGAAGATTATTGGTGGAGAAGATGCAACAAGAAGAGCAAAAAATGTTTTTCATCAGTTAATGGAATTAGCCAGAAGAGGAAATGAGATAACAGAGCAGAATGTTGATTATGCTTTATCTCTATGTTTTGAAGAAAAAGAAGCGGCTATTGTAGAATTGGATGATAGTATTATCTGTAGAACAGTTATGGGAAAACCTATTAAGCCAAAAACTTTAGGGCAGAAAAGTTATGTAGATTTAATACGGGATAAAATGATTGTGTTTGGTATCGGTCCTGCAGGAACTGGTAAAACATATTTAGCCATGGCGATGGCAATTACAGCTCTTAGAAATAATGAAGTAAATAAAATTATTTTGACAAGACCTGCGATTGAAGCAGGGGAAAACCTTGGGTTTCTTCCGGGAGATTTACAGAGTAAGGTAGATCCTTATTTAAGACCACTCTATGATGCCCTCTATCAGATTATGGGAGCAGAAAGTTTTGTTACCAATACTGAAAAAGGAATTATTGAAGTGGCACCACTTGCTTATATGCGAGGAAGAACTCTGGATAATGCCTTTATTATTCTGGACGAAGCACAGAACACAACCCCTGCACAGATGAAGATGTTTCTTACCCGTATCGGATTTGGCTCAAAGGTTATCGTGACTGGAGACAGGACACAGAAAGATTTACCGAGAGATGTTATATCCGGGCTTGATGTCGCATTAAAAGTATTAAAAAAAGTAGAAGATATCGGTTTTGCTTTTCTTGATAACAATGATGTTGTTAGACATCCTCTAGTACAGAAGATTGTGAAAGCATATGAAGAGTATGAAGAAAAAAGGCAGACCCGGCAAAGCGATAAAAAGGGCAGATAACTTTATTCGGATAAGACTAAAAAATATTAAAGAGAATAAAAAATGAGTGTATATATAGAAAATAAATATTTAAAAGACATTATTATTGACTATCAAAACATTATTCATTCAGTAATTGAAGAGGCATTGGATTTTATTGAATGTCCTTATGAATGTGAAGTGAATGTTACCATTGTTGATAATAATGAGATAAAAGAAATTAACAGACAGCAAAGAGAAATAGATAACCCCACAGATGTGTTATCTTTTCCATTGCTGGAATATGGACAGGCAGGGGAGTTTCAACAGTTTGATGAAATGTTAGAATGTTTTCACCCGGATACAGGTGAATTAATGCTGGGAGATATAGTAATATCCTATGATAAGGTATTAAGTCAGGCAGAGGAATATAATCATTCCATCAAAAGAGAACTGGCATTTCTGACAGCACATAGTATGTTACATCTTTTTGGTTTCGACCATATGGAAGATCATGAACGGGTAGAAATGGAAAAGATGCAGAATATAATCTTAGAAAATTTAGGAATAACGAGGGAGAAAAAATGTTAAAAAACAAGAAAATTTTTATTGGTTCAACAGTTGCTGTTTTTATTATTGCAATTGTTGCAGTAGTCTGCATATTTATGTTTGGCAGTGAAAAAAAGAAAGAGGGCAGACAGGAAGAAACTACCGTGACTGAAACAGAGGTAGTAACAGAAGACCCAAATGCAGGAAAAGTAAAAAGCAAATTAACAGGAGAATATACAAAACCGGGGATAGCAAATAAAAGACCTGTTGCATTAATGTACAATAATATCATTAACGCGATTCCACATTCCGGTTTGTACAATGCTGATATCTGCTATGAAGCACCTGTAGAGGGGGCTATTACCAGAATTATGGGGATTTTTGAAGATTATGAAAAGGTAAAGAAGATGGGTTCTGTAAGAAGCTGTAGAATTTATTATTGCTCTTTTGCGAATGAGTGGGATGCGGTTTACAGTCATTTTGGACAATCTAAGTATGCTCTGGAATATTTAAAGAGCGGAAAAATTGATACAGTAAGTTCACTGACAGGAGAAAAATATTTCTTTAGAACATCTGACAGAGTAGCACCTCATAACTGTTTTACTTCCGGAGAAAATTTGAAGAAAGCAGTCAAAGAACTTAAATATAGAGCAAACTATGAAAAGGATTACAAAGGACATTTTGAGTTTGCGGAAGCAGATAATAAAATCAATTTAGAAACAGGAAAAACAGCAAACAGAGTAGACCTTGGTTATATGATTAATAAGCCATATTTTGTTTTTAACAAAAAAGATGGACAATACTATCGTTACCAGTATGGTAACAAACATATTGATGATCAGAACAATAAGCAGTTACATTGTTCCAATATTATCATTCAGTTTGTAAACGCTACGTTATATCCTGATAACAAGAGTCTTGATATGACACTGTCAGGAAATGGAAAAGGTTGGTTTATTACGAATGGAAAAGCAGAAAAAATCACATGGCAGAAAGCTGAACAGAGAAGCGGTCAGACGAAATATCTGAATGAAAATGGTGAGGAAATAAAACTTAACACAGGAAAAACATGGATTTGTATGGTTCAGAATGAATATGCAGATAATGTGAAAATTTCAAAAAAGAAAAAATAATTTAAGGAACTTATTGAAGTATGGGCAATCAATCAAATAAAAATAGTTTTTTGATTCAGGGCAGTATTCTCGCATTTGCGGGAATACTTGTTCGCGTTATCGGATTAATTTATAGAATACCTTTAAATAGAATATTGGGCGATGTGGGATTAGGATATTATGGAACAGCCTTTGATTTTTATAATATTTTAATTTTATTGTCATCGCAGAGCATGCCGTTGGCAGTATCAAAAATCATTTCGGAAAAATTGCAGAAGCGGCAGTTTCGAAACGCTCATAAGGTGTTTAAAGGGGCTTTGCTCTATGGAACAGTAATCGGTGTTTGTTTTGGATTGTTTTTATTTTTGGGGGCAGATTGGATTGCCTACACTGTCTACAAGATGCCGCCAGTATCTGTAGCTTTAAGAGTTTTGGCACCGACTCTGACAATTGCCTGTATTTTAGGCGTTGTGAGAGGATATTTTCAGGGAATGGGGAATATGGTTCCTACAGCGGTTTCTCAGGTATTTGAGCAGATAATTAATGCATTTGTCAGCATTTTGGCTGCTTATGAGTTGGGAGCATATGGATATAGTTTATCAAAAGTAGCAAAAGAGGCTGGAGTATTAAAAGATTCTTATGCCGCTGCAGGTGGAACTTTAGGTACTTTAGCAGGAGCATTAACAGCTCTTTTGTTTATGTTCTTTATTGTCTGGATTAATAAAGATATTATCAAAAAGCGTAAAAAGCGGGATAGAACAGGCATAGAAGACAGTTATGGTACGATTACAAAAATCATTTTATGGACCATTACACCAGTACTATTAAGTACCACTATATATAATATTGGAAATTTATTGGACAATCCTATCTATCAAAATATTATGGTTGGTATTTTTCATGTCAGCGAAAAAACAAATAGTGCGTCATGGGGCATTTATTCCGGCTATTATAGATTATTGACCACAATGCCGATAGCGATTGCATCTTCTTTATCAACAGCGATTGTGCCGTCTCTTGTCAGATCTTACACTGCAAAAGATCAACTGGCTGTTAAAAGTAAAGTGACCTTGGCACAAAAATTCTCTATGTTGATAGCTTTTCCATGTGGTATGGGATTGTCTGTATTGGGTGGTCCAATTAATGCGATGTTATTTGGAAGCAAGATAAATGATACAGTTATCATTATGATTTTTAGTGTCTTTACTGTAGTGGCATTTTCACTATCAACCATTAGTAATGCTATTTTACAAGGGATTGATAAATTAAATGTCCCAATTAAAAACTCTGCTATTTCATTAGGCATTCATTTAATCGTATTACCTGTATTATTAATTGTTTTCCGATTGGGAATTTATGCAGTTGTTATTGGTGATTTTACGTTCGCAATGACAGTAGCTATATTAAATTCTTTTTCAATCAAACGATATTTAGGATATCGGCAGGAAATTCAGTTTACATTGATTAAACCATTTATTTGCGCGGTAGTTATGGGCATTGGATGTCTTATTGTTTATAAACTTGGAATGTTATTACTTCCAATCAATGCAATATGGACTATATTAGCTATACTTATTGGCGTCTGTGTATATGGAATTGTGTTGATATTCACGAAAACAATTACAGAAGATGAATTGTATGCAATGCCAAAGGGAACTGTATTGATTGGCATCTTAAAAAAAGTCCATCTTTTGTAAAAAGAATGTATAAAATAACAAAAAATGTAAAAAATATATGCAAGGAGTAAAAGATTAAGATAACTTTAATCTTTGGGTTTGTAGTTGAAATAGGAGAAAACTTATGAACAGACGGGCATATATTTTTTATTTGACAATTTTTGTTTTCGGTTTTGGAATTGCATATTTTTGTGGACTGAAAACAGGTATGGAAGAAGATTTGCTGTATAATGAAAAAACAGTGGATGTTCAGCCAAAAGATAATGAACAAAAAGAAGAAGGGTACTGGGTAAAAGCAATCGGCGATGTAATTTTTGTGTATAAAAGTGATAAAACCACTGTGATCGCTGAAACAGACATTAATATTTCAAGATTATCCACAAGCGAAAAGAATATTTTAAATGATGGAATTTATTTAGAAAATTCAGAAGAATTATTTAAATATCTAGAAGCCAATACAAGTTGATGAAAGGATTTACCGCTATGAGAACAATTATTATTGGAGCAGGTGCGGCCGGGCTGGCTGCCGGGATTCAGGCTGCAAGAAATAAATCAGAAGTGATTATTATTGAGCATGAAAAACAGGCAGGAAAAAAAATCTTAATTACGGGAAATGGGCGATGTAATATCTCCAATGAAAAAATGAATAGTTCCATGTATTATGGTAACCCTGAATTTATTGACAGTATTTTAGAAAAATATCCAGTAACAAAGATAAAAGAATTTTTTGAATCTATTGGTTTATATACCTGTTCTAAGAATGGGTATATTTATCCAATGAGTTTACAGGCAGGTTCCGTTCTTACAATTTTAAGAAATGCAGCTCTTGATTTAGGTGTGAAAATAAAAGCCAATAATAATGTACATAAAATTTGTTTGGAAAATGACAGATTTCTGATAGATATCGGTATCGAATTAGAATGTGACCAGTTAATTCTGGCAACCGGAGGATGCAGTTTCAAAAAAACGGGTTCTGATGGCTCCGGTTATAAATTGGCAGAAGAATTACATCATACTGTTGTTTCTCCAAAACCTGCACTGACTGCACTCATATGTAATGATAATCTCCTAAGTAAAGCATCCGGTGTACGCATTCATGCATCTGTCACTGCGAAAGGACATAAACACACAGGGGATTTACAAATTACAGAATATGGACTATCCGGTATTCCTGTTTTTAATATCAGCCGTCTCGTAACGACTGGAGATACGATACAAATTGATTTTATGCCGGAATTTTCAGAAGAGCAGCTCATGAACATGATATCGCATCTTATCATGAACGGAAAGGAAAAAAACACAGATATTGTTTTAAACGGACTCTTTCCGGATAAGATTGCAGTTTTATTTACAACAAAATTAAATATACATAATCAGGCGTGTCATACAATAGATAAAGATAAAATCAGTGAACTGGCAGGATTGATAAAAAATTATAACATTTCTGTTCAGAAGAGACGGGGATTTGAATTTGCTCAAGCGACAGCAGGCGGGGTCTCTACGGATGAGATTGATCCAGAAAGAATGGAATCGAAAAAGATAAAGAATCTGTTTTTTGCCGGAGAGATAATTAATGTGGACGGAATCTGTGGTGGTTATAATTTACATTTTGCATGGGCAAGTGGAATGATTGCAGGAGGAAGCTGTAAATAATGATTTTATTGCAAGTATCAAATATTAAACTTAATATCAACCAAGATGAACAGAATGCTTATAAAAAAGCTTTAAAAACAGCAGGTATTTCCGAACAGGAAGTTAAGAAATGGAAAATATTAAAATATTCTGTCGATGCCAGGAATAAATCACAGATTTCAAAAGTTTATTCTATAGGATTATATGTCGAGTCTTATCATAAGTCACGAAAAAACGTGCTGGCAATACAGGAAGAAAAATATTACTCTTATAAATTATCAGGCAACAAACCAATGAATCATCGACCAATTGTCATAGGTTTTGGTCCGGCAGGTATGTTTGCGGCATATCTTCTGGCAATGAACGGATTTGCTCCAATTATTATTGAGCGTGGAGATACAGTAGAGAACCGTTCGCGAATCGTAGAAGAATTTTGGGAAAATGGTGAATTAAACCTGAATTGCAACGTTCAGTTTGGTGAAGGTGGTGCCGGTACTTTTTCGGATGGAAAGTTAAATACCGGAATTAAAGATAAAGAAAACCGAATCCGTTTTGTTTTAGAGACTTTTGTGAAATTTGGTGCAAACGAAAGAATATTATATGATGCAAAGCCACATATCGGAACAGATGTTTTAAAAAAGATTGTTTCTAACATGCGCAAATATATTATTGAAAAAGGTGGCACGTTTTATTTTAATACAAGTCTTGCAGATATTTCATATAACAATAATAAACTGTGTAAAATTCATCTAAGCAATCATAAAGTCATAGAGACTGATATATGTATTCTGGCAATCGGACACAGTGCCAGAGATACTTTTCATATGCTTTATGAAAAAGGTGTTCATATGGAACAGAAACCTTTTGCTCTGGGTGTAAGGATAGAACACAAACAAACTATGATAAACAAAAGTCAATATGGTTTTGAGGACGGGCGTCTGGGAGCTGCCAATTATAAACTTACATACAAAACAAGTAAAAACAGAGGAGTTTATTCCTTCTGTATGTGTCCGGGGGGGTATGTAGTAGATTCTTCTTCGGAAGACAATGGAAAAGTTGTGAATGGGATGAGTTATTCGAAAAGGGACGGATGTAATGCTAATAGCGCCATGGTAGTCACTGTTACATCAGATGATTTTTGCAATCATCATCCTTTAGCAGGAATTGCCTATCAAAGAGAACTGGAAAATAGAGCTTATGAACTAGGAGAAGGAAAGATACCTGTTCAGATTTATTCTGATTTCAAAAATAATGTTTCTACAACAAAACTGGGAAGTATTATCCCACAAATAAAAGGAAAATATAAACTGACAAATTTAAATACGATTTTTCCTAAATATATTGTAGAAGCCTTAATTGAAGGAATTGATTATTTCGGTAAGAAAATCGACGGATTTAGCAACGAAGATGTGGTATTATCAGCAGTAGAAACCAGAACCTCTTCGCCGGTAAGAATCATTCGTAATGATGATTTTGAAACAAATATTGCCGGTTTGATGCCGGCAGGAGAAGGAGCAGGATATGCAGGAGGTATTACTTCCGCAGCAATTGACGGAATGAAAATGTTTGAACAGATTGCAAAAACATATCAACCACAGAAAGAATTATTATAAAATAATGACTTTTTACTCATTTTGTAGTATTATATAAAGATGTATTCGTATGCTTTTGTACAATAAAAAAGATGCGGATGATACAATTATTAATTAAGGAGAGCATTATGAATATTCGTTTTTTAGCACAATCAGAATATTTCAACGGTCTGCATTTAAAAGATGATATTATTCTAGAAAAGGAATATGAACAGGGACCTTTTACAAATTTACCAAAGGTTCGTTATTACTTATATTATCTTGAAGAAAATGTAAGAAAAGAAGTTATGCCGTATTCTGATAAAGTGGATATTTTTAATATTACTGACTGCCAGAATGAATCTGAATATTTATATTTTACGGAATATATTGATATGCATGATGGGACTTATTCCTTTGGAATTATCAGATATAATATTACAGACCATACCCATACGAAAATCATATCTTTGAAGGACAATATCAATTTATATCCAAATAACAAACAGATTAAGATATTTATTTTAGATGATGCGAATCTGATTATTCAGCGTGCCCTTCCAAAGGTAAGTGAAAATAGAAAACTAAAAGAATTTTTTGATTTTTCACTAATATTATTTAATTTTATAAAAAATAAACAGTTAGTAATTCAGGATGAGAATCTGGTTCGTAATGGTATTGAATTTATTCTGCCTTACAACGAGAAAAGCTGTATCATGAAAACAGGATATTCTGTATTTCAAAATAACAGGCATGCTAATTTAACAAAAGAGGAAGCTGCTGTAGAATCGCTGTTTGTATTAAATATACAACAGTTTATCAGCGATTTGCAGTTAGACCAGCCAAATCTTGTTATGAATGCTGTAGACCAGTCTTATTACGACACGACTGTTATTAATGCGAAAATCATAGAGAATTTCCTGATTTACTCAAAGTTTAATTATGAGGATAATGATGAAAATATTATTTTCTATGATATTGAGACAAAGGAGATTTATACTTGTATTAATAAAACAACGACTGGAGAGTATCTGCTGAAGAATGCTACAGTGATTGAGGACACTCCATATATGATTATGAAAAAATCTACAGGGACACAGTTTTTCAATTTGATTTCCAATGAAATTGATGCTACATATCCGGAAGAATTTGATGTGCGGTTTGTGAATAACAACACGGTTATTTCGACATCTGTTGAAAAACCAATTTTTGGCAAGGAATATCCTGTTGTATGCATTCATAAATTTCCACATAAAAAGACAATATTGCAGGAGAGAGGAGAATATATCGGCTCTGTATCATCCGACAGAGAAACATCCTATATATTTTTAAAATAATGGACGAGAAAAAAATAAAACGTATTAATGAACTATATAAAAAATCAAAAACCACAGGGTTGACCGAGGCAGAATTAGAAGAACAGAAAACTCTTCGAACGGAATACCGCATGGCTATGTTGAATAGTCTTTCTGCCTCTCTTGACAATGTGAGCATAAAGAATCCTGATGGTTCCATTACAAAAGTAAAATCGAAACGTGAAAATTAATATGAATATCAAAGAATATAAAGACTATCTTCGAAAAGAAATAAAGCAAAAAAGAATGCTTATGACCAGAGAAGATGTAATAGAAAAAAGTAATATTATCTGTCAGAAAATTTTAAATCACAAAATATATCAGAATAGTGAATGTATTTACTGTTATTATCCTGTTCAAAATGAAGTAGATATTCTGCCAGTAATTATTCATGCACTAAATAATGGAAAAATCATTGCCCTGCCAAAAGTAGTTAATAAACAGGGTAAGATGATTTTTGCTGAAATTGATAATTTAGATAATCTGAAAACAGGTCATTTTAACATTCCAGAACCAATAATTACTGTACAGGCGAGAAAAGCTGATCTCGTTTTGGTTCCCGGAGTGGTTTTTTCAAGTAAAGGGGAAAGAATCGGACAGGCAGGCGGTTTCTATGATCGTTTCTTAGAAACTTATCATCCCTATACGATTGGGGTGGCATATGATTTTCAGATGATGAATGACATAAAAACACAGCCTCACGATATTGATGTATGTGAGGTTATCAGTAATATTTAGGAGAATACTATGAGCTTTACAAATGAAACTGAAAAACAACAATTTTATATGGACAAGTGCAGGGAGATTGTAAAAAACAAAGAACGGACGCTTGGCAGAAAACTGACAGCATGTGTGGTTACTTTTGGTTGTCAGATGAATTTTAAAGATTCTGAAAAACTAATGGGAATTTTAGCACAGATTGGTTATGAAGAAACAGATGATGAACATGCTGATCTTGTTTTATATAACACATGTACAGTCAGGGAAAATGCAAATTTAAAAATATATGGAAGACTGGGATATCTCTCTAAAATTAAAGAAAAAAATCCGGAAATGATTATCGGACTTTGTGGCTGTATGATGCAGGAAGAACACGTTGTAGAAAAATTAAATAAAAGTTACCGGTTTATAGATATTATTTTCGGAACACATAATGTATTTTTGCTGGCAGAACTGTTATATGAAAGATTTATCAGCGGACATAAGATAGAAGATATCTGGGATGGTACGACGGAAATTGTGGAAGACCTTCCAAGTGTCAGAAAATATAGTTTCAAATCTGGTGTGAATATAATGTATGGCTGCAACAATTTCTGCAGTTACTGTATTGTCCCTTATGTAAGAGGAAGAGAACGAAGCAGAAATCCAGAAGATATTATTTCTGAAATAAAAGAACTGGTAAATAATGGTGTCGTAGAAGTTATGCTTTTGGGGCAGAATGTGAATTCATACGGAAAAACGTTGGATAATCCTATTTCTTTTGCACAATTATTAGAAAGAATCGAAAATATTGACGGATTAAAACGTATTCGGTTCATGACTTCCCATCCAAAGGATTTATCCGATGAATTAATAGAAGTGATGGCAAAATCCAATAAGATATGTAAACAGATGCATTTACCTCTGCAGTCAGGAAGTTCCAGATTGTTAGAAATTATGAACAGACATTACAATAAAGAACAGTATTTAGTATTAGTAGAAAAGTTAAGAAAAGCAATTCCTGATATTGGAATTACAACAGATATTATTGTTGGATTTCCGGGAGAAACAGAAGAAGATTTTCTTGAAACGTTAGATGTTGTAAAAAAGGCACGTTACGACTCGGCATTTACATTTATCTATTCGAAACGTTCTGGAACACCTGCAGCGAAGATGCCTGATCAGGTTACTGAAGATGTTGTCAAGGACAGATTTGACAGACTTCTCAGTGTGATTAACGAAATTTCCAGAGAAAAAACAGCTGTCTTGGAGGGAACTACGCAGGAAGTTTTAATCGAAGAAGAAAACAAAAAGATAGAAGGTTATGTTTCCGGAAGATTAAGCAACAATTCTGTTGTTCATTTTAAAGCTTCAAAAAATGATATTGGAAAGATTGTTCATGTTTATCTGAAAGAAGCAAAAGGATTTTATTACATGGGAGAAATGGTGGAATAAAAATGAGTTTACCGCAAATGATGCAGGATGTATGGGAGAATCATTATGATGACCTTACACCGATGATGAAAAATTATTTAGATACAAAAAAGAAACATGATGACTGTATTATTTTTTACAGACTGGGCGATTTTTATGAGATGTTTTTTGATGATGCATTAGAAGCCTCAAAGGTTATGGAAATTACATTAACAGGTAAAAGCTGTGGTCTTGACGAGAGGGCACCTATGTGTGGTGTTCCTTATCATGCGGTCGATACATATATTAATAAATTAGTTACCAGAGGATATAAGGTATGTATTGTAGAGCAGGCAGAGGATCCTGCTGAAGCGAAGGGACTCGTAAGAAGAGAGGTTGCAAGAATCGTAACTCCCGGTACGAACTTAAATACAAACGCTATAGAAGAAGGTAAAAATAACTATCTGATGTCCATCGCTTATATTGGAGGAAAGTTTGGCATTTCTATTGCTGATGTTACTACTGGTGATTATTATGTTACAGAAGTCTATTCCGAGAGAAACGTCGTAGATGAAATCAATAAGTTTATGCCTAGTGAAATCATATGTAATCATGCTTTTTTGATGTGTGGTATGGATATTGATGATATCAAAAACAGATTATCTATCTCTGTTTTTGAGTTGGAGGAATGGTATTTTGATGAAGATAACTGTAGTGAAGTATTAAAAGACCATTTTGGAATTATCGACTTGTCAGGTCTTGGTATTTCTGAAATGTCTCTTGCAGTGATTGCTTCTGGTTCTTTATTGAAATATCTTTATGAGACACAGAAAAACTCTTTATCACATCTATCTAAATTAGTTCCTTATTCTACAAGTACTTTTATGATTCTTGATACTTCTACCAGACGGAATCTGGAATTGTGTGAGACATTGAGAGAAAAACAGAAGCGTGGCTCCTTATTATGGGTGCTTGATAAAACGAAAACGGCTATGGGTGCAAGAACTCTCCGTGGCTACATTGAGCAGCCTCTGATTTCTAAAGAAGAAATTACGAATAGGCAAAAGGTGATAGAGGAATTAAATAAATCGATTATCACGAGAGATGAACTCAGAGAATATCTGTCTCCAATTTATGATTTAGAGAGACTTTTAAGTAAAATTTCTTATAAATCTGCAAATCCAAGGGACTTAATTGCTTTTAAAACTTCACTGGAAATGCTTCCACATATCAAGAATATTATCAGTGATTTTAAATCACCTTTATTTATAGAATTATATAATCAGTTAGATACTTTAGAGGATATTTCTTCTCTAATTAGGGAATCTATTACAGATGATCCACCGATTAATATAAAAGAAGGAGGCATTATCCGTACAGGATTTCATGAAGAAATTGACAGGCTTCGTGCAGCAAAAACAGAAGGAAAAGGCTGGCTTGCAGATTTAGAAGCAGAGGAAAAAGAGAAGACAGGAATCAATAAGTTAAAGATTAAGTTTAACAAAGTTTTTGGGTATTATATAGAGGTATCAAATTCCTTTAAGGACTTAGTTCCTGACTATTATGTGAGAAAACAAACATTAACAAATGCTGAAAGATTTACAACGGACAAATTGAAAGAATTAGAGGAAGTAATTGTAGGTGCTGAGGACAAACTCTTTTCTCTGGAATATAATATTTTCACTTCTGTGAGAGATGAAATTTTCCGGCAGATTAACAGAATCCAGATGACTGCAAAAGCGATTGCTAAGATTGATGTTTTTGCCTCTTTAGCTTATGTGGCAGAACGCAATCATTATGTAAAACCTAAAATCAATGAAAAAGGGCTGATAGATATTAAAGATGGCAGACATCCTGTTGTTGAGAAGATGATGCCGGATAATATGTTTATTTCAAATAATACATATTTGGATACAAATAAAAACCGGTTATCTATTATTACCGGTCCGAATATGGCAGGTAAGTCCACTTATATGAGACAGACCGCATTAATTGTACTGATGGCACAGATTGGTTCTTTTGTTCCTGCAAAAGAGGCAAACATATCTATCTGTGACAAGATTTTCACCCGTGTAGGCGCATCAGATGATTTAGCAAGTGGTCAGAGTACATTTATGGTAGAAATGACAGAAGTTGCAAATATTCTGAGAAATGCAACGGCAGACAGTTTGTTAATTTTAGATGAAATCGGTCGTGGAACCAGCACATTTGATGGACTTAGCATTGCCTGGGCAGTGGTAGAACATATCTGCGATAAAAAGATTTTAGGTGCAAAGACTTTATTTGCTACCCATTATCATGAACTGACAGAGTTAGAAGGCACACTTCCAGGAGTAAACAATTACTGCATCAGCGTAAAAGAACAGGGAGATGATATTGTATTCCTGAGAAAAATCATAAAAGGTGGTGCAGACCAGAGTTATGGTATTCAGGTGGCAAAATTAGCAGGTGTTCCTGAAAGTGTATTAAACAGGGCAAAAGAGCTGGTAGTGGAGTTGAGTAATGCGGACATTACTACAAGAGCTAAAGATATTGCTGCTGGATTACAGCCGGGAAGTAATGTTTTACCTGGAATGAATGATGATTTAGAGGCGCATCAGATGACATTATTTGCTGCAATGAATGAAAATGCCATTATCAGTGAAATTGAAGAATTAAATTTAGGTGAAATGACACCAATTGATGGGTTAAACTATTTATACAAATTACAGAACCAATTAAAAAACCGTTGGTAAAATAAAGGAAGACTATGGGTAATATAAGAGAACTGGATCAAAGTACAATTAATCAAATAGCGGCTGGAGAAGTTGTTGAAAGACCTTCGTCAATTGTAAAAGAGTTGATGGAAAATTCTATTGATGCAGGTGCGACAATGATTTCTATCGAAATTGAAGAAGGCGGCACGAAATCTATCCGTATCACAGACAATGGGAAAGGGATTGAAAAAGATGATGTCCGTATAGCTTTTCTGCGTCATACGACAAGTAAAATCAAAACTGCACTGGATCTTTTAAGCGTTTCTTCTTTGGGGTTCCGTGGTGAAGCATTATCCAGTATTGCCGCAGTATGCCAGGTAGAATTATTAACCAGAACCGCTTCAAATATGGAAGGGATCCGTTACCGTATCGAAGGTGGAAAAGAAGTTGGATATGACGAAATTGGTATTCCTGTAGGTACCACATTCATTGTAAGTAATATTTTTTTCAATACCCCTGCCAGACGCAAGTTCTTGCGGACCGCCCAGACAGAATCAGGATATGTTTCTGATATTGTAGAAAAAATTGCTCTTTCGCATCCGGAGATTTCCATTAGTTTTAAAAGTAATGGCAAAGTCCGTGTGCATACATCGGGAAATGGCAGTCTAAAAGATGTTATTTATAGTATTTATGGAAAAGAAATCACAGAAAACATTATTGAAATTAATGAACAGAATGATTTTATGTCCATCACAGGTTATATCGGAAAAGCCATTGTTTCAAAAGGAAACAGAACTTTTGAGAATTACTTTATTAATGGCAGATATATTAAAAGTAACATTATTTCCAAGGCGATAGAAGATGGATATAAATTTATATTAATGCAGCACAAGTATCCGTTTACTGTACTAAACTTTGAAATTAATCCTGAATTTTTAGATGTCAATGTACACCCTTCTAAAATGGAACTTCGTTTTAGAAAATCTGAAAAAATTTATCCGATGATTTCAGAGTGTATCAATGATACATTAATTGAGAAACCCAATATTATAGATGTAAAATTAGAAAAACAATCAGAAAAAAGAGAAAATATAAAGTATACACCAGAACCTTTTGAAACGAAAAGACAGCATATTTTAGGAGATACAGATGATGGTAACAGTAGTGTACGAGAAGAGACTCTTTATAATAAAACTACTGTTACACCTTCTTTCATAGAAGAAGCAAACTCACTTGATAATTCAAAAGCATCAAAGATTACGCAGAAAGGTAAGCCGATAGTAGCAAAAGAGGGTGTCGTACCTCCAATACAGCAGGAAGTGACAGATGTATATGATAACTTTTTAAGTGATATTGCAAAACCAAAGCATAAAATTATCGGACAGGTTTTTGATACTTACTGGATTGTACAATATAACGAAAAAATGTACATTATTGACCAGCACGCTGCCCACGAGAAGGTAATGTTTGAATCACTCATGGAAAAACGGAAAACCAGACAGATTCATACACAGATGATAAGCCCGCCGATTATTTTAAATTTATCTATGAATGAGGCTGATCTAATCAACCGGTATTTGCAGAATTTTAAAGAAATCGGCTTTGAAATCGAGCCTTTTGGCGGACAGGATTTTGCAGTAAGAGGTGTTCCAACGGACCTTTATACATTGGATAGCCAGGAAGTTTTAATAGAGATTATTGATAATCTTTCCAATGAAAGCGGGAAAATGTCACCAGATATTTTGACAGATAAAATCGCTTCAATGTCCTGTAAGGCTGCTGTAAAAGGAAACAGCAAAATGTCTTTTAGAGAGGCAGATGAACTGATTACGCAGTTATTATCTTTAGAGAACCCTTATAACTGTCCTCATGGAAGACCAACAATCATATCTATGAGTAAATATGAATTAGAGAAAAAATTCAAGAGAATCATTTAGGAGTTTTTATGAATGAACTAGTTATTCTGACCGGTCCTACAGCCGTTGGTAAAACAGAACTTTCCATTGCATTGGCAAAACGGATTAACGGTGAAATCATCAGTGCTGATTCTATTCAGGTATATAGAGGAATGAACATTGGCTCTGCCAAAATCACCAAAGAGGAAATGCAGGGAGTAAAGCATTATCTCATTGATGTTTTAGATCCCAAAGATGCGTTTAACGTCCATGTGTTTCAGAAGATGGCAAAAGAGGCTGTTTGGGAGATTCAAAGAAGAGGAAAAATTCCAATTATTGTGGGAGGAACCGGATTTTATATTCAGGCACTTTTATATGATATTCATTTTGATAAAACGGATGATGAACATGAATACCGAAAAGAATTAGAGCAGATGGCAATAGAGAATGGTAATGAATATCTGCATCAAATGTTAAAAGAAATTGACCCGGTTTCTGCAGAAGAGATACATTTTAATAATACAAAGCGTGTTATCCGGGCCTTAGAATATTATCATGATACTGGCAAAACCATCTCTAGTCATAACCTTGAACAGCAAGAAAATCAGTCACCATATAATTTTGCATATTTTGTATTAAATGACAAAAGAGAACTTCTTTATCAGCGAATCGAAAAGCGGGTAGATATCATGTTAAAAAATGGACTGGTAGAAGAGGTAAAAGAACTTCTTGCACATGGTTGTGATGCAGGTATGGTCTCCATGCAGGGAATTGGTTATAAAGAAGTGGTAGACCATCTTGAAAACAATGTATCACTGGAAGATACAGCTGAATTAATCAAAAAAAACACAAGACACTTTGCAAAGAGGCAGCTTACATGGTTTCGCAGAGAAAAAGATGTATGTATGATAAACATTGATGATTTTGAATATAAACAAGAAAAAATATTAGCAGAAATGCTTATGAATTTGAAAAAAAGAAACATAATAAAGGATGAGCTATGAGTGAATTAAAAGATATGTACAAACAGATGGGAATTGATGAAAAAGTTTTAGAAATTTCAGATAAAATTATTTCTGATTTGTCACAAAGATTTCAAGAAATAGACAAAATTGCAGAGTACAATCAGTTAAAGGTAATGTCTGCATTTCAGAAAAATAAAGTAGCAGAAGCACATTTTGCGCCAACTACAGGATATGGTTATAATGATTTAGGACGTGATACTCTTGAAAAAGTTTATGCGGATGTTTTTCATACAGAGGATGCATTGGTCAGACCACAGATTACCTGTGGAACTCACGCACTTGGCATTGCTCTATCAGCAAACTTACGTCCCGGAGATAAACTAATGTACATAAGTGGAAAACCATATGACACGTTAGAAGAAGTTATCGGTATCAGGCCATCTACGGGAAGCCTTGCAGAATATGGTATTACATATGATCAGGTTGATTTATTGAACAATGGTGATTTTGATTATGATGGAATTAAATCAAAATTAGATGGAGTCACTATGGTTGGAATCCAACGTTCCAAAGGATATGCCACAAGACCTACTTTATCTGTAGAAAAAATCGGTCAGGTAACCTCTTTTATAAAAGAAATTAACCCGGATATTATTGTTATGGTTGATAACTGTTATGGAGAATTTGTTGAGACGACAGAACCTTCTGATGTTGGTGCAGATATGATTGTCGGTTCTCTTATCAAGAATCCGGGAGGAGGTCTTGCACCAATTGGGGGATATATCTGTGGAACAAAGAAATGTGTAAAGAACTGTGCTTACCGTCTTACCACACCGGGACTTGGAAAAGAAGTAGGTGCCAATCTTGGCGTAATAAGCCTGTTGTATCAGGGATTGTTTTTAGCACCAACTGTCGTATCAGGAGCATTAAAAGGTGCAATTTTTGCGGCAAATTTGTTTGAACAGTTTGATTTTAAAGTCATTCCTGATGGCAGGGAGAGCAGGCATGATATTATTCAGGCGATTGAGTTTGGAAATCCAGATTGTGTCATTGCTTTCTGCAAGGGTATTCAGGCGGCTGCACCAGTAGATAGTTATTTAACACCAGAGCCTTGGGATATGCCTGGATACGATGCACCAGTCATTATGGCGGCAGGAGCATTTGTGTCAGGCTCTTCTATTGAACTGAGTGCAGATGGTCCAATCAAACCTCCATATGCAGTGTATTTCCAGGGTGGATTAACATGGCAGCATGCAAAACTTGGTATTTTGAAAGCGTTTCAGAATATGATCAATGACGAATTAGTTACTATTTCGTAACATTTTGTTATTATTCCCCTTTTATTGGAAAAAACATATACACATAAATTTTATTGTGCTACAATAGTTAAGATTAATATTTCTTCCATATGTTTTTCGTTGTACTCGGAGAGAACAGAAACGGAGGAATATGAATATAATTGAAACTTTACCTAAAGAAGAAAGACCCTATGAAAAGTGCCTCAAATATGGAACTGAAGCCATGACAGACATTGAATTGCTGGCAATCATTTTACGGACAGGCACAAAAGGCTGCAATGTAAAAGATTTAGCGATTAAATTATTAAAGAATGATGAGGGAGCAATTAGTGTATTATCTCTTACGCATCTTTCTTTAGAAGAATTGTTAAAGATTAATGGTGTTGGTAAGGTGAAAGCTTTACAGATGTTATGTGTGTTAGAACTGGCAAAACGTATATCAAAAACCAGTTTTAACAATACCACAAAATATAATACCGCTGAAATTATTGCCGGATTTTATATGGAACAGTTAAGGCATTTAGAACAGGAAAATTTATATGTAATGTTTCTTGATACAAAATGCAAATTAATTAAGGACAAACTTATCAGTTCCGGAACAATCAATCAGTCACTAGTTTCTCCAAGGGAAATATTTGTAGAGGCTCTTCGATGTAATTGTGTGAATATCATTTTAGTGCATAATCATCCAAGCGGAGACCCTGCCCCCAGCAGAGAAGATTTGAAAAGTACAGACAGGGTAAAAAATGCAGGCAAGATTATAGGAATACGGTTGTTAGATCATATAATAATAGGGGATAATACTTATTGTAGTCTAAACGAATCCGGCCAAATATAAACCTAAAACGGAAAGGATATAATATGAGCAAAAGTGTTTATGGCATTGATTTTGGTACAAGCAATATTAAAATATACAACGGAATGACCAAAACAACTTTAAATGAAAAAAATATTATAGCTATAAAAAATAAAAACGAATTATTCGAAATTGGTGATGAAGCATTTAAAATGTATGAAAAAGCTCCCGATAATATAAAAGTCATTTTTCCAATCAAGTTTGGAGTTATCGCAGATTTGAAAAGTATGAAAATGCTGTTTGAACAGTTTTTCAAAAAATTAACCGGACCCAGAGGCAGTAAAATGGGGCGGTTTTGTATTGCTGTTCCGGCAGATATCACAGAAGTTGAAAAAAGAGCTTTTTATGACGTTGTGGCAAAGTCAGATATAAAGGCAAGAGAAATTAAGATTGTGGAAAAACCTATAGCAGATGCCGTGGGGCTTGGTATTGATATGACGAGTTCCAGAGGAAATATGATTATCAATATCGGTGCTGACACTACAGAAATTTCTGTTATTTCCCACGGAGGAATTGTAGTCAGCAGAATTATAAAAATGGGTGGAAACCGCCTTGACCAGATGATATGTGATGCTGTAAAACGTAAATATAATATTCTTATCGGTTTAAAAACTGCAGAACATATTAAATGTAAATTATCTGATGCCATGTATGACGAAGAAGATGATTTAGAAGAAGAATTATTATATGTATATGGCAGAAATGTGATTACCGGACTTCCGTCAGAACGTGGTGTCTCTAAGGATACAATTTATGAAGCAATCAAACAGTTTTTTGACGATATCATTGAGTCTATTAAAAACTTGTTAGAAAGAACCCCTCCGGAACTGACCGCAGATATTATGGATATCGGGCTATATCTTACAGGTGCATCTTCTGCAATTTCTAATTTGGACAAGCTGATTGCAAAGGAAACTGATTTAAAAGTAAATACGATTAAAAATCCCGGAGAATCAGTAATAAGAGGCATTTCAATGATTATGTCAGATTCATCCTATAAGAAATTAATGTACGAGCCAAGAGAAAGTTCGTTTTAATATGCCATGAATTAATGTAACGAAAAGGTGAGTTAAATGAAAAGACCAAGTAAAATAAATATAAAACCGAAAATATTGATTTTCACATTGACATTATTATGTATTTTAGTTCTTATTTTGTCAGTGGCTGTAAAAGATTTTTCAAAACCATTTAAATCTGTTGCTGGTATGATTGTAATTCCGTTGCAGGAAGGTGCAAACAGCATGGGGGGATGGTTTACTGATAAATCTGATTTATTAAAATCAGTTAAAGAATTAAAAAAAGAAAATGATAAATTAAAACTACAGGTTGATGAACTTACAGAAGAAAATAGTTTATTAGCCCAGAACAAATACGAACTGACAAGACTTCGTAATATGTATCAGCTGGATAAAGATTATTCTTCTTTGAAAAAAATAGGTGCAAGAGTTATTGGAAAGGATACAGGTAATTTTTTCAATATCTTTACCATTAATAAAGGCGCACGAGATGGTATCAAGGAGGATATGAATGTTATCAGTGGTGGTGGACTTGTAGGAATTATTTTTGATGTAGGAGAAAATTATTCAAAAGTACGATCCATTATTGATGATGAGAGCAGTGTCAGTGTATCTTTTGCTAATACCTCAGATACAGGAATTGCCAGCGGTGACTTAAAATTAATTGAAGATGGTGTTATGAACATTACTGAGATTGTAAAAGAGGCTAAAGTATCAGAAGGAGATATGGTTGTTACTTCACGTATTAGTAATAAATTTTTACCTGGAATTTTAGTAGGGTATGTAACAGAGGTTTCGAAAGATTCCAATGAATTAACACAATCTGGAAAAATTGTACCGGTCGTTGATTTTCAGCATATTGATGAAGTATTGGTAATAACAGAACTGAAAGAACAATTAAAAAAATAGAAGGAAGCTTCCATGAAACATAGAGTGATAAGAGTATTCATTACGGCATTAATTATTATAATATCTTTTGTACTACAAAGTGAACTTTCTTTAGCCAACTTTGAAATTGTTGCAACTCCAAATTTTTTGTTATTTACAACATGCATTTTTGGCTTTATGAGAGGATGTAATTACGGAAGTCTTACAGGACTTGTATGTGGTCTGTTGGTTGACATTTTCTTTGGAGATGTCATCGGACTATATGCACTACTTTACATGTATATAGGATTTTTTAGTGGTTTATTCAAAAAAATGTTTTATAGCGACCATGTATTTATGCCAATGGTATTAGTGTTTATAAGTGATTTTATATATAATATGCTGTTATATGTCTTTCGGTTTTTACTTCGAAATAAACTTGACTTTTCATTTTATTTTGAAAAAATCATTTTACCAGAAATGATAATTACTACTTTCGTAGCCTTTATTTTATATTTTAAATGAAAAAATATTAACAATAAAACAGGAGAATACATTAAGTTTTGATAAGTGATTTTTTATATACAGTTTTAAAAACAATTAAATCAAGAATATTTATTGTAAGCCTGATACTAATAGGTTTATTTTCTGTACTTGTATATAGAATATTTGATTTACAAATTGTCAATGAAAACTATTACATGAGTACATATATCCAAAAAGCTGAAAAAACAGTTTATTCCTCTGGAACAAGGGGAAAAATATTAGATGTCAATGGAAAGGTTCTGGCTCACGATGAATTGGCTTATACAATTAAAATTGAAGACAAAATAGAAAGTTCTAATGAAAAAAATAATACACTGAACGCTATTGTTTACAAAGCAATTAATATCATTGAAAGTCATGGCGATAAAGTTATTGTTGATTTTCCAATTTCTTTGAATAACGATGGAAAATGGGAAGCGAATTACACATCTGATGCTTCGAAAAAATTATTTCTTACCAATATATTTGGCAAAGAATTAAAAAGGAATAACAGAGATTATTCTAATGCTTCTGCCGGAGAAATTATTTCTTACTTAAAGAATGATTTATTTGAAGTCGAACAGGATTGTAGTGATGAACTGCTCTTAAAAATACTTGCAGTCCGCTATAATGTATATGCTATTTCTTCACAAAAATATCTAGGCGTCACTATCGCAAAAGAAGTATCTAATGAAACAGTTGTTGCAATTTACGAAAATGAAGCTGACTTGATGGGTGTTACTGTAGAAGAACAAACAATCAGAAAATATACAATGAGTAAATATTTTGCACCGATAATAGGATATACTGGAACAATTTCTGACTCGGAACTAGAAGATTATAAAGAAAAGGGAAAGAAATATATTGCAACTGATGTTGTTGGTAAATCAGGTTTAGAAGCTTCCATGGAAGAATATCTTCAAGGAAAAAGAGGCGAAGAGAAGATTTTTGTAGATAATACCGGAAAAGTCTTAAGTACTATTTCCAAGAAAAACTCTGCAGCTGGCAATGACGTTTATTTAACGATTGATTCAAAACTTCAAAAAGCTGTTTACACTATGCTTGAAAAACGAATTGCGGCAATTTTGATTTCTGAAATTGTTAATTATGACGTAGATGAGAAAAATCAGACGGATGAAAAGTTACACCTTATTTCAGCAAAAAAAGTTTATTCACAGTTAGTGACAAACAATGTTGTGAGTCTGAAGAATTTATCTGGTAAAAAGAGTACAAGCAATGAGCGAAATCTCAATGAAAAATATAAAAAATCAGTAACAGAAGCAGTAAGTAAGATTAGTTCTGAATTAAACTCAAAGGGAACAGAATATAACGAATTTAATGATGAGTACCAGGAATATTGTGACTATATTTATGATTTATTGAAAAATGACGGTATACTGCTTTCATCCTCTATTAATACGGAAGATGAAACATATCTCAAATATGTTGATGGTGAATTAAGTCTAAATGATTTCATAAAGCATGCCATCAAAATGAACTGGATAAATCTTGACAATTTAGAAGTAAAAGATGCTTACCTTTCTACTGGAGAAACTTATAACCTTATAAGGAAACATATTATAAAAGATATCAAAAAAAATACTTCATTTGGAAAACTGGTTGTAAAATATAGAATTTTTGATTCTACAATATCAGGAAGTCAAATTTGTATGCTGCTTTATGATCAGGGAATTTTAGAAAAAGATGAGAGAACATACAATCTTTTATCAACACATGATTCCTACCAGACATATCAGTTTCTTATAAAACAAATAAAAACTTTAAAAATAACACCGGCACAGATTGCCTTAGATCCATGTTCCGGTTCTGTTGTTATGACAGATCCGAATACCGGAAATGTAAGAGCAATGGTAACTTATCCAAGTTATGATAATAATATGCTCTCAGGTACCGTTGATCCGGAATATTGGGCAAAATTGATTGACGATCAGTCGGATCCACTATATAACAGAGCAACACAAGGCTCCAGTGCTCCAGGTTCAACGTTCAAGATGAGCGTTGCCATGACAGTACTGGAAGAGGGACTTATTTCACCTTATACTACAGTAAATGCTACTGGTAAATTTGAGAAAATAAAACCTTCACCAAAATGCTGGATATATCCGCAGGGAACGCATGGCCACATAGATGTTATGGGTGCTATTGCACATTCATGTAACTACTTTTTCTATGAGATGGGATATCGTCTTGGTAAGTCTAATGGTACGGAATATGATAGTTCTGTAGGACTTGAAAAAATAGAGAAATATGCGACAAAATTAGGACTAAATATGCGTTCCGGTGTTGAAATCACAGAAAGAGATCCACATTTTTCAACAGAATCAGCAGTCCACTCTGCGATAGGGCAGGGTAGTAATGCCTACACACCGGCACAACTTGCAAGATACGTTTCTACACTTGCAAATGGTGGAAAGAACTATTGTTTAACGCTGATTGATAAAGTAAACTCAAGAAAAGGTAAGTTGGTTTATAAAAATAAAGCCAAATTATCAAATACAGTAGAAGCTTCAAGCAGTACCTGGAATGCAATTCATACAGGTATGCGTGAGGTTATTACAAAGGGAACAGTACGCAATTTCTTTACCGATACTAAAATTGCTATTGCCGGAAAATCTGGTACCGCTCAGGAAAACAAGCATAGAAACTCACATGCTGTTTTTGTGGCATATGCACCATATAACGATCCTGAAGTAGGAGTATCAGTTTTTATACCATTTGGAAATTCTTCCCACGATTCTGCTGAACTGGCGAAGAATTCTATTCAATACTTCTACGGAGAATTAAAAGATAAAGATCTTAAAAAATCAGTTAAGAGCGATAATACAAACAGTATACAGGATTAATCACATTTCCTGAATAAAGTACAAAAGATAACGATATCTATTTATTTTAGGAGGGAATATGGGGGAAGTAATTGTAATAACTTCAGGTAAAGGTGGTGTAGGAAAAACTACAATCACCGCAAATTTAAGCATCGCCCTGGCTAAAATGGGCAAAAGTGTTATAGCGATTGATACTGATATTGGTCTTAGGAATCTCGATGTGGTCATGGGTTTGGAAAATCAGATTGTTTATAATCTGGTGGACGTTTTAGAAGGAAACTGCAGATTAAAACAGGCTGTCATAAAAGACAGAAGACATGCAAACTTGTACCTTCTTCCAAGCGCACAATCCAGAGATAAGAATGCTGTCAGTCCGGAACAGATGATTGGATTGACAAATTGTCTGAAAGAAGAATTTGACTATGTTTTAATTGATTGTCCGGCAGGAATTGAGCAGGGGTTTAAGAATGCCATTGCAGGAGCAACCAAAGCAATCGTTGTAACTACACCGGAAGTGTCAGCTATCAGAGATGCTGATAGAATTATCGGACTTTTAGAGAAAGATGGAATTGATCCTATTTATTTACTTGTGAATAAATTGAGACCTGAACTCATTAAGAAAGGTGAGATGATGTCTGAAGATGATGTTCAGGAAATTCTAGGTACAGAAATCATTGGATGCATTAATGATGACATTAATGTTGTTATTGCGACAAACCGTGGAGATGCTGTTGTTGATAGCGGCACTTCATCAGGAAAAGCAATTATAAAAGTTGCTGAAAGGTTAAATGGTACATACACTACTGAAGATAAGGCGCAGGGAAAATTTTCGTTCCTGATATTTAAAAATATTTTCAGTAAGGGGGCATCAAAATGATTTTTAGAAGATTTTTTAGAAAAAAACGCTCCAGCAAAGTTGCAAAAGAGCGTCTTGAAATATTATTAGTAACAGATAGAATCGGTTGTAATCCTTACACTACAGAAGCAATTAAACGTGATATTGTCAATGTAATATCCAAATATATCGAAATTGATATAGAACAGTGCAGTGTAGAGATACACCATGAAAAAGGACCATGTCTGATGGCCAATATACCAATTAAAGAGGTTAAGATTTAATGTTAAAAAAAATACGAAATGCGATAAAAGAATATAAATTGTCAAATTTAAACTTTCGATTAATACTTTATGTACTAGCAGTTACTTTTATAGGTATTTTCTGCATTGGCAGTGCATCAGAAGGAGAAAATTTCCAGTTAAAACAAATTATTGGTTTTATTTTAGGGATAGCAGTTCTTACATTTTTTGCATTGCTTAGTTATAAACTCGTGTTTAAATTTTATTGGATAATTTATTTTGCTACGATTGCATTATTAATGCTTGTAATAGTTTTAGGTACAGTAAATAAAGGGGCAAAACGTTGGATTGACTTAGGTTTCACCCAGTTTCAGCCTTCGGAGTATGCCAAAATATTTTTAATTATTTTTGTTGCCACCTTTTTATTTAAACGAATAGAGACACTGAATACATTTAAAACAATTGCAGGAGTAACATTACTTGCGGGAATTATACTTGGACTTATATTTATTGAACCAGATTTATCAACAACAATAGTTATTTTTCTGACATTTTGTGCTATAATGTTTTTATCAGGAATTCATTATAAAATTATTACAGGTGTACTGATAATTTCGTTACCGGTTATCTGCATTCTCGGTTATTACGTAACTCAGCCGGGAAATGTAATTTTGAAAGGATACCAGTATAATCGAATAATCGGTTTTTTCCAGGAAGACAATGAAAAAGCAAAAGATTTAAGATATCAGCAGGAAAACTCTTTACTGGCAATTGGTTCCGGTGGACTTACCGGCAAGGGATTAGACAATAATGATGTTACTTCAGTTAAGAACGGAAATCTTATTTCTGAATCCCACACCGATTTTATTTTCACTATTGTAGGTGAAGAACTAGGTTTTATAGGTGGAGCTGCTGTAATAATTTTACTTTTTATGATCGTTTTAGAATGTTTTATAACAGGCTCTAGAGCCCCCACACTGTCTGGAAAATTATTTTGTTTTGGATTTGGAGTTTTAATCGGTGTACAGAGTTTTGTCAATATCTCTGTTGCAACAATGCTCTTACCCAATACAGGTATCACATTACCTTTTGTCAGTTACGGATTAACTTCATTGACCAGTATGTATTGCGGGATTGGAATTGTTCTAAATATTGGTTTACAAAGAAATAAGGCAATGGTTTAATAATAATTAAAGTTAGTTAATATACTATATATACAGGAGGATATTTATGAACATAGGATTAATTGCACATGACTCAAAAAAGAAATTAATGCAAAATTTCTGTATTGCATATCGTGGAATTTTGTGTAAACATGCATTATATGCAACTGGAACAACCGGACGCTTAATAGAAGAAGCAGCCAATTTAAATGTTTATAAATATCTGGCCGGTCATCTAGGAGGAGAACAGCAGATGTGTTCCCAAATCGAGCAAAATGATTTGGATTTGTTAATTTTTATCCGAGATCCTGAAAATCCAAAATCACATGAGCCGGATATCCACAAAGCAATCAGATTATGCGATATGCATAACATTCCTTTAGCTACCAATGTAGCTACCGCTGAACTTTTAATTAAATCTCTGAATCGTGGTGATTTAGAGTGGAGAGAAATATATAAAAATTAAAGGAGGTATACTACATGATTCAAATTATCTGTGGGGAAAAGGGAACAGGTAAAACGAAAGAAATGCTTCAACGTGCTAATGATTTAGCATCATCTGCCAATGGAACTATTGTTTATTTGGATAAGAGTGGTCAGCATATTTATGAATTAAACAATCAGGTACGTTTAATTAATGTTACGGAATATCCTGTATGTACATATGATGGTTTTATAGGATTTGTTTCAGGTCTTTTATCCGGAAATCATGATATTGAATGCGTTTTTATTGATAGTTTGATAAAGATTGCCAATTTATCAGCTGATAATATAAAAACAGCAATTGAAACACTTGAAAATTTAAGTGCTGATGTTCAGTTTATTTGCAGTGTTTCATTAAACGAGAATGCATTGGATTCAAATCTAAAAGAAAAAATTCTTGTATCCTGCTAACAATTAAAAATGAATTATAAGGAAGCATTTGTATTATTTACAGATGCTTCCTTTCATGTTAGTGTCTTTCTCCAAATGAGCAGATTCTTCCAAACAGGCTTATTGTATATAAACCGCAAAGTCCGACAATTGCATAGATTATTCGAGATATCCAAGTCATATCTCCAAATAAAAATGCAACCAAATCAAATTTGAAGAAACCTATGAGTCCCCAGTTAATTGCACCGATAATCACTAAAACCAGTACAAAATAATCAAAACCTTTAGAATTCATTATATAATACCTCCTTTATGGTCTAATAATATAATTGCCGAAAAATAAAAAATAATTCATAAAATTAGTATTTCATTAACTTTTGAATGAATTCCAAAAAATATAACCATATTGTTGACTTAACATCAAAAGTATTAGATAATTGCATTTGGAGGCAAATATGAGTAAAAAAAGAAGAAACGATATTAAAAATAAAAATTTTTTTGGTATTAATGTAGGAATTGTAATTTTCGGACTTATTTTGATTTATCTGTTTATTAATATTGTTATTTATTTTACTACAGAACGTACAAAATATTATGAAGTTACAGAGGGCAGTAATGCTGAAAAACTGGATAATTCTTTTGAAGGTATTGCCCTGCGGGAAGAGATTATAAAATATGCAGAAGAATCCGGTTATGTAGATTATTACATCAGAGAAGGCTCCCGTATATCCAAAAATTCTACACTATATAGTATTGATTCATCAGGAGAGTTAAATAATTTCCTGTTAAATTCTAGTAAAGAAAACTCAAAACTATCAGAAGAGAATTTAAATACAATTCATAATACATTAAAAGACTTTAACAATAATTTTGATAATATGAATTTTCATGATTTATATGATTTCAAAAGTACATTAAAAGGTACGGTTGTTGATTTAATTAATATGAATTCTCTTGAAAAGATGGTTCATGAACAAAAGCTTCAATTTTCTATTAATAAGGCTAAAGTTTCAGGTATTGTTCTTTATCGTGTAGATGATTTTGAAACTTTAAAACCAAAGCAGATAAAATTATCTAACTTTGATAAAACTAACTATACTTCAGCACATTTTTCATCAGGTAATAAAGTTGAAAAAGGAGCTCCACTATATAAAGCAATTAATAATGATGAATGGAGTATTGTTATAAAATTAAACAAAAAAGATTTAAAAAAATATAAGCAGGTAACAAATATTACGATTAAATTTTTAAAAGATAATCTAACTACCACAGCTAATTTAGATATTATCAAAGGTGCTGACGGTAACAAATATGGAGTAATTACCCTGGCAAAATATGTTGTACGGTATGCAACAGACAGATTTTTAAATATTGAAATTGTAGAACAGCCTAAGGTTGGACTAAAAATTCCGAAATCTGCTGTTGTGTCAAATGAATTATATGTCATTCCAAAAGAATACAGTAAAAAAGGTGAAGACGATGTCAGCATAGGCTTCAATGTTCAGAGTTCTGAAAGAAGTAGTAGTGATTCAGAGATATATTATCCACCAATCGCTTATCAGGACGAACATAACTACTATGTGTCAAAGTCCTATTTTAATGAAGGGGATGTGATTACAAAATCTGACTCACATTCTAATTACGTTGTAGAGAGAACAAGAAAATTTATGGGTGTTTATAATATTAACAATGGATATACTGTTTTTAAAATTATACAGATTTTAGATACTATTGATGAATATTATATTGTTGCAAAAGAAAATAACGGTTTAAAGATTTATGACAGAATTGTATTAGAAGCAGCTAAGGTTTCAGAAAATCAGATAATATTTCAATAAAAGGAGCAAGCATTATGATACTTGATAATATTAAAATAATCAGGGAAAATATTAAAAACGCATGTGAAAAAGTTGGGAGAAATCCTGATGAAGTAACACTGATTGCAGTAAGTAAAACAAAACCATATACAGCCATTCAAGAAGCTCTGCCATCAGGAATATTAGATTACGGTGAAAATAAAGTTCAGGAATTATCCGAAAAATATGAAATTTTACCCGATGATATCCGCTGGCATATGATTGGTCATCTACAGAGAAACAAAGTAAAATATCTGGTCGGAAAGACAACCTTAATTCATTCTGTAGATTCTTTAAGACTCGCAAACCAGATAGAGTCTGAGTTTGCAAAAAAGGATCAAATAGCTGACATTCTTATCGAAGTAAATATGGCAGATGAAGAAAGTAAATTTGGTGTTTCTGCTGATGAAACAATAAATCTTATAAAAGAAATCAGTTTGTTACCTCATGTACATGTACAAGGATTAATGACAATTGCCCCATATACTGACAATCCTGAAACAAATCGTGAATATTTTACGAAAATGAAGAAATTATCGGTTGACATAAGAGAGAAAAACATTGATAATGTTAATATGGATGTGCTTTCTATGGGAATGAGTGGTGACTATCAGGTTGCCATTGAAGAGGGTGCCACAATGGTAAGGGTCGGTACCAGTATCTTTGGAGAGCGAAATTATAATATTTAATAGGAGAGAGACATGTCAAAATTTGGAGATAAAATAAAGAATGTATTTACCATGGATTATAATGATGAATACGATGACTATTATGATGACTTTGACGATGAATTAGAAGAAGATATTGAAACTACATCAAGAAAGCATGTTACTGAAAGAGCGACAGTTCAGGAGGAAGAAGATACTCCTGTAAGAACTAGGACAACTTCTCAGTTTCGTAGTAATAGAAACACAAGAAACAGCAAAGTTGTACCAATGCGTGGAGCATCCAGCAGTGATATGGAAGTTTGTGTCATTAAACCAACTCATTACGAGAACACAAAAGATATTATCGATACTTTATTAGAAGGTAAATCTGTTGTCCTCAATCTCGAAGGAATTAAGATTGATTTGGCACAGCGTATTGTAGATTCTGTAATTGGAGGCTGCTATGCTATTTCTGGAAATCTTCAAAAAATCAGTGGCTATATTTATCTTGTCACGCCACAATCAGTTGATATTACCGGAGACTTTCAGGATGTAGTAAGTGACACAGGTTCAAGTTATTCCGCAAATTCATACACAGCCAGAAGAAGTTACTAAATTTTTATTATGAATAAAGAAGAGTTATTTTTAATTAACAGACTTAAAGATTTAGCAAATACCGCATATGAAAAAAACATTTATACATATTCTGATTTTTTAAATATTAATGAATTAAATATTTTGAATCAGATAAAAGAATCATTACCTCCTGTTAATGTAAATATTACGGGAGGTAATAATTATGCAGAAAGAAAAATTGCTGTCTTTTCACCTGATGAAATATATTATCAGGAACCACACCCCATTGTTGTATTATCTATTGCACCATTAAATTCCAAATTTGCACAGCATCTTACCCATCGGGATTTTTTAGGTGCTATTTTAAATTTAGGCATTAACAGAAATAAAATTGGAGATATTTTTGTTAAAGAAAATCACGCTTATGTTTATTGTAAAGAGGATATTTCAATATATATCATAGATAACTTGTTTCAGATAAAACATACGCAGGTATCTGTTCAGACGAAACAATATGAATCAATAAATATTACTCCTGATTTTAAGGAAATTACAGGCACTGTTTCTAATATTCGTTTAGACAGTATCATTGCTATTGCTTTTCAATCCTCGAGAAACAGTATTATTAAGTATATTCATGAAGGGAAAGTATTCATCAATGGAAAACTTACAACGTCTAATGGAGCTGTTGTAAAAGAAGGAGATATTATTTCTGTACGCGGTAAAGGGCGTTTTATATTTGAGAATTTAATAAAGGAAACGAAAAAAGGCAGAAAACTAATTAAAATAAATTTATATCAATAAAAGCACATGAAGTTAGCATAAGGAGTCACTAAAATGAAAGCATTAGAAAATTTATCTGATAGAATTACAGTACACTATAACAATCAACCATCATATGACATTGTTTATTCTGAGTCTTTTGATGGTATCATTGATGAACTTAAATATATGAATATTCAAAACAGAAGACTTTGTATTGTAACCGAGTCAAATGTCGGACCAATATATGCACAGGAATTAAAAAACATTTTAGAACCACATTGTAAAAAAGTTATTATTCACCAGTTTCATGCAGGAGAACAATACAAAAACATTGATACCATCAGCGAAATTTATGAAACATTGATTCAAAATAAATTTGACAGAAAAGATATGCTTCTGGCATTAGGCGGCGGTGTCACAGGTGATATGACTGGTTTTACAGCGGCAACTTATTTGAGAGGTATTGATTTTATTCAAATCCCAACAACGCTGCTTGCTCAGGTAGATTCCAGTATTGGCGGAAAAACCGGTGTTGACTTTAAGTCTTATAAAAATATGGTTGGCGCATTTTACATGCCAAAGCTGGTATATATGAATTTATCTACACTAAATTCTCTTCCACAGAGGGAATATCTGCAGGGAATGGGAGAAGTTATTAAACATGGTATTATTCGCGACAAAGAATATTTTAACTGGTTAATAGAGCATGTAGATGATGTGTTGAAGAAAGATTTATCTGTTTTAAAACAATTATTGTTTGTCAGCTGCAATATAAAACGTGTTGTTGTAGAAAATGACCCAAAGGAGCAGAGTGAGAGAGCATTACTAAATTTTGGGCATACGATTGGTCACGCTGTTGAAAAAACAAAAAATTTCTCATTATTACATGGAGAATGTATTTCAATTGGTATTAATGCTGCAGCATATCTTTCTAAGGAAAAAGGATATCTCAGTGAAAAAGAGTATTTTGATATTATAAAACTGCTTAAAATGTATCAGCTTCCCGTTACAACTTCAGATATAATTGTGCATGATGTTGTAGATGCAACATTGAATGACAAAAAAATGGATGCCGGAATCATAAAGTTTATCTTAACTGATAAAATAGGAAATGCTTTTATCAACAGGGATATTTCTAAAGAAGATTTAATCAAAGGAGTAGAAAAGGTAATTATAAATGAATAATAAACATATATATGCAGTAAAAATCGGTTTGTTTATGGCTTTTTTAGTAATTATTGATCAGTTGAGCAAATATTTAGCTACAATTTATTTAAAAGGCAAATCGGACTTTAAAATCATAGATACTATATTGAGTCTTCATTATCTTGATGGTGGAAATACCGGTGCGGCCTGGGGAATGTTTTCTGGAAAGCGTTATTTATTTATAATCTTTACACTCATTGCCATTTTTTTTATTTGCATTTTTATTAGAAATTTAAATAGCTTATATTTTGAGACGAAGAAGATAATATATAATATTTTAAATATATTCTTTGTTGTTTTAATGTCAGGTGCTTTCGGCAATCTCATTGACAGAGTCGTACACGGATACGTAATTGACTTTATATATTTTGAATTAATTCATTTTCCGATATTTAATATTGCAGACTGTTATGTTACAGTTTCATGCATTGTAATTATAATTATCTGCCTGTTTAAAATAAAAGAAGATGAATTTAATAAAATAATTCAATTGAAAAAACAAAAATAATTTGGAGACTTTTCATGAGTAATATTTTTATCGTAGATGAAGAATTGCAGGATATCCGTATTGATAAATATTTAGGTGGTTTGCTGGCGGATAGTTCCAGAACATATATACAAAAATTAATTAAAGAAAATAATATCTTAGTAAATGATAAAGCATGTAAAGCAAATTATAAAGTACAGGCAGAAGATAAAATTACAGTAGATATTCCAGAACCAGTCTATGCAGACATTGAGCCGGAAAATATACCTTTGGATATTATTTATGAAGATAATGATGTGTTAATTGTAAATAAACCCAAAAACTTAGTTGTTCATCCAGCTCCCGGACATTATTCCGGTACATTGGTAAATGCAATTATGTATCATTGTAAAGATAATCTATCAAATATAAATGGTGTTTTACGTCCAGGAATTGTTCACCGGATTGATAAGGATACTACAGGCGCTTTAATTGTTTGTAAAAACGATTTCAGTCATAATTTTATTGCGAATCAATTAAAGGAGCATTCCATAACAAGAAAATACATTGGTATTGTACAAGGTGTTTTGAAAGACTCGGAAGGTATTATTGATGCACCGGTTGGCAGACATCCGGTAAAACGCAAAGAAATGTGTATTAATGAAACAAACGGTAAAAATGCAATAACTCATTATAAAGTATTAAAGCAGTTCAGCAAGTATACATTATGCGAATTTCAGTTAGAAACCGGACGGACACATCAGATTCGTGTACATATGGCAAGTATCAATCATCCGTTATTAGGAGACGAAATTTACAATCACAATAAATGTCCATACAAACTGCAGGGACAGTGTCTTCATGCAAAAACAATAGGATTTATTCATCCAGCAACAAAAGAATATGTTGAATTCGAGGCAGATATACCGGCATATTTTGATAATTTAATTGAAAAAGTATTGATTTAGGGTTATTTTTACATTCCTTTCTTCGTTAAACTTGTCTTTTGCGAATAGTTGTGTTATTATCTTTAATGATAGTATGCAACTATTTTTTTACTCTTTTACTACTAATATTGTAGATAAAAATGAACTGCAGAATGGAGATTTTTATGAAAGCGCAAAAATTATTCAGTTATGTCAGACGCGCTGTGTCTGATTACAATATGATTATAGATGGAGATAAAATTGCCGTTGGTATTTCCGGTGGCAAAGACAGCCTGACTCTTTTATATGCATTAAATGGTTTAAAGAGATTTTATCCAGCAAAGTTTGACATTGTTGCTATTACGGTTGATTTAGGTTTTGGCATTCAGGATTTTGAAAAGATAAAAAATTTTTGTACGGATATGAATATAGATTATCATGTTGTAAAAACAGATATTGCCGATATTGTTTTTGATACCAGAAAGGAAACAAACCCCTGCTCTCTCTGTGCAAAAATGCGAAAAGGTTCTTTAAATGATATGGCAAAGGCTCTTGAATGCAACAAGATTGCATATGCCCATCATAAAGACGACATGATAGAAACAATGTTTCTGTCTCTGATATATGAAGGACGTTTCCACTGCTTCTCTCCTGTCACATATTTGGACAGAATGAATTTAACGGTAATTAGGCCTTTAATGTATGTTCCTGAGATGGACGTGATTGGTTTTTCCCACAAATATGAACTTCCTATTGCGAAAAATCCTTGCCCTGTAGACGGACACACAAAACGGGAATACGTTAAAAATCTTGTGAAACAATTAAATGAAGAAAATCCAGGATGCAAGGAAAGATTTTTCAGAGCATTGCTAAATGGAAGTTTTCATTTACCAGAGGATAAGAAATAATTCTGTTTACATTTACAAGGAGATATAAACTATGACTGTATCAAATAGAAATTACCATGAGCAGGTAATTATAAAAAATGAATTAAAACTAAGAGAACTTCAAAAACAACTGCCACGTTTTTGTGGGGAGTTCTTCAGGGGAATTGAGTCGACTACTTCTTCCCGGACAAGAATTGCATATGCCTATGATCTGGTTGTATTTTTCAATTATTTGAAAGCTGAAAATCCCGAAGTAAAAAATAAAGAACTAAGAGATCTTCCTGTAAAAATTCTGGACAGAATTACTGCTACAGATATTGAAGAATATTTAGACTATTTAAAATATTATGTGACTGAAGACGGTGTGGAACATACGAACAAAGAACGTGGAATCATGAGAAAACTTGCCTGTCTTCGTACACTATACCGCTATTTTTATAAAAAAGAAGCAATACAGACGAATCCTGCATCTATTGTTGATATGCCTAAAATTCACCAGAAAGAAATTGTAAGACTCGATACCGACGAAGTCAGCATCTTACTGGATGAAGTAGAGACTGGTGATAAATTAACAAAGTCCCAGCAAAATTTTCATGCAAAAACAAAAACAAGAGATATTGCAATACTTACACTCCTTCTTGGAACTGGTATCCGTGTATCTGAATGTGTTGGAATTGATATTATTGATATTGATTTTAAAAATTCAGGAATTAAAATCAGAAGAAAAGGCGGAAATGAAACAGTAATTTATTTTGGCGAAGAGGTTGAAGAAGCTTTATTAAATTATATGGAAGAAAGAAAACTCATTGTACCGTTATCAGGAGATGAAAATGCACTGTTCCTTTCTTTACAAAAGCGAAGAATTGGTGTACGTGCAGTTGAAAATCTCGTTAAAAAATATTCTTCTTTAGTAACAAATTTAAAGAAAATCACTCCACATAAATTGAGAAGTACATATGGTACTGCTCTGTATAAAGAAACTGGAGACATTTATTTAGTAGCTGATGTATTAGGTCATAAAGATGTAAATACGACAAAAAAACACTATGCAGCTATTGAAGATGAACGACGCAGAAAAGCAAGAAATGCAGTAAAATTAAGAAAAGACTAAAATTAAAATGTATATTGTTATGAGGCATAAAATACCGCAAATGAAATAATGTGCGTGTTATTTCATTTGCGGTTAAGGATATAAAAAAGTATAATAAAAAGTTCGCTTGCGAACTCTTTCGCAAGGTGCGGGTTCGTAGAACAACTACTTTTCCGCACCTCTGCGATTCTGCGGAGCATATCTTATTAAATAGGAAATCCTTCTGAATTTCCTATTTAATAAAATATAAAGGCAAGCTTTATTTATACTCATCAGAATAATATGATATAACAATATAATTTCCACTGGTAATTCTGTCTGAAACTAAATTATTATTCTTTTTTACTTCACGAATATACTCTGAAATAGAAACATTACTATTCACCGTATATTTCTGTGCTATGGATGTAAGCGTATCTCCTGGCTGAATTTCATAACTTGTATAATATTTATACATTGGATTATCGCTGTTATTAGTGGCATTCACATCTTTTAAACCTATAATGGTAAATAACATAACAATAAGTACTGCTATCACTGTTCCTGATAAAAATAATCTCTTTCTTAATTGTATGATTCTTGCTCTCTTTCTGTTTCTTCTGGCTGTATTCATAATTAAATCCTCCTATGTAATATATTTATATGAATTCATGCAGAACGCTTGTTCGTGTTTTGTTAAATTAATATTATCACCCAAACAAGTGTTTGTCAACAAAGATTCGAATATTTGTTCGAAAAATTGTTGCGCTTTGTTTTTAACTGTGGTAATATTAACATAAGCACAGTACATTATTTTGTACTTTGAAACAAGAAATTTATTTTTTTAGAAATTACACTATGGAGGGATTCTATGTCGGGAAAAATCAGCGCAAAACAACAACAAATATTAGATTATATTAAGGAAGAAATTCTTGCAAAGGGATATCCTCCTACAGTGCGGGAAATTTGTGAAAAAGTTGGTCTTCGTTCTACCTCTTCTGTTCACTCCCATTTAAATACATTAGAGGAGAATGGTTTTATCAGACGAGATCCTACAAAACCACGTACAATAGAAATTGTGGATGATGAGTTTGCATTAACCAGAAGAGAAATGATAAACATTCCGGTCATTGGCCGTGTCGCAGCCGGCGAACCATTGCTTGCAGTAGAGAATATTAAAGATTATTTCTCACTTCCTGCAGAATTTATGCCGAATGGAGAAACATATATTTTAGAAGTTCATGGTGACAGTATGATTAATGTTGGTTTCTTTGAGGGAGATTATCTTATTATAGAGAAAACAAACACTGCAAAAAATGGCGAAATTGTTGTTGCACTGATAGAAGATTCTGTAACAGTAAAAAGATTTTATAAAGAAAATGGCTATATTCGTTTGCAGCCAGAGAACGATGATATGGACCCAATCATCGTAGATGATTGTACGATTGTAGGAAAAGCGCATGCTTTATACCGACCAATGATTTATTAAAATCTCAATAAAATAATTTATATACATTTATAATGTTATTTAAACAATAATAAAAACTGCTGTTATAATAGTGAAAAATTCACTACTATAACAGCAGTTTTATTCTTATACTTTCAGATGATTCTATTATATAAAGCGTATTGAATTACTTATTATATAACTGGAATTCATATAATCGTACTGTTCCAACAATATCACCAGGATTAAATATTTTAATCTGCACATAGCGTGCTGTCTGCGTTCCTATATCATATGAAGAAATACCATTATCGTTATTTACCTGATAATCAACAGATTTCCAATTTATCGCATCTTCTGATACTAGAATCTCCCATTCAGACATATTTGCATAATTTTCTTGACTTTTTGTATTGTATAGAGTGTATGTATTAAAAGTCTTCTTGCTGCCTAAATCAATTTTGACTGAATGTACTCTTCCATTAAAAGTAGTCTCTGATGAACTCTTTGAACACCATTTCGTGTTAATATCTCCATCAATTAGCTTTTCTGCTGATTCATTTGAAGATACCTGACCAGTTGTATGTAAGATAGTCGCTCCATCGCACAAGTTTGTACCACTAGTTACTGGAGTATCGAGTTTTCTGGAAACTATATTTCCATGTGTTTTTTCTCCAATCATTGCATACGTCGGATTACTTACTCCTGGTATATTTTCTGTAATCCAATTATCCTGATAATATCTAAAACCTTCAAATGCCCATGTTCCGTTTTTTAATTCTTCTACATATCTCAAACGTAATGATTCGATACAATCGTAACCTGTAATTTGTTTTACTAATTTATTCCAGTCTGTTGATGTATCCCTTGGATTATCATCATATCTTGTCCCCTTATTTGATTTTAACATATGATTAATACTGTCTATTAATCCAAGTTTAACATTTCCATTTGAATCTTTTGTTGTCGGATATTTTGCATCCATATAAGCAAAAAACCATTTGTTATTGCCATATGCTTCATATCCCCAATCTTGAAGTGATGTATCATTTGCATTATATACTTGAACATTATCTTCTGTTGCCCAATGATAATAACGGAATCCACCATAATTAGCCATGTTTTCAACCCACCATGCCGGTCCTGAAGATGATACATTTCCATATTGCTGTACTGCATGTGTAAGTTCATGTGAAAAATATCCAATGCCAACCGGATTACTATTCATCCAATCTACAGAAATAACAATTGAATTTCCAAGTGTATATGCTACTCCATCATAATCCTTGTCTGCTGTAATGTACATTCTTTTTGGTTCAGAACCTGTTCCCCATCTTGTATACTGACGCGGATAAACCTCATAGAATAATTCTTTTAAATTTTTTTTATAATTCGGTGCTGTTACTTTGTCCCAATCACAAATAAAAATTGCATCAAATTCATTTTCTAATAAACATGCACATCCTTTTAACCCGATTTCAGATAACTGGAAGGAGCTTCCATATCCTTCTGTTATTGTTAGTTTAAATTGTGTATATGCTCCAACTTTATCTACAATATAAGTATAATCAGCATAATTAATATCTGCCATGCCACTCTCAGTTACAGTATCTATTGCCTCCCAATTGTTACCATCATTAGAACCGTACAATACCCATGATTTTATAGTACGATTTGGATATTGTTGATTATCATTTGCTGTTTTTAATGTATAACTATATAATGCTGTTTTTTCCTTCATCGTCCATGCAATAGAACATGGTGTACCTGTAGTTGTAAATAATTTGGTTGAAATATCTCCATCAAATAAATTTTCAGCTCCTTCTCTATCATTAAATCCTTTTACCGTTGTTGCATTTGCATTAATTCCCTTAACATGTTTCTGAAGGTTTACTCCAATATCTGTTGAAAGCTGAACAACATCACCATTTAAATACATTTCTGCCAACTGAGAACCATAATAAAGTTTTCCGTCATCACCACTATCTTCAATCTTCAACATATAGAACTGGCATGCCTTTTTTACATCTGTCTCATATGTATAAGCCTTTAAATTTTCATGTCCAATACCACCATTTTCTACACTATCTAACTGACTCCAATCAGTACCATTTACAGAACCATACAATTTCCACTTATGTGGATTTCTATGAGAGTATACGGCAGCATCATTTGCAGTTACTAATGTATATGTTTTAATTATTGTAGCACGCTTCATTTTCCATGCAATGGAGATAACCGGAGCATCATTAGTAAAAAACTTTGTATTTATGTTATTATCAAATAAATTTTCAATACCTTCATTATTGTTTTTATTTCCTTCCGTAGAAGAAAAATCTGTATCTATTTCTGAAATATATTTATTCAACGATACATTTTCAGCAACATCTGAATCCGGTTCTTCAAACTGTACACCCGGATTTTTTATTGGATGAGATGTTGTTATTTCTCCTTTCGTCGTTGTTTCCGGAATGGTTGTTGTCTCAGGAACCGTTGTCGTTTCCGGAGTTTTTGTTGTCTCAATAGGTGTTTCAATATTATTGTTTCCTTTTGAATTATATACGTATATTACAGCTTTTTGTGAACCATCCTTGTTGTTTATAACAATTGTACTATACATATCCTTAAAATTTGAAAGATGAAGTATAATGCCTGCACCTTCAATAGTTTTTGATAACGCTTTGCCATTTACTGTCATATCACCGAAATCTACATTATTGAACGATATATATATTCCTTCTTCTGTAGCCCAGCCAGGTTTTTGTACATTAACAATTTCCTGTACGCTGCCACTTGCAACGACCGCTTTATATTGTTTTTCTGCTGTTCCTGTAAGATAATTAATTGCCGACCAGTCAATATTTTTTGAACTGGCATCAACTGTAGAAACAGCAGCTGATGTACTCTGGATTAAAATATTACTCTGCATTAACATCGATAATACAATTATAAATGCTAATAATTTTCTAGTTACTTTGTTTTTCAAATACTTTTTCATCAATGTCTCCTTTTCTCTAAATGCTTTCTTTTTCAGAAATGCTTATCTGGTTTCATACTTTTTTACCAATACCTCCCCTTATTGATATTTTACTTTTTATCAATATCTCATCTTTTTTACAAGTGGATATTTTTATAATAGGTATCCCTGTTTATAAAAATAATACAATTATCGCAAAATTAAAGAAGGCATTGCATTTGTAACAATAATTACATACGCAATGCCTTCTTTTAATTAAATAAAATATATGCTGATAAATTTCTAATATGCCAGACATTCATCTAACGACTTGATAATCGCATCTTTGTCCATATCATGACCAATAAATACAACCTTTATCATTCTGTCTCCCACTTCCTCATCCCAATCCGCAACAAGTGTAGGGTCTTCTTTCATCATCTTAGCACGAACCTTTCTCGGTGCTGTTGCTACCCATTGCCCCGCATTAGCAATATTTATCTGTCTTCCTGCCTGCTCAAACATATATGCATCATTATTGTTTTCAGCAGCCCAGATGATACCTTTACTTCTGATAATTGTCTTTGGCATTTCATCTAACCAGTCTTCAAACTTTTCTTTTGCAAATGGTTTTCTTCGATAGTATACAAAAGAACCGATACCATACTCTTCCACTTCCCCTTCTCCATGATGATGGTGATGATGGCAATGATGATTTCCATGTCCATGATGGTCATGTTCTTTCTCATGATGATGTTCATGGCATTCGTCATGGTGATGCTCCTCATGCTCGTCGTGATGATGCTCGTGTTCTTCTTCATGTTCATTTTCTGCATCAAATGCCTCTAATTCCTGAATCCAGCCGGCAGACATACTCGATTCTTCAAAATCAAATCTGTTTGTATTTAAAATTTCGTCTACATCTATCTGACCATAGTTTGTTTCAAACATTACTGCCTTTGGCTGAAGTGTCCTGATAATCGCTTTTACTTTTTCAAGCTGGTCTTTTGAAACAGTATCCACCTTATTTAAAATGATTGTATTACAAAATTCAATCTGCTGGATTAATAAATTCTCGATATCTTCTTCATCAATGTCTTCTTTTACAAGATTCTCGCCACATCCAAATTCATCTGCCATTCTGGCAACATCGACAACAGAAACAATATTATCAAGTCTGGCAATCTTCGCCTTTTCATCATAAGAACCATCTAACATTGTGATAGACTGCGCAATTGGAATCGGTTCACAGATACCGCTTGCCTCAATTAAAATATAGTCAAATCTGCCTGTCTTAATTAAGTCAATAATCTGATTAATCAAATCTACTTTTAAAGTACAACAGATGCATCCATTCTGTAATGGAACAAGGTTTTCATCTTTTTGTGTAACCTGTCCTCCTTTTGCAATCAGTGACGCATCAATATTCACCTCTCCAATATCATTTACGATTACAGCTACTTTATATCCTTTCTGGTTTGTAAGTACCTGATTTAATAATGTTGTTTTTCCTGCACCTAAATAACCTGTAAGTAACGTTACAGGAACTAATTTGTTTTCCATTCTATCTACTTCCTTTCTGCTGTCTATTGATTAATTTTCAGCCAGTATGCGCTGTATGCCGGCATATCAAGCCCATCGTCAATATTCATTATATCACCAGTTATCAAATCTGTAACCTGAATATTATTTAATTCAAAATATGCTTTATAATCCTGTTCATCTGCATTAATACAAACATAGACACATTTACCATCTACTGTTCTTTTGAAGATGCACTGCTTATTCGTAAGAACTACTGATGTAAAGTCCCCATAATTAAGCTCCCTGCTTGATTTCTTTGCCTCGGACAATTTTGAAATAAATTCTGTCAACTCATTATACTCTGGTGCATCAAAGCAAGGTCTGAGTGCCGGATCTCCCTGGGCTTTATCAGCCTTTGCTCCCCATTCACTTCCATAGTAAACACATGGTATTCCAGGCATTCCGAACATTAAAGCATAGATTAACGGTAAGTGCTTTTCATTTGATAAAATACTTGCGACTCTGGTCACATCATGGTTATCCACAAAATTCAATAAATGTTTTCCACGATATAATGTCCACTGCTCTTGACCGAACTGACGAAGAAGTGAATGATTAATCTCAAACATATTCATACTGTTAAAACTGGAATATAGTCCCTTGTAACACTCATAATTTGTTGCAGAGTTCAGCATTTCGTCGTTCATCCGCTGATTGTAATCTCCATGCAGCATTTCTCCAACCAAAAAGAAATCCTTTTTGAGAGAATCCACGTGACTTCTCAATCTCTTTAAAAACTCAAAATCCAGACAATATGCTACATCCAATCGGATACCATCAATATTAAACTCTTGTACCCAGAATGTTACTGCATCCAATAAATATTCTACGACCTCATTATTTTGAAGATTTAATTTCACTAAATCATAATTTCCTTCCCAGCCTTCATACCAGAGACCGTCATTGTAATTTGAATTTCCGTTTAAATCAATATGAAACCAATTTAAATATCTTGAATTTTCTCTATTTTTACACACATCAATAAATGGTTCAAACCCACGTCCTACATGATTAAAAACACCGTCTAATACCACTTTTATATTGTTGTCATGTAAATCCTCACATAGTGCTTTAAAATCCTTATTTTCTCCTAATCTGACATCTAAATTCTTATAATCACGGGTATTGTAGCCATGAGTATCTGATTCAAACAATGGTGAAAAATAAATTGCATCTGCTCCCACCTTTTTAATATGTGGAATCCAGTCATGAATTTTTTGTATTCTGTTTTGTAATACTCCATCATTCTCAAAAGGTGCACCACAAAAACCTAAGGGATATATCTGATAAAAAACGCTTTCATATGCCCACATAATCTTCTCCTACAACTCGTTAATATTTACCTGTTTTCCATCACGCCAGATTCTTTCCAAATCATAAAACAATCTGTCCTCTTCATTGAAAACATGAACAATAATATCACCAAAATCCATCAGTATCCAGTTAGCATTATCGTATCCCTCGATATGTTTTGGAACTGATTCTGCCTTATATAACTCTTCTTCAACACTGTCCGCCAGCGCTTTTACCTGATTTTCATTATTTCCACCGACAATAATAAAATAATCTGCAATAACCGAAATTTCAGAAATATCAATGACTGAAATATTTACTCCTTTTTTTTCATCTAAGGCACTGTATGCAATCTTTGCCAATTCTTTTGAAGTCATTTTATTTTTCTCCTATTTTTTCTTTATAAAACTCGTATGCTTCCTTTGTAAAGCTGTCAATGAGTTGATTTTTATTCTGTAAATAATTTAATGTATCTTTCAAAATATGATAGGTCAATAAATCCAGATCTTTCATTGCGATTTGACGTAAGTAAGAAAGGTTTGGCTGAACAGACCGGCTGGGTTCAATATAATCTGCACAAAATATAATTTGTTCTAATTTTGTCATATCAGGTCTGCCTGTTGTATGCCATTTTACAGCATTTAATACCTGTCTATCTTCAATATAATATTTTTTTCCAGCGATATATGCCCCAACCTTTCCATGAAGTAGATATGGAGCGTTTTTCTCATATTTTGAAATCATAATATTGTTTTTCACGCAAGTTTCTATTAACTGTTCATTCGAAAAGTGTTTTGCACAATCATGCAATAAACCTGCAAGATAAGCCTGATTCGGGTTTATATCAAATGCTTCTGCCATATCTTTTGCAGTTCTAGCCACACCTAATGTATGCACATAACGTGTTTCTTTCAAAACTCTTTGCAAATCATTTTTTATTTCTGCGACAGACCATGCCATATTTACATCTTCATTCATATACAACTTATATCTATGGATATATTCATAAACCGCCACTGGCAATAAATCTTTACATTCATTCAATGGATGATTTCGAATAAAACTTGAAGATATCCCAGACACATTTGTATCTAAAACAACAAGCCTTCTCTGATAGTCTGAAGTTTCCTCTGTATTTAAGTGATATTTTATTGTTAAATTTTTAACTGTTTTTTCAAAACTATCAAGTGTTAGATCATTTCTACGAATAACAACAAGTGTTGCTTTTTCTAAAATAATCTCCGGATGATACCAGTTGTCAAAACTGGAAACAGAATCTCCTCCGATAATAAAATATAATTCATCTTCCGGATACTGCTCTTTCCATGCTGTCAATGTGTCTGCTGTATAACTGAGCTTATTTTTAATCTCAAAATCACAATATTCTATATTATCAAGTTCCTCAACAGCCAGTTTTATCATATGAATCCTATGACATTCACTAGTGATTTTCGCAGAATTTTTATGAGGCGGACAAAAGGATGGCATCAGATATACTTTGTCTAATTTTAAACCTTTTAAAACTTCTTTTGCCATATCAATATGTGTATTGTGTACCGGGTCAAATGTACCGCCTAATAGTCCTATTTTCATGTTCACACCATCTTATATTATTTATTTTATCGTACCAGTTGCATCTTACGGAAGAATAATTTTTCTGTCTTTTTCGTCTTTTGCAGGTCTGTACAACACAATCTTTCTTCCAATGACATACACTACAGATGATCTTGTTCTGTCTGCCAGTACCCCCGCAATTTCTTTTGGTTCGTAAAAGCAGTTTTTTAATACATTTAACTTAATAATCTCACGTTTCTCTAATGCTTCATCTATCGCCGCTGTAATTTCTGGTGTCACTGATGATTTTCCCACCTGAAATATCGGGTCAATTGTAGCTGAAATCTTACGCAAATATGCCCTTTGCTTACTGTTCATATATTTCTCCGTTTCTATTTGTAATAATCAAAGTGATGGCCGTAAATCTTTACAGTGTCACCATCTTCTATACCAAGTTCCTCTAATTCATCCAGGATTCCATTATCTTTCATAAAGTTCTGGAAAAACATAAATCCTTTCTCTGAATCAAGATTCGTATATCCTAACATTCTTTCAATACGAGGACCTTCTACAGAATATACACCCTCTTCTAGCATTTCTACAGTATAAGGTAATTCCGTAGTAATTCGATAATCATCCGGGTTATATTCCTGTTCATATACTACTGGTGCATCGCCAATGCCGTCCAATAATTCTCTTACATAATAAAGTAATTCTTTGAGTCCTTTTCCACTTACTGCAGAAATCGGATAAACTTTAATCTCTGGCTCAAATTCCTGTTTTATTTTATCTATCACTTCGTTAGTGTCTCCATAAATTGCATCTATTTTATTCGCTGCAATTACCTGTGGTCTGTTAAGTAAGTCCGGATTATATTTTTCTAATTCATTATTAATTGCTTTGATATCTTCAATTGGATCTCTTCCCTCAACGGAAGCCGCATCTATTATATGAATAATGACCTTTGTACGCTCAATGTGCTTTAAGAACTGATGTCCAAGACCAACTCCCTCGGATGCACCTTCTATTAATCCTGGAATATCAGCAATAACAAATCCCTTTCCACCATTTAAATCAACAACACCAAGATTTGGATTCAATGTAGTAAAATGATAGTTTGCAATCTTTGGATCTGCATTAGTTACTCTGGATAAAAGTGTAGATTTTCCTACATTTGGAAATCCAACCAACCCAACATCGGCAATACTCTTTAATTCTAAGGTAACATTTAATTCCATGCTTTTTTGTCCCGGCTGTGCATAGTTTGGTGCCTGCATCGTTGCTGTGGCATAATGCTGATTACCTTTACCGCCACGTCCGCCTTTTAAAATAACCATTCTCTGATTATCTCCGCTCATATCAGCCACAATTTTTCCAGTTTCTTCTTCCCTGATAACAGTTCCTTCCGGAACTTTTAAAATAATATCAGCACCATTTTTTCCGGTTTTATTCTGTTTGCCACCTTCCTGTCCCGGTTCTGCTTTAAAATTGTGTTTATGTCTGAATTCGTACAAAGTATTTAATCCCTTGTCCACTTCAAAAATAACATCGCCACCTTTACCGCCATCGCCGCCATTCGGACCTCCGTTTGGCACATATATTTCTCTTCGGAAAGAAACGTGTCCATCTCCACCTTTTCCTGATTGTATAAAAATCTTTGCAAAATCTGCAAACATAATATTCCTCCGTCTATAAAAACATTATGCGGACATTTTATTCTTCTTATCCCGCATAGTTAAAAATAGGCTTCCAGTCATTCATGACTTGAAGCCTACTAATATCTGTGTTTAATTATTCAGCTACCGGATATACAGAAACCTGTTTTTTGTCTCTGCCTTTTCTTTCAAATCTCACGATTCCGTCTGATGTAGCAAATAATGTATCGTCACCACCACGTCCAACATTTACGCCTGGGTGAATCTTTGTTCCACGCTGTCTGTAAAGAATATTACCAGCTTTAACAAACTGTCCGTCTGCTCTCTTAGCACCAAGTCTCTTTGATTCTGAGTCTCTACCGTTCTTTGTAGAACCCATACCTTTTTTATGAGCGAAGAACTGAAGGTTCATCTTCATCATAGCTATACCTCCTTATAATCTAATGATATAAAATCTTTGTATTCCTTTTCTAACTGCTCTAGTCCTAAAACTAAAGACTTCATTAATATTTCAGCTTCATTACTAATAGTATCTGTAAATTCAAAATCAATTATTCCATCATCTTCATACTCAAATTGTGAGAACTTATCTGATGTCAACTCTTCAATAGAATTTACAAAATTAATCGCCAATACTGAAATACCTGCGCAGACAATATCTTCACCTTCATCAGCATATCCGGCATGTCCTTCCATGCGAAATCCTGTGTATGTATTATCTTTACAGTAAACTGTTATATTCGTCATAACTCATCACCTGATTAAGCATTGATTTTATCAATCTTAACTTCAGTATACTGCTGTCTATGACCATTCTTTTTATGATAACCAGTTTTTCTCTTATACTTGTAAACGATAACTTTTTTAGCCTTGCCATCACCTACTACTGTAGCTTCAACTGATGCGCCTTCAACTGTTGGGTTACCAACTTTACCATCTACATAAAGAACCTGGTCAAAAGTAAACTTTGTATCAGCTTCAGCACCGAGCTTTTCAACTCTGATTACATCGCCTTCTGAAACTTTGTACTGTTTACCACCTGTTGCGATTACTGCGTACATATGGGCACCTCCTATTACTCATTACTCGCCAGTTTCGGTGATTGCTGTTGCAATGCTTATAACCACACTGAGCGGCATACCAAAGTATAATACCACAAGTCAAATCTTATGTCAACAAATATCTTTAATTAATCTTAACACTTTCATCATCCGAAACAGGGATTACAAGACAGGACTCCCCATTAATATTTTCCCGGCGGATTAAAGATTTTTTGTTTTCATTCACCCGTATAATAATATCTTCTGAAATGTTGGTTACTTCCTCGATTTTACGATTTAACTCTTTTATTTCCTCTTTTAAAAATGCCTTCTCATTATTATCTTTTACAACTTTTGCAGCTTTACTGGTAACTAAGTCTCCTAACAGAGGCAATTCTTCCTCTTTTAACGTAGATATGTACTCTCTGCCAATTTCTGTTGCCTTTGTTTCTCCAAGTCCTGCATACTCTAAAGCTCCGCTTACATGCTCCTCAGAAATTTCTATTTCATCCGGCTCACTGTCAGAGAGCTGCGCCAGTTCAATATTTACAGATTCCATAATATCATTCAGTACTTCCACATCTGTAGCTTCGGCAACCATTTCACATAAAATATTTTGTTTTTGCGTAAAAGTTTTTTTCACCTTACAACCTAGCACATCTGTAATAAACTCCTGATGCGGTTCTTTAGAATCGGCTGTATACATAAAAACAGAATGGATATCTGTACTTCTCTCATTAAATGCTGGGAAAAGAAATCCTGTTTCCGGCATCCCCACCATCCACTCTCTGTTTAGAGTTCCAATTCTCTGTTCTGATTTATTATATCCAAGCCCTGGTTTTGATAAAATCATCGGACAAACAGCACATATAATATATTCGTATACTTCCTCAGACTCATCTAGTTTCATATTGTCAGATGTCTTTGTCAAAACATCATACCTGTCATGAAATAATAAAATTAAATAATTTCCCATAGAATCATACTTTTCAATAATCATATCATAAAAAGCATTCAGCAGCCCTTCATCCTCCAGTCCACTTTTTTTAAGCCCCATTAAAAACTGTTGATGTCCTCCCGTTTTTTCTTCTTCCAATGGAAAATTCAATTCCAGCATATTATTTCCCAGATTTGTCGACAATATTTTCTTTGCTATTTCCAGATATTTAAAATATTCTTCATCTTCCAAATTTAAAAAATTTTCTTTAAAATGTGTAACTTTATTTTTCTGATCGTCAATATAGCAGCCACACATTTTTGTAAAAGAACACTGATCCTTTTTTAATCTCCTTCTTAGTTCATTAATTGATTTTTTATCCATTTTCTGCCACACATCCTTCTGTCTGATTTATATTCCTGCTTTTTTTCTAATATTTCATATCTATTATTTTTTATCATTAGTTACATCTCCACTGACACTCAAGTCAATAGTGTCGCCCAAATATTTCGGCTCCGGCTGAATAATACATTTTATAAAAGATTTCACTCTTGCCAAATATTCCCTAAACTTCCAATATGCCATCTTTTTACTGTAAAACCGTAAATCAGACGTCACTCCTCTGGCATCGATTCCCAGCTTGTCTGCAATATACAATGCCCGGTACAAATGATATTCCTGTGTGACAATCATCACTTTTTTTGCTCCAAAAATATCTCTTGCCCGATATAATGAATCATAAGTTTCAAAGCCTGCATGATCCATAAAAATATCTTCCGAAGGTATGCCTTCATTTATGGCATAATTCTTCATTGTATTTACTTCATCATGGTTTTCCCTACCATGGTCTCCTGACATTATAATTTTATCTGCAGCATGATTCTGATATAATTTATCTCCTATTTTTATTCTATCCTCCAGCATCCATGTAGGACTTCCATCATCTCTGATTCCTGCTCCTAAGACAATAATACAGTCTGCCTTAAAATCAGAAGCCTCTTCTAAAGATACAATTCTGCTTTTTTCCTTTATAACAATGTATAAATTTATTCCCACTACAGTCAGCGTCATAATAACAGCTGCAAATATCAGCCAAAATAAACCCCTGATTAACATATTCTTCTTATCCTTTTTATTGTTTTTCATATGTATTTCCTCTTAAGCTCCAAGATTATTTCGATATTGAGATGGGGTCAGACCTGTAATACTTTTAAACGTTTTCATAAAATGCTTTTCATGGTCATATCCCACTGCCTTTGATATTTCATTTACTTTCATATCTGTTTCTGTTAAAAGTTTCTTTGCCTCTCCAACACGTACATTTCTCAGATAATTTACAAAATTTGTACCTGTATATTGCTTAAATGTAAAAGAAAACAATGAATAATTCATAGAAATATAATTTGAAACAACTGCCATATTTAAATTTGTACCATAATTTTCTTTAATATAGTCTATTGCTTTCTGCATTTTTATACCCGTCTTGTATTCATCTATATTATCGCTCACTAATTCATCAAAACGGCTGATCCATTGATGGACAACTTCCATATATTCATCAATATTCTGATAACTGAACATATCAAGAATTTCAAAAACTTCTTCCCTTTTATTATTCAAAGATTTTTCATATACTTTCATTGTCGTCTGAATGATAAGTTTCATTTGTTCCTGAAACTCATTCATTGGATATTTTCTTGACTTGACACCTTCCACAAAGATTTCCAACTGCTCTAAAGCTTCTTCTAATTTATTAGAACAGATGAGATTTGCAGTCTGCATCATCAGTTTTACACCATATTCATATTCAGAATCCGGTGATATATATGTATTTGCATCCACGATTGGCTGACAGGTTTCAAACGCAGTACGACGCATTTCTGCCGCCTCACAAAATGCCTGTTTGAGATCCATAAGATTATAATATATATTACTGATGCCAATATAATAATTTGAAAGTTTTTTTATTATTTCATCTTTATATTCCACACCACAAATAACAATATCTAACTTTTCCTGGCCTTTCACAAAATAATATTTATCCGCTGCCGTCAAATCAATATCATCATCTTTTTTGCTAAAACAGAACACGATAAATCTTTGTAATGGTATATATTTACCTAATGAAAGGCAAATATTTTCAATTTCCCCTTTTGTAATGTTGTCATAAAAAAGCATATACTGCAACTGTTGAAAAGCAACCTTTTTATTTTGACTCTCTTTAAAATATTTGCTGTTTAATTCCTCTTCAAATTTCTCTAATGTCTCTGTAATAATATTTCTATCCACAGGTTTCAGTATATATTCTTTCACACCATTTCGAAGCATCGCAACAGCATACTCAAAATCATCAAATCCACTAATTGCCGCAATCAGTGGTGCATTATCTAACTTCTGGGCTTCTGCAACTAAAGTAATCCCATCAATTTTGGGCATTCGGATATCTGTAAACATAACGTCAATCTCCGTACTTTGCAGAATCTCCAAAGCTACTTCCCCATTGTTACATTCTATAATTTCCTCTACTTCTACTCCTGAGCGCTCTATCATAGAACGAATTCCTTGTCTGATAAGTTTTTCATCTTCTACTAATAATAATTTTCTCATTATGCATTCTCCTTGTCTAATGGAATCTTTATGGATACTTTTGTAAATGCTCCTTCTTTTGAATAAATTGAAAGACCATACTCGTTTCCAAAGTACATTCTGATTCTCTGCTGAACATTATATAATGCCCGTCCATGTTCTTTACCATCCTCTATTGCATCTGCAGTATTTATCTTTTCTCTGATAAAATTCAACTGACTTTCTGACATTCCCACTCCTACATCAGAAATCTCAATCGTTACAACATTACTTTCCACAAATGCTTTGATATATATAGATGTATCTTCTGCTACATTTTCAATGCCATGATATACAGAATTTTCGACAATTGGCTGCAAAGACATTTTCGGTATTTTAATGCTCATAAGTTCCTCTGGAATATTCAGTGATAAATAAATTTCATAATCCTGACGCAGATTCATTAGGTCAAGATAATTCCGTATATTATTAATTTCTGTTTTTAATTCTACCATACCTGAAGTCCATTGCATACTATAACGAAACATATTTCCTAAAGATGTGATAGCGTCACTGATTTCAAAATCTCCTTTAATCTCTGCCATCATTTTAATTGTTTCTAAGACATTATACATGAAATGAGCATTAATCTGATTTTGCAATGAGCGGATTTCAGCATTTTTAGCCAAAAGCTGTTTATTCGTATTTTCTATATTTAGCTTTTCTAACGCCGATAACATATCATTAATCTGTTTTCCAAGTTCTGAAATTTCGTCATTTCCTTTCTCAGTCAACCGAACAAACTCACCATTTTTTATTTTACTAACCTCAGATGTAAGATTATTAAATCTGGCAAATGAATTATTTATTAAAATAACAATAATGACAATAAAACATATCATTGACACCACTACAACTACAATATATAAAAGCTGACTTTTATAATAAGACTCAACAATCTCTTTTGTACTGCTGGCATGTATGTAAACGCCTTCCAATGAAGAACAATACATCGTAGACACCACACTGCTTTCATTATTAAATCTCATAATATCAGAATCTGAATTTGTCGTGTTTGCAAGCTTTAAAATTTCCTGTTTATTATTTATCACAGTATCTTTGTTGGCATCAGAACTATAAATACGCCCATCATTTGAAACAAAACAGCAAAAATCATTCCTCTGTTCTTTGCAGAAATTTAAAAATAAATCATTCAAATCAGTTGACACCTCTAGTACCGCCAGTAAATTTCCATCATCATCTCTCAGATTGGAAACAATCCCTGCGAGATGCGTTGTTCCTTTATTACTGGAATACAAACTGTCATTATAATCAAAGACCCATTTATTATTTTTATAAGAGTGTGCCCAACTCATCTTTTCCAGACGCTCCATCTTATAAAAACTTGGATGCTTTTCGGTAATATCTGTATTTACAAAAAGACGAACATTATAAATATACGGATTAATATTAATCATATAATCAATAGAACTAATTTCTGTATCATAAAAGTCTATCTTTTCAACGGTTTTTAAATCCTTGCCATTCCTGACATTTTTTATATATTCAATGATAGCCTTCTTTTGTAAAATGATTTGTTTCATCAGATAACATGTTTCCTCAACATCTTTATACTGACTAGACACATTCAACATATTTGTTTTCTCATTTGCCAAAGCAACACTTTTTGCGTTTTTTGGCATATTGAAAAACATTATGATAGTCCACATAGAAGTACATAAAATCAATACAACCACGATAATTAATATAATCTTCTTACATAATGAAATTTTACTTTTCTGTTTCTTCTCAGTCATCACTTATCTAATCCTAATTTTTCAATATTATCATTCATTTTCTCTGTAAGTGCTTTTAAAACCTTCTTATATCCTTTATTATATCTTTCTTTCATAAAGGAATTGTAAATTTGTTCAAATTCGGTGTTACTCTTTGCAAGAAGTAATTTCGGTAACGTTTTTCCCCAAACCGAATCAATTTCGTTCTTTATTTTTCCTATTTCTGAATCAGCATCAAAAGTAATTGTATATTGTCCTACATATGTAGTATAAGGATACGTCCATTGCTTCAACTGCGTAATCGGATTATTTTTATCGTCTTTTAACCACTGTGATGCCATAGCATCATTCTGCATCATCCAATAGCAGGAATCTGCTCCATATTTTTGATCAAACTGATTTCTGTCTGTATACAAAATTTTCTTTATTTCATCTCTCATTTCCGGAATTCCCTCTTTATTATAATCCCAAGTCTTCCCCTCTACTCCAAGCCATGTCATTTTCTGCCCTTCTTCACTAATTAGATACGTAAGGAGTTTTATAGCTTTATCCGGATTTTTACAATTTTTAGATATCAGCGTAACTGTCCATCCATTAATACTCGTTCCCGGAAGAGTATAATCATCTCCTTTAGAGTTTTTTGGCCCATCCACTGCAATATAAATACTGTCCGGATTGTTTGCATACAGTTGTTTTTCCTGATCTGCCATATCTGTATACTGATAAATCATACAAAAATATTGTCCATTACTTATTTTTTCACTCATCTGTGTTCTCGAATCAATAAAAATTTCGTCTTTTAACAGCCCCTTTCTCGCTAACTGGTTAAATGCTTTTAACCACATAATATAATCTTTATTTTTGATTCTGTCTATAGCATTTCCATTTTTATCAACATATGGAACAGCAAGAAAATCCATTAAATAATTGTCAAATGAATCACAACCGATTTCATTAAATTCTGTACACCCTACAGGAATCATTTCTTTTCCGTCAATTGTCGGAAACATCTGAGCTGCTTTTTCTACTGCCGAAATAAAACCTTCCGGTGTTGTCATATCAGGTTTACCAATTGCCTCATAAATATCTTTTCTTACTAGAAAACTTTCATTAGATGCCAAAGTATCATACTTTTCATAATCAGATGGTGAACATGCTGAATTTGGATACTGATATAAATGTCCATCGTTGCTTCTATGCCAGCTAACAACCTCATCATTCACCACTTTATAAAAATATTTATCATATTTATCTGCCAGAGTATCCAAGGCATAAATTTTGTTTTCATTAATCATCTGACTAATTTCAGGCTCCCACCATCCAAGAGTAATAATATCCGGCAAAGTGTCACCGGCAATCATAGAATCTAATTTTTCATTAGGATTTCCTGAAGGGGTCACAAACTCAATATTACACCCTGTTTTTTCTGTGATAGCTTTAGAAACCATATTATTACCCCAATCAGCTGTAAACCATGAGAAATTCACATACCACGAAAGATTTATCTTTTCTGTCTTATCTTCAGTCTTTTTGTCACCACAGCCTGCCAAAGCTGCTACCATACTCAGACAAATAATAGATACAATTATTTTTTTTACCTTTACCATAAAACTCCTCCTACGTAATCCGAATGCAACATCAATACGATTTCATAACTCATCTGTAACTATCTCTAAAAGCGGTTTCGCCTGTTTTTTTCTCGTTATTTCCATTAAACCTAATTTCGTAATGTCAATGACACTGCATAATGTAAAATCAGCAGATATGCATTGTCTCATATAACTGATAAGTTCATCATAAAACATCTGTTCCATATTGATAAAATCTACTACTATTGTTCCTGAAATATTTCTTACTTTTAACTGTCTTGCAATTTCTTTTGCTGCCTCTTTATTTATCTGAGTGATTGTTTTTTTTCTATCGGTATGCATATCTGCTTTACCTGTATTGACATCTATCACTGTCATTGCTTCCGTATGTTCAATAATTAAATATGCTCCGGATTTTAGCCATACATGTTTGCTCAATGCATTTCTTATATGTTTTTCCAGAGAATATTTATTTACCAGATTAATTTTTGAATCATCATTCCAAATAACCTGAATATGATTTTCCATCAGCTGCTGATAAATATTCTCTACATCTGTTATAATTGTGCCATTTAATTTATTTACAAATTCCCGACATATATCCACAACATGATGCTTTATATAAACAGCAGTTTTTGGTTTGGTATATGTCATTTTATTTTGATATTCACGATACCGTAAAACCAATTGTTCTGCCTGTCGTCTCAATTCCTCTATCGTGTACATTACTGAATCAGTTCTTAATATAAATCCATATTCATCATTTGAGATATCCAAAAAAGCTTTTTTTAATTCTTCACGAATATTTTTATCCTTGATTTTTTTTGAAATATTAACTCCGGTATCTCCCACAGTTAAAACTACCTGTTCTGATGCCAGATTCAATTTCCATGTAAGAAGATAATCCTTTGTCTTCATTTTGTCACTCGTTACCTGTACAAGAATCTTATCTCCCTGCTTTATGGAATACGGAATATTTGATAAAGATAAAAATCCTTTCTTATTCTCATCAAACTCCACAAATGCTGCATTAATATTTTTTACAACATCTTTTACATATCCACAATAAGTATTACCAACCAGAGATTCTGATTGAAAATCATGAATTCTGCATAAGATATCATTCTCAAATTGAAAGCCTAATATTTTATTTTTCACTTTTGATATAACTAAAATATTACTCAATGTCTCCTCCAATATCATCAAGTGATATAAGTTTTCCATCCTGCAGACAATACATGTCCAGTCGTTCATACTGTACAAACTCAGGAAGAGTTATTCCTGCAAACTCTGATAAAGACTGCATTACTAAATCCGGTTTCAAGTTTGCAGCACTTCCCTGAGCTACTTTCATAAAAATCCCTTCACTCTCACGCCGTAATTCATGAATCATTGGTTTAATATCTACAGTTTTCTCACTTCGCTTTGTTTTCTTCAAAATATTAATGGAATCCTGTTTATAAAAACTCTCCACTATTTCTTTTGTTAATTCCTCAAAATATACAAAATAATCTGCTCCTGCCACAATGGACATCGCATTTTTCGCTCCATCAGGCAATTGTTTATAACTTAATATTTCTACACCCTCTACATTTTCCTGATTCAGTTTCTCCAGCATAACTGCACCAGACTCTGTGCTATGTACCTCGATATCAAAATATTCTCCTCTGCTTATGATTCCAACACTTAAAGGTGCAGCAAAGGACATTTTCTGATGTGGTGAAAATCCTTCTGAATAAGCAATATCTACACCTGCTCTGCGCATAACCTTTTGAAAATATCTTACCATATCAAGATGACCGATAAACTTCATCATTCCCTGTTTGGTAAATCTAATTCTTATCTTCAAAGCACACACCTCCTCCAAAACTGGTCGCACCACAACCAGAACACTGCATTCTGCAGTTTGGTGTTACCTTTTCATCTTTGGCATTATGCCATTCCCTCAATAAGAAACTTTTGGTTACACCTGTATCAATAAAATCCCAAGGGAAAATTTCATCATCTGTTCTTTCTCTGGTAATATAAAAGTCTAAATCTACTCCCGTTTCCTCTATGGCTTCCTTCCAGATATTTTTATCATGACACTCAGACCAAGAATCATAAATGCCGCCTTTTTCATAAACTCGTAAAATTGTTTTTGATAACCTACGGTCACCTCTGGCAAGAAGTCCTTCTAAAACACTGATATCTGACTCATGCCAGTTATATTTAATACTTTTTCTATTTAATAAAGTTTTTAACTTATCATTGACACGATGTGCCTTGTCTAAAAACTGATCTGCAGTACACATCGATGCCCACTGAAATGGTGTAAAAGGTTTTGGCACAAAAAATGATGTACTGGCCGTAATCTGACATTTACCATGTCTTTCTTCTTTGGGTACTGTTTCATAATAGAGTTCAGCGATTTTTTCGCACAAATCCATAATACCATCTACATCTTCGTTTGTTTCCGTAGGCTGACCCAGCATAAAATAAAGTTTTACCTTATTCCATCCCCCGATAAAAGCCTGTTTCGCACCATTTAATATGTCTTCTTCTGTTAATCCTTTATTAATTACATTTCGCATCCGCTGAGTACCTGCCTCTGGTGCAAAAGTAATAGAACTTTTTTTCACATCTTGAACCTTACTCATAACTTCTAAAGAAAAAGCATCAATTCTCAAAGACGGAAGAGAAATATTTATATTTTTCTTTTTACATTCTTTCATTAAGAAATCAATTAATTCCTGTAATTTGCTATAATCACTCGTACTTAAAGAACTGAGAGAAATCTCATCCTGCCCTGTACTTTCTAACTGGGTAAGAGCAATTCTTTTTAACGTTTCAAGACTCTTCTCCCTGAGTGGTTTATATACAGAACCTGCCTGACAAAACCGGCACTCTCTAATACATCCACGTTGAATCTCTAATACACATCTGTCCTGAACAATCTTTGTAAATGGAACTAAAGGCTTGTCCGGATAAGATACATGATCAAAATCTAAGACAATGTCTTTCTTTACTATTTTTTGTGCATTCGGATTGTTCGGTATCATTTCTTTTATTGTGCCATCCTCGTGATAGGAAACATCATAAAACATCGGCACATACATACACGAAATAGTCGCTGCCATTTCTAAGAAATCGATCCTTGAACCGCCCTTCTTCTTATTTTCTTTATACAAGTCAATTAAATGATAATATTCAGTCTCTCCTTCACCCATGTAAAAGATATCAAAAAAATCTGCAATTGGTTCTGGATTATATGCACAGGGACCACCACCGATGACAATTGGATCCTCCTCTGTTCTCTCCTTTGACATAAATGGAACACCACTCAAATCTAATACCTGAAGAATATTGGTATAGCACATTTCATACTGAAGTGTAATTCCCAGAAAGTCAAAATTCTTCACAGGTTCCTGAGATTCTAATGCAAACAGCGGAATATTTTTCTCCCGCATAATTTTGTCTAAATCAATCCATGGAGAATATACTCTTTCACAATAGATATCCTCTCTCTTGTTTAACAAATCATATATAATCTGTATTCCCAGATGCGACATTCCAATGTCATACACATCCGGAAAGCACATGGCAAAACGTACATCTACATTCTTTGGATTCTTTTTTACCATATTTACTTCACCGCCAATATATCTGGCAGGTTTCTCTATTTTCATTAATATTTCATCACTTAGTGCCAATTCTCTCATATGTTTATCCTTTATATATAGTTTTTGAAATATATTTGTGTTATACTGTGTCTGTTGATATAAAATTAACAAACACATACTATTTAATAATACTATATATATACAAATATTACAATAAATCATGGAGAATATTATGTTTAAATACGAAACACATTTACACACCATTTACGGAAGTGCCTGTGCTTCTATTTCTGGCAGAGGACAGGCGATTGAATTTCATCGGGCAGGTTATTCCGGGATATTTATCACAGATCATTTTTTTCGTGGAAATACCTGTATTCCAAAAGATTTACCTTGGGACGAACGCATTCATATGTTTTGCAGAGGATATGAACAGGCAAAAGAAATTGGAGACGAAATCGGACTTCAGGTATTTTTCGGCTGGGAGGAAACTTTTGACGGACAGGATTTTCTCATATATGGCTTAGATAAAGAATGGATGCTAAAACATCCAGAAATGGAACATTGGACGATTAAAGAACAGTTTGAGGCTGTTGACAAAGCAGGAGGGTTAGTGGTTCATGCCCATCCATTTCGTGACAGACCATATATTCCTAAAATCAGGTTATACCCAAAACAGGTACATGCGGTAGAAGTCTTTAATGCAGGGAATTATGCTGAAGAAAACAGACAGGCTTACATGTATGCAAAAAAATACGGTCTTCCGGGAACTGCAGGTGCTGACAGCCACCATCATGATATTATCTGTTCTGGAATCGAAGTTAATGAAAAGTTTCATACAATTTACGATTATATTGACTGCATAAAAAACAATAAAGAAAAACGTATTATTTATAGCGATAATTAAATTTTATTGCAAAAAACACACAGAATTTTTCTGTGTGTTTTTATCATTGCTATCTTCTTGCTAATTCTTTTATAATCTCTTTCCAGCTGACACCTTTTTCTGCCATCAATACCATGACATGGTATAAGAAATCCGAAATCTCATATTTAATCTCCTGTGGATCCGGGTTTTTGGCAGCAATTACAATCTCTGTCGCTTCCTCTCCTACTTTTTTCAAAATCTTATCAATTCCTTTATCAAATAAGTAATTTGTATAAGAGCCTTCCTTCGGATTTTCTTTTCGATCCAAAATCACTTGAAATACATCTTCAAATACTTTCATTGGATTTGTATTATCGTATTCTTTTTTAACCAATTCGTTAAAGAAACATGTATCTGCACCTGTATGACATGGTACACCTGTCTGACGGACCTTTGCCAGCATTGTATCTACATCACAATCCATATATAGTTCTTTCACATACTGGTAATGGCCAGAGGTTTCTCCTTTTACCCACAGTTCATCTCTGCTTCTGCTGTAATAGGTCATTTTTCCTGTTGCAATTGTATTGTTAAATGCCTCTTCATTCATATATGCAAGCATCAGAACCTTGTCTGTTTTATAATCTTGAACAATAACCGGAATCATATCATCCTCATTGGTTTTAAAGTCAGAAAACTTCATTGGACTTTCAAAAACATTTACCGGAATATTCTGTGCCTTCAATTCTGTTTTATAGTTCATAAAATTAAACTTTTTATCAAACTGAATAGATGACACTCCGTAAGCATTTCCATTTTTGGCAAATATATTGATATTCTGTTCACCAATATAAAGAATATCCTTATCAGATTTTATAGCTGAATTTTGTGACACAATTAAAGAAATCTTCTCTTTGACAGACTTATCAATTTCTTCGTCTGAATATAATGCAATATTCTCACTGCCGAATCTCGCAGATGCCTCATCTAATAGTTCCATATTCATCTCTGAACAAAGTATTGCTTTCTTTGCTCCAGCATAAATGTATTTTTTGACGTCCTCTAATCTCTTAATATTTCCGCCAACAAGCATAGGAATATCTACAGCATCGGCAATTTGAATTATTGCACTAATATTAGCTTCATGCTCGTTGTCTGTAGCCGATAAATCAAATATTAACAGTTCATCTGCTCCATTGTTATCATAAATTGTTGCAAGTGAAACCGGATTACCGTTTCCAATAATTTCTCTGGTATCTTTGTCTACTACTTTTCCATTATATAAATATATCGCAGGAATTAAATTAAAATAATTCATTATAATGTTCCTTTCGTGGATAATACATCCGTTATTCTGTCATCTTTCATTGTTGCCGCATCCAATGCCTTAGCAAAGGATTTAAAAATCCCCTCAATCATATGATGGTTGTTTCCCGACTCTAACATTTTGATATGAAGATTTAATCCTGCAGCATATGTAACCGCATGGAAGAATTCCTTTACCATCTCTGTATCAAAATATCCTACTCTGTCTGTTGTAAAATCAGCATCAAATACAAGATATGGACGTCCAGACAAATCTAAAGCACATAACACAAGAGACTCATCCATTGGTAAAATCATATTGCCATAACGCTTGATAGAAATTTTATCTCCCAATGCCTTTCTCAAGGCTACACCAATCGCAATTCCTGTGTCCTCAATCGTATGATGGCAGTCCACATATAAGTCTCCTGTCACTTTAACTGTCAAATCAAAAAAACCATGTTTGGCAAAACTAATCAGCATATGGTCAAAAAAACCAATGCCCGTACTGATTTCAGCTTTTCCTGTGCCATCTAAATTCATAGACACCTGAATCTGTGTTTCACTTGTGCTTCTTGAGCACTCACCAACTCTACTCATATCACATTTCTCCTATATCATTTTTTGCAACTGTTTCGAACCTAACTTTAATCGAATTTGCGTGGGCTGTCAAACCTTCCGCCTTGGCAAATTTCTGAATATCTTCGCTGACAGGTTCCAATGCTTCTCTGGAAAAAGAGATAATACTGGACTTTTTAATAAAGTCATCCACACTCAGTGGTGAGAAAAACTTTGCTGTACCATTAGTCGGAAGTACATGATTTGGTCCCGCAAAATAATCTCCCAACGGTTCAGAACTGTACTCGCCTAGGAATATTGCACCTGCATTTCTGATTCTTGTCATCGTATCAAATGGATTTTTCGTTAAAATTTCCAAATGTTCTGATGCGATTTCATTGGCAGCATCAAGCACATCATCCATCGTATCTGCCACCAGAATATATCCATAATTATCTAATGATTTCTGCATAATTTCTGTACGACTGAGTTCTGCCACAAACTTGTCCACCCATTTTGAAACTTCCTCTGCCAGTTCCATACTTGTCGTAACTAAGATAGCGGAAGCCAATTCATCATGTTCTGCCTGTGATAGAAGGTCTGCCGCAACATATCTTGGATTGGCACTCTCATCTGCAATAACTAAAATCTCACTTGGACCTGCAATCGAATCAATACTGACATAGCCAAATACAGCTTTTTTTGCCAATGCCACATAGATATTTCCCGGACCTACAATCTTATCCACTTTTGGAATACTGGCTGTTCCATAAGCCATTGCACCGATAGCCTGTGCACCACCGACTTTATATATTTTATCTACACCTGCTTCATTGGCAGCTACCAATGTATTCGGATTTACCTTTCCATCTTTTCCCGGAGGTGTGACCATAATAATCTCATCAACGCCTGCAACTTTTGCAGGAATGACATTCATAAGTACAGAAGATGGATAAGCTGCCTTTCCTCCCGGAACATATACACCAACTCTTTCTAATGGTGTAACTTTCTGTCCAAGCAATGATCCGTCAGTCTTTGAATCAAACCAACTGTACTGTTTCTGCTTCTCATGATACTCTTTAATATTATTTAAAGACTTTCTGATAATATCTACCAATTCTTTATTTTCTAAAGAATCATACGCCTCTTTGATTTCCTCTTCTGTAACTAAAATATTAGAGGCATCTAAATCTGCACCGTCGAATTTCTTTGTATATGCAAATAATGCATCATCTCCGTTTTTCTTTACTTCTGCCAGTATCTCATTGACACTATCAGCAAACTGGTCATAGTTATTCGGACTTCTTTTTAATAAATCTTCCAATATATTCTTTTTTGAACTTTCGTTTAATTCCACGATTCTCATACGCTACTCCATTCTGCCACAGATACTGTGTGGCATGCTTTATTTTTATAAAACTCTAAAAAATGCCATGTTTAACCATTCATCTTTTCTTTTAAATCAGATATGATTTTTCGGATTCTCTCATCTTCCATTTTCATGCTTACCTGATTTACTACCATTCTAGCAGATAATGGACAGACCTCTTCTAAGACACCAAGTCCGTTTTCTTTTAAGGTAGCTCCTGTCTCAACGATATCAACAATTACCTCTGACAATCCTACAATCGGGGCTAGTTCAACAGAACCATTCAATTTAATTATTTCTACGGTCTGATGCTTTTTATTGTAAAAATAGTCCTTTGCAATCTTTGGATATTTCGATGCAACACGAATCATCCTTCTGTCTTTTAACATTTCCCTCGCTGATTCGGGACCACATACACACATCTTGCAGTTTCCAAAACCTAAATCCAATACTTCATATAATTTTCGATCTTCTTCTAAAATCGTATCTTTTCCAACAATACCAATATCTGCAGCACCATATTCCACATAGGTTGGAACATCACTTGCCTTTGCGAGGAAAAACTTTAATTTCAATTCCTCATTTACAAAAATCAGTTTTCTTGTTTTCTCATCTTTCATCTCTTCACATTCAATGCCGATTTCTTCAAACATCTTCATTGCCGTTTTTGCCAATCTGCCTTTTGCAAGGGCAAACGTTAAATATCTCATATCTGCCTCCTAGTAGTTATCTGTGTCCTTATAAACTGTCATCGTCTTTCTACAGTTTACAAAATAACTGCGCCTTCTTTTGAAACATATGTCACCTTTGATGCGCCATCATCTAATTTGAATTTCTTGTACTCATGAATATCAATCTCTTTTTTCTTTGGAATCAACTCTGTCTTAATTCCACTGTTTCTCAAATCGCTTGCCAGAGAGAATGCATATTTTCTAAACTTTGGTTCATATACAATCACTTCATACTCATAATCATTTTTTTGAATATTTCCACTATGGGCAATCATAATCTGATCCATATAAACAGCAAATCCTATGGCTGCTGCATTTTTCCCAAACTGTGATAGTAATTTGTCATATCTTCCACCAGCAGCAATCTGTTCTCCTGTACCATAAGTAAATCCTTTAAATATAATTCCGGTATAATATCCATAATTACTGAGAGATGCCAGATCAAAACTAATATATCTGCTGACACCATAGTCCTCTAAAATGGCATAAAGTTTCTCCAGACGCTTAATCGCAGTTAATGCTTTCTTATTGGATGTAAGCTCTTTTGCCGCATTTAAAACATCTACGGAACCAAATAATTCCGGAAGCTTTAACATGGCATTTTTCACTTCACCTGTCACATGATTCTGATTCAGGATTTCTTCCACTGCAAAATCGTTCTTATTTAAAATCATCTCACGAAGTTCTACCTCCGCATCCTCATCCAAACCACTTTCTGCAATTAGTCCATTGTAGAAATCTACATGTCCTACTTCTACCAGAAATTCTGTAAGTCCTGACGCCTTTAATGACTCCACTACCAATGCAATCATCTCTGCATCCGCTTCTACAGAATTATCATTAATCAGTTCACAGCCTAACTGTGTCGTTTCTTTTAATTTTCCCTGTAATTCTGACGTATTTATATATGTATTTGCATTATAACAGAGTTTAATCGGAACATTGGCATCCATATAATATTTTGCTGCCAGTCTCGCAATAGAAGGTGTCATATCCGGTCTTAAAACCAATGTATTTCCCTCTCTGTCAAAAAACTTATAGAGATTCTTCGACGCCACTGAGCCTCGTTCTTTACTGAATATATCAAAAAATTCAAAAGTTGGTGTTTGGATATTATGATATCCATATAAATTAAAAACCTTATTAATATTATTTTCAATGGTTAATTTTACCGCACACTCTTTACCATAAATATCTCTTACACCAACTGGTGTATGTAATAATACTTTACTCATATTGCCTCCGTTTTACTTTAGTATTGTAAAGTGGTAATTCGCTACCTTGATAGCAAACTAAACGTTATCTTACAAGATTCTTTTCCTTCTGTCAAGATAAAATCATTATATTATAATATAATATTTCAAATATCTATCCTAGTCTTCGTTTCTCTCATTCAGATCTTTTTGAATTCCCTCGAGATAATGAACTAAAGCCCCAGGAGCTTTTCCCAAACGATAACTTTTATCAATCTCATCATATTTAAAACTCTTTCTTCCTCCAGTAACACTTCTGTCATAAAACTTCCTGATATCAGAAAAAGGAATATAATAGACTTCATTTTTATGAGAATAAAAAAGTATAATAAAAGAAACGCCTCCCTGTTTTTCAAAATCCTCCATAAATGATACCTGATGTTCATGAATATTCATCATAGGAAATGTATCTACAGCACATTCCTTCGCATCAAAACAGACGGGAATGCCCTGAACAGAACCGATATAATCCACAGTACTCTGTTTTTCAAAATACGCCAATGTAATATGTCTGGTACTTTGGTCAATTTTTACTGGAGTAATCGGTGTTGGAATCTTCTGAATCAGTGCCAGCCCCTTCTCTCTGTAATTGTCATTTGTCATATTTATCATATCCTCCAGCGTTGAACCGCGAAGACCTCTTGATGACCATGTTCCCATTTTGTAACTCTCCTATTATATTTAATTTGAAAGTTTGTATAACTATCTATAGAATAAAATCAAATTCCTTTGGTGGCTTTGCCTGAAATGTTTTATGAGACAGATTTGCACATTCTCCCTCCACCTCCTGAAATACTAACTGCCAGGAATGAAGCATCTGGCTTTCTATTCCATATTGTTTTTTATATTTATCATTCATCTTCTTATTTCCATACTTGTAATCTCCAACAATCGGATGTCCTATGGATGCCAGGTGAGCCCGAATCTGATGTGGCTTTCCTGTAACCAGCTTTACTTTTAATAATGTAAGATTATCCTGATATTTTAATGGTTCATATCTGGTCTCTATATATTGACCTTCCTTATCACTTTTACCTATATATACTTTATTTGCCTTCTCATCCTTTGCAAGATACCCTTTGATTGTCACACTTCCTTTGACAGTTCCTTCTACTAAAGCTAAATAATACTTGTCCATCATACGCTCTTTAAACATCAAAGCCATCTCCTGCAGCCCAGCCAGAGACTTTCCTGCAACAATTAATCCACTGGTATTTCTATCCAATCTGTTACAAATACCCGGTTTAAAAGTATGTAAATCTTTTTCATTCAGTTCTCCCTTATTTACGAGATATGAGATAAGATATTCATTGACCGATATATCATTATTTGTCGCTTTCTGACTTAACATTCCCGACGGTTTATTGATGAAAATAACATTTTCATCTTCATAAACAATATCTAATTCAATCGACTCTACAATCTCTGCATCTTTGTTTCCTCTAAACTTCTCAATGGTTTCATCAGCCATAAATACTTTTATAATATCTTCTTCTTTTAATTTGTCCCTGCCGTCTGATTTTTTACCATTTAAAACAATATTCTTTTTTCTTAGCATTTTATAAATAAAGCTAGAAGGTGCTTCTTTAAAATATTTAAAAAGATATTTATCAAATCTCTGTCCTGCTTCATTTTTACCAATAATTATTTCCTGCATATCTCCTCACAAATATATCATGATAAGTCTGAATGATATTTTACTCACCAATTATGATTTCTTATATTCTAACAGTTGTTCCACTTCTTCCTGCCTTAATGCTCTGTACTCTCCAGCTCCTAAAGACTTATCTAACACTAAAGTTCCCATACTTATTCTTTTTAAATATGTTACATTCAATCCGAAATGTTTAAACATTCGTTTTACCTGATGATATTTTCCTTCTGTAATCGTAACATAAGCTTTATTTTCGTCGATAATTTCTAATATAGCAGGTTTTGTAATATTTTTCTCTCCAATGTCAAATCCAGTTTCAAAACTGTGGATAAGTGACTGACTCAGCGTACCATCCAGTTCTACATAATATCTTTTATCTACATGTTTCGCTGGAGACAAAAGCATATGAGATAGTTCACCATCATTTGTAATCAGTAGTAATCCTTCTGTATCCTTATCAAGTCTTCCTACCGGAAAAAGTCCTTTCTTTGGAGTAATATCCATGATGTCCAATACTGTTGTACATTGAAAATCAGATACCGCTGTCAGGACACCTGTCGGTTTGTTAAGCATATAATAATAAAACTTATGATAATTCAAATCCAGTCCTTCCATATTGACAATATCTTCATCTTCTTTAATATGCTGTTCCGGCTTGTTCACTATCTGATTATTTACTTTTATTTTTCCTTTTTTTATCAACTCTTTCACCTGACTTCTTGAGCCTACACCCAGAGTTACTAAATATTTATCTAATCTCATAAAACACCAAAAGGGCGCTAAGCAGATGCCTAGCGCTTATTATTTACTTTGTTATATAACTCCACGATTTTATTACTTTGTTCTTTTGTAATTTTTATCTTTGGAGAATTGTCGTCCGTTGTATCCCTGTTTTCAACAATCAGACACGTACAATTCTTTTCCGGAGTATGGGTGTGGAATGTACCTTTCTTTACATTATATAATTTTAAGGGTTCAAGCTTTATCGCTTCAATTTCTCCAATTTCCTCTCCCTCTCCTCCGAGAAACAATGTGAAATCTCCCTGTAAAACAACAAAAATCTCATCTGTTTCATTATGCTTCTGCATATTATCAATCCGGTCAGGCTCCAACTCATCAATGTAACGTAGTTCTGCTACACGCCATGATTCAAAATCAATCATTGGCAAATATCCCTCTCCATCAAAACTGGAAACTTCCAATGTATTATGAAATAAAGAATCTTTTTTCAATGTTCTTACTCCCTTTATCCAATCTCTGCAATTACTTCAACTTCACAAAGTACATTCTTAGGTAATGTCTTTACAGCCACACAGCTTCTGGCAGGCTTCTCAGAAAAATATTTTCCATAGATTTCATTAAAAGCTCCAAAATCGCCCATATCATCTAAGAAACAAACTGTTTTTACTACATTTGCATAAGTAACTCCTACTTCTTCTAAAATCGCACCAAGATTCTTCATTACCTGCTCTGTCTGTTCTTCAATCGTAGTTCCCACAACCTCTCCTGTAACAGGGTCTAAAGCAATCTGTCCTGATGTAAATAAAAGATTACCTGTTTTTACTGCCTGCGAATATGGTCCAATTGCTGCAGGCGCTTTATTTGTACTTAATTTTTCCATTGTAAATACCTTCTTTCCTAAACTATAACCAATCCTATTTTACACTCTAATTGCATTTATATCAAGAAAGTTTATTGAACTTTTAATAATCTGCATACAATACACTATCTTCCAGATACTTCAAAATATAATAAGGATTAACACTTAACTCATCATAATTTTCTGTAGTAATGTAAATTCCAAAATGCAGATGTACATCAAATTTCCCCTTCGTACCTTCCACACCATATCCTGTATCTCCCATATATCCAAGAAGAGTTCCCGCCTTTACACTGTCCCCTTTTTTTATATTTGCATAAGCAGACAAGTGGGCATAATAAAAATAACCACCGTGATTACTTCTTATTCCTACTCTATATCCACCTTTTGGAAGCCAGCCAATATTTTCAACAACACCATCCGTTGCACTAATAACTGGATAAAAACCACTCACATTTTTTTCAGCCATAATGTCACAGCCTTCATGTTTGTATGCACCTCTAAAATTTCTGTCAGCTCCAAAACTGTTATCATATCCTATCCAGTAATCACTGCTCCTGCTTTTTGCAACTGGAAAATATTTTAAGTCATTAAATATTGAGGCAAACCCACGATATATTTTCTGATATTCCCGATTACTAAATTGAATATACATTTTCTCTGTACGTTTTACATTCTTACCTTTTAAACGCAGTTTCGTTAAATGATTGTTATTTTCCAAAAAATTTACTGCTAATATTTTTGCAAAATCATAATTCTTTTTGTCTGCCATCTCTTTCGCATCTATTAAGACTTTTGTTCTTGTTTTACAATTTCGAAAATCTATACTCTCTACCAGATTTTCCTTTATAAAATAAGAACTGCGTACCATATAACCTGTAAGATAAACACAAATAATTCCCAATAAAATTATCAGTACTACATAATAATATTTCTTCATCTAAAAAATCGCCTACACATATTATTACTAATATATGCAGGCATAATATTATTTTATATCTAAATATTGTTTAAACAAGCAAAAATTTTATTCATTATTTCCTGTCTGAAGTTTATAGTAAGTTCCTTTTTCTTCCATCAACTGGTCATGATTTCCTCTTTCAATAATTCTTCCCTGTTCCAATACCATGATACAATCACTATTTTTAATTGTAGAAAGTCTATGAGCAATAACAAAGGTTGTTCTTCCTTTCATCAGGGCATCCATACCTTCCTGAACAATACGTTCTGTTCTGGTATCAATACTTGAAGTAGCTTCATCTAGTATTAACGCTGGTGGATTGGCAACCGCAGCTCTGGCAATGGCAAGCAACTGTCTCTGTCCCTGTGATAAGTTTCCACCATCCCCTGTAAGCATTGTATGGTATCCATCCGGAAGTCTTCTGATAAAACTGTCAGCATTGGCAAGTTTTGCAGCTGCAATTATCTCCTCATCTGTGGCCTCCAGATTGCCATAGCGTATATTATCCATAACTGTTCCTGTAAACAAATGAGTATCCTGTAGAACAATGCCAAGAGAGCGTCTTAAATCTGCTTTCTTTATTTTATTGATGTTGATTCCATCATATCTGATTTTTCCATCCTGAATATCGTAAAATCTGTTAATCAGATTTGTAATCGTTGTTTTACCTGCTCCGGTAGAGCCGACAAACGCCAGCTTTTGTCCCGGATCAGCATATAATTTCACATCATGTAGAACGATTTTTTCATCGGTATATCCAAAGTTAACACCATCGAAAACAATTTCACCTTTCATCTCGGTATAAGTCGTTGTATCACTGTCCTTATGATAATGTTTCCATGCCCACATGCCGGTACGCTCTTTACACTCTATAATCTGACCATCTTCCATTTTACAGCGGACTAAAGTAACATATCCCTCATCAACTTCCGGTTTTTCAGCTAACAGTTTAAAGATTCTGTCTGCACCGGCTAATGCCATGACAATACTGTTCATCTGCATCGTTACCTGGTTGATTGGCTGGGCAAACTGTTTATTATATGTCAGAAAACTCACTAATGCACCAGGTGTCAGTCCAAAACCTAAAAAGCCGTTAATTGCAATGACTGCACCGAAACATGCACAAAGAACATAACTCAAATTACCAAGCTGTGCATTGCATGGACCCATAACATTGGCAAACTTGTTGGCATTATTTGCTGATTCAAATAATTTATTATTAATTTCATCAAACTCATTGATTGCCTGATTCTCATGGCAGAATACTTTAACTACTTTCTGCCCCTCCATCATCTCTTCAATATACCCATTCACTTTACCGATATCCTGCTGTTGCGCTAAAAAGTATTTTCCGGATAAAGTAGTCAACTGCTTAGACACTAGCATCATAACAACAATCATTACAATCGTTAATATTGTAAGAGGAGCACTCAGGCTTACCATTGCAACCAGAACACTAACCACAGTAATAACACTGTTAATTATTTGCGGCAGTGCCTGACTTACCATCTGACGCAAAGTATCAATGTCATTCGTATACATAGACATAATATCACCGTGAGATGTTCTGTCAAAATATTTTATCGGCAGAGACTGCATATGATTGAACATTTCTACTCTTAAGTCACGCAATACTCCCTGTGTAACAAATACCATAATTTCTGCCTGAGCAAAAGTACACACAATACCGATTCCATAAAATACAGCAACTCTACCCATAGCACCTAGTAACGGTGAAAAATCATTACTTCCGAATTTTATCATTGGCATAATATACTCATCAATCAAAGATTTCATAAACCATGTTCCCTGAACATTGGCAAAAACACTTGCTACAATACAAATTAAAACAATAATTAAATGTGGCAGATAGCGTCTGCTCATAAATTTCAATATTTGTCCTATAATCTTAAATGGATGTTCTATTTTTTGTGCTGGTCCCATATTTCTACGTCCAGGACCTTTTACAACTTTGGGCTGTGCCATTATGCCTCACCTCCATTCTTATCAAAATCAGCATTATCATTCGTCTGCTGCAAATATACCTCTCTGTATATTTCATTATTTTCTTTCAAATATTCATGTGTACCAACTTCATCAATCTTACCATCGTCCATTACGATAATTCTGTCTGCATCCTGCACAGATGAGATACGCTGAGCAATAATAATCTTTGTTGTTTCCGGTATTTCCTCCCGGAATGCCTTTCGGATTTTTGCATCTGTCACTGTATCCACCGCACTGGTAGAATCATCTAAAATCAAAACTTTTGGCTTCTTTAACAAAGCTCTTGCTATACATAATCTCTGTCTCTGTCCACCAGATACATTGGCACCTCCCTGCTCAATATATGTATCATATTTATCCGGCATTTTTTCAATAAATTCATCAGCACATGCAAGTTTACATGCTCTGATACATTCCTCTTCTGTTGCATCCTGATCTCCCCAGCGTAGATTTTCTAAAATAGTACCTGAAAACAGAACGTTTTTCTGTAAAACAACACTGACTTCCTGCCTAATCGTTTCTAAATCATACGTTCTGACGTCTTTTCCGCCAATGCTGACATAACTCTCGATTGATTCTTCACCCTCGACTGCTTTTGGCTCTTCAATATCATATAAACGGCTGATAAGATTTACAAAACTGGATTTAGCACTTCCGGTTCCACCAATAATACCAATTGTTTCACCAGAGTTGATTTTTATATTAATATTTTCAAGAATCGGCTTTTCACTTGTTTTGTTATATCTGAAATTTACATTTTTAAACTCAATACTTCCATCTGGAACATCAAAATCCGGATTTTCAGGATTCGTTATATCTGCTTTCTCATTTAATACCTCTGCGATACGTCTCGCACTTGCCATAGACATCGTTATCATAACAAATACCATAGACAACATCATCAGACTCATCAGAATATTCATGCAGTATGCAAGAAGTGAGGTAAGATTTCCTGTAGTCAAGCCAACTGCCGGATTATTTCCACTAGCAACAATCATATGTGCTCCAAGCCAGCTGATTAATAAAATACAACTATAAACTGTGGTCATCATTACTGGTGCATTTAAAGAAACAATACCTTCTGCTTTAATAAACATTTTGTAAATATTGTAACTTGCTTTTCCAAACTTACCTTTCTCATAATCTTCTCTCACATACGCTTTTACGACACGCATAGCAGTAACGTTTTCCTGTACACTTTCATTCAATGCATCATATCGCTTAAATACCTGATTAAAATATTTGAATGCATTCGTTACAATAAGTGCACAAATAGCACCAAGAATTACTACCGCAATTAAATAAATACTCGCCAGTCTTGGAGAAACCGAAAACGCCATAACCATTGCCACAATCAAACTGAAAGGGGCTCTGACTGCCATTCGGAGAATCATCTGATATGCGTTCTGCATATTAGTTACATCTGTTGTAAGTCTTGTAACAAGACCAGCAGTACTAAACTTATCAATATTTGAAAAACTAAACGTCTGAATATTATCAAACATTGCTTTTCTAAGATTTCTGGCAAATCCGGCAGAAGCCTTAGCTCCAAATACGCCTCCAAGCCAGCCGGCTATTAATCCTGCCACCGCAAGTAACAGCATAATGCCCGCTGTTAAATATACTTTTCCCAAATCTTTTGTATAAATAGAATCAATAATTGTCGCCATTAGTAACGGAATAAAATTCTCTACCACTACTTCGGCAAGCATACTAATCGGTGTCAGTATAGATACTAACTTAAATTCTTTAATCTGTTTTCCTAACGTTTTAATCATTTTTCTGTCTCCTTTCTATTGTTTCATTTCTTTATTAAAACATTTTATTTCTTTATCTGATAGCGCACTATTTAATAGCAAATTGTTATATAGTCTATCTAAATAGCACACCAGTTGTTTCAATTCTATATCAGAAAATCCCTGAATAAACAGTGCTTCTGTTTCATCCCTGTGTGCTCTCATCTGTTCATTTAACTGTGCTGCTTTTTTTGTTGTATTAATATTTCTGTACTTTTTATTTTCTTCATCAACCTTAATTTCAATTAATTCTTTTTCCTGCAGTCTTTTCAATATCCCGGACATAGTAGAATGTTTTACACAAAGATGTTCTGCCAGTTGTTTCTGGGTAATTTTTACACCACTGTTTCGAAACAAATATATTAAAACATGCATTTGTGCAAAAGTCACGTCCAGTTGTTCTAAATTTTTATCCATTCTCAATTTAAATAAATGATCAATCATTTTTATTTTATGTCCTAAATGTTCCATATGAAACTCCATTTTCTTATAATATTTTTTCTTTTATGGTTTCCTCTTTTCCATACAAAAGAGTTATGATATGTAGCACGCTACACATCATAACTCTAATAAAATTTATAGTCAATAGATATTATTTAATTCACAAACTTTTAACAATTCAGCAATCATTTTTCCTTAAAATCATATCAATCTGCTCCAACGTTTTCTCTTGTGAACTGCTATTATCTATATACTCATCTGCGTAAGAATTATACTCTTCATCTGCCGGCTGGTTATTCATAATACTGATACACTTCTCTCTGGAATATCCCCGGCTGTTCATCAATCTTTCCATCCTGCTTTCTATATCGCAATAAACAAACCATAATTCATCACAATATTCCTCTAATCCGGAATTAATTAGAAGAGCTGACTCCAAAACAATCAAATCATTCCCTGCCTCTGCTATCATATTACTTATTTTCTTAATCGTCCCCGGATGAGTAATTGTATTTAATCTTGTCAGTTTTTCTTCATCTTTAAAAACAATATCTGCTAAAATATTTCTGTCAATGTATCCATTTTTAATTATTTCCGGAAAAGCCTTTGCAACTTCATCATACACTTCATTTCCTGGAAGCATGATCTCTTTTGCAACTTTATCCGCTTCAATAATATATGCATCATAATTTTTTTCTAAATAACCAAGGACAGTTGACTTTCCGCAGCCAACACCTCCCATAAGACCAATAACCATACTTTATCACCTAACCATTATTAACTGCCTCTTCTAAAAAATATATTATTATATTTCTTTAATGTGCCTCATCCCAGTTATTTCCTACCTCTACTTCCACCTCAAGCGGAACGTGGAGTTTGGCAGCAGAAGCCATTTCTGTTTTTAAGATTTCAGTGACAGTCTCAACTTCTTCTTCCTTTGCTTCAATCAGAAGTTCATCATGAATCTGCAGAACAATACGGGATTCCAGTTTCTTTTCCTTTAAGGCTCTTGCAACACCAATCATGGCAATCTTTATAATATCAGCAGCAGTTCCCTGAATCGGTGCATTCATCGCAACACGTTCGCCAAACTGTCTCTGCATAAAATTAGATACATTGATTTCCGGAATCGGACGTCTTCTTCCAAATAATGTCACCGAATATCCTTTCTCCTTGGCACTTTTCACTGAATTATCCAAATATTCCTTAATTCCCGGATAACTTTCAAAATAATTATTAATATATTTTTCAGCTTCCTTTTTACTGATAGATAAATCCTGACTCAGACCAAAAGAACTAATACCATAAACGATACCAAAGTTTACAGCTTTTGCATTACTTCTCTGTATTTTTGTTACCTCGTCAATTGGTACACCGAAAACCAGAGATGCTGTCGCTGTATGAATATCCTTAGAATCTTTATAAGCTTCAATTAAATTTTTATCATCTGACATGTGTGCCAGTATCCGCAATTCAATCTGTGAATAATCAGCATCCACAAAAACACAGCCTTCTTTTGGAATAAATACTTTTCTGAGCTGTCTGCCTATCTCTGTACGGATAGGTATATTCTGCAGGTTTGGTTCTGTACTGCTGATTCGCCCGGTAGCAGTAATTGTCTGGTTGAATTTTCCATATATTCTGCTGTCCTCTTTAATATATGCAGCAAGGCCTTCCGCATATGTGGATTTTAATTTCGTCAACTGTCTATATTCTAAAACATCTCTTACAAATGGATAATCCGGCTCTAACTTTTCTAAGACAGAGGCTGAAGTAGAATATCCTGTTTTCGTTTTCTTACCTCCGGGCAGTCCCATCTCACCAAACAGAATTTCTCCTAACTGTTTTGGCGAATTAATATTAAATTCATGTCCTGCGCTTTTATATATGCTCTTTTCTAATTCCTGAATTTTAACAGATAAACTTTCTCCATATTCCTTTAATGCTTCGCCATCTACACGAACACCACATTGTTCCATTTCATACAAAGCATACATTAACGGTTTTTCAATCTTGTAATAAACATCTGTCATTTCCATTTCTTCTAATTTTTTATAAATCTCATTTTGCGTTTTATAAAAAATATATGCATTGTAACAGGCATATTTCATTGCATTTTCCAAAATATCGATGGATGGTGTTTCCCCCTTTTTTGTTTTCGGAAATATTTCTTCATAAGTTGGAATATTTTCACCTAAATAATCTCTGGCAAGGTCATCATAACCATATGAATGACCTGTAGGGTTAATTAAATACGCCATCAGACCCAAGTCTTCTAACTTAGCATATTCTGTTTCTGAATCAACTGCCTGAAAGAAATCATTATTATCTTTTACATTTACAGTATAAACACTGGCATCCTTTGCTAAAGCACTTATTTTGTTTTTCAAATAACTCTCTGTGACAAAACCTTCTATCGGAATATATTTAATTTCTTTCTCACCATAACATATTCCAATCCCTCGAACTTCTTTGTCCCTAAAAATAAATAGTCCTATAAAATAATCATTGTCTGCTACTGTCTCAAAGAGTTCTTCTACCTCGGTAAAATCAGAAACCACCTTAAAATTATCCTCAATATCATTCGATGCTGAAACATTAGAAAAACGGGAAATCATGCTTTTTAATTCTAGTTTTTTTACCATATCCAGCGCTGTTTCTGTGTAAATATCCCCTAGAACACACTCTTTCGGCTGTACTTCTACTGGTGAATCAATATTGATTGTGGCAAGTGTTTTGCTCATTTGTGCCATATCATAATGTTCTAAAAAAGCATTTCTATTTCGCGCATTTGTTATCTCTTCTGCATGTTCATAAGCATTTTCAATGGAGCCAAACTCAGAGATAATGGCAGTTGCCCCTTTCTCTCCAATTCCTGGAACTCCCGGAATGTTATCTGAAGAATCTCCCATTAAAGCCTTTACATCAATAAATTCAGTTGGTGTTACTTTATATAACTCTTTTACTTGTTCTGTATTATATCTTTCAACTGTTGTCTGTCCCTTTTTTGTCTTTGGAATACAAATCGTAATGTTCTCAGAGGCAAGCTGTAATAAATCTCTGTCTCCGGAATATACACATACAGAAAACCCTTCTTTCTCTCCACGCTTTGACATGGTTCCTATAATATCGTCTGCCTCAAATCCGGGAAGTTCCATGATAGTAATATTCATCTTATTAAGGAGTTCTTTAATTAACGGAACCTGCTCTCTTAATTCCGGCTGCATAGGTTTTCTGGTGCCTTTATACGCTTCAAACATCTCATGTCTGAATGTAGGATGATGAACATCAAAAGCAACAGCTAAATGTGTCGGCTGCTCATCATCTATAAATTTAAACATCATATTTAAGAAACCAAACACAGCATTCGTATGGATTCCTTCTGCATTTGCAAACAAAGGCACTCCATAATAAGCTCTATTCAATATACTATGACCATCTATTAATAATAATTTTTCCATGATACTTCCTCTTATTTATATATTTATTGCACCAACATAAACAGCAAGACCTATTAAAACTAGTCCGAGACCTGCTACAGCAAATCTTCCAATCCTGCCAAGACGCTTTTCTTTTTTAAAATACTCATTGTAATATTCAATAATATACTTTAGTTCTTCCTCTGCAGACATTGGCTCATCACTTTCTACCGGTGGTTCAATATCTCCTAATCCCCGATGAATCTTATAATATAATTCCAGCTCTTCCCTGCACTCATCACACTCTTTAGCGTGAGACAGAAATTCTTCTAAATCCTCTGAATATTCTATTTTATCAAAAATAAAATCCCTGATATTCTTTTGAAACACTTCACACTTCATAATCTGTCTCCTCAAATAAAGGTCAAAATATTTTCGCGTCATACATAATTCAATGTAATTTCTGGCATCTTTATCCAACTACCTTATTATACATTTTATCAGAAACAGTTACAATTATTTTTTAATTTTTATCATATTCAGTCTTAAAGCGTTCATTACAACACAAAAACTGGATAGGCTCATAGCAAATGCCCCAAACATCGGACTTAAGCGTATTCCAAATATTGGATACCAGACGCCAGCTGCCAGTGGAATTCCAATAATATTATAAATAAATGCCCAAAATAAATTTTCATGAATATTTCTGAGAACCATTTTACTTAGTTTCACAGCTTTTGGAACATCTGAAAGGTTATTCTTTACCAATACAATATCTGCTGCATCAATCGCAATATCTGTTCCTGCCCCAATAGCCATTCCCACATCTGCCCTGGTCAATGCCGGTGCATCATTAATTCCATCTCCTACCATAATCGTTGTTCCGTCTAATGCCTGCTCTTTTACAACCTTCTCTTTAATATCAGGTAATACGTTTGCAACCACATTTTCTATTCCTACTTTATCTGCAATCGCTTTCGCAGTTGCTTTATTATCACCTGTAAGCATTGTCACATGTATTTCCATATTCTTTAAATCTTCTATAGCTGAAACACTATCTGGTTTTAGCGCATCAGAAACAGCTATAATTCCACATAACTTTTCATCATATGCAAAATACATCGGTGTTTTTCCTTCATTAGAAAGTTTATTTGCTATATTTCTATACTTTTCCTCTACTTTACAAAACCCTTGTATATACTCAATATTTCCTGCTACAGCCACATTCTCATCTATCTTTCCAAATAACCCATTTCCTGTCTTAGACAAAAAGCCAGATACTTCCTTTTTGTTTATATTTTTTTCTTTACAATAATAAACAATTGCTTTTGCCAAAGGATGTTCACTATTATTTTCCAGACTGTATGCCAATTCCAATAACTTTACATTGTTCCGGTCATTTGTTGCAATCACATCTGTAACTTCCGGTTTTCCTGTAGTAATCGTTCCTGTTTTATCTAAAATAATATTTTTAGCTTTTCCTGCGTTTTCTAAAGCTGTAGCATTTTTAAATAAAATACCATTTTTTGCTCCAATACCATTTCCAACCATAATTGCTACCGGTGTTGCAAGACCTAATGCACATGGACAACTTATTACAAGAACAGAAACTGCATAAGTAAGGGCTGTTCCTAAATCAGCACCTGCGAGTACCCATATAATAAATGTAAAAACTGCAATACACAGAACAACCGGAACAAAAATGCCTGCCACTTTGTCTGCAGCTTTTGCAATAGGTGCTTTAGATGCGGAAGCATCACTGACTAATTTAATAATCTGTGCTAATGTTGTATCATTTCCAACCCGTACAGCTTTGCAGACCAGCACGCCTGACTGGTTTATTGTTCCTGATGATACTTTTGCTCCCTCCGTCTTATCTACCGGAATACTCTCTCCTGTAAGAGAAGACTCGTCAACTGCACTTTCTCCTCTGACTACTACACCATCTGCGGGGATATTCTCACCAGGTTTTACAACAAAGTACATATCCACTTTCAAATTTGATAAACTGATTTCCTTTTCTATCTCGTTTCCCTGCTCATCTTTTTCTAAAATTCTGGCTTTGGACGGTGTCAGTTTCATCAATCCATTAAGTGCACTCGTCGTCTTTCCTTTCGAATATACCTCTAATGTTTTTCCAACAGTTATTAAAGAAACAATCATTGCTGCAGATTCAAAATAAAAATCCTGCATCTCATTTGTATGATTTATTACCATAATAAGCAGAATAACTGCACTATAAATGAAAGAGGCACCTGCACCTAATGCCACCAAGGTATCCATATTAGGAGCATTATTTATAACTCCCTTTGCCCCATTGATAAAAAACTTTCTGTTAATTATTAATACCACAAGGGTAATAAACATCTGAATAATCCCCTGTAAAATATGGTTATGTCCTATAAAATCCGGAATCGGCCAATTCCACATCATATGCCCCATAGAGAGATACATTAAAGGAATCAGCAATAAAACGGAATATACCAGTCTTTTTCTCATTTTACTAATTTCATTCTCTTCGTCGGTTTCGGAAGTATTTACTTTTGATTTTTTTGCTCCATATCCTGCCTTTATAACTGCATCTATAATTTCTTTTTCTGTGACTGTACCTTCTACATTCATAGAATTTGTCAACAAATTAACATTGACACTTTCGACACCATCTAATTGTCTGACTGCCTTCTCTACTCTTGCACTGCAGGCGGCGCAACTCATTCCTGTTACTTTAAAATCCATATTCTCTGTCACCTCTCTCTTTATTTTCTGTCATCTCTATTGATTAATAATCTTTGTTCTTTCATTACTACTTCATTAATCGTTTTAATATATTCGTCAATTCCTCAATGACTTCAATATTCCCGTTCTGAATATTCTCAACCACACATGTATTCATATGATTATCCAACAATACCTTATTAAAACTATTCAATGCAGAATTAATGGCAGATACCTGTATTAAAATATCTGGGCAGTAAGCATCTTCTTCTACCATTTTTTTAACACCACGTACCTGCCCCTCTATTCTGTTCAAGCGGTTAATCAAGTCTCTATACTCTTTCTCTTCTCTTTTCTTAGTTTTATGATTCTTGCAATTATTATTCATAGACACCTCCTGAGAGAATTATATACCCCGTAGGGGTATATTGTCAACTTTTTATATTGACATTTATTCCATAAAGTGATAATATCTTTATTGCTTGCGGATGTGGCGGAATGGCAGACGCAGCAGACTCAAAATCTGCCGCCCACAAAGCGTGCGGGTTCAAGTCCCGCCATCCGCATTAAAAAAGAATGTAACTTTCGTTACATTCTTTTTTTATTTACTATTTTAATTCAGTTCATAAGCATCTCCATTTTTACTTACACTATATACACTTCCTGACTCACAGGATATAGCATATGTCTTACCAGATATACTCATACCGTCTTTATCGTCAATCTGACATTGAATAATATAATATTCTCTAGAGTCTATCTCTGCTGTTTCTTTATATTCAAAAGAACTTACATCTCCATTTTCAAATTCGCCAAAATCATTTTCAAACTCCCCTGAAGATACCAGATAATCTGTTAATTTATTTACAGCCTGATCGTAGGAAATTTTATTCGGTGCATAATTATATGCTCTTGTTACTACCTGACTACTGATTCCCTCTTCATTAATTGCCACAAAATAGAACAAACAATTTTCCTTTGGCATAGTAATTGGTTTTGTGTAAAGTTTATCTTTTGATGTTGGTACAGAACCATTTTTTGTGTAGTAAACTTTACATCCTTGTGGTGCTGTTACAATAATTTTTTCTTCCGACTGATATTCTCCACTCTTTGGTTCTACAGAAGGTGCATCTACTTTTTTAAACTGCAATACATATTTAAAAGTACTGTCTTTGCTATTTTTTTTGTTTTTATCTTCTGAGTACGCTCTAAGAGTATATGTTCCTTCTGTTGCGAGATTAATCGGCTCCTTATACTCTTTCTTAGAAAGACTGTCTATCGGATTTGTGCCATCTAATGTATAATATATTTTCACATTATCACTTGCACTTAACTTCACCTCTATCGGTTTATCATAAGTTCCCTCTGCTACACTAGCCGCAGGTATGGTTCCACCAAAAGCTTTCAGTTCTGACTGAATACTGCTTGGTGCATTCGCAATCAATCTGTTAATTTCTGAATTCATATCATTATTTTGATATAAAACAATTAATTCCTTATAATAATTAACGTTATCTTCATCTACATCAATTAATAATTCTAAATAATGTATTTGTTCCTGCTCATAATTTCCAAGCTTTCCATCCACTTCATACACTTTTTCATAGGCTTTTATTTTCTGTTCTTTCGTAAAAGCATTTCCCGATGCAAGTATAAATTGGGATTTTGCATACTCATAATTTTTTTCCTGAAAATACTTCTCTCCACTCGAAAAATATTTATTAAATTTTTCTGTCATAATACTCTTTTTAATTAACAGTGTAGAAGTAACTGCAATTATAAGCAATACAACTGTAATTCCCGCAATCATAAAAAAGTTCTTCTTGGTCAGCTTTTTTTTATTATATAAATTTTTATGCTCTTCATAAGACTGATCTGTACTTTTATATTTATGTTTTGAAGGAGCAATATAAGAATCATCAAAATCGTCGATTTCTTCCTTCATTCTTTTTGCCGGTTCTTTTATATTTTCTTTTTTTAATTCTTCTTTGGTAATTTCACCGGTCTCTTCTTTTCCTGATTCAATTGTAATTCCCGTAAAAGTATCCTCATATGCTTTTTCAATCGGTGTAGGTGCAATATCATTTTCAAATGCATTAATTTTTGTACCACACTTCGTACAAAACATTGAATTTTCATCACACTCACAACCACAATTTGGACATATCATATTTTTGCCTCCTAATGCTTCAGTAGAAGTTCCTGCACTTCTATTTAAGATATAACATTTACTGAAATGAATATATCATATTATTCATTTGGTTTCAATTCAATATCGCCTGAATTCTGACTCTTAGAAAATTTACATCCACAGAAATTCTGTCGATACAGCTGATATTCTTTGGATAACTCTATAGAACGTTTATATCCGTTTTTCTTCTTAAAATCAGAAGAGAGATATTTTACTCCATATTTTTCTTCTAAACATTTTCCAATTTCATTTAATTTATCTGCATTTTTTAAAGGGCTGATAGATAACGTTGTTGTAAAATAATCATAATGCTTCTCAGCGGCAATGGTAGCCGTCTCTGTAAGCCTCAATTCATAGCATTTGAAACATCTATTTCCACCTTCCCTGCATTTCTCCAAACCTTCCACATACTTATAAAACTTTTCCGGCTCATACTGTTCAATGATAGGTGTAACCGGATGTTCAAACTCCATCTCCGAAATCAGCCGGGCTAACTCCTCTGCCCTATGCCGATACTCATCATCTGTTTCAATATTAGGATTATAAAATAAAATATCTATTTTAAAATATTTCGATAAATATTCTAATACATAACTGCTACAAGGAGCACAGCATGCATGCAGCAATAATGTCGGGACTTCCTTCTTTCTTTCATGATATTCTATTATTTTTTCTAACTCTTTTTGATAATTAATTTTATTCATATTACCTCTACAAAAAAGACAGGAACTCCCTGTCTTTTTTTCATCATAACGTTCGTATCTTTACTTGTGTTTTTTATTAAGTTCCAGATATTTGTTATAAGCTTTCTCCAGAATTATTTTTTCATTGGGAAATTTTAATAAATGATATGCTTCAATGTACTTGTAATACCCCGAATGATAAAAATATTCTTCGCGCTGTGGTCTACTATAATAACTATCAGAAGCCATTAAAAACCAATGTGCTTCCTTTTCGACAACATCTCCTGGAATACTAAAAGAATATTCGCTTTTCCCCACATACTCATTAATTCTAGCATTAACTCCTGTCTCTTCTTTCACTTCTCTTAATGCAGTTTCCTGATAGGTTTCTCCCCTTTCAATAGTCCCTTTTGGTAAAACCCATCCCTCATACCTATTACGAAAATTTTTGTATAATAGTAAAATCTTGCCTCTAAATATAACCACACCGCCACAACTGACCGCTTTATCCATAGCGAATCCTCCTGCTTCTCAAGTGTGTTAATAATAATTACTTTTAGTATACAGTAATAACCATGTCAATGCAAGTTTCCTTATAAAGAAAAATTAATAATAGCAGTTTATCCGTTAATTAAAACAGGCATCAAATACTTCTTTTGCACAGTTTGTAGCAGAATTACTTCCCTGTGGCATATTCTCTAAAACAACAGCTATAGCAATTCTTTTCTTTCCCTTTTTTGCATATCCAACAAACCAAGAATTTACATTGTCTTTTTTGTCCACTTCCGCTGTTCCTGTCTTGCCATATGCCTTGTAATCAGAATACTTAAAAATCTTAGCAGTACCATATTCACACACTGCCGCCATATATTCCTGTAATATTTTTGCCTCAGACTTTGACATAAGGCGTTTGTATTCTTCCTGTTCAGCCATCTTTACTGTGTTTCCACTACTATTTTCAATATAATCCACCACATAAGGTTTCATTAATATACCATTGTTTGCCACAGCCGAAGCAATCATAGCCATATGTGCCGGAGATACTGTAGTTTTACCCTGACCAATACTCGTCTGCGTAATATCAAACTGAGTAGATTTCTTTGTTAACGGAAATACACTCTCGTTATAATCCATCTCCAATGGTAATGGCTGATTAAACAATAATTTATCCGCTGTTTTCCTGAATTTTGGTATATTTAATTCATTTCCAATAGAAGAAAATGCACTATTACACGAATGCGCAAATGAATCTTTTAAATTCTCACTATAATGTGATGTCCCATCAAAGCATTTAATAGAAAATCCTTTAAATGATGCCTTTCCATTACAATAATATTCAAAATCATTGTAATTTTTATTTTCCTTGATATATTCTAATGCAGTCACAATTTTAAATATAGAACCTGGTATATATTTCCCCTGAGTTGCCCGGTTTACAAGTCTTGAATCACTAGAATCCTTCACCAAATCATCCCATATATCATCAATAGTAGACGGATCATAAGAAGGTCTGGATGTCATGGAAAGAATGGCTCCTGTATCCGGATTCATAACAAAAACAGCACCTTTATAACCTTCGAGACTATTGTAGGCAGCCTTTTGTGTGCTGACACTCAACGTAGTATAGACATCACATCCTGTTTCTGTTGTATTTGAAAAATCATTAATAATTTTTTGCATAACACTTGTCTGGGATGACAGCAAATCATAATTGCACATTTTTTCCAAACCGTATTTACCATGAGTCGTAATGCCAATAGCATGTGCAAAAGTTTTGCCATAAGGATACTCTCTTGTATCATCTGAAAAATCCTTTTCTGTTCCTTTTGTATCTGTATATGCCAGTTTCTTTTTACTACGGCTGTAAATCGTACCTCTGACTACCTTTGATGCATTTTCATCAATTCTTCGGTTATACGTATTATTCAATATCTTCTGACTGTCAACTGCTACAAAATAAGCATAAAATCCAATCATAAACGCAAAAATCATAGTTATAACAATCGTTGTAACCATAGCCTGCTTATTCATCTTTTTTCTATCATTTCTAACGGATTTTGATTTCCTGGGTGTTTTCAACGATTCTGATTTCCTGGGTGTTTCTTTCCTTGACATGTTTCGCTCCTTTTCGTGGTACTTTTCTTTTTGCCTGATGTTTTGTTGTTCCTACAATAGCCAATCCTTGTATGATTGCAAATACAATCAATGTACTCAATATAGAACTTCCACCATAACTAAGTAATGGAAATGTTACACCGGTAGATGGAATCATATTAATCGCACCACCAACCGTCACAATAATCTGAACTGCATATTGTATACCAAGCCCCACACAAACTAATTTATTAAACAAACTAATTTGCTGCATGGCAGTATTTAAAAATGCAATAAAACAAGTTAAACATACAACAATCAATAATATAGCAAAAATTGCACCAAACTCCTCACCAATTGCTGAAAAAATAAAATCCTGATCTACTACCGGAATATCTTTTGGCTGCCCCTGATAAAGACCGGTTCCTGTCAGTCCACCGTTTCCTAAAGCAAATAATGACTGTGTAATCTGATATCCTGTATCTCTGGGATCTGCCCACGGGTCCATCCAGACACTCACACGGACACGGACATGGGCAAAGAGTCTATAGGCTAATATCGATGCAATAGATAATCCTCCAAAGCAAATAAATATATAGCGTGCCTTTCTAGTGCCAATATATACCATAAACACATACACCATAAAGAAAATCAAAGCACTTCCAAGATCTCTGGATGCAACCAAAATCAAAACATGTATTCCCGCCATTACTGCAGATAAAACAATATTTTTAAAATCTGCTGATCGGCTGAGAAGCCCTGCTATAAAAAATACAAATATAATCTTTACAAACTCTGATGGCTGAAATGCAAACCCACCAATTTTAATTGACAAATTTGCTCCACCTGTTTCCTGTCCTAATATCAAAACACTGGATAATAATCCGATTCCCACGAGACAATATATCCACGTAAATGATTTCCACATTTCATATTTACTCATCAAATATGGAACAACCAAAGATGCCATAGACACAATAGCTACAATAATAAACTGCTTGATACTATTTTGAAATCTTAATCTTGCGAGAATAATAAATCCAATTGTTAAAAGCATACACATATTACTCAGAATCGCTTTGTTTATATTCGGATAAATAATCGGGAATATCCCCAATACAACAATCAGGTAACATAATTGTGCTCCCCCTAATACAATGACTCCAATATCTGTTGTATCCTGCTGGTTTAAATAAATTGTTGCAATCCCAAGAAAATAAGTTAAAAATATTATTCCGTTTTGTCGTTGAAAAATACCGGAAGCTTTATATGGATTTTTACATCTGAGAGCGCTCAAGCATTCCCACACATAAAAAAACATCAACAATATAAAAAGGTATTTTGTTACGATTACTAAAAATGTACTCATTATTTGTCTCCCATATATTACAATACGCCTCTTTTGAAATGTCCTCTTGTAGAATCTGTATTATCTATTGTCTTTTGATTATGAATGAACACATTGATATACTGTTCCAGACTCTCCTTTACCTGATTTTCAGTTTCAAAAGTATAATTTAGTCTGATACTTCCTGGATTCAGAGATTTAATCTCTGCTCCATACCCCAGTAAAGATAGTGGTTTACAATTATACATAATATTATAACAATATTGACAGATACACTTAGTGGCGAACTTATTATTTAATCTGTCTCTAATTTCATATGTGGTGTTCTTACTATCACATTGTTTACATGTTTTCAAACCACATCCAGCTGAAATCATTACAGGCATATATCCAAATGCAATAAATTCCTCTTTTTCACATCCTCTGTCTTTTAATTCCCTGTAATTTAATTCTAAAGGTACCGTTGAAACAATCTCTTCACTCAGATAATAATCTTTCGCAATAGTATTATATGTATAAACATTATAGTCAAAAACATAATTATTTTCCAGACCATTCTTATCTAAATAATAGTATTGTTCTATATTACGGATTAAAAACCCGTCAAATTTAAACAAGTCATCTCCAAATTTTATATGAAATATCTTTTTATCCTTCTCTCGAAACATATATGGCATAGCAAGAAATACTTCTTTATTTGCTTCGTGTATTTTTTTTATCAGTTTTGAAACTTCTTTTTCGTGGAACGCATATTCCTCAATATATATTCTATTTACATACTTATTTTTCAATACAGAATCCAATTGTTTAAAATCTGATATTAAAACATTAATACTAAGGCTGTCATTATGATATCTTACTTTTGTGATTTTTTTTTGTTCTACTTTTTTTCTTCTATCAATAAATAAAATACAATTTTGTACTTTCTCTATAAAATCTCTTCTTAACTGATTTAAATATCCAACCTGAACGAAAATACCATCCGATAACCGAATGTCTATACTGTGAATTTCAAAATTTGTATTACCCAATTTTGATAACTGTTTTAATACAATGTCCTCCGTAATTGGTCTGTTCTCAGCAATAAGCGGTCTTTCTCCCTGTAAAACAACTTTTTCTCCATTTATCTGAGTACTCAACTCTATAGGAGTATTTTTTTCAATTACAACTGTAATATCTAACGGATATCTCTTTCTCTTACTAACATATTTTTCTTTTAAAGACTTAACAAACTCTGTGTTTTCTCTTCGAAATACCGGCTTTTTTAAAGAAATCATTTCTGAACCATTATTTTTATAATAATAACTTTCACTAAAACCATTTCTGTTAAATAAATCTGACAATAGTCTTATATCTTTTTCATCAACATTATATCTCTCTCTATCATCTAAATATTTGTCAATATATTTCCTATATATGCTTACTACTCCCGCCACATATTCAGGCTTTTTCATTCTTCCTTCTATTTTTAATGAATATACACCGGCTTCTATAATATCCGGTAAAATTCTTAATGTGCAAATATCTTTAGGACTTAATACATATTTATTATTCCCACTATTTATTAATTCTCCATTTTTAATAATATCATATTCCATTCTGCATGGCTGGGCACACTGTCCCCGATTGCCACTTCTGCCACCAATATAACTGCTCATAAAGCACTGGCCAGAATAACAATAGCATAATGCACCATGAACAAAGCTTTCAATTTCTATTTCCGAGGAATCACGAATCATCTTAATTTCATTAATAGACAGTTCTCTCGGTGTCACGATTCTTGTTACTCCTAATTTTTCTAACTCTTTCACAGTTAATTTTCCGGTAATCGTCATTTGTGTGCTGGCATGGATATGTAATCCCGGAAAATTTTCTTTTATAAACAATAAAACACCCATATCCTGTACAATAACTGCATCCAGACCGTATTCATATAAAGGCAACAGGTAATTAAATAGCTGTTCTTCTATTTCTTTTTCTTTAATAAGTGTATTAATTGTCAAATATATCTTTTTGCCAAATAAATGTGCATAATCAATAACTGAATATAATTCATCCAAAGTAAGGTTCTGAGCATTCGCTCTGGCACCAAATAAATTACCACCGGTATAAACAGCATCTGCTCCTGCATTTAACGCTGCAATCACACTATCATAACTTCCACCAGGTGCTAGTAACTCTATCAACATGATATTCCTCCTAATGCCTTAAAGTAATAAACGACCAGGCCGAAGCCTGATCGTCTGAATTACTTTTTAAGTTCTGTTTGAAGCTTAATGATTTCTTTTTCAAGATTTTTAATCTTTTCTAAGGCTTCATTTAACTCTTTTGATGCTGTTTCTGCTTTAGAATCAGAAACAATCAACTCATGTTTCAAATCATATACTTCTTTTTCTTTTAACTCTAAATCCCCTTCAAGCAAATCTGCCTGTTTTTTTGCTTTAAAATAGTCATTTGCAATATTAATTTCAAGAAGTATCCGCTGCATATCCATGTTCTGCATACGGTAACTTTCATTTTGTTTAAAATCTAAAATCATATTATTGATGTATGTAGCAACCTTTTGTAAATAAGCCTCACTTTCAAATCCACCAATATTATAGATTTTTCCATCGATTATAACATCGATATAGTTCTTTGATGACATAACTATCTCCTTGTACGTAAAATCATTCAATATAATATCACAAATCCTTTAAAATTAAAAGAAGAAAATATATTATTTTACTTTAACTTTCTTTGGAGCTGACCAAACTGTATAGCCTGCCTTTGTTTTTACACGAACTCTTACATATACAGTCTTCTTTGATTTAATCTTCTTTCCTTTTAATACAGTAGAAGGTTTCTTTGACTTAACTGTCTTCTTTCCTACAAAAGTTTTCTTTGGTGCATACTGGAATTCATATGATTTTGCACCTTTTACTTTCTTTGTAGAAACGCTGATTTTGTTCTTTCCTGCTTTTGCTTTTTTAAGCTTAGATGTAGCAACTTTATCACCTGCAACAACCTTAAAGTCTTTTACTTCAACAGTACCCTTCATGTCATTTTCATCAGGGAAACTATAAAGGAATGCTCCCATAGCAATCATAATACCACATGTATTCTGCTTATAAGCAATATTATCACCATCAACTGTGAATTTTACTGTAACATTAACATAATCGTCATTTCTGCTGTCAAGCGCGATAACACTGTATTTTGTCTTAGTAGCATCTGCTTTTGTAGTAGTTACAACATTCTGTCCTTTGTATGTAGCAGTAACTTTTGTTCCTTTAATTCCAGGATCACCATCTTTTTTATGATTTCTGTATGCTTTTACATGAACATGCTTAATATAATTGTATTTTCCTGTTCCAACATTATATCCTGTACCATCAGCACGTTCTTTAGATTCCATAATTTCATTCTTAAGTGTGCTCTTAATCTTGAATGTAGCTGTGTATGTACGACCTTTTTCAATCTTTAAGATTTTCTTTGCTGTAACACCCCATGGGTTATTTCCTACACATCCCCAGATTGGATTTCCTTTGGCATCCTTTTTTCCTGTAGGTGCCCAGTTTGCACTCCAGCCTGTACTTGTAACGTCCATTAAGAAACTACTTGGTGTCTGTGAAGTAATTTTTGCATTTTCACCATAACTCTTCTTTGTATCAGCAGTATTCATATACTTCTGACCATCTTTCTTTAATGCATCTTCCCATTCACCTTTATCCTCTCTTGTATGAATGGAGAATCCCTGCCATTTCACACCGTTGGATATATCTGTACCTTTTTTCACAGCGGCAGGTACTGCACCGACTAAGCCAACTACCATTGTTAATGTCATTACTGTAGCTGCAACTTTTTTGAATAAATTCTTTCTCATTTTATCCTTCCTCCTAAAAATTTTTCATAATAATAGAATAACATTTTTAGATATTATTTTCAATACCAATATGTGTATAAGCGAGGTCTGTAACGATTCTTCCCCGAGGGGTTCTCTGAATCAAACCATTCTGAATTAAATAAGGTTCATACACATCTTCTAACGTACCTGAATCCTCACCTAACGCAGCAGCCAGCGTATCCAGACCCACCGGTCCTCCGGAAAACTTATATATAATTGTTTCCAGTATACTTCTATCACCTTTATCTAATCCTAATTTGTCCACTTCCAACATATCTAACGCCATATTTGCCACATCATACGTAATAATTCCATCATACTTTACCTGTGCAAAATCACGGACTCTTTTTAACAGTCTGTTTGCAAGTCTTGGCGTTCCTCTGGAACGTCTTGCCATCTCAACCGCTCCATTTTCTTCAATCTCTACTCCCAATAATGATGCTGAGCGGGTTATAATTTTCTTCAATTCATCTACCGAATAAAATTCCAACTTATTGATTACTCCAAAACGGTCTCTTAACGGTGCTGTAAGAAGTCCTGCTCTAGTTGTCGCTCCAACCAAAGTGAATTTCGGCAGGTCCAATCTAATGGAACGGGCTCCCTGTCCTTTTCCTATCATAATGTCTATAGAATAATCCTCCATTGCAGGATAAAGAACTTCTTCTACCTGCCTGTTCAATCTATGTATTTCATCAATAAATAAAATATCATTTTCTGAAAGATTATTCAGTATTGCTGCCATCTCTCCCGGTTTTTCTATTGCCGGTCCCGATGTAACTTTTATATTGACTCCCATCTCATTTGCAATAATAGATGCCAGTGTCGTCTTCCCTAATCCCGGAGGTCCATAAAAAAGTACATGATCTAACGGTTCATTTCTGGACTTTGCTGCCTCAATAAATATTTTCAGATTTGTTTTCGCTTTTTTCTGTCCCACATACTGTTCTAAAGTTTCAGGACGCAGGCCTTTTTCAATCACAACATCCTCTGATGCCATTTCCGTTTGAATAATTCTCTTGCTCATATCTGTTCCTCTATTTTTATCACTCTTATTATTACTGTCTCTTCATAACAACTACATAATATTTTTTAAAGCAGCTTTCAATAACATTTCCACATCCATTTTCTCTGAAATATCCACTTTCTTTACTGCATTAAATGCATCTGTTCTGGAATATCCAAGAGCCAGTAATGCTTCAATAGCATCTGACTGTACCGTAGAAACTGTAGCAATTTTCTCTGCTCCCTGAACAGAAATCATATCCTGAATATCAATTTTATCTTTTAGTTCAATAATGATACGCTGTGCGGTCTTTACACCGATCCCCTGTGCTTTTGAGATAGCCTTGGCATCTCCTGAAATAATCGCCATCTGGAGGGAATCACCAGGACATGCAGAAATGATCGCCAGTCCTCCCTTTGGACCAACACCACTGACTCCAATAAGTTTTTTAAATAAATCTAATTCATCCTTTGTCAGAAAACCGTATAACTGCATCGCATCTTCTCTGACACTAAAATATGTATAAATCTTTAATTTTTCACCCACACCAATCATTTCCAATGATGCATTCGGCATAAAAATATTATATCCTGTTTCATTGTGTTCCAATACAACCCTGTCGCTCTCAACGGAATCGACCACACCAATAATATATGAAATCATCTTATATCTCTCCCAATTTCTTTAAAAATATACTTGTGCACTCTATTGTAAACAAATAAACCTAATATTCCAATCAACATTCCCGTTATTATTCCTGAGAACATCAGAACCGGAACATAAGCCAATATACTATATGTTTCCACTACCATGCCCGCAACAATCATCTGACCTATATTGTGGAATACACCTCCTAATATTGCTACGGTAACTATAGACAAATTTATTTTTTTTGCTCCAACCATGATGATATAACTAAATCCTGCTCCAGCCAGACTGTATACAATGGCAAACATATTGCCAAACATAAAGCCAACCAGCAAAATCCGTACTACATTAATAATCAGAGCCTCTCTGTCACCTAATAAATATAAAGCCAGTACAATCGAAAAATTTGCGAGACCTAATTTTACTCCTGGAATACCAACGACCGGAATAAAGGTTTCAATATAACTTAATATAACAGCAAATGCTGTAAATAGTGACGTGACTGCTATTTTCTTACTCATCGTTTTCCCTCTCTTCTGCTGATATTTTCACAACAACTTTATGAGGTAGACAAATAATACTTTCGCCGCTTTTAGAGATTTTCCCCTGCTTCACGCATAATTTATCGGGACAATCCGCTTTGTCCATATAAACTGTTCCCTTCTTTATAATAATACGATTAAAATTATTGTCTATTTTAATATCATATGCTCCATTTTTATTTAATGAATATGTTTCAATAAGGGTATCTCCTTTGTATATCTGGACATATCGTGCTTCTTTATAACTCATGAGAAAAAAAACAAAATATGTTCCCAAAACTGCGAGCAATAAAATCGCAATTATTACGATATCCTTTTTATATTTTTTCATAGTTTTTATTTTGCTCCTTTTCAGTACAAAAACAGAACGAATGTTTACCCTCTTCATATCATAGCATATAAATTTTTATCTTACAAATCTTTTATTTGAATAAATATATTTCTATGTTATATTAATATTTAATTTAAGGAGAATTTCAATGAGATACAAAATCATTTATTATTTATTTATTTTTATGCTAATAATAACCCAATTTTCCGGATGTGTCACAGAATCAAAACTCAATGAGCCAAGAACTTATACACATTTTTGTTTTGATACCGTATGTACAATAACAATCTATTCAAGCAAACAAAAAGATGAAGCAAAAACTATTGATGCCTGTTTTAATTTGTGTGATCAATTCGAAAATTTATTTGACAAACATAATACGGACAGTGATATATACAAAATCAACTCCAACACTCTGAATGGAACAAGAACCAAAAAAACTGCATCAAACAATATTAAAGTATCCCCTGAAACGCTTGAACTTATTAAACAAACTAAATACTATTCCAAACTTTCAAAAGGTGCATTTGATATTACCATATCCCCTATCGTTGATTTATGGGATATCAATAATAATCCTCATATTCCAGAAAAAAAAGAAATCCTTAAAACTTTAAAATATGTTGATTACAAAGATATTACTATCAAGGATAATACTATCAAGCTTTCACATAAAAATCAGGCATTGGACTTAGGTGGTATTGCAAAGGGATATGCAGTCGACCAAATAAAAAAATTGTTACTGGCAAATAAAATAACTTCTGCTGTCATTAACTTTGGAGGCAATATCCTGACTATCGGCAGTAATAACGGAAAAGATTTTAATATTGGTATCATAAAGCCATTTGGGGAAAATGCCAACGATTATTCTGCCAAGCTAAAAATTAAAGATATGTCTGTAGTTACTTCTGGAATTTATGAAAGATATTTTAAAAAGGATAACAAAATTTATCATCATATATTAAATCCTAAAACAGGATATCCGGTAGAAAACAATCTGTATTCTGTGACTATAATTTCAAAAAACTCTATTGATGGCGACGCACTAAGTACTTCTGCTTTTGTTATAGGACTATCAAAAGGATTATCTCTAATAAACAGTTTAGACAACACCTATGCAGTTTTTATTACAAAAGACTATAAACTTCATTTATCTGATGGATTAAATATTGATTCGGATAATGTCATCACTATTGCAAAATAGCAATTTCATATACTCATCATCAACAGAATATTTGTTTTTATTTTCCGTGAATTTGATTGTTTAACCCCAAGAGTGTGGTTAAACAATATCCCCAACAAAAAGGGACTTTTTAACAGCCCCTTTATTTTAATTAATTATTTATTTTTTATAGATACTCTGAAAAATCTAAGCATAAACTTCTTCAAATCAAATGGATATAATGGATATATATAACTTGTTCTTGCTATTGTTCTGTTTAATATAATTGCTAATACAGCTATTACAATTCCAATAATAAATCCCGTTAAATTAAATAACTGTGTGAGAACTAACAATATTAATCGTAAAAATTTAATGGAATATGCCAGTTCATAATTTTCATGGGTAAAGTTTGCAATCGCAACGACGGCCATATATAGCATCGTCTGTTGATTAAACCATCCCGTATTTACAGCAAATTCTCCAATAATAATTGCAGCTATCAAACTGAGTGGAGTATTCAGAGTACTTGGCGTATTGATGGCTGCTAATTTCAAGCCATCAATCGCCAGTTCTAATATCAATAACTGACAAAATATCGGAACATATTGTGGATCTGTTATTTTCGTGAAAAACAGCCAGTCAGGAACCATCTCCGGATTGTTTGCATAAAGCAAAAATAATGGTGTTAAAAGAAGTGATAACACAGTAATCGCTGTTCTGGCTAACCTTAAATAAGTTCCGGTAATCGGCGGAAAATAATAATCATCTGCTTCTTCTATCACATCAAAAATTGTTGTAGGGAGTAACATTGCCGCAGGTGAATTATCCACTAAAATACATATTTGTCCCTCTAGAATTTCTGCCGCCACTGTGTCCGGACGTTCTGTATATCGAAACTTTGGAAATGGATTAAACCAATGTCCCTTGTGCAAACACTCTGATAAACTTTCCTGATTCATTGGCAGGGCATCTGCATCAATTTTACTTAATTGTTCCTTGATATAATTCAACAATTTTTTATCAGCTCTTCCATTCATATAGCAGATAGCAATATCTGTTCTGGAAGTCTTCCCCACACGAACCACTTCACACATATATTCTGGATCCCTGATTCTTCGTCTAATTAATGCAGTATTCATTAACAATGTTTCTACAAAACCGTCTCTCGAGCCTCTCAAAACCTTATATTTCTCTGGTTCTTCTACATTTCTCGCAGGATATTCTCTCACATCAACAAGCATTGCTTTATCATAGCCATCTACCATAAGACATACAACGCCAGATAACAGTGATGTCAATACATTATATTTGTCACTATATAAATCAATCTGAATATACGGAATTTTATCATCTGCAAAATCTTCAACATTTTCCGGAAGTTCTTCCTCTTTCATATTGCAGAAAAATTCCTGAACCTTTTGAATCGTATCACTATTACAAAATCCATTAATGTAATACATAACACATTGCCGGTTCTCTATTTTAAAACTTCTCTTTAATATATCAAAACTTTCATTAATATGAAGAATCTTGTCCAATTCTTTTTCATTATTTTTAAGATTTTTTGTTATAAAATTTTCCATAAAAATACCTCACACTACTTTATAGTGTGAGGCATTACAATTAAAATATTCATATAAATACTCTAAATTTAACATTCTTAAATTATTTAATTTCTTCAATAACTTTCTTCGGACACTTTTCAACACATGTACCACAATCCTGACATTTATCCTGCATAATTTTTGCAAGATTAAATTCAAAATCGATAGCTTCATGAGGACAGTTTTTCGCACATAATCCACAGCCGATACAACCTGCACTACATGCCTGCATCACATCTCTTCCCTTCTCCTTAGAACTACATTTTACCATGTATTTTGTATCATAAGGAATAATGGATATCAGATTTTTCGGACATGCTTCCACACATTTTCCACATGCCTTACATTTCTCTCTGTCTACAACAGCCTTTCCATTTTCAATGTGAATCGCATCAAACTCACATACTTTTACACAAGAACCAAGTCCCAAACAACCATAACTGCAGGCCTTTGCTCCGCCTCCCGGAATGTTGACTGCATCTTTACAGGACATATTTCCATGATAAACATATTTATCTTTCGCCTTATCACAATCGCCAGAGCAGGCAACATAGGCTACCTTTTTCACAATATTTGCTTCTACACCAACAATTTCTGCAATTTGCTTTGCCACATCTGCTCCACCTACCGGACACGCTCCCGGATCACTTTCACCTTTTGCAATCGCTGCAGCCAATCCGTCACATCCTGGAAATCCACATCCTCCACAGTTATTTCCCGGAAGAACCTCTCTAATTGCAGCTTCCTTTTCATCTACCTGAACTGCCAGAAACTTTCCGGCAATCCCTAGCACAATACCGATAATTAATCCTACACCACCTACGATTAAAACAGCAAATAATATACCTTTTATCGTAGCACTTATTGCTAATATTCCCATGTCTTACCTCCTTATATCACGCCGGTAAAACCGGTAAATGCAATTGCCATTAAACCTGATGCTAAAAGAACCATAGGCGTTCCCTGAAAGGCCTTTGGAATATTGTTATTCTCTGACTTTTCTCTGATTCCTGCTAAAATAACAATGGCAATCAAAAATCCTACCGATGTTCCGAGAGAACTTGCCATACTCTCTCCAAAACCATAGCCAGTATCAATATTAGAAATGGCAACACCAAGAACTGCACAGTTTGTTGTAATCAATGGTAAATAAACTCCCAAAGCCTCATATAAAGGCTTAATAAATTTTTTTAATACCATTTCAACCAACTGCACCAAAGCAGCAATTACTAAAATAAAGACAATTGTCTGTAAATATTCTAAATGAAACGGAACAAGTAACGCATAGTATAGTCCATATGTTACAGCTGATGCAATCATAATTACGAAGATAACCGCTGCTCCCATTCCTGCCGCTGTATCTGTTTTTTTCGATACACCAATAAAAGGACATAAGCCTAAAAACTGACTAAGAACTACGTTATTTACTAGAGCAGCTGCAACTGCAATTAACATACAATTAACCATTTACTTATCCTCCTTTTCTGGTTTATCACATTGATTAAATTTCCCGCATCCTGCGCAACCTGCACAACCTTCTTCGCAGTGAAGTTTTCTAGGTTTCTTACCCTTACTGATTCGAATCTGATTCTGGATAGCGATCAAAAATGCCAATACAAAAAACGCACCTGGTGCCATTACAAAAATACCGATTCCATCCCAATGAGGAATGTTTATTCCAAGAATGGTTCCAGCACCTAAGATTTCTCTAAATCCACCAAGCAATGATAAAGCAATCGTAAATCCAAGTCCCATTCCAATACCATCAAATATAGATAACACCACAGAATTCTTTGATGCATAACTTTCTGCTCTTCCTAAAATAATACAGTTTACAACAATCAATGGAATATAAATACCTAAAGCACTGTTTAAAGATGGCAGATATGCCTGAAGTAAAAACTGTAATATCGTAACAAAACTTGCCACAATTACAATATATGCCGGCACACGAACACCACTTGGAATAATCTTTCGAAGTAATGAAATTACTAAGTTGGACATTACAAGAACTGCCATAGTACTCAGTCCCATGCCTGCACCATTTATTAACGAAGAAGTAACTGCCAATGTCGGACACATTCCAAGAACCAGAACAAATGTAGGATTCTCTTTGATGATTCCATTATATAATCTTTCAAATATCTTTCCCATTATCTGCCACCTCCTGTAATATAATCCACACAGTAAATAGCTGCATTTACACCATGGGTTACCGCATTTGTCGTAATCGTGGCACTACTGATGGCATCTATTTCATTGTTGCTTTCTGCACCACTTTTTTCATATACAAAGTAATCTACCTTTTTATTTTTAAACTGTGATTTAAACTGCTCTTCATCTGCTTTCATGCCAAGTCCCGGTGTCTCACTTAATGATAAAAATGATATTCCCATAACAGTCCCATCTTCTTTAATACCAACAGTCATTTGTAATGAACCATCATATGCCTCTTTATCTGTAATTGTAATGATATACCCTAAATCATTTCCATCTTTATCTTTTGCTAAGACAGCCTCATTAATAGTTCCATTGAAAGGTTTAATTGGTGAAATATTATTTGTCTTTTCATTTTCTTTTACTTTACTTTCAACAAATTTTGCACAGCTACTGTCAAGCTTTACAGTTTCAAAGTTTTTCATACCTGGCATCACTGACTCGTACGCAGAAAGTTTTGTTTTTTCTTCCTGTTTGGCTCTGGCATCTGATGTTACGTTGTAAACAAAACCAAGACCTAATCCAGCCACTAAAGTGATAGCAAATAATATAATTGTATTTTTGATAATCGTTTTCATATTACTTGCCTCCTTTCGCTTTTACAACACCAAAAGCTTTTGGAATAGACCATTTTTCGATTAATGGCACAAGTAAGTTGCAGAATATGATAGCATATGAAACGCCCTCTGCTGTATTTCCAAAAGTTCTGAATATAGCTGTCAAAAGACCTAAGCAGATTCCAAAGATATATCGCCCTGTCTTTGTGATTGGGGACGTGGAATAATCTGTTGCCATAAAGAATGCCCCAAAAATTAATCCTCCACCACATAAATGCATCGCTAAGAAATTCATATCCGTACTCTTGTTAAATAACATAATACAAACCGCAAAAACTGCAATGTATGTAAGTGGTATTCTTAAATCTATAATATTTCTTACAGTAAGGTATAACGCTCCTATCAATAACGCGATAATACTGGTCTCTCCAATTGTTCCTGCATGTGTTCCAACAAACATATCAAGCAGAGAAGAACCCTCTCCAACATTTTTTAATGCAGTCAGAGGTGTAGCACTGGTTGCTGCATCTATACCACTGACGTCTTCCGGATAAAATGCTGTCATATTTCCTGCAAAACTAAGCATCAGAAAACATCTGGCACCAAGCGCCGGATTCATAAAGTTCTGACCCAATCCACCAAATAACTGTTTTACGATAATAATGGCAAAGGCACCACCAAGTGCTGCTTTCCAATACGGAAATGTACATGGAAGATTCAGCGCTAAAATCATTCCTGTAACCACTGCACTTAAGTCAAAAATACTCACTTGATTATCTGTAATTTTGTTATAGATATATTCCGCAGCAACACAGGTAATGACTGTTATCAAAATTAAAAACGCTGAGTGAATACCATATTTGATTCCAAATAAATTACTATTATTATATATTCCAAAAATTGTCGCCGGCAGTAATGCAATAATGACATCTCTCATAATAGACTGCGTGGTCATTTTTGCTTTTACGTGAGGGCTTGATGATACATGATACATTTTTATTCACACTTACCCTTTCCTACGTGCTGCCTGCACTTTTTTCTTCATTGTTCGAACTGACTGGGTAATATTTCTATTCGCCGGACAGTTATAGTTACACGTTCCACACTCGATACATTCCATACCATGCATCTTAATAAAACCTTCCATATCATCTGCAGCGGCAGCCTGTGCTAGCTTTGCACAAATGAGTCCTTCCGGGCAAACTTCTGCACACTTACCACAATTCAAACAATTGGTCATTGTAGCATGGGAAATCTCATCACATTGAAATGCCAGCAATGCTGATGAACCTTTGATTACCGGAACATCTAATGTAAACATTGCCTGCCCCATCATCGGTCCGCCGGATAAAATTTTCTCAACATTTTCCTTCATTCCGCCAGCCTCTTCTACCACCAATTGATGACTGGTGCCAAATGGAACTTCTAAATTGCATGGCTTGTTAATCCCATCACCGGACACAGTAACAATACGCTCTGTCAGTGGTTTATGGAATTTCACTGCCCGATAAACATTGTATACTGTATCTACATTATCAACAATGCATCCTGCATCTGCCGGAAGCATGGATGAATTAATCTTCCTTTTTGTTATTGCATAGATAATATGTCTTTCAGAACCTTGAGGATATTTCGTCTTCAAGGATGCTACCTCAATACGTGGTTCATTCTTTGTAAGCTTTGTGAGATTTTGAATGACATCCGGTTTATTATTTTCTACAGCTATCACACCCTTTGCATTGTCAAACAACTGTAAAATAATTTTTAATCCCTCAATTACTTCTTCCGGCTGTTCTAACAATCGTCTGTAATCAGATGTAATGTATGGCTCACACTCTGCAGCATTGACAATAACATAATCAATCTCATTCTCATCCTTTGGTGTTAATTTCACATGGGTCGGAAAACATGCCCCGCCAAGACCAACTACACCACAGTCCTTTACAGCCTCTCTGATATATTCCTTCGTCCAAGGCTCTTTTGATGTTTCATACTGCATTTCCTCATATTGTTCATCATTTTCTATAATAATAGAAAATTCTTTATTTCCATTTGGAATTAATCGCTTCTCTATTTTCTTTACCGTTCCTGAAACGGATGAATGAATATTGGCTGAAATAAACCCACCTGCTTCTGCAATTAACTGCCCCTTCAACACTCTGTCACCAGCATCAACTACTGGAACAGCCGGTGCTCCAATATGCTGAGACAAAGGTATCGCTACTTCCTTGCCTGGATTTATCTTTCTAACAGCCACATCTTTTGAAAGTTCCTTTCCATCGTATGGATGAACTCCTCCCTTAAATGTTAGAATCGACATCTTTTTACCTCTTTTCGCTTTTTTGCTTTTCTATCATAATACTTTTCGACAATTTCTGCAATGTAAAACCATTCCAAAAAGTCAACTTTTTTCTTTTAATAATTCATAATCTATCTAATTATATTAAGTTATTATTTCTATATTACATTTTAAGAACAAAGAGTTCGCTTGCGAACGCTCTCGCAAGGCGCGTGTTCGTAAGAACAACTACGTCTCCGTGCCTCTGCGACCCATAGCGAAGCGTTTTTTATTATATAGGAAATTCAGAGAATTTTCCTATATAATAAAAAATGTTGCCACATTAATGCGACGAATTAACATTGTATATAATTCTTGTCAAACGGCTGAATTTTTTCTCGATTTATGTTAATATATCTTTATGATAGTTATAAGAAATAAAGCTGATGTGAAAATTAAATATCCTATTGAGCAAATCTCAGATAAAGAAAGAGTGATTTTCTTTGATATTGAAACTACCGGTTTCTCTAGAAAATACTGCAACATTTATTTAATCGGCTGCATGTATTATGCAGGTAATGAATTGATGTACACGCAGTGGCTTGCAGAGAATTTTAATGATGAGGCCAACGTATTGATGGCATTCCATAAATTTATTCAGAATTTTGATACCATCATTCATTTTAACGGAAACAGTTTTGATATTCCTTTTGTAACAGAACGTGGCAAAAAATATATGTTGGATTTTGATTTTGACAAATTTAAGCACATTGACATATATAAATCTGTAAACACCCTAAACCATATTTTAAACATGGAAAACCAGAAACAAAAATCTTTTGAATCCTTACTTGGAATCAAACGTACAGATCCATTTTCCGGTGGTGATTTAATTGAAGTTTTCAGACATTTCGTAGAATCTAAAGACGAAAGATTATTAATGCCACTGCTTTTACATAATAAAGAAGATGTATTTAACATGGCATACTTACTTTCCCTTTTGTCATTTAAAGATTTGTTTTTGCACAAATACACTATTACAAATTATGCATTCAATGAATATAAAGATTATAATGGAGATACGCAAAAGGAATTAAAGATAGCTTTTGAGCTTTTTCATACCCTTCCTGTTGATATATCTTATAATATGAATGACATTTCATTAATTATCAAGGAAAACATCGGACACCTTTCTGTACAGGTGCTACAGGGAACGTACAAATATTTTTACGATAATTATAAAGATTACTATTATTTGACAACAGAGGATGTTGCGATACATAAAAGTGTTGCGCAGTATGTAGACAGCAGGTTCCGGAAACAGGCCACTGCCAGTAATTGTTATGAAAAGCACTCTGGAGAATTTCTTCCTATAAAAGAATCCGATAATTTTAAATATTCTTTCAAAGAAGAATATAAAAATAAAGAGAAATTTATCAGAATAACTGATATTTCACAAAATAATATTTTAGATTATTTAAATACAATAATTGATTTTATAAAGTTAAAACCAAAACAATAAAGAAAGAGACTCACAATCAAGTGAGCCTCTTTTTTTACTCCGAAAGCGTCTGAACTATTTACCGCTCATCTGTCTTTCCTGAGCTTCGATCATCTTCTTAACCATCTGTCCACCAACAGAACCAGCCTGAGCTGATGTTAAGTTACCGTTGTATCCATCTGTAAGCTGAACACCTACTTCTGATGCACACTCCATTTTAAATCTGTTCATTGCACTCTTTGCTTCTGGAACATTAACTTTGTTTGTGTTACTCATAACATACCTCCATTTTTCATTTCAAAAAATTTTAGTAACCAACCTTCAATTGAATTTTTGTTACACTACTATTATGTGAAAAATGAAAAATAATAAACTGGTAACTTGTTGTTGTTCTGACATTTTCTGCAAATTATAAAAATTAATTAAATCTTTCTACAATCTCTTTAAATTTCATTCCATTTGATGCCTTGATTAATACAGTATCTCCTTTTTCTAAAATGGAATCCATCTCTTCAAAAAATTCTTCTTTTGTTTTAAAATATAAAACGTTATTGTTTCCTTTATCTGCACCATAATAAATATTTTTCGCCAATTCGCCAATACAAACCACTACATCAATATTTAATGACTTTGCCACTTCTCCAACCTGTCTGTGCATATCCACTTCTTCAGCACCCAATTCAAACATATCTCCCAATATTGCAACTTTCCTTCCATCTGCCTGGGATAAAACTTCAAGGCTGGCTTTCATGGACATCGGATTTGCATTATAGCAGTCATCAATAATTGTCATTCCCTTCGCATCAAAAATATGATTACGTCCACCAATGGCTTTTAATTTTCTGATGCCTGCATCAATCTCCTCTAATGTCATATGAAAATGAACACCAATACATGTCGCAGCCATCGCATTGTAAAGCATATGAAATCCGGGAATTGGAATTACTGTATTAAAAGTTTTATCAAAATATCTGATTGTTGTTTCTGTTCCTTTCACTCCAAGTGTATGATATTTTTCCACACAGACATTTTGCTCTGTTTCAATTCCAAAGAAAACAGGCTTGTTCCCTTTCACTTCCTTTACCTGAACCAGTTTGTCATCATCTCCATTTAATACAACAAAACATTCCTCTTTTGCATAATCAAAAATTTCTGTTTTCGCTTTAAAAACACCATCTCTGTCTCCCAGATTTTCCAGATGGCAGGTGCCAATATTTGTAATCACACAAACATCAGGTTTTGATACTTTTGCCAATCGATGCATCTCTTCAAAATCACTGATTCCCATCTCAATTACAGCAATCTCATGATTTTCACGAATTTTAAGAATGGTTAAAGGCATTCCAATCTCATTATTATAATTCCCTTCCGTTTTTAAAACATGAAATTTTTCCTGTAGAACAGAAGCAATTATCTCTTTCGTGCTGGTTTTTCCAACGCTTCCTGTAATTCCAATAATCTGACAATCCAATTGTTCTCTATAAAATTCCGCAATATCTTTTAATGCCTGCGCCGTAGATACTACTTTTATGTAAGGACCTTTTACATCTGTCAGTTCCTTTTCGCTAAGTGTACACAATGCACCTTTATCAAAGACCTGATTAATAAAATCATGCCCGTCTACTCTTGCGCCAACAAAAGGAATATACAAAAATCCCTCTTCAATCAGTCTGCTGTCCTTTTCTGCCCCTGTAATACACTCTGACTTTAAAGACTCGTCGCCAAAGTACTCTCCATTACAGGCTTTTGTTATATTTTCCAATGTCATATTTTTTAGTTTCATTTTTTGTTTTCCTTATTCTTAACTATTTTTATTAAGAGACAGCATAACGATGTTTTCGCATAAAGTCGGATAATCAATACCAATAGCTCTTGCTTCATCTGGTATCAGACTGGTAGAAGTCATTCCCGGTAATGTATTTACTTCCAGACAATACATATTACCTGTTTTATCCATCATGATATCAACTCTAGCATACGGTTCACATCCAATTGCCTCATATGCCGCTTCGGCTGTTCTTTGCATTTTATCCGTTAATTCCTGATTTAATTCTGCCGGACACACATGTGTTGTTGCTCCATCTTTATATTTGTTTTCATAATCATACCAGCCTTCATTTGGAATAATTTCCACAATCGGCAATGCCTTTCCATCAACCACTCCAACAGAAAACTCTCTACCATCAATATAATCCTCTACTAACACCTGATTATCCAGTGCAAAACATTCCTCCAATGCCGCTTCATATTCAGATGCATCTTTTACTAAAACAACCCCAACACTAGAACCGCCGTTGCATGCTTTTACCACAACCGGTATTTTCATTCCATGTTTTTCTAAAGAAGTATCATCACTTTTTTTCATCCAGACACTCTTTGCTGTAGGAACCTGCTTTGACATAAATATCTGTTTTGTGATGGCTTTATCCATTCCCATTCCACTGGCAAGCGCACCAGAGCCAGTATAATTTATTCCAAACAAATCAAAGGCTGCCTGGCATTTGCCATCTTCCCCGTTTTTTCCGTGAAGTGCCATAAAAACAATATCTGCCTCAACACAAAGTTCAATTACATTTTCTCCAAAAAAACTCTTTCTCTCTGCTTCCTCTTTTTTTAATTTTGATGACAATTCACGAATGGCATCTCTTTCTTTTATTACATCATAATCCGTTTTTGCATCATCAAATAAATTTTCATTATATGTACCAAAAAAAGCATCTAGTAAAACTGCATTATGCCCCTTACTTCTTAGTGCCTCACAGACATTGGTTCCTGAATTAATTGATACTTCTCTTTCTGTACTATTTCCACCACACAAAACAACAATATTCATATCCATACCTCTTTATATATTAATTATTTTCTTTTCCTGTTTATATAATAAAGTCCTTTCTTCCTTAGATATATGAACCTTATTTTTTTCAATTAAATCTACTGCATGCGCAGCATTTTTTAAAACATCTGCATCATTCATAATATCTCCCAGCTTAAATTCAAAATCTCCACTTTGTCTTACCCCAAAGAAATCTCCTGGTCCTCGTAATTTCAAATCCTCACTGGCAATAAAAAATCCATCATTGGATTGATTTAAAATTTCCAATCTCTCACTGGCTTCTTTTTTTCCTGTTCCATTAATGAATATACAATAAGACTGATTTCCACCTCTGCCTACACGGCCTCTTAACTGGTGGAGCTGTGCCAATCCAAACCGCTCTGCATTTTCCACCATCATGACTGTAGCGTTTGGCACATTAACTCCTACTTCCACTACCGTAGTAGAAACTAAAACCTGTATTTTATTTGCAGCAAAGTCTTCCATCTTCTCATTTTTTTCAGCAGCCTTCATTCTGCCATGTAAGAAATCAACATGGATACTTGGTGGCAAAATTCGCTGTAACTTTTCAGCATATTCAATAACATTTTCTCCCTCTACCGCCTCACTATATTCTACTGTAGGGCAAATGATATATGCCTGCCTTCCTTCCTGCACCTGCTTTTCAATAAAGTTATATGCATTTGGACGATAATCGGTTCCAACCACACAATTAGCAATGGGTTTTCTTCCTGCTGGTAATTCATCAATAATAGAAATATCCAGATCTCCATACATGATAATTGCCAATGTTCTGGGTATCGGTGTGGCACTCATAACCATCGTATGTGGATAATCTCCTTTTTGGGAAATGTTTTCTCTCTGTTTCACTCCAAACCGATGCTGTTCATCTGTTACAACTAATGCCAACTTACGATAATTTACTTTTTCCTGTATCAAAGCATGTGTTCCTATGATAATATCAGCTTCTCCTGATGCTATCATCTGATATGTTTCCCTTTTTTCCTTTGCTGTCATAGAACCAACTAGTACCACAGGTGTAATATCCAAATTATTTTTAACAATCAATTCTTTCAAATCTTCAAAATGCTGTCTTGCCAAAACTTCCGTTGGTGCCATCAATGCCCCCTGCTCTCCATCAAGTGCTGCTGTCAGCAAAGCTAGTACCGCCACAATGGTTTTTCCGGAACCAACATCTCCCTGAATTAATCGATTCATAACTTTATCAGAAGAAATATCTGCTTTTATTTCCCGCCATGTCTTCTTTTGCGCATCAGTCAATTGGAATCCTAAATTATTAATAACCCTTTCTAATTCTTTCGGTTCTTTTAGGATATGATGATTGCTGGTTATCTCATTTTTTTCTTTTAATGCTCTAAGAGTTATAATAAACTGAAAAAACTCTTCAAAAACCAAACGTTTTCTTGCAACAATAAAATCTTTGTTATTTTTTGGAAAATGAATATTATGAATCGCCGTCTCTACATCCTGCAATCCAAATCTTTCACGAATCTCCAATGGAATCTTTTCATCCTTAGAAACAATTTGAAAAGCTTGTTTTACGGCTTTCAAAACTATCGTGTTCGTAAGACCGGAAACTAATGGATAAACCGGCTGCATTTCTCCCATTTTTTTCTGATATTGAATAAATGAAAATGTTTTTGGCTGGTCCATTACATAAGAACCTTTGTTTTCATGCACAAATCCCCTAAAAATTAACACATCACCCTGATGTAATGTATTTTTGATATAAGGTGCATTAAACCAGGTAGCTTTGATACCATTTCCTTCTTCATCTCTAATATATGCATCAACAATTTGAAGATTTCTAACTCTTCTTACAGAAATCTCTCTGACAATAGTTCCTTTTACTGCCTGAGTTCTGTCTGCTTCCAAATTTCGAATTAAAACAGGCTCTTCAAAAGTATCATAATACCTAGGGTAATATGATAACAATTCTTCCACTGTATATACACCTGCACGCTGAAATACTTTTTCAGTTTTTTCACCGATTCCATTTAATTCTTTTAACTGCATACCTTTAACCTCAACATGAGATATTCTACCATATATAACATATTTTTTCTATATGAAATCGAATAGGCTGTTTATATGAATACTTCATACAAACAGCCTATTCACTAATTATTTAATTCTAACCTTTTTTGTATACTTACTATAATAGTACTTCTTGCCTACTTTCTTGTAGCTTCGAATTCTAACATAATATGCACCTTTAACTTTTCTCTTAAATGTAAGTTTTGTCTTCTTTGTCTTCTTTACAGTTGTATATTTTTTCTTAAAGTTTTTCTTTGTAGAATATGCTACCTCATATCCACTGGCACCTTTACTCTTGTTATACTTCACTGTAATTTTTTTCTTTGTTGCTTTCTTCTTTGTTATCTTTGTCTTAGCTGGTCTGATTTTTAATTTGATTGTCGCTGTATTCTTATATGCATTAATACCTTTTACAACAATCTTACCATTACCAATTTTCTTATTATTAGAATATGTAACAGTATAATCTGTACCTTGACGAAGCGTAACACCATTAATTACTACTTTAACCTTTGGTGCAATCACCTTTCCTGTATAAGTCTTTGTCATTTCTGTATCATATTTTCCTTTTCCGGAAATTTCAACATATGTAGAATAAATATTCTTTCTTGCCTGTTCATAAGTCTTATCTGCTGTGAATTTTCCATTGCTGTATGACATAATCTTACACATGTCACCGCTGCCATACACACCATATCCGGCTTTATTGATAGCATAATCAATACCACCATTGCCACTCAAACTGTAACTGCACACATTTTTAAACTTAACATTCGGTGTATCCGGACATTCCACGGCTGATTTAAGGAAACATGTAGCCTTCTGATAACAAGAATAGATTCCAAGTCCATAACCTTCATGGCTTGTTACATGGCTCGCAACCTTATAATCTGTGTATCCATAAGAACCAGGTGCATTCCATACACCCTGACTTGTTATATCATACGGAAGTTCACTCTGATACATATAACATTTGCCACCATTACCATTCCAAATTGTCTGGTATTTCTGGAAATGCTCTACCATCAGTCCATAAGTAGTAATATTATCACCATTAAAGATTACTCCAGTATCACAAGTATTTTTGTCCCATGCAACACCTGCTCCATGGTCAGCTCTCCAAATCCAGAAGTTATCTCCAATAACATTATTGCTGTTAATAATTACACAATTTGTTGTCTTACAAGGTGTGGCATCTGCTCCACCTACTCTATAGAATGTATCAACAAGGCATGTTGGATTTGCTGAATTATCTACATTATTTTTAGTAGTACCTACCGTTAACAGTGTATCTGATTTTTTTCTTCCTGCATCAAATAATACACCTGCCACTTTAACACCTGCAACATCTCCAATCATCATACACTGGTTGCCTTCTGTCGGCTTTAATGTTGCATATCCTAATCCTAAAACTACCGTATCCTGATTTTCAATTTTGATTGGCTCACTAATTTCATAGATACCTGGTGTTAAAATTAAATTTTTACCATTTTTAATTTCTTCATTAATCTTTGCTGCAGAATCACTTGGTTTTGCCACATAAAATTCTTCTAAACCAATGATTTCTCCTGCAATTTCTTCACCATCCCATGAAACACCTTTCGCATTCTTTCTTAATTCAGGAACAAATACACCATATTCTCCATATTCATCCACTGTAAGAAATGGTTTTTCCTGCACATCCGGTGCCTCAGAAATCTTTGTATACTGCTGGTATGGCCATTCTCCATCCGGACCATTCTTTACTGTTCCTGTTGTATCATATAAAGATTTCACTTCACAGCCTACAAAAACATAATTCCAGACACTTCCATCCCACTTATTCATCTCAACATTACGAGATAACCACTGCTGTTGTGAACCGGCAGAAATACCACTTTCTGCATCTACTTTCTTGCCTGTTTTCTTGTCTGTATATTGATATTTTCTTCCGGCAATCTTGGAATCCGCCAAGAAACCACCACTGGCATATCCACCATTCTGATGTAAATCAAGATTACCTTTAATATTCATTCTTCTCATGGATGTAGCCTGTGATACAGCCCACATTGTTCTGTCTGCTGTTGTTGTTAAATTTTCAACAGAACGCCAGAAATTACACAAGGCATTATAATTAATTGAGCCGTCATATTTTTTACCAAGCATCCACTCAGCCTTACAATTAATATTTCCAATCACTGTATCTTCCGGTGAAATACCCATACCTGCTACCTGTGTATAGAAACCAATCTCTACCTGTAAATCATTACTATATGTACCTGGTGCAAAAAGTAATGCATTTCTGTCAGAGATGAACTGACCTTTTTCTGTAGTTCCGTAAATACTATTAATTCTTGACTGAATTTCTTTTGCATTATCAGTTGGTTCAAAAATCGTTGTATTTGCACCAAATGTATCAATTTCATATGATGTAATGCCATTCATCTGTTTTACTTCTTTGTTGCCATCTACAAGTCTTACTTCATAATAACCACCATCATAATCTTCATCTACATATTCTCTGTCTGTTGTACTGGCAATCTTTGTATATGCAGCATATCTACTATCTGCTCTGTAAATATTAAATGTACAACCCTCTGCAATGGAACAATTCCAGGAAATCCTACAAGTTCCATCTTCATTTTCCTCAAAACTTAAATTTGTAACTGATTGTGTTGTCAAATTCTGTGCACTAACCTGTAAAACAGGCATTACTGTAATACTTGTTACAACCAATGCACAAACTAAAATTAAAGAAAATAAGCTACGTTTAAAATCTTTCATTTCTTTTCTCCTTTTCTCATAAAATGTATTTTCATTGTAACATATTTACACAATCATTCCAATTATAAAAATGTTTTTATGCATAATCACAATTTTCTCTCACAATTCGTTCTTCAATTTAAATTATTTTTTATAAAACCAATGCTTTTTTCGGACAAAAATTTGAGCATTCACCACATCTGATACACTTATCATGATTAATCTGTGGTGCCTCAAAATCTTTCTGTGTCAATGCTCCCACCGGACAAATTTTCACAGCAGGACATTTATGATTTTGAGGACAATTCTCTATTATCAATTTTAATTTCTTTTCCATTTCTCTTCTCCTTTTTCTTTAAGTGTATTCTTATTATAACACGTATATTCCTTGGAAACATTGAATTTCATAAACAGATTTGTATAGAAAAAAGAAGTAAGTAATTAAAACTAAAATTTAATTTCCAAATCAAATTTTAAGGATTCACGGAGGAGAATTCATATAAAGAATTCTCCGTAGCTGTATCCGATGTTTTAAATTATTTACTTCTTTTTTCTATCTACAAATCTTTATGGAATTCAGTTTCCAAGTGTATCCTTTTATACTCGAACCACCTCGACAAACCGGATTTTATTACATCATTCCCATTCCCGGATTTCCTGCCGGCATAGGTGGAATCTCATCCTTAATATTTGCAACAACAGATTCTGTTGTAAGAAGTGTGCTTGCAACACTTGTCGCATTCTGTAATGCACTTCTTGTAACCTTGGCAGGATCAAGTATTCCTGCATCAACCATTTTTACATATTCGCTATGAAGAGCGTCAAATCCTACTCCTGGTTCTGATTCTCTTACTTTATTTACAATAACCGAACCTTCCAGACCGGCATTATTTGATATTGTAAACAGTGGTGCCTCTAATGCTTTCAAAATGATTGCAGCACCTGTCTTTTCGTCACCTTCTAAAGTATTTACAAACTCAGCTACTTTCTTTGATGCATGAATGTAAGCTGATCCACCACCTGCAATAATACCTTCTTCTACAGCAGCTCTTGTAGCATTTAATGCATCTTCCATTCTTAATTTATTCTCCTGCATTTCAGGCTCTGTAGCAGCACCCACTCTGATAACTGCAACTCCACCTGCTAATTTTGCAAGTCTTTCCTGTAATTTTTCTTTGTCAAATTCGGATGTAGTCTCTTCAATCTGTGCTTTAATCTGTCCAACCCTTGCCTCAATTTCAGCAGAATCTCCTAGTCCGTCTACGATAATAGTATTTTCTTTTGCAATCTTAACAGATTTTGCTCTTCCTAAATCATTAATTGTAGTTTCTGCTAGTGATAAGCCAAGTTCTTCTGAAATAACCTGACCACCAGTAAGAATCGCAATATCTTTTAACATTTCTTTTCTTCTGTCGCCATATCCCGGAGCCTTCACTGCAACAACATTAAATGTACCACGAAGTTTATTTACAATCAGCGTTGTAAGAGCTTCACCTTCAACATCCTCAGCAATAATTAAAAGTTTCGCACCTGACTGTACAATCTGTTCTAAAATCGGAAGGATTTCTTGAATGTTAGAAATCTTCTTATCTGTAATCAAAATATATGGATCATCCAGATTTGCTTCCATTTTTTCCATATCTGTAGCCATATATGCTGAAATGTATCCACGGTCAAACTGCATGCCTTCCACAAGGTCAAGTTCTGTTTTCATAGTTTTTGATTCTTCTATAGTAATGACACCATCATTAGATACTTTTTCCATAGCATCAGCAACCATGTTTCCAACTTCTTCATCTCCTGCCGAAATTGCTGCAACTTTTGCAATCTGTTCTTTTCCTGTGACAACACTGCTCATTTCTGCAATTGCCTCTACAGCCAAATCTGTTGCTTTTTTCATTCCTTTTCTTAATATAATAGGATTTGCTCCGGCTGCAAGGTTTTTCATTCCTTCATTTACCATTGCCTGAGCCAGAACAGTAGCTGTAGTAGTTCCATCTCCTGCGACATCATTCGTCTTTGTTGCTACCTCTTTTACAAGCTGAGCTCCCATATTCTCAAATGCATCTTCTAATTCGATTTCTTTTGCAATCGTAACACCATCGTTTGTAATTAATGGAGCTCCAAAAGATTTATCCAGCACAACATTTCTGCCCTTTGGTCCTAATGTAACTTTTACTGTATCTGCTAACTGATTCACACCTGCTTCTAAAGCTGTTCTTGCATCAGCTCCATATTTAATTTCCTTTGCCATAATCAATGCCTCCTAAGATAATTTTTACAATATAATTAACAAATTTTTTTCAACTTGTAACAGTTCAGCCATCTGCCCGAAAATCCTTCAGATTTCCTTTGCTGTGATTATTCAACAATTGCAAGAATATCTGACTGTTTTACTATGATATATTCTTCGTCATCTAATTTTACTTCATTTCCTGCATACTTTGAATAAATAACCATATCGCCAGCCTTCACACTCATGGTAACTTCTTTTCCATCTACCATTCCACCAGGACCTACAGCAACAACCTCTGCCTGCTGTGGTTTTTCCTGTGACTGACTTGTTAAAATAATTCCTGATTTTGTTTTCTCTTCCGGAGTAGACTGTTTTAATACTACTCTATCTGCTAATGGTACTAATTTCATTACATAACCTCCAACTCATAATTTTAGCACTCTGCACTTATGAGTGCTAATCGCTAATACATATACTATCACTTTTTTTAATAAATGCAACCCTCATAACAAAAAATTAACAAAACTGTAACAATTAAACATTTTATTTTCCCACATTGTTATCTCTTCCATAACAAAATAGATACTGTTGTGCATATCCACCATACTCTCCATACATCTCTTTTGCAAAATCTGCTATGAGCTCTTTTTTTGTATCTTTGCCATGAAAATATAAAGTTTCCATGATACGTTTCATCCATACGTCAATGGGAAAAGCATTTCTATATCCTAGTGCAAAAAGCATCACACAATTTGCGACTTTTTCTCCAACACCTTTTACCTCCATCAGTTTTTTGCGGGCAGTATTTTCATCCATATTCCGGAATAAATCGACACTTAACACATTTTCACTCAGTTTTTTCACTGCATCTGCCAAATAAGGTGCTCTAAAACCTGTCTTCATCTCCCGAAATTTTTCTTCTGTTATCGTTCCTAGAACCTCAATCTCTGGAAAAGAATAATATTTCTCTCCATTAATTTCCCCCAGATATTCCCCATACTCATCACTGATACGTTTCACCAATTGTTTTATATGGGGAATCTGCTTGTTTTGGGATATAATAAAAGATATCAATATTTCATGAAATTCCTGATTTAAAATCCGTACACCATATTTTTCATTGATAGAATCTTGTAAGAAGTTATCTTTCTCTAAAAGGAACCTTTTAATTGAGGCATAATCTCTGTCAAGATCAAAATAAGGAATCCATATAGTTTTCACACTATTAATATCACAATCATAAAATATTAATATGTCGTTTTCCTGTTTAATATGTAATAAATTTTTATAAGCAACAATCACATAATCATTTTCATCCTGCTTATAAAAACGAAAACATTGCCCACATTCCAATGTTTGTGATAGCCTGAAATCTTCTATTCCCTCTATTATTGTATTTTTCTTTTCTATATATATTCTCATTTTCCTTTAAACCTTCCATCGAATACATAATCTTATCTTTTCGACAAGATTAGACTAACATTTTTATTTGTTATATTCAAGTAATCAAATATATTTGTGTATTACGTCTTTATTTTAGGCTAAAATAGTATTATAATATTTTAAAAAGTAAATGTAATTGGAGGATTTTGGATATGGGATTTTTTAAAAAATTATTTGGAACAGCTGCCGTAACAGGTGCTGCTGTTGGTGGTGCTTTATATGTTAAAAAGCGCAAAGATGAAAAGGAAATGAATAAAGATTTTTTTGAAGACTTTGATGACAGTAAAGCTTTTGAAATTCAAAAAGATGACAATACAGATGGCACAACTAAAGTTACTTTAACAATCAACAAACGAAAAGTGAAAAATATGGCAGATATAGCTGCCGATAAAGTTATTGATGCTTCTGACAAACTAAAAGATACTGTTTCTGAAAAAATTGGCGAGGAGAAAATGGAAGCTGTAAAAGACAAAATTGATACTGCCAAAGAAAAAGTTTCGGATGTTGCTGACATGGCAAAAGAAAAATTCTATGATGCAAAAGATGTTGTAGTAGAAACCGTAGGCGAAGACAAAATTGATGCAGCGAAAGAGAAAGTAAGCGAAGTCGCCAACATGGCAAAAGACAAGGTTTCTGAAACAATCAACAAAGTTACAACTCCTTCCAAGGAAACAGAAGATTTTGAGGATGATTTATTTGAAGAAGACTTAGATGATGATTTTCTGGAAGATGAATTAAAAGATATCTAAATATCAGATAAAAACGAAAAAACATTGATATGAAATCAAATAAATTTCATATCAATGTTTTTTATTCTAAAAACTCTGTTCTTCTATTTTGGTAATTTAAAAGAACTCTTTAGAGATACTATCCTGTTAAATACAGGTTTTTCACTGCTATAATCCTTTAGATCCGCACAAAAATATCCCTGTCTTACAAACTGGAATTTATCTTCCGGTCTTACATCTGCAATATTTGGCTCAATATAGCACTCTTTCAAAACTGTCAATGAATTTGGATTCAAATTGAGTGTTCCATCCTCGTTTAACTTACCCTTCTCTTCATCAACAATGTTTTCATATAAACGTACTTCTGACTGAATACCATGTCTTGCAGAAACCCAGTGAATTGTTCCCTTTACCTTTCTTCCAGTAAAGCCACTGCCACTTCTGGTTTCCGGATCATAAGTTACATGTATTTCTGTAACCTTTCCATTCTCATCTTTCTTATAATCTACACATTTTACAAAATATGCATTCATCAGACGAACTTCATTACCCGGGAATAATCTGAAATATTTCTTTGGTGGCTCCTCCATAAAATCTTCTCTGTCTATATAGAGTTCCTTACAAAATGGCACTTTTCTTGTACCAAGTTCCGGACATTCTACATTGTTTACTACTTCAAACCACTCAACCTGATCTTCCGGATAATTATCAATAATCACTTTAATTGGATCTAACACAGCCATCAGTCGTGGTTTCTTTGCCTTTAAATCTTCTCTGATACAATATTCAAGCATTGCATAGTCTACAGAACTGTTACTTTTAGATATTCCACATAACTCAACAAACATCTTTATGGATTCCGGTGTAAAACCTCTTCTTCTCAATGCTGCAATAGATACCAGTCTTGGATCATCCCAGCCATCTACAATTCCGTCTTCCACCAGTTTTTTAATATATCTCTTTCCTGTTACTACATTTGTAACATATAACTTGGCAAATTCAATCTGTTTTGGCGGATTATCATATTCCAGTTCATTTACCACCCAGTCATAAAGAGGTCTATGATCCTCAAACTCTAATGTACAGATAGAGTGGGTAATGCCCTCAATAGCATCTTCAATAGGATGAGCAAAATCATACATAGGGTAAATACACCACTTATCTCCTGTATTGTGATGTGTCATATGTGCCACTCTGTATATAATCGGATCTCTCATATTAATATTAGGACTCGACATATCAATCTTTGCTCGTAAAACCTTCTCGCCATCCTGATATCTCCCATTTTTCATATTCTCAAACAGTTCAAGATTCTCTTCAACACTTCTTTCTCTGTAAGGGCTGTTCTTTCCCGGTTCTGTTAAGGTTCCACGATATTCTCTGATTTCTTCCGCAGATAAATCGCAGACATAAGCTTTTCCCTTTTTAATAAGTTTTACTGCAGCCTCATACATCTGCTCAAAATAATTCGATGCAAAAAATAATCTATCTTCCCAATCTGCTCCAAGCCATTTAATATCCTGTAATATAGACTCTACAAACTCTTCCTTTTCCTTTGTAGGATTTGTATCATCAAATCTCATATTGAACTTTCCATGATATTGGTTCGCCAGACCATAATTTAATAAAATAGATTTGGCATGTCCTATATGAAGATAGCCATTTGGCTCAGGAGGAAATCTGGTCTGCACATGGTCAAATCTTCCTTCCTCTAAATCTTTTTCAATAATCTGTTCTATAAAATTTTTAGACTCTGTTTTTTCTAACTCAGTATTATCTGTATTTGTGCGTTCCATATCCATTTTTTGCCTCCAGTATTATTTTTTCTCACAATGTTATGAATTATACAATAAATGGACTTTATTTTCAATAAAATTCTATCGTACCATTGTATTAGACCATGCATAATCTACCTCTTTATAAGCTGGATTTACCTTTGTCAAAATATTGGTGTAGATTGCATTGTGTCCAACTGCCGTACTCATAAGATCATTATCATACAAAGCTGATGCCACATCATGTATACTATATGAATATACATCACTATATACAATAATACCATCACTGGTCTTCGCATAAGCTCTTACGAGATATGATACAGTATATCCCTTCCTATTTAATCCACTTACATTCATTGTTCTTGCATAGTACTGCGCTGTCTTTGAATTTCCTAATTGTGCATTTAATTTTCCTGTTTCTGTTGCTGCATATGTTTTAACATATGTATTGTCATTATCTATAACCATATCCTCTAATGTAATCGGAGTATTTCCATATACAAGTCCGTATATTAAACCTGCTTCCTCATACTCTCCTTCCACGGAATACACCACTCTAAGTCCTAATTTTCCTTCTTCACCTCCCATATTATTTGACATCTGATATCCTTCAATCTTCACATTACCATCTTGGATTTCCGGCTTATTCACCAATGTCCCATTCCAATTATAGTCTGCTTGAACTGCATTAACATCTACTTTCTTGATTATTTGATTATAAATTGCCTGATGTGCTTCATAATTAGGCATTTTCTGATTACCATATAATTCTTTTGCTACCTGATATACATTCATAGCTTTTACTTCACTATATGCCACATTACCATCTGCCAGCTTTGCATAGGCTCTTACATGATAATCTATATTATATCCTCCTGCGATATCCATTGTCCGTACATAATATAATGCCGTCTTGGAATCTCCCATCTGCACTTCTGACTTACCTGCTTCTGTAGCCTGATAAGAAACAATAAACTTGCTGCTTTCATCAAGAATCATTTCCTTATCTGCATCTGTTATCCCCTCTGCTAATCCGATAATCAGTCCAAACTCTGATACTTCCTGACCTTCAACCAGATTTTCTCTCTGGTATACCGTTCTGATTCCCACATCATCTGTCGCACCATCTAATGAAGTAGATATCTGATATCCTGTAATTTCAACATCCTGTGTTATAAAATTTTCTGAAATCTCCCACTGTTTTCTTAACCAGTTATCTCTATTCTGCATCCAGTCTCTTAAAAATTCTACAGATTCATCATATGTATTCCATTCTCTAAAATTTGCATAACTATATGCATCTGCCATATCTGGATTTGTTATGCTCCATCCTGCACCTAACTGTTCCTTTGAAATATAATTTCTTTCAAAAGAGTTTCTATACTGCTTTACAAAAGCGTCTATTCCAAATCCTTCATCAGCCTTGCTGCCATCATAAATTGCCTGAATATATGGAAGATACTGTTTATAATATTTCATTACAAGATTTTTGAATTTATCATTTTTCATTAAGTAACTATACCATACAAGTTCTTGCGCCTTGAAACTATTATAGGTCACACCATCTTTATACTCTCCGCTATAATATTCACCAAGATTTCCTGATGAAAGGTCATAATCCCAGCAAGGACCGCCATAAATAATATTGTCTTTTACATAAAATCTTGTTGAACTGAAATTAAAATCATTATTTCTAAAAATTTCATTTACTAAATAGAACTTTGCAAAAGAATCCATATCTACATATTTCGATGCTTCATCATAATCGTCACTTTTTAAAGCCTCTTCGAAATTAGCAATCAAGTTTTGTGTATTGATAATTTTGTCCTGATATAACGCAATCTTATCGGTTTCATCCGGACCAAACTCAGGTTCTCCTAGCATAAACAATATTCCTAAACCGCTTCTTTCCAAATGAAATGTCTCTGCCGCATCTCTTCCATTGTTATCAACTTCCAAAACGACATCGTTGTTTGTTATTTCTTCCGGGTCATTAATTTCAATACGCCCCGAACCTGTTTCTACTGATTCAATTAATAAATAGTTTCCCGAATATGTTCCATTGACATAGATATCGACAAATCTGCATTCACTGGTATAATCAAGTCCCATTGTAGTCGCCAGTTGCATCACTAATGCATTCCTGATTAATGATTTATCAAATGCATTTGCCAGCAGGCTCCATTTTTTCGCCTTGCCTTTCATTCCCAGCAATTCCTGTTTCTTACTCAATTTAAAATTATATGGTTTCTTTTCAGCTCCAGCCGTAGAATTCCCACGAATTTTAATATCACTGGCAAAATCAACAACATCTTTATAGTTGCCTGCATTATCTACAATTGTAATACCTACATTTGCTTTTCCACCCGGCTGTTTTGCAAAATACGTGCCACTGATATCTCTTCCCTGTGTAGATATATAAATCTGTGGAATATCATTATAATCAACTACCTCATCTTCAATAGTAATCTTAGCCGTAGTTTCTTTCGTTTCCTGTCCTTCTGCACCAACTGCTTTCACTGCAATGTCATGCTGCCCTCTGGAAATATCTTTTACATCCTGTGCTGTCAGATAGCAACAAGGACCTGAAATGTTCTTCACATATGTTCCATCAATATATACATTATAATTTTCTGCCATCTCACCCGGCTCAAACTGTAAAATATATTTTCCAGTATACTTTGCATAACTTATGACAGATAAATTACTTGCTGGTGATAGTATTGGCACATATTCTTTCTGTGCATCCGCACCATACACTGCCATCTCCCAAATAGAATGACCATAACCTGTAACACGTGCAGTTCCATGAATTTTAATAAATCGTGCTTCAGCTGCATCCGTAAGAACAATTCTGTCATACCTGTTGGCAACTTCGTTCTGATTCTTAATTGTTGCTGCTATTACGAAATTTTGACCGTCTGCTGAAATTTGTACTGTATAATCCTTTGATGCAGCATTCTCCCACACTGCCGCAATCTCTTTTACAGAATATACCGCTCCTAAGTCAACAATAATTTCCTGTGGGTCACTATGAGAAGATTCCCATCTAGTATCAGCATTGTTATCTATTGCCAGATTTGCATCTCCGAAAGATGCCTCTGCCTTAATACCAGTATATCTTAAATAATTGTTTCCGTTCTCATTCACATCCGGCAATACTCTTCCTGCTAATGAATCCTGTGTAAATGTGAATGCCGACTGTACATATACCTGACTGCTTACACTTTGTGAAATTCCCCCATTATAATTTGCTCTTACAGTTACCGTATGCTCTCCTTCTTCCAGATCTGCGAAAGTATATATACCTGCCTTCACATCCTTTTCTACCTGTTTTCCATCAAGAGCAATTGTGTATGTATAATCTTCCTGTCCTACTACCTCTGCTATTGTTACGCTAATTGTATTATATGTATCCGACACTGCTGTCATCTCAGGAACATCTACCTTTATCTGCTCTCTGTCTGCACCCGCATTACCAGTCTTGTCCAATACTGCAATTTCTCTTGCCTGAATACCCCAGCCTACATTTCCATTATAAAGGACTCTGATTGCCTTTACTGTACTGACATCAGATACGATATCACTCATGTCTGCCATCGTCACGTAAGCTAATGTATCCTGATTTTTATTTTCTGAAGGCATCTCACTTGCTGTTATTGTTTTAACGGTGCAGAAGTTTTCCCCATCATCTGAATATTGTATTGTATATCCGATATCCGTTGGAGCAAGATTGTTTCTTCCATCACGATACCATACAACAATCTCATCAATTGCACTGACACTAACTGCTTTTTTTAAATTAATCTGATAGTAACCTGTATTATTATGTGCTCCATCAACATGAATACCTACATAATTATCATGATTGTTGATAATTCCATCCGTAATTGCTTTGCTATTGTTAATCCCTTCTTTCCATGAACTATAAGTAGAATCTGTTCCAAATGCTATATTATAATTATTATTTCCTACCATTTCTTCTAATGAAATCGGACCTGTTACCATTACTGTACCACTGATACCTTGTGATACAAATCCGTTAGCATTCGTTACCTGCACCTTAACTGTATGCCTACCCGTTTTCACATCCCGAATAACATTCACTTCTCCTGCTCTCGCATTGGATACCACCTCATTATCATCTACAAAAATTGTATAAGTAACATTTTCTGTTAAACTCGCATCAAACTGTACTCCTATCTGATTATCCTGAGGTGTTGTTAATATAAGATTTGTCACATCTGCGACATTTTCCCCTTCCACTGTTGCAGCATTTTTATCTGTATCAAGCACTGCAAATTCTCGAATCTGCATACCATATCCTGCCTGTCTTGGAAAATAAAGTCTTACATATCTCACAGTTCCTGATATGCCACTCACATCATCAATTGTTCTGTTATCTGCATCCAAAACTGCCTTATCTGCCGATGCCACATCACGGAAATTCTTTCCGTCAATAGAGTACTGTATTTTATATGCTTTATTCAAGACTGTATCATTTTCCTGACCATCTTTATACTGCACAACAACCTTATCAATGGATTCTGCCTTATAATATTTTCCTAAATCAATCGTTGCATATACCGGCTCCCCATTCTCATTTCCCCATGCGCCTGATGTTTCAGCATTGGTGAGTGCCAGATATCCATTTGACAACTGTCCATCATTTAAAAATTCCAATTTTCCTTCATTATGACAATTCTTATAAATCACTGCCTTTTTCTTTTTTGCCAGATTGTATACATAACTACCCATCTGTTCTTCAATATCAGTCAAATTTTCTTCATAATCTGTTGCATCAAACTGTTTTTTCAGATATTTTATTCTGCCTGTCATATATGATTTAAAATCATTTAAATATCCGTCATAATTGTTATATATCTTCAAAGAACCTGAAACATTTCCTGTCGCTCTCGCTTCGTCTGCTGTTGCACATTCATGATGTCCAGCTGTATATAATTTATCGATTCCCCATCCTGTGTTTACACCTTTTGCATCAACAGAAAACTGATTATATGCAAGATTACTATAATTGGCATCAATAGATTTTCTAAGTGTATTTACCACAGTATCAATCGTTCCATTCTCAGCTACCAGCTTATTAATCTCTGGAAGAACTTCATTAAACCTTTCTGTAACTCTTGCCGAAAACTCTTTATTTTTCATTAATGCACCAAACCAAGGATTATTCTGAGCATGCATATCATTATCCGGGTTTGCCGCTGCACCATCTGCATTACCACTGGACAAATCTAAATCCCAAAGAGGTCCTGCGTACAATTTTTCAATTCCTTCCGATGATTTTTTTATAAAAAAACGAACCGAGCTGAAACTTACATCTGTAATACGGAAGAGTTCCGCTGTGATATAGTAATTTACAAAAGAATCTATATCAATTAATTCTCCAATTTCATCTAATGTTCCATTTCCACCGTTTTGTATTTTAGACTCCAGATTATTTAAGTAGTTCAGCGTATATGTTTTCTTTGCTGCATATGTTTCATTAAACTCTAACCATTCCTGATGATTCTCATTGTTTGGATTTGCTGCATCAGTACCTGGTCCTTCCGGTTCATTAATCGTAAATCCTACATTCATTAATGTTGTATGTGCATCTAAATGAGCATCTTTTCCGGCATCTCTGTCTGTCATGTCTAACTCTAGAAGAATTTCATGGTTGTCCGGATTTTCTGCATCAATATCTACACGTGTAGAACCTGCTTCTACTGACTCCAGAAGAAGATATGCTCCCATATAATGTCCATCCAAATAAAAATCAAACGGCTCACATTCACTGGTATATTGGTATTCCTGATTTGCTTCCATTATTTTATGATGAAATTGTACACCAATCTGATTTCTTATTAATGCCTTATCAAATGTATTCGATAATAAACTCCATTTTTTTGCTTTTCCGAACCCAAACACATTTGTTTTACTATCGAATTTAATGTTAAATGGTTTCTTTTGTCCAGACGATGTAGAATTACCACGAAGTTTAATTGTTCCACTTCCCTCAGAATCAATCTTACCATCCGCATCATATATTACCAGTGATGATTTCACATCCACTTTATCTCCGGATTTATATAAATTATGGTCACGTGTTTTTGCATCTCTTGTAGTTGTTACATATATTTTTGCAATACCTGTATCAATATTATCAGCTTCTTTCGAAGTATATGTGAAATAATTTACTGTCGAAGCTTTACTTTCAAGGATTTCTTCCTTGCCATCTGTATTTATTCTCTTTAAAACCTGTTTTACCGTAATTTCATAAGTTTCTCCATCAACAAATCCCCAATCAATAATATCAACTGCTGTACCCGATTTGCTGACTGTCGCTTTTTTCTCTGTACCTACATAAATATCAAATGTTTTTTGATCCGTACCTACCATTTGATATGTATCTTCATCTGCATCATTAAAAACAATTTTAAATCCACCGCTTCCCGTTCTAAAGTCACATAGATACGCTTTCTTTGGTGCACTAAGTGATGTTATCTCTGTACTGGTAGGCAGATTTATTGTTTCCTCCGCCTTGGTTTCTTTCGGTGTATAACTTAGACCTGATAAAACAATTACCAGACTTAAAATCATTGCTAACACCTTTCTGATTTCTCTCTTCATATTTCTCTCCTTTTCTGATTTTTTTTATTCCGAGAGCATTTGCTCTTTTTATCCTAAATATATCTTACCATTTTTTTATCTATAGTGATATGAGAACAATACCATAAAAACACTTTTAGCCTTTTGAACAACCCATAATATTTAAAATCGTTTTTCTTTAACTTTTTCCCAATTTTACTTTCATATTTTTGTTAAAAATACACAAAAAAAATAGTGGGCAATAAAAATGTTTTATTACCCACTATTCTACTATTTTATTTTTACAACTTTTCTATTACTCCAAGTTCCATAATAACGAATCTTTTTAACAACTCTTACACCTCTAACCTTAATATACAACTTTTTAGACTTTCTTAATTTCTTAACTGCCAGATTTACTTTTGTTTTTTTAACTAACTTTGTAACTGTTTTTTTCTTAATAAATTTCTTAGAAGACGAAATTTTTACCTGATATTTTGTTACATTCTTCAATTTCTTAAAAGTTAATTTAATTTTCTTCGCATTTTTCTTTTTCGTTGCCTTCTTAATTTTTCCCTTAGGCACTTTAATTGGAGCAGTTAATTTATTATTGTCAATATTTGAAACTTTTGTTGTAGTCGGTGCCTGTGTATTTTGTTCTCCAGTTGCTTGTGGTGTTGTAACCTCTGGTGTCGTTGCTTCTGGCGATGTTTCCTTCGGTGTCGTCGTTTCCGATGTTGTCGGCTCCGGTGTCGTCATTTCCGATGTTGTCGGCTCCGGTGTCGTCATTTCCGATGTTGTCGGCTCCGGTGTCGTCATTTCCGATGTTGTCGCTTCTGGTGTTGTAGGTGGTTCAACAACAGGCCTACTCTCTTCATACGCCTTTGCCATATCTATTCCCCACTGTTCACAAAGCCATATATTTCTATTTTCCATCCAATCACGTAAAAACTCAATTGGTTCCTGCCATGTTTTCCAACCAGATTCTGCCGCATAACTATATCCGTCATCGTTCGTTAAAAACCAACCTGCTCCAAGTTCATTCTCAGGCCTGTAATTTCTTTCAAATGATGTTCCATAATTATCAACCAAATATTTTACACTTATCTTTGTTTCCGAATCATTCTTATAAATATTTTGAATCTTATATTGTAATTCTTTATATCTATCTTTTACTTTATTATAGAATATATCATTTTTAAGCAATTGTTTATACCAGTTCATACTTTGGCAATAATATCCTTTATAGCTGACACCATCTATATAATAACCAGTATAAAAAGAAGATTTACAATTACCACTCGACAAATCATAATCCCAACATGGTCCTGCATATACCTTATTATCTTTAATAAAAAATCTTGTGGAGCTAAAATTAAAATCAACATTCTTAAATAATTCATTTACAATATAAAAATCTACAAAACTGTCTTCATCCATATATTCCAAAATCTCTTCGTAACTCTGGTTACGTAATGCTGACTCAAAACCATTCAGATATTGTTTAATTCTTTCAATCTTCTCATCTACCTGAGTATCTGTTAAATCATCTCCCTTTTCTGGATCATTCACATCAAATGTTGTTCTAAGAATATCTGTTGTGAAATGATCTACATCGGGTTCATTTCTTGTTCCCAATTCCAGTAAAATATCATTACTCTCTGCATTGTATGCATCAATATCAACTCTTTCCTTCTTTGCCTCAACTGCTTCTGTAATCAAATAATTTCCATTGAACCTGCCATTTAAATATACTTCCACAAACCTATTATCACAAGAATAAGGAACTCCAATTTCATCAGCGAAGTCATGTACTAAACTGTTACGTATCAAAGCTTTATCAAAAGCATTCGCTAACAAACACCACTTCTTTCCTTTTTCCATACCTAATAAACTTTGTTTTTTACTAAGTTTAATATTCCATGGTTTCTTTGGTGCTCCTGCTGTAGTATTACCACGAATTTTTATGTTACATCCACTGTCGACAAAATCCTTACTACTTCCTCCATTTTTATCAATCACTGACACTGTAACATCTGCATTATCATGATAACTACTCGATATATTTCCTTCTGTATAAATATATATCTGTGCAATATCTGTATTAGCCCCAGCCTTTCCCTGTATGGTAAATTTTGCACTAACCATAGCAGACTCTTTTCCTGTATCATCTGTATTGGCTACATACAGAATGTGTTCTCCCGGAGATAAATTTCCAATTTCCTTTTCTGAAAGATAGTAGCCGGAACCTTTTACAGTTTTCACTTTATTATCTTTATTATCGATATAAAAATTATAACCTGCAGACTCATAAGCCTCATTAAAATAAACAATATATTTTCCAGTATATCTGTAGTAATCTCTGATTTTCAAATTTGATAAAACAGGTATAATTTGTCCTTGAGGGTCATTTCCAAAAAATCCAATTTCAAAAATAGAATCACCATAATTCGTCGTTCTGGCAATACAGTTAATTCTAACCGTTCTTACACGAATTTCATCAGACAATTTCAAATTATCTGTTCTTTTTCCATGTGTATCCGTTATCTTTGTCAATGTCTGAAAATTTATTCCATCTGCCGAAACTTCTACTGTATATTCTTTTGCAGAAGCACCTTCCCAGTAAATAGCAATATCTTTAACCGAATATAGATTACCAAAATCTACAGTTAAATGTTGTGGATCCACTCCATGCTCTGATTCCCACCTACTGCCTGTGTTTCCATCAATTGCCTTATTTGCTGCATCCTTCTCTGATGAAGCAAATGCTGTTACACCTTCATATTTCGTATAATTTTTGTAAGAAACACCATCTATCATCATACTTTCTGAACCTAAAGCTCTGATAATTTCAGCATCCCCTCCATTTACAATATCTGCATCAACTGTAACATTGTCTAAATTTACCTTAGTTTCTTCTGCTTTTACATTTTTTATCACAGTATCTGCCGGAAGAACATTGATTGATGTCACAACCAATGCCAAAGATAATAATAAAGATGCAATTTTGTGAATAGATACCTTCATGTTTGATTTCCCTCCTTTATTAATATCCGAACCCTTTCTATTTCACATTATAACAATTTCATTATATGTTTGCATCTATTTTTTACACACATAAAAAAATATGGCAATATCTACAAATGTTAATACAAAACATCTGTAAATATTACCATAACTTTGTTATTCAAACTGTTTTATTTCCGTTATTTAAACATATTATTTCACAATTGTGCTATTCCAGTTAAAATCTCCCTCTTTATAAGTATTATCTACTTTCTTTAATATCTTATTATAAATGTAGTCATACGCACTCTTTCTCGGAGTTAGATTTTTCTGATATATATAGTCTGCCACTTTATAAACAGTATACGTTTTTACATCACTGTATACAATTGAACCATCACTTAATTTTGCATAAACTCTGATATAATACTGGGCTGTATATGCCTCGTTAGAAAGTGAATCACTACACTCCATTGTTCTGGCATAATATTCTGCTGTTTTAGATGTCCCCATAACAGCTCCTATTTTCCCTGCGTCAGTTGTCACATATGATTTTACAAATTCATTCTCTGAGCCATATACAACATCCTGTTTGTTAATCGGATTATCACCATATACCAGTCCGTAAATAATACCTAATTCCAGAACTTCTTTTCCTTCTACAACAGATTCTGCCTGATAAATGGTCCTAAATCCCATATTTCCATCTATCCCATTGTAAGAAGTACTAATCTGATAACCTGTTATATCAATATCCTGACTTATAATATCCCCTGTGTATTCTCCTTCATAATCAGCCGGATTAATTTCCCACTGACTACATATCCATTCATTTCTGTTCTGCATCCATGTTGTCAGATATGCTATATGCTGTTCATATGTATATGTATTATACGGTGATACCGTACTGTAACTATACTGCCAGCCCGTCTGCTCATATGTATCAGCAACACTCTCACTCCATCCGGCTCCCCCTTGTGATACCGCAGCATAATTTCTCACTCTGGATTCTCCCATAATATCAATATTCTTTTGTATCTGGCTCTTTCCTAACTGGTTATCTTTATAAATATTCTGAATTTTTGGCTGAACTTCTTTATATTTCTCAATAACCTTGTTCTTAAATGTCGCATTTTTCATCAGATAATGAAACCATTTATTCTTTTCCTGTCCCATAAATGTATTATAAGTTCTATATTCTGGTGCAATAGAGTTTCCTGATGACAAGTCAAAATCCCATAAAGGTCCTGCGTGTATCGTAGGTGCACCATTGACATCATATGTAATATAAAACTTAACGGATGAATATCCAAAGTCTACTGTCTGGAACAACTCATTTACAATATACATACTCACAAAAGAATCAACATCCATATATTGCAAAACTTCATCTGATGATGTATTAGTCAGAGCATTTTCAAATGTCGTAAGAGTACTTACCCACTTCTGATATCTGGATGATGATGTATCTACTGTATCTTCTGTTACAAATCTTACTCCAGTGACTGGAGTTTTAAAATAAAGACAATCATCTTCATTTTTATCATTATCTTCCCATTCAAACAATAATTCATCCGATGTATCTTCATCATTATATTCGCATCCGGAACGTCCATTTTCAGCCGGCTCACTAATGACATAATTACCCATCAGTTTTCCATCGATATATAACTCTGCATAATGCTCTTCCGGAACAGCAATTCCTCCAATTGCTGCACCTAAATCCATCGCAAGTTTGTTTCTCATCAATGTCTTTTCATATGCATTCGCTAAGAGACACCATTTCTTTCCTTTACTCTTTCCTTTCATGACTTCTTTCTTAGAGTTAAAAGAAATATTATATGCTTTCTTTGCTGCCAGTGATGTCGAATTTCCTCTTAATTTAATTGTTCCACCATCATTGACTGTGTTAATCTGTCCATCATTGCTGATAATTGTCAGTGATGCCGGCGTTTTTGTCGCCTTAATAATATCGGAACCACCTTTTGTTCCATCATTTGTAACTACATAGATTCTGGAAATATCTGCCGGATCTGAAGCTGCACTTGTTTCCTGCATTACTCGAATCTTTGCAGCTTCTGATTTCACAGATACATTCCCCTGTGCATCTACAGACTGAAGATATAAATTATGTAATTCACCATCAGCATACTGATGTAAAACTGATGCATCAATATATTCTCCTGACTGAGTAACCGTTTTTAATATTTCTGAATTATCTAAATAAACATTATATGATACAGCTTCTTCTACAGGAGTAAATGTTATCTGATACCCCTTCTCCTGCGCATAAAAATTATATCCTGCCACTTTGACCGGTGCTGCAACAACACCCGGATTAACTGGTTCCGTCGGGTCAGGAGTTTCTGTAGGTTTCTCTGTAGATGTACCATTTTTATTATAAACATACAACTCTGCCTTGACACTTCCCGCAGAATTTTTTACAACAAGGCTATTATACTGTTCCTTAAATGCTGAAACATGAAAAATAACTCCTGCCCCTTGTTTATCAAAAGCTGTAGTCGCCTTATCATTTATAGTAATCTCTCCAAAATCAGCATCTGAAAATGTCACATAAATACCTGCCTCAGATGCAAAGCCAGGATTTTGTATATTTACAATCTCCGGATTACCTTGACCAACTGCTATTTTAAAAACATCTGTGTAACTCTGATTACCAGAGCCATTTCCTAAAAAACTCACAGATGACCAATCATAATTTTGGACATCATTCTGACTCGCCTGGGTTTTAGAAGGTACATAATTTAATGTTGCTATTACTAAAGTTAAAACCAACAATGAAGCCACTATTTTCTTCCACATTTTCATCTTTAATCCTCCACTTCCTCTGGTTTCACAACCGTATTATTCCATATAAAATCAACTTCTTCATAATCTTTAAATACTTTTGACAAAATATTTTCAAACAAATAACTATGAGAAGATTTTGTATTCATTAGTTTACCCTGATACAGCTTGTCCGCAACTCTTGCAATAGAATAATCGCTTATATCACTATACACATAACTTCCATCATCTAAAACTGCGTATGCTCTGACTTTATAATCTGCAGTCAAAGCAGTTACAGTACTTCCACCAAACTTCATTGTTCTAGCAAAATATGTTGCTGTAGCCGACTCTCCTAACTGACTCTGTAATGTTCCTGCACTTGTAGACTCATAAGATTTTACATATGAATTATTTGTTCCAACATACATATCATCATCAGCAATTTCTGTATCTTTATTGCCATAATTTTTTAATCCATAAATAAATCCCCATTTTTTAACTTGCTGTCCATTGATTACTGGTTCCACACTTGCAGCAACCCTTACTCCTTCGTAGGAGGTGCTAATCTGATAACCTAACAGATTAATTTCTTTATTTGAAATTTCTGTAGCTGTAGTAGTCTCTTCCGGTGTTGTCGTTTCTGGTGTTGTCGTTTCCACTGCAGGCGGTGTTCCATATTTGATAACAAAATGGTATTCATTTCCGTTGTTATCCTGAACTGTAACCAAATTATAAGAATTATTCTTTAGTGCCGACATTGGAATCCAGAAATTTGCTCCTGGGGACGGTGATTCCTGCACATTACCATTACACTCTATACGTTTAAATTGAGGTATTACTTTTTTCCCCCATGTTGCAACATAAAATTTATCTCCCTGATCTAAACAGTAATTAACCTCATCATTAGTATCTCCTTCCATAAATGCCACTGACAGATTCTGATGATTTTCTGCCGCCTTATATGTCAACCCAGAATAGTCCCCTCCTGACGAAGAAGTTGATTTTGTCGTAGTCTCTGGTTCGGATGTTCCCGTTACATCTGTAATTTTCAAGTTATTAAACTTTAAGGTTGTTCCCACATTTACTTGGGATAAATTAAACATTAACTGTATTTTATTAGAATTGGCAGTAACGCTGCCTGTTAATGTATTGTTTCCTGCTTTAAGTGTCTGATTCGCAATTTCTTTTCCACCTATTTCGTCTTTCATAAGAACTGAACCTGTGTCATTATCTGTACTTACGTCTACACTTACATTATATTTATGCCCTGATATCACATCTATTTCTTTTGTAAATGTCTGTATTAGCCAGTCTGCCTTATTGTTTTTTGTAATTTTTAAAGTAAATTCATCTTCAAGATTTGCTCCACCTGTATATCTTCCTGCATTACCATTTAAAAAATTATAACCCCAGCCACCTAAATCCGTTTTTTCACTTAAAGTTGCTGTCATACCATCGTCTGGAGTTGTAATTTCTGTAGAACCTCCCTGATACACTCTGACATAATCAACATGCATTGTAGCCGACTGAAAGTCTGAATCTACAGTAGTGTTACCTGTATATCCAGTGCCTGGGCCACCAAGTGCAAGATTAAATAAGAAGAAATGCTCTTTCTGAAATGCATATTTATTACCTTCATTCAAATATGCAACCAAAAACACGTTATCATCTACATACCACTGAATTTTGTCTTCATCCCAGATTATTCCATATGTATGCCATCCATTAATTCCATTTTCTTCATTGTTATCAAAATAGTAATATTCACCATTACTATAACTTCCCCAATACTCATGATTATCTTTGATAGGGCCTACACCACCTCGTCTCCAGTGAATAGTTCCTTCTGTATAATTTCTATCGTTGGCATGTTCCATAATATCCAACTCACCACAAGATGGCCAGATAATACCTTCATCTGTAGTTCCATCACTATAATCATGTCCCATCATCCAGAAAGCGGGCCAGACCCCCTTTTGATTTCCACCTTCTACTTTGATCCTTGCCTCCATTTTCCCATACTGAAATGACTTTTTTTTCCATGTAGTAATTCTTCCGGATGTATAATTGCGGTTTGCGTACTGCTCCTTTTTTGCAGTTATCTTTAATTCGCCATCTGATACACTGACATTATCTGTTCTGTCAGTATAGTATTGTATTTCTTCATTTCCCCATCCATTTCCTTCAGGACCTATTCCTACATCATAACACCAGACATCAGTGTCTAATGAATCCCCTTCAAATTCATCACTCCATACCAATTTCCAGTCCGAATCAACAGCAAGAACTTTTTCAGAATCAGAAAGATTAACAATCTGTAATCCTGTTATCGTCAAAATTGTTGCCATCAAAATAGACAAGATTTTCTTTTTTAACATAAAAACCCGCTCCTTTTCCTTTCATTTCTCCTTAAATCTGATTAAAACACAATTTAATTTATTATATCAATTTTTTCCATAGAATGACAGTTTAAATGAAAATATTTTCAACAACACTAATAAAAATATCGCATCGAAAATTAGTATTATCATAGTTGCTCCCCAATAGCACTTAAACATGTCTATCATAATTTCTAATTCCTAATGCGATATTATTTATTACTTGCCTATGTTAAAAACTATTTTTTAATTGTAACTTTTTTTCGATTGCTCCATTTACCATAATATTTCTTTTTATTTACTACTTTAATTGCTCTCGCTTTTACATAGTAATTTTTAGATTTCTTCAATCTCTTTATTTTTATTGTAAACGTTGTTTTCTTAACTGTTTTTGTAATCGTAATTTTCTTCTTATTATTAAATTTCTTCTTCATAGAAACTTTTACCTGATAAGAAGATGCCCCCTTTATTCTCTTTAGGGTTATCTTTATTTTCTTTGCAGACTTTTTCTTAACTGCTTTTTTCACCCTTGTCTTCTTAACTAGTACCTTTGTTGTCGTCTTAAATGGTGTTGTTGTACCAGACAAATCTGTTGTTGTCTGTACTGGTGTTACCGTTGTTGTCTGCACTGGTGCTGCTGTTGTTGTCTGTACTGGTGCTGCTGTTGTTGTCTGTACTGGTG
>CAJTRZ010000003.1:0-14553 GCA_910578975.1 uncultured Eubacterium sp.
ACTGGTGCTGCTGTTGTTGTCTGTACTGGTGCTGCTGTTGTTGTCTGTACTGGTGCTGCTGTTGTTGTCTGCACTGGTGGTACAATTGGCGAATCTCCAACAACATTTCCTTTAGAATCCTTAACCACGATATTTGAAAAATCAAGGATAACTCCAATACCTACCTGACCTGCTCCAATTGTAAACACAATATTTCCATTCGCATCAGCTTTGGCCTTACGTGTTAATGTTACATTTGTCGCTTCTTTTAAATCAACACTCTGTCTATCTCCATCAGTAGCAAGCACACCATCATTTCCACTCGCTTTCAAATCTACAGAAATTGTATATTCTTCACCTGATTTTAAACCTGCTTTTTTTACTTTATACTGCACAGCCCACGGATCCCAGTTATTATTATTACTTACAATCTTACCTTGAATATGATTTGCATCTAAAGGATCCACTGCAATATCCATGATATTTGTTTCGTTAATCCACATTCCGAAATTACCTTTTGTAATCTCCTGATTCATACCTGCAATCTGCTCAAATTTCATGTCTGATGAAGCTGTGGTATCTGGTGGTACTATAGGTACAGTTGTCTGTGGTGATACTGTTGTCTGTACTTGACCAGAAGTAATATCTGTAATTTTTACATTACTAAACTTCAATGTAGTTCCGGCATTTACTTCAGTAAGATTGAACATCAACTGTAATTTACCATTGTCTGATGCCTTGCATGTTCCCTCAAAAGTATTATTTCCTTGAGTCAACCCTTTCGTTACAAGTTCTGTTCCTCCTACTTCGTCCTTCATAAGGATTGCACCGGAAGCTGCATCTGAATTTATCTCTACACTGCACTTGTAAGTATGTCCCGGTGTTACATCCATTTCTTTCGTAAACGCCTGCGTATTCCAAGAAGCTTTATTATTATTTACAATTTTTAGAGTAAATGGGTCTGACAAAGATGTTCCGCCAGAATATCTTCCAGAATTTCCTCCCAGCAGGTAATATCCCCAGCCGCCAAGATTTGTTTTCTGACTGGATGTTGCTGTCATTCCATCATCCGGCTCTACTGGATTCGTTGGTACAGGAACATTACCTGACCCTCCTGCCTGATAAGCCCTTACATAATCTACATACATAGTCGCTGAGGAAAAGTTACCATCAACAGTTGTATTTCCTGTATAGCCTGTCTGTGGTCCACCCAAAGCAAGATTTAACAAAAAGAACTGTTCCTTTTGAAATGCATATGCATTATCTGCAGTAATGTATCCTGTCAAATAAATATTATCATCCACATACCACTGTATTTTCTGTTCATCCCATATAACTCCATATGTATGCCATCCATTAATTCCGTTATTTACATTATCAGGAAAATAATAATATTGACCACCGCTATAACTTCCCCAAAATACATGATTGTATCCTGCATTCATTCCTCCTGTATTCCAATGGAGTGTTCCCTCTACATAATTTCTATTATTAGCATGCTCCATAATATCTAACTCACCACAATAAGGCCAATTAGTGCCTGATGCCATATTATTTCCCATCATCCAGAATGCTGGCCATACACCATTCTGATTACCACCTTCTACTTTGATTCTCGCTTCCATCTTTCCATATTTGAAAGCCTTTTTTCCTAAAGTATTAATTCGTCCTGATGTATATGCTGAACCATTATAATTTTCTCTTTTTGCTGTTATTTTTAAAGAACCGTCAGATACACTGACATTATCTGCCTTGTCTGTGTAATACTGAACTTCTCCATTTCCCCAGCCCCAGTCACCGGTTCCAATATCATAATTCCATACACTTCTGTCAAGTGATGTCCCATTAAATTCATCACTCCATACCAGTGTCCATCCTGTTTCTGCTGCATCGACTTTTAAAGAATTTGATGGAGTAATCTGAATTCCTGTTGCTGTCAGAACCACCACTACTGCCAATGATAAAATCCTTTTTAACATAATATTCATTCCTTTCTTTTCTCTAAATATTTTATAAATGCATTTTTATTACATGCTAAACCTATTTTATTCTATCATATTATGTATTTTAAACAAGGACTCCTAAAATTTGACCCCCTATTCTAAAAAATGAGGTAGCATATTTTAAAATATGCTACCTCATTTTAATAGTTTTGTATTAACTATTTTCTAATTTTTACCTTTTTTCCTTTACTCCACTTACCATAATACTTTCTTCCTGCAACAACTCTGACTGCTCTTGCCTTTACATAATATTTCTTTGATTTCTTTAATTTCTTAAGTTTTATGGTAAACTTCACTTTTTTCACCATCTTTGTGATAGTTATTTTTTTCTTATTCTTGAATCTCTTCTTAATAGAAACTTTTACCTGATAAGAAGATGCCCCTTTTATCTTTTTAAGAGTTATTTTTATCTTCTTTGCTGTTTTTTTCTTAATAGCTTTCTTAACTTTTGTCTTTCCAACACTTATCTTGGTCGTAACTTTCTGTTTTGTTGTCACTTTACCATTATCTGATGTTGTAGACTCCTGTCCAGAGGCTGTTGTTGATTCTTTATCATTACTTGTCACATCCGGTGTAGTTACTATCGGTGTATCATTTTCATTTGTAGTTACCTGTGATGTTGTATCATTTTCACCAGTCGTAACACCCGGGGTACTCTGCTGTGGCGTTGTTGTAGGAGATGTTGTTGGAACAGGTGTTGTAGTCGGTGCCGGAGTCGTAGTCGGTGCCTGTTCTACAGTAACATCTTGTGTTACACCCTTTGATTCAATTCCGCCTAACATAGCTGTTACCTTAACTGTATGTTTACCTCCGTCAATTCCATTATATGTATAAGTTCCTGCCTGTATATTCATTCCCTTAATTATGCCATCTACATATACATTATATAACTGACTTGTCTCGCCATTAAAAGATACTGTTATTTTATTATACTCTGTTGATGAAACCGCTAGACCTTCTGCCTCTTTTGGCATAAACGCCTCTGTTCCCATAACTGCAATCTCTGAAATTTGATAACCCCAATTTGCATTACCGTTTGTCAGACTAATCTGAACATATCTTACTGTATCTTTAGAATACTTCTGTGGATCAAACTTGTCCTCCAAAGCCTCTTTATATGCCACTCCAGTCTTATCAATTACTTTCTCGTAATTTACTCCATCCTCTGAAAACTGAATATTGTAATCTGTAGCATTTGTATTATTTGCTTTAAATGCAATTAATACCTCATCAATTAATTTCTTGTCAATCTGACTTCCAAGGTCAAGCGTAATTGTTGCTGTTTTAGAACCCCATGTTGTTTCCACACACCTGTCAGTATTTGCGGAAATCTCTCCATCTGTCAATGTCTGAGGATCTTTGCTGCCTTCCTGCTGTACTGCTTCAATCGCATCTACTGTAACCTTTGCTCCCTTGGATAAATTTCTGACACTATCCACATACGGAACAAGCGAACCATCATCTACAGTGACTTCTTTTTCAATACCTTTAGATGTCAAACCATTGTAGAAAGATACTACTTTGACTTTATGTGTTCCAGCTGTTACATCTTTAATTGTACCAGTTCCTGCACTGATTAAATCTGTAACTTTATTCCCATCTAAATAAACTACATATTTATAATCGCTCTGGTCTGCACCGGCTGTAATTGTATAATCAATCTGACAAATCTTTTCAGATGTCACTGCAAAATCTGCCGGATCTGCACAACGTTCAATCTCTACAGTTTTTGCATTCTGTTCTGTACTAAGCACTGCCATTTCGCACACTTGAATTCCATATCCTGCACTTTGCGGATAATAAATCTTAACGTATCTTACAGCACCCTTCTGTCCTGCAACATCTGCAATCACACAGTTCTGCGCATCCATATCTGCTGTTGTTACCTTATCCGATTTATAAACAGAAGTAAAATCTAGTCCATTGGTTGAATACAGTACTTCATATGTTCTGCCCATAACTGTATCATTTTCAGCCTGGTCTTTATACTGAACTAAAATCTGGTCAATTGTTGACGCATCATATGTGTCGCCTAAATCAATAATCGCATAACACTCGCCATTGTAATTCCACCCAGTCTTTCCTAATGCTGCATGATTACCACCTGCTGTCAATGCACCATCTGTAATATACGAAATGTTACCTTCTGCAATTCCCGGATAAGCTGTTACTGGTTTCTTAAGCGCTACGTTATATTTTGCACTTGCAGCCATCTCTGCATTGGAAGCTGCCGGTCCTACCAAAACTTCACATGTTGCTGTAAACTTCCCTACTTTAACAGTAATTGTTGCTGTTCCTTCACCTTTTGCTGTAAGTGTTCCATTTTCGTTCACAGCTACAACATGCTCATTGGATGTTGTCCAGACAGCTGTTGTATCATCTGTAGTATCTGACGGATTAATTGTAAGTTTCATCGTTTCAGAAGTCTTATTTCTCATTTCCAATTCAGCCGGAATACTGATGGATGTAATATGAACCGGTTCAGTTACTGTAATATTACATGTTGCTGTCTTTCCACTGACAGTTTTTGCAGTGATTACTGTTATTCCTGCATTTTTACCTGTAACAAGACCATTTGCACTTACTGTTGCTACAGATGTGTTGCTGCTGGTCCATGTCACACTTTCATTTGTAATCGCAGAAAGCTGTACTGTTCTGTCAATCGCAATCTTTGCTGTTGTTTTATTTAATGCAATTGTTCCAGCAATTACAATACTTGACTCTGTCGGTTCTGAAAGCATCATTCCTTTTCTATATGTTACTGCTCTTACAATTGTAGATTTGTCAATTGTAATTGGTGCTGTATAAGTTGGTGAATCCTCTGTTGGTGTTGTTCCATCTAATGTATACTTAATTTCAGCACCTTTCACTGTCGTTGACATTGTCACTGTCTGCGGACCGTTATATGTTCCACTAATTGGCGAAATTGTTGGTGCATTCGCCTGCACTGCTCCGTATATTTCAAGCTCGTAGATAGAATATCCATATGCAGTTCCTCTGGAAACACCCTGCATTCTTACATAACGTGCTTCTGTAGCTGGGAAACTTGATGTGATTTCTCCTACACGTCCACTCTCTTTTGCTACTGTTGTCCATTCTTCTCCATCTACAGATGTCCAAATTTCATACTTTTCAGCGTAAGCTGCTTCCCATGTAATTTTAACTGTATTGATTGTCTGAACTCTTCCAAGATCAATATCAATATATTCATCATTGTTATCTTTTGCCTGCCATCTTGTTGTCATATCACCATCGATGGCATTTCCTGCTTTACTTGCATCATTTGCTTCTGATGGAGCTATAGCTGTAGCACCAAGCGCTAAATTATCACTGCTCTGTACCACATCTCCCTCAATTTGTATTGCTGCGGAACCATATGCTGAATCAATATAGTTATCCTTAACTGCTATTGCCTTAATTGTTGTATCACTGGATACTAAGAACTTCTCGGTATATACTTTTGACTCTGTTGTCGGAACTGTTCCATCCGTTGTATAGTAAATCTTTGCTCCGCTTTCAGCTGTTGAAAGTTCTACAATCTGAGTATCCTCAAACTTCTTTGTTCCTGTAACATTGTTTGTTACCTGTCCGCCTGCTAATGAAGTTGCTTTAATAACTGGTGTTGCAACCTGTGTTAAATCAAATTTCTTCGCTGTATCAATCTTAAATGCAACCGTAGCCATGGAGCCAACCCTTGCCGTTCCTGCTACAGTTCCATCTGCCTTCTTAATTGTAACAGTTTGTGTTGTTGCTGTCGGATTCCAAACCTCCGCTGTATAAGTTGTTTTATTTCCTTCATCTTTCCTATATACAGACCCTTGAATATTTCCAACAATTGAGTAATCATTTGTACGATATCCCAACTGATCCATCGCCGCAATAAACCAAAGAGTATTGGCTCTGTCTTCTGTCTGCACTTTTGCTACATTTGCTTCAAATTTCTCATAAGCTCTCTGTGCATTTGTCTGTGAAAGGAACGGCCATGTAATATGCTGCCATCCATTATCCGGAGTAACATACTTGTCTGGATCATGCCATGTATCAGCCTCTTCCTGTTTTCCTTCCGCAACCAATTTGTCATATATTCTTCTCTCTATGTTTTGTGCATAAACTGTATCATCTTCTAATCCCTGATAAATCTTTGCACATTTTTCCTGATTCATACCATAGTTTGTAAGATACTCTGAAATCGGCAGCCACTGAATACCGTATACATATACCGGCTGTCCACCAAAATATGTACCATATCCCATAGATGCCCCATAGATCTGTCCTGTTGCCTGGAATGGATATTCCGGCAGCCAGTTATCTTCATCATAGTCAAACCAGTACTGTTCTACTGCATCCATCTCAGTCGTAAATCCATAGGCACCAGCATCTATATATTTCTGGTTTCCTGTGGCTTCGCCCCACAGATACATACCAACCCAGCTGAATAACGCCTCTGATGCTGATTCCTGATTATTACCGGAATCACTGTCTGCATATCCACCTGCCCATGAATGTCCTGTATATTGATCAAATGCTCTGAATTTACAGAACATATTTCCGTCTTCTTCCGGCTCTAATGGATTTGCATAATCTCTTACAAGCAACTCGACCATGTCTTTATAATCGTTATAAAATTCCTTGTCATATGCAGCAAGAACAGCTGCACCAAACATAAAATATCCATATGTAAAATGGTGGTCACAAATGGCCGCATTCGCTCCATATGCACTGTCTGGATAATATAATGTTCCCCAATCTTTATTATATATTAAGTAGCATCTGTCATCTCCGCCATCATAGTTAAACCAGTCAACCATGATGCTCTTCAATTTAGCTAATATCTGTTCTTTAACTTCTGTTTCTCCTAACTGATCTGCCATAATAGCACTGATAGCTAATGGATGAACATTTTTTCCTTCCCAATATGCATCCGATACCGGTGCTGTGTTTAATTTTGATGCAACTACCTGATTTAAGTAATCAATCATTTCACTGCTGTTAAACATGTCACTGTCCGGTTTCGCAAATGTTGGGAGAAGTCCTGAGAACTGCTGTGTTGTTTCAAATTTATTTGCCCAGATAGACTTCATATTACCACGAACAGATGTATATGTGGCAGCCGGATCATTTGCTGCATTGGAATGTTTCCACTGATGCGGGAATAAACAATGCATTGTCACATTTGAAAATCCACTTCTCATTACTTTTGTAGCAGCTGTATATGTAGTAATAATCTTTGAATTGTCTTTATTATATGAATAATCTACTACTGTATCTGTCACAAATGCGTAACCATGTTTATAATATGTATCAATGTCCGTCTTCTTTGTCATCGCAGCTACTGACATATAATTGTCTCTTGCTGATGGGAAAGTTATCTTTAACTTATAATTGCCATCACCTATCATAACTTTAAATTCTGTTCCTGCCGGTACATTTACTTCAAAAAATGAACCTTCATTTTTTGCCTTTGTATTCTCATCATCAAACGATTTAAATCCAATATGGTCTGTTATAATGGTATCTCCTTTTTTTGTAAGAATTTTATTACCGTTTCCATCAAAAAATTCTGTAATTGAAGCACCATTTAAAAATGCTACAGTATTATTGCAAAACTCATTATAAATATACGGAGAACCTTTTACGATGGTAGACTTCATCTGAAGTGCATCATCATCCATCAATCCTAACTGTACATGATAATCTCCGTGAGTTTCAACTCTGTCATATGCTGTTGTACTATCAAGATTTTCCGGACTGATATAAAAGTCTCTTCCTGTCTCACTGCTTTGATCTGTTCCCAAATCATTTTCTGTTCTGACCCCTACCCAGCCGGATGTTGCAAGTAATACTCCAAGTCCTTTCTTTGTAAAACTTGCTTTTAATGGTGTTGAACAAAGTAAGTTACTAAATGTCTGCACCATTGCTGAGGACCACCAACTATTGGAATCTATCGGTGTTTTCATTGTTTCTTCATTAATAAATGTTGGAAGTTTATTCTTCTCATTATACATTTCTCCTGAAACATAAGAACCTTTTCCATTCGTATTATTAATAATCTGTCTCGTCGGAAGATCGGTGACAGTCTCATTCTCCTTACTGTCTCCTTCATTATATTTGTACACAGACAGTTCTGCGATACCAATACCGCTTCCACTTTCTACCTTTGTATATCCAAGCACTTTTACATAACGGACATTTTGTCTGTATAACGTAAAATTATCGATTTTATATGCATAACCTCTTGTCACACGATGTACTGTTGTCCAGTTCTTATTATCTGCTGACACCAATACATCATAAATTTTTCCTGCATCTCCATTCCAGTTAATAACAATTCTTCCAAGAGTATATGCCTGTCCCAGATCTACCGTAAGCCACTGGTCATCCCCCTGATAAGATGTAAACGCTGTTGATGTATTTCCGTCTACTGCATTCTCCGGTTTCACATTGTTGTACGCATCCGGTCTTATATTACCTTCCTCGTCTTTCATCCACCATTCATCTCTTGTTCCTGAGCATGTTACTTCTTTATTCAATGCCAAATTCTCGCCATAATCTTTCGGTGGCTTTGCTGAACCACCTGTACCATAAACCTGAAATTCATACAAAGAACAACCATATGCTATTGCTCTCTCTACACATAACACTCTGACATATCTAGCCTTCGTTGCACTTAAATCTGTCTTATTAATGGTCTGTTTTAAATTGGCACTAGAATCTACAACAATACCATTGTCACCTTTACTTCCTTCTGCAACGTTTACTTCACAAGTCCCGCTGCCAAGCTCTTCGTTTGTAGATGGATTAAAAGCAACTACTTTTAATGTATGTTTTCCGGCACTTAGCTTAATATTTCCCTGAGTACCGCCATGATTAGTAAATTTATAATTATCCGGTGCTACTGCAATCTGGTCTCCATCATATACTTTATAGTGCGCATCTTCTACCGAAGTCCAATTTGCACTAATCTGGCCAAATCCATCTGTTAAACTATTTACAGTATAGGAAACAGCCATATCGACATATTCCCCCTTTTTCTTTCCTTTTGTATAAACTGTTGTCCAGTTATCTTCATCATTTGAAAACTGAATCTCATAAGTTTTGGCATGAGCTGACTCCCAATGAAGATAAATATGGTCAATATCTGCCTCTTTTCCAAGGTCCACATACATCCACTCATTTTTATCATCCTGTTTTGCCTGCCACCTTGTACCTGCATCACCATCTACTGCCAATTCCGCAGCATCATTTCCATTCTGGGAACTTGCATATACAGGTCTGCCATAAGAAAGATTATATGGTTTCTCTGCATCTGCCGCCTGGATGTCAAACAATTCGCCTTGTGGGCAAATTGTTACAACCATAGTTAATGTAAGTACTATTGATGTAATTTTTCTCATAATTTTAGACATAAGAATTCCTCCGTATCTTAATAATATACTTATATTATAAGATGTTTTATCGCTCCCCTCAACAATAAAAAAGTTTTTCCATTATTTTTGTCAAATTTAATGAATATTTATTTTTACATCCCTTTAAAACGCTTATAATTAAATTAATATTGGAACAAATACACTATAAAAATATTTTTAAATAAAAACATTTTTATTGCTTTTTATAAAAAAAAGAAATCTGGTAATTCATTTTAACTACCAGATTTCTTTTTTATTATTTTGCAACATACACATCACAATATCTGACTCCCCACTGCAAAGCCTTTGAATGTGAACTGAAATAAACATCAATTTTATTTCCTTTAATTGCTCCACCTCTGTCTTCTACTGTATAAGTATGTCCGTCGATTACTACTTTTGTTCCAAATGGTAATTTAGTAGTGTCAGCAGCAATTGTTCTTCCTGCTGTTGCCTGTGTACCCGAAGCAGTAACTCCATCTGTCTTGCCACAACAACTGCTACATCCACAATATCCTGTAATTTTATATGTTCCAATACTTTTTAATTTGTTCTTTTTCTTTTTATAATTGCTCTTTTTCTTCGATTTCTTTTTTGTTTTTTTATTAGATGAAAGAACTATTTTCTGCTTTTTCACACTAACTGTATTTGTATTTTTCTTTGTTTTGTTTGCTAAAAGTTTATCAGTCTTATTATCTGATTTCAAAACATTTGCTTTGTTTACCGATTTATCTGTAGTCTGGGTTTCTGCTACTTTATTTTCACTATAGTTTTTTACAACCATTACACTGCCTATGACTGCAATAACAAGTGTTAAAGTTAATAATGCGAAACCAATAACTAGTCTGGTCTTTTTCATAAATCTACTCCTTTACTGCATTTTTATCATGCAAGGAGTATATTACATCTTTTATTACACTTTGTCAATAAATTATTACATTTTTGTTACATTTATATTTGTTTTGTTAATATTAAATGTCATATTTTTTATTCTGAAACAAAGATAAGGACAGAAACTGCCCTTATCTTATATAATACATCATATTTTATGGCAATGATTTTACAATCGTACCACTCCAATCATAATCAACCTCTTTGTAATCTGCATCTACCACTTTAAGAATGTTTTGATATAAATATTTATGTCCGGATAAATTATTCATTAGGGTCTTGTCATATAGCACCTTTGCAATATCAACTACCCGGTAAGAACAGACATCACTATAATAGTATGTACCATCCTCCATCAAAGCATATGCCCTCACTTTATATTTTGCCTGAAATTCTCTGGCATTTTTTGCCGAAAACAAAGTAGTTCTTGCAAAATACGTAGCTGTCTTTGAAACTCCCATTGTAACAGATAATGTCCCTACATTTGTTGATTCCATAGATGCTACATATGGATTTTTTACACCTACATACATCTCACTGTCATCTACAGAATATGTTTGACTTCCATTTTCAATAATTGCATATACAAATCCCCACTTGGACACTTTTTTGTCCTCAATTATTGGTTCTACAGAACCTATCACTCTGCTTCCTTCCGAGACCGAACTAATCTGATACCCCTCCACTTTAACATTTGGGTTTACTCGAATTTCAGGATTTGACTGCGTTGTTGTTTCTGGTATTGTTGTTTCCTGTGTAGTTATCTCTGGTGTAGTCATCTGTTCCGTTGTCTCGGGTTCTATGTCTGTTCCGCCACTCTCATTATCAATCTTTCCATATGCATAATCAGACTTGAAACCGCCACTTTCTGAATATCTGATAAAGTAAAATACAATATATTTTCCTTTTCTCGATGTGAAATCTTCTGTTCTTGACCACACACCGGAAACAGAATCCAATCCCCATGAAACAAATCCCATTTCTGCTTTATTTTCTGCAAGTTGTTTTGCTTCACTTTCTGAATCTACAATTTTATATAAAACATTTACGGCATTATACTTTGTATCTCCTACAATATTGAATGTACCGTTCATATTCCTATCAAATGACAAATACATATCTTCATTTATCATAATTGTTCCGGCTGGAATCCACTTTGCATAAAGGGTTAGGTTTCCATTTGTTTTCTCTGTAATTTCTACAACTTTTGTGTCATAAGAACTTTCCCGATACCAACCATAGAAATCATATCCTTCTTTTTGGGGAGTATCCAGTTTTTTCTTCTCTCCAAAAGTATATGTATTTGGGTAAAGACTGACATCACTCCTGTTTCCACCTACCAAATCATAAGAAACCGTATAAATATTTCTTGAATAATAAACCTTAAGTATCAAGCCTCCATCTGCCTGTACAACACCTGTTGTAACATTTTTCAAATTAGACTTTTCATACGTATATCCGGTAAAATTTTTTATATCAGCTGCAACCTTTGTTTCTGCATCAGCATATTTAATGTTGCTCTCAATTAAAGAGTATTCATCTGAATTCAAGTCTTTTCCATAATATTCTATACTATAAGAGGACTTTTGTATTTCTTCTGAATTTACTAACGTCATCGTATTTGGTGCAGCATTCACAGATATTGATTTCCCATCATTACCTGTAAAATTTACTACCTCTGTAGAACTTGACGGATTATATACCGCATATGTATACACACCATCTTTCTTAAACACAGTCCCCATAGCACTACTGCTTGTAAAACTTAAATCCGGCACACCATAATCCTGTAATGCTCTGATATAATGATAGGTATGTGCTTGCGATTCACCATCATTTACTGCCTCTTTTGTCCATATTGTATTCATGGCCTCATCAGGATCTGCCAATGCATAATAAGAGGCCCACATATCGTTCCATAATAAAGTACTTCCACCATTGGCCTGCTTAAAAGTCTTGTCCGCATTGTAATATTTCTTTATATAATCACTACCAGAAATACTGTTTGCATCATTTGCCAGATAGAACGACCATGACTGCATTGGACAAATCTGAATTCCCTGTGTATACTCTGCTCCAAACCATGTACCATAATCTGCTTTTCCTCCCCAGACCATTGATGCCATTGGTGCAGCATAATTTGATTCATCTATTTTATAGGTATCTTCATCCTTGTCAAACCAATAATTATCTGCAGCTGCAATTTCTGTTGTATAGAGATAAATACCCAAATCTCTGATTTTTGTATCTCCAGTCAATTCTCCAAAAAGAATAATTCCTGCCCAGGCATTTACTGCCTCAGATGTTGATTCCTGATTATTTCCTGTTCTCTCGTCTTCATATCCTGAAGCCCATGAGTGTCCTTCATAAGGAGAAAAACTTCTAAGATATGGATATGCATTTCCGCAATCTGAAACACACTCCTCATTGATTCTATAAGGACATGCAATATCATATATTAATTGTTTCACAACATCCTTATAATTGTTCAGCCATGCCCTATCATATAAACCTACACTTGCAGCAGCTTCAATAAAATATCCATAATGAAAATGATGGTCATTAAACTGATCTACTGCATTAAATGATGTTTGAAACCCTAAAAGAACCCCAACCCCTTCACCTAAGTATGTAAAATAGTGTTTATCACTACTTCCTGAATATGTAAACCAATCCTCAAGATTTTTTTGTAATCCATTTAATACTTTTTCAGCACTTTCCTCATCTCCTACTGATTTTGCAGCAGCCACTACCTGTGCTGAACGGTTTAATTTCTTTCCATGATAATATGTCTCATGTCCCTCATCATTAGCCAATGTCCAGCTTCCTGCCCCTGTCATATGTTTACTTACAAAATCATCAACGTATTTTTGTAATTGCTGCTTACCTTCTGTATCATCCTCTTTTAATGACGGCATATATGGTAAAATACCTTTATATGTCATGTGTGTCGTATATGAATACCCTTTCATAAATTTCATATACCCTCTCAAAGTTATTGCCTTATTATCCATATAAGAATATCCTGACATATTCTTGTACTGGTGAGATTGAATACCCATAATCGTTCCATCAGCTGTACTTTCAGGCTTTTTATTTACTGTATATGTATACTTTGTACTGACATTACCTGTTTTTTCATTATAAGTATAATCGGCTGTTGTATTTGTAATAAAATTAAATGCATAAGGTCTATATTCTTTTGCATAATTAATTCCAAGCTCGTCATTATGTGTTTTACTTTCATAAACCCATGCAAAAGACATATATGCTTTATCTTTTGACGAGAATGTAATTTTTAACTTTCCAATTTTATCGTTTTGCGTTGTATCTGTTGTTCCTTCATGACTTACTGAAGCACTTTCCGGAAGAAACAATGCATAATACTGATATGTAGCACCTGGAAAACCATTCACTGAACTTGTTATATCATTTGTTCTGAACACTACCATCTTTGCTCCGTTATATGTGTCCTCATATACAATTTCACTTGGAAACGTCACTCGAAGTTTTTCTAGATAAATAACATTCGAATCCTCTAATTCTAAAAACATAAACGGACTTCCCTGTGTCATTGTCGTAATCATTTTCTGACTATCCTTAGATGGATTAGAAGTTACTGCTCTGTATGACCAATCAGTAATCTCATCAATATTATTATTCGTACATGTCCACTCTGGTGTAATTTTAAAATCACATAAAGTATCATTATCTTTTATATTATAAGCACTGACATTTGTTGCATTACTGGTCATTGCAGGTTTCGTTACTCTCAAACCATCCTTTTTCATCAGATAACATAACGGAAATGCATAAGCTGTACCTGATAACGCCTCTGTTTTATCGTTGTCTTTATCTCCTTCTAAATCCCATAACCAGTTACTCGCCCAATCATTTGTATCAAGCGCCAAATGATTTTTATTATAATTTTCTGTTGTAAATCTATACTTCCCCTGAGTAGAGATTCTTGGCAGTTTTGCTGCCTCTGTTTCATTGGAACCTATTCCAATACTTCCCCCACCTATTGTCTGTACCGGCAATGTATCCGCACTGACATTTTCTGAAAATGCCCCCTCTCTCTCATTAGAAAAAGCAAATGTTAAAAACATTACCATACAAAGAAAAATCGCTATAACTTTCTTAATTTTTTTAATATTCATCTTTTCCTCCATATAAAATTTTTATGATTGCCAAAATAGATTTTAACATAATGTTCCTATGCATTTCAGTGCATTTTTTTTATTAAGGTATTCTTTTTATATAAAAAACTACTA
>CAJTRZ010000003.1:14579-247541 GCA_910578975.1 uncultured Eubacterium sp.
CTATAATTAAAAAATATAGAATAGTAGTTTCTCTACTTATTTACTAATGATTTTTTTACCAGCACACTTTACATATGCTCTTACTTTATATCTCTTTTTACTTTTTGCTTTTTTAAATACAAACTTATTTTTCTTATTTCCTTTTATAACAACTGCTTTTTTATTTTTTCTATAAATAATATATCCGTCAGCACCTTTTACTTTATTCCATGAAATACGAAGACCATTGTTTAATTTTTTCACTTTACACTTTGGTGATTTAAACTTTATAGTCTTATGTACAGAAACAAAATCTGAATAGATTTTCCCACTGCCGTTCTTAATAAATGACCTTACTTTAAAAGTATATTTTATTCCCGGTTTCAACTTCTTTATAGTACATTCTCCGGCATATCCATTAAAAATGGTTTTTACAAGCTTATATTTCCCTTTTAGTGTCCTGCACCAGATTTCATTTCCATCTGCCTCGCCCGAATTGTACCATGATAAAGCAATACTATTATAAGATTTCTTTTCAGCTTCTAAATCATCTACTCTGTTATTTCTAATTTCTGCCCATTCTTTACGCAGATAATCAACCCTGTTCTTTAACCAATTTCTTAACATCGTAACATTTTCGATGTAAGTTTTCGGATGATTTTCAAATTCCAGACCGATAGGATTATCGCATATAGAATATCTCTTTGTAATACTCCATCCGGCACCACCATCTAATACAGATTCATAATTTCTTTCAAAAGATTTTCTATAACTTTCTAATAAATAGTCTATCCGGCTATTTCCTAATCCATTTTTAGTATACATATTTTCAATCGTAGTAAACATCTTTTTCACACGCTCGTTTAATCTGCTGATAAACTCATCGCTTTTTATTAAATATGAATACCACTTCATTTGTGTACAAAACAATTTCCTGTAACTAATGTTGCCTTCGTAATAATCTTTATAAAATGTCTTAGAAGCATTGCCGGATGACAAATCAACATCCCACAATGGTCCGGCATACATTTTATTATCTTTAACATAAAACCTGGTAGAACTATAATTAAAATCTACAGCTTTAAAAATTTCACTTACGATATAATAATTAATAAAGGAATCTACATCAATATACTTAGAATATTCAGACAATCTGTTTGTTTTCAAAGCGTTTTCCACTTTCATCAAATAATTCTCAATATTTTTATATTGACTGTCTGTAGGAATCTCTGGCTCGTTAATTGCAAAACGAATCCCATTTTTTGTCTGAACATATGTAACATCGGATTCATATCTCTCACGTTCCAGCTCAATCAAAAAATCATCACCACTCTCATCAATTTCTACCTTCCCTGTTCCTGCCTCAACAGGCTCAGTAATCAGATAATTTCCAATTAATTGATTATTATAATACAAATCTACAAATCTTGTCTGTGAAATATAATTAAGACCCATTCTTGTTCCTAATTCCAAACATAATGCATTCCTCATTAACGTTTTATCAAATGCATTTGCTAGTACATTCCACTTTTTTCCTTTATCCATTCCCAAAACAGAAACTTTAGAACTGAATTTAATTTTTACCGGTTTCTTTTCTGCTTTTAATGTTGAATTTCCTCTTAATTTCACAAAAGCCTGATGGTCACTGACGTCTATTTTTCCGTCTTTTCTGACCACTTCGATAACAGCACTTTCATAAACTGCTTTTGTCAAATTATTCATTTCCTTATCACAAGTAATATAAATTCTATCGATATCACCTGTTTCGTAATCCTGTGCCATAACACTCATACCACAAAACATGACAAAAGCAATTACAAGTATCATGAAATAAACTCCTTTTAATCTGACTATCCTCATATCCACCTCCATATAATCCGATACTTTTCTGATAAATTGTATTATAACATTTTCACACCAAAAGAAAAACATATATTTAAATCACTTTTAAACAATATTTGCATAAATTAAATCATGGAGGTGCCTATGAAACCAATTGCTGTATTATCCGGAGACAAACGACAGGATTATATCTGTCAGTATTTAACTAATCATGGATACAATGCATATTTAAAATCCACTATGGATTTTAATCAGGACGATTTTATTATTTGTTCCACGCCACTATGCAAAAAAGGAAAGTATTTAAATTGTGACTTTTATTCCAGTTTTCCGATGGAAACATTTATGAATCTGTTAAAACCCGGTCAGACAGTTTTTGCCGGAAGCATTCCAAAAGAATTTTATAATAACAATTCTTTAAATCTCGTAGATGTTCTTCACGATGAAACTGTTGTGTGGAATAATGCTGTTCTTACAGCTGAGGGACTTGTCTCATCAATTATCACCCACACTGACTCTACTATCAGAAATGCCAGAATACTCATTCTGGGTTTTGGTAAATGTGGTATTAATGTGGCAAGAACATTGACTTCCCTGGCTGGAAAAGTTTCAATTTACGACCACACATCCCTTCATCTGATACAGGCAAGAGCATATGGATACGAGGGCATTGAATATGACGACTTAATTCACCATATTGATAAATTTGATATAATTATCAACACCGTTCCAACTGATATTTTTCAGGAAATACACTATATGAAAGCCAAAGGCAGTTGTGTACTATTTGAAATCGCCTCTGCTCCTTACGGTTTCAAGGAGGATTTTGCAAAAAAATATAATTTATCTCTCATTACATGCCCTGGCATACCTGGCGTTACAGCGCCAAAAGCAGCTGGGGAATTAATTGCAAAAAGCATAATTTCATATTTAGAAAGGACTGAGATAAATGGTTCATAACTTTAAAGATAAGAACATTGGTGTAGGAATTACCGGTTCTTACTGTACCTACAAAAAAGTATTCGAAGAACTAAAGCGGCTTGCAGATACCAAAGCAAATATATTTACTATTTTTTCAGATCATGCTTCCACAACAGACAGCCGTTTTGGAAAATGTAAAGATTTTTTACAAATGGCGGAAGAAATTAGTGGAAGACCACCAATCACAACTATACCGGATGCTGAGCCTATCGGTCCGAAATCCATGTTGGACATTTTAATTATTGCCCCATGTACTGGCAATACTTTATCAAAATTGGCAAACGGTATATCTGATACACCAGTCTTAATGGCTGCCAAAGCACACCTTAGAAATAACAGACCTTTAGTAATTTTTTTAAGCACAAACGACGCATTAGGAATGAATTTAAAAAATATTGGAATTCTTCTAAATACAAAAAATATTTTCTTCGTACCTTTTGGGCAGGATAACTATATTACAAAACCGAACTCTATGATAGCTCACGTAGATTTAATTGAAGAAACAATTGAAAAAGCATTGGGCGGCAGACAAATTCAGCCTGTTATTAAAAGTCCACATGTTACGATTCTATAATTTTATTTAGGAGTATTTTATGTGCGGTATCGCTGGTTTTTATCAATTAAAACATGATGTTTTTAAAGATTATTCTTTTAACCTTTTGAAAAACAAATTAATTAATATGAAAAATTCCATGAAACATCGTGGTCCAAACGATGATGAAATTTATATGGAAGGTTTCTGTGGATTAGCCCATACAAGATTATCAATTCGTGACTTAAAGGGTGGTCACCAGCCTATGACAAGGCGTTATAATGGCAGACGTGCTACCATCGCTTACAATGGCGAACTATATAATACGAATGAATTAAAACACCGATTATCATCATATGATATTGATTTGAGAACAACCAGCGATACTGAAATCATCCTTTATTGCTATCTTGTTTTTGGAACAAAAATTTTTAAAGATTTCAATGGCATCTTTGCTTTTGCAATCTATGATAATAATAAATTAATCATTGCAAGAGATCATGTAGGAGTAAAACCTTTATTCTTCTATATAGATCAAAAGCAATTTGTATTCTCTTCCGAACCTAAAGGTATATTTGCCTACGGAATCGAGCCCAAACTTGATAATGACAGCTGGTGCGAAATTATCGGACTTGGACCTGCACATACACTGGGTAATGGTGTTTTTGCAGGAGTTCATGAGGTACTTCCCGGACATTTTATGTCTGTTACTCTTAATGAAAATAGAGAAATTTCCTTGTCAGACACCTGTTTTTGGAAATTATCCAGCAGAATACACCGGGATGATTATGCCTCTACTGTCTGTTATACAAACTATTTAATTGAAGACAGTATAAAAAAACAGATGGTGTCGGATATTCCTATTTGTACTTTTCTATCAGGAGGACTGGATTCTAGTCTTGTTTCTTCTATTGTAAGCAGTAATCTTGGAGATAAAAAACTGAATACCTATTCATTCGATTTTGTAGACAACGAGATTAACTTTAAGGCAAATTCTTTTCAGACTACAAGAGATAGACCGTTTGTAGACATCATGACCGAATACATTAACAGTAACCACAAATATCTGGAATGTAACAATACTGACCAGATAAACTGTTTGTTTGAAGCGGTTGATGCCAGAGATATGCCTTGTATGGCAGATGTCGAATCCTCCATGCTATATTTCTGCAGACTGGTTTCTAGAGAATGCAAGGTGACTTTAACAGGTGAATGTGCTGATGAAATATTTGGTGGCTATCCATGGTTCCACAGAGCAGATATGTTAAATCAGAATACCTTTCCATGGTCTTACGATATGAATGCCCGGACTTATTTGTTTAAAAAGGATTTTATTGATGAATTAAACATTGCCGATTATGTAAAAAATGCCTATGAAGCATCTGTAGGTGAGTGTGAATATTTAGAAGACGAAAATGAAACAGAAACATTACGCCGAAAAGTTACGTGGCTAAATATAAAATGGTTTATGATGACGCTTCTTACCAGAATGGATCGGTGCAGCATGTTCTCAGGTCTTGAAGCCAGAGTTCCTTTTGCAGATTACCGGATCTTAGAATATGTCTTCAATGTCCCTTGGGAATACAAATGTTATAACAACCAGACCAAAAGTCTGTTGATAGAATGTGGAAAGAATTATCTTCCGGATGAAATTCTGTATCGAAAGAAAACTCCTTATCCAAAGACTTATGATCCAAATTATGAGAAAATGCTGGGGCAAATGGTTTTAGAAGAATATAATTCAAATCTTTCTCTTCAGACAATTATTGATAAAGAAAAACTACTTAGCTTTGTAAACAGTCCAAAAGATTATGGCAAACCTTGGTATGGCCAGCTTATGGCAGGACCACAGATGCTCGCCTATGTATTACAGATTGGATATTGGCTTAGAAAATATCATTTATAAAAAAATAAGGGAAAATACAAACATTTGTATTCTCCCTTATTTTAATCTATGCATTCTAAATTTTCCCCATATGTATTAATCAATCCATTTTCTAATTTTTCAAATTCAGGTATAAAATCATTCAAAATCTGACAAACTAATCTCTTTGCTGCTTCTCCATCATATATATGCGTCATATCATTTCGGGTTTTTAACATTTCAATCCAGACATCTTCATCTATAAACTTATAATACACAGTATACGCAGCCTTGATAATTTCTCGTGGAGAACCTGTATTTGCCATTTTGTTTCCTTCATACTGCAAAGTTTCTTTTAGTACTTTCCAACCTAATTCAAACTGTATAAAAAATTTATCAATTATGCCACTAATAATAAATTCATTATCCAAATCCTCATCTCCTGCTTTTTCAAGCACTCGTAAATTCTTAATATAATTATTGAATTTCTTCATAAATCACAACTCCCTCCTTAGTGATAGATTCTCTTAATTCAGGCTGTATATCTGTATCTATATCTACAACATCAAACATTAGCAATGTAGAAGTCTTTTCTTCCACATCCAGATAAAACATCGTTTTATTTCCTCCACTGACTGCCAAATCAATATCACTTGTTTTATGAAAATCTGCACGTGCTCTTGAGCCAAATAGAATTACTTTTTTTATGCCATGTTTCTTAGCTAAATGTTTTATTTCCTCTAATACTTCTTCTTTAATCCCTGTTTCCATAATGCAAATCTCCAATATATACTCTACTAAAATCAGTATAACACAACCCTTTATTTTTTGCGACTAAATACTGATATAACAATTTCTCTGAATACTATCATCGTATTTCACTTTTTATCAGATAATTTTCAAGACTGCTATCCCCTTTGATGCTCTCTTCTATCTGCTTGTTAACCCTGTCTACTTCTTCCTTAAAGTTCATCGCAGACATCCTGAGAGCTCCGTGTCCCATAATAATCAACTGCTCCAATGCATCTGAGGTAGCCACAGTCACACGATATTTATTTGCCATCTGATGGGTTGTCTTTGCAATATACATATCTGCCGTTTCAGCAGCCTTTGTAAATACTACATAAACATTATTATGCTTATAGATAGTTTCCTTATGTCTGTTTACTTTATAAGCATCAAACACCACGATGACCGTATTGTCTTTATATCCCTGATAATTGGACAATATATCAAGCAGCCGGTCTCTCGCCCCGTCAATATTTTTTGACGCAATATTCTTTAATTCATCCCATGCAAAAATAATGTTATATCCGTCTACCAAAACACATTCCGGAAGATTATTATTTTGCTTTCCCTTGTACTGTTTGGGTTTCTGCTGATAATTCCTTACCGTTGTCTCCGTATATTTCTTTCTCTTAATCGGTCCGAATGTCTTTTCAAAAATCGCCTCTAACTCTTTGTCTGTGGCATATGAATCATTCAATGATTTTGTACTTTTTCTATTAATTATTACATCTGAACTATTTTTCTCTTCCACTTCTTCTCCATCTATAGAATTGAGATTAAGGGATGTTTTCACATGCATATAGTTTTCCACCTCATTCCACGGAACGTTAAATCCAGCTCCATGAGCACAGAATACGGAACCGGTAGGATTTCTCAAATCTGCCTCACTGTCATATCCTGTTTTTTCAATTACTTCTTCCGCATTGTGGCATGGTGCATATCCTTTAAACTTCAATGTCAATGTTCCCTGTCCATGGGAAAACTCATTCACATCATTGATATAATTCCACATAGTTGAAACCGGTGCATAACCAGTCAATACACTTTTCTCATGAACTGTTTCCGGTGGATTCATCGTGCCTTCCATCTGACTGATGTCTGTCATGGCTCTCCCCACACTATCTGTCGGAATTGTTAATGTAAAATCATAATACGGCTCCAGTAAAACAGATTCTGCTTTCTTTAATCCCTGCCTTACTGCACGATAAGTAGCCTGTCTGAAATCCCCACCCTCTGTATGTTTCAGATGGGCATTCCCACCTATAATTGTAATGCAAACATCTGTAATCGGAGCTCCGGTAAGCACGCCTCTGTGAGTTTTCTCTTCTAAATGTGTCATAATCAGTCTCTGCCAGTTTTTACTTAATTCATTCTCACTGACATGACTTTCAAAAGTTAATCCACTTCCCGGCATTCCTGGTTCTAACAGCAAATGTACTTCCGCATAGTGACGCAATGGTTCGAAATGTCCCACACCTTCCACAGAATTCGTTATTGTTTCTTTATATAAAATACTTCCTGCACCAAACTCCACATCCAAATCAAACCTTTCTTTGATTAGACTCTTCAAAACTTCTATCTGAACCTGCCCCATAACATTGGCAGTCAGTTCTTTCTTTTCTTCATTCCAGGTTATTTTTAATGTAGGATCTTCTTCCTCTAACTCTTTTAATTGTTTATACACTAGATTGATATTAATCTTGTTCTGTACATCTAACTTGTATGAGAGTACCGGTATCAGGCTTGGAGGTATTTCTTCTGTTTCAAATCCCAGTCCTTCTCCCTGATAGGTATTTGTAAGACCTGCGACAGCACAGACATCTCCTGCCTGTACTTCTCCTACAGCATCATACTTTTCACCAGAATAAATCCGTATTTCATTGACTTTCTCGCTCCACTCTATAGCTCCATTCATTCCATTTAAGATATCTTTTACCTTTAAACTTCCACCTGTTATTTTCAGGTGGGATAAACGATTATTGTTATTATCCTTTGAAATCTTAAATACTTTTGCTCCAAAGTTTTCTGAATAAATCGGTTCATAAGTATATTGATATAATCCCTCTAACAAATTGTCTACACCATCTAACTGCAGTGCGGAACCAAAATAGCATGGAAACAAATCCCTATTATATATTAATTCCGAAATGATAGTCTGACTGATCTCACCACCCTCCATGTAAGTTTCAAACAGGTCTTCATCACACATTGCAATATCTTCCATTGTTCCCACACCAACAGGAAATCTTACGATAGAATCGCTCAGTTTTTCCTTTATTTCATGCAGCAGAAAATCACCACTGACATTTGGCATGTCCATTTTATTTACAAATAAAAATGTAGGAACATTATAAGTTTCTAACAACTTCCAGAGCGTCTCTGTATGTCCCTGCACACCTTCACTCCCACTCACAACTAAAACTGCATAGTCAAGCACTGATAAGGTTCGCTCCATTTCTGCTGAAAAATCCACATGGCCGGGAGTGTCCAGCAAAATAAGACGCATATCATTGTATTCCATCACAGCCTGTTTAGAGAATATCGTTATTCCCCTGTCACGTTCCATCTGGAATGTATCAAGATATGCATCCTTATGATCTACTCTTCCTAATTTTCTTATCTTTCCTGTGGTATATAATAATGCCTCTGACAATGTTGTTTTTCCACCGTCAACATGAGCCACAATACCAATTGTTATTTTCTTCATAATTATTATTATAAAAAAGAAAGCCTCACAAAGCAATACTGCAATGCAAGACTTTCTGTAAAAACTAAATTATTGATTAGCTATAAAATTAAAACTTACCATCATTTGCTGCTTCCTCAACAGAAACTGCAACTGCTACAGTCATACCAACCATTGGATTGTTTCCTGCTCCAATAAGTCCCATCATTTCAACGTGAGCCGGAACAGATGATGAACCTGCAAACTGTGCATCAGAATGCATACGTCCTAATGTATCTGTCATACCATAAGAAGCAGGACCAGCTGCCATGTTATCTGGATGAAGTGTACGTCCTGTACCACCACCTGAAGCAACTGAGAAATATTTCTTACCCTGTTCGATACATTCTTTCTTATATGTACCTGCTACAGGATGCTGGAATCTTGTAGGATTTGTTGAGTTACCTGTAATAGAAACACCAACATTTTCATGATGCATAATTGCAACACCTTCCTGAACATCATCAGCACCGTAACATTTAACTGTTGCACGAAGACCATCTGAATATGCCTTTTCATATACAACATTTAATTTTGCTTCTTTATAATCATACTTTGTTTCAACAAATGTGAAACCATTGATTCTAGAGATAATCTGTGCAGCATCTTTTCCAAGACCATTTAAGATAACTCTTAAAGGTTTCTTACGAACCTTGTTAGCCTTTTCAGCGATGCCGATAGCACCTTCTGCAGCTGCAAATGATTCGTGACCTGCTAAGAATGCGAAACACTCTGTCTCTTCTTCTAATAACATCTTTCCTAAGTTACCATGTCCAAGACCTACTTTTCTGTGGTCTGCAACAGAACCAGGAATACAGAAAGCCTGAAGACCTTCACCGATTGCTGCAGCAGCGTCAGCAGCTCTTCTGCAATCTTTTTTAATAGCAATTGCTGCACCTACAATATAAGCCCAGCATGCATTCTCAAAACAAATTGGCTGAATACCTTTTACCATATCGTAAACGTTTAATCCAGCATCCTTTGTAATTTTTTCAGCTTCTTCAATAGAAGCAATACCATAACTATTTAAAACAGAATTAATCTGGTCAATTCTTCTCTCATATGATTCAAATAATGCCATTGTCGTTACCTCCTATTCCTTTCTTGGGTCGATAATCTTAGCAGCATCATCAACACGGCCATACTGACCTTTTGATTTTTCCCAAGCTGTTGTAGGATCATCGCCTGCTTTAATAAAGTCTGTCATCTTTCCAAGATTTACAAACTGGTAACCAATAACTTCATCATCAGCGTCAAGAGCAATACCTGTTACATAACCTTCAGCCATTTCAAGATATCTAACACCCTTTGCTTTTGTAGCATACATTGTACCAACCTGTGAACGAAGACCTTTACCTAAATCTTCAAGACCAGCACCTACTACTAAACCATCATCTGAGAATGCACTCTGAGTTCTACCATAAACAATCTGTAAGAATAACTCTCTCATAGCTGTATTGATGGCATCACAAACTAAGTCAGTGTTTAACGCTTCAAGAATTGTCTTTCCCTGAAGAATTTCAGCTGCCATAGCTGCTGAATGTGTCATACCTGAACATCCGATTGTTTCTACTAATGCTTCTTCAATGATACCTTCTTTAACATTTAATGTAAGCTTGCAGGCACCCTGCTGTGGAGCACACCAGCCAACACCATGTGTAAAACCTGAAATATCTTTGATTTCTTTTGAGTGAACCCACTTACCTTCTTCCGGTATTGGAGCAGGCTCATGCTTTGCGCCCTTAGCAACCGGACACATCATTTCAACTTCTTTTGAATAAATCATTTGAATAAATACTCCTTTCGAAATATGTATAATAAAGTGTTGCCCGCAACACTTTGCGTGCGAGCCATTGCGTAAGCATATTTATCTCTACACGCAACTATGGACTATTCTCTCATAAAATGACAAAATAGTCCATAGTAAAACCTAAAATTTTCCTTATAATTTAATCTTTTTCACCTTAGAAAATGTACCAAATACTTTTTTCTTTCCATTTAACTTATATGCACGGACTTTAAAAGTATATTGAATTCCTTTTTTCATTTTCTTTTTCATAAATTTTATTTTTTTCGGATTTTTTATTGTTTTAATTCTCTTAAACTTGCCCTTACCCTTTTTCAGGTAAATCTGATAACCTTTTGCATCAGAAATCTTTTTCCACTTTAATGTGACTTTATTTTTTGACTTCTTTAATGATTTTATAACTACCTTTGCCGGCTTTTTAAAGGTTGGTACATTTTTTATATACACACTACATTTTGCAGTATATTTACCATCCTCACTAATAGCTGTTATGATTGCTGTTCCTTCTTGGAAAGCCACAACTCTTCCATTCACTTCCACATCAGCAATATTTGGATTACTGGATATCCAATTATATTTTTTATTTGTAGCATTTGACGGGTAAACAACTGCAGATAAAGTTTCAGCTGTACCTGGTTGTAAATTTAATACTGTTTTGTTTAATGTAATCTTTGTAACATTTACCTTTACAATAATTTGATATTCCGATTTAATTTCCGGCTGCTTCTGAGAATGCACTGTAATTTTAGCGGTACCTGGAGCAACTGCTCTTACAACGCCATTCCCATCTACTGTCGCAACACTATCATCAGAAGATTTCCATACCAGACTCTTATATGTCGTATTTTGTGGATAAATTGTTTCTGTAAGTTTTACTTCTGCTCCCGGCTCCACAATATCACTGGCTTTATCTAATATAAGTTTTGTCATCAATACTGGTTTACAGTTAATATAAATATGATCTTTTGCTTTCGGATTATCAACGGATGTTGCCGTAATAATTGCCATTCCTTCTTTGACTGCTGTTACCTGTCCATTGCTATTTACCGTTGCAATAGATGAATCACTGCTCTCCCATGTTACTCTTGTATCTGTCGCATTGTTTGGTGTGACATATGCATTGACATAAGAGTTCTCCCTTACAAAAATATCCATTGTAGTATCATGTATTTCCACATCTTCTACACGAACCGGAACTGTAATTCTTTCAGATGTTACAACTGTACTGTCACAAATATAATCTCCATCTTGTGCTTTTGCAACTAAATAATATATATAAGTGTTACAGTCCAAATTCGCATCTACAAAACTTGTTCCCTTCCCGGAATAGACTTCAACTTTTTCCTTATCAACAAGCGATCTTTGCAATACATATTTTTGTGCATTATCAACTGCATTCCATTTAACAATTACACCATCTTTATTTTCTGTTAATGAAACAGACAACTGTGGTGCATCAACTCCTTTTGCTACTGTAACATTGCATGTTTTCTTTACATTAGGATTGCTTTGTGAAACAGCTGTAATAACTGCTTTTCCCACACTCTTTGCTATAACAAGTCCATTTTCATCGACTGTTGCAACATTATTATTAGATGACGTCCAAATAATTGTCTTATTTGCTGTATTTGACGGATTGATAGCTGCATATAACTGCTCCTTAGACACACCATTTTCGATGATATCCAACTTGATATTGTCTCTGCTGAGATACATATTTTCTGCAATGATAGATGATTCATTATATACTTCCAACTCTTTAACTTCAAAACAATAATTACCATATATTGTCCCCTGAAGTCTTAAATATGCTTTTGTAACCGGCCGTTCTAATTTAATCACCTTATATTCATTTGATTTTCCATCACTAATATATGCTACATCCTCCCAGGTTCCTCCATCATTTGAAACCTGAAGCTTATAACCTGCCATATATCCACCAGACCAAAGAACTTTCACTGTATCAAATTGCTGAGGAGTATTCCACTTTAATTGAATAAACTGATTAGCACGCTCTTCATTTGTTCCCTGTTTAGGCGTCTGCCAAATAGAATTTTTATTACCATCTATGGCTTTGTCAGCAGTGTTTGTTCCATCAAATGAAGATGCACTGGCAACAGCATTTAACGCAATATTATCAGTTGTCTTATCCTCCGTACTGCCTATTGTAAATACCTCTATTTCATATAAATAGTATCCATAATTCAATGCTCTGTACTTTAAATCTAACTTAATATATTTTGCATCAACAGGAGTAAATGTATATCTGTTCTTTCCTGCCTTTCCATTTGTTTCAGATATTACCTTTACCCAGCTTCCCTCCTTGCCAGTCTCTGAAACATAAACATCATAAGTTTTTCCACATGATGTTTCCCATACTAAATTAATTGTGTCAATCGTGTACACAGAATCAAATTGGAAATTCCATTCTTGTGGATCATATAACGCATCTGTTGGTGATGGCTGATTCATTGGTGCCTGCCATCCTGTGTTTTCATCACCATCTACCAATTTTAAAGCATCACCTGTTGAATTTGGAATATTTAATCTGGAATTTTTTGCCACATTCATCCCTAGCGGCTGTGAAGTTCTTAAGATATCTGCATTCAATTGAATGTCTAATGCAGATATTGTCATACAAATTGACAAAAAGAAAGTTAATAAGGATCTGAACATTGTTGTTTGTTTCATAAACATACCTTTCCCATAACAACAACTAAACCCTTCTATTTATAGAGTAAATCGAATAAAAGTAATTTGCAACCCTTTTATCGTAACGTTTTTTATTTAGTGACATATGCACAAAAAAAGTGTTTCAATATGTACATTACTTACATTGAAACACCTTTTTATATTTAATTCCTGTCTGCCTCTACAGACATTAAACTTCATTTTTTAATTTATTTTGCTGCAATATAACCTTTTGCAACAAGTAATTCTGCTGATAACACAGCTCCACCTGCTGCACCTCTCAGCGTATTATGTGATAATCCTACAAACTTATAATCATATACACTATCTTCCCTTAAACGTCCTACAGATACGCCCATACCTTTTTCAAAATCAACATCTAATGCCACCTGTGGTCTGTTGTCTTCTTCCAAATACTGAATAAACTGTTTTGGAGCACTTGGAAGTTCTAATTCCTGTGGTTCACCACTAAAGTTTACCATTGCCTCAATTAACTGCTCCTTTGTCGGTTTCTTAGCAAACTTAACAAATACCGCTGCTGTATGTCCGTCTAATACCGGAACTCTGATACACTGTGTTGTAATAACTGGAGAAGACGCCTTAACAATCTCTCCATTTTCTACTTTTCCCCACAGTCTTAATGGTTCCTGCTCTGATTTTTCTTCTTCACCGCCAATAAACGGAATAATATTTCCAACCATTTCTGGCCAGTCTTTAAATGTCTTACCTGCACCTGAAATTGCCTGATATGTTGTAGCAACTACTTCTACTGGTTCAAACTCTTTCCATGCTGTCAACACTGGTGCATAACTCTGAATAGAACAGTTTGGTTTTACTGCCACAAATCCCTTTGTCGTTCCAAGTCTCTTCTTCTGTGACTCTATTACTTCATAATGCTCAGGATTGATTTCTGGAACTACCATTGGCACATCTGGTGTCCATCTGTGGGCACTATTGTTTGATACTACTGGTGTTTCTGTCTTTGCATAATCCTCTTCGATTTTTTTAATCTCTTCTTTTGTCATATCAACGGCACTAAAAACAAAATCTACAGTAGATGCAACTGCCTCAACTTCATTTACATTATGAACAATCATATTTTTTACACGCTCTGGCATTGGAACTGTCATTTTCCATCTGTCGCCAACAGCCTCTTCATATGTTTTTCCTGCAGAACGTGGACTTGCTGCTAATGTAACAACTTCAAACCATGGGTGGTTATCTAAAAGAGTAATAAATCTCTGACCAACCATTCCTGTTGCTCCAAGTACGCCTACTTTTAATTTCTTGTCTAATTTCATCATTTCTTTATCCTCTCTATTTCATTATTATTTTTAACTATTTTAATAAAAGTCTGTCCAGCCGTCATCACTGTTTGGATCATTTTTATCTGACTGTCCATCTTTTGTCGGTTTCTCTCCAGTCTGATTCTTCTGTGGCTTCTTTGTTTCGCCATTCTTCTTTGTTTCACTCGTTCTTTTTGTTTTATTTTCTACTGCTTTATCTGTAAAAATATCTACAGCGTAATTGTCTCCCTGATTGTCACCATAAGTTTTATTTGTAGCAGTCTCTCCTGAACTACTGCTACTCTCTGTCTTATGGTCATTGCTACTTGTAGTTGTTGTCAAACTGCTCTCGACAATATCTGTTGTTATAGATGGTGCTGTTGTAACTTTATCTTTCTGTTTTTTCGTTCCGGTATTAACTGCAGCCACTATTATCGCAGCAATTATGAGAACTGCTATTATTCCTCCGGCTATTATCATTTTCTTTTTGTTCATCATTACACCTCCAAAATGCTCACCACATTTTTTTCAAAGTTATATGATACTTTTTTTGTAGTCTCGCTTTCTTTCTTCGTCTTATTTTCAGTGTTTTTATCTTTTTGTTTTTTTAATGCCTCTTCCTGTTCCTGTCTTAACTGCTCTGAATAAGCATCTCTTGATTTTACCCATGTATCAGACATACATAAAACATTTACCTCTGCCATAAAGTAACAGAACATCCATACTATTATAATTCCAATAAGCGAAGAAGCTGTCGTATATTTCTTAAAAAACGGAAGCTTCTGTCGATATTTGAAATCTGATAAAAAAATCAACGGACTAAAAAACAATATGGCGAAAAAGATATATTTGTATGCCATCAGTACATAGTCCATAGTCTCAAACTCATAATATCGTAATTCCCCATACACTGAAGCTCCAATAAAAAATGCCATAAATGCATAATATAATAAAGCGGGTATCATCTTATATGATTTTCCTGAACGAAAACCAAAAACTTTTATCCCATCATTCATATAGAAGCCTCCTTAAAAAGCTACTGGCGTGACTCGAACACGTGACCTGCTGATTACGAATCAGCTGCTCTACCAACTGAGCTACAGTAGCATAATGCGTTCTCTTTAATTTACTATATGACTCATAAAAAGTCAATGTAGAGAACGCTATTAATTTTTTTATTGATAATTTTTATCACTTTCCAACTGTTCAGGTTCAAATCCAATGTCAACTGCCTGACCGATATTATTTAAGTCTGCATCCAGTTTCATAGCTATCAATGAATATAATTTACACTCAGCATGAAGATTATTTAAACATCCATTACTGTTCCTATACAAATTAACATCAGTATTTGTAATTGCCCCATCCGTCAGACCGGATAAATTCAATCCAAAATCAAACCTGCTTACATTATCAAAAGAATAGGAGCGAATAATATTTCCAAGAGACATGTCTTCTATTGTTCCACTATTACTACTGTCTAAGATTTTATCTCTGATACTGTCGGACATATTCAATGCAAAGCACAAATCAGACATAATATTCTCCTGCATTTCTTTATATGTACGTTTTATATAAAAATCCTTATTTTCCTTAACAGTCTCTGTCTTTTTTGTAGTGGACTGTGGTATCCAGAAAAGTACCTTTTTATATTTTGTTGTCGTCACTGTTTTTTCCAACTCATATTGAATATTCTTATGCAAATATATATGTGTCGGCGTCACATAAAAATCTGTAGTAATTTTTTGACTGTCCGGTTTCAAACTATATGATGTTTTTACCTCAGTCTTTGTCTTGCTTGTCGACTCCGTTGTTTCTGTTGTTGTTCCCGGAACCAGGACATTACTGTCTGTTATGCTCTTCATATATGGTACATCTGCATGCACATTACCATATACTCCTTCTTTCTCTACCTTTAATTTTGCAGACAATGGAACATCTTTCAGATTAATGTCAAACAAGCCTAAACTTAATGCAAGACTTACCTTTGCACTCACATCAAAATTCATATTTCCTGCTGTCTCTCCAAAAGCCTTCAATAATGTATCAATACTGCTTACATCAATATATCCACTTCCATCAGGCTGCATAGAAACTGTTGCTGAATCATATAATTTGATATGAAATTCACCATCTCCAAGCTGTCCTTTATAAGAAATATCCTGACCACTAAAATTAATATTTTCAAGTATCTTTGCAATATGAATTCCTTTTCCGTTTAAGATATTATTCATTTCATCCATATCTGCATACTGCCTGAACATTTCAAGATTAATATCTCTCTCATCTTCTACGATATTAAGCCACTGCAGGGCAGGTGTTATATCGATACCATAAATTTTCAAAACTGCATTAATAATAGATGCGACAGAACTATCATCAGAATTTACTTTTAATCCATCAATTTCTACATATACGATCTTATTTTCATACACGACAGATAATTGTTTACCACCAATTACAGTATTCAAAGTGGCTGCTGGCTGATTTCTCCATTTTTTTACAAAGTCTATTACCGCCTTTAAATCTGCATACTTTTCAGCATCTACTATTTCTGTCACTTTTGTATTTATAATCTCTCCTTCAATCATATCATTTACGGAAATTTTCTTTCCTGATACAGTAATTTTTAATGGCGTGCCACTATTATAAACAAAGGACAACTCTTTTCCATCACAATAGAATTGCGAAATTTTATCCAGAATCTCCTTTACAGATACTTCTGTATCAATATTTATTCCATTATCTTTTAACATAGAAACAATATATGGCAACTCTGTCTTTATGTAAACATTTCCTGTATGCAAGTACAAATTGCCATTAAAGTAAATTATTTTAGCCAAAACTTCACTCTTATTGATATGGAACAGAAGGTCAGCCTCAATGCCTGTAGCACTTAATAAATCTTCTACACCAAATTTTTTTAAAACTTCTAAGACATTTGTCACTTTACTGTAATCAGTATTTTTAACTTCAATTGCAGGTGACTGATTATAGATTTCCTGTATATTCAATAATACATCCAGCTTTGTACCATTTATTTCTATTTTAATAGAAAGCTGGTCCTTATCAAGATTAATTTCAATCTTCTGTTTATCTGATAATATTGTTATTACAATTTTGTCATCTATAATTTGAATGCTTTTTATCTTATCCGTAATCTGAGACAAATCATCGTTCTTTATGATATCAGAGAAAACTTTACTTACTTTATCATAAATCAGGTTAATACCAGACGCATTGATATATAAATTATCTTCTTTTACTGTGGCTGTTATGTCAATTCCTTCTATCTGTGTATCCAATTGACATGCAGGACTCCCGCCAAATGCAGCTGTTAATCTGCCTGATATTTCATAATCATTCATTTTTGCCCGAATTCCAGCCCTGATACCTTTTGCTTTTATCAACTGTTCAATTTTCTGAATATCAATAATTTCTAACACTTTATTTAGATCAAGATATTTATCATTCTGATACTCTGATTTATCAATTATTGATTTATCAAAGAAATCCTCTAGAACAATTTTCCCGCTAACTGCTGTATTACCGATTCTGATATCATCTACATTTATCTCATCTCTATGACTTTCCAGAACAGCATTCAGTTTCACATTATTTTCCCAATACTCTATCATAAGTCTGCCATCTTTGAATGTGACATTTTCTATGTTAAGCAGCATTGCAAGAGAAATCTGATCTGTAATATCTTTTCCTGTAAAAATCTGCTCAAGTTCATATCCAGTATACTTCTTAATAAAATTGAATACTGTTTCCTTTGTTGATTTCAGATAAAACTTACCAAAATGTATATAGATAACATCATCTACATAAGTCAATTCTATCGTCTCATCATTATAAGGAATAACTATTTTACATCCATTTACTGACTTATCATAAATAATGTCTGCAGCAATCTGATAGTCGCCCAATTTTAAATCTGCCTGAAATCCCAATGCTTTGGAATTTTGTATATTGATAACATTGTTTTTGATAAGCTGATAAGCATCTCCAAAATCAACATACTGCGCCTCGTTGTCTACAATAATCTTCTGATTCTTTGTATTATTTATTTTTGCACTGACATCCAATTGCTTTCCTGAAATCTTTATACCCTTTACTGTCACCGTTCTTCCTGTCACAGCAATATCAAGATTGTTGTCTTTTAAACGGTACAAAACTTTCAGTGTTTTTCCATCACATGACAATGACTGGATATTCTGAATCATATCTTTTACCGACAATTCTCCTATCATTTGTTTCAGTACCATAGAAAAATCTGCTGCAAGAACCTTTGAAACATTCTGTTGATTTAATACTTGTGATAAAACCTGCTCTAAATTAGACAGTGTGGCTTTCGTATGAATATTTGCCACGTCTATAAAAATCCTTCCATCAATATACTTGATTATTACAGGGATTGTAGTCTTTCCATCTGTGATATTTGTGGATATCAACAGTGCGGTCTTATCCCGATAATCTGCTTTTACATTAGCTTTGATATTCATTCCGGCTATATTTAAAATTATATCCGTGTCAATACCTGTAGATGTAATAATATCTTCTAAACCTAACTGTTCCATTACATTGATAATATCAGAAAGTTTTGTATATTCACTGCTATTTACACTGATAAGCGGTGATTTTGTGTAAATCTTTTTGATTGTTAATTTTGCGTTAAGGTTCATACCAAGTACTGCAGTAGATAATAATAAAGTTTTTTTCTTTAACTTTATTGTTGCCAACTGTCCTTTTGCATACTTATATTGAACAATCAAATAACCTTTCTTATACTGGAAAGTTTTCACGCTTCCAATGACATCTTTAATTGTAAAGCTTCCTGCATATTCCTTTATGAGACTTTCAAAGGCATCACCAAGAGACTCTGCCTCTGACAGTGTCTTACTCATCAATGGAATACCTGTTTTTTTCAAAATATCTTTCAATAACTGATATGTATATTTAGAAGAACCTTTTATCCTGATATTTCCGGATTTTGCATAAATAACATCATTTTTGTAAATCAGTGTAATCGGTATCCCTTCAATATTGGTCGTATATTTTATCTGGAAACCTTTACTATAAGAAGCCTTTGCTATGCCTCTTAGTTCAAAACCTTTTCCTGAAATCCTCGTGTCTAAAATAATACCTTTTGATTTTAATAGCCTATAAATACTTAACTTTGACAATGATTTCAGTATAACATCCGTGCTTACATACCGGGCTTTCTTTACTTTTACTTTCGGATTCTTTTTATATTTTTTTGTAATACGTGCTTTTGCTATGAAACTCTTTCCCTGATTTATTTTAATAGCATTTCTACTTACTGCCAGTTTGAATGTAAGTTTGTTCAAAGATGCCTTCACAATAAGATATCCATCTTTAAAACTTACTGATTTCACACCTTTTAACAATTTTTTGATATTGATGTTTCCATCCTTTAATTGTTCAATAGCCTTTGCATACTGTTTTGGTATCAGTTGATTTTTCTTCATATCAATACCAACCATTACCATCACTCTTCTAACAGTACTTTCGATATCTTTCAGTTTACATTTGACTCTGATATTTTCTGCACTAATGTACACAAATTTTCCTACAATAGCAGCATTCAGACTCACTCCTTCAATCTTTGTAGAAAATTTCAACTTCAAAGGTTTATAGCCAAGTACTGCTTTTCCTGAAAATTTCAGGTCCTGTGCTTTCATAGATACTTTTACTCCGATACCTTTTGCCTGTATGGTATCAACCCATGGCTGTATCAATGTAGTGACCTCTGAAATATCGTGAAATCCATTTAACTTTGGAAAATCTGTTTTTGATGTAGTTGTTATCTTTGCGTTGACATCACTGTCTCCTAAATTTAATGAAACATCTGCATATTCAAGATTTACGTTCTCATCTTTTAGTGCAACTTTAATATCTGCCTTGATTCCATCTTTTTCAAACGCAACTTTTATTGCATCTTTTGACTGTTCCATTTTCACATTGTTTAACAACCCTGACACTGTCTCATCATCCAATGAAATATCATTCAAATCTATTTGTGTCAAATAATCTATATTGATTGATTCCGTCTTAATATCAACTGCTTTTCCTAAAATTTTGACTGCCTCAAAAATACTGTCAGTTTTCATGGAAACCTTAACATTTCCATATTGCAGATACACTTTTTTATCAGCATACGCAGCAAACAAATCCTTACCCTTTATTTTTATAATACCATTATTAATATCTACAAACATATTTAGATTTAACTCTGTTTTATCTACAACTAAATCCATATGATAGTAAGGCTTATTAGTAAACATATCTTTAATATATTTAGATATGTCTGTATCTTTCTTTGTCGGCAAATCAGACAATTTATTTTTATCATATTTATTTTTAATAAAATCATCTACACTTCCTTCATCAGGCAAAGCTTTTACCTCCCCAAAATCAGAAAATGTTTCTGTAATTTCTCCCTGACAGGTAACATCTCCTACAACTGCAATACTGATATCATAGTTTTCGCTATAATGAATTACCAAAGGCCTCCACTGCTTATCCATTGTCACGGTGACCTTCACACTATGAAATGTCGGATAGTCTGATGCACCGCCTTCTGTTCTCATCTGTCTCTTATAATAAATGGTAGATGCGTCCGGTTTTAATTCATACTCAAATTTATATTTTTCTTTGTCTGTTTCCAGTTTTTTAGACTTTATAATTGTTGTTTTATCAATTATATAATTTGTCAGAGCAAATGGTGTTCTGCCATAATTCTGAGAATATGTATCTTTTGAAACCGCTGTAAAATCATCTTCCCATTCAATATCCTCCATTGATTTTACCTTTTTTGCATTTCTAATGAGAATGGCTCCATCTTTAAATGTACGCTGCTGTCCTGTACTCAATAATGAACTTGCACTTGCTGACTGCTGTGTAGCGTTACCATTTTTTATAACTTTTCTGGCTGAGATATTCTGGGTGTAATTCATAAACAGAACATCTGCTACTGCCGTTCCCTCTGTTTTAGAAGTCCACGCATCCATATTTTTTATAACACTCTGGCAAATAGAAATATTCTCTTCTGGCGAATAATCATCTGGTGTAGAATCATCCTTTGGAATATTCTTGTAAATCTCATTTTCTACTACTTTCGTTTTATCTATTGTTTTACTTTCTGTAGTATCTTTCAGAAAAAGGGAATGTACTAAGGTACCAACGATTAATGCTGCAATCACAAAAAAAATTGCTGCAATTACCTTTTTCTTTTTACTCATAACTTTCTTTTGTTTCTCACTTGTTTTTTTCACGATCTGCCTCCCAGCACTTCAATCACAAATATTATTATTTATTCACAGTTTTATAATTTTACTACAAGAAAAAATTTTTTTCAAATTTTTACGACACCTATATTTGTTTTTTTGTATGTTCATTTTCATTTTTCTAAAAAAACACTCTCTATCCTTTTCTATAAAATGCTTTTACATATATATTTTGTAATTCAACGAAAAAATACGTGTAATCCGTTCTTATTATTTATAAATTTTACATATATATTTCTTAATTTGACATAAAAATACGTGTAATTTGTTCTCTTTTTCCATGAATTTTTAAATTTTTTACATGTATATTTCTTAGTTTAACGCAAAAATACATGTAATTTATTTTCATTTGCAATAAATAATGAAAATATTGAACCGTATATGTTCCTTTGATATAATACTTTTTATGATTAGTTTAAAGATAAAAGACGTTAATAATTTTATGCACAAACTACTAATTTCAGACACTTTTGATAATTTTCTATTATGTGATGGAGAAATCGCTGCATCCTGCATTATTACACTTAACGGACGAATTAACCAAAAGTTTTTTGATACTGACGAACTTGCTTCCCTGACAGATGATTTTGTTTATTGGAGGAATATAAAACATATTGCCTATGAAGCAATTAAAGGAAATAAAGTTCCAAGTAAAATGAAAATAGTTTTTGCATTATCTAAAACAAAATATGAAGAAGCCCTTTCTAAATCAGGAATGTATATTACTTCAGATGAGATTGGTGGGCTTTATATACACATTCTCTATGAAGAAGGACATATCGAAGTTATTACAGGCACTTCCCTGAATACTTTCACTATGGATAAAACATTAGACAGATATTGGGATAAGACTGTAACTTCATTCTTTCACCAGCATTTTGATTGTGAAACACTGTAGCAGTTCAGCCATGCCAGCTCGAATTGCTTTGCTTCTTCTCGCTGATTTGGCAAGCAACTTAATCTATGATATGAAACAGTTTTAACAGTTCAGCCATCAGCTTGAAGCGCTTCGCTTCTTCTCACTGATTTGGCAAGCAACTTAATCTATGATATGAAACAGTTTTAACAGTTCAGCCATCAGCTTGAAAATCCTTCGGATTTCCTTCGCTGATTTGGCTCACCATATGATATAAAACATAAATTTCCAAAAATCTGCAAGCAGCTTTTTGCCCTTTATGTTTTATATCGCATGGCTGAACTGTTTCCAAAATATGAACAAAAAGTAAATTTTTAGCACTCTTTCCATAAGAGTGCTAATTTTGTGTTGACATTTTTATTTCATGCGTTAAAATGACATTGTTGGCGAAATTTACCGCCTAAAATTTGTAAAAAATTATTTTTTATATAAAGGAGTAAGTATTATGGCAAAAAACGGAAGTTTATCAATTAACAGTGAAAATATTTTCCCTATTATTAAAAAGTGGCTTTATTCAGACCATGATATCTTTTTTAGAGAATTGGTATCGAATGGCTGTGATGCTATCACCAAATTAAAGAAACTAGATATGATTGGTGAAGCAAAAGTTGACAGTAATGAAGAATTCAAGATTCAGGTTCTCGCAAACCCTGAAGAAAAAACATTAACCTTTATTGACAATGGTATTGGTATGACTGAGGAAGAGGTAGATGAATACATTAATCAGATTGCATTCTCCGGTGCTGAAGCTTTTCTGGAACAGTATAAGGATAAAACATCTGAAGATCAGATTATCGGTCATTTCGGACTTGGTTTCTACTCTGCTTTCATGGTTGCTGACAGAGTTACGATTGAAACACTATCATATAAAGAAGGAGCCAAGGCAGTTCTGTGGGATTGCGAAGATGGAACTGAGTTTACCATGACAGATTCTGATAAGACTGACAGAGGTACTGTAATTACTCTTTACTTAAATGAAGACAGTGTAGAATTCTGTAATCTATACCGTGCACAGGAAGTATTAAACAAGTACTGCTCTTTTATGCCAGTAGAGATTTATGTTTCTGATCCAACTGCTGAAACAGAATACGATACGATTCCGGAAGATGAAGTTACAGAAAAAGATACCATTGTAGAACATATCGTTGAACCTGCGAAAACAGAGGAAAAAGAAAATGAAGATGGTACAAAGGAAACTGTTGAAATTGAGCCTGAAAAGAATATGGCAAAAATTGTTCGCCGTCCGGTAAGTGTCAGCGATACGACTCCTCTTTGGACAAAGCATCCAAATGAATGTACTGACGAAGAATACCGTGATTTTTACCATCGTGTATTTATGGATTATAAAGAACCACTTTTCTGGATTCATTTAAATATGGATTATCCATTTAATTTAAAAGGCATCTTATACTTCCCTAAAATTAATATGGAGTATGAATCTATTGAAGGAACCATTAAATTGTATAACAATCAGGTATTCATTGCAGATAATATCAAAGAAGTTATTCCTGAATTTTTAATGTTATTAAAAGGTGTCATTGACTGTCCTGACCTTCCATTGAATGTATCCCGTTCTGCTCTTCAGAACGACGGATTTGTTAAGAAGATTTCAGACTATATTACAAAAAAAGTTGCAGACAAACTTTCGGGAATGTGTAAAACTGATAAAGAAAACTATGAAAAATACTGGGATGATATCAGCCCATTCATTAAATTTGGTTGCTTAAAAGATGAAAAATTCTGCGAAAAAATGTCAGATTACGTTTTATTTAAAAATCTAGATGACAAATATCTCACATTTACAGAAGCACTGGAAGAAAACAAAGAAAAACACGAAAACATAATTTTCTATACAAATGATCCTGTACAGCAGAGCCAGTATGTAAATATGTTTAAAGCTGAAGGAATTGATGCGGTTATCTTAAAAGATAATATTGACCAACCGTTTATTTCACAATTAGAGTCTAAAAATGAAGGTGTCAAATTTAAACGTATCGATGATGAATTAAGTGATTCCTTTACTGAAGAATTAAGTAAAGATGATGAAAAAACTCTCAAAGAGAAATTATCAGAAACATTTAAGAAAGCTCTTGGACGTGATATTGATATCAAAGTCCAGAAATTAAAAGATGAAAAAGTATCTTCTATGATTACTGTTTCGGAAGAAACCCGTCGTATGCAGGATATGATGAAGATGTATGGCATGTCTGGTATGGACCCATCTATGTTTGGTGGTGCCGGAGAAACTCTCACACTCAATGCAAACAATACTTTAGTAAAGTACATTGTGGATACTCCGGAAGGTGAAAATACTGAATTAATCTGTAAACAGTTATATGACTTAGCATTAATCAGTCATACTCCACTCAATCCTGACAGCATGACTGCTTTTATTGAGAGAAGTAATAAAATCTTAGAGATATTAACAAAATAAAACAGCTGATAATATAAAAAGGTATCTACAGCTCTCCTTTATTCGGATTTGAGTTTTGATACCTTTTTATTAACAAATAACTGTTGTTTTAATCAAATATATCTTGTTGCTATCTGTCCCATTTATCGCACAGTGACTGAATCTGACTAGTAAACTTCGCAATATCTTTATTTGTACCACCTTCATTACGCTTAATAACAGCCATCAGTCTGTGTCCTGCATTCACAAGATTCTCATAGAGGCCTGTCGCTCTTCTTTGTTTTGCTTTCTGGCTGATTCGGATAGGAATGCCTTCCTTAACCAATTCTCCTGTTGCCAAATCAATCTGTGTTCCACTATATGGAGCATAGGTCTGATAACCATATTCTTTATTCAATAATTCTGCAAATATATCACAGACCGTATCTTCCCCATGAACCACAAAAACTTTTTCTGGCTTTTGTTTCATAGCTTGAAGCCATTTAACCAGCTGTTTCTGATCTCCATGTCCACTGATTCCCTTTAAATTTTCGATATGGGCATTTACTGCAATTTCTTCTCCAAAAAGTTTTACTGTCTTTGCCCCTTCAAGAATTGCCCGCCCAAGAGTTCCTGGTGTCTGAAATCCTACAAACAAAATCGTATTGTTCTCTCTCCACAAATTATGTTTTAAATGATGTCTGATACGACCTGCTTCACACATTCCTGAAGCTGATAAAATAACTTTCGGATTTATATTTTCGTTGATTGCAACGGAGTCATTACTGGTCACTGATAGTTTCAATCCATCAAAACGTAACGGATTAATTCCGTTACGAATTAATTCCATTGTTTCCTCGTCAAAGCATTCTAATACATTTCCATTAAAAATTGATGTAGCTTCTACTGCCAAAGGACTATCCACATATACTTCAAAATTCGGAAAATCCTTTACCATATTATCTTTTTTAATCTGACGCATAAAGTATAACATTTCCTGTGTTCTACCTACAGCAAAAGAAGGAATTATCACATTTCCTCCTCTGGCAAATGTTTCGTTTAAAATTCTTGCCAATTCACCAACATAATCTGGTCTGTCTCCATGCAGCCTGTCTCCATATGTAGACTCAATCAAGACATAATCTGCTCCCTCCATGCTACCCGGGTCTTTAATTATCGGTTTGTCAATATTTCCAATATCTCCTGAAAAAATAATTTTCTTTGAAACCTTCTCTTCGGTTAATGTCATTTCTATACTTGCAGAACCAAGTAAATGTCCTGCATCTACAAATTTTACTTTAATCTCGTCACATATTTTAACATCTGTATCATACTCCAGAGGCACCATTAAGTCGCATGCCCTGACAGCGTCTTCCATGGTATATATCGGCTCCATAGCCTCTTTTCCAGCCCGCTTTGCTTTTCTACTCTTCCACTGTGCCTCAAATTCCTGAATATGTGCACTGTCCCGGAGCATAATATTGCATAACTGGCAGGTGGCTTTTGTAGCAAACACTTCTCCTTTAAAACCTCTCTTTACCATAAGTGGTATCAATCCGGAATGGTCTATATGTGCATGGGTAAGGAATATGTAGTCAATATCACCAGCCATAACAGGCAATTCCTGATTCACATAAATATCCTTTCCCTGTTCCATACCACAATCTATAATGGCTTTCTTTTCTCCGACCTCAATATAATGACAACTTCCGGTCACTTCATGGTCTGCACCTAAAAATGTAAGAATCATATAATCATCTCCTAACTTTAGATTTTGCTATGTAGAAATAATACACGTTCATCTGCGTCTTAATATTATCCTGAATTAACTACGATATTCCTTTATCCATTCAATGATTTTGGTAAAATAAATTTGCAATTCTCCATTGTAAATGTTGATTCCCTGTGGGGTATCAAAACCACAAATCATTGGCAGGTTTTCACCATCGAAATCATATATCAGAAGTTTTTCTTTATAAGGATCTAAAATCCAATATTCCTTTACTCCCGCACTTTCATACTTTGCCAGTTTTTTTGTATAATCTTTTCTGGATGTAGAAGGTGATATTACCTCCAATACAAAATCCGGTGCTCCATAAATCACTCTATTCATAAGCTTATCTTTATCACACAAAATGGCTACATCCGGCTGTACCATGGTTTTATTATCCCGGTCTAACTGTACATCTATTGGAGAAATCAACGGAAGACATTTACCATTCTTTTCATAAATAAAATTGGCTATTTGACGATGTATCTCTCCTGCAATCAGTTGATGCAAAACTGTCGGTGCCAACATTACATATAAATATCCGTCTATCAGTTCAAATCTCTGGTCCTCCGGTAATTTGTAATAATCCTCTATGGTATATTCCCCATTGACGGGCTCCATATACGGAACACTCTCCCTAACACAAAATATCTCATCCTCGACTTTAATTTCATAAATCCCCTTTTTTCTATCCATTTTTACCTCCTTTTGATACACCGGGACATGATTAATGTACATATATACTAGCATCTCATCAGTTAATAATCAATTCTGTTTACATCAGATTATCAAATATTTCATTCACTACTTTTTCATACTTAAAAACATTCTGTGCTTTCCGAATCAGCTTTGCACATTTATGTGAATCTTTAGATAAAAATGACAAATAATTCCACATTTCTATCATCTTGTTAAGTAAATGCTTATCTGAACTCATTTCTTCCATAAAATCAGCATATAACTTATCATGAAATGCCCTAATAATTTCTTTCGATACACTCCTCTCATAATTGTTTTCTCTATTATAAGTACAGTTTCTTACGAAGTAATTATTTACCTGCTTTTCTTCCTTTGACTTTATTTCGATTGCCAGATTAGGATTTCTTAATAATCCACGTCCAAGCATCACTGAATTAATATTGTATCTTAAAACAATTTTCTCATAGTCTTCGATTGTAAAGATATTCCCATTAAAACATAATGGATTTTTGCTTACCTGATACGCATAATCAAAAGCCTCCATATCTGGCTCTCCTTTGTATAACTGTACTCTTGTTCTTGGATGTACAATTACTTCTTCAAAAGGAAACTTGTTATACACTTGCATGATTTCTTCAAACTCAGAAGCATCTGTCACTCCTATACGTGTTTTTACTGATATTTTCATATCCAGTTTACAAAATACTTCATCAAAAAACTTCTCCATCAAATATGTATCTTTTAAGAATCCGGCTCCTCTCCCCTTTGGAACTACCGTTCCTGAAGGACAGCCTGCATTCAGATTGACTTCTTTATATCCCATATCTGCAATTTGTCTGGCACCTTTTATAAAATATTCTGCATTATTCGCCATAATCTGTGGTATTAAATTAACTTTGTCACTATTGTTCTCCGGTAATAAATCTTTTATCTCTCTCCCCTTTAATTTAGGATTATGACACGGTGAAATAAATGGTGCAAAATACTTATCCGGTCCTCCAAAAAATTCTGCAAAAGCATTTCTATATATAAACCCTGTAACACCATCTAATGGTGCAAAATATAGTTTCATATGTATCTCCATTTCGTTGATTTTAAAAGTTCAACCACTCAGCTCCAATACATTTAAAATTTACATATTTTAACTCTTATTTTTTAATAACCCCATTCGTTTTATAGCGCATGGCTGAACTGTTAGTCATTATATCAAAAGATTATTTGAAAAACTACCATCATATGATATACTTTTATAAGCATATTTTTTGTTTATAGTTTTCTAACACAATTTACTGTGGAAAATGAAAATTATATAGCTTTTTTAATATACAATTTTACACATATGCAAATAAATAAAATTAAGCGAGGTATACATATGAAATTATGGGGTGGTCGTTTCACAAAGGAAGAAAATCAATTAGTTCACAACTTTAACGAATCTCTTTCTTTTGACCAGAAATTTTATGCACAGGATATCAGAGGGAGCATTGCACATGTAAAAATGCTCGGAAAACAAGGTATCATCTCCGAAGAAGAAATGAATCAGATTATAAAAGGATTAGAAGGTATTAAGGCAGATATTGATGCCGGCAGACTGGAATTTACCAAAGAAAGTGAAGATATTCACAGTTTTGTTGAGGCGAATCTGATTGAGCGTATTGGAGATGCTGGAAAGAAACTTCACACCGGGCGAAGCCGTAATGATCAGGTAGCCCTTGATATGAAGCTTTATACAAGAGATGAAGTTGTAGAAATGAACTCCTTATTGAAAACTCTTCTCTCTTCTTTATTGAAAGTCATGGAAGATAACACAGAAACTTTCATGCCTGGATTTACACATTTACAAAAAGCCCAGCCAATCACACTGGCACACCATTTTGGCGCATATTTTGAAATGTTTAAACGTGACAGAGAGCGATTAAATGATATTTATAAAAGAATGAATTATTGTCCTTTAGGCTCTGGTGCATTAGCAGGCACTACTTATCCATTGGATAGAGAATATACTGCCAGTCTTCTAGATTTCGATGGTCCTACTTTAAACAGTATGGATTCTGTATCTGACAGAGATTATGTGATTGAACTTTTAAGCGCATTGTCTACCATAATGATGCATTTGAGTCGTTTCTGTGAAGAGATTTGTATCTGGAACTCCAATGAATATCGTTTTGTAAACATTGATGACTCTTACAGTACCGGTTCTAGTATTATGCCACAGAAGAAAAATCCTGATATTGCAGAGTTAATCCGCGGAAAAACCGGACGTGTATATGGTTCTTTGATTTCCATTCTCACAACGATGAAGGGAATTCCTCTTGCATACAATAAGGATATGCAGGAAGACAAAGAACTTACCTTTGATGCAATTGATACTGTAAAAGGCTGTATTGTTTTATTTACTGGTATGATTGATACTATGACTTTTAATAATGACATTATGGAAGCAAGTACAAAACATGGTTTCACAAATGCCACAGATGCGGCTGATTATCTGGTTAATCACGGTGTACCATTCAGGGATGCCCATGGCATTGTTGGACAATTAGTTTTATTCTGTGAAGAAAAAGGTATTGCACTTGATGATATGACATTGGAGGAATATAAGGCTATCAGTCCTGTATTTGAAAAAGATATCTATGAAGCAATCAGTCTTGAAACATGTGTCAATAAGCGTATGACGATTGGTGCTCCTGGTCCGGATGCTATGAAACAAGTGATTGAAGTATATAAAGAATATTTAAAATAGACTATACAAAAAACAGGTTTCTGTCAAATTGGCATGAAACCTGTTTTTTAGTGTTTTCTTATATTGTTTTTTCTTTATAAATCTTTAAAATGAAAAGCGCTCTTGCCTTTTGCATAGTCATCCACAATATTTCCACTGCCATACAGCTTATACTTATAACTTACCAGTCCTTCTAATCCTACCGGACCTCTGGCATGGATTTTGCTGGTGCTGATTCCCACTTCTGCTCCGAAACCATATCGGTAACCATCTGCAAACCGTGTGGAGCAATTCTGATATACCCCGGCAGAATCTACATATTTCATAAAATATTCTGCTGCCTCTTTGTCTTCTGTAATAATACAATCTGTATGATGTGATCCAAAATAATTAATATGATCTATCGCCTTCTCCATAGAATCTACTTCTTTCGCAGACACGATCAAATCCAAATATTCTGTCTTGTCATCCTCGTCATTACTTTCTTCACAGCCTGTAAGACTTACTATCTTCTCACTTCCACGTAGTTCTACATGATTCTCTTTCAGTATTTCATATAGCTTAGGAACAAACTCATCTGCAATATCCTTATGTATCAATAATGTCTCCACGGCATTACATGCAGATACATACTGGGTCTTTGCATCAATAATAATAGGAATCGCCTTTTCCATATTAGCATCCTTATCCACATAGATATGACAGATACCATCTGCATGTCCCATTACCGGAATTTTTGTATTATTCATTATATACTGAACAAAAGCATTAGAGCCTCTTGGAATCAATAAGTCTACATGCTCGTTACAAGTGAGAAGCTCTGAAATCTCTGAACGTGCTTCCAACTGTAACATACAATTTTCTGGCATTCCTGATTTTGTTACTGCATCATATATTATCTGAAACAGCACTCTATTACTGTTCATTGTCTCACTGCCACCCTTTAAGATAACACAGTTACCACTTTTAATACATAGGGCAGAAATCTGAATCAAAGCATCTGGTCTTGCCTCAAATATCACACCAATCACACCGATAGGACAGGTCTCACGAACTAATGTCAAACCTTCATCTAACTGGCGGTTCATCTGCTTCCTAAATAATGGGTCAGGAAGTTTCACTAAATCCTGAATTCCTGCAATTACATCTCTAAGTTTTGTTTCATCAAATTTTAGTCTTTTCACAATCGGTGTTGCCACATTATCTCTTGCAGCCTGCTCTAAATCTTTTTTATTTGCTTCAAATATTTGCTCTCTATGTGTTTTTAATGCCTCAACTACTGCATTTAACGCATTATTTCTTTGTTCTTCACTGCTTCCTGCCATCTTAGGAGATGCCAGCTTTACAAGTTTTGCCTGTTGTTTTATATCCATTTTTTCTCCTCCTTTTTACGGTTTACACTGCCCACAAGGTTCATATCCCTGTTTTATCAAATCTTCTCTGCCCCCTGCATATGTTCCTTTATTTGTTTCATTCATAAATTTTACACTTCTACAATTCTGCTTATGAAATTTATATGTGTTTAAATTTAATATATATTGTGTACTGGAAGATGAAGAACTTGTCTGACTCTTTTTGCTCACACTTTTCTTTTGGGTTATTTCTTCTACACCATTTGCATCAACACTACTGTCACCTGTTTTATAGTTAATTTCCACTCCTGGCTGTGCATTGTAACAGTATACATTAAACGATATTCCCCTGCCCGTGTCCTCAACAGAATACCCCTCCATCTGAACACCGCTAGCAACTAAATTTCTCCCCTCATATACCGGAGTTACTCTGTAAAGCACATGATTATCTGTTTCCTTTACATAGTCCGCCACCATCTCTTCAAAAGGTAGCATCCCATCTACATTCATATATCTCGTCCCGGTAATCAGATTTCTCTCATTTGCATTTTCCCCTGTCAGCTGATACCCAATCAAGTGACATCTGTTATATAAGTACTTTCCATCTACAAAGTCATACTTTACTCTATTCCACCCTGTAGGCTTTACCATACCAATATTTCCTCTTTTCTCCGTTGGCATAATATCTTTGCCTACACAAGCTAGTGCCACGCCACACCGTCCAAGAGAATCTAACTCACTATAACTTTCAAAAGACTCATCTACAATTTCATTACTAGAAAATGCCGGTTTATTATTTTGTATCGTTACATATGGTTCATTATGAAATTCAGAAATTTCATTCAAACGAATATCATCACTTTCCAATTTATGCTCTATACGTTTTTCTTTTGTGTCAGTAGACACCTTAAGATAATCAGTTTTCCGCTGATTTATTTGCACTGTATCATTTGCGCATCCAAACAAAAATGCCACCATACACAATAATAATATTAAATTGAAAATATTTTTATATCTCTTGCTGTGTCTTCTGCGCTGACGGAAATTATTTCTCATTTCTCTTATATACCTCTTTCACAATTTTATCATGTGAATATCCCTCAAATTCTAATGTACTGGTTAATTTCCACCCACTAAGATCTAATCTGTGGTCAGACGGATAAACTTTATTCCACCGATATACAATTATTTTCTCCATTTCACTTTGATCCAAAATATGATTTTCTACAAAGCAGTACTCTCCCTCTTTTGCATCACTAAAATAATCGTCTGAGATAACATACTCTACAATTCGATTTTCAAATAACTCCTCCGAATATGAATTAATATGAAGAACTGCATCTTTTGTCATCTCTACAATATCTCTAATTACATATTGGTCCCTGCTCTGTCTTCTTTCATTAAAATACATTCCATTTTTTTGATCCAAACATACAATCCCTATCATTAAAAACCCTCTCTTTATACTCAATTACTTTCTTTTCCTGTATCATTTTATTTGCTATTGACATGCACTTCCAACTGATTATATGGAATAATAATACTATTTTTTTCTAATTCATTCTTGATATGTTCATTCAGATAAAAATACGCATCCCAGTAATCTTTCGGTGCTACCCATGCTCTTGTTTCGAGATTCACACCACTTTCATCTAACAGCATCACAACCACATCATTTGGTTTATCCTTTAATGTATATGGTGATTTATCAATTACATGCTTTACGATAGTCTTTGCCTGCTCAATATCCGCATCATAGTGAATGGAAAACTTCACATCCACTCTTCGCCCATCCTGATTTGTAAAATTAATAATTGTATTATTTGCCACTTCACCATTTGGACATTTAATCACTCTATTATCTGCTTTTACTAATGTGGTATATACAATATCTATTTTTGTCACGGTTCCTTCTTCGCCATTTATCATAACATAATCACCTATAATAAAAGGCTTTGACAATAATATTAGTACTCCACCTGCAAAATTAGCCAGACTGCCTTGTAAAGCCAGACCAATCGACAATCCGGCTGTTCCAAGCAATGTTATAAATGAAGTTGTTTCTATACCGATTTCACTACATATAATAATGAGTACAATTACATACCCTGTAAATTTCACAAGAGAATCTACAAATTTAACCACACCTTCATCAGCATTAGATTTTTTAAATATATTTTTTACCAATTTTCTCATTAAACGGATAACAACCTTGCCAACTGCAAAAATTGCAATTGCGATTAAAAGATGCCAGCCAAAATCAATTAATTTGTCCACCATCTTATCCAATGTTCCTGTTAATGCATTTACCTCTTTATTTAATTCATTTAAACCTGACTCTACTTCTTCAGATACATTACTTGCCAATAAAAATTTCATAGGTTTCTCCATTTAACAATTTAATATATAAGAAATGGGGCTATTATACATTAACAGCCCCATTATTATAGCTCAACTATCAGAAATCACATACCTACTGTAAACAACAGACATGTGACCCGCGCGACATTCGTCAAATAGCTATGTAAACATGGCTATTCTCCTTATTGTTCGCGGGGATTATTTTACCACTCTTACTTTAATAACACCATCTACAGCATTTAATTTCTCGACTAATGCTTCTGATGTTTCATGGTCTAAATCCATAATAGCATACGCAAAATCTCCTCTAGATTTATCAACCATATCTGCAACATTTACACCTTCAGACGCTACTGCAGATGTAAGCTGGCTGATCATATTCGGAGTATTCTTGTGACAAACTGTAACACGTCCTGCCTTATCGCAGACACCAAGAGTTGCAGCCGGATAGTTTACTGAATTAACAATATTTCCGTTTTCAACAAAATCCATAATCTGGTCAACTGCCATAATTGCACAGTTATCTTCTGATTCCTCTGTAGAAGCTCCAAGATGCGGTGTAGCAATCACACCTTCCATATTTGCAGTCTTTGCATTAGGAAAGTCTGTTACATATTTTTTAACCTTACCGCTCTTTAAAGCTTCTGCCATATCATCATCACAAACAAGTAAATCTCTCGCAAAGTTCAAGATAACTACACCATCTTTCATCATTGCCATAGTGTCCTTGTTAATCATTTCCTTTGTATCATCAACAAGCGGTGTGTGTACTGTAATAAAATCACATTCCTTAAAGATTTCTTCTCTTGTCTTTACAATCTTTACTGTTCTTTTAATATTTAAAGCGCCTTCAACAGAAAGATATGGGTCTGTACCATATACTTCCATTCCCATAGAAACACCGATGTTTGCTACCAGTCTTCCGATAGCACCAAGTCCAATAACGCCAAGTTTCTTTCCTTTTAATTCGTTTCCAGCAAAGTTTTTCTTTGCCTTTTCCATTGTCTTATTAATGTTTTCATCTGCTTTATTATCAGCCACCCACTGATTTCCACCAATAATATCTCTTGATGCAAGAAGCATTCCACAAAGAACTAATTCTTTAACACCGTTAGCATTTGCACCAGGTGTATTAAATACGACAACACCTTTCTCTGCACATTTATCTAATGGAATATTATTTACTCCGGCACCTGCTCTGGCTACTGCCATTAAGCTGTCCGGTAAATCCATATCATGCATGGATGCACTTCGAACTAAAGCTACATCAGCACTTGCAAAATCATCTGTCATTTCATAATTATCATTTAATCTATTAAGTCCTAAATCTGAAATAGGATTTAAGCAATTTATTTTTGTCATTTTACATATTCTCCTTCTCGAACTTCTCCATAAATTCAACCAATGCCTTTACACCCTCAATTGGCATAGCATTGTAGATGCTGGCTCTCATACCACCAACAGTTCTATGACCTTTTAAATTCTCAAGTCCTGCAGCCTTTGCTTCTGCAACAAACTTAGCATCCAATTCTTCATTACCTGTTACAAATGGCACATTCATAAGTGAACGGTCTTCCTTAGCAACTGTTCCCTTAAATAACTTACTGTTATCTAAGAAATCATAAAGAATCTGAGCTTTCTCTTCGTTATGTTTTTTCATAGCGTCAAGACCACCCATCTTCTTAATCCACTTAAATACTTTACCACAAATATAAATACCATAACATGGAGGTGTATTATAAAGAGAATCTGCATCCGCCTGTGTTTTCCATGCAAGCATTGTAGGCACTGTGTCATCTACTTCTTCTGGAATCAAATCTTCTCTTACAATGGCAATCACAACTCCGGCTGGTCCGATATTTTTCTGAACTCCACCATAAATTACACCGTATTTTTCAACATCAACAGGTTCTGATAAGAAACAAGATGAAACATCAGCTACTAATGTGTGTCCCTTTGTATTTGGCAATGTATGATACTTAGTACCATAAATTGTGTTATTTTCACAGATATATACATAATCTACATCATCATCAATATCTAAATCGGAGCAATCCGGAATGTATGAGAAAGTCTTATCTGCGGATGAGGCAACTCTCTGTACTTCTAAATATTTTTCTGCTTCAGCTGCAGCCTTCTTTGCCCACTGGCCTGTAACAATGTAAGCAGCCTTCCCATTTTTCTTAAGATTCATTGGCACTGCAGCAAACTGCTGTGAAGCACCTCCCTGAAGGAATAATACTTTGTAATTGTCAGGAATGTTCATCAAATCTCTAATGTCCTGTTCTGCCTCATCAATAATCTGCTGAAATGCTTTGGAACGGTGGCTCATTTCCATTACGCTCATTCCACATCCTTTGTAATCAAGCATTTCTTCTGCTGCCTCTTTTAATACTTCTTCCGGTAATACTGCCGGACCTGCTGAGAAATTGTATACTCTAGCCATTTTATAATACCTCCATATTGTACTTTATTATTATAATATTATATATCAGTTGTAACCGTTCAGCCATCAGCTCGAAAACCCTTCGGATTTCCTTTGCTGTGGTTGTTCACCATATGATATAAGATATACACGGCAAATAGTCTGTACGCAGCCTTTTGGCGTGTATATCTTATATCGCATGGCTGAACTTAACAATCATATCCTTTTTCCGCTAAGTCTTCTGCTGAGAAAGCCTCACTGATAGCTGTATTTGCAGGAACCATTGGGAATACCTTATCATCTTCATCAATCTGCGCTTCAATCACACATGGAATGTTCATTTTAACAGCATCCTTCAATGCTTCCTCAAATTCATCTATTGTAGTAGCACGGTAAGCCTTTGCTCCCATACCTTCAGCAATCTTAACAAAATCTACAGCATCATTTAAAACTGTATTAGAATATCTCTTTCCATAGAACAATGTCTGCCATTGTCTAACCATGCCAAGCACATGATTGTTAATAACAATCTGAATAATCGGAATATTATATCTTGTAGCTGTAGCAATCTCATTCATATTCATACGGAAACATCCATCACCTGCAATGTTGATACAAGTCTTATCTTTGTTTCCCATCTTAGAACCGATACATGCACCTACTCCATATCCCATTGTTCCAAGACCACCTGATGTGATCAACTGCCTTGGTCTGCTATAATTATAAAACTGTGCAGCCCACATCTGATGCTGTCCTACGTCAGTAGTGATAATTGCCTCACCATTTGTAATCTCATAAACAGAATTGATAACTGCCGGACCTGTCAGTTTTGACTGGTCAAGATCTAATGGATACTGTGCTTTCATATCCTGAATATGTGCCATCCATTCCTTGTTGTCCTGTTTATTTACCTTTTTATTTAATCTGGTTAATACTTCTTTAATATCACCGATAATACTTGCATCAGCTGGAACATTTTTGTTGATTTCTGATGGATCTACATCGATATGTACAATACTTGCATTTTTTGCAAATGCCTTTGCATTACCAATAACTCTGTCGCTGAATCTTGCACCAAGAACAATCAATAAATCGCACTCTGTTACACCAAAGTTTGATGTCTTTGTACCGTGCATACCAATCATTCCTGTATATCTTGGGTTCATTCCTTCAATAGCACCTTTACCCATCAACGAATCACAAACTGGTGCATCAACTAATTCTGCAAATTCTCTAACCTCTTCATGGGCTTCTGAAATAACAGAACCGCCACCTACTAAAATAAATGGTTTCTTTGACGCATCAATCATCTCTGCTACTGTGTTGATATCATCCTCTGTAATATCAGCTGAATATCTCTTAATTTCTTCTGGCTTTTCAGATGTAAACTCTATCTTATTTGCTGTAACATCCTTTGTAATATCAACTAATACTGGTCCCGGTCTTCCACTCTTTGCAATCTTAAATGCCTTTCTAATCGTTGGTGCAAGGTCCTCAATCTCTTTTACAATAAAATTATGCTTTGTAATCGGCATTGTTGCACCTACAATGTCAATTTCCTGAAATGAATCTTTTCCAAGTCCTGATTTTGCAACATTCGCTGTTATCGCAACAACTGGAACAGAATCCATATATGCCGTAGCAATACCTGTTACAAGGTTTGTAGCCCCAGGTCCTGATGTTGCCATGCAAACTCCAACCTTGCCGGTAGATCGTGCATAACCGTCGGCCGCATGTGCCGCTCCCTGCTCATGTGAAACAAGGATATGTGTAATATCATCTGAATTTTTATATAATTCATCATAAATATTTAAGATAGTTCCTCCAGGATATCCAAATACTGTGTCAACACCCTGTTCTTTTAAACATTCCATAACTATCTGTGATCCGTTTAAAATCATATCGTATCCCTCTCTTCTATTATTATTTATTTATCTCTAATGTAGCACCCTTATTACCTGATGTAACCATAGATGCGTATCTTGCCAGATAACCTGTCGTAACCTTTGGTTCCCTCGGTGTCCATGTCTCTCTTCTCTTAGCCATTTCCTCCTCTGACACTTCTACATTCAATGTCATTTCAGGAATATTTATCTTAATAATATCTCCTTCTTCTATTAAACCAATTGGTCCGCCTACTGCTGCTTCTGGTGAAACATGACCAATAGATGCCCCTCTGGATGCACCTGAGAATCTTCCATCTGTTATCAAAGCAACTGTCTCACCAAGTCCCATACCTGCAATAGCTGATGTAGGATTGAGCATCTCTCTCATACCAGGACCGCCCTTAGGTCCTTCATATCTGATAACAACAACATCACCATCCACAATCTTACCACCTTTAATTGCTGCAATAGCATCTTCTTCACAGTCAAACACTCTGGCTGGTCCTTCATGAACCATCATAGAGTCTGCAACTGCAGAACGTTTCACAACTGAACCATCCGGTGCAAGATTTCCTTTGAGTACTGCAAGTCCTCCCGTTTTACTGTATGGATTATCTAATGGTCTGATAACTTCAGGATTTCTGTTGACACTTCCTTTAATGTTTTCACCAATAGTCTCACCTGTTACTGTCATACAGTCTTCATTTAATAATCCCAGTTCACTTAACTGATTCATTACTGCATATACACCACCTGCTTCATTCAGATCTTCCATATATGTAGGACCTGCCGGTGCAAGATGACACAAGTTTGGTGTCTTTTCACTAATCTCGTTCGCCATAGCAATATCAAAATCAAATCCGATTTCATGCGCAATTGCCGGCAGATGAAGCATACTGTTTGTTGAACATCCAAGTGCCATATCTACTGTCAATGCATTTAAAATTGCATCTTTTGTCATAATATCTCTCGGTCGAATATTCTTTTTAACCAATTCCATAACAGCCATACCCGCATGTTTTGCAAGTTTCAGTCTTTCTGAATAAACTGCCGGAATAGTTCCATTTCCTTTTAATCCCATTCCAAGAGCTTCTGTTAAACAGTTCATAGAGTTTGCTGTATACATTCCTGAACACGAACCGCATGTCGGACAAACTTTCTCTTCAAATTCCTTAACCTGCTCCAATGTCATTTTGCCAGCGGCATTTGCCCCTACTGCCTCAAACATAGAAGAAAGACTTCTCTTCTGTCCCATAACATGACCTGCCATCATCGGACCACCGGAAACAAAAACCGTAGGTACATTTACTCTTGCAGCTGCCATCAATAGTCCTGGCACATTCTTATCACAATTTGGAATCATAACCAATGCATCAAACTGATGTGCTTTTGCCATACACTCTGTAGAATCTGCAATCAAATCTCTTGTAACAAGAGAGTATTTCATTCCTTCATGTCCCATAGCAATACCATCACATACTGCAATCGCCGGGAACATGATTGGTGTACCACCAGCCATGGCAACACCCATCTTTACCGCCTGTGCGATTTTATCCAGATTCATATGACCTGGAACAATTTCATTATAGGAACAAACAATACCAACTAAAGGTTTTGCAAGTTCTTCTTCAGTCATCCCAAGAGCATTAAACAATGATCTGTGAGGAGCCTGCTGTATACCTGTTTTTACTGAGTCACTTTTCATCTTATTACCTCCATTATATCCGATTGACGATTTCATCTCCCATTTCCTTACATCCTACCAATGTCATTTCATCAGACATAATATCAATGGTTCGGATACCGTCTTCTAATACTTTCTCTACAGCCGCTTCCACTGCGTCTGCCTCTTTATCTAAATCAAATGAATATCTAAGCATCATTGCTGCAGAAAGGATAGTTGCTATAGGATTTGCCTTATTCTGACCTGCAATATCCGGTGCAGCACCATGGCTTGGCTCATAAAGACCAAACTTGTCTTCTCTAAGAGATGCTGATGACAGCATTCCAATAGAACCCGTTACCATACTGGCTTCATCTGATAAAATATCACCAAACATATTCTCGGTAACAACTACGTCAAACTGTGCCGGGTCTTTTACCAACTGCATTGCACAATTGTCTACGAGCATATGTGTCAATTTTACCTCCGGATAATCCTTTGCTACTTCATTTACTACCTTATCCCAAAGTCTTGAACTGTCTAAAACATTTGATTTGTCAACACTGATAACTTCCTTACGTCTCTTCATTGCTATTTCAAATGCTTTCACGGCAATTCTTCGAATCTCTTCTTCATTATATGTCAATGTATCTGTTGCTGTAAGGACGCCGTTTACTTCCTCTGTCTTTCTTTCTCCAAAGTAGAGACCTCCGGTAAGCTCTCTTACAATAATCATATCAAATCCTGCATCTGCCACTTCTGCTTTTAATGGGCATGCATCTTTTAATTCTTTATAAAGATATGCAGGTCTTAAATTTGCAAAAAGGTTCAGTCCTTTTCTGATTGCAAGAAGCCCAGCTTCCGGTCTGAGATTCGGTGGCAAATCATACCAACTATCCTTTCCGACGACACCTCCGACGGCTCCGAGCAGGACAGCATCATTCGTCTTTGCTGTTTCAAGAGCCTCGTCTGTAAGCGGAACACCGTGTTTATCAATAGAGATACCACCCATATCCACTTCTGTGTAGTTAAAGCTGTGTCCAAACTTATTTCCGACGACATCCAATACCTTTCTAGCCTCTGCGACTATCTCTGGACCAATGCCATCGCCGGGAATAACTGCAACATTAAAATTCATTGTAATTCCTTCTTTCTTTCTAGTTTCATATTAATGTACAAATAACTTCGTAGACTATCATTATTCAGCCATCAGCTCGAATCCGGTACTACGTACCTTCTTCTCGCTGCGGTGTATCACCGTATGCAGTTTTTATAAAAATCATTTGTATAAACTAGTTTACAATAATGATTTCATAAGAACTTCGTATGACTATCATTATTCAGCCATCAGCTCGAATTCGGTACTACGTACCTTCTTCTCGCTGCGGTGTATCACCGTATGCAGTTTTTATAAAAATCATTTGTATATAAACTAGTTTACACAAATGATTTTTATAAAAACTGCGCATGGCTGAATACAAAAATCCACATTAACTCGTAAATTATAACTCAAAAAGTGCCATATTTCAACCATATAGATATAACTAATTTATTGATAATATTTAATATTTCAACAAAAAAGAGACCATAGATATGAATGTCTGTTTGCCATTACATACCTATGGTTCTTTTACTTTATCTAGTTTATTTAATAAATGTTATTAAAATCATATTAAACAAATCTTATTCTATTTCATTATACGTTTGCTTTTTCAACATCTACGATTGCAGCCTTCTGCATTGGAATTCGGCAATTCTTATTTCCTCCAAATTCTACAATAACCGTATCTTCTGTCACATCAATAATCATTCCATAAAATCCACTGGTTGTTAAAACACTGTCACCAATTTCTACGCTTTCCATAAGTGCCTGCTGTTTCTTTTCCTGTTTCTTCTGTGGTCTGATTGCTATAAAATACATAAATCCTATAATAATTACAACATATACAATTATAACTATCCAGCTGCCTGCTGCCTGTGTTGCTAAAAGTCCCATTTTAAATTCCTCCTATTTCTGGTCGTTCTCTTTGAATCCCTCTAATTTATTAGCTTTATATTCTTCAAATCGTCCTACCTCAATGGCATCACGAATTTCTTCCATCATTGTATTATAAAAATATAAATTATGCAAGACACATAAACGCATTCCCAACATTTCTTTTGCCTTTAATAAATGTCTGATATACGCCCTGCTGTGATATTTACATGCCGGACACTGACAGCCTTCTTCTATTGGCTCTGCATCGGTTTCATATTTTGCATTAAATAAGTTTAACTTTCCTTTATTTGTATAAACATGTCCGTGGCGTCCATTTCTTGCAGGATAAACACAGTCAAAAAAGTCCACCCCCCGTTCTACTGCTTCTAATATATTTGCAGGTGTTCCCACACCCATCAGATATATTGGCTTATCCTTAGGAAGATGAGGTTCTACTGCCTCAATTATTCTGTACATTTCATCATGGCTTTCTCCAACAGCAAGACCACCTATGGCAAATCCGTCTAAATCCATGTCAGCGATTGCTTTTGCATGTTCTATACGGATATCATCATAAACCCCTCCCTGATTGATACCAAACAACATCTGTTCCTTATTAATAGTATCTTCTAAAGTATTCAATCTATCCATTTCTACTTTACAGCGTTGCAGCCATCTCGTAGTTCTATCCACAGAATTCTTAATATAGTCTTTGGATGCTACACTGGATGGACATTCATCAAACGCCATAGCAATCGTTGATGCAAGATTTGATTGTATCTGCATACTTTCTTCCGGTCCCATAAATATCTTACGGCCATCAATATGAGATCTGAAATGCACTCCCTCTTCCTTAATACTTCTAAGTCCTGCAAGGGAAAACACCTGAAATCCACCCGAATCTGTCAAGATTGGCTTATTCCAATTCATAAAATTATGAATACCACCCATTTTCTTAACAATATGGTCTCCCGGTCTCACATGTAAATGGTACGTATTGGATAACTCCACCTGTGTTTTAATCTGATATAAATCTTCTGCGGCAACAGCCCCTTTAATAGCAGCCGCTGTTCCTACATTCATAAATACCGGCGTCTGTATTTTGCCATGCACTGTAGTAAATTCACCTCTTTTGGCATTTCCATCTTTTGCTATTATTTTAAACATCTTCTATCTCCTAATTATGGTAATATATGCCCTGCCGACAAGTATAATCTATACCACTCATCTCTGGACAACACAATTTCTGTAGCTTTAGCAATCTGAACCAGTCGTTCTTTATTGGTCGTTCCTGCTACCATCTGCATATTTGCCGGATGTCTCATAATCCATGCTGTAGCTATAGCAGTATTTGACACCTGATACTTTTCTGCCAGTTCATCAATTACCTTATTTAATTCTGGAAATCTTTCATTTCCAAGAAAACTTCCCTCAAACATTCCATACTGAAATGGTGACCATGTCTGAATCGTAATATCATTTAATCTACAATAATTCAAGATATTTCCATCACGATTCACTGCACCTTCCGTACTCATATTTACTTCCATTCCACTAGAAATCATATTTGAATTTGTAATACTAAGCTGTAACTGATTTGTAACAATAGGTTGTTTTACATACTTCTTCAACAACTCAATTTGCATAGAATCCATATTGGAAACACCAAAATATTTAACTTTTCCTACGGCCTCTAATTTATCAAATGCACCTGCAACTTCTTCTGGTTCTACTAACGCATCCGGTCTATGCAAAATAAGACAATCTAAATATTCTGTATTCATTCTGTCTAAAATCCCATCCACAGACTTTAAGATATATTCTTCTGACAAATCATACATAACTCCCGGAACAATTCCACACTTAGACTGAATAAAAAATCGTTCTCTGCTGTCTCCTTTTAGATCTGCAACTTTTCCAAATAATTGTTCACAATATCCACCACCATAAATATCTGCATGATCAATATAGTTGATTCCATGTTCTAAAGCCGTCTCAACAAATTCCTTCGCCTGAGTTTCCTCTAAACCGCCAAATCTCATACAACCAAGGGCAATGGCTGAAACATCTAAACCTGTCTTTCCTAATTTCACTTTCTTCATTTTTAATTTCTCACTTTCTTTTCGCTCTTTATATTCTATTTGATTTAGATAAGTATTGCAAGTCAATTCATACCTTCTTTTCCCTTGAACTTATCCTTATCAGTTGATATACTGTTAAAGATATAATTTAAGAAAAATCTTATAGTTTACTTAAAAATGCAAGGAGGTCATTATGGCTGGTTCAACGTATGGAAATATTTTCAGAATAACAACCTGGGGCGAATCCCATGGCAAAGCATTAGGTGTTGTTGTGGATGGATGTCCGGCAGGAATAAATTTATGCGAAGAAGATATACAAATATTCTTAAATAGAAGAAAACCTGGTCAATCCAAATACACGACACAGAGAAACGAAGATGACAAGGTTGAAATTCTTTCCGGTATCTTTGAAGGAAAAACAACAGGTACGCCTATTTCCATGATTGTTCATAATAAAGACCATCATTCTGCTGATTATAGCCAGATTGCATCCTACTACAGACCTGGGCATGCTGACTATACTTTCGATGAAAAATATGGTTTTAGAGATTACAGAGGTGGTGGGCGTTCCTCAGGCAGAGAAACTATCGGTCGTGTTGCTGCCGGAGCAATCGCTTCTAAGATCTTAGAGCAATTAAATATTTCTATTACTACCTATTCGAAATCAATCGGAAATGTCCAAATTGATTATAATCATTTCAATAAGGATGAAATTGAAAATAATCCAATGTATATGCCTGACAGTGATGCTGCCATCAAAGCTGGAGAATTATTAAAAGAAAAAATGGCTGAGATGGATTCTGTAGGTGGTGTAATTGAATGCCTTATAGATGGAATGCCTGTAGGTGTGGGTGAACCAGTATTTGAAAAGATCAATGCTAATTTGTCAAAAGCAATTATGTCCATAGGAGCGATGAAAGGATTTGAAATCGGAGACGGTTTCGCAGTGGCTGAATCTACTGGTTCCACAGATAATGATGGATTCCAAATGAAAAACGGAACAGTCACAAAAACAACAAATCATGCCGGTGGTATTATGGGTGGAATAAGTGATGGATCCCAGATTATTTTACGTGCAGCTGTAAAACCTACCCCATCTATTGCCCAGACACAAAGAACCGTGAATAAATCCGGAGAAGATATTGAGATCAATATTAAAGGACGTCACGATCCTATTATTGTTCCCCGTGCTGTGGTTGTTGTAGAATCCATGGTAGCTGTCACGCTTGTTGACATGATCTTTTTGGCAATGACCTCCAGAATAGATAAAATTGTTGATTTTTGGAAAAAATAAGTTAGACTTCTATTACTTAGATAAGGATGATACATGAACAATGAATAATAAAAAGATTTTCAGAGAAGGAATGCGTGATGGACTGCCTATTGGTCTGGGTTATCTTGCAGTTTCCTTTTCTCTAGGAATCACTGCCAGAAATATAGGATTAACTCCATTTCAGGGATTTCTGGTCAGTCTGTTAAACAATGCATCTGCCGGTGAGTATGCCGGCTTTACTGCTATGGCTGCTGACGCAGCATATATCGAAATCATATTTATTACATTCATCACCAACATAAGATATCTTTTAATGAGTTGTGCTCTTAGTCAGCGTTTTTCACAAGGCACTCCTCTGATACACAGATTTCTAATCGGATATGATGTGACAGATGAACTTTTTGGAATTACTATCGCAAGAAAAGGCTTTTTAAACCCATGTTATACGTATGGTGCTATGCTTCTTGCAATCCCTGGGTGGTCTATTGGTACTGCCATCGGCGTTATGGCTGGAAATATACTTCCTGCAAGAATTGTTGGTGCTTTAAGTGTTGCATTATTCGGAATGTTTATTGCCATTATTATTCCCCCTTCCAAGAAAAATAAAATAATTGGAGGATTGGTGATAATTAGTTTTGCCGCCAGTTTCTGTTTTTCCAGATTACCACTGTTATCTGAACTGTCAGAAGGCACCCGGACAATCATCCTGACTGTGCTCATTTCGGCTCTGGCTGCAATCTTTTTCCCTATAAAACCAGAAGAAAACACTTAACATATCATAGATAAACATTTAATTACATTTTAATACTTTTATTAAAACACCAGGAGAAATATTATGACACATAACCCATATATTTATATTACACTTATGGCACTGGTTACTTTAGCTATCAGAATCCTGCCACTAACACTCATTCGAAAACAGATTAAAAGTCAGTTCCTACAATCATTTTTATATTATGTACCATACGTAACTTTATCTGTAATGACCTTCCCGGCTATTATTGATGCAGCTCATTCACCGATTGCCGGTACTTTGGCACTAATTGTAGGAATTGCCGCTGCCTGGTTTGGAGCTGGTTTACTACAGGTATCAATTGCCTGCTGTGTAGTTGTATTTCTTTTCTCTTTTCTTCTTTAAAAACCCGTACTTTCTATACTACTTATGTCGTATAAAAATTTACGACTTTGTAAGCATCTTTTCATATATTAATCCTACAGCAAACCATAACGGTGCATAATCCCACCGGATTACTCCCTTAATATTATATTTACTTTTACTGTAATCCCACGGACAGCTGTCTTTCTTTTTCAATATAGTTCCTGTAGTAAATTCTGCCACATAAATTCCCGCAGTATAAATCAATCCTCGTTCTATTGTTTTCCTATTATACTTCTTTAATTTGCTACTTACTGGTTTTATCACTGCAGCCATTCCATAAATAGGAAACATCCATATAGATGTCTGACCTATCAATTTATAATCTTTTTTCTTAATGCAACAAGCTGATGTAAAGAGTAACTCCATACACCAGCCTGTGATTCCACATTTTATAAAGTTTTTATTCATTACACTCTTCATATGTGTAATTATTTCCAATATCTGTTCCTTTATTCATATAATGGATATTTATCTGTTAAACCTTTTACCTTCGCCTTAACACTTTCAGCATTTCCATTTAAATCATCCGCAATATCTGCCATGCATTCAGCAATAACATCCATATCTTCCTTATTCAGTCCTCTGGTTGTTACAGCAGGTGTTCCAATTCTTACACCACTGGTAATTCCCGGTTTCTGTGGATCATTTGGAATCGCATTTTTATTACATGTAATATTTGCTGCATCCAATGCAATCTCAAATTCCTTACCTGTAATATTTTTGCTTCTTAAATCAACTAACATCAAATGATTATCTGTTCCGCCAGAAACTAAATCAAACCCTCTATCCATCAATCCTTTGGCAAGTGCCTGAGCATTTTCTACAACATTCTTTGCATATTCTTTAAATTCATCGGATAAAGCTTCTTTAAAACATACTGCCTTTGCAGCAATTACATGCATTAAAGGTCCACCCTGAATACCTGGGAATACCGCTTTATTTAATTTATGTTCTAACGCAAACTCTTCACTGGATAAAATAAGTCCTCCTCTTGGACCTCTTAATGTCTTATGAGTAGTAGTTGTTGTTACATGTGCATATGGAATCGGACTCATATGCTGTCCACCTGCAACAAGTCCTGCGATGTGAGCCATATCCACCATAAGGTATGCACCAACTTCATCTGCAATCTCTCTGAACTTTTTAAAATCTATCTTTCTAGGATATGCACTTGCACCGGCTACGATCAGTTTTGGCTTGCACTCCAATGCTGTCTCTCTTACCTTATCATAGTCAATAAATCCATTATCATCTACACCATATGATACAATGTTAAAATATGTACCGGACATATTTACCGGTGAACCATGAGTTAAATGTCCTCCAGCATCCAGGCTCATACCCATTACAGTATCACCCGGCTGAACTAAAGCAAAGAATACTGCCATATTTGCCTGTGCACCGGAATGTGGCTGAACATTGGCATATGTACATCCAAATAATTCCTTTGCTCTATCAATTGCTAACTGCTCTACTACGTCTACATATTCACAGCCGCCATAATATCTCTTTCCCGGATATCCTTCTGCATATTTATTTGTAAGATGGCTTCCCATAGCCGCCATAACACTCTTACTTACTAAGTTTTCTGATGCAATCAATTCGAGGTGTGAACGCTGTCTTCCCATCTCATCTTCCATTGCTGCAAAAACTTCTGCATCTGCATTTTTTACTTCATCAAATGAAAACATCTATATACCTCCTAATGTATGTACTGCACTGCCAAAAGCAAGTGCAGTTTTAATCCTATATTATATTATCATAAGATGGATTATTTTAAAATCTATTTTTATGAATTCACAGATTTTCTTTAAAAAATGTTGAAATCACATGATTATCATATTACTCATAATCACATTCGCATCTGTCTTCCTCTATATCTTCTTCCGTTTCTTCCTCCTTACATGGATTTGTGTGTGCCTTTGTACAACATTCTCTTTCGCATTTTTTCTCTTCTTTTAATTTTCCTTCGCATTTTGGTGGCTCTAATTCCAAAGGTTTGATCTCTCTGGATAATAATCCGCTTTCTACAAACTTCTTACACACACGCTCATCTTCATCCTCTGTATCTGCCTTTGGCGGTGTTGTTTTTTCTCTATAGTCTATTTTGTAAGCTTCAAAATAAACAGTTCTTAAAATAAGAGAAAGTCCTGCTGAAAAGGTACCGTCACATGCACTGAAATTCATTGCTTTTCCAACACCTGCAAGATTAATACCATTTACGACCTGATTTCTACCTTCCGCCAAACTTACAACATTGACATATTTTTTGTTCTTTTCTCCCTTTGTTCCCACTCCATAAGGAGTATATAACTCCAATGTGATGTGAGATGGGTTCGTTTTCTCATCCTTATATTTATAGTCTGGACTATATTTATCTGCTGGTAAATAGTTTACTGTAAGAATTGTGGAAGTTAAGAATTTGTCACAACCATCATACAATTTCACATCATAGGTCACACATACATTTGTCAAAGTTACTTTACTGCAGTTTGGTTTACAAGTAGATTTTACGCTTGTTTCCGGATGGTGCATAGGTGGTGCCTTACATACATCCATATCTTTTTTCGGACCATACATCTTTTTAGATAAAGAAACATCTATTACATCTGCCCGAATTGTTTCTACTGTTGGATTTTCCTCCATTATACACTCTGGAATTTTAACTGTTCTACATACATTTACTCCGATTTCATCATAGATGACTGGAGCATAGATAGACAGAGCTTCTGGTCTGCCACAAATTTCTTTATTGCATACATCCACTTCTCTACAACATTTTTTACATTTACAAGGTTTTGTCATTTCTTTTCTCCTTTTGTTTCTCAATATATAGTATGCTTTTTGAATTTTTTTGTTCTATTTTGCGAAGGAAGAAAATATATATATATGAGGCCCTAAATAATTTTATAAAATAAATAAACAATAATATGAAATGGAGAAATAAATGTATAAAATATTAGCATTTGAAAACGGACAACCAATTATTTTATTTTTAGAAAATCAGAAAGTGTTCATGTATACGGCTTCCGGTGGAAGAATTCTTTCGCGAGGTCTTTTATTTAATGATGTAAGAAAGGACTTTGATGTATACTCCTGTAAAGAAAAATATATATATTACATATCAACAGATAACAAGATTAAATTAGCTATGTTAAATCGGGACCGGTTTACAGAATTTTTATCTATTCCTATGGAAGACAACGAACATAATATTGAGATTGTAAATGTTTCTCCATTGATGTGTCAGAATGAATTATATATTTTTTACTGTAACCATAATAAAGAAGCAGGCAAATATGAAATATATTATATTTTATCTTCTGCTCCAAACAAAAGTTGCCTTATCGAGAGAAACATAGATACTAATAATGGATTTGATGTATTTAAAGCAAATGATAATATTGGGCTTGTTTTAAACTCAAACTATTATTATTTAAGTAAGGACAAAAAATTAGTAACAATTAACAATACATCTGAGAATCAATTGGAAACTCCTTCTCTTGGACAGAATATTGAAGAATTAAAATCTGCTTTATCAGATAAAAGCAGTAAACTAATCGAGGTTCAAAAGCAGTTATACGAAAAGAATAACGAGATTGCCAACTTAAAATCTACACAACAGCATATTACAGAACAGTACAATGAATTGGCTGAATATGCTGGAAAATTGCAGGAAGAACTTCGTAAGATTCGATATATGTAAAATAAAAGGGAGGGGAAATCCCTGCCCTTTTACATATTAGCCATTTTTTCTGTGTACTCTCAGTTTCTAACCTTCTTTTACCATTTCTTCTACAAACTCAATATCCTTTGCAGTGATTTCTACCCACCCTGGTCGAAATCCACTGCGTATGGCATTTTTCACAGACTTTACATTAGACCATGCAGCACAATAAAATGGCACCTTCTCACGTTCAAAAGTTTCTCTTGCCAGTCTATTGGTCAGTGCTGAAGCAATTCCCATTCTTCTGTATTGTGGCAAAACATCTATACCAATCTGCCACATCGTATCGCAATCAGCCGAACACCCTGCAAGTCCCACCAATTTATCATTGTCATAAGCACCTACAGCTAATATATCCAAATGCTTTCTATCTTCACATAAAGCATTCTTCCACTCTGGAAGATAGAGTAATGCCAAATCTTCTTTTTCCAAAACTCTTATCTCATATTTACAAGAAAGTTCTGTACCATACACCACATTTATATCCGGCAAAAAATAGTCTGCCATAAAACAGATTTCTGCATTTGCTTTTTTCAATATATTATTTAACGGATACAATCCTGGTGTCTCAAAACAATTTTCTATATTAGGTACACTATCCATAAATTTTCTAATTTCAGAAAGCAAGTCTTCGCGACCACACGCAACAATATTTGTTCCATAAGAAACTATATGACAAATGAATGGAAGTTTCAAATATCGTCTTGCATTATTGTTTGATACAGACTCATTAATTACATTCTCTTTCCTTGTAAAATCCTCTGCATTACAATTACAATCATACGCCGATTGCTGCATAGCAATATGCATAATCTGTTTATTATCCATCAATTCATTCTCCTTTAAATTTTGTATTATTCTTTAGTTCTCTTTATTATATCACCTGATACTAATTATTTGCTCCAAAAATATCTGCTACTTCCGTAATTGATATATAAGCTTTCGGATCAATACTGTGAACAATACTTTTCATTTTTCCCACTTGAAATCTATTAACTACAAAATAAATCATCGTCTTTGATTTATTAGAATAATAGCCATGTGCCTTTAATGTTGTAATTCCATTTTCAAACTTATCTGAAAGCTCCTTACAGATTTGTTCAGGTTTCTCCGTAATAATCATTGCTGATTTTGACCGGTCAAATCCCTCTATAATATAGTCTACAGTTTTTAATGCTGCTGCATATGTAACCATGGAATATAATGGTAAAATCCAGCTTTGAATTATCACACCACACATAATATACAATATAACATTATATATCATTACAAAAGTTCCTACTGTCAACCCTAATTTTTTTGCAAATATAATAGCAAGCACTTCAATTCCATCCATTGCCCCGCCAGATCTTATGGCAAGACCACTTCCCACTCCCGAGATTATTCCTCCAAATATTGCACATAAAAACAAATCACTGCCAGCCATTGGCGAAACAATGCTCACATCAACAGGTAATATATCTGTAATCAGCCATGCACATAAAGAATAAACAACTACAGTATATATCGCATATATTGTAAATTCTTTTCCCTGCTTTTTTAATCCATATAAAAATAACGGAACATTTAAAATAATCAGAAATACGGATAATGAAAGATATTCAGGCGTCACCTGAGATAAAATCATAGATGTTCCTGAAATACCGCTGTCATACAACTTTACTGGTGTTAGAAACATGGTAATTCCCAATGCATTTATAACACCTGCAATTGTTAACGTAATAAAATTTTTAATATTCATACCTTTTACTCCTCAGCTCTATCTTTTATCTATTATATTGACATACTGCTATTATTAGAAATCGAATAGGCTGACTCCTACTCGATTACACAAGCGAACATCTCGAAGCACAGCTTCTCGTTGTTCTTACGCCCGGCAAATGATATTTTGTACAAGCACAATATCGTTTGCCGGGTTTTTGCTACAAAAAAGACAATGAAATCTTTTTCGACTCCATTGCCTTTTTATATCATATTTCCTATACTTCTTCTGTTTCACTCTTCACAATATCAATCGCCAGTTCTTCTAACTGCTTATCATCTACCGGACTTGGTGCAGATGTCATAAGACAGGAGGCATCCTTAACCTTAGGAAATGCTATAACTTCACGGATATTGTCTTCCCCTGCCATATGCATTACCATTCGGTCAAGTCCATAAGCCAATCCTGCATGTGGTGGAACTCCATATTTGAAAGCATCCAAAAGGAAACCAAACTGCTCATGAGCCTGTTCCTGTGTAAAACCAAGTGCCTCAAACATCTTCTCCTGAATATCTGCCTGATGGATTCTGACACTTCCTCCGCCAAGCTCTGTACCATTTAATACAATATCATAAGCTTTTGCACGAACCTTTCCTAAATCAGTGTCAAGATACTGCAAATCTTCTTCCATTGGCATCGTGAACGGATGATGCATTGCAATAAATCTTTCCTGTTCATCAGACCATTCAAACTGTGGAAACTCTACTACCCATAAGAAATTCCATTTATTTTTATCAATTAATTCAAGAGTTTCCGCCAATTCTAAACGAAGTGCACCAAGTACATTCCATACAATTTTGTTCCTGTCTGCTGCAAACAATAACAAATCGCCCGGTTCACCTTTCATCTCTTTTACTAAGTTATCTAATTCTTCTTCTGTCATAAACTTGGCAAATGATGACTTGTATGTTCCATCTTCATTAATACAAAGATATGCAAGACCTTTTGCACCATTTCCTTTGGCTGACTCTACTAACTTATCTATTTTCTTTCTAGGCATTGCTCCCTGACCTTTTACATTAATGCCACGAACAGTTCCGTCATTCTCGATAGCACCGGTAAATACACCAAATCCACAATCTTTAACCACATCTGTTACATTTACTAATTCCATTCCAAATCTAGTATCCGGCTTATCTGAACCATATCTGTCCATTGCCTCCTGCCATGACATTCTAGGCATTGGAAGTGGAATATCTACGTTTAGTATTTCTTTAAACATTGCCTGAATTAATCTCTCATTCACATCAATCACATCATCAATATCAACAAAAGATAACTCCATATCTACCTGTGTGAATTCCGGCTGTCTGTCTGCTCTTAAGTCCTCATCACGATAACATCTGGCAATCTGAATGTATCTGTCATAACCGGAACACATCAACAACTGTTTGTAAATCTGTGGTGACTGAGGAAGTGCATAAAACTCACCCGGATGCACACGGCTTGGTACCAGATAATCTCTTGCTCCCTCCGGTGTAGACTTACAAAGTGTCGGAGTTTCAATCTCTATAAATCCTTCCTCTGACATAAACTTGCGAATAAATGTAGTGACATCACTGCGAAGTTTTAAATTTCTCTGCAATGTAGGACGTCTTAAATCCAGATAACGATACTGCAGTCTTAAATCCTCTCTTGTATTTACATCGTCTTCCACCGGAAATGGCGGTGTCTCTGATTCTGAAAGAATACGCAGTGTATCAACAGTAACTTCAATATCACCTGTTGCAAGTTCTTCATTGACAGCACCATCTCGTTCTCTGACCTTTCCACTGGCGGCAATTACAAACTCGCTTCGAAGTTCCTTTGCCTTTTCAAAAACTTCCCCGTCATTTTCATCAAAAACTAACTGTAAAATGCCTGTTCTGTCTCTTAAATCAATAAAAATCAAACTTCCTAAATTTCTTCTTTTCTGAACCCATCCCATTACGGTAACAGATTCACCGATATTTTTATTACTAACTTCTGTACATCTGTGACTTCTGTGAAGTCCCTGCATTGACTCTGCCATAATTATTCCTCCTAATTATTTCAACGGATTCTTATAAAACTCCTTAAAGTTCTCGTATCCCTGTTCCATTAACTGTTCCTTCTGGAACTTTTTATTTTTGTTCATTCTGGTAACAAGTACCTGTGTACCTGTCTTTCGCTCTTCCTGTGCCTGTGCAATTACTTCACAAAGCCTGTCACCATTCACGCCTTTTTCAATAAGATATACAACCTTGTCATAATCTTCAGGAATCTTAAAGCCCTGCTCCATCAGTAAAAGAACAATTCTCTCAAATCCAATAGAAAATCCACAAGCTGGCACATCATGTCCCGTAAACTTACCGACCATCTTATCGTAGCGCCCACCGCCTCCGCAGCTTCCACCAAACTCAGGTATGGCAATTTCAAAAATCGTTCCTGTATAGTAAGACATTCCTCTTACCAGTGTCGGATCAAATACAATCTCAAAATCAGATGCCTTGGTTGCCTTGACACTGTCGATGATTTCATCCATCCACTGTTTTACATCATCTCCCATAAAGTTACCTAACTTCTCAGCAAGATATGCAATCGGCTCCGACTGACTTTCAATTTCAGCAAAAAGCTGTGTATACTTTTCAACAGACTCTGGTGCAAAATCATATTTAATCAACTCATCCTTAACACCATCCAAACCTATCTTGTCCATCTTATCAAGAATAATAAATACACTGTCAAAAGATTCCTCTGCAAATCCACTGTATGCAGCCATTGCTTTTAAAATTCTTCTCTCATTAATACGAATCTGGAAATTCTTAAATCCTAATTTTCCAAGTGTCGTCGTCGTAGCAAGAATCAATTCGATTTCAGCCAGATTACTTGGATCTCCTAATATATCAATATCACACTGCATAAACTGGCGGTATCTGCCACGCTGTGGTCTGTCTGCTCTCCAAACATTTCCTATCTGAAGTGCCTTAAAAGGTGATGGGAGATCATTCGCATTCTTTGAATAATATCTAACAAGAGGAACTGTCAAATCATATCTTAAACCATTATCTACTACATCCATCTCATTCTGTGCAGTTTCAAGATTTAACTTTTCTCCTCTTTTTAAAATCTTAAAAATTAATTTTTCATTTTCACCACCCTGTTTATTTGTAAGATTTGCAATATTCTCCACACAAGGTGTCTCAATCTGTGTAAATCCAAATGCATTATAAGTTTCCTTAATTACATTCTGTACATAATTTCTTATTTTCATCTCCTCTGGAAGAATATCCTTCATTCCAGTTACCGGTTTTTTACTTAAAGCCATCTTTTTGCTCCTTTTTTATTACTAACTTACATATTTTACTATTAATTACAAAAGAAAACAAGATTTTCTATCTATCATTTCATCAATTCTTTCAATATACTGGTCTACATTTTTTAAAGTATCAATTCTTGTGGCATTCTTTCTGTCGCCAGACAATAACTTTGTCACTGCCCCGGCTCCCACTGCCCACACATCCTGATAATCTCCCATCATAAGAATATTATACAAACCTTCAAGTCCTTCTTTAGAATAACCCACATTTTCCTGATTCCCTGCCATGTTTTTCTGACGATACAGATAATAAGGTTTCATTCCCATTTTATACGCATATTCTTTCGTAATATTCATTAATTCTGTACTATTTTCCATGGACAATTCTGCGTACTTCTTTTTATTCATGCTAAGTCTTGATGCCCGCTTTATTGCTAGTGAATGAATTGTAATACCATCCGGCTCCAGTTTCATCGCCTCTTCCATGGAATATCGCACCATTTCCGGTGTTTCTTCAGGAAGTCCCACAATGAAGTCCATATTAATATTATTCATACCACATTCTCTTGCCATCTTAAAAGCATCCTTAACCTGCTCTATCGTATGTTTTCTTCCAATCAAATCAAGCGTTTCCTGATTCATCGTCTGTGGATTAATAGATATTCGAGATACTCCCTGCTCTTTTAATACAAGCAGTTTTTCTTTTGTTATACTATCAGGTCTTCCTGCCTCCACAGTAAACTCTTTCACAGTCTGAAAATCAAAATTTTCTTTCAATGCAGTAATGAGTCTCTCCAATTGTTTCGGCTCCAAAGTGGTTGGTGTTCCTCCACCAATATAAACGGAATTCAGTTCTCTTCCCTCTAGTTTTCCACCAAGGAAAATAATTTCTTTTATTACCGCATCAATATAATCGTCAACTTTGTCCTTATATATTTTCAGCGGATATGATGTAAACGAACAGTATAGACAGGTCGTCGGACAAAAAGGAATTCCAACGTACAAACTGTATCCTTCTTTATAATTCACATTTGAAAGAACCTTTTTCTCCATTTTCGATACATCCATAGCTAAATCTAACTTTTCATTAGAAATAAAATACGTTTCTTTCATTTCTTTTCTGGCATCCTGTTCACTCATCCCCTCTTCCATCAACATTCCTGGTATCTTTGCAGGTCGGATTCCTGTTAAATTTCCCCATGGCAGATGACGTCCGGTATCTTTTTCAAGAATACAGTACAAAAGCTTTTTAAGGGCATTTTTTGCGTCTCTTCTAACAGAACCGGATATTTCTGTAATATCCTTGTTTTTTAAAAACTCACAAGAAATCTGCTCATTAAAAAGCTTTTTATTTCCGTCATACAAGCTGACACCAATACTCTCCCCTGCGAATTCCACCTCAAGCACTCTATATGCCCTCTCTATATCAGAATTAATCTGAAAAGGAAGTCCCGTGTAAAAAGCCTGTACCATAGACTGAACGTCATATTCAAATTGTCTGGGATGAATCTGTATATCTATCATCATTTAATTCCTTCTGTTATCTGTCTCATTTCATTGAAAATTATATTACCTCTAATCGATATTTTTAATAATACATTTTTTCGCTGTGTATCGTAGTCATGTCCATATGTCCCGGATACACTTCTGTCTCTCCCGGTAAAGTCAGTAACTTTTCTTTAATAGAACGGATAATTGCCGCTTCGCTTCCACCCGGAAAATCTGTTCTGCCACGACTGGCATGAAATAAAGTATCTCCACTGAATAACACTTCATTTTCAGCTAAATAATAACAGCCGCTTCCTTTCGTGTGACCGGGAGTTAAAATAAACTTCATTGTTATTCCCGCCACAGTGAGATTCTCTCCATCCCTTAAAAACCTGTCAGCACAAACTGTTATAGGTTCACCAAACATGATAGAAAGATTCGCTCTTCTATCTACAAGAAGCATATCTTCTTCCTCTGCTGCAATAACTGGAATATCATATCTTTGCTTCAAAGCATCTACTGCCCCAATATGATCAAAATGTCCATGTGTCAAAAGAATCGCTGTCGGTTTCATCCCCATATCACTGATATTAGTACTTATTTTCAACTGGTCTCCCCCTGGGTCAACGATAAAACCTTCTTTTGTATCTGTATTCATACATAAATAACAATTCGTATAACACTCACTTACAAGAACACTTCTAATTTTAATATCTGTCATTTTATTCTCCCTTACTGCTTTAATTAATTTTATCAAAATTGCTCAAATAAAACCCTGACTATTTTTAACTGCTTGTTCTCTCAATATCAATAATACTGTCAATCGTTCTGATTTTTGCAATCAGGCTGTTGAGTTCCTCTGTCCCCTGAATAGCAAAAGTCATGGCTATTGTCGCAATATCTGACTTACTTGTTCTACTGTTAATACTATTCACATTGATATTTCTCTCCGTAAATATCTTTGACAAATCTGTAAGAATACCCACACGGTTGTTGGCATAAATAACAATCTCTGTCATATATCTGCCATCCTGCTGCCCCTCATCGGCAGCCCAACTAGCTTCAATTAATCTGACTCTCTCAATATCCGGCAGATTCATAATATTAATGCAGTCTGTCCTGTGAATAGAGACACCTCTTCCCCTAGTGACAAATCCTACAATCTCATCTCCCGGAACAGGACTGCAGCATTTAGAAAAACGAACTGCCACATCATCCATACCTTCAACAATAATGCCGCTCTTAGAACCATTTCTCCTGTTTTCATTGTTATTCTTAGAAGTGTTAGTAGCATTGATAATATCGTCATCTGTAATCTGCACTGCATGATCTTTTTCATATTCTGACACCAGTTTATTAACTATCTGTCCTTCTTTCAGGCCACCATGTCCAATCGATGCTACAAGAGAATCCCATTCTTTGTAACTATATTTCAAGCGAACCCTCTCCATATATTCAGGCTTTAAGATATCTGATAAAACGATTCCCTTTGCCTTACAGTACTTTTCAATGAGTTCCTTTCCCTTAGAAATATTTTCTTCTTTATTCTGTTGCTTAAACCAGATATTTATCCTATTCTTTGCCTGAGTACTTTTTACAATTTTCAGCCAATCCATACTTGGTCCGGTTGAATTGTTCGATGTGACAACTTCCACTCTGTCACCGTTTTGAATCTTATAGTCAATGTTAACCATCTTTCCATTAACTCTGGCACCTACCATCTTATTTCCTACAGCACTATGAATACTGTATGCAAAATCAATTGGCGTTGAACCACTTGGAAGATTTTTTACATCTCCATTCGGCGTAAAACAATACACCCTCTCAGAAAACATATTTAAGTCATCTTTTAATAAATCAATAAACTCATGATTGTCTGACAAATCCCTCTGCCATTCAAGAATCTGTCTAAGCCAGGCAATCTTCTGTTCCTCATTGTCACTGTCGCCTGTGATGTTCTCTTTATATTTCCAATGCGCTGCAATACCATACTCTGCCGTTTTATGCATCTCAAATGTACGTATCTGTATTTCAAAAGGCTGACCATTTGGTCCAATCAATGTCGTGTGAAGAGACTGATACATATTTTGTTTTGGCATAGCAATATAGTCTTTAAAGCGTCCTGGCACTGGTGTATATTTCTCATGGATAATTCCCAATGCACCATAACACTCCATGACATTATCCACAATAATGCGTACTGCAAATACATCATAAATCTGGTCTAATGTCTTACTCTGCATCGCCATCTTTTTATAAATACTAAAGTAATGTTTTACCCTTCCATCTATTGTAGCTTTAATTCCTGCCTTTTCAATATGTCCAGCCACCTCGGCAATCAGATTGCTCATAAACTCTTCTCTATGCTCCAGACGTTCATGAACCCCCACTACCAGTTCTCGATATTTATCCGGCTCTAAATATCTCAGAGCAAGGTCATCTAATTCGATCTTAATTTTAGAAATACCAAGTCGATCGGCAATTGGTGCATAGATATCCATAGTCTCTTTGGACTTTTCCTTCTGTTTTTCCGGTGTCATATACATTAATGTACGCATATTGTGCAGTCTGTCTGCCAGTTTAATCAGAATAACCCTGATGTCCTTTGCCATTGCAAGAAACATTTTCCTGAGATTTTCTGCCTGCTTTTCAACTTTATCTACATCATAATCTAATTTGGTAAGCTTTGTGACACCATCAACTAAATCTGTCACTTCTTCTCCAAATTCCTGTATCATCACTTCTCTTGTAACAGAAGTATCCTCCATAACATCATGAAGAAGACCTGCCATAATAGACTCTTTATCCAGTTCCAAATCAGCAAGAATCAAAGCTGTATGAAGTGGATGAATAATATATGGCTCGCCAGACTTTCTTCTCTGGTCTCCATGAGATGTTCTGGCAAAATTATAAGCTTTTTCAATCATCTGCAGTTCATCTGCTGACGGATGATAATGTTTAATCTTCTCATTTAATCTTGCATAGAGTTCTTCTGGTGTTGCCTGTTCCTCTTCTTTTGGAATGACACCATGATTTTCAATTTTAATGTTCATATTATTTTCAGCCATATTAAAATTCCTTTATTTACCTTCATAAGTTACAACTGCATCTACTCTGTAATCTGAAAGTTTTTCTCTCCCATTTAATCCTGCAAGTTCCACTAAAAACAAATTATCAACTACTTCTCCTCCAAGACGTTCTATTAACTTTATTGCGGCCTCTATTGTGCCTCCTGTGGCAATCAAGTCATCTACCAACACCACTTTTTGCCCCGGTTTAATAGCATCTGTGTGTATTTCAATTTCAGCCTGACCATATTCCAAATCATAACTTTCAGATATTGTTTCACAAGGAAGTTTGCCTTTTTTCCGAACTAATACAAAAGATTTTCCAAGTAAATATGCAATAGGCATTCCAAAAATAAATCCTCTTGCCTCTAATCCAACAATTACATCAAAATCCAAATCTTTTAATTTTTCTGCCATGGAATCAATGGCAATTTTCAAACCTTCCGGGTCCTGGGTTACAGTAGTAATATCTCTAAATATAATACCCGGTTCAGGAAAATCTGGTATACTTCTTATATATTTTTCTACTTTATGCATCTTTTGTTCCTCCTTTTATCTGCTTTTAACAAAATCTTTCTATAATAATCTGTATCTGGCTGTTTCCATTATATTCGTTTATTTTAGGATAATATGTAGCCATTATTTCAATATTATTTTTCTCTCCTTTTAACGCCTTGTCAATTTCTGATTGTCCAAATCTTTGTTTTACAAAAGCCATAAAATCAATCGCTCTGCCAAAAACCATGGCAGTCATTCGATAACAATGGCTGTTTTCAATTGTGAGACGCAGTACATTTCCAGTTTTTCCAAGTATCTGAATCTTATTTACTTTTAGATTTTTTTCAGCAAAAACCGGTTTCTCATTGCCTTTTCCGTACGGACCAATCACTTTCAATTCCTCTATCATATTCATTGTAACATATTCTAAAGGCAGTTGCATGTCTATCCATACTTTTAAATATAAATCTTCTTCTGTCAAATTACAATTTTCATTCAAACTTCTTCTCAAAACCTCTATATTTTCTTTTGGCAAAGACACTCCCGCTGCCATTCTATGACCGCCAAATTTAGTAAATAATTCTTTCACTTTCGATAGTTCCGCATACATATCATAGTTTTCTATAGAACGACCAGAACCTTTCACGCCATCCATCGCATCTGTCAATACAAGAACCGGTTTGTGAAACTGTTCCCGGACTCTTCCTGCAATAATTCCCGCAATACTTTCATGACAATCTTTCAAATAGATAACCAATACCTTTTCATGGATCTTCTCTGCAATTCTGACTGCTTCTTTTGTTCCTGTTTCTGTTAATTCTTTTCTTTCATCATTTAATCTTTTCAACTTTTCTGCCAAAGTAAATGCAAGTTCTTTATCCTGACATTCCAAAAGTTCCATTGCTTTTTTTGCAGTATCCAATCTCCCGCTTGCATTCAGGCAGGGACCTAATACAAATCCAAAATGATATGCTTCAATGTTTCTTTTATTCAATTTACAGATTTCTATTAATGCATTGATTCCTGTATCATTATTCGTTTTTAACGCTTCTATTCCCGCTTTTACAACAATTCTGTTTTCCCCTTGTAATTCCATGACATCACAGACTGTTGCCATGGCTGCATATGGAAGAAGCCCTCTGACATAATTCTTTCCTCTATCCATAGTTTCAAACAATGCAGTCATAAATTGATAAGCAACCATTGCACCGCATAATTCTTTAAATGGATAGTCACAATCTTTTTGCTTCTGGTTTATAATGGCATCTGCTTTGGGCAGAACATATTTCTTTTCATCATCTATTTCCTCAAATACAACCTCATGATGATCTGTTACTACAACTGTCATCCCCAGAGACTTTGCATACTCTATCTGACGAATGGCAGCAATTCCGTTATCACACGTAAGTATCGTATCAATTCCATCATCATATGCCTGTTTAATCAATCTTTCATTGATACCATATCCATCTTCAATCCGGTGTGGAACCACAATATCAACCATTGCTCTAAGTTCTTTAAGACACCGATGTAATATATATCCCGAACAAATTCCGTCCACATCATAATCGCAGATAATTCGTATTTTACTCTCATCACTGATTTTTATTTGGAGAATATCCACCGCCTTGTCCATATCTTTAAACAGCCACGGAGAGCTGAGATTATCAATACTTCCCTTGAGATATTTTTCAATATTTTCATAACCCACAATATCTCTATTTCTAATTAATCGTGCTGTAATTGTACTAATATTAAATTTTTGTGATATTTCTTCAAAATCTGCTTTCTTTGTCTGCAGATACCACTTTTCATGCATAATACTCTCCATAAGTAAAGAACGGTACCACCCGGGTAAGGTGATACCGTTCACTTTAACTCTGATTATTTATCGTATTTCTTACCCTTCATGATATACCATAATGCACCAGTGATAAATACTGATGAATAAGCACCGGCTACGATACCTACCATTAATGGTAATGTAAATTCTCTAATAGATGAAACACCCATTACGAAAATCATAAATACCATGATAAATGTTGTTAATGAAGTATAAATACTTCTTGTAAGTGTCTGGGTAATACTTTCATCAATCTTCTGAATCATTGTATCACCACGTTTCATAATCTCTTTATTTTCTCTAATTCTATCAAAGATAACAATTGTCGCATTAATTGAGTAACCTACAATTGTAAGCAGACATGCAATAAATGTAGTACCTACCGTAACTCTTGATAATGCATAGAATCCTACAACGATAAGTACATCGTGTACCAATGCGATAACAGCTGCTAAAGCAAAGTGTACATTCTTAAATCTGAACCAGATATAAATCAACATACAGATAGTTGCAAAAATTGTTGCCAATACAGCATCTCTTCTCATTTCAGAACTGATTGTATCTGAAATTTCTGTATCATTAAAGTTCTGTTTATCATCCTTTGCCTGGAACTTGTCAATTAACATCTTCTTGAAGTTTTCCATCTGTTCACCTTCAAGCTTCTTTGTCTTAATTGTGAAAAGTCCTTTTGTATTTGTATCTTTCTGTCCCTGAATATCCTTTGTATCTAATACCTTTTCAATCTCAGGTTTGATTGTGTCATTAAACTCATCAATGCTATAGTCTTTATCAAACTGTACCTGAATGGATGTACCACCCTTAAACTCAATACTTAAATCAAATGCACCATTTCCTTTTGCTGAGTTAAATACAATACCGCCAAGTCCGATTACAATTACAGCAATTGAAATTGCAAAACAAACCATTCTCTTTTCAACAAACTTAATTGTCTTTCTAACTTTTTCTTTACCATAGAATGCAGGTTTCTGGAATCCCATATAGTAAAGCATCCATACAAGTCCTCTTGAAACAACAAGAGATGTAAATAACTGAATGAAAATACCAATTGCAAGTGTTGTTGCAAATCCTCTAACTGTACCAGATCCCCTCCAAAGAAGAACCAATGCAGCAATCAGTGTTGTAATATTTCCATCTACGATAGCGGATGTAGCTTTCTTGAAACCAATTCTGATAGCACTCTTAACTGTCTTTCCTGCAGCAATCTCTTCTCTGATACGTGCATAAATAATAACGTTAGCATCTACTGCCATACCAATATTTAAGATAATACCTGCAATACCAGGAAGTGTTAATGTTAAATCAAATCCATTTAATGCAAGAAGCATTAATTCAATATATGAAATCAAAGCAAATCCTGCAGCAAGTCCAGGAATTCTGTATACAGCCAACAGGAATAGGATAATGATTATAAATCCAATAATACCTGCCTGAATACTCTTTGATAAGGCATCATTTCCCAACTGTGCACTCTGCACGCTGTGGCTCAATTCTTCAAGTTTTAAATCAAGAGAACCAATCTTGATATTAGAAGCAAGCTGTTCTGCTTCTTCCAATGTAAATCCTCCTGAGATTTCTGCCTGTCCGCCTGTGATAGCCTGATTAATGTTTGGATAACTCAATACACTATCATCATAAATAATGTAAGATGGCTGTCCAACATTCTGACTTGTCATATCACCAAAAGCTTTTGTTCCTTTTGTGTCAAACTGAAGGTTTACTACATTTTTTACCTGACCTCTGTCATCCTTTGTAGCCTGTCCTTCTGCACCAGATACAGTATCACCTGTCAGCCAGACTTTGTAGTAACCATCAAACTGACTGTCTTTTTCATTCTTTAACTGAATATATTCTTTATCTTTCAACTGCTTCTTAGTCGGCGTTACACCACTCTCAGCCTTTGTACAGAAATAAAGAATACCCGGTTTTCCAAGTTCTTCTAAAACTGCATCTGCATCATATGCACCTGGAATTTCAACTGTGATTCTGTCATCACCTACTTTGTAAGCCGTAGCTTCTGTACTGAAGTTTGCATGAATTCTTCTCTCCAGTTTTCCTCTTGTAGCTTCTAAAGCACTGGAATCTAAACTGTCTCTGTCCTCTTCTGCTACCTGATATGTGATACTTACACCACCTTTCAGGTCAAGACCCTGTGTGATATATTCTGCCTTACCACGATCTCCAATACCAAACATGATAACGTACCCTGCAAAAGCAAGTACGACAAGAGAAATTATAAATGCAATAATTCCCTTTGATTTGTTCATTTTAATTTTCATCTTTTACCTCTTTCTTATTGGTCAGCATCATCCGCTAATGCTGCCTTTATCATTATTGAGCATTCCACTCTTTTTTTCTGCATTTCACATCCTATATCATAAGCATCATGAATGGTGCCGTGGAAATTATAGGAATTTGCTGCACATCCGCCACTACAATAAAATTTTGCAAAGCAGTTTTTGCATTTTTCTTTGGAATATACATTACAGTTACCAAATGTGCCTACAAGATCATCTCTCGTAATTCCCTCATTTACATTTCCCATCAGGAAATCTTCATCGCCAACAAATTGATGACAAGGATAAAAATCTCCCCAAGGAGTCACTGCCAGATACTCTGTTCCCGAACCACATCCTGATAATCTTTTATATACACATGGTCCCTGATTTAAATCAATCATGAAATGGAAAAAGTTAAATCCATTTCCTTCTTTTTCTCTTTTTATATATTCCAGAGCCAGTTTATCGTACTCTTCCATTATCTGAGGTAAATCCTGCTCTCTGATGGAGTATGGATCTTCCTCCGGACCAACGACTGGCTCTATAGACATCTGTTTAAATCCTAAATCAGCAAAATGTTTTACATCCTCTGAAAAATCCAGATTATCCCTAGTAAATGTTCCTCTAACATAATAGTCTGTCTGATTTCGGCTATCTGCAAGTTTCTGGAACTTCGGAACAATCAAATCGTAACTTCCCTTACCTGTACGGAACGGTCTCATATTATCATTGACTTCTTTTCGTCCATCAAGACTTAATACAACATTGGACATTTCCTTATTCAGGTATTCCATGATTTCATCATTCAGCAACACACCGTTGGTAGTCAAAGTAAATCGAAATTTTTTATTATTTGTTTTTTCTAGTGAACGGCCATATTCTACTAACTGTTTTACAACATCCCAGTTCATAAGTGGTTCTCCGCCAAAAAAGTCTACTTCAAGATTTACCCGGTTGCCTGAATTTGCAACAAGAAAATCTAGTGCTTTCTTTCCTACCTCAAAACTCATCAACGCTCTTCTGCCATGATACTCTCCCTCTTCTGCAAAACAATATTTGCATGCAAGATTGCAATCATGGGCAATATGAAGACATAATGCTTTTACTACTGTCTGACGTGTTTCCTTAAATTTTTCAACAAAAGGCTGATAAATATCTTCTGTAAACAGCTGTCCATCCTCTTTTAATTGCTTCACTTCTTCTATTACTTCTCTGATTTCTTCCTCAGAATATTTCTGACTTAACTTTGCTGTAATAGAATCCGCGTCCAACTCTTCAAACAAAGAAATAACATCATATGTCACCTCGTCAACAACATGGACCGCTCCACTGTTGACATCAAGTACAATGTTATAACCATTGCTTTTATACTGATGAATCACTGTATAACGTCCTCCCTTTTTAACGCACTATAACAGAGTCGATATTTCGGCTCTGTTATATGTAAAATTCGTACAAATATTTACTTATTTATTTTCGCAAGTCTGGTTTCCTACTGTACATGATGTCTTACAAGCTGACTGACATGATGTCTGGCACTCACCACAACCGCCCTTCTTCATTGTATCTTTTAATGTTTTCTGATTTAATGTTTTAATATGTTTCATGGTATTCCTCCAAATGTTATTTACGCCTGATTACTCACACGCATAATTCTTACGTTATTATAACACAATGCGTGATTTTTTCAAACGTTTTTTTAGCTAATCATTCCTCCAATCGTTCCTGCCACTACAGATACTACAAAACCACTGATAATCCCTACTGTTCCCGTATCTATTCCTCCTTTTACTACCAATGCTATTAATGCAATAATTGCAAAATAAACAACACCTGAAACTGCTCCCCAGATAAATTTCTGTTTTGTCATTACTTTTCCTATTATGTACCCGCCAATAAAAGTAGAAATTCCATAGATTGCTAAAATCATTACTTTTGTAATTGCAAAACTTGGAGTCATTCTCAATACAATAAAAGAAACTGCCGCAAGCAGCACTGCACTTACTATCATTTCGATTAACGTTTCTTTTAAAAATGTGACAATAATTTTGTTCATTGTATACCTCTTCATTTTATTTCATATAATAATTTATATTTTAAACACGTATATTTTATTACGGATTCTTGACTTTAATATTATGTTTTTGTACAATCTCAAGTAGCAAGTTAAACAAGACAAACTTGAAATATGAATTTTTAAAGGAGAACTTTATGGGACCCAGTGACATAGCCCTGCTATGCGTATTAATTATTTTATTATTATTCTCGGCATTCTTTTCATCTGCCGAAACAGCTCTGACTACTACAAACAAGGTTCGTTTACGAATGCTTGTTGAGGAAGGTAACAAACGGGCTGTTATTCTAGACAAAATATTAGAAAATTCCAGAAAGATGCTCAGCACTGTATTAATTGGAAACAACATTGTAAATATTGCAGCATCTTCTATCACCACCATTTTTACACAGAGTGTATTTAAAATATCCTGGATCGTCAGTATCGGTGTAGGTATTCTCACTCTTGTAATAATTATTTTCGGTGAAATCATTCCAAAAACAATTGCATCTATTCATGCAGAATCAATTGCTTTAGTTTATGCAAAGCCAATCCGATTCTTTATGATAATCCTTACACCAATTATCTTTTTACTGAATGCATTTTCCAGTTTCATTTTAAAGATATTCAGGGTAAATATTAATCTCAATTCTGCTTCCATCACAGAAGATGAACTGAGAACAATTGTTGGTGTCAGTCAGGAAGAGGGAATTATTGAAGAAGACGAAATGGATATGATTAACAACGTTTTTGATTTCGGAGATGCCTGCGCGAAAGATATCATGATACCAAAGGTTGACATGACAATGATTCCTGAAGATATCAGTTACAATCAGTTATTAGAGATTATCCGAGAAGATAAATTTACCCGTATGCCTGTTTACAAAGAAGATACCGGCAATGTTATTGGAATACTCAATATTAAAGATATGATGTTGAACGGTGTAAATAGAAACAATTTTGATATTGGCCAGTTAATGCGTGAACCATATTTCACTCACGAGAAGGAAGAATTAAATGACCTTTTACTGGAAATGAGAAATAAAGAACCTGGTATGTGTATCGTTCTTGATGAGTACGGTCAGGCAGAAGGACTTATCACTTTAGAAGATATCGTAGAAGAGATTATCGGTGATATTCATGACGAGTTTGACGAAGCTGAGGAGCAGGTAATTCGACAAGTTGGCGAAAACGAATATATTGTAGAGGGCTCTATTAATTTGGACGATTTCAACGATCAGTTAGAAACTGAAATAGATTCGGAAGACTATGAATCCCTTGGTGGTCTGATTATCGAGCACCTTGACAGACTTCCTAATAAAGGTGATTCGGTTACCATCGACAACTGCAAACTTACAGTTATCAAAATGGACGATAAACGAATTGAATTGGTAAAAGTAATTGTAACCTCAAAAAAAGATAATAATACGGAAAACGATAGCAAATTCATCGAAGAATAATCTACAAAATCAAAGGGTGTCATCTAAAACGACACCCTCTTTTATTATTTTCATATTTATAACTTCTCCCACAACTTACCTTGCTGCTCTTCGCAGTACTGACAACTATACAATCCATTCTTTCTATCAGTAAGAACAAAAATGTGAGCCAGTTCCTGTTCAATTGATGTAATACATCTAGGATTCTTACAATGAAGAACATTCGTAATTTTCTCAGGAAGTTTTAACTCTCTCTTCTCTACTAATACACCATCTTTTATAATATCCACTGTAATATTGTGGTCAATAAAACCTAAAACATCAAAATCAACAATATCCAATGGTCCTTCTACCTTGATGATATCTTTTCTTCCCATCTTGCCGCTTCTGGCATTTTTGATAATTGCCACCTGACAATCCAAATCATCCAGATTCAAATAATGATAAATTGCCATAGAACGACCTGCCTGAATATGGTCTAAAACAAAACCATTATGTATTGAATCTATATTTAGCATACTTCCACCTCCAACAACGTCAAAATCAAAGCCATTCTCACATATACACCGTACTGTGCCTGCTTAAAATAAACTGCTCTAGGGTCTTTATCCACTTCAACAGATATTTCATTAACTCTCGGCAATGGGTGAAGTACCAGCATATCATCTTTTGCCAATTTCATTTTCTTTTTATCTAATACAAAACTATCTTTTAAGCGAATATAATCCTCTTCATTGAAGAAACGTTCCTTTTGTACACGAGTCATATATAACAAATCGAGATTTCCAATAACATCTTCTAATTTTGTCACTTCCTCATATTGGGCACCTGCTGCCTCGATATGCTCTATAATATATTTTGGTACTTTTAATTCCGCTGGTGAAATTAAGACAAATTTAACATTTTCATATCTGAGTAAAGCATTAATTAAAGAATGTACTGTCCTTCCAAACTTTAAGTCTCCACATAGTCCAATGGTTACATTGTCTAATCTTCCCTTTAAAGACCGAATCGTCAATAAATCTGTCAACGTCTGTGTGGGATGCTGATGACCACCATCTCCAGCATTAATTACCGGAATTGCCGAATTATTCGCCGCAACCAATGCTGCACCTTCCTTAGGGTGCCTCATAGCTGCAATATCTGCATAACACGAGATAATCTGTATCGTATCAGCAACACTTTCTCCCTTGGCTGCCGAACTGGATGTTGCCTCTGAAAATCCTAATACATTTCCTCCCAGATTCATCATTGCCGCTTCAAAACTAAGTCTTGTTCTTGTGCTTGGCTCATAAAACAATGTGGCTAATTTTTTTCCTTTACATGCTTCAATATATTTCTCCGGATTTTTTTCAATATCATTGGCAAGCGTCAGCAGCTTGTCCAATTCTTCTACAGAAAAATCCAATGGACTTATCAAATGTCTCATTTCACCCTCCAAAAGTATTTATTTTTCGCTAATAAAATGATACATTATAGACAACAAATATTCAAGGTTAAGAATAATGTTATTTACAAAATTTTTTTATATTTTTTTACTCAACAAATTACTTTTCTAAAGAAATATATGATAAAGAATTTAATTGTTATAGAACAGGAACTTTTAGGAGGATTACAAATTATGACAGAGGCATACAATAATTTAACTATATGCTTAGAGCAAATACGCAGGAAGACTAATATAATACCGGAACTAGCAATTGTTTTTGGTTCGGGATTAAACAAATATAGTGAATATATCGATATTGAATGTACGATTGACTATCAAGACTTAAATAACTTTCCAGTTACAACAAACGAAATGCACAAAGGAAGATTTATTTTTGGATACGTTCATCAAAAACCAATTGTAGCAATGGATGGTCGCATTCATTACTATGAGGGCTATACTATGGAACAAGTCGTAATGCCTATCCGCCTTATGAAAATGCTTGGAGCCAAAACTCTCATTCTGTCAAACGCCGTTGGTGGAATTAGAAAAGATCTGAATGTGGGAGATTTCATGATTATCAATGACCATATTTCTTCTCTCGTTCCTTCTCCCCTCATAGGTGAAAATATATATGAGTTAGGAACCAGATTTCCTGACATGAGCCACGTTTACAACAAAGAACTAAACGACATCATCAAGCAATGTGCAAAAGAACTAAACATAGAAATAAAAGAAGGCGTTTATCTGCAGACAACCGGTCCAAATTACGAGACTCCTGCCGAAATCAGAGCCTATCAGACTTTAGGTGCTGATGCTGTTGGAATGAGTACTGCCTGCGAAGCCATGACGGCTGTCCATTGTGGTTTTAAAGTATGTGGCATCAGCTGTATCACCAACAAAGCTTCCGGTATGTCTGACGAACCGCTATCTGATGAAGATGTTGCTATCGCCGCTGCCAAATCATCCGACAACTTCTGCAAACTCATCAAATCATTAATAAAGTCGATATAGCCTTTTATATCATGTTGTATATATAGCGAGAAAACAGATTCGGTGAAGATGAAGTCGGTGTTTTTAAAATTGGTGGTCTCTTTTTATACTTACAAATATTTAAGTTCTGCAGTTTTCAGATATTACCACAGAACCTTTTTTTCGTAGATATTATAACATGAGTAAGGCTGTAAGCCGGGTTATGTCGTGGACGATCATCTATCTAGACCAGATGTTACCATCTGGCTCAAGCAACCTACCCGAAAACTGGCGGGCAACCAACGTTTTCTGCTCGGTCTTGCTTCGGATGGGGTTTACACGGACCTTTTATGTTACCATAAAAGCGGTAGTCTCTTACACTACCATTTCACCCTTGCCATAAATGGCGGTTTCATTTCTGTTGCACTTTCCTGGGAGTCACCTCCACCGGCCGTTAGCCGGCATCCTGCCCTATGAAGCCCGGACTTTCCTCTCCTGCATCCTTTCGGTAATAGCAGCAGCGATCGCCTGCCTTACTCACAATATCCTAAGTTATCATATTTATAACTTTTTTTCAACCAAGAATTATTAAAACTCCTACACTGGAAATACACTTCCCCCAACAAACTCACTTAAAATAGAATTATGCGGAATGTTTTCTTTTGGAAGTGGCAATATATAATCCAAAAATTTCAAAAGTCTCTTAGCCTCTAAATATTCGTCGGTTCCTTCCGGCACACTGAATAATGCAGGCTCTGCAAATACTTTTAAAACAGATAATTCATACACCATAACAGAGTTAAAAACTGCGTCTGCACTATCCTGATATGGGAATATATATTTTTCTTCACCACGTCTGACTCTTTTCCACATTTCAATCGTATGCTCTGCAGTCGTACCCCTTGTACGGATATCTCTTACAATTCTTCTCAACAATCTCAAGTCTGATGTAGATATTCTGTTATGTTCATCAACATTTAAAGGCGTTAAAGCACTGACATATATACGATATTTTCTATCCTCTGGAAGGCTGTAAGACAATTCATCATTAAGACAATGAATTCCTTCAATGACAAGAATATCATCCTCTTCTAATTTTACATAATTTCCATTAAACGTTCTCTTCCCTAAAACAAAATCAAAATCAGGAAGTTCCACCTGCTTTCCTTCTAACAGTTCTGTCATCTGCCTGTTAAACAATTCCACATCCACAGCCTCTAAAACTTCATAGTCCAATTTTCCTTCTTCATCAATTGGTGTATCTTCCCTGTTCACAAAGTAATTATCTGTTGAAATCGGATGTGGTTTCATTCCCTGAGCCATCAACTGTATAGATAATCTATGAGCAAATGATGTTTTTCCTGATGAAGACGGACCTGCAATCATGACAACTTTGACTCCCTCCCGAGATGCAATATCACTGGCAATATCTGCTATCTTCTTCTCCTGCAGAGCCTCCTGAACCATCATAATGTCATTAATTGTTCCATCCGTAATTTTATCATTTACCTGACCAATTGTTGCTACTCCTAATCTTTCAGCCCATCTGGCAGATTCTTTCAATGTATTAGATACTTTATTCTGTGGTATAAACTCCGGTACAACTTTTGGAGATTTTTTTACTGGCATTTGAAGTACAAACCCTTCGTCATATGGTATTAATTCATAATATTTCAGTATTCCTGTAGAATATGCCATATATCCATAAAAATAATCTTCAAAACCTTTCATTTTATAAATCTTAACAGAAGATGCTCTACGATATTTCAACAGATTTACTTTGTCCATCATACCGAAACTTTTAAATTTTGCCATAGCTTTTCCGGTAGAAAATGTTTCCTTTGTAATTAAAATATCCTGTTTTACCAATTCATCCATCTCTGCCTTTAACCTGCGCAACATTGTATTATCTATTTTTGTTCCACCACAAACTTTAAAATAATATCCTTTGCTCACAGAGTATTGAATACTTAACTTATCAAAACTTTTCCTGTCTGCTATTTTATAAAATGCTTTCAGCATCATAAATACAACACTTCTGCGATAACATTCACTGCCCACATGATTCGCAGTCGTAAGAAACCTTATCTTGCTGTTTTCTATTAATACATTTGACAATTCACACAATTTATCGTTACATACAGCCAGTATAATATCATTTTCATAGTATCTTTTAAAATCCTTAGCAATTTCATAGATTGTCGTTCCATCTTCATATTCATATACTACATTGGAAATCTCCACATTAATCATAATATGCCCTGCCTTTCTGATTCATTTTTAAAACTTCCTTTATCTGAAAATCATTTTTGTTTCCACTCTCTTTCATTGTATTCAATATTTTTAAAAACTTCTCGTTTTCTTTCTGCAAATACTGCTTTAATGTCTGATTTTTTGTTTCCAACAGATATTTTCCATATAAAAGTTCAACATCCGTATAGTCTGTATTCTTCCCTCTCACAGCCTTTATAATCGTATAATATTTACCGCCATCCACAACCATATCTTCTCTAATAATTTCCCAGCAATTCTGTATCAAAAACTTCCGGACGAAATCAACTCTTTTGTGCGGAGATAAAACCAGTTCTTTTACTCCTTTTATTCTACTTCCTCTCGATAATATATCTACAATCAGATCCCCGCCCATTCCTGCAATAATAACAGACTCAGCCATGTTATCCTTCATCTGTTCCATTCCATCAGACAATACAGTAATAATCTTCTCACTCAATCCTTCTAATCTTATATTTTTATCAGCCATTTTTAATGGACCTTCATTAATATCCAAAGCATAAGCTTTCTCACTTATATTATTTTTCACTAGATAAATAGGCACATACCCATGGTCTGTGCCTATATCTGCTACGATATTTCCTTTGGTAACCATATCTGCTACGGCTTTTAATCTCTTTGATAACATAAACTTTTCTATCCTAACGTAATGTGTATTTTCTGTAATTTATTCTGCTCTTTAATAATCTGTTGTAACTCAGCAATATCTGTTGCCGTGGCTGCTTTATAATCAAGACTTTCTTTTTTTATTTTTAGAACAGCATCATTAACAGCCTTTACCTGTTCTTCAATACTAAGATTTGCCCTGATTGGTGACACAAAAAGTTCCGTCACCTTTCTATGCTCTTCCTCATCTTCAAAATAATTCATAATCTGTGCAGGATTTGCCTGTCCACCTTCCATCTGCTCCCAAAACAAGGCTGCAACCCGATTATAAAATGGGTCTATAAAATCTTCCGGTGAAATCACTTCCGCCACCCTTTTGAACCATTTATCTTTATCAGACAAATATGTCAGAAGTATCCTTTGTGCACTGACAGATGCATCTTCCTTCTTTGCCTTTTTTGAGATACGGGGCTCTTCGTTAATTTTATCTTCCTTTCCTACAAAAGTAAGTCCGGTTTTTCTTACCAGTTTTGCCAGTCCATCTTTTGGAATATTAAAAGTACTGCACACTGATTCCAGATAATTATCACGTTCAATCTCATCTTTAAAATCCAGTAGCATTTCAGCTACCTTCTTATGAAATGCTGTTTTCTCCTGCGGATCGTTTAAATTGTATTTCTTCTGTTCTACATCTACCTGAAAGATAAAATAATTCGTGGCATTTTTAATTCTGTCCTCATATGCTTCCCTGCCCATTGCTTTAATAAATTCATCCGGGTCTTTGTACGGTCTCATATTCAATATTTTAATAGCAAGACCTGCATCTCTTAAATATGGAATCGCTCTAAGTGCAGCCTTTATACCTGCTTCATCACTGTCAAAAGTAAGTACTACTTCTTTGGCATATCTTTTAATCAAAGCGGCATGTCTAGAAGTAAATGCTGTACCAAGAGCCGCCACTGCATTATGAAAGCCTGCCTGATGAAGGCTGATAACATCCATATATCCCTCGCAAATCAGCAGATAATCCTTTCTGGAGGCTCTTGCGACATTTAACCCATAGAGATTACGGCTTTTATCAAAAACTCTCGTTTCCGGCGAATTTAAATACTTAGGCTTTGCATCTCCCATCACACGGCCTCCAAAAGCAATGACACGGTTATTTGCATCCATAATCGGAAACATAACACGATTCCAGAATTTATCTGTAACACCACGCTTTTCATCAAAAGTAAACAAACCTGTTTCCTTTAATTCATTATCATTATACCCTTTCTTTTTCAGATACTGATAAAGATTATTACTATATTTATCTGAATATCCCAGTCCAAATTTTACAATCGTTTCATTGGAAAGCTGGCGCCCGGAAAGATAGTTATATGCCACCCTTCCTCTGTCTGACCGCAAAAGATAATGAAAATACTTTGCTGCTTCAGTATTAATTTCTATAATTTTCGTTTTTAAATCCTTCTCCTGTCTTGCTTCCTTTGAATACTCCATCTTAGGCAGTTGAATTCCTGCTTTATCTGCCAAAACTTCCATTGCCTCTACAAAAGTATAATTTTCATACTTCATTAAGAATGATATGACATTACCACCTTCACCACAACCAAAACAATAATACATCTGCTTATGAGGAGACACTGAAAAAGATGGCGATTTTTCATTATGAAATGGGCAAAGTCCAAAATAAGAACTTCCCTTTTTCTGTAACTTCACATAATCACCAATTACATCAACGATGTCATTTTCAGTTCTTACCTGTTCGATAATATCTTCTGAATAAAACATTTCTCCTCCAATAAATATACTTGCTTATGTATGCTTACAATAACTGTGGTACTGTTTTATATATAAACTACATTTTCCATGATTTCGGAATAAACAGTTTCTGAAACACAGACACAGAATACTGATCACTCATTCCTGCAATATAATCACAAACTACTTGTTCTTCTTTCTCTCCACACTCATCAGTTAAATATTTAAATTCTGCCGGAAGCTGGTCTGTATGTTTTAAGTAATACTCAAACAGCTGTTTCAACATTTCATCCGCCTTCGTTTCTTCCTTCTTTGCTACCGGATTCGTATATACACTTTCAAACATATAACTTCGAAGTCCCATCATCGCCTTTTCGATTTCATCTGACATGCAAATATCCGCCTGTCCTACGCTATTCTTAACAATGTCATGAACAAGTGTATCGAGCCGTCTCTTCGTACTATTCCCCAATACATCTGTGTATATCTTTGGAATATCTTCCTCACTAATTATTTTTCCCCGGATAGCATCATCAATATCATGATTAATATAGGCAATCTTATCAGAAAGTCTTACAATCTTTCCTTCTAATGTAGATGGATTTCCTGTGGTTCTGTGATTAACGATTCCATCTCTTACTTCCTTCGTAAGATTCAATCCTCTTCCATAATTTTCTAACACTTCCACCACTCGGATACTCTGCTCATAATGTTTAAATCCAAAACTGCATACTCGATTTAATGTTCTCTCACCGGCATGCCCAAAAGGTGTATGACCTAAATCATGTCCTAATGCAACAGCCTCTGTCAAATCCTCATTCAAATCCAAAGACTTTGCGATCGTTCTGGCAATCTGCGCCACTTCCAAGGTATGGGTCAGTCTGGTCCGGTAATGATCTCCCATTGGAGCCAGAAATACTTGTGTCTTATGTTTCAAACGCCTGAACGCCTTACAATGAATAATCCTGTCTCTGTCCCTCTGATAGACAGTCCGGATATCACATTGCTCTTCTTCTCTGTCTCTGCCTTTACTTTCACAGCTCTTTGCTGCATAGGGGCTTAAAATCTTTAATTCCAATTCTTCATTTTTCTGCCTGATATTCATATCTGCCCTCCGAAAAATGCACATTGTCATAGTTATTATAATTATACTACAATTTTATAACAAAATGAAGAATAAAAGTTCACTTTACTTTAGCTTTTTATTCAAAGAAAAATAAGTTTCAAAAAATAAAGTCTTGACACTATTGGCTAGTTATGGTAATATTTTTCTTGCGTCAAATCGCATGCGGAAGTGTCGGAACTGGCAGACGAGCAAGACTAAGGATCTTGTGGGCATTGCGCTCGTGTGGGTTCAAGTCCCATCTTCCGCATTTGCTATTTGAGATGGAAGTCGATAGGCTTCCATTTTTCATAAAAGCATATATAATACGCAGTTGTGGCGGAATTTAGGTGAGACTCGAAATCTTTGATTTCGCAAGTCGAAGTTATATGTAGCCAGTACAATATGCGAAATACTTTCAAGCAGTTGTGGCGGAATTGGCATACGCGCATGATTCAGGTTCATGTCCATATTACTTGGGTGAGGGTTCAAGTCCCTTCAACTGCATAAAGCCTTGTGGATTTCCACAAGGCTTTTTCTTTATATAAAAGCGAAACTTATTTTTTCAACTAATTTTCTATATAATAATAAAAAAGGAACCAAAATATGATTCCTTTTTTACAAATAAATTCTTACGCTAATTTTTCCTTTGCAACATCAACTAATTTTGCAAATCCTTCTGCATCATTCACTGCCATTTCAGCTAACATTTTTCTATTCATTTCAACACCAGCTAATTTTAATCCATACATAAATTTACTGTATGAAAGACCATTAATTCTTGCAGCAGCATTGATACGGGCAATCCATAACTGTCTGAACTGTCTCTTTCTCTGTTTTCTTCCTGCATATGAACTTGTTAAAGCTCTCATAACTGACTGTTTTGCTACTCTATACTGTTTCGATCTAGCACCTCTATAACCTTTAGCCAGTTTTAATACTCTATTATGTTTCTTTCTAGCGTTCATTCCGCCTTTCACTCTTGCCATCTTTATATCCTCCTAACTATTCTAATACATAATTGTTTATCATCCCAGTTCAAAAACTAATTTTTTTCACTGAGGCGCTCTCGCCAAATATTTTTCCAAAAACACATTCCCGAATATAAGTATTTGACATAAAATTTTTGAAAATCGTTTGACTCTAAACAATTATAAATATGGTAAAATCTTCTTCATATTCTTAACGTTTGTAGCATCAGTTGTTGTTGCTTTTCTAAGATTTCTCTTTCTCTTAGCTGTTTTCTTTGTTAAAATATGTGATTTGTAAGCTTTATTTCTTTTAAGCTTTCCTGTTCCTGTCTTTTTAAAACGTTTTGCAGCTGCTCTGTTTGTCTTAATTTTTGGCATGTTCTTTTCCTCCTTAAATATGTTCTAAAAACTTAACGTTTTTTCTCTAAAAACATTGTCATGTTTCTGCCTTCAAGTTTTGCTGCTTTGCTAACCTGAGCAATATCCTCAAGCATTTCTGCAAAGTCATCCAAAACATGTGCACTACTACCGATATGAGCCATTTCTCTTCCTCTGAATCGAAGAGTGACCTTAACCTTATCACCTTTTGTGATAAACTTTCTAGCATTGTTGGCCTTTGTCTTTAAATCGTTTAATTCCACATTTGGTGAAAGTCTGATTTCTTTCGTCTCGACAACATGCTGTTTCTTTTTCGCCTCTTTCTCTCTCTTCTGCTGTTCGTATCTGAACTTACCATAGTCCATGATTTTACAAACAGGAGGCTGTGCCTTTGGAGCAATTTTAATCAAATCCAATTCTGCTTCGTCCGCTAATTTCTGTGCGTCTCTTGCAGACATCACTCCTAACTGCTCTCCATTCGTTCCAATTAAACGAACTTCCTTATCTCTGATTTGTCCGTTGATCATTAACTCGCTAATAGTATTGCACCTCCATTAAATCTGTTCCAACTTTTAGTTTGCTTTTATATTCTGAGAACATCTCGACTTCGCTTTGCTTCGTCTCTACCCGCTAATCGCTCAATATATAAAACTCCAAATAAAAATTTGTGTGCAAGCACCCGATTTTTATTTTGATTTTTATATGCTGTTCTCACTAGTAACAAAAAAAGTGGATAATCTCACAGACCATCCACAATAATACACAATTCCAAATATTATCTCATTTAGAAAATATAAACCTCGATTCGCTTCATGCGTCTGGGTGAGAGTGGACACTCTGCTTTATTTTTTCAACATTCGATATAATAACATTATATGAAATAAATGTCAAGTTTTTTCCAATAAAATCATTATTTACTGATTATTTTTACTCTCTTTTATGTACGGGTCAACTATAACATGTATCAATATTATTTACAACAATAATATTGATACATGTTATAGCGCCTTATCAACTAACAATTACATTCAAAGCTTCCACACTCTGTCTGACTCTGATGTGTAGCCCCATTACCATCTACAGTAATTTCTTTGGCATGACATTTACAATTATCATTAAATGTACAACGAACAGCATCACATCTTACATCCAAACGTGTTTCCGGACCACAATCACAATGTTCTGATTTTGCTGTCACACTATCCCTCTTCTCCTTAAAATCGCCACAATATGTTGCGTCCTTAATTGTTGCATCTGTACCACCTACAGAAATGCCATCTCTGCAACATTTTGAGTTCTTATTATAGTAACAATTTTTAACACTACAATTTAATACTGTCATAATAAACCTCCACAATATTTATTTCGGAATCCCGATACAAATATTGTGGAGTCTTTACTAAAATTTATTCAATTATTAAATTCCAGTTTTTAACATTTCTTTTAATGAGTTTCGTTATCCATCTCTATCTTTCTGATTTCTTTTGTATCAATTTCTTTGCAAATCTGATTAATAAAATCATCCAACGGTTTAACGCCCTCATCTCCGGCAAATCTGCTTCTGACAGAAACAGTTCCATCAACTTCTTCCTGCTGTCCAACTACAAGCATATATGGAAGTTTATCAAGTCTTGCCTCACGAATCTTATATCCAATCTTTTCAGAACGTGAATCAACCGTTACATCAACATGCCTTGCCTTCAAAGCTTTCGCAACAGTTTGTGCATAATCTTCATATTTTTCAGATATTGGAAGTACCCTCACCTGTTCAGGACATAACCATGTAGGGAATTTACCAGCATATTTTTCAATCAGCCATGCAAGTGTTCTTTCATAGCAGCCCATCGATGTTCTATGGATAATGTAAGGACGTACCTTTTCTCCATTCTCATCAATATAATACATGTCAAACTGTTCCGCCAAAAGAGCATCCCACTGAATGGTAATCATCGTATCTTCTTTTCCATATACATTTCTCGCATTAATATCAACCTTCGGTCCATAGAACGCAGCCTCTCCAACATCCTCTGTAAACTCGATGTTTAGTTCTGTCAGTATTTCTCTGATATGCTGTTCTGTCTCTTCCCAAACCTCCGGTTCGCCAATGTATTTTTCTTTGTTTTCCGGATCCCATTTTGAAAGATGATATGTTACATCTTCTTCCACTCCCAATGTTTCAAGACAGTGTTTTGCAAGAGCAAGACATCCCTTAAATTCTTCTACCATCTGATCCGGACGTACAATCAAATGCCCTTCTGAAATAGTAAACTGACGAACACGTGTCAAGCCGTGCATTTCTCCCGAATCCTCATTTCTGAACAAAGTAGATGTTTCACTATATCTTAACGGTAAATCTCTGTAAGATTTTTGGCTCGCCTTATATACATAATACTGAAATGGACATGTCATAGGACGAAGTGCCATAACTTCTTTGTCTTTTTCCTCATCTCCTAGTACAAACATTCCGTCTGTATAATGATCCCAATGTCCGGAAATCTTATACAAATCAGATTTTGCCATAAGAGGCGTTCTTGTCCTTGTATATCCCCATTCATTATCTTCCAAATCTTCAATCCATCTCTGTATTTTTTGTATTATTTTTGTTCCTTTTGGAAGTAATAATGGTAATCCCTGACCAATTACATCAACTGTTGTGAAAAGTTCCATTTCACGTCCAAGCTTATTATGATCCCTGTTCTTCTGATCTTCCAGCATTTCCAGATGTTCATTTAACGCCTCTTTATTATCGAAAGCTGTACCATAAATCCTCTGAAGCCTTGCTTTATCAGAATCTCCTCTCCAATATGCCATAGACGATGAAATTAGTTTAAACGCTTTAATTGGTTTTGTATTCATAAGATGCGGACCTGCACAAAGATCTACAAATTCTCCCTGACTATAGAAAGATATAATTGAATCTTCTGGTAAATCTTTAATTAATTCTACCTTATACGGTTCATTTCTATCTTCCATATATTTAATGGCATCTTCTCTTGGAAGCGTAAATCTTTCAAGTTTTGCACCTTTTTTTATTATTTTTTTCATTTCTGCTTCAATTTTATCCAAATCTTCTCTGGAAAAAGGCTCGCTGTCAAAATCATAATAGAAGCCATCATCGATAGATGGTCCAATAGCCAGCTTTGCCTCCGGAAAAAGATTCTTTACTGCCTCTGCTAATACATGAGATGCCGTATGACGATAAGCTGCCTTTCCAGCCTCATCTCTGAATGTTAAAATATTCAGAGTGCAATCTCTATCTACAGTAGTTCTTAAATCTACAATCTCACCATCTATTTCACCTGCACAGGCCGCTCTTCCAAGACCTCCTGCAATGTCAAAAGCGATATCACTAACACTCATAGCCTCTGCATATTCTTTTACTGAGCCATCTTTTAATGTAATTTTCATAAATTTCCTCCTTGTTTTTAATGCTTTGCTGTGTATTTAATTTAGCACAGTTCGACTACGCTATGCTCCGTCTCACTTGAGCTGAACGCTCAATAAAATCAAATAATCAATCACAAATATGAAAGTAAACTTTCATATTTGCTTTGTCTATTTGATTTTGCTGTGCTAAACAGTGGCAAAAAAGAAGTCCCTGTTTATGTTTCCATAAACAGGGACGTAATATACGCGGTTCCACCCTGATTGCTCTTATATTTAAGAGCCTCTCATTGTAATGATAACGGAATTACCGGACTGGATTAGAGTCACTCAGAGGTAGTCTTCAATTACCCTTCTGTAAGATGCTCTCAGCCATGACACCTCTCTCTGTGACCCTCCAGATAATCTACTGTCCTCGTCAACGCTTTATTTTGTACTAATTATAACATTATCCATTTTAATGTCAATAAAATAATTTTAGAAATTTTTTACACCCAACTTCGTCCTAGTAAAACCCCCACTTTTACTAGGACGAACATCTATGAATCAATACCCTTTTTCATTTTAAGTATTTCTTCCTGATTCATTTTTCGGAAACGTTTCCAATTTTCTGTAAAAAATAAAAAAAATTAGTCTATACGCTCATTTCGTTATAGACTAATTTTACCATACTTTCCAAAAAAAGTAAATTATTAAAAATTTTTTTATTTTTTATTTTGTATAAAATTCTTGCGTCCAATATGAACGAATCAGTAATTCGCCAAAATCTCCAATCATATTTCCAGCATCATAATATCCAATTCCAACACATTCATATTTTGGATTTAACATATTCTCTCTATGATATTTTTCACCATATAAATGTTTATAAGCATATGATACAAACTTTGAAACATCTTCCGGTTTATCTGCTGTATAAGCTAAATTCTCGCCAATTAATTTTCCTTTCTTAAAACCTACTTGATTATAAACAGTACTAAAACTTTCACCATTTGGTCTTTCATGAGACCATTTTTCAGCTATCTCTGTTGCTCTGATATCTGCAATCTCAATTAGTTTATCTAGCATTTTTAAAGGTTGTGCTTTTACTTTTATTCTATCCTTATTTAGTTTGGATAACATTTCAAAAATAATCTTCTGATTCGCTGCTTTTACCGGATCCTGATAATCTGTCACAGTTACAGCACACGATACCTTTTTTCCTGCCACAACAGCTGTAATCTTACATTTACCTTTTGCCTTAGCAATTACTAACCCTTTTTTATTAACTGTGGCAACATTTTTGTTACTTGATTTCCATTTTGCAGATTTTTTGGTATTGTATACCTTTAATTGAAACTGTCCCGGTTTACCAGCATATATTGGTTGGGCATCTTCTGTATAAGTTATTCTCTGTACATCCATTTTAACATTCAACATTCCTAAGGTTACCTTTGTAAACTTTTTAGAAGTCACTACTAAATTTTCCTGTACCCTAACTTTACAAGTATAAGTTTTTTTCTTATACTTTGCTTTAATTTTGCATTGTCCTTTACCAACACCTTTAATCTTTCCCTTTTTTACTGTAGCTACTTTCTTATTCGTACTACTCCATTTTATTTTAGCTCCCTTTGGTACGTTTAACATTTTCACTTTAAATGTTTTTCCCGCTACCACATAAACTGATTTATAATTCAAGTAAGGATTGCCCGCTGCCTGAACATCTTTAAATGATTGCCCTGTAACCATAGCCATCATTATTACAATCAAAACCAAAGAAAGTACTTTTCTTAACTTACACATAATAATCCCTCCTCATCTTTTCAATTTTTAAAACACCACACATCTTTACAAATTTATTTTATCTTAACACTATATATTTGTAAATTCTAAAATTCATGATAATTATTTTATTTTATAAGAATATTTAATCTTTGCGTTTTTGAATACATAATCTTGTGCTTTATTTAATAATACAAGTTCTTTCATTTCTTTATCCGAATACTTTTCTTTCATCTCTTCAGCACTTTCCAGATTTGCTTCTGCATAAGAATTTTCATATTCTTCTTCAATCTCTTCTTTCGTTGCAGTAAGTTTCAAATCCTTTGTCAACTGCCATAGTAATAACTCCGACTTTAATTCAATATTGTAATTTTCCTGTATTACTTCATCGGTTAATCCGTTCATTTTCTTATATTCCTCAACAGAAACACTTGCAAACTCTGCTTCTGCCTCTGTATCTGCATCCATTGTATCAATAACCTGCTGCTGGAATTCTGCCGGAATTGCCTTTAAATTTACTTTTTCTATCGCTTTATTCCACAATGCCGGTTTTACAATTTCTTCTTTGATATATTCTTTTTCCCATTCGTAGAATTCCGTAACGTTAGAAACACCTCTCTCTTCAAAATACTCTTCTTTTACCCATTTATCTGTCACTTTGCTGACAACAAGTTTATTAACGTTTAATACTTTCAACTCATATTTAATCTTTTTTCCTGAATAATCAATTTGATCCATGGATAACACATTTGCATCTTTACCATTATCTAAATTAATAGAGATTTTATCTCCTTTTTTATGACCTTTTATCTTATCAGAAAAAATTTTGTAAGCACCACTGTTATTGCTGCTTCCAATATCAATAGACTGCTCTTCCATTGACAAATCCTGAACCTTTTTACCATCAATATATGCTGTATAGTCAAAGTCTACCTGGTCTGTATCTTTTGCTGCACGCTCTACTTCATAATGATAGTTTGTATCCTCGCTGACACATTCATCCCATTGTTCCTGTGTTACTTCATAATCCAGACCTGTCACGTCTCCCACTGAGATATAATCCTCTGTCTTAAATCCTAATTCCTTATCAATATCTGATTTTGGCTTTACACTTTTTGCCCAATACACAACAATTGCAAATACAATAATAATTACAGCAATAATTGCAGGCACAATCAACTTTGTCAAATCAAATTTCTTTTCTTCCATTTTATTTTCCTTTAAATTCTCCTGATTATTATTTTGCACTGTCCTATCTCCTTTATCGTATTTTAAAATAAAAAAAGAATCTTTAATATAAAGATTCTTTTTTATTTTATCATAATTTAATAAATTAATATATGTTTTTTTTACAAATTTCACAAAGTTTATACTTCTGTAGTATAGTTCGGTGCTTCTTTTGTTATATGAATATCATGAGGATGACTTTCCTTTAAAGAAGCTGCTGAAATTTTTACAAACTTTCCTGTTTCTTTCAATGTTTCAACATCCTTCGCTCCACAATATCCCATACCAGAACGTAAACCACCCATCAACTGGAATACTGTATCTTCAATACTGCCTTTGTAAGCGACACGTCCTTCAACACCTTCTGGAACAAGTTTTTTCGCATCGGCCTGAAAATATCTGTCTTTACTTCCATTTTCCATCGCTGCAATACTTCCCATTCCTCTGTAAACTTTATATTTACGTCCCTGGAATAATTCAAACTCTCCTGGTGCCTCATCACATCCTGCAAACATGGAACCCATCATGCAAACACTTCCGCCTGCCGCAATTGCTTTTACAATATCTCCTGAAAACTTAATACCACCGTCTGCAATAACTGGTACACCGTATTCTTTTGCTACCTCATAGCAATCCATAATTGCTGATACCTGAGGAACACCAATACCTGCAACTACACGGGTAGTACAAATAGATCCTGGTCCAATTCCTACTTTGACAGCATCTGCTCCTGCTTCTATTAAATCTCTTGTCGCATCACCTGTCGCCACATTACCTGCAATCACCTGTAAATCCGGATATTCTGATTTAATTTTCTTTAATGTATTAAAGATATTTGCTGAATGACCATGCGCAGAATCAATAACTATCACGTCAACCTTTGCTTCAACCAACGCTTTAACTCTTTCCATAACGTTTGCAGTAATACCTACAGCGGCACCACAAAGCAGTCTGCCCTGCTCATCTTTTGCAGATAACGGATATTTAATCTGTTTTTCGATATCCTTAATTGTAATGAGTCCTGCCAAGTTAAAATCATCATCAACAATTGGTAATTTTTCTTTTCTGGACTTTGCCAGAATAGCTTTAGCCTCTTTTAATGTAACGCCGACTTTTGCTGTGATTAATCCCTCAGAGGTCATAGAATCCTTTATCAACTTCGTTCCATCTGTCTCAAATTTCAAGTCACGGTTTGTAATAATACCTACCAGTTTCTTTCCAACAACAATTGGGACTCCTGAAATTCTAAACTTTGCCATTAAGTCATTAGCATCTTTCAATGTATGTTCCGGAGTTAAATAAAACGGATCAGTGATGACACCGTTTTCAGAACGCTTAACCTTGTCTACTTCATCTGCCTGCTGTTCAATCGTCATATTTTTATGGATTATACCAATACCACCCTGTCTAGCCATGGCAATTGCCATTCTGTGTTCTGTAACTGTGTCCATTCCGGCACTCATCATAGGAATATTTAACTTAATCTTTTTTGTAAGATGTGTAGTTAAATCCACCATGTTCGGTGTAACCTCTGAATACTGAGGTACTAAAAGCACATCATCAAATGTTATTCCTTCGCCAATAATTTTACCCACTGATTCTTCCTCCTTATATTCAATTCTTTGTATAAAAACGCAAACATATTTCACGCTATTTTATCGAAAATACTAACACAAAAAAGCGACACAGTCAATGACTATATCGCTTTTATAGACAAAAAATCTCACAACCTTGCGGCGGCTACTCTTTTATTCGCCTTTAACCACAATATTTGGCCGTACATGATGCATAGCCTCAATTACTTTTTCGTTTGGCTCAAGTAAAATTTTCACCTTACCATTCGCATTATTGATTATCATAGCATAAATAGTATTTACTTTTCCTCCTGCCGAATAATCTTTTACTACCGCATTCATAGAAGCCCGGACGACCTGTTCTGACATGACCGGGGCAATAATTTCTGCTTCTCTGATATCATAATTGGCAATATTTTTCCTTTTGCTCTGTCCCATAATCTTATCCACAGTTAAATCTCCATTTAGAAGTGAATATTCATATTCTACACTAGTATAAGACCAAACCATATAGGAAGCATATCCCAGTAAAACTGTAAGAGTAAACCCTAATATACCTAACCAAAGAATACTCATCACACCAATAAGAACAATGAAAACAGAGAGTATTCGCAATAGTACACCTGATAAACTAGTTCCTCTCTTAATAATCTGCTCTACAAAAACCTCATCCATAAGCGCCTCCATTATTCAACAGATACAATATAATAATACACCGGCTGTCCTCCCGGATAAACCTCCACTTCAAGATCCGGAAGAGCCTCTGTAATCTTTTCTGAAAGTGCTTCGGCATCCTCACTAGTCACACCCTCTCCAAAGTATATACTGACAATTTCTGAATCTTCATCCTGCATCTCTTTAATCATTTCAACAGTAGTATCTGCAATATCTTCTCCAACAGCTAACATTCCGGCATCACCGATACCCATAATATTGCCTTCTCTGATTTCTTTATCATCAATTACTGTATCTCTGACTGCATATGTTACTTCACCTGATTTCACATATGACATGCTGTCTATCATCGCTTCTTTATTTTCATCTGGGGTACTATCCTCTATAAATCCTATCATTGCAGAAATTCCCTGTGGAATTGTCTTTGACGGAATAACAATGAGGTTTTTATCCTCTACCAGACTTTCTGCCTGATTTGCCGCCAGAATAATATTTTTATTATTCGGAAGAACAAAAATATTCTCTGCATTCACTTTATCCACAGCATTGAGGATATCCTCTGTGCTTGGATTCATTGTCTGTCCTCCGGAAATAATATAATCCACATTTAATCCTTTGAAGATTTCATCTAATCCTTCGCCTACAGAAACTGCAATAAATCCATATTTCTTCTTTGGTTCATTTGCTTTTGCCTGTTCTTCCTCGGCTTTCTGCTGTTCTGCCATCTTCTGAGCATTTTTAATAAGTCTCTCATGATGCTCTTCTCTCATATTATCTATCTTCATTCTGGATAATGAACCATACGTTAATGCTCTTGTGAATGCCTCTCCCGGCTGGTTCGTATGAACATGCACCTTCACAATCTCATCATCTGCAACCAACACAATTGAATCTCCAATAGATTCCAGAAAGTCTTTAAATGATTTTTCTTCATTCTGTGGCATTGGATTGTCCAAATTAATAATAAACTCTGTACAATATCCAAACTTAATATCAGCCTCATCTAATGGAATGTCATCCATAACCATGCTGCTGTTTGTGCTGACATTTTCTAATGTATAATCAACTTCTTTTCCAAGGAACGCATCATATGCTCCCTTAATGACAACCATAAGTCCTTGTCCACCGGAATCAACAACTCCTGCCTGCTTTAATACCGGCAGCATCTCAGGTGTCTGGCTTAGAACATAATCACCATGCTTGATTATCTCATCAATTACATAAGACAAATCATTGCTTTCTCCCAACATTTCGCATGCCTTATCAGCCATACCTTTTGCCACTGTCAGAATTGTACCTTCCTTTGGTTTCATAACTGCCTTATATGCTGTTTCTACTGCTCTGACACATGCTTTGGAAAGAACCTCCACATTAATCTCATCATATTTCTTTATTTCTCTGGTAAATCCCCTGAAAAGCTGTGATAATATTACACCGGAATTTCCTCTGGCACCTCTAAGAGAACCGGTAGAAATAGCTTTTGCCACTGTTTCCATAGTCGGCCCAGCAATGGCTCCAACTTCATTCGCTGCCGACATGATTGTAAGCGTCATATTCGTTCCTGTATCACCATCTGGTACTGGGAATACATTCAACTCATTAATCCATTCTTTTTTTGCTTCAAGATTTTTTGCGCCTGCAATAAACATCTTCTGTAACATCTGCGCATCAATTACATTTATTTCCAAAATTTTATCCTCCTAAGGGTAAGACTGATTAGTCTATTGTTCTTACACCTTCAACAAATATATTGACTTTTTTCACTGTCATGCCAGTGAACTCTTCTATTTTATACTTTACACTTGAGATAATATTATCTGCGATTGTGGCAATATTAACACCATACGCTACAATAATATGAAAATCAATTAAAATCTCATTATTTTCGTTTATCTCTACATTTATTCCTTTTGTTGAACTATCTTTCTTTAGTAATCTGACCAGACCATCTTTCATGCTGACCATCGCCATACCTACAATTCCAAAACATTCATATGCTGTCTCACCTGCGTATTTTGCGATAACTTCCGGACTAATTAAAATCTGTCCCATTTCAGTATTCATCTTACCTTTCATATATGTTCCTCCTTCATGAGTTAACAGTCCAAATATGCGATATAATATATATGGCAAACCACAACAACAAGAAAATCAGTAGGATTTTCGAGTTAATGACTGGACTGTTGTATTTATTTACATATTAGTTTACACAGTTATGGCTATTATACTCTTTTTGGAAAAAAAAGACAATAGCGAAAGATAGAGCTGTGCATAAATAGAAAAAGAGCGTGAGTCAAAAGTTTACTTTTGATACACACTCTTTTTCTATTTATATAGAGCGAAGCTCGGTAGTGAGATGGAGCCCGCAGGGCAAAATCGAACTAACACCGCTTTCTATAACTCTATGCGCGTTCTACTTTTCCTGATTTTAAACAAGATGTGCAAACGTACATCTTCTTTGCTCCGCCTTCAGTTTTCACCTTAACAGACTTTACGTTTGACTTCCACATTTTGTTTGTTTTTCTATGTGAATGACTCACTGCATTTCCAAAATGAGCACCTTTACCGCAAATACTACATTTAGCCATAATAGCACCTCCCTTGTATAAATTAGATCAAACTACTCTTTCGACCTGACACAAAGGCTATCATAACAGAGTTGAAAAGAAAATGCAAGCATTTTCTGACACAAAACTGCCTGAATTTTCCTAGCACAAAACCTCCTTTGCGATATCCGCACTCATTTTTGCATCTTTCGCATAATAATCAGCACCAATCTTCATTGCGTAATCCTCTGTCAACACTGCACCACCAACCATAACTTTACAATCTACATTGTTTTCTCTTAATAATTTTATCGTATCTTCCATAGAACATAACGTTGTAGTCATTAATGCTGACAGTCCAACCAGTCTTACCTGATTCGCCACTGCCGCCTCAACCACCTTCATTGGCTCCACATCACGCCCCAGATCAATCACATCAAAACCATAATTCTCTAAAATCACTTTTACGATATTCTTTCCAATATCGTGAATGTCACCCTTTACAGTGGCAAGAACAATTTTACCCTTTGACTCTGACTTTGCACCATTGCCTGCCAGATACGTCTTTATCTCATCGAAACACTCTTTCGCTACATCTGCCGCCAAAATCAGTTGCGGAAGAAAAATCTTACCTTTTTCAAACTTATCTCCGACTATATCCAAAGCCGGTATCAGCATTTCATTTATAATTTCCATAGGCTCTGTACTCGCCAGATATTCTTTTGTCAGATTTCTTCCTTCACTTTTCATACCAGTTTCCATCGCATGATAAATCGCCTCTGCACTGACCGAAGATAAATGAACCTCTGACGTATCCGTTTTTATTTGCATATTATTGACACTGGCTGCAACAGATGTCTCTGGTACATGATTGTTGGAATACTCAATAAAATCCATGGAGTTTTTATCAATGTCCGCAAGTACCTTGTATGTTTTAACCGCCCAGACCATAGATGAAACATTTGGATTAATAATCGGCAAATCCAATCCACTATGAAGTGCCATTGTTAAAAATGTCTTATTTACAATTTCCCTGTTAGGCAATCCGAATGAAATATTTGATACTCCAAGTACAGTCTTTAATCCCAGTTGATTTTTTACTATATTTAATGCTTCTAATGTTTCAAGGCACGCTTTTTGTTCCGCAGATACTGTAAGAGTAAGACAGTCTATAATGATATCTTCCTTTGGAATCCCATAGTACATCGCCCTTTTCATAATTTTTTCAGCAATGGCAACACGTCCCTCTACACTGTCTGGGATACCGTTTTCATCTAATGCCAGTCCAATTACAGCTGCACCATATTTTGCCACTACCGGCAGTATGGCATCTAATACCTTTTCTTCCCCATTTACTGAGTTTACAATAGGTTTTCCATTGTAAACTCTAAGCGCCGCTTCTAAAACCTCCGGTTTCGTAGAGTCTATCTGCAAAGGTACATCCACAATTCCTTGCAGTGCTTTCACCGTTTTTATCATCATTTCCCGCTCATCAATTTCCGGAGAGCCTACATTTACATCTAAAATATCAGCCTCAGCTTCTACCTGTTCAACAGCCTGTCCCAAAATATAATCCATATCATTGTGTATCAACGCCTGCTTAAAACGTTTCTTTCCTGTTGGATTAATTCTTTCTCCAATTATTCTTGGCTGGTCCACTACAACAGTCTTTAGCGGAGAACATACTGCCAGTTCTCTTTTGTATACTGGCTTTATAAATTCTCTTTTTTCTGCTGCATCCTGCAGCATTTCTTTTAATTCCAAAATGTACTCCGGTGTTGTACCACAGCATCCACCTAAAACTTTTACTCCGTATGGCAACATTTCCCTGCATACTTTGGAAAATTCTTTTGCAGAGACATTATATGTATTTGTCACAGGATCCGGCAGTCCGGCATTTGCTTTCACTACAATTGGAAGTGCTGTCCACTTTGAGATTTCTTTTACAATCGGCAATAAGTCTTTTGGTCCAAGGGAACAGTTCACACCTAATGCATCAACTCCAAGTCCTTCCAAAGTCAGACACATGGCTGATACAGAACATCCTGTAAAAGTACGCATATTTTCTTCAAAGGTCATAGTTGTAATAACCGGCAGATTCGAATTTTCCTTCGCTGCCAGCACTGCAGCTTTTGTCTCTAATAAATCTGTCATTGTCTCAATAACAATAATATCTGCCTCTTTTGCCGCCAAAACTTCTTCTTTAAAAATATCATATGCTTCTTCAAAAGAAAGACTTCCTGTAGGTTGCAGCAACTGCCCAATTGGTCCCATATCCAATGCCACCAAAGTCGTTGTACCTTTACATGCTTCTCTTGCATTTTCAATCGCTTTGCCAATCAATTCCTGCACTGAATATCCTGAATCTTCCATTTTATATCGATTCGCACCAAAGGTATTGGCATAAACAATATCTGCCCCAGCTGCAATATACTGACTATGAATATCAATAATCCATTCTGGTTTCGTAATATTTAAAGTTTCCGGAATTGTACCTATTGTCATTCCTTTTTGCTGCAGCATTGTCCCCATTGCTCCATCCAATATAATATACTCTTGACCAAAAATATCTTTTGCCATACTTCTCTCCTAATTCTTCAACAAGTCATTTACTAATAATATATACGAACAAATCTATTTTCCACAAGTCAGCCCTTGTTTTCGGAACTGACATTTTTCCCGAAGACTGCACATCTCACAACTTCTTTTCCTGGAAGTCTCCAAGCCATGCCCAAGACCTATCACACATGTGACGGATTTTGTCGGCGTCAGCATCATGCTGTCATTGACACATACCCCAATACGTTTTGGCGCATCCAGTATATCGAGAAACTGTTTCTGACATTCCAATGGGAAATCGTCATATCCCAAGCCAAATCTCCATGTGTGCTCATATTCCGCAAAATCTTTCAGTATAATCTCTTCTGCCTTATCGCATACCTGCTCTATGACTGCTGATGCAAGACTGTCGGTTATTATAGCTTCTGCCATTCCTGTAATCTGAAATTTTCTTATAAGCAAATCCACACCAGCAGACAAAGTTGCACACATAAAGATAACCTTATCACAATTCCTCAGATGATTCCTAACAGCCTGTCCCTGTAATATAAAATCTGCTCCCTGAATCTGACTGTCTTTCAGATCAAACACCTTATAAACAAATTTCCCTTCCATAGAATGCTTCAGTTGCTTACCACACGATAAAAGAAGCTCCTTTGTTTTATCATCAGGGACATTTGCTCCATACCCCAGATACCTTAGAGCCTCATCAAAATTAATATCTTCAATTATAATATTTCTCTCACGATGATTCATAACGAATTCTCTTTTACCTGTTTTATTTTACAATACTTGCAACGCTGTCAGTAATCCTCTTTGCCACATATGGGTCGTTCATTGTGTAAATATGAACACCATCCACGCCATTCGCAACGAGATCTATAATCTGATCCACTGCATAAGAAATTCCTGCATCACGCATTGCTGCCGGGTCATCCCCAAACTTTTGCAGTACTTTCGATAATTTTGCTGGAATACTCGCTCCACACATGGAAACCATACGCTCAATCTGCTTTTTGTTTGTAACTGGCATAATACCTGCTTCCACCGGTACATCAATTCCTGCAATTCTTACTTTATCAACAAAATCATAATAAGCATGGTTGTCAAAAAACAGTTGTGAAATCAGATGTTCTGCCCCTGCATCAACTTTCTTTTTTAAATTCTTAATATCAGCAATCATGCTCTCTGCTTCCTGATGCACTTCCGGATAACAAGCCCCTGACACATGAAATCCCATGTTCTTTGACAATATATACTCTGTCAGATCCGATGCAAATCTAAAATCCTTTTCTACTTCAAAATCAGGATTTACATCTCCTCTTAACGCCAGAATATTTTCAACACCTTCTGCCTTTAACTGTTCCAATATCTTGTCCACACTCTCTCTTGTATTATATAAACAAGATAAATGTGCAATTGTTTCAACATGATATTCATTTTTTATTTTCGAACATAGGTCGATGGTTGTTGCATTTGCCACACCTGAACCGCCGGCACCATATGTCACGCTGATAAAATCCGGATTCAAATCCTTTAACGCCTCTAAAGTTTTATAAATTGTTTCTACACCACTTTCTTTTTTTGGTGGAAATACCTCAAAAGAAAACACTGTCTTTTCCTGAAATAAATCTGATATCTTCATTCTCGTCTCTCTTTTCTTTTTCTATTTTGTACAATCATTAATTTTTACAGAACAAATTAAATCCTATGATTAAACATAATATAATAATGCAAACCACAAAAAAGGTACTCTCAATTAACATGGATATAATCATACCCACTGCCATCCAAAACAAAGCAAATCCACATAATCTATGCATACTACACCCACTTTATCTAAAAGGTTATAGTGTATTATATGCAGCTTATACAGTATCTTTCCCCAATATTATGCTTGTGCTTCATTATCTAAGTCATCAAAATCCTCTTCTTTGCTTGTAAACTTATTTACAATATCCGGAACCATATCTATAATTCTGGATAACCCATCATGATCCTTTACACTAATCAATTTTGAAGAACCATTTTTAATAACCAATACTGCACTTGGAGAAATCTTTCCTCCGACTCCGCCTGTACCATTATCTCCTTTCGCAAAAGTTCCGATTCCCATACCAAATGAAACATCAGCCATTGGTAAAATAATTGTTTCACCAACCACTACCGGTTCCCCTACTACAGATTTGGTAGTAATAAATTTTTCCATTGCTTTTAATAAATCGTCTGTGTTTTTTTTGTTGTCTGCCATTATAACGCCTCCTTGTTTAACTAAACTTTTTTATGATATCATGAATTTCTTTCTTAAAATAAAATTTTAATACATATATCAGAAGAACACCTATCAAAAAATGTCCTTTTATTTTAATATTTCCCTTTATTATGTTTTTATCAAAATAAGGCTCTATTGATATTTTTTTTGGATTAATGTGAAATACAGCAAAAAACATTGCAATATATCCAAGCACCTTCCCTGTAATATCCGGTTCCTCAAATCCCAGCTGAACGTCTGCCCTAATTTTCCTAGGAAAAATATGCTTTATTGCTTTTAAAACAATTTCTTTTCCATAATGATACGCCTCTTTTGTTGTATTTGCTGTAACAAACGCTTTAAATTCTTTTGCTTTATTATATGTTGCTTTTAAATTTTTTAAAGCATTTTTCAAAAATGTTACTGCCTTTTGCATCCATTCATGTGTCGTTCCAATAAAGTTTCTAATTTTATCTACAAGTGTTTTCTTATCCTCTATAATGTCATCTGGCTTATTATTTCCCTCTTCCTGCTGCTCCTTTTCCTGATAATCACTTTGTTTCTGCTGTGTCTGTTCTGTTTTTTCATCTGAAGTATTACCTTGTAACTGTTCATTCACCTGCAATACTTCTTTTTCCACTTTATTGTCAGAACTCTTTTTTTCTTTCGATTCATTTTTGATTTTTTCTTTTAATAAATTAATTGGTACTCCAAAAATTCTAAGTCGCGCTTTATTTTCTCTATTGGTAAATTTCCCTCCGAAATGAATCAAATGAAACAGCCATCCGCATCGAACTGAAATCTGGTAGTTATTTTCATTCAACTGTCCTCTTACCTGATAAGTCACCGGAAAAAACAATATCAACAGACATAGTGCAAGAATAGCCAATAAAATTATTCCAATTGTTTTTAAAATCATCAATAATATATGTATCATAGGCTAATCCATCTGCTCCATAATAAAATCTTTTACATTGACACTACCTGTCTGTTCCAGACATTCCATAATAATCAGCGTCATCATATCCATCGCTTCTTCTTTCCCTTCGGCAATTCCTATGACTACCATATCTGAATCCCGATACCATTTCTGTATTAAAACATTTGACGGATAAATTTCCAAAGTATCATAGTCATTTTGTGGCAGAGTAATCACGTATTTATTAAACATTGGTTTACCATTTTTAATTTTTCTTACAATCTGTCTTTTTTTATCCAGCAGATTGTATCCCACATACAAATCCTCATACCAAATCATTTTTTATTCCGCCATTATTCCATTGATTAACTCTATGCACGCCAGTTTTTCTGCTTTATCTGTGCAGATAGACAACGTGTTATAAATATAATCCTGCAATTCACTAATATTATTAAAGAAAATCGGAAGTTCCGATAACACGGCTGACATTACCGCCCTGTTAATCATCTTGTCATTTTCTGCAAACAATGTTTCGTATGCACTTACCATATATTCTTTTTGTTGTTCTAAATAAGCATCATCAACTACTGTTGTATCTTCAAGCCTGTCCATTTCCACAAACATACTATCCGAATTCAGTTTCGGAAGTTTCCATACAATATCATACTGTTCTTTTAAACCAAGTTCATTTATCTTTTCTGAATAACTGTCTCTTATCTGGTCTGTAATATCAAAAGATGAAAGCATTGGATATAATTTTTCCTGCTCTCCCTCTAACATAACAAACATATCCTCTATTTCCTCTAAAGACTTTGGAGAAAACTTGTCCATAAATAAAAGATTGGTATCCTTCACGATTTCATCACAGGCCGCTACTATATTATCTGACTTTTTATATGAATCAGTATATAACACCAGTAGCAAATCATTTAATATCTCCTGTATCATCATACAGCTGTCCATTTCGCCATCAATATACGTAGTAATATCCGATAACTTATCTTTCATCTTGTTATAGTCTGCTTCTGACATCTCCTTAAACTTCATATTTTTTAATTGTTCAAAAGCCTCTAAAAGATGTGGATAATTTGTCTCCATAGTATCTGTGCTGTCCAACATAGAGCAAGTACGAATCATATACAAAAAGTCATTCAGGCTTTCCCTTGTTCCACCATTATAAATACTTATTCCATTTGACAGCATTTCAAAAAATTTGTTTTTTGTAAGACGTACCGGAAGCTGTCCGATAACATCTTTGATTTTACTGTTTATCATCATGTTATCTTCATCTTCCAAAATAAACTGCATGATTTGTCTGGTATAGTTTTCATCACTGTACCCGCATGGATAACTCTCATCTTTAAAACGATACTCGACACGATTTAATGCATGTTCATAAATATTATATCTGTCTACAAAACAGGTAATATCTCTTACCTTTCCAATAATCTGTTTACGGATTTCTTCTAATCCGGCAATTTCCTCAGACAAATCACCCGTTTTACACATATATTTTTCAATAGAAAGATTAATTTTATCTACAAACTCTTTATATCCTGGTGCAATCATTCCACCATCTTCAGATGTTATTACATAGTAAGTATAGTAGTTCATTGCAAGACGTATCATTGCATATTTATTATTTATTTCCATAAATCTTCCATAATATTCCTGCAAACTACTATCTATGTTTTTATTTTTTAACAAGTCTCCTACAATCTTTTTCATAATGTTCACAATTCTTTCTTACTCCATAATGTCACAGAAATCAAATGTAGCAAAATAGTCCTTCGGTGTCTCTGCTCTTCGAATCATTTCCACTGTTCCATCTTCTTTCAGCAACAACTCTGCCGAACGAAGACGGCCATTATAGTTATATCCCATAGCAAATCCATGTGCGCCCGCATCATGAATATATATATAATCACCCATTTCAATCTTTGGAAGTTTTCTGTCGATGGCAAACTTGTCATTATTCTCACATAAACTTCCTACCACATCATATGTTTCTGTGCATGGTGCATCTTCTTTTCCTAGCACTGTAAGATGATGATATGAACCATACATAGCCGGTCTCATCAAATTCGCCGCACAGGCATCTACCCCAATGTATTCCTTATAAATGTGTTTTTCATGAACTGCCTGTGTAACCAATGCGCCATATGGTCCCATCATAAATCTTCCCATCTCGGTGAAGATTGCCACATCATCCATTCCTGCAGGTGTAAGAATTTCTTCATATACCTTTCTGACACCTTCACCAATCGCCATTATATCATTTGGTGTCTGATCCGGTGTATATGGAATACCAACACCACCAGAAAGATTAATAAACTTTATATCTGCTCCTGTTTCCTTTTCCAGATTTACTGCCAGTTCAAAAATAGTCTTTGCAAGCATTGGATAATATTCATTTGTTACTGTGTTAGATGCCAAAAATGCATGGATTCCAAAATTCTTAACACCCTTCGCTTTTAAAATTTTAAACGCTTCTACAATCTGCTCTGGTGTCATTCCATACTTTGCATCTCCTGGATTATCCATGATTCCATTGCATACTTCGAAAACTCCACCCGGATTATATCTGCAACTGACTGTCTCAGGAATTCCACATTCTTTTTCCATAGCCTCAATCATTGTAATATCATCCAGATTTATAATTCCACCTAAGTTATTACAATATTTAAATTCGCCTTCCGGTGTTTCATTGGACGAAAACATAATTTCATCATCTCTAAATCCTAACTTATCTGCAATCATAAGTTCTGTATAGGATGAACAGTCAACACCACATCCTGCTTCTTTTAGTTTTTTGATAATAAATGGGTTTGGAGTTGCTTTTACAGCAAAATATTCTTTAAATCCTTTATTCCATGAAAATGCCTCATTTACTTTTCTGGCATTCTCCATAAATCCTTTTTCATCATAAATATGAAATGGTGTAGGATATTTCTTTACAATCTCCTCAACCTGCTCCTTTGTCACAAATGGTTTCTTTGTCATTTTTTCAGTCCTCCTAAATTGTTATTTCTTTTCTGTGACTACTTTTGCATATTGTGCCTCTCATAGTTTTTCAATATTTTCATATATATTTATCTTCCATAAATATCACACAAATATCTAAGTTTTTCTATTTCCTCCGGTCCAAACTGCCCCTGTAACATTCTCCAACGCCAATTTGTTCCCATAGAGGCCGGAAGATTCATTCTTCCTATGTTTCCAACTTTCAAAACATCCTGCATCTGGAAAATCACCAAATCTGCCACACTGGCATATGCTGTCCTAAAAATCTTATCAACCAAATCCTCAATAGAATCGTTTCTACATTCCATATATTCACGAACATACCCTAATTCCCAATATTGCAACCCTGTAAAGTATCCCATTAATGTATCATTATCATGGGTACCTCCATATGCCACAGTATTTTGTGTCCAATAATATGGTAAATGGTCATTCTTTCTGTTACCATCAAAGGCAAACTCCAAAACTTTCATTCCCGGATATCCCGATTTTTCTAACACATTTACTACTTCCGGCATCTGGACACCTAAATCCTCTGCAATAATTTTCTTTTCACCAATAGACTCATTCATTACTTGTATTAATTTTAAGCCTGGTCCTTTTTCCCATGCTCCGTTTCTGGCATCTTCATCTACAGCCGGTATCGCATAATACTTAACCATACCAATAAAATGATCAATACGAATTACATCATATAATCTGGAAGAGTGTTCCATTCGTTTTCTCCACCATGAAAAGTCTTCTGCTTCTAACTTCTTCCAATCATATAAAGGATTTCCCCATCGCTGTCCTGTTTCTGAGAATACATCCGGCGGTACACCGGCTATTTTCGTAGGATTTAATTCCTCATCCAACTGAAATAATTCTGTATGCTGCCATACATCGGCAGAATCCATTGCCACATACAATGGTATATCTCCAATAATTTCAATTTCCTTTTCATTGGCATATTCTTTTAACCTATTCCATTGTTCATAAAACTCATACTGAACAAATTTGTAAAATTCTATATCATCCTTTAACTCTTCTTTTAATCCCTGTACAGACTGTTCCTCTCTGAATTTAATCTCTTTCTCCCAGTCTGTCCATGAAGTCCCTTCAAACTTATTTTTGCAGGCACTATAAAGACAATAGCCTTCCAGCCAATATTCATTTTCCTTTAAAAATGTTTTATATTCGTCTAAATTCTGATGACTGCTATTTTTAAAAGCTGTCCGAAGTACTTGAAATCTGGAATTATAAATTAATCCATAATCCACATACTGTTCTTCCATGTTCCACATAAAGCCATTTACATAATCACTTTCAAGCAATCCTTCTTCCACCAGCATATCTAAATCTATAAAATAAGGATTTCCTGCAAAAGCAGAAAAGGATGCATAGGGACTGTCTCCAAAACTAGTAGGCCCCAAAGGAAGAACCTGCCAGAATTTTTGTCTCGCTGCTACAAGATTATCAACAAACTCGTATGCACTTTTCCCAAAACTTCCAATACCATAAGGTGATGGTAAACTGCTGACAGGCATCAATATTCCTGCACTTCTATCAAATCTCTGCTGCATTTTCTGCCTCCTGATTTTTAATGATGTTCGTGAGTAAAGAGGTGGTCCTGACAATACTCTTTGTTGCCTGAACACTTTGAGCAATATCTGAATGTAAGATTTGGATCATCTAACTCTGTCCTTCCACATACAACACATTTATGTCTTGCTCCATTCTCATATGTTTTTGGTTTTGCCTGTCTCACCGACTGCTTATACTCATGCCTTCTTTTTGCCTGTTTTGGATTAAACCGGGCACGATTTCTCCCAAAAACAACATAAATTAAGAAGTTTAATAATGAAACAAAAATCAAAACTGTAACCGTAATGCCAACAACAAAACTTCCTGTTTTAAATGCTTTGATAATATCATATATTAAATATGCTCCATACAAATATCCAAACCACTTAATTCTAATTGGAACCAGAAAATATAACATTAATTGCTCTTCTGGATACGTAACAGCATATGCCAAAAAAATAGACATGTTTATATAATAAGTACTGACAAATAAACCGATAAATGTTCCAAAAAACTGTCCCGGACTGATAATACCATAACTCAGCATCTGTGCTGTAATTTCATCAGGCATGATACCTGCACTATATAAAACAAGCAAAACAACATACAAGCCAAGTGCCCCTATTACTGTAAATATAAAACCTGAAAACATATATACATTATATTTGTATGTTCCCCATGTATGTTCTAGCCCTCTTCCTAGCTGATAATACAAAAACAGCATAATAATCGTAAAAACACCTAATGTCTCTGGCGGCATCAGAATCCATGTTACAATTCTCCACACCTGCCCATGAAAAATCATGTATGGATCAAAGATGAGCAGCTGATGCATCTGAGGACTGAGTATTTGTATCGCATAACCAATGATGTATGCAACTATTAGATATAATGACAAATTTGGTATTGCGTATCTGCCGAATTTTTTTTCAAATTTTGACATATTTTTTACTCCTGTTTTTCCTTTTAGGGTATTATTCCCCATATATAAATAACCACTTTACAGTATAGTTTCTACACCTTAGTTTGTCAAACTACTTTGTCCATTATTTACGAAAAACAAATCTTATTAATCTTTCATTCATTATTTTAATATACTTTATATAAGGCATAGTTTTTTGTTGGAATTGTCTTTTCAAGATAGTTGAGTTTTCTTCCTATTTATTATATAATAAATAGTCGTTTTTGATAGTATTTTGTCAAATGAACACATATTTAGGATAAGGTGAAGATATGGTTAAAAATGATTATTACAGGTTAGGTATTGATATCGGTTCTACTACCGTAAAAATTGCAATACTTGATAAAGAAAAAAATATTATTTTTTCAGATTACGAAAGACATTTTGCTAATATACAGGAAACTTTGGTTTCTTTATTAAAAAAAGCACATAACATGCTGGGTTCAATAGAGTTGTGTCCTATGATTACCGGTTCCGGAGGTCTTGCACTTTCAGAACATTTAAAAATTCCATTTGTTCAGGAAGTTGTTGCTGTCTCTACTGCATTAGAAGATTATGCTCCACAGACAGATGTTGCAATTGAATTAGGCGGAGAGGATGCAAAAATCATTTACTTTACAAATGGTATTGAACAGAGGATGAATGGTATCTGTGCAGGAGGTACAGGTTCTTTTATCGACCAGATGGCATCTCTTTTACAGACAGATGCTTCAGGTTTAAATGAATATGCAAAAAACTATCAGGCAATTTATCCAATTGCAGCAAGATGTGGTGTTTTTGCTAAAACAGATATTCAGCCATTAATTAATGAAGGGGCTACCAAAGAAGATTTAGCTGCTTCTATTTTTCAGGCTGTGGTCAATCAGACAATTTCCGGTCTTGCCTGTGGTAAACCAATACGAGGTACAGTAGCATTTTTAGGCGGACCACTTCATTTTTTACCCGAGTTGAAAAACGCATTTATCCGAACATTAAAATTAGACGATAAACATATTGTAGCTCCAGAACATTCTCATTTATTTGCTGCTACTGGTGCTGCATTAAATCATAAATCCAGTGTTCGTGTAAATATTGTAGATTTATATGAACAATTATCTAAAGGTGTGAAGATGTCAATGGAAATCAAACGTCTTGACCCATTATTCCACAATCAGGAAGAATACGACAAATTTCTAACAAGGCATCAAAAAGCTGAAGTAAAAAAGGGTAAACTTACATCATACAAAGGAAACTGTTTTCTCGGTATTGATTCCGGTTCTACCACTACCAAAGCTGCATTAGTCGCTGAAGATGGTTCTTTACTCTACTCATTTTACAGTGGAAATAACGGAAACCCTCTACAAACAATTATTGATGCCGTAAAAGATATTTATAAAAAATTGCCGAAAGATGCACATATTGTACGCTCCTGCTCCACAGGATATGGTGAGGCTTTGATTAAAGAAGCCCTTATGTTAGACGAAGGCGAAGTCGAAACCGTCGCTCACTATTATGCCGCTGCTTTCTTTGAGCCTCAGGTAGATTGTATTCTGGACATCGGTGGGCAGGATATGAAATGTATTAAAATCAAGAACAATTCTGTAGACAGCGTTCAGTTAAATGAAGCCTGTTCTTCAGGATGCGGTTCTTTTATAGAAACATTTGCAAAATCATTAAATTTCTCTGTACAGGATTTTGCAAAAGAAGCATTGTTTGCTTCTAACCCCACAGACTTAGGTACTAGATGTACCGTTTTTATGAACTCAAATGTAAAACAGGCGCAGAAAGAAGGTGCCAGTGTGGCTGATATTTCATCTGGTCTTGCTTACTCTGTTATCAAAAATGCCTTATACAAGGTAATCAAAATATCTGATGCAAAAGATTTAGGTCGTAAAGTAGTTGTTCAGGGTGGTACTTTTTATAATGACGCCGTCCTTAGAAGTCTGGAAAAAGTAGCCGGAATACATGCTATCAGACCGGATATTGCTGGTATCATGGGTGCCTTTGGTGCCGCTTTGATTGCAAAAGAAAGATATCACGGCGAAGCTACTACTATGCTTAACCTTGTGCAATTAGAAGCATTTTCTTACGAAACTTCCATGACAAGATGTAAAGGCTGTACAAACTCATGTCTGCTTACAATTAACAAATTTTCTGACGGTCGTAGATTTATCAGTGGAAACCGATGTGAAAAAGGTGTTGGCGGACAGAAAAATAAAGAAAATATTCCAAATCTTTTTGAATATAAGTTGCAGAGAATGTTTGGCTATAAGCCTTTGGACAAAGACACTGCACCTAGGGGTGTGGTTGGTATTCCAAGAGTCCTTAATATGTATGAGAATTTTCCATTCTGGGCTACATTCTTTAAGGAATTAGGATATAGCGTTGTCCTTTCACCAGAATCTTCCCACAAGATTTACGAGATGGGCATTGAGTCTATTCCGAGCGAGTCCGAATGTTACCCTGCCAAACTTGTACACGGACATATTCAGTGGCTTATTCAGGAAGGTGTTAAATTTATCTTCTATCCTTGTATTCCATACGAGCGGAACGAAACCCCTGATGCCAACAACCATTATAATTGTCCGATTGTTACATCCTATGCAGAGAACATTAAAAATAATGTAGAAGAATTAGAGGATTATTCCATAAAATTTATGAACCCTTTTATGGCTCTTACAAATGAAGATACAATTACAACACGTCTTGTAGAGGAATTTACAAAAGAATTTGGCATTGACCAGGCGGAAATAAAGAATGCTGCCCATCTGGCATGGAACGAACTTTTAGCATCTCGAGATGATATGGCACGCAAAGGGGAAGAAACTCTAAAATATATGGAACAAAACGGTAAACGTGGTATTGTTCTGGCAGGTCGTCCATATCATGTAGATCCTGAAATCAATCATGGAATTCCTGAAATGATTAATTCATATGGTCTTGCTGTCTTAACCGAGGATTCTATCTCTCATCTGGCAGAAGTTGAACGACCATTAATTGTTTCCGACCAGTGGATGTATCATTCACGGCTTTATCGTGCTGCCAATTATGTTAAAACGAGAGAGGACCTTGATTTAGTACAGCTAAATTCCTTTGGATGTGGTTTAGATGCCGTTACAACAGACTGTGTGAGTGATATTCTGACAAAATCAGGAAAGATATACACCGTTTTAAAAATTGATGAGGTAAATAATTTAGGTGCTGCCAGAATTCGTATCCGTTCACTGCTTGCTGCAATCAGAGTTCGTTCGGAAAACAAATTCGAACGGTATATCCAACCTTCTTCTATTAATAAGGTGGAATTCACAAAGCAGATGTATGACGATAAATATACTATTCTAACACCACAGATGAGCCCAATTCATTTTAAAATGTTGGAATCAGCACTAAATTCCTGTGGGTATCATTTTGAAATTATGAAAAGTAATAAATCCTGTATTGATATGGGTCTGAAATATGTAAATAATGACGCATGTTATCCTTCCCTGATTGTGGTCGGGCAGATTATGGAAGCTCTGCTCTCCGGTAAATATGACTTAAACAAAACAGCAGTAATTATTACCCAGACCGGTGGCGGCTGCCGTGCTACAAACTATATTGGTTTTATCAGAAGAGCTTTAGAAAAAGCAGGTATGGGACATATTCCTGTACTCTCTCTTTCACTGCAGGGACTGGAAAAAAACAGCGGTTTTAAAATCACACCAAAGTTTGCCCTAAAAGCAGTTCAGGCTGCAATGTATGGCGACCTGTTTATGAGAGTTGTCTATCGAACAAGACCTTACGAAGTAAATGAGGGAGAAACAGATGCCCTTCATAAAAAATGGGAATATAAACTTTGTAAACAATTAGCTGATAAAAAGTTTGGTATCAGACGTTTCAAACGAAATATGAGAAAAATAGTAGAGGAATTTGATGCAATTCCTGTGAAAAATATTCAAAAACCAAGAGTTGGTATCGTAGGCGAAATTTTAGTCAAATTCTCTCCTACTGCTAACAATGATCTGGTTCAACTCTTAGAATCAGAAGGTGCTGAAGCAGTAATGCCTGATTTGGTAGATTTCTTCCTATATGGCTTCAGAAATGCAACGTTTAAGCACGAAAATCTTGGTTTTGATAAAAAAACGGTTCGTCTCAGCAATCTTGGTATTCGAGGAATAGAATGGATGCGTAATTCTGCAAAAAAAGCACTTATAAAGAGTAAACATTTTACTCCTACTTCTGACATCTGGGAAATGAGCAAAATGGCAGAAAAAGTAGTTTCTATCGGCAATCAGACCGGTGAAGGGTGGTTTCTGACCGGAGAGATGCTTCATTTAATTCATGATGGTGTTCCAAACATTGTCTGCACACAGCCATTTGCATGTTTACCAAACCACATCGTAGGAAAAGGTGTTATTAAAAAAATACGTACGATGTACCCAGAAGCCAATATTGTGGCGGTGGATTACGACCCTGGTGCCAGTGAAGTAAATCAGTTGAATCGTATTAAACTAATGCTGGCTACAGCAAATAAGAGATTAACAAAAGACAAATAGAACCAAAATTTTTTATAATGTTTTTTTAAAAAAGGTATACTGTCAGGAATAAAATTTCCATACAGTATACCTTTTTCTAAACTTCTTCTCTAACGGCAACCAAACTATTACTAACCGACATACAATCCTCTTTTTCGTAATACTCTCTTTTCAATCAACGAGAAAAAAGCTTTATCTACAATAATTCCAATAATTACAATAATTATCATAACCAGCATTACCTGATTAATATCTGCCAGATTCCTTCCAACCATCAGGGTATAACCCAGACCTACCGACGAGGAGATAACCTCTCCTGCCATTAATGCTCTCCATGCAAATGACCAGCCTTGTCTAAATCCTGATATCAGCATGGGGATTGCTGCCGGTATAATTACTTTATATAACATTTTTATTCCTTTTGCTCCCATTGTACTTGCAGCCTGCACATAAATCTTATCTACGTTTCTAACACTACTTTCCACCGACAGCGCAATAGACAGTGCTGAACCCATAATTATTACAAACAAGATGGAATTTTCACCTAGACCAAACCACAAAATTGCAAAAGGTACCCAGCATATACTTGGAAGTGTTTGTATTCCCATGAGCATAGGTTTTAAATAAGTATTAAGGTACTTTACATTTAATATAACCGCTCCAACAATGCATCCGATAATACAGGATATGATATATCCCATTACTCCTCTTCCCAGACTGTATCCTATTGACTCTGCAATTGTCCCATCTTTCCAAAGTTCAAAAAACCTTTCTATAATTCCCACAATACTTGGAAAAGTATAACTCTCCCATATTGCTAAAACCTCTGTTCCCATCCAAAACACAATCTGCCATAGAACAAGCAGAGCGATGTAAAACAGAATACTGCCCAGTATTGTCTGTTTTTTTTCTTTTTTATACATAAACCTTTTCCTCCTCCGAAAAGTCTACATCCTTTTCTATCCACTCCAATATTTCCGAACGATATTCCAAAAATTCAGGAGATTTTATATTTCTTGGTCTCTCCAAATTTATGTCACAGTATTTTTCAATCTTATGGCTGTTTCTTGACAAAAATAATACTCTGTCACCAAAAAAAACTGCTTCCTCTACACTATGTGTTATTAAGATAATTGTTTTATGGGTCTTTTCCCATATTTTTTCTACCTGCATTCTCAAATGATTGGTTGTCTGTTTATCTAAAGCTGAAAAAGGTTCGTCCATCAACAGCATCTTACTGTCCATAGCAAGTGCTCTTGCGAAAGATACTCTCTGCTTCATCCCTCCTGACAGTTGATGAACTGCATAATCTCTGTACGCTTCCAAATTTACCATTCTTAAATAGTACATGGCTTTTTTTTCTTTTTCCTCTTTTGATAATCCTGCTATATCCAACCCAAATTTAATATTATCAATCACAGACAGCCACGGAAATAATGCCGATTCCTGAAACATCACAGTTCTCTCACGCGATGGGGAAATAACCGCATTGCCATCCAGTATAATATCTCCTGATGTTGGTTTTTCCAAACCTGCAATCAATTTCAGTAATGTGGATTTTCCAGAACCGGAAGCACCAACAATGCAGGTAAAACTCCCCTCTTCTATTGTCAGATTAATATTGTTTAATGTATCTGTATCATTATCATATATTTTTGATACTTTTTTTAATTCTAACATATATTTCTCCTATAATTTTTCTGTCTCTTCACTACTTTCTACTATCCAATACATTATTTATCAATTTATCACTTATAATTCCATTGTCCGGCATCTGCTTTATGAAATTAATATCTTTGCATATCCCTGCATACTCAAAAACAGATTTTTCACCAAAATCACATGAAAAAGAAATGCTATTCAGAGATTCTGAAATAATATTTTCTTCAATTTTTTTACCCGTGTCCTCTTTTAACTGATGATTCATTAGTTTTGCAGCCTCATCCGGATATTGTACAATATATTCTGTTGCCTCAATATGTGCATTCAAAAATTTTTTCACCACATCTTCATGGCTTTCCATATATTCCTTATTCACAATTACTGTAGTAACCACATAATCACCATTATCCGCTATTTCCCTATAATTCAAAACAGTTTCTGCAACTTCTTTTCCAGTTAATGTACTTCCCCATGGTTCAGGAACAATCGCTGCATCAATATCTTCATTTTTCATCAGATTTTCTACATCTGCATTATTTGCCTCGACAATGTTAACATCTCCTTTATCTGATTTTACTGAAAGATTATTCTCCTTTAATAACTTTAACAGCAATAAATGCTGCGTATTTCCAATAGATGGAACAGATACATTTTTACCTTTTAAATCTTTTACAGACCGAATATTCGAGCCTTTTTTTGCAATCAGAACAGTTCCGCCCTTTGCTGCTCCACTAATAATTACAAAATCTCCCTTAGACTTTATATTCGCAGACACTGCCGGAACCGGTCCGATATACCCAATATCAATGTCCTTGGAGAACAAAGCCTCTACCAAAGAAGTTCCTGCATCAAAGGAGAACCACTTGACTTTCATATCATTTCCTAACTCTTTTTCAAGCATATTCTGTGACTTCATAATCAACGCCTGTCCATGTGTAATATTGTCAAAGTATGCAACATTCAAAGTATTTTCATCTTTTCCACATCCTGTCATAAATACTACCATCATTAAAATAGTAAAAACCAAAATTCTATTTTTCATTTTTCTCAACCTTTCTTATCTGAATCCAATTATCTGTCCTATATAATTTGTTATTTAAATTATAATAAATTGTATATTTATCGTCCTTTATTCCATTAAGAGGAATAAGCTCTCCCACAAAAACTCTGGCAAAATACTCCGGCCTTTTTTGGGATGTCTGTGATAAATCTTTATAGTATGCGTGTTCCTCTCCTATCAGATACACACCGTCCAGCAAATGATCTATCATCGTTACACATAATAAATCTTCTTCAACATATAGTTTAATTCTCGCCATATCCTGTTCGCTGTCAATCTGTTCCGGATGGCTCAAAACCAACGATTTTAATTTTTCAGTACGTTCCCTTTCACTGTTATAAATGCTCTCAAGGATTATCGGAGGCACTTTATCAGCTCTGGTAATATCCGGCATTGAAACTTCCTCTATCCCACATATATTTCCATAACAATAATCAGAACTTTTTTCCATATTCTCACTCATATGCTCAGGGCAAAACCTAAACGGATATGCTCTATAAAATCCAAAATTCATTGTATATCTATTCAGCATCTCACCGGTTTGATAATCAAACTCTATAATTGTTCCTTTCGCAAAATCATCACTCCGTACTTTTCCATTCATAACACATACTCTGCCCATCTCTTTTTCGCAAATAGCAATCGAACGCACAATAGACTTATCTGTAACAAATGTTTTATACAGTTTTACCGTTCCTTCGCTCTCATTAATTTGATATATTTTTGCATATGAATTTTCACTTTTATTATAATAGCTGACCGGTCGCCTCTTATTAATGTGATTATCATAAATAATTAATTTCCGATATCCATTTTCATCACATACTTCATCTATAAAATAAGCTGAATGTGCCTGAAAAAACCATTCCATATCTCCAACAGGCTTTAACACTTTATCTTCCATTGAAGTATTTTTGAAAAATTCCGGATTTCCCAGAACCCATTCCACCTGTTTTTTCTCATAATTTAGTTTTATGACTGCGTGGAGATTTCGAAGACATACCATTAATTTTTTGTTGTGGTTGTCATATTCCAACGTATTAATATGTGCCCAGTCTGGAGAATCTACAAAACGGCTGTCAACATAGTCTTTCAACCAGATTTCATTCACAATATTTCCAGTATTATGTTCAATTTCAATAACAGAATCTTCAATCGTATTATTATTAAAGGCATTCGATACTACTGCATAATTTCCATTATCAAGTTCACAAAAATCATGATGTGCTCCTTTTTCAATAGCGTAACGTTTTATAAATCTCCCCATCTGATCCACCACATACATGTGTACAGATGTAGGATTTGTGTCTGTATGCCTTGTAACTGTCTTATCTAAAAAGAGATATCTCCCCTTTGAAATTGGTTTAAAACCATATGTTTTTGGTACCATAGAAAAACAAAACCGAATGTCTCCTTTCCTGTCAAATGCATATGGAAAAACACCGTCATCACCGCCATAGACTAATGTCAAATCATATACATATTTCTGAGAAGAATATGCTGTACTGTTTACTTTGATTCCTGAACTTTTCCCTTTTATTTTATCAGTTGTCAGAACGATTTCTCTACTTTTTACTCTATTCTTTTTACTCAAAAGTTCAATTTTTATTTTATTTTTTGTTCCCGGATACAATCCCATAATTGGAATTGTATGGTAACATCCAGATTTAACTTCATACGAGATATTCTCGCTATCCTCTTTTCCAAAAACAGTAACCCTCACATTTCTCTCTCTTTTTGTATAAAAAACAGCCATTGCACAAAGAGGTGCATACTGATATGGATTTTTTATTATCAGCATATTACTAAATTTGTACTTTCTCTCATTTACAATCATTCCGATTGCCCTTTCTATTGCCATCGACTGTAACTGATATGGTTCTTTCGCTCTAATGTTAGATTCTATTTCCACCTCCAAATTTCTCTGTAACTCTTTTTCATATTTTAATGACTGCTCCTTCATCCATTGTGCACTCTTGACTGTAATTGTATTTTGAGGCAGCCCCATAGCAACATATAATCTCTTTGCTAAATTTTTTATTTTATAATTGCTCATATAACGTTTTATATTTCAATCCTTTCCTTTTATTTTCAGTTTGCTGTAATTTCTTTTGTGTAAAAATTCACCGCATTATACTGTTATAACTGATACCGCTCTAATTCCTGCATAATGTAGTTTACAGTCTCTTCTATTGACCGATGTTCTGTATCCACAATAATATCCGGATTACACGGAACTTCATATGGAGCACTAACTCCGGTAAAGTTTGGAATCTCATTATTTTGTGCTTTCTGATATAGTCCCTTTACATCTCTTTTCTTGCAAACCTCTAATGATGTACTGACATATACTTCTACAAAGGAATCTTCTCCTATAATATTCCTGGCAGAATCTCTATCCTTCTGATATGGTGCTACCAATGCCGTCAGGACAATTAACCCTGCATCATTCATTAGCCTGCACACTTCCGCGTTCCTTCTGATATTTTCAATTCTGTCCTTTTCTTCAAAACCTAAATTTTTATTTAGACCAAGCCTCACATTATCTCCATCCAGAACCATCGTATGTTTCCCTTTTGCAAACAATCTTTTTTCTACTTCATTTACCAGTGTAGATTTTCCGGCACCTGACAATCCGGTAAACCAAACAGACTTTGGATTTTGGTTTAAACTTGCTGCTCTTTTTGTTCTGTCAATGTCCATTTTGTGATAGACTATGTTATCTCCTCTTCTAAGCGTGTGTTCTACAACACCACACGCCGAAGTCATATTACTTACCCTGTCTATAAGAATAAATGCGCCAAGTTCTTTATTATCTTCAAAGCGGTTAATAACGATTCTTTCATTTAAAATAATATCGCAAGAGGCAATTTCATTTTTATTTAATATTTTTACAGACAGATGATTTCCCTCATTTACATCAATCTTATATTTGATTTTCATAACTGTACCTAAGAGCATTTTTGTTCCTATTTTCAGATAATAATTCTTGCCCTCTATCAAAGGTGTATCGTCCAACCATAATATTTTTGCATTAAATATATTACTTACTGTCAGATTATCACTAGATGATATAACACATCCTCTAGAAACATCTACCTCTCTATTCAATTGTACTGTTACTGCCTGCCCTTTTACTCCACATCCGTCTTCTTTATCTGTCACAAAGATCTTTTTGATTTTTGCCTGTTCTTTGTTTGGATATATATAGACTTTCTGCCCTACTTTTATCTGTCCTGCAGAGATTTCTCCCTGAAATCCTCTAAAGGTTCTATCCGGTCTGCATACTCTTTGAACCGGTAATACCAATTCTTCCTTTTCTTCCTTTTTTGAGACATCTATAGTTTCAAGATATTCTAATAAAGTTTCTTCCTGATACCATGCCATGTTTTTTGACTTATTTGTAAGATTATCCCCTTTTTTTGCTGACACCGGAATAATTTTTATAGTTTTAAATGTAAATTCCTTTACCATATCATTAATATCATTTTCTATATCAAGAAATATTTGTTCTTGATATTTGATAACATCCATTTTGTTTACAGCAAAAACAATATGTTCAATCCCCATAAGTGCGCATATTCTTATATGTCTTTTTGTCTGTGTCATCAAACCTGCCGATGCGTCAATAAGAATCACTGCCAAATCTGCAAATGATGCTCCTACTGCCATGTTTCTCGTATACTCTTCATGTCCCGGTGTATCTGCTACAATAAAACTTCTTTTTTCTGTTGTAAAATATCTATATGCCACATCAATGGTTATTCCCTGTTCTCTTTCAGCCATAAGACCATCCAACAGTAGTGAATAGTCCATTTCTCCACCCGCACTTCCAACTTTACTATCTAATTCCAACGTTTTTTCCTGATCCGCAAAAAGCAGTTTTGCATCATATAGCATATGCCCTATCAAGGTTGATTTTCCATCGTCTACACTGCCACACGTAATAAATTTTAACAGACTCTTCATTTAAAAATATCCCTCCCGTTTTCTTCTCTCCATACTGCCAGCTGCCTCATTGTCAATAACTCTGCTTGTCCGTTCTGATGAAACTGCACCTAAAGTTTCCTCTATAATCTTGTCCAGCGTATCCGCTTCCGACTCTATTCCTCCGGTCAAGGGATAACATCCTAATGTTCGAAAACGAACCTTTTTCATTTCAGGATGTTCATTTGGCAAAAGTCTCATTCTATCATCATCTACCATAATAAGATTTCCCTCTCTCTCTACTACAGGTCTGTAATCTGCATAGTATAAAGAAACGATTTCAATATTCTCTCTTTTTATATACTGCCAGATATCTTTTTCTGTCCAATTAGATATTGGAAAAACACGAATGCTTTCCCCTTTAAAAATTTTTGTATTATATAATTTCCACATTTCTGGTCTTTGATTTTTAGGATCCCATGCATGTTCTTTATTCCTGAAAGAAAAGATTCTTTCTTTCGCTCTGGATTTTTCTTCGTCTCTTCTTCCTCCACCAAATGCTGCAGTAAATCCATATTTATCTAAAGCGTCTTTTAATGCCTGGGTTTTCATAATATCTGTATAAGCAGCACCATGTTCAAAAGGATTAATTCCTTGTCTGATTCCCTCTTCATTAGAATAAGAAATCATTTCTATTCCATATTTCTCGGAAATTTTATCTCTAAAATTAATCATTTCTTTAAATTTCCATGTTGTGTCTATGTGTAGAAATGGAAATGGTGGCTTTTCCGGATAAAACGCTTTCATAGCAAGATGAAGCATAACCGAACTATCTTTTCCAATCGAATACAACATTACAGGATTTTCACACTCTGCAGCAACCTCTCTTATTATATATATTGCTTCTGCTTCCAAAGCATCTAAATGTGACAACATTTTTGCTTTTCCTCCCTTTTCTTATAATTGCAAAATTTGTTAAATTTTATCAACAAATTGTCATAACAAAATGATATAACAATTATAATTTAATTATATTTGACAAAAATACTGCACTTGAATTTGTTAAATAAATCCAAGTGCAGTATTTTGTTATAACATAAACTTTCATTGCCTGCGTTTTAAATCGAATTCTTATGAAGCCTACATTTTTGCAATATCCTGTATTAAACTATTCATCTCTTTTTTTGACTGTACTGTTCTAGCTGTTTCTATAACCTGTTTTTTCTCTGAGTCTGTAAGATTTGAAAAATGTTCCATCGCATTATCATTCATTGCCAAACCAAATCCCAATCCTAAAGGCATTTCTTCTTTATTATTATTTTTCATAAAAAACCTCCCACAAATATACTAAATTTTAAAAATAGTTTTGACATTTTGTGGGAGAATTATTCTATTACATAATAAACTTCTACTTTTATTTCATTTTTAGTGTTCTCAGATAATCTTTCTGTTCCTGAGCAATTCTTCTGCTTTCAACAGCCTTCTGGATTGCTTTATTATGTGTCCATTTATCTAATTTCTTATTTTCAATAAAAGGTAATATCCAGTCATACTGCTTTGCCAACGCTGTGGCAAAATACCATGCAATCATCATATTAACATAGTATTCATCAGACTTCACCTCTGATACCATTTTAGGATACACCATATCAAATGTGTCATCTAAAAAATATTTCATCAACATTTCAATTGCAAACCGGATAGTGTATGTATCATCAGATTTTATCCACACTTTTATTTTTTCTAAAAGCCTTACACGATTCTTTTGAAATATTTTTGGAGACATCAAATCACAAGTGGCCCAATTATCCACATAGGGTAGAAATCGTTCTACTTCTGCAATACACTCATCATAATCTTTTATCTGTTCCAAAATGAAACCGTGCAGATTATTTTCTTCATAATACTTGTGCGGAAGTGTCTGTATAAACTCTTTTGCTTCATCTGTCTTAGCAAAATCTTTTGCAAATTTTCTAAGTGCCGGTGTTCTTACTCCAATTACCAGTTCTTCATCAACGTTTGGAATCAGTTTTGCATGAAATCTTTTGTACTCTAAATCCTGCATGGAAAAGAGGGATTCCACCACTTTATTTTCAATATTTCTCATACTATCTCCTATATATTTTCTATCTGCCAGTCTATCGGTTCTACACCATTTGCTTTCAAAAACTCATTTGCTTTACTAAAATGTTTACATCCAAAAAATCCTCTGTATGCTGATAACGGACTTGGATGTGGTGCCTCTAATATCAAATGTTTTGGATTCGTAAGCATGGACTTTTTCCTTCTTGCAGGACTTCCCCACAGAAAATATACAATCGGTCTGTCCTGTGCGTTCACTGCCTGAATCACTGCATCTGTAAACTGCTCCCATCCGTGTCCCTGATGAGAATTTGCCTGATGTGCCCGGACAGTCAGTACTGTATTAAGCAGCAATACACCCTGGTCTGCCCATTTCTTTAAATAACCATTATTCGGTATATCGCATCCCAAATCATCATGTAATTCCTGATAAATATTCACAAGAGATGGAGGTGTATCATTTCCAGGTAAAACAGAAAAAGACAAACCATGTGCCTGATTTACATTATGATATGGATCTTGTCCAAGCAATAATACTTTTACATCTTTTAAAGGTGTAAAATGAAAAGCATTAAAAATATCATCTGCCGGTGGATATATTACGGTTCTGCTGTATTCCTCCCGTACAAAGTTATACAACTCTCTATAATATGGCTTTCTAAATTCCATATTTAATGGTTCTACCCAATCATTGTCAATCATTCCCATAGTTTTCCTCCTAAAATGTTTCTTATATAATTTCTTCAATAAAGTTTCTATCATTAAACACTTTTAATGCACTTGGTATCAACTCAATCTCAAAACGCTTTGAACGCATAGATTCTCCATCTACATTAAATGTACAAAGTTCCTCTGAATCCACTATAATCTTTTTCTCAGAATATCTTTTTACACAAGCAGAATCTTCATGTTTCGCCTTTAGCAATTTTAACAAAACCGGAATCATTTTCGGCTTAGGCATTTTTTCCACAAAATAAATATCTAACATCCCATCATCCAATAATGCATGGGGGGCAATACGAAATCCACCACCATAATATTGACCGTTTCCAATGGCTAATATTGTACACTCATTCTCTACTTGCGTCTCTCCCATTGTAATTTTGAGTTTCTTAAACTGATATTTAAAATATGTATAAATCAGACTTGCATTGTATCTCTGACTTACCGGAATCCATTTTCTATGTCTCACATGTTTTAAGTTTTCTGCCACATCAGCATCTAATCCTAAACATGCAACATTTACGAAGAACCGATGATTAATCCGTCCTACATCAATCGTAACAATTCCTGTAGAATACTTTTTTAAAGTCTTTTCAAAATCATTTCCGCTGCCTGTCGGAATGTTGCCTAACACTTTATGTTCTGATCCCATTATTCCATTTAGCACGTCATTTAATGTTCCATCCCCTCCCACAGAAAAAACAACACACTCCTTATCGGGAATTTTATTCGCAAGTGCTTTCGCATCACCCTCTTTTTTCGTATACATTATCTCATAGGGTATTTCTCTTTTTAAACAAGCTGTTCGAATATTTTTTTCTATTTTCCCTCTTTCCATTCTTCCGCTGTCAGGGTTTACGATAAAATAATACTTCATAACTTTTCTCTCGTCTTCTTATGTTAAATCCTTACCGATACTCCTTTTTCATCCAGATAATATTTCAAATCCATGATTTCCAACTCTTTATAGTGGAATAAAGACGCTGCCAGAGCTGCATCTGCCTTTCCCTCTGTAAGCGCATCATAAAAATGCTCCATACTTCCTGCTCCGCCTGATGCGATTACAGGAATTGAGACATTCTCCGCAATCGTTTTTGTCAATTCTAAATCATATCCCTGCTTCACACCATCACAGTCCATGCTCGTAAGAAGTATTTCTCCTGCTCCAAGCCTGTTCGCTTTCATTGCCCATTCCACAGCATCAATCCCCATATCTACACGTCCGCCATTTTTATAAATATTCCATCCACTGCCGTCCGCTCTTCTTTTCGCATCAATCGCCACAACCACGCACTGACTCCCAAACTTATCTGCCGCCTCGCTGATTAGATTTGGATTCATAATTGCCGAAGAATTAATGCTAATCTTGTCAGCACCTTCACGTAACAATGCCTTAAAATCATCTACAGTACGGATTCCGCCACCAACTGTAAATGGTATAAAAACCTGTTCAGCCACCTTTCTTACCAAATCTACTACTGTTGCTCTGTGGTCTGATGATGCCGTAATATCTAAAAAAACGAGCTCATCTGCACCTGCTTTATTATATGCCTTTGCGACTTCTACCGGGTCGCCTGCGTCTCTCAGATTCACAAAATTAGTTCCTTTTACAACTCTGTTGTTATTTATATCCAAGCACGGAATAATTCTTTTCGTATGCATTTATTTCTCCAATCCAGCAAAATTCTTTAATATCTTTAGTCCTACATCTCCACTTTTTTCCGGGTGAAACTGACATGCAAATACATTATCCTTTTCAACAGATGCATGGATATCTACCACATAATCTGTTTTTGCCTTTACTATCTGCTCTTCCCTTGCCTTTAAGTAATAAGAATGTACAAAATAAACATAAGACTGCTCATCAATTCCCTCAAATAATCTTCCGTTATTTACCAAGTCTAATGAATTCCATCCAATATGCGGAATCTTAAATCCTGGTTTATCCGGAATTTTTACAATCTCTCCTGGTAATATTCCAAGCCCCCTCATTCCTGTTGTCTCGTCACTGCTTTCAAACAATAACTGAAGTCCAAGACAAATCCCTAAAAATGGTGTTTTATTATCTACTACATCATAAATAGTGTTTATGAGATGATAATCTTTTAATTTCGTCATGGCATCTCCAAAGGAACCTACTCCCGGAAGCACCACCTTATCTGCTGAAAGTATCTCATCTCTATCTCTGGACAAAACTGTTTCCTCTCCTAAAAACTGAAATGCTTTCTCCACGCTTTTTATGTTTCCTGCATCATAATCTATTATTGCAATCATTCACTCTGCCTCTCTTCTAAGTTATTGCAGTCTAACTCAAACCAAAACTCTACTCCATTTTCTTTATTGATTACTCCATATGACTTATTATGTCTGTCCATAATCGCCTTCACAATAGAAAGTCCAATACCGTTTCCACCATAAGCTCTGGTTCGTGCTTTATCTACTTTGTAGAATTTAATCCAGATATTATCCAAATCCTGCTTTGGTATATTTTTTCCTGTGTTAAAAACTGCTACTCTTACTATACCATTTTTTCTGATAATTTCTACTTTAATTATTTTGTTTTCATCAACGTGATTGAGTGCATTACTCAAATAATTCGTAATTACCTCTTCTATCTGAAACTCATCTGCCCAAACAAAAACCTCTTCATCACAAGTAAATTGTATTTTTACATCCTTTTGCTGTGCCTGAAGTTTCATAGAAGATATTACGCCATAAATAACTGAAATAAGATTAAACCGCTCCATATTTACATGAGAATCTCCAAACTCTAATTGATTTAAAGTAAGCAGGCTCTTAACCATTTTGTTCATCTTATTTGCCTCATCAATTATAACATCACAATAATACTGCATATCTTCAGGATTTTCCGTTATCCCTTCCTGAAGCCCTTCCGCATATCCCTGAATTAATGCAATCGGTGTTTTTAATTCATGTGATACATTGGAAATAAACTCTTTTCGCATCTCGTCAACTTCTTCTTTTCTTTCAATATCCTTCTGCAGTTCAATATTGGCAGACTTCAAATCAGAAATTGCCTTTTCCAATTTTTCTGACATATCATTCATACTATTACCAAGGATACCTAATTCATCATTATGATGACCTGTATATTTTGCTTCAAAATCCAACTTGGACATTTTTTTCGATATATCTGCCAACTGTAACAAAGGTCGTGTATACCTGCTGGTAACAATTAATATAACTATAGTAGCAATAATAATTGCAATAATACCTATCCATAAATAGAAATTATTAGATATACTGATACTCTCCTTAAAACTTTCCACAGACATCCGAACAATTGCTGAAACACCATTGTCAAATGTGCTAAACAACTCATAATATTTATCTGTAGAGGATTTATCTACAGTGGAATGTATCTGATAACCTTCTCCGGACTCTATTAGAACTGTCTCTCCTCCTTGTTTTGTACTTCTGCCAAATATCATATCACGCCAGATATCTGTAAGTTTCTGCCCTGCACCATACTCATAAATCGCGTTTCCACTCTCATTTACAACAATCATAGTGACTCCGGACGTTTCACATACACGGTTTAATTTGTCAACACTAAATGGACTTGAAATAGTACTGTCATTTTTTACAATATCTCTTAAATTGTAATATACATTTTTTATTGATACCTGTTTCGTACTGCTATAATACCGCTCCATAAAAAGGCTGCTGTATATTACCACAGAAGCCATAGATACTGTCATAATTGTAATAATAAGTGCTGCCATTTTATAGCGGATTGATTTTCTCATTTAATTTACCTCAAACTTGTATCCCATTCCCCAAATTGTCAAAATGTATTTTCCACATTCACCCAGCTTACTTCTCAACTTTTTCACGTGGGTATCTATCGTTCTGGCATCTCCAAAATAATCATAATTCCAGACATTGTTCAGAATATTTTCTCTAGATAAAGCAATTCCTTTATTTTGCACAAAATAAGTCAATAACTCAAACTCTTTGAAGCTCAAATCTACAACTTCACCTTTTACCATTACAAGGTGCGCTGCTTTATTGATTTCAATTTCTCCTGACTTAATAATTTCGTTCTGGTCTATGTTATTTGTTCTTCTAAGCAAAGCATCTACCCTAGCCACTAAAATTCTTGGACTAAAAGGTTTCGAAATATATTCATCCACCCCCAGTTCAAAACCTAACAGTTCATCACTTTCTTCTCCCTTTGCAGTAAGCATAATGATAGGTACTTTTGAGACTTTTCTGATTTCACGACACACTTCCCATCCGTCCATTTTGGGCATCATTACGTCTAAGATGATTAAATCAAAATCATTATGTTCCACAAACAAATCAATCGCTTCTTCACCATTCTCCGCCTCAATCACTTTATATTGTTTTCTTGCCAGAAAATCTTTTACCAGTTTTCTCATTCTATCTTCATCATCTACTACTAATATTTTCAACTCCGGCATAACTACCTCCTCGTTTACTAAAATCTATTATATTTTATTTATTATAATTTAACAATAATATGTGTAGATTTCATGAACAGAAAAGTAAATTCCTATTTATCACACACAAAAGAAAAGTACGTGACTGCGTAAGCGGGCATTTGCTTTTCTTGGTACGATACCGTCAAAATCATAAGTTCATAACACGATAGATGTGTCAACTGCTGGATTTTGAAGATGCAGAAATGAAAAAGTATGGACAATGAGCCCATACTCTTTCATTTTAATAAATTTAGTTTTGCAGGGGAAATACCTGACATTATATATGTGAGAATATTTAAACTTTTGATAAATTACATATATATTTTCCCTAAAAAAGAAAACATATATGTAAAAATTTTTTAAATATGCGGAAAATGAAAATATATTACATATATATTTTTCTCAAACAAAAAAAGATATATGTAAAAGAGTTTAAAATTCATGGAAACCCCAAATATATTACATATATATGATAAAAATATAAAAGCTAACATATGTAAATGTTAAATATGCTTTATGAAAAGAACTTATATTTTCTGCATACATTACTTCAACAGCAAAAGTAATTTCTCGAAATATAAATTTGCAACTTGTAGTGGTGAGGCAAGATATCAAAGAACCATGCATGTAAACATTGAATTTTATAACGGACTAGATGGGAGTCGAAAACTTTTCTCCCTGTTTTTGTTTTATCCTTTATTTTCGGCAATCTCCGATATATAAAGGGATCTCAGACATTTTTTATTATATATTTTTATATTGTTTTAAACTTTTTTATTGGATTTTTTATCCAAAATATCACACGAAATGATAATAAAATAAGCCCCCAGGATTGCTCCCAGAGGCTTTGCGTTATTAATATTAATGGGATGAAGAATGAACTTCCCTTCCTCCTATAACTGCTCCTTTACTAAAGATTGTTCCACAATCACCACACTTATAAACTCTATATGTTTTATACACTTTTATAATACATTTTTTTCCATTAACTACATGTTCTATTGTTGTATCCAACTCTTCCACTGTTCCCGCTACTGGTGGATGAGGATGAGCACATGTCGCTAAAACTGGCTTTGGTGCTACTGTTGTAAATAATACTGCTGTCATCATTACGATTGCACAAGTTTTTTTAATTACATTTTTCATAGTTTTAATTCCTTTCTTTTTTGATAATTCCTACTAGTTACAACGTGTCATGCATAACATTTATAAAACTCTCTGTATTGGTTGCGCTACCAAAAGAGCCTTATCCGAATCCGATAATGTTATTTTATAATTTTATAACACTTATATCAACTTGTTTTTATCGACAAGTTTCGACAGATTTCGACGAATTGTTTTTACACTAAAAATAAGCCTCCAAGATTTCTCTCAGAGGCTTTCACCATTTAAACTCTTTTGATATTTTGCGTCTAATTATCATTAAAATTTATAAATGGAAGTTTATATGTGTCAAACGGTGTCATTGATGTTACTGATGCAATAATTGGTCTAACATAAGACAACAATAATGATGGAGCATTTTTATGTAATAGATTATTAATATCACTCTCGGAATATTCGCCATCATCCCACTTAAAACGAGCACCCTCAATAACTTTTATACAAAAAGGGGTTGTTCCGTCTTCTTCTCCTATTTGAATATATAATTCTACAATAGCTTCATTTTTATTGTCCAATCTATTAACATTCACATCAAGATGAACTTCCATTTCTATTTCTGTATCTGTATGTTTGAAATCATTATTCACATCATAATCAAACTTCATTAACATCGGTGTTGTAAATTGAAAGTTACTTATTTTCATTTTTCTTCTTCCTTTCTATGCTGCAAAGTTTAAACATCTATTTTCGCCATCTACAATATTATTATAATATGTATTTTCTTTAGGGTTTTTAATTACTGACTTTTCAAAATATTTTGACATACGATACATATTGTTATAATCTGACTCTTTATAAAAATATTCTAAATCTCCATATAACAAACTGGTTTCTTTATCAAGAATATCACTTAGTATTTCCATTATACTATCACATTCGTTTTCGCCTTGATTTCGAATTTCTGATGGTGACTTTACGTCAAAATCTTCTACCTCAAATAAGCAGTCCGATGAAAAATCAATTTGAGCACTCGCATTTTCATTTAAAAAAGATTGAAATGCATTCATTGGTCTCTCATCTAAACTGCATATTTCATTAACAAATTCAACTGCTTGGTTACCACTTATAATTATATTACTCGTAAAATTCATATTTGTCCCTCCAATAAATTAAATAAAACTATATGTATCTAATTTATTCTTATTATCTTCTGTTATGCAATCAATATACATTCTAACTGTATCTTGATCAGAATAATCTTTTTCATCACCTATTATTTTAAATCCAACAGACCTATACCAATCAACAAGATTTTTAAACGCATCTAGTGTAATTAACCTAATTGGGATCCTGTTCACCAAACTCATAATATACTTTAATAAATAAGCCATCATTTTTCCTCCATACCCATTCCTTTGATATTGTTTTTTTACAGCCATATATTGAATATGTATAGATGTACAATAATCTAACAAATTAGTGTTGTATTCTGCTACTTCTTCTGGAACATTCTGTAACATTATATTCTTAAAAGTAATCATACAATATCCTACAACTTGGTTATCAATCAAACATTCTATAGTCATTGCATGCTGTGTAATATTTTCAATATATGAATTATAAATAAACTCATCTATTGACCTTACTCCACATGTAAAAGCAGATTCGTTGATTTCTTTTTTTAATATGTTGTATTTTAAACTTGCCATACCTACACCCTTATCTTTATGTTACACTTATAGAATTATGAAAACAAAAGACCACGATGCAAAACTCGTAGCCTATATTCTATGTACTTTTCTAGATTTTAGTAGATTCATTTTTTTCAATCATATCACAAACTTTAGCATTTGCAACCCTTTTTGTATTAATATATACGTTTTTTATAATGTTTTCACAATATTAAGTAAGTGCCTAGGATATCATCGCTAGACACTTATCTTTTATGCTCCCCATCAAAAACTACGCTACCCTATTGCTTTCTTAAACGCTTTCCATTCCTTGTTATCCTTGCCTGACATTCTTGCCGGACAACTCTTACCATTTACGTCCCAATGGCGAATAATCGTCTTTGCATTCGGACAATACTTGCGAATGTATTTAACAAGTTCCTTTGTTGCCTGCGTCTGTGCCTTTGATGGCTTTTTCTTAACAATATTGCAAAGTTCGATTGATACAGAATTGTAATTTGTACATTTCTGATAATATTTTCCTGCACCATCTTTCTGTGTAAAAAAGTCACCTACAGACCATGCAGTCCTGTTCATGTTGACTGATTTATAGACTTCGCCCGACTGGTCCACAAAAAAGTGCGCACCTGCTTGTCTGGTATTGGAATTTTTAAAATACAATGCGTTATTCTTTGCTGTATCATTTGGATTACCTGTATTGTGGATAACAATGTACTTCACAGCCTTTCTGCTTCTTCTTCCTGCTGCATAACTGATTTTCTTTGCTAATAATTTATGTATCTGCATTTCTTATTCCTCCTTTAACTCTGGTAAACCGCTAACACTTGTTAATAATGATGATATTGCTGCAAGCAAACTAGCGCTAACCAATACTTTCCAGTCAACCGCTTCTATTAATCCACTTGCGCCAATAACACCAACTGCTGTCTGTGCCATTGTTTTTAATGCTCTCACTCCTGCTGCTTTTAACCATTTTTTTGTTTTGTTACTCATATTTTTTCTCCTTTCACTATCTTATTGATAGATTTTTAACTCTCTCGTAAATTTCTGTTCCTGTACCATTGCCACCCAAATTATGATAAGCATCATATAAATACTCAAAATCTTTCATATCTTCTAAAGATATGTGCCCCTGTTCTATATACTCTTTTCCCTGCGTATATATCTTGTTATGTAAAATAGCGAGTACCCCTTCTTTGATCAGTCTGCTTGATGCCGACTTTGATTTGATAAAATTAAAAATACTTAATGCAACAGCTCCTATCAGAGACGGTATGCCTATTAATGATAATATTTGATATAATGTCACTCCTGTACCTCACTTTCTTCTACCTCTACGTTAAATAGTGCTTCCTCTTCCTCTGTTAATTCAACCACTTGATTGTCTCTCAATATCTTCATTAAAACGCTCCTCTCACATATGTTTCTATAGTTCCTGTGCTTATTTTATTTCCCGACGAAACTGTGGAACATAAATAAACTATGTTCTTTCCCTCAATGATTTCTCTGTCGGTAAAAATGTGCTGTCGCTTAAGTACATTTGATGTTGCTACTGAGCGTTCAGCCCATAGTTCCATAGAAACTAATATCTTATCTTCTCCAATGCGCTTTATCAGCCCTTCTAATTGATATGTAGCATCTTTTACCACTCCGTTCCCAAAGACAAGTTGCTTGTGTCCCGAAGAATACGGATTTGCTGACGTCCGAAATCCAAGATTGATATTTGATGCTGCTGAAAATGTCAGTCCATAACCAACCACTCGAATTTCTTTCGCTTTAAGCCCAGATGCCTGTGTATACTCAAACCCACCAGTCTCTCCGTTTGCTTCATATGTATTAAATAATTCCCACTCGCTTTTATCGGCTTTTTCTTTCAACTTGTTATCAATCTGAACTTTACTGTAGAACGAATTCCAAAGATATGAACCTAATGCAGTTGGCAATTCGCTCCACACTATCCCTCCTGCCTCAGCATACAAACAGATCCATACCTTATAATTATCATTCACACAAATATCTCCCGGTTCTGCTTCAGGATAATCCTCAAGCCGGCTTGTAGGTTCGTTGCTGCCTTCCAATTTATATCTTTTTGCTTTATTTTCATTTTCTGTATCAATATACCGCTTAATGACTTTATTCTGTACAATACCCTTACTTTCATCACTCATCTGCTCATCCGACCAATGACCTGTTTCTGTAAGTATGTATTTTAATTCGTATGGTGTTGCTGCAAGATTTTGTTCTCCATCTGCTGTTTCAACTCCTCCTGCAAACCTCATTGTTCCATATTCCTGATTTGTAGCCTGTTGCAAGTATTGCATAATTGCCGGGTCATCTAACATTGCCTCTAACAAATACATAGGTACTAATCCATTTGTCCCCTGCCATACATCCTCAGAAGATGCAACTGGCAAAGCCTCTATCCCTAACTCTTCAAGTGTTTTTTCTACTTCTCCCTCCTGTAAAAGCCTTTTAACCTTGCTTTCATCTCCTGACGCATAACTTACATATGCAGAACATCCGCTTTCTGTGTTTGGATCACTGCCTGTAACTACTGCAAGTTCCCCTTCCTGCATTTTAGTTTTATCAAAATCCTCATAATCTCCACGTCTTAACTGAATTGCCATATAAACTCCTTTACTTTTCTACTTCATTTGCTACGCATTTTATTGTTGTAAATCCATTAACATTAAATGTCATGTTAGTTATAAATGAATAAAATGTTTTTCCATTTATATCAGATAATGCAACTATATCTCCCACATCAAATATAGGTGTGCCTGCAACATCACATTCGAATATTAAAAAAGGAAAACTGATTTTGTTTAATACATTCTGTGCTACTAATTTAGCTCCCTCTTCTTGATTTTCTAATTCTGCCGGATAATTCAATGTAGAAACATCTAACATATAAGAAGTAGTTCCTACTGTATTTTCAACATTGTTTTCCTCTATTTTTCCATATACCTTATATGTTGTACTTACCATACTGTATAACTTGTACGATATTGTTAAATTCTGATACCATAGTGTGTAAACGACTTTCTTTGTCTTACTATCTGTATTCGGAATAGAAATGGAAAAATATTTTGTGTCCTTGGTTAATGGTATATGCGTTGCTTTTGTAACCCTGTGTGTCGATATAATATCTGATGCATTATTGCTTTTCAGCAATGCCACATTTACATACGAACTATTTGTAAATGAATTAATAGTTAATTCCGTCCATTTACCAACCGCAATGATACTTCCGTTATTCGTTCCAGAGTAACTAATTGACTTTTTATCATTATTACCCTTTGTAAATGCAATCTCTTTTCTGTCTTTTATAACAATCTCGCTATTTACATTTGCTGATACTTTTTCATATAACTGAGTGTTCCCAGCATATGGATATAAGTGGGCTGTAATACTGCTATAACTCCTTCCAAGCCTGTCAGTTATTCCGGTAACCGTTAGTCTGTTATAATTACGGTTTGTAACCACATTGCTCATATTAGGTGTACTTAATCTAACGCTCCCATTACTTTGGGCAGCTGCTGAACGAATACTAAACTTTTTAGCATGGAAATTATTATTATACATATCCACAGCCACATTCTTATTTACTAAAAATTCTGCCTTAACTACATTTCCATTTTCGTCATAAAGAGTAACATATATGTTATTTGCCCCTTTATTATCTATTCCTGTAAATGTAAGATACTTATAAAATTCCCCTAACTCTACCAAACTACTTTTGTTGGGTGCTATAACTGTTAAATCTCCTGTCACACTCTCATTTTGATTTACAGAAGTTCCACTATAGCCATATTTAATTCCTGTCGGCTTGGTATAATCTGTGTTGTGTGTAAAATTAAATATCGTTGCCCCGGGCACATGAATAATCTTTTTCAGATTATCAAAGGATGGTACACTTACTTCCGGATTCTCTTCGTCTGTAAAATAACCACCATCTAACTTGTCACTGGATATATAAACATTGTCATTATCATCAAACACACCACCCCAATATCCTGCACTTATTTCATTTGTCAGAGTATCCATTGAATAAGTTGTTGTATTAAGATTTCCATTAATGTCAATGTAAATATACCCTCCGGCAAAATAAGCCATAACCTCTAATATCTGAACGCATGTAGTTACATTTTCATTCATCTTATATAATCCATCTGATGAAAATAAAAACTTTGCGCTGTCATTTATAGCCTCATAACTTATTAACTCTAAATCAAGAGCATTACTAACAATCTCTACTACCTGCCTTGCTGTCAATATATTATGTGTGGTTGTGAATTTGCTCCATGCCGGTCTTATATAGCCTGCATACATTCTTGCCAGATTTAAAGTAATATAATTTCCTGTTACTTCTGTTGTAAGAATCGTCCAATTTCCCAAATCAAAAGTTTCTGTTACAATCTCACCATTATTTTCAACGTCACAACTAACTTTACAGCTCACACCTGCATTTATGAAATTTACTCCATCATAAATATAATTGTTATTAATAATTTCAAGCTGCAATGTATCAATTACTACTTTTCCGATTAAAAAACCATTCTCATCACCACCACTTGAGAATATATTGTTTGTCAAACTGATATGTTCTTCCGGTACATGAATAACATCACCCCCTGCTGGATAAATGTACAGTTCACTGATATAATATTTATCAAGTGTCCCCTCATTATAAGATTTTAAGAAAAAATCACTTACCTGTTTCATATTTACTCCTATATCGGCTTTACTCCTGTTAACTGAAATGATAACCCTTGAAGTCTTTCTTCTCCCTTCTTTAAGGTTTTAATAGTTATGTTTCCCTGTCCTACATAAAACTCATCACTTCTCCACTCACCATAATAAGGACTGAAATGCCACATCTTAAACTTTTTACCCTTTGCAATAAATTTAAGTATTGTTGACACTTCTTTCACTGTTAATCCCTGAGTATTTGTATAACCATATGCCTCTACAGTAAACAGGGGCTTAACATAGTTTTCCCCTGTCTGCACCCTGCCACTGTCTTCACTATATGTAGTTTCCCAATCAAAAGATAACTCTTCATCCGGCTGTGCTATTTCAACCCAGTTATTACTTCCTATTTTGGCAAATTTAATTCTCTGCTGCTCCATAAATTATCTCCTAAAACTGAAAAGCATTTCTGCCTGTAGTTTTCTTTCTCAATTTTCCTTCCTTAATAACCTCATCAAACAAGGTTCTTCTGTTAATCTGAGCAATAAACTCATATGTACCGCCACCAGCTGTATTCATCTTTCCTAATTCCTCACGCATAATCTGTCTTAATAAATTCTCTGGTGTTTCAATATTAGTACCATGTTTCTGGTCTCCTAATATAGCCATAAATTCACTTCTCGGTGGAATTACTGCACCTTTAGCAAGTTTCGGTATAGTTGGTGGATTATCCGGCATCTTAAAATGCCAATCTTGACCGAACAAATCTCCCAATGCGGCAGCTACATCACCTACAGTATTCACTATGCTTGAAATTGCTTTATAAATATTTTTCCATAGGTAATTAATGCCATCTATAATTAAATTAATAGGTGTTTTTACAATCGTATAAAAAACATCCCATACACCTTTAAATATTTTTTTGACACCTTCCCATGCCTTTTTCCAGTTTCCTGTAAAAATACCTGTAATAAAATCAATAAAGCCACTGAAAATTTTCTTTACCCCATCAATAATTCCTGTAAAGAAACTTTTAACTGTGGAAAATACTGATTTCACACAATCCCATGCATTTTGGAATATTCCTTTAAAATAACCGACAACATTTCCAAACACTTTTTTAATTGTTTTCCAAACCTTACTAAAGAAAGCGCCTGCCTTATTCCACACTGATTTAATAAAGTCCCATGCAGATACGAAAAAGCCTTTAATTGCTTCCCATGCAACACCTGCAACTTCTTTGATTTTCTCCCATAAATTAATCCAAAATTCACGGAAACCATCACATTTGTTCCATAGCAATACAAAGACTGCTATTAGTGCCATAATGGCAGCAACAATTAAAAAGAATGGATTAATTGCCATTACTGCATCAAGCGCTCCTTTAGCTATTGCCACAAGTTTCGTCTTAGCCTCTGCAATTCCTGTTGCTATATTATACAATTTCAATGCGGCAACCAATGTTCCTATTGCAGCCGCAATCGCTTCTATGGTTGTTGCTCCACCTTCACCAAAAATTCCTGTTAAAAATCCGTCAATTCCACCTATGGCATTTTTTATAACTTCTATTAACGAAGAAAATATTTCATCCCATTTTATTCCACAGAGAAATTCCAATACTGCCTCACCAATATCTTCCCATTTAACCTCTGCTAAAAATGTACTTATCTCTGTAAAGATTCCACTTATTGCCTTGCCAACTGTCTCTCCTGCCTTATCCCATTTAATTGTTGCAAAAAAGTGATTCACAGAATCAGCTATTCCACTTGCGAAACTTCCCCATTCATATGTAGTCACAAATCCATAAGCAGTATCTATGGCTCCCTGCACTGCTGAACCTAACGTATCGCCCAATAATCCCCATTTAAAATTCTTTATAAAGGAATTTATAGATGTGCCAATAAAAGTTCCAAACTGTCCAAAATTAAAGGTAGTCAAAAACGTATAAGCAAACATCAGACCTGTATTAAGTGCCTGTGCAACTGTATTACCTAAGGTATTTGCCAAATCCATAACTGAAAAAAATCCATTTAACATCTTTGCTAACTTTGTAGCAATGCTTTTCGCTGTACTCTGAATTTTTCCCCAAGGTATTTTCTTTAAAGAATCATTTAGTTTGTTTGCAACAAACTCTCCAATCCCTTCCCAGTTGCCAGATGCCATCATTTTTTTAATCTTATCTACCCAATCCACATTCATTTCCGTTGCATTAAACACCGGTGCTGTGCTTGAACCTTCGTCCTTATCAGAATCCTTATCACTATTCCATCTATTCATCTGGTCCAGTCCTGATAACTGACGTTCTTTTTCCTTGTTATTCTTCTTGGTTGACTTTGTATTCTTGTCTGTTGCCTGAGAATTCTTATTTATTTCCTGTGCTAATGCCTTACTCTGTGATATTGTCTTGCCAAAGATTGATGACATCACATTTGCAAGATAATTCGTAAACGTAACCAATGCTGACAATGCAGCTTTAATGGCCGGCAACACAAAACTATACAAAGGTGCAAATGCTGTAAGCAGATTTCCTTTTATCTTGGCTAATGAGCCAGCCATATCCTTATCAGTTGCTATAACACTCTGCATGGACGACCTTAACGCTCTTAAAGCCTTTGTCATCATAGAAAAGACAAAAACCCTTTTTATCATTCCACCGATTTTCTTACCAAGTGCATCAACTTTTTTAGATACCCCAGAAATCATTTTCGGTGCTGGATTTACATTTTTAGCTAAAGCCCCTCCCATTGCTGCTGTGTTCTTTGTAGCCTTAAATAATTTACTGCTTAGTTTCTGTGTTGCACTGGACATTTTATTAAATATTGAATTTGCCCTGTTGCCAGAATCACCTGTTGCTTTTTCCTTTTCTGCCAATTCAGACATTTTTTGTTTCAGAATATCAACCTTGCCTTGAGCAGAATTTACACCATTAGTCAACTTCTCAAACTGCTCTTCATCTCCAGTCTTGAATCTTTTCCCCTCTTCATTAAGCCGGCACATTTTACCCTCTGCCGATTCCAGTTTTTTCTCAACCATATCAATGTCATACTGCATCTGCTGATATGTTCTACTATTTCTATTTCCACCGGTCTCTTCAAAGCGTTCTTTTTTGTCTAATAAACTCAACAGCTTCTGCTCTATCTTACCAGCCTCTATCTCTGCTGCAACATACTCTTCTGTAGGTATCTGCTGACTAGTAAAGTCCTGCAACTTTTTCTTTGCATTTTCCAGCTCAATCTCTGCTTTACGCAGTTGTTCATTAAAAGACATCATCTTACTTGACATATTTTCAACAGACTGTGCAGTAGGATTAGAGGTTTCAACCTTAAAGAGTTTCTCCATATAGCCACTCAAGGTCTTTAAAACAGCTTTTAGCCCCTCAACTGATGAGTCCATAGACTTAATGCCTTTTTCAAAATCAGTATCATCTATTTTTGTGTCAAACACTAAATTACCATCCGCCATATTTTTTCCTATTAAAAAAACTGCTATATTCCAAGCAGTTCCTTTAATTCTTCCCTTTCTTCTATTTCTTCCTTACTATAACGAACTTTCAAATCGACTAAATCCTTGTTTTTTGAATAAAACTCTTTCTCGTTTTTCTCCAATTTCTTATGCTTCTGATTTTTTGACCTGATATTTATTACTTCTGAAAAAACGCTTTCACCTATTCCCATATAATAACCAATAAACGTCCACCAGTGCATATACCCACAAGCCCTGACTTCCATTCCAGCAACCTTATTAACTGCTGGAAAAATCAAATTTTCGTCCTGCTCCCAATCCATTAGTTTGGGTTCAGAAGTATTCTTCTTGCTTTCTCTACCCTGATCCATAAAAATTATTGCCTTATTATAAGCCTCCTCGTACAAAGACATATCCATATCTTCTATATTTTCATAAAAAACCCTAAGGCATACCAACACCTTTTCCTCTTTGGATAAATCCTCATCATTAAACGCTGAAAATATATTTAATATATCCCTGTAGTCTGTACGGATAGGTTCATCTTTTCCTCCAACATTTACTGTTCTTGGTAATCGTCCTATCATTTTGCATAATTCTCCGTATATTTAGCCATTCTCTTTTCAGATTCTTTTCGCTCCTCATTGATTTCCTTTTCCATAATCGGAATAATTGCATTGATAACGCGCATGAACAAAAATTCTCCTCCAACCAATGCAATTGGAGACTGATGGTTAAAAATAATATCATGTACATCTGCATTAAATACTTCATCCATCTTTTCATAAATCGTTTTCTCTGCGTCTCTTAATGCTTCTACAAAATTCTCCTCGTTACTTTCTTTTAGTTTTTTCTCCAGCTCACTAAAATCTGATAATGTAGACTGCATTCTTGTGAGAATACCAAAGTCCTTTGGATTGAACCTAATTACTCTTTTCTCATCTCCATTAATACTAAACTCTTTATATCCCTCTTCAAAACTAATACTCTGCATAAACTATCCTTTCTAAAAAACAGAGGAGCAAAACACCCCTCTGTCATATTTTTTATTCACTTTCTAATGTTTCATTTTCTAGTATATCCGGTTCATCTTCTGTTCATTTAGATGATGCCGCTGAAACAGTCCCTTCCTTAAACGTAGGAACTTTGTTTGTAATTGTGACTGTTCCCTCTTTCCTGTTGCCATTAAAAGTAACATCAAAAGGAATATTGATTCCACTCTGTGAACCGCCATAAGACTGTGGTTTAACAATAGCGTCCTCAATCCATGCTTTATGGCTTGCCTCTGTGTCACCTTCCATAAGTACTTCAAGCACCTGCGTTTTACAGTCTTCTCCAGTAAGCCTATTCATGGCAATGTCTCTTAACTTCGGATAAATCGCATCCTCTGGGTTTGCATAGTATGGGTCTGCACTCATACTTGGTTCATAACCATTATCATTAACGCTTGTCTCATCAAGGATATTTTTGACGGTTTCTGTGTCTGGATTTAACTCTACAGACATCTCTTCAATATCCTTTCCAATCAAAAACCAACTTGGTGAACCTGTTCCACCAAAACTTGCATCAATAAAATGCAATAAATAACTTCTCTTTAACTTCATATTTTAATCCTTTCTTTCTAAACTGTATTGTGCATATATTTGTACCTGGTACATTACACCATCTTTTATATCTCCTGTAGGGATTTGAAATGCCATAGCATTGGCACACTCTAAAGACAGCAATTTTCCTTTATATGCACATTCATCAATAGTTTCCTCTACCACATATTTGCCTGTATCAAGCAATTCCATCCAATGAGACAATTCCAGTAAGAATGTACTGTTGGAAAGTCTATCATAGTCATTAAAAGCCTGATTAATCGCATAAAGCATAAAACTGTGTTTTCTCGTCTGATTTCCTAAAATATCTTCTTTTACCTTTGTATCTCCAGTAGACGATAAGCCAAAATCTGATCTCTGCTCATTGTCTGTAAAGTCAATATGTATTTTATTTGTAAATTCTTCCATCTTGGGATAATCTGTCAGTATTTGTCTAACTGCTTCTATTATGTTCATCTTCGCTTTCCTTTCATTGCTATTGCTTTTGTACCTTTCAAGATGTTCTCTTTATGGTCTGCTTTCATTCTTTCAAACCATAGTTTACCTGCTAATGGATGCTTTTCTGTTGAATACTGTAAAGGTCTGCCTGTAGGTTCTTTCTTTGGTGGTGACCTAAAGCCTATTAATGTTCCATTTTCAAACATCGGAATATTAGGACCATAAACAACACCATAGTATTGATACTTTGCATAGGGAGTGTTGTATTCTATTTTCCCACTGCCTATCACTGTACTTGCTATAGCAGATTTAATCAGATTTCCTGTATCCATTGGGGTATATGGGACCATTAGTTTTAACACTTCACTGTCAACAAACTTCTGAACCTCTCCGCCAGGACTTAACATCTGTTTCTTTTCCTCAATAGCCTTAAAAAAATCCATATCACTAAGACTAATTTCTGTCTTTCCCAAATCAATCACATCCTAACTCGTAATGCCACATTATTATACTTCCATATAAGCATGGCTCTACAGACTTTATTGAATACACTTTATATTTGTTGTTTAATTCCCTGTAACTGTCCGATTCTGCCTTTTCTGTGGAACAATCAAACTTGTATGTACATTCACCAACCACAATCAAATCTCCTTCATTAAAAGGGATTTCTTTGTCTGTAGGAACTGAAACAAACAATGCATATGTCTTCGTTCTTCCCTCTTTAGAATCCTTAGAACTGCTGCTCTGCTCTAAATAAACGTCATACATATGACTTTTATAACCATTTTTCTTTTCAAAGTGAGTAATTGTTCCATTTGTGAACATATCAACACCCCCTATATAAAAGCCCTGTCGATTCAAGCCATCTGAATACAATTTCGTTTGTCTCAAATTCAAACTTTTGTTTCATGCTCGCAGTGGATTCATATGTCACAGAATAATTTTTATTCTTTTCACTTGATATTCCATTCGGGTTTTCATCCTGCTTTTTGTTATAACAATAAATTGTTTCGACTAATTCACAACAACAATTCTGAATATCCTCACTGAATGAATTAAGAACTCTGATTCTATTAAAAGTATAGAGATCCATAATACTTTGTGCCTTTAGAAGCAACTTGGGAAAATCGGCAGCAATTACCACCGGTTTCCCACCACAATATGTATTTGCATAATATTCATATGATGTGTAGTTCATTGCTGCCCCCTTCTTACTGTGCTGTCATTGTTACCGCCTGAGCAACTGCCGCACTTGCAACTGTGACTGTACCTGTTACCTTCGTATGTCCTTTATAAGTAACACTGTATGGATATACTCCCTCTCTCAGATTGAATATTGCTTTTCCAGAAGAATCCGTTTTAATCTTTGAGCCATTCACATCAACTCTTGCCCCTTCAATAACTGCTGGTGTTGATGCATTATCCTTAACAGTAAATGTTACTGTCTGAGTAGTAACTGCTGTTGCTGGTTCTAAGTATGCGAACGGACATCCAACCCTATCCTCATCAATTCTAGTTGCCGGATTCGGAAGTGCCCATCCCATTCTAAATACTACTCTTAAAGCAACCATATCCTGCTGTGCAAGATTGTACACGATTTCCTTAGTTGTAGGGTCCTGAATTACACCCTCTGTAAGAATCTTTGTTGTAATATCCTGTCTGATTGAATATACAGCCTTTGAGAAGTCACCAGCTACCATCTGTGCAATGTTCTTATTGAAAGAACCATTGTCTGGGAAGTACATTGGTGCTCCATCTAAGGCATACTGTGTGGCACCCTGCATTGTCTGATTGAAAATTGGTCTACCTGAATCGTCTCTAAGACCTCTAAGTTTTGCTTTCATATTTGTAGAAGCGATTACACCAGCTACAGAATAACCATCATCTTCTACTTTTGCGAATACACCATCTTCACAAAGTAATTTTGCATAGTAGTCTGGATTCGAACCAAGAACAACGTTATTTCCTGCCTGACGTGCTAAAGTAATAATATCGTTCTGCCATTCTGTTGGTCTGTTTTCTCCAAATATAACCGCACTATCAACTCTCTGTCCGATAGCCTCGATTACTCTTGGTGTTACTTCTCCAAAAATGTCAAATTCCGCATCATCCAACACTGCTTCCGGAATAGGTACAATTACAGCTAACTCTGCTGCTGTAAGATATACATTATCCCATGCCTGTCTTGATGTCTGTTTCATGCCGGTATCACCATTTACCCAATATGCTGTAGGTAAAAAGTCTAATACTCTAATTCGTGTCTGCTTTGATGTCATGTTCGGCAACTTCTTTGCAAGTGCCATAAATGCTGAGGACTTTGGAACATCCTGTGAAATTGCCTCTACAATTTGTTCTCGGATAATCGCCTCTGCTGCTTCTCTGTTTGTAATTTCTACTGCCATTTTTTAATCTCCTTTTCTTTTTATTTTCCGAATAAACCTCGGAATGCCTCATTTGCTAATGCTGTTTTATCATTTGGGTCAACATTATTCTGATTTAACGGACCCGGTGTTGATGAAGAAACATATGGAACTTTTTTATCAGGTTCAAATAAATAACTTTGTTCCTTCTTTACTACGTCAAAAGCTGCTTTAATATCTTTATCCTGATTTTTACTTGCTTTAAGTGTTTCAACATCAAGAAATGGTATCACTGCTTTGACATCTCTTACTTTGTAATCTCCTGCAATCGCCTTTACTAAATCGTTGAAATCCCTGTCTGCTATCTTCTTGTCAAAATCAGCCTGATTTGTCGCAATCTCATTAGTGAGTTCTGTTATCTTGCCCTGCAATTCAGATACGTCTATCCCTTCAAAACTCTTCAATGCTTTTTGTGCTTCATCTAACTGCTCTTTTAATGCCTTTGCATCACCCTTAGCCTTTTCAATATCGGCTCCGTTTTCATCCATAATCTTGTCAATTACGCTACTTTCTAGTCCTAAATCCTCTAGAAATTTTCTTTTCATATAAACATCCTTTCCACTACGCTTTTTACGTGGTTGCTTCACTTGTTTTTATTGATATTTCAGACACTTTTACGTCATATCTGGGACATATAAAAAGACAGCCTTTCGACTGCCTAATTAATCTTTATTCTTTTTATTGTAATGGTTACTGATAAGTGTTAGTGCTATGAGCGTTGCGCACAATATCAGCGTTATTTGTACCGGTACCGCCATTTGTTCTCTCCTTTCTACTATGATTTTGCATATAAAAAGAGAGCCTATTTCTAAGCCCTCTAGTTAACCTTATCCTTGATTTACGATGCCTTCTTGCGCTCTTGAAGCTCGGCATCTAATAATTCAGTTTTAAATGTAAAATTTTTGTGAACAATAAAAGGACCCAGCATTTCGCTAAGTCCTTGATTATCTAGTGTTTAATGTAAAAAAACTATCTAACAAACCAACTATAATAATTAATCGAATGCTATGTAAATAATCTCCTATGGGTATGCCATTATGGTAAATATGATATATGTAGATTACTTAATTTTGTTAGACCTATTTTATCTTCTCTTCTAGCATGATAATAAATTTTGTTTGCAACAATATCAGCAGCTCTTATTAACAATTTTGATTCTGAATTACAAAACTCAACCTGAACTTCCCGTAAATCGCTGAATATTGGAGGAAAAAAAGTATCATATTGATAATTGTATGTGCCAAGTTTAAATTCTTGTTCCAATGATTCCTTTAATTCGTATCGACCATTTGTTGCTGTCGTATGTTCATCCACACAAAAATATAATCTTTCTACCTTATCTGGGTCAATTACTCCTTTGTTTATCAAATCTTGAAACGCTCTTTTAACAGCTATTTTATAAGCATAGTCTAAATACCTTTGCTTATCTTTTTTACTATCAAAAATTCTTTCCAACACATTCTGTTCATTTATAACCACTCCAAATTTGTAACATTGATTTAACGAACGGAATAACTTTCCTTTTTCTTTATTCGTAATCTGCGTGGCCTTTAATTCGTAATTTATATCAACACCTTTGCTTTCCCTTAAAACATTTTCTACGTGTGAATATTTTCTTGACCATTCATCTTTCGATTCCTTATCTATAAATATAAGCCCACCAAAAACAAATATTTTATTATGTTTTTTATCAAACACACCTGATTCGTCTGAATAAATAAATATATTCATAATTCCCCTCTATAAGTAAAAAACCACCTCGAAAGGTGGCCCCGTGACCGACGATATTACATATCGCTTAAACGCTAATTCGGTTACACGAGTATACAGCATATTTCTATCTGCACTATTATTATATGCAATAATCTTAAAAAAATCAATATTTTTGACAAATTTATAAATATTATTTTCATAACAAACCCCACCTACTAAGTAAGTGGGGTTATGATTCGCGATATTTAATCACTTTACCTTCCAGCTGTTACCGCAATCTTGACATATAGCCATTTTTTGATTGCTAATAGTGGTTTTCCCTTTTTGTTTTTCATTGTATTTAGATTTCTTTGGCGTTAATGCCCATAAACCACCTGTCAACATAATCATTCCAGTTCGACCTGCTTTATTCCCAGTTCGTGTAACAATAGATTTCTTTCTCTTTTCAGCGTATCCTTTACTTCGATGTTCCATTTCTATGAATGTGTATTCGATATTTTGTCCATTACATTTGGGACAATGTCTAGAATATAAAGATTTTTTTTGAATAATACTCTGACTGCTATTTGGCACTTGGGCTGATGTAGGGCAAGCACACTTTGGGCAAGCATTTGCTATATCTGAGTACTCGGTACCACACTCAATACATTGAATTAATGCCATATCATACCTCCCCTTACTTTATATCTTCAATATTTGCATTGAAATGATATTCAAAGTCATTCGCATTGTACTCATGTCCCAACATCTTATTGAATTTCTCTGCTGCTGCAGCCCCCCTCTGTTCAGCCTTGGATTTTCCACCATTTGAAACACTGGAATCGTAGTGTTTAAACACTTTTTTCCATCTCTTTTTCGACCCTTCATAGTAAATCTGAATTTTATCATCTTCTGCATCTAAATATGCCAATGTATCGTCATATATGGTTTCGATAGTTTTAGGAATATATAAAGCCTTTATATCAGAACCATTAAAGATAGTATGTTCCAATAAGATAACATTGTAGCTTTTGCCATCTATTTCATAATTGGGGTGAATTATTAGCGTTTCTGAATCGCCGTTATATTTCTCTAATGTTAACCCATCCTCGTTTATAACATATTCAAAATCTGAAAGCTCGGCATATGTAATTTTATCTGCCTCATTATTATTATTATTATTAAAAATAGCAATCATTATGACAATTGCTACTATAACAAATCCAATTACAAACTTATTACCTTTCTTTTTTGTTTCACTTGCAATATTTTTGCGAACATGAGTTGCACCACAATTAGGACAGGCATCCGCCTTATCACTATATTCTTTCCCACATTCAACACATTTAATTAGCGCCATACTTCTTCCTCCCTTAGTAAATATATATTTCTTTTATTATATACATATTTTACCAATATGTCTATAAAATAGATATAAAAATACCACCTAGCCTTTTATAACTAGATGGTTTCAACTCTACACTATTAATCATAATCAAGAAGCCGTTTGGCAGGCGTACCATTCTCCTGCATCTCTCGGGTTTCCCCTGTCAAGCCATCGGCGTGTGGACGGGTACGAAATTTTCCACCTCAAACGACTTCTTTCTTATGTTATGTTAATTGTATCACTTTTATTCTTTTTTGTAAAGAATTACCTTATTACGAAGTAGCCTATTCCATTCCCTTTTGTTTATTTTCATAAACGTAATGATTGAATTTTTAAAATCAGGATTATCTACAGATGTAGTAAGCCTTAAAATAGTCTTAAATATCTCTCCATCTGTATCTGCTATCTCTTTCAATATCAATGCCGTATTAGGTTTATGCGATTCAATAATATAATCAGGTTCCTCAACCACTCTTTTTAAATACTCACAATAGCGCTCATAATCATTAGGATGTCTCTCCATAATGTGATTAATTCTCTCATCCGTTATGATAACTTCATCCGTGACAATATCATCTGTTATGCACTTATAAATATCTCTATCAATCTTGCCAACTGTATGCACTTCTATTTCCTCTTTTGCGACTATTGGCTTAATTATATCAGAATCAGTTGCTTTTACAATGGATTTTTCAATGTTTCCTTTATATTTTCCCTTTCCAATATCCTTCAACCCATCTATAGTAATTCTGTCTCTATGCTCATTGAGTCCCATTTTCTTAGTAAAATCACTATACTTTTGTGAAGTCACTTGGTATCGACACCTTGCATTAATTACCTCATCACTATCATCAGACAATCCTGCATCTTTTAGTAGTTTAATATCCTGTCTCTGCTTTCTCATAAGAGTTTCAAGTCTGCGCTGATACTGTGTTGCCTCATACTTATTGTATTCTTTGCCGTTATATTCTTTTTTTTCGCTTTCTTTAGCGTTTAGTTCTTCCAACTGTTCATCTGTATAAGTTCTTACTGAAATCCCCGGAATAAACGGAAAAAATGTATGTCTACAATTTGCACCACACAAGCCATCTACTTCACCATATCCGGTTTCCTTAATGAATGCCTTATATAGCACTCCATCAACTACCTTCTCCGCATTTGGATTGGTTTTATCCCAATAATAAACCTTTCCCTGCCACACCTGATGACTTGGTCTTGCTGTCCCATGCCAACTAACTTCTACAAATTCTGTATCAAGTTTTTCCATGTTCTGCTCACTAACTTTGGCTGTTACTTGACTAATCCCAGTCAACAATGCTCTCCTTGCAGCTACATTAATTCTGTTTGACACACCTGATTCATAATCAATACTTCTTACACCACTTTTTGTCATTTCATCAGTGACTTTTCTTATAATTGTATTGTAATCAAATGTACCATTCAACAAATGCATGACCGCATTATCCATTGTATTCTTAAAATAATTGTTTATAGACTGGAATTGTTTTTTGCCATTAGGTTGCTTAACAGAAAATCCCATTGTCTGGGTAATATTTTTTAACTCACCATATGTCTGCTCCTTTACTCCGCTAATTAACTGCTGTAACTGAATATTTTCATTATAAGAAATAAACTCTTTACCTAATGCATTATACAACTCTTCGTCTCGTGCATACCCCATTTTAAGTGTATCAGAATATATCATATCAATTTCAGCATCACTTAATTGTAGTGCCTGCTGAATATGCTTTTTTATTTTCTCTTTTGTCTCTCCCATCTGATATAACCGGTACATCTGCCAGTCTGCTGTTCTGGTGATTTCTCCGGTTTCTCTGATTCTTCGGATTATATCAAACATTATATCATTTTCTAATGCCCTATATATTTCCTCAACTCTATTTGGTAATATTCCTATTTCATCTGATGTATACATTATTCTTCAGCTCCTGCATCATCTTCCCTTTCAGCTATCATTGCCTTTGCCTGCTCTTCTGTTTCTCCATACCACTTCATTCTATATTCAACTAATGTCATTGCTCCCATTGCCACATCTGCCCTATCTGTCTGTCTTTCTTTTTCAGAATCTACAACAATACTATCATCCCATTCAAAAGAAGTATTAATTACACCTTCTGGTGCTAAACTATATATACTAGTCCAAAAATCCATTGCAGCAATTAAATCTTCTAATGCTTTTTGCAATGAACCCTGTGTTGTAGAAACTATTGAATATGAACGTTGTTTACTGGCTTTAATTTCTTCCGCCGTCTTGTCAACATTATTAGGGTCTGAAAGTGTTCCATAGGCAAGGTTGCAATCAAATTCAACACGTTTTAATTGATTATTAAATCCATTATAGAAACTCTGGTCTCTTATATCCGGCGAATATGTATCTATGAGTGGCTTATCAGTCGCTCCACTGTTATACTCCACTGTTCTATATAAACGCTCTTTTCCACCAGGGTATTCATACTTATCTGCATCTTTATCATACTTCAACAATGATGATGAAATATGTACTGCCGCTTCTTTTGAAACATACTCCCAATCTATCTGAGAATACCTTTCATCCGCTATCCTTATTGAATTCACTCCTTTAGCAAAAACCGAAACTCCTATTGGAGATGTTGTATCAACTATATTTGCTAATGGTACTTTGAAAAAGCCTATTGGCAGTTTATTAACGTTTTGAAAACTCATTTTGCTTTCAAGGCTATTCCACCGATTGATATAATTGATAGGCACCTCTGTTCCTAAACTTTCATCAGTAGAACTCATAAAAGCTATATTAAAAATTGTAAGGGTATCTCCTTCAATAATATTTCGCTCCAATCTTGTATATATTTGCTTTCCTTCTCGAAACTGCTCCGTAAATATACAGTCTGTAATATTTCCTGAATCATCAAAAGATGCCGGAAAGAAACAGTCTGCCTGTATATACTGAATTGCTATACCATTATTTGTTACATAAGGCTTAAATACTAAACTACCTTTTGCACATCCATACTCAATGTATGTTTTTAAATCATTTAGCACCTCTTTATAATATTTTTGAATATAATCTGCTCTTTGACTACCGGTAACTTCCGACTTTAATTCTAATGTAACTAACCGGGCTATTTCCTGTGCTACACTAGCAGGAAGATTGCAACTTTTTACATTCTTATTCAGCCAATATGCTTGATTTTTATACATTTTATCCCATTTTTCTATATGACCCGCCATTGTAACAAGGTGCGTTAAATCTACTGGTTTATCAGAATATTTATTTATCGCCTTTGCTATCTGGCTCACCATGTTTGAATATCTCATATTTACCTCTACTCATATCTTATAAATCTACTTATATCTCTTTCAAATGTATACTCGAAGGCATCCAATGAATCAATATCACTTGTGCCATCATCTAATCGTTCATCTTCTGTAAGATTTTTAGGATTCCATAATGCTCCACACAAGGCTTCTTCTAAACTTTTACACTCATCTTTATCATAAGCAAATCTCCCTTGTGCCATCATTCTCAATACGAATCTTATTCTGTCATTAATTGTTGTTTTTAAAGCATTTTCAATCCTTAACCAACCTAAGCCATTTTTTCTTGCTGTTGACCTCAACCCTGCAATAAGAGTTTGCTCTGCATTATCACAATATACGTGAGTTATGTAGCCATATTTATTGATTATCTTCAGGCAGAAATCGCAAAACAATTCCCCCAACTTATCTGGATCTATATCCAAATCTTTATCTTTTTTCTTATGCCTTTCAGATGCTAAAGGCACTATTTTCTGATACCCTCTTGTAAATCCTGTTGCTACAAATGCGTGTCCTGATGCAGAACCTCCAAAGTCAACACCTACATTTATTTGTATTAAATCTTTAGGTTTTTCTTTTAAAGCATATTTATTATCGCCATTAATTTCATCAATAAATAATTGATATATTGCTCCTTCAGCTACAACCCACAACCCTCTGATATAGCGGTCAAAGAATACTCCCTTATACATTGCCCTGTAACGAGCCTTTATCTTCTCTGATAAGCTAAGGTTATCATCCATTGTAAAATGCAGATATATCAGTTTCTTTTTATCCCTATCATCAATCCAATTTACTTTAAACCAATGATAAGGACCGTCCGGGTTACAATTAAACCAATATTTTGACCCATCTACTGAACAACGTCCTGTCGCTTGGTTCACAAACGATTCCGGCATTAATGCAACTTCATCAAAAAACACTCCTGCAAGAGTGATACCCTGTATCAAATCTTGGGAGCGTTCATCTTTTCCACCAAATATATAAAAATAATTTACTACATTTCCTCTTGTTACCACAACAAGATTGTCTGCTCTATGGTCCTCAACTTTATACCCTCTGCTTTTAAGCATTAATTTTAGCCAAAACAATACATTTCGTCTAAATGAGCCTATGGTTTTACCACACATTCCAAAGTTTTGGTTTTTAAAGGTTTCCATTGCCCACATAACAAATGACAGCGACATACAAAGTGTTTTGCCAGAACGAATAGCTCCATCTGCAATAATTCCTTCATAGTCTTTTACCGGACTATTCGGTAACCACCAGGTTAATACTTTTAGCTGTTTTTTTGAGAAAGGTTTAAACTTAAATATCGCCTTTATTCTTCCTGCCATATCTCATTTACCTTTCCCTCTAACGCTTCTATAAATCCATCATTTTCAATCTGGTCTGAGTCATCTTCCTTGATTTTTGCTCGTAATGCTACAATCTCTGCTTTTTGTTTTTCTGTCGCTAAATCCATATGTTCTGCCAACCAGTCTAAGGCTTTCATTCTATCTGCTAATTTAATACTTACACCATTTCTCCCCTGTCTCACTTCTGAGATTAATGTTCCGTCAACATCTGCTGACTCTTTAAATCGTACAACATTTACTTTCTGCATTAACTGGACTTTCTCGCCTGTTTCTTCATCTTTTACTATAACTGGAACTTCTTCCTGCCCCCAGTCTAAATACTCAGATATATCCGCAAATGCAATATCCATGTACTTCTGGAAAATATCTTCCTCAGACAACAACTCCCTGTTCATACGATTTTGCTTAAGTTCTTTTATTGTGTTTTGTATTTTCTCTTTTTTCAAGAGTCTGCATCCACATACCGCTGCAACTTCGTACTTTACACCATAGGCTTTCATATATGCTTTTGTAGCATTAAAGCAACGGATATAACAAAGGCAGAAGAACTGTTCCTTATCTGACAAATCTTCCGTCTCAATTACTTGGTTTATTTCTTTTACTTTGACATCCTCTATTACATTCTTTATCGTTGCTTTTTTGCGTTGCAACGTTGCATTTTTTTGTTGCAACGTTTTAGCCTTACTGCCATCCCATTTTTCTCTACTTTTCCAACTCCTAAGCGTTCCTTCTGATATGCCCAATTCTATTGCTATATCTTTTAGCCGTCTCCCTGATTTAAATAACTCATACGCCTTTTCTTTTTTCTCATTTATTACCATTTCCTTTTATCCCACTTCGCGTAACTGCTTGTCTTTGCAATCGTGTTCCATAACAATTATTATATCTTCGAGAACACCATTCCAAATTCCCGACATCATTATTCTCCTTGTTCTCATCTTTATGATTTACTTCATTAAAATTCTGGGGGTTAGGTAAAAAATAAAAAGCAACTGTTCTATGCAAAGATCTTGTTGCTTTTTTACCATTTAATATCGTATGAAAATAAAGATACCCTCTATCATTCTTTGATGTTTTCACCTGCACATATTCCCCTCTCTTGTTTCTTCTAACAACTTTGCCTGTATTAGAAATTAAATATTTTCCCGAATATCCCTCTATCTCTCTCCATGTCTCTTTTTTGCTATAGCAACATTCTTTTAATGGTATCGCACATTTTATATTATTTCTCATTACTCACAACACCACCTCTCTATCCATTTTTTGTATAAAAAAAGGACACCTTACGATGCCCTTTTTAGAAACCTCTCTGTATTACTCCACTATATATGATATCTGCAACTCAAACCATGAGGTTGAAGCAAAAGTAGTACCAAGACTTGTTAATACCATCTTAACCTCTCCGTTAGTTGATATTTCAAATCTAGCAAAATTATTTCCTGAACATGCCCCCAGCACTCTCATATAATGACTTGGTCTAAACCCTGCAGGTATTTTAGCGAGTACCGTCGAGCCTGAAGTAGTTATTCCAGTTAGACATATATGACAATCAACTATTTTTCCACTCTTGCGGATATAATTAATTCCGCTTAATGCATCTCCTTTTAGAATTAATGCTTGTTTTTCATTAACTAATAATTGGGAATCAGTATAATCCAGTATATTAAATCTATATATTTGTGATACTGTTGTACCAACTACAGGTGATGTATCCTTTATTTTACTTGAGAACACCTTTCCTAAAAGAAATTCTCCATTTCCCAAAGATGCCAGACCCTCTGTTTCTAATTGACCGTTTGTTGTAAAATGCGTTAAAAAAGTACCCAGTTTATCATATACACATATTTTATTATTATATACCATGTATATTTTTTCATCGTAGCATTCAAGATTTTGTGCTGTAGCAAGATTAACATGATACGATAACTCAAATGAATCGACAATGTTAAATGATTCATCTAATGTTTTGATTACACCATAACGCGAATCAGTACCACCCACCGCAACATAATATTTTCTATTTATATTATCATATGCAATACCGAACGGAATTAAATTTGAAGAACCTATGTATATTTCCTGTTCTTTTGCAAAAGTTTGTGAGTTTAAAACATATATTACATTCGTTGCACCAGAGTCCTTCATTGGTACAAGGTATAACTTGTCTGTATTAGGGTTATATGTAATATCATTAGCATGGTAAAAATAAGGCATTACTTCTTCTCTTACATTTGTAAATGTATATGGTTCATTCTTTTTCGTAGAATCAGAATTAAAATTAACTTTGCACTTTTGTACTATCACATTACCTGGGTGCTTTCCTTGTGTATAGCAAAGAACAACACTCTCCTCTGATGGAATATAGCACATACTTTGTAGCCAATCATTTTCAGTAAGCGGACTATTCCTAATATTTGCTTGAAGTAATAAATTAGCCTCATCTGTACATAATGTTTGAAATTCTTGATTTGTCATAACAAAACTCCTTTCTTATTCTTTAATGTTTTTTATTTTCTATACAAAAAAGACAGCTACTCTTGACCGCCTTTTACTTAGAGGAAGAAACTTATTTCCTATTCTTCACACTACCATTTTATCATGGGTCTATATAAACTTCTATCAACTATTATAAAATTTTACTTATCACTCTTAGAGCTCTTTCGTGCAATTTACACACCCACTGATATGTATAACTCATTTCCAGTGCAATCTCTTCCCACTTCTTCATCTGACAGTATCTCTTGTAGAGTATCTGCTGGTAATCATCATTGTCTATCTTACTGATAGTAGCCATGACCTCCGCTCTTAACTGAATGTATTCTGTCATCTTAATTTTAAGTTCTGCCACCCTATCTTCTATCTTACAAATTATGTCTGCAATCCTATCCTGTGACACTGAACTCATCACTTTTTCATTTTGACTAATAGAGCCAATACTTACTGCCAGCTCTTTCATTGTCTCAATCTCTTCCTCTAAGCTTTTGATATGTAACTCTGCCTTTCTTACCTGCTGTAAATACTCCTTTGCTTTATTATTGCTATTTATATTTTCAGTTTCCTTTATAACTTTATCTTTCAACTAATCTCCTACTCCTTTCTGCCACCAAGGCATAAAAAAACCACCCACCGATATATGACAGTTGTATCCTCTGCTCTTCATTTCATTGTAAAATTCTCTTGCTATGTCCGTCTGTCTCTCCAACTTTCTTTCGTAAGATAATTGTTGCTTTCTTGTAAAGTCTCGCTTTTTATCTCGTTTTGCCTTTTTCCATGCATCTTTTACGAAGTCAGGGGCTTCATCTGCAACACATTCATTCTTTTCAACTAAAAATTCAAATTGTCCTTCCATTCATCTTTCAGGAGTAAAGTATACTTTAGTGGCTAGCCAAACCTCTTCGCTCCTTTCGTTGATTATTTATTTCTTACACAAATATTCCAAAAATAAATGTGATATTTCTCTTGCCAACTTACCTTCTGTTTCTCCAACATTCCTGTACTTGTCACATATTTTCTGCAATTCACTTAGTATCTGTTCACATTCCTTATCCTGGGATACATCTTTGTCTTTGTATCGGGATAAGACCTTCCATACGTCAGGAAGCATATTGAATATTACTTTATATTTATTCATTGCCTATCTCCTCTAATCTCTATACCAGAATGTCTTATCTAAAAACTAAATGGCATGCTATCATCATCCGGAATATCAATAAAACCATCAAATTCTTTATCCCATCCATAATCCTCTGCAAAGTTTCCAGTATCATTTATTCGTTTAGATTTATCATCATAATATAATTCAATGCCCTTATCTGCTGTCAGTTTCCCTGTAAGTCTATTTTTAGATATTGATAAGTACCTCATATCATCACTTAAATCATCATCTGATTTATAGGTCATTACTACATCAACTCTATTAGTAATATCTGCACTGCCCGATACTTCATCATTCTCATCTGTAGTAAATTTATTCTTTCTTGGATGAACAATCAGAATAATCACTACATTGTGACGCTTAGCTAATTTGCAAAGTTTATTTACAAACATGCTTTGAGCTCTATATAGATCAGAGTTCACATCTATTTCAATCGCTGTCATCAGATTATCAATTAGTACTACATCAATGCCATATTGCATCACAGATTCTTCTATTGTCTTTAATAGGTCTGTTGGTTCTTCATCTTCAATGATATTATTATCGTATATGTATGCTTTTCCACGATACCAATTATTAATTTTGTCTATATTTGAATTTGTAATAAACTTCTTTGGTTCACCATACTGGTTTGTTGTTTCAACTATTCTATCAGGACCGGCAATTTGAAAATCTATCCAACGTTTAAAAAAATAATCTTGCAGCTCTCCTGAGTAAGCAAATATTTTTTTATCCTGTTTTAATACTGATGAACAAAATTGGCTTGCCAATGTTGACTTTCCTTTTCCTCTCTTGCCAGTAAGTAATATTACCTGTCCGGCATAAAATCCACCCAAAATATCATCAACAGATTTTATACCTGTTGAAATCTTGTCCATAGAATAAATATCTACACTCTCAACATCTGCTAATTCCTTAACATTTCTCACTGGAAGTTCCTTTGCATTTTCTACAGCATTTCTCACAGCTTCTTTTCCAAATTTTTTCAAAATTTCATTGGCATCTTTGCAGCCCTTATAATCTTCCTCTCTTACTGCACATACTCTTCCTGGAAATCTTGTTTTTAGTTCATCAAGCAATGTCATTTTCCCATTCTCGAAATCTCCAAAGACTATTAATTTCTCAAATTTTGAAAACCAGTCCCAACAATAAGGAATCCATGTAAACCCTCTTGCCCCATTCGGAACAGACACAGAATTTTCAATTCCTGCTTCTGCGACCGATAAACTATCAATCTGTCCTTCTGTGATTACAAGTGTTTTATTTTCTTTATTGCACTGCTCCATTCCAAAAAGTATTGGCATACAATTCGATTCAAACCATTCTTTGTTCTTGTCCTTGGCTTTGTCAAAATCAGTCTTGCGATATTTACTCGAAACCAGCATTCCTTTATCATCAAAAAATGGAAAAACAAGTATATTGTCTTTATCTGGCACCGTAGTCAATTTATATTTCCTTGATACCGCTTCACTAATACCTCTGCTTAACATATAATTTACTGCCGGCTCTCTGGTCTCAATTTCCTTTTTTCTTGGCTTTATGTACCGTGAATAATCCCGTTTATAATATCTGTCATATTCTGCGCCTAAAGAAAAATCAAAATCTTTTGCCAAAGTAATCATGTTTCCGTGAACGCCACAACTTGAACGCTTGCATTCAAACTGTCCTGATGTAAGATTAATTGAGAATGAGCCTTTGTCCTTATGTTTTCCACCATGACAATATGGGCAATACTGAAATTGCAATTCATTTCCTCTCTCTTTTGCAAAAATCCCAGTTGATCTTTGGAAGGATTCTGCGTCTTCTTTTTTAAACTGATAATACATTAGCTAATCCTCCCACCCATAAGGGTCCGCCGCAGGCACATTTTTCTTTACATTCTTATCATTCTTTATATTCTTATCATTCTTGTAAGTGTTCACTCGTTGTTCACTTGTTGTTCGCTTGTTGTTCGCTCGCCGTTTGTTTTGCTGTTCACTTCCTTGGTATTGTTCCCAATTGCATATGGTAATTAAGCGACCATAGGAACATGTTTGTTGTTCAATTTGATGTTCATTTTCAAACAACTTTAGAATGCGTTGCACTTTACTTTCCGAAATCTTAAATCTTTCGGAAATAGACTGCCTTCCAGTGATTAGTTGCCCTGGTTTTAATTTTATTACTTTTTTCCCGAAATACTCTTCTCGCTCTTTGTGAGTTGCTACCAAAAGCAAATAATTCCATACAGCAAAATGATCTGCATCTTTTGAAATAATCACATTGCTTAAAGATTTTCGATATAATTTAATCCATGTCTCGTCTTGTTTCTTTATCATTTTCACCTTCCAGCTTGCAGTACACTTCATAATCATTATCAAATGCGATTTCAGCTAACGCTGTTAAAAAATAAATAGAATTCACTTTAAGAATTATTTCAGTATCACCTTTAATTAATTTTGCTAAATATCCTGCTTTCTTCATTACTAAATTCCTTTCAAATATTCCTTTAATTCCCTGAATAATACCTCTTTAATTATTTTTCCAGAATTGGCTGATGTGCAGAAAATTGGTATCATATTATACCTTGGAATCCATGCACAAATTGAAGCAATTAAAGCCTTAGGATTCATCCTGCTTTCATAATCATGACGCAAAATTTTGTCCATACTGCCATTTTCAATTAACAAGTATACTTTGCAGCCATCCTTTTTTGCGCGCTCAAATTCACTTTCAAATCTTTTGCGCTGCTGCCCCATACACATACACAATTCGCCAATATCCATCTTTCTTTCAATCACAACCTTGTTTTTCATAGAAAACTCATTCTTGTCTAGCATAACGCATTTAATGGAATAATCTCCATAATCAAGTTTTTCTTTTAACGCAGGACAACCAAATTGGTTTATCCTGCGCTCTAATTTCTTTGTTGGTTGCTCTCTTGTATCATATAAAATTGTGATTGTTTTAAGTGTCTCCTCAATTTCAAATACATTCATAAGCATTAAAAATTAAACGGAATTTTCTCACCATCTGCATTATCCGGAATATCCATGAAATCATTGTTTTCCTGCATTGGTTTACTTCCATTGCCATCAAGATAATCTATTGCGGGTACCTCAAAATCTCCACTCCGAATTGTCTCCACTAATTCAAGTGTTTTTGGTCTTGTTGTAAACTTATTTGAGCCATTATTGGCAACGTACTCCTGTTCATTAAAAAGCATTCCGATTTTTAACCCAATGAGTTTTTCAGGATGTTCCCAATCAAAATGATAGCCGGAATTACTTTCTTCAAACTTTGAAATATTGGTTTTAAATCTTCTAAGTTTCCAATCGTTCTTTTCCGCTTCTTCATCCGGAACCATCATATAAAAGTTTCCTCTCCACTTTTTATCCTCAGAAGTATTTTTATCATATGCCTCTTTGTAATAATCTGCATATTCTCCTTCTGCTATATCAAAAGCAAGAACCAGCATTTCATTTCCCGTCTTACTAGTCTGCTCTTTCACATTCATAATTTTACATACATATCCTCCTGCTGGAAGCTTCTTTCCCTCTGTGTATTTTTCTGCATTGTCATAATTTCTTGGTTTACGCATTTTTATTATCCTCACTTTCTTTATTTGATATATCATTCAATCCCCAATATTCTCTTATTGTGGTATCAACAATTTTTAAATCGTTATCAATCCTTGGCTCGAACATATCCATTGGTGATTTGCACGGATTAGAACCATCTGATTGGGTAACGAAATAATGTTCTTCTCCCTCTACTTGTGCCATTAGCACAATAGAAAAAAGTCCTTCCAATGTTAATTGATTGTCAAGCATTTTCCCCAGTGTTTTGGCTTTTGTTCTTCCATCCTCTGAAAGTTCTGTATGATGCAATAAATACACAATACAATCTGCCGGTGTGTATTCGACTATAAACTTAATCATGTTTCGGAAATTTAAGGCCATATTCGTAAATTTCCCATAGCCAGTTTCTTTGGCATGGTCAAAACTCTCAAATGCCATAAGGTATTGACTGTCGTCAATAACATATGTTTTTGCATTTTGATTTTCCAAATTCTTTTTAATATCTGCATATGTAGCATTATTAATTACCGGAAGTTTTTTTCTAAATGGAAAAGGTTTTCCTGCAACATTAAAAACTCTTACCTCATCCAGATCAAAATTTCTTAACGATGTACTTTTTCCTGAACCGCTGGCTCCTAATACTAATACCGGTACTCCCATAATTTTTCCTCCTATTTAATCTGAATATTATTATTGTTGCTTAAAAGCACTCCCCTGAATGTCTGTCCATTTTTTAGTGCTTTTTTTAATTCTGTTTTGTTTACTGTAGGTTCTGCATACTTAAGATAATTTTCTGCCTTATCATCAGACATAAATGCATCTATATCCAACACTTCGACTGACTCCGATCTTATAAATGATAAAGCACACTTTTCTGAAGAAAATTTTTCACCATCTAATACAGCAGCTAAATATCTTTTTATAGAATCTGCTCTATTCTTTGCTACTTTCTCCCTTTTAGCAAAAGCATTCTTTTCCGCCTTAAGCGCTTCTGCATCTGCCATAAGATTCTTATACCAGCATGCAAGATTCTCAATTTTTAAATCTCTCTCCATTGAAAGATTGTTAAGGGATTCAACATCTACAACCTCTCCCGTTTTTACATCTATACAATTCATAATTGCATCATTAATTTCGTATAAATTCATCTATTCTTCTCCTTCTCTTTTTACTTTCATTGATATAGTCACCTCATCTTCTCCTTTTACATTATGTAGGGCTGCTATGTCCATAAATTTGCTTGCATCTTCAATTGTCGCAAATTCAAAAAACTGCCTCATTATAAGATGCTTGAATTTTGACTATGTAAGTTATTTTCTGTGATTCTCTCTCCATATATCTATTCCTCCTTAAAAATCCTCTTATATTCGCATCTGCCTGCAGGTCTCCATAACCTCATCTAAAAAATTGTTATACTCTTTAACTTCCAAATCATTAGAGAGGCTTATGCTCTCGCATGCATCATGTATCAGATCCTCTATCAATTCATCTTTTGCTTCAAAGTCATGTCTGAGTTCTGTTATTTCCATAAATTCTCCTTGAAATTTTTCTTAATTTAAGTTACTATTTAATTGAGTTTTTATTTAAGTCCTTGACTTTATGTCATGGGCTTTTCTTTTTGTCCTTTTGTTGCAGAAACAGACAATCTTCTGCGTTGTCCAGAATAATGCTATGGATACCAAAAAGATAAACGATATGATACTTCCACAGAACTGCCACCTGCTGTAATACACTACTTTACAACTGGTAAACACCAAATATGTAATCAGTGCAGCGCAGATAATACACATGAAACCACACATATCTCTGTTGTCCAGCATTGGCTTGTCCACCTTGGGACTTCGAAGATTTATTGATTGTATTTCTTTCACTGACTATCCTCCTTTCCTATACTTGTCCTTAAAATCCGCTCTAAAAGAAGTACCAGACAATCTATATAATTCTAAAACGGGGGACGAAATGAAAATATTATCAACCTGATACCCCTTTTAGAACGGACTTTAATTTCATTATTTAGTTAATTTACAAGCTTCTCAAACAAACATACTATTCATTCTTAACTGAACTACCTTCTCTTTTCATTTGGTTGTATGCTAATACTCCAATTTGTTTAAGAATTGCTTCTACTTTCTTTTCATCTGAGACAACATAGTCGTCATAAATTTTTACTTTTACATTGCCTATTTTCATTTCTTCAACAACCATTGTGTCTCCTTTCTATCTCTTACTTACTAAATTTTATGAGTTACTTGCTTGTCTAATTCTGTTGCTTTTTGTTTATTTCCCTTTTATACTTAAATTACAGGTGTTCCAGCACCGAGTATGAATGAAAGGGGGGACAATTTATGCAAAAAGAAATTCATTTTACTTATAATAATGTCAACACTGAGAAATATGCTTTTGAATATGAAGATGTAGAACAATGTCCTATTTGTAAGACAAAAATTTCTCCAATTTATATAGCATCTTCACTTGATAGGAATAACCAAGCAAGTGTTTTTCATTTTTGTAGGGGTTGCAAAAATACATTTATAACCAAGTACTCAATTTTTAAATGCCATAATGATTATGGAACAATATTTTGGTATAAAATGAAAAAAATTCTTTCATCCGAACCTAATCATTTTGTAAAACAAGATTTTGATAAAAACATTCGTAATCTTTCGCCACAATTTGATAAAATCTACAATCAGGCTCTTGCTGCTGAATCTTCACAATTAGATGAAATTGCTGGGTTGGGCTATCGTAAGGCTATGGAATTTTTAGTTAAGGATTTTGCAATTTACCAACGTCCTGATGATGAAGACAAAATCAAATCCATGCTTTTAGGACAGTGCATTAACGCTTACATTAACAATGACCAAATTAAAACCTTAGCCACTCGCTCTGCTTGGATTGGTAATGATGAAGCACATTACATTCGAAAGCAAGAAGACCGAGATGTTCAAGATATGAAATCTTTTATCCAAGCTATCGTTTATTTCATTGGAATGATTCTCATTACTGAAGACGCTTCAACTATGGAGCCTAAATAGCATCTTTTGTAGAAAATTCAATATGCAATTGAAAACTATGAAGCTTGTCGATTGTCTCATTTAATTGACAGGCTTCTTCTTTTGCCTTATCTATCAAAGTTTTAAACTCTTTAATATTAGTAACGCTAATGTTTAAAATACCTTTAGACATTCTGTCATTTCCTTGTCCTGCATTTTGTTTAAAATAGCCGTTCATCTTTACTCCTTTCTACTGCTCTTCTAAAAAGTAACTAATATCTACACCAAAATAATCTGCTAAAATCTTTAACTTATCAGCCTTCGGAGTGCTTTTTCCGTTTTTCCAATCGGATAATGTAGATGGAGCAATCCCTGTGTCTTTAGAAACTTTAAAAGCATTTATGCCTCTCTCGTCTAAAAGCTTTTGAAATTTTTTGTACATTTTTACTCCTTTCTGAAATTTACTATTGCGCTAATTACGGAAAACCGATATAATAAATTTATCAATATTTATTTTTTATAAAGAAAAAAACAGAAAAACAACATATATTACGCTCCTGCTTTACGGACTTACGTAACTCACACTTTTATATTATTACGTATATCCGTAAAAGTCAAGCGCTTTTTTCGTGTTTCTGTAATTTTTCTTAGAAAGAAGGAATCATGTACGCTGTTTTTGCCAAATTACTAGAAGATAATAATATAAAATCAAGTACTGTTGCTAAAGCAACAGGAATATCTAATGGAACGTTTTCTGATTGGAAAAATGGTCGAAGTAATCCTGGTCCAAAAACACTAAAAAAAATTGCTAACTATTTTAATGTTTCTGTAGATTATTTAATCACTGGAAAAGAACCTACTATTGATTTTTTATATTCAGAGGATAACGCAGAATTTTTAATTGAAATACAAAAGAAATCTCACAACCAAAACTTTGTAGATAGAATAAAAAAATATATGAACCTTATTGAGGCTGACCAAAAGTCTGTAGATGACTTGATAGACTTTTTATATGACAAAGAAAAAAAAGAAGAAGCGGACTAAACCACTTCTTCTTTTTCCATTCCACTAATTAATTTGTAATAAAATCTCAATCTCTTAGGATTATCAATCTTTTTTAGAATTTGTACAATATTATCTATGTACTCTTCATTCGTTTTTTCTACTTTACTCCCTCTTTTATCCATACATTCTCTCCGTTCGTTCCGCATTTTCTAAGATAACGATATATTCATTATATCGAACATTTGTTCTATTGTAAATATTAAATATAATTCTAAAACAATAATTACACCCTCATTAAATTAGTATGAATCTAAATATATGTACCCTTTAAACATTTTTATCCCCCTTTCATAATAAAACTTTCATATTTTTTCTTCTTTCGTTAAATTTTGTATATTTATTATACGAAAGAAGTTTGCTAAAAATTGCAGGTAAAAACTGTAAATTATCTCTTGCTATATAGTAGAATTGTTTTATTGAAATATGTAAGTAGTTAAGATATACTAAAATTACAACATAGAGTTGAGGATAAGAAACAAGATCACATTATAAACGCTAAAAGAATACATTATCGAATTTAATTTTAATTCGGTTGGTGTTATAAAGAAATTTTAATCAAAGGAGAAAAATATACAAAAACAAAATAATCACGAATACTTGACAAGATTTTTCCATATGATATAATGTAGCTACTAGCAAATGGTCGGTGGCCGACCACATGGGAGTCTTGGAATTGTATTCCAAGGCTCTTTTTGTATAATGGAGAAAATATGAATAATATTAATTATAGTACAGTAGAAAAACAAATTGAAAAATTAAAAAAACAAAACTTATCATTCCATAACGAAAATGACGCAAAGTATCAATTACAATTATACGGTTATTTCAACTTAATAAAGGGATATCGTGACCCATATATTATTAAATCTGATAACGCGCTACAATATAGAACTGGTGTATCATTTGAACAAATTACCTCCTTGTACATATTAGACAAAAATATAAGAAGTGCGGTTATATCTGCTATGTTAGATTTAGAAGAACATCTAAAAGCTTCTGCCGCAGAAGTTATAGCTCGCTCGTTTGGAACTAATGAAAAGGATTATTTACTTTTTAAAAACTATAAAGATAAGAAAAAATCAAACAAAAATTTTTCATTAGGTTCAATAATGGATAAAATGAAAACCACTCTACTTTCGGGAAAAGATCCTGTTAAACATTACAGAGAAGAACATGGAACAATTCCACCTTGGGTATTATTTAAAAATGTATACTTTAGTACTATTATTAACTTTGTTGATTTATTCAAAACACCGGAAAGAGAACAATTAGTATCATACCTTTATGATGTGGATTCTTTGCAATATGATATCTCTCAATTAAAAACAATGATGATGGATTCACTTTTTATTTGTCTCGAATATAGAAATTTAGCGGCTCATGGTGGAAGAATTTACAATTATTATTGTAGTAAGCAGATGACTAAAAAAGCCTTTCCACAGATATCTGACTCCGATATTCCTAAAGGAATGAATTTATTATTATTTATATTGTATTTATTTAAATATGATAATCCCTACCAGATTCTGCATACTAGCATTTTAAATGAAGTAAATAGACATTTAGAAAACTATCCCGAAGATATTACCTATCTTGGACATATACTTAATTTAGACTTCGTAAAGCAAGAAATAGGATGGATATCTGGCAGTAGTAATATTTATCACAACGACCCAACATGTAGTGGTATCAACAATGCTATTCCAATTCCTATTGATGATTTAAAACAAAATGGGTGCAGACCATGCAAAAAATGTTTTAAATAAAAAGAGACCGGCCACAAAACCAGTCTCTTCATCTATTACCGTTTTACTTAACGACCAAAACGGTTTCAAAACTCATTTAACCCCGAAGGAAACTATAACATTGTTTCTTTCGGGGTACAACAACTTTCGTTCAACTTATTTCGACAAATTGCTTTATTTATTGGAGGAAAAATATTTATGGCTTATTGTATATACCTAAGAAAGTCAAGAAAAGATTTGGAATTAGAAAAAAGTGAAAATTATGATACTCTAACCAGACATAGGAATGCTCTGCTTGAATTAGCACATAAAATGTCTCTTACAATAGGCAAAATATATGAAGAAGTGGTATCTGGAGATAGCATTGCTGCACGACCAAAAATGCAACAACTTTTAAATGATGTTTCCGAAGGGATTTGGGAAGGTGTTCTTGTTATGGAAATAGAACGTCTTGCCAGAGGCGATACTTCCGACCAAGGAATTGTAGCAAGAACTTTTACCTACTCTGACACACTTATAATCACTCCAGTAAAAACTTATAATCCGGCAGATGAATTCGATCAGGAATACCTTGACTTCGAACTTTTTATGTCTCGTAGAGAATACAACACCATCAAAAGACGAATGCACGCAGGTATGATATCCAGTTGTAAAGAAGGAAACTGGATACATAACCAGCCTCCTTTTGGTTATAACAGAGTCCGGAACGAAAACGCCAAAGGATTTCATTTAGAGCCAAAACCGGGAGAATCCGAAATCGTAAAATTAATATTCGAATGGTATACAAAAGGCATATTACAAGATGATGGTACATACGAGCCTATTGGAACATCTTTAATCGCAAACAAATTAAATACCGAATATAGTATAAAGCCAAAGAGTGGAGTTTGGACTGTACCAACAATATCAAGTATGCTAAGGAATGAGCACTATCTTGGATATATTGTTTGTGGAAAAACCAAAAGAGAAAAAGTGTTTCAGGACGGAATGCTTGTAGATAAATGGATGTATCATGAAAAAGGAGATTATGACTTATATCCCGGAAAACATCCAGCCTTGATTTCACAAGAAGTTTTCGACCTTGCACAAGAAAAACTTGCAAAAAACCCACGTAGACCCAATAAAAGCATTACGAATCCTTTAGCTGGTGTCATAAAATGCGGTCTTTGTGGTCGGTCAATGTATAGACGACCATATCAAAAGCGTGGACAATCTGCTTCACTCATATGTTCTGAAAAAACCTGTCATAATGTTTCTTCCAAATTTGAACTGGTAGAAGATGCTTTATTGCAGTCTATAGAATCATGGGTAAATGGATATGAAGTTCAAACAGATGATGGATTTGTAGACACTTCAACTCTAGATACGAAACTAGAGCTTTTAAAAGCCGAGGAAAAACAACTTGATGAATTAAAAGCACAATTAGATAGAATTTATGAATCATACGAAAAGGGCATATATGATGTAGAAGTTTTTATGTCTCGTCAAAAAATGACACAAAGTAAAATTTTAGATGCAGAAAACTCAATTGCTAATCTGAACACTGAAATAAAAAAAGAACGAAATTATATAGACAATCAGGAACAGATTATACCACAAGCCAAAAAACTGCTAAGCATTTACAGACACTCTGATGATGTGCAGTTAAAAAACGATTTGTTAAAATCTATATTTGAAAAGGTCGTTTATGTAAAAACTGCTAACGGACATTACAAGAATCAAAGGCAAGACGATTTTGAATTGTCTTTATTTCCTAAACTTCCTAGAAGAAAAAACGAATGACATAGTCGCACTACGAGTTCCTCTGTTCCAATATCGTTAAGCAATCCTGCAATTCTTGGATTTTTAAACGTAAACTTTTGTGACAAGTATCTAAATGCAGCGGAAGCTTCGCCATCCGGTCCTCCGAATATTCATAACGTATAATTATTAGCGCAAACAAATTGTGATAAACTTTTATATAGAAGATAACCCCCACTTACATATTGCAAGTGGAGGTTTTTAAATTTATTTCACTTCTAATTTTTTATAAAACTTATAATTCTTATTGATTCTCTATGCCACTAGGTGAATTGCTAATAAACTGGGCAAAACCATGTGTGTAAGTTCCTTTTGAAAGCATTCCGCCTCCAGCCCTTCCAGCTTTATTAACTGCTACAAATGCATTATGAAGATATAAATTAGCTCCGGTGTTCAAATAAATTCCTCCACCATCTTCAGATGCTGTATTATTACTTATAGAAATACTTGGGCCTCCTGGAGATACTCCTGATAAAGATATATCTGCATCTGTATGTGCATATATTCCGCCTCCACTTTTAGCATTATTATAATCAATCCTTAAACCATTAGGAGTCGATGTTTTAAACACTCCTCTTGTATATAATCCTCCGCCATAATAGGATGCTGTATTATTCATTAACCGTGGAGTATTACTTACAGTAATTTGGGAATTCAAACCACTATATATCGCCCCACCACTTCCTTGAGCATTATTTTCCTTAAAAATTCCACCTGAAATGTCCATATTTCCTAAATTATATACTGCACCTCCGGCTGTAGCATGACTTTTATAAACAGTCATGTCTTCCAGATTCATAGTTCCTGTATTATAGATTCCTCCACCGAGAGTTGCCCGGCAATTCTCTATTCTTACACCTGTGGCTGTCATAGTTCCAGAATTATTAATTGCTCCGCCAAAAGATGAATTACCGTTTCGTATCACTGCTCCTGAACCTTCCAGCTGGAAATCAGACGATTTGTTATCTATTCCGCCATTCTCATATACATTACCACCTAAATCAAGGTATACATTACTATTTTCAGGAATAATAAAATGTTTGCCTCCATTCGCTTTTATCTTCGCCCCACCAAAAAGCATTTTTGATCTAGTTAATGTAAAGCTCTCTTTCAGTTCAATATCATTAAAAATTCTAACTGCAGAATAGTAATCATTCTCCATCGCCACCTTAAAATCGTCGTAGTTATATACATCAATACAATATCTTACCTGCCAGCCCAGACTCCAAAACCTGGCAAACTCTAATGCTTTATTGGCATTGAGGCGTCCTCCAGTCTCTACCTTTCCATCCAGAGAATCTAATTTATCAACACCTGCCTTTATAGAATCTATAATAGCGCTTGTACTAAATTTCGGATACTGTGATTTAATTAATGCCGCAACTCCAGCTACATAAGGTGTAGAAAAGGATGTTCCACTCCATGCTTTATATTTATTATTTATCGTTGTTGATATTACATTTGTCCCAGGTGCAGCCAAAGTTACATCAACCGGTCCGTAATTAGATGTGGAACTAAGCACATCAGCAGATGTAGTATTTGCCACTTTAATCATATTTGTAAACTCACTGGCTCTTGGATAATTCGGTATATTATCATTATTATTGCCATCATTACCTGCAGATTTTACAAATATTCCACCATAATTACGTATGGCAGCGTCAAGGGCAGTATTTCTATTTTTACCACTTGCACTGTAATTCAAAATATCGATTCCCATATTAGATGCATAATTTACCGCTTTTATTATAGCATCATAATAAAAACTTTCATTCCCAACTTTAAGGGCAATCAGTTTTACGTTTGGTGCAATTCCTGTAACATCTTTATGATTTAAATCAGCAGCTATAATCCCTGCACAGAATGTCCCATGAGAATAACTATCTGTCGGTTCATTGTTATCATCATAAAAGTTCCACCCATACACATCATCAATATACCCGTTGCCATCATTATCAATTCCATCTCCAGGTATTTCTCCAGGATTTTTCCACATATTTTCTTTAAGCTCATCATGAGTATATTCAATACCAGAATCTATTATTCCAACCTTAACTTCAGAACTTCCGGTAGTCTTTGACCATGCACCCATTGCATCAAGTTTTTCAAGAGCCCATTGGTTATTATACTGGGAATCACTAGGTGGAACCGTTTGTGTACCTGTTGCCGCAACCGCCTCGTTCAATGAAACACTCTCGACATCCTCACGCTCCATCAGTGCCTCAATCGCCTTAATCATTTCATCTTCTGTCTTATGTTTTAATGTCACAAGAACGACTGTCCTGAACTCTTCAGCAATTAAATCCGAATCCGGATCTTCACAGTATGTAGTATTTTCAACTTTAATTGCCCCTACTTCTGAAAAATCACTTGTACGAAATACTGCCTGTTTAGAACTAAACTCGGGCTTTAATACAACCAATAACTGCCCTTCCATATAATCATCCGTCTCCATAACGTTCTCTGCTATGGAAACAACCGCCTTCTTGGATAGAACCATGTTATTATTTAATTCTTTTGTACTGTTTTTAGCAATTGTATCTGTTGGTATCGAAAAACCAGTAAATAATATTGCAAAAGTTAAAATCAATGATAAAGTTTTTGTTTTCTTAATCATATTATATCCTCCTTTTTTGTACTTCTAATAGTTACAATGTGTTATGCATAACATTTATAAAACTCTCTTTATTGACTGGACTGCCAATATAGTTTTATCCGAATCTTATATTTCTATTTTATAAGTTTTATAACAATTATAACAAGTACTTTCTTTCAACAACTTTCGACGACTTTCGACAAAAAAAAGAGAGCTTGGTATGATATCATTACCAATCCCTCTGATTCATTTATTTTTTCGTGTCAATACCACTGCTATCTTCACAAATATATCTGTTTGTTCATCCATCACTTCAGACATTCCGGGAACAAACTCAAACACCGGATTGTTTTTACCTCATGAAAGGGTGTCTATAATATACTGACGGTATGCTTCATCACGATAAAACTACCCTCGATACAATACTAAGTATCTTAAAAAATACTTTATCTTTCTTATTTCTTTGTACTCTCCATAGCAGAGCCAGAACTGCTTTATTCCTTTGTCCGCCCCTGCAGCATAAAAAAATCAATTAGTTCAGTGTCGTTTAATACACTTAGCAACTCATCCAAAATTGAGACAGGCATTCACTCAAACATAAACTGCAATTTTCCACTATCTGTTCTCTGAATCTGGAACCCTCCTATTGATAATGTATTCATTAAATGTACTACACAACCTCTACATTTTGTTCTCCATTCATGTCACTGTAATCTCCTACCCTCCAAATGTCTTCAAAGTCTGTACTTTCCAATTTGTCTCTTGGAATTGCATGAGTTCTTTCTTCACTCTTTCCCTTCATTAATCCTTCTCTCGTAACCATTGCTATTTTCTTATTCATGCTTTTCCATTTTACTTTCTTCCTTAACTCACTGTTATTCATATATAAATACCACCAATAACATGAATTTTTTCAAACAATATCTTGTTTACTACCTCTATCCTTAAATTACTATTCTCCATGCTTTTCGTCTCTTCAAGTGCCTTTTCAATGACATTAACAAATTTACTTGTCTGTATTAAGTTCTTATCCTTAATTTGTGAATAATTCATAATCATCTTTTTACTGTTTATATCTTTACACCAACAACCTAATGCGATGTTGTTTTCCCTGCCTGAAAACCTAATTGATTTGCAGTCTGTTCATTTAATTTCTCGCGAAATTTTTGCTTTTGTTCTTCTGTCAAATCATTCCAACAATATTCCTTCCCTTGAAAATTCACATATATTAATACTTCCATATTTACCCCATAGGCTTCCTTATTACATTTTATGAATTATCTTTTTTGAAAAAACAAAAACTTCTTATTATTTAAACAATGAAACACAACAAATCACACAAGAAATTTTCAAAAATAAAAATTTAATGAGAAACAATATCATTGTTTCTAAATGTATACAGCTATTTTGACTAACTTATTTCGATAAGCAATATCATCACATTGTGAAAAACTTATAAACTACGGTAATTATGCCACATGGCAATTACACATAATTTCCCTCCAAGGATAATGAATTCAGACCCCTATATCAATAAATGATATAGGGGTCTTTTTTTGTACTTAAAAATCATATAATTTACAAGAAGGAGATAACAAATATGCGTATAGGAGCATTATATATCAGAGTTTCTACCGATGATCAGGTAGAATACTCTCCTGAAGCACAAATCAGACTTGGACTGGAATATGCAAAAAAGAACAACATAATTATTCCGAAAGAATTTATTTTTCAAGATGATGGTATATCTGGCAGAAAAGCTTCTAACAGACCCGACTTCCAAAAAATGATTACCCTTGCCAAAAGTGAAGAACACCCTTTTGATGTAATAATTGTTTGGAAGTTCAGCCGGTTTGCAAGAAATCAGGAAGAATCTATCGTATACAAGAATCTACTAAAAAAATCTGATGTTGAAGTCGTTTCTATTTCAGAGCCAATACCAGATGGTTTTATCGGAGAACTTGTGCAGCGAATCTTCGAATGGATGGATGAGTATTATTCCATCAACTTATCTCAAGAAGTTCTAAGAGGAATGACCCAGCGTGCCATGAAAGGACAATACAATACCGCACCTCCTTTAGGATATAAAATGGAAAAAGGTATACCGGTTATCATTCCAGAGCAGGCGGAGATTGTTAAAAAGATTTTTCATATGTATGTAAATGAACGATTATCGTTTTTTGATATTGCCAAAAAACTAAACATGCTTGGATATAAGACAAAACGTAATGGAAAATTTCAAAACCGGACAGTCGCTTATATCATAAGAAATGAATTTTATATAGGAAAAGTAATTTGGAACAAGATTAAACAACAGGGCAACTATGAAACCTTTATTTCCGAAAAACTTTTTAACCAAGCCCAAACTATAGACATATCTACTACCCGAAAAGGCAAAAGTCGTCCAAGCAGTACATACAAACATTGGCTTTCAGGAATTTTAGTTTGCTCTTCTTGCGGAGGCAGATTAGTCCGCTCCTACATAAACAAAAATGGTCTCTCATCATTTCAGTGTACAGCATACAACCACGGTTCCTGCTCCACCTCACATATGATTTCGGAAAGCAGACTTACACCTGCTATCCTTGATGGATTAAAAAAAGTCACTGATGGTGGAAACATCGCATACACCATTAATTATACTGTAAACAAAGGGGACTCCGAGCGTAAACAATTGGCAAAGAAGATTAACAATATCAAAACGAAAGAAGAGCGTATCAAAGAAGCATACCGTGATGGTATCGATACATTGGAAGAATATAAAGCAAACAAAGAAATTTTAGCAACAGAAAAGAAGACCCTCGTAGAACTTCTTGAAAAATATACAGAGAACAAAAAATCTGACGAAAACAAACACTCTATTATCAGTAGCATCAAATCTGCCTACGATATAATTTCTTCCTCAAAAACAACAGATACACAAAAACATGAGGCATTGTGCAGTGTAGTTGAGAAAATCGTATATGATAAGAAAAACGATACTCTGTCGATATATTTTTACCTAAACAATTAAATCATTCTATTATTTTTATACGTTATCACAGTATGGTCCTCCGTATTGGCTGATAATTACTTGCGCTGTTTTCGGATTTCTTATTTTAATATCAACAGGATACTGTAATCTTTTTTCATAAACAAACATTAGCAGTTTCCTCCTTCCCAAGGCATCGGACCTTTATTCCATTCCCAATAATCTTCATTACTTACCTCATAAAAAGCGAGCGGACCAAACTTGCTAGTGTACTCATTCCACGCTTCTTCCCTAACTGCCTGTGCCTTGTTATAGTACTCGATAGCCTCCTTACAGCTGGGATGTGTATCTAAAAACAATCTAGTGTCATCTAAAGCAAAACTTGCCTGTGTAATTATCTTCATCAGGCCATTTCTATCCATATTCATCATTTTCCTCTACCTCCTAGAAACGGTTTATCCAATTGTTCAAATATTGTTCCTCGTTCTAGTCCTCTTTCCATACAATAAACATCTTCCCATTTCTGCCATGGTACAAACGCCATTCCAGGTGCCATACGGTCTACAGGTTCTGTCCCTCTATCACAGCCCTCCATTTTTCCACAACTACATCCTGATTTGTTCTCCATCATTTCATTTTTCATTTGGTGTTCTCCCATGTTTCTATTATTTGTGTTTTTGTTCATTCCACGATTCATCCCATTTCTGCTCATATTGCAGTTGGTTTTTCCCATCATATTTCTATTCATATTACAGTTTGTATTTCTGCTCATATCACGGTTCATGTCACAATTTGAATTTCTATTTGCATTTCGATTCATGCCACAATTCATATTTCTTTCTGCATTTCGATTCATATTGCAATTTGCATTTCTACTCATGTTTCGATTCATACCGCAGTTCATACCATGGTTCATGTTGCAATCCATTTGCTACTCCTTTTTCTTCTTTGTTTTACATTATTAGTGTATGCCACTATTCTTTCATTGTTAAAAATATTCCATATATTTCCATAGTCCAGCCATCAGCTCGAAAATCTTACAGATTTCCTTCGCTGTGGTTGTCCACCATATGATATAAATGATAAATATTAAGTAGTCTGCAAGCAGCCTATTTAATATTTATCATTTATATCGCATGGCTGAACTTTAAATATCATATTGGTTTTTGTCAAAAACTGGGGTATACTTGTAATAGAATTTTTATTTTACTATTATAAATGTCATTGAAAGAAATGACAGAATGGAGATTTATATGAGAAATTGCTTAATTGCCCAATCAGGCGGTCCAACCGTCGCCATTAATTCCAGTCTTGCAGGAGTAATTCAAGGTGCTATCGACAGTAAACAATTTCATACTGTTTACGGCTCACTCAACGGAGTTCAAGGACTGCTAAATGGAAGATTAATGAATTTGTCCAAAAAAGTGGAAGAAACCCCTATGTTTATTGAACTATTAAAGAAATCACCTTCTATGTATCTGGGTTCCTGTCGTTATCAGTTACCTGATTATAATGAAGATGATGCACCATATGCATATATTTTTAACCAATTTGAGAAACACGAGATTGATGCGTTTTTTTATATCGGTGGTAATGATTCTATGGACACTGTAGATAAATTGAACACTTATGCTAAAGCCGTTGAGAAAGATATTAAGATTATTGGTATTCCAAAGACAATAGACAATGACCTTTGTGTAACGGACCACACTCCAGGATATGGTTCAGCCGCAAAATATGTAGCTTCTACATTATTAGAGATAGGTCATGACACATCTATTTACCCAATTAACAGTGTTACCATTGTAGAAATTATGGGACGTGATGCCGGCTGGCTAACTGGTGCTTCCGTTCTTGCCAGAAACGAATATAACTTTGCACCACATTTAATTTATTTACCGGAAACTCCTTTTATGGAAAAAGAATTTATTGAAGATGTAAAAGCTGCAATGGATCGGTATAATAACGTAGTTATTGCTGTATCTGAAGGAATCAAAGATAAAGACGGAAATTATGTCAGTGCCACAACAGCTGTAGAAGATACTTTCGGTCATAGCCAGCTCAGTGGTACCGGCAAGTGCCTTGAATACATTATCAAACAAAACATTCAGGTCAAGGTCCGTTCTGTAGAAATTAATATATTACAGAGAAGTGCTGCACATATGTCCTCTATTACAGATATTGGCGAAGCCTTCCGACTTGGTCGTCACGCTGTTGATATTTCTTTAAAAGGAAAAACCGGTGTGATGGTAACTGCCATTCGTAAAGGAAATGACCCTTACAGTGTTGATATGGGATACACCGATGTAAAAAATGTTGCTGGATTAGTAAAACACGTTCCCCGTGAATGGATTAATGAACGTGGTAATGATGTAACACAGGAATTTATTGATTATGTATATCCATTGATTCTAGGTGAGCCGGTTGTGAAATATCAGAGAGGAATTCCTGATTATCTGAATGTAGCACATCTATTTCCAAATAAGATCGATGAATAGAACAACTTTATATTGAAAAAATGAAGAAGACTGCTATCAGACAGGAAACAATAAAATTTTGTCCGATATCAGTCTCTTCTATTGTAGATATGTTCTTTCTCATCCACCACCTAAAATCGGTAAATCATATTGAAACAATACCTCATTAATTTCAAAAATATTATAGTTCCCCTCTTTTATAAAATATGACACAACCACATCAAATTTTGAACAATGAGAAAATGCAAATCCTGCTGTCTCCAGCAATCCTTTCGTCTCTTCCAGCGATAATTCCAATGCAATGGCAAAACAAAATACTGTTTTTTTACTAGGTGAATAATCCCCATTCCGTCTAATTTTTGAGAAAAGCTTTCTGTCAACATTTGCTTTTTTATATGTCTGGGCATCTGTCATGCCCCTTTCGTCAATTAACCGTAAAAGCATTTCTGAAAAACTTTCACCGCTCTTATTCATTAGGGCATCTAAACTTTCACCTCTATTGTTATAAAATTCACTGTCTGGGAAGTCTGTTTTTGCGTCCTTATAATCTCTCTCTTTAACAGGAAGATTTTCATCATTTGTTTCTACATAGTGTTCATCTATATATTCATCTACCGAACCAAAAATTTCTTTACTAATTTCGAATACTTTTTTATCATAAACAACCAGATACACCGTCATATCATTTTCTTTCAGAAAATCTTCAATAGCACTCTTTGCAACTATTAGTGCCTCGTTTTTAGGATAACCACAAAACCCCGATGAAATCAACGGAAAAGCAATAGATTTCAGTTCATATTGTCGGGCTAATTTTAAAGACTCTGTATATGCACTATACAGCATCTCCCTCTCATTCCACTTTCCTCGTTTCCATACCGGTCCTACTGCATGAATAATATATTTTGCGGGAAGGTGAAATCCGTCTGTGATTACTGCTTTTCCCAACTCACAAAAACCTAATTCCTCACACGCTCTTGTCAATTCCTCCTCACCTGCTGCACGATATATTGCCCTGCTGGTACCACTTCCCTGCACTAAATTGGCATTGGCTGTATTTACTATTGCATCTGCCTGTACCTTTGCTATATCCTCTCGAATAATTAAAAACGACATCTTATACCCCTTGTACACTTTTATCTTTTAGTCATACATAATATTTTACCACCACCTATTATAAAAATCCACACTAACAAACAGCAGACTATTCCTTAATGAACAGTCTGCTGTTTATTGTATTACACAGGAAATCCCTCACATCTAATGTTTGACTTTAACCTTTTTTATTTTACTCCATGAAGAATAATATTTTTTCTTTTTTACAATTTTATAAGCTCTAACTTTTACATAATATATTCTTTTTGCTTTTAACTGTTTTATGGTACATCTCCACTTTTTTGTATGTATCGTTTTATATTTTTTTATGCTTTTATTTGTCGCATACCGTATCTGATATCTCTCCGCCCCACGGATTTTCTTCAGTTTTATTTTTATTGTTTTTCCTTTATTACTTCTTTTGACAGAAACTATTTTTGCCTTTGTCTTTACAAATTGAGAAATTATATCCTTGTCTTTTGAAGTCTTTTTTTCACTGTTATTGTCAGGTCCTTTTGTTGTCACTGGCAGAACCGTAGTGATAGTCTGGGTTGAATCAACAATCGGTTTTGTTGGGATTTCTTCCAATACCTCTGCTATTCCAACAAAAGATGCGTCATACATCTTGATTGTAAGACTTGTATCGGCTGGCAGATATTCTCCACCAATCCTTCCTCCCATCTCTACAATCATGTCTACCTTTCCATCATATTCCTTACTTATTGTTACACTCTCAGAAAACTTATAAGGTCTTCCTGCCTGAAGGAAAATTGTATAATTGGCAAATACATCTTCTTCCGGGTCTTCACCAAGAACTTTTACACTAATATATTTGTCCATATCAGACATAAAGGTACATTTATATTGATATGTATTTCCCGGAATACAATCAATATCTGTCATCGACGCACGAATAACTCTTCCTTTTATTCCCAAATACTCTATATTAGCCGTAAAGCCTTTTGCATCTATGCTGTTTCCTGTTCCTTTTACAACTGCTGTATTATAGAATATATTCCACGGCCCCTCATATTCAATTACATTTCTAGTTTCCGTCTTTTCCGGTATCACAATCGGTAATTTTTCATTTACTCCTGTTCCCTTTATTATGTTTTTCTGTGATTTTTTCTGCCACACTCTTACATAATCTACTTCCATCGTCACAGGAAACTTTGAACTGTCAACCGTAAATCCCGGCCACTGCCCTCCGATTGCCAGATTCAGTATGATAAACTGTTCTTTTCTGAACTCACCCATATACCCATCTGTAATGTCCTCTTTGTAAAAAACAGTTCCATCCACCATCATCTTAATCTCAGTTTCTGTCCATTCCATGCCATATACATGCCACTGTGTCCGGTCGAAACCATCTGATACTATACTTTCTGAATTTCTACTACTGTCTCTTTTTCCTTCCCCATACCAATGCAGTGCGCCATGAGTATAATTCTGGGTATTAATGGCTTCCATAATATCAATCTCTCCGCACCGTGGCCAGCCTATTTCACTATGGTTTCCACCTAACATCCAAAATGCCGGCCATGCTCCCTGAAAACTAGGAAGTTTCATTCTTGCCTCAATCTTTCCATATCTGAATTCTGCTTTATCTCTGGTATTAATTCTACCTGATGTATAACCTTTTCCACCATAACTTCTTCTCAAGCCTTTAATTTTCAATGTTCCATTACTGACCTCTATGTTTTCTGTGCTGTCACGATAATATTGAAGTTCCTGATTTCCTCCTCCATCGCCATTTTCTTCTACATTCCAAATACTTCTATCCAATGAATTTCCTAAAAAATCATCTTCCCATACCAGCAAATATTCATCATCTGCCCTTACCTTTTCCACGTGGGTTATTAAACTACTTATATACCCAGCTACAAAAAATAGTATTACAATATTTATGCTTATTTTTTTTAAACTTTTCTTCATAAACTCTCCATAACTTAAAGTGGGAAGAATATAATAACCTCTATACTCTTCCCACTTATTTTTCAAGAAAACTCTTATTTCTTTATCTGAACCTTCTTAGCCTTACTCCATTTTCCATATCCTGCACGATTATATGCACGTACAGAAACCTTGTAAGTTTTATTTTTCTTTAGATGTTTTAATGTAATGTTCAATTTTGATGTGGTCCTTTTGATTGTGACCTTTCCTGTAACAGCGCGTACCTGATATTTTGTAGCTCTGGCAACTTTTTTCCATGTTGTTTTTATCTTTTTGCCTTTCAGATTTTTTACTGCCTTCACTGAAACTTTCGCTGGTCTTTCTACTTTCGTTGTTATTTTATTATCTGTTTCATGATTACATGTACAAGGCTGAATTACAATATTGTTTCCATTTCCTGTCGGTGTTTCTACAACAGGTACCTCTGTAGTCGGCTCTTCATAGGCAGTTGAAACTACATTCAAATTGTTAAATGTTAATTTTCCTCCTGCGTTTACATTTTCTGTTGTTCCTGGTGCAAAACAGTATTTCTTTATAATACTTTCTGGCATAAGTTTAATCAATGATGAAGAGGATACGGAATATGAATATGCATAAGAACCATAAGCAATTTCAATCATTACTGTATCACCTTTGTAACTCTCTGGAACTGTAAACTTTCTGTCAAATTTCAATGTTCCATTCGCAGCAACTCTCACCGTTGTAAATAAGAATATATTATCTGTATCTCCCTCTATACCACTATCTACTGTAACGGTGACATTTTTTTCTGTAGGATTTCCCACCTCTGATTTCATTTCATTTTCTAAATCAAACGTTAACTGATATGTACTCTTAGGTTCCACCTTCATAGTAGTATAGGAACGAAGCTGATATGGATTATCTGACCAGCCATCAGCATACGGCCATGCATCATCCGGCATTTCATCTACTCCATACCAATTCCTTTGCCATCCCGTAATTGAAATATCTGCCGTAAATCCAGCTGTGTCATTTGCTTTTACCTTTGTTGCTGCAATCAGTACATCATTTGCCTCATATGGATCATGAACATGTGTCCACTCCCCTGTTAATAAATTATCATCTGCTTTTACACAATTTGAAGTGATTCCCACTCCTAATAACATTGCAACCATTAATACTAACGCTGTCATGGATGCAATTCCTCTTTTGAATTTTCTATTCATATCATTACCTGACCTTTCTTTATAACATCCTTATGAAACTATTTCCTTGTAATCTTCTTTACTTTTGACCATTTTCCATATAATTTCTTATTACCTGCATCTAATACATATGCTCTTACTCTGACAAACAACTGTTTCTTTCCTTTTAGTTTCTTTGCCTTAACTGTCACTTTAACTTTTTTTACTACTTTTTTAACAAGTGCCTTTTTATTTTTATCAGCGTCTTTTTTTGCTTTATAAATTGCTACCTGATATCCTTTTGCTCCGCGTATCTTTTTGAAAGAAAGTTTTACCTTTGAAGAAGATTTTTTCTTAGATGTTACTTTTGTAACCTTTCCCTGTGCCGGAGCAGTAACTTTCACTTCTGGTGCTCCTGTCGTTTCCTTTACTCCTGACGCTGTTGTTACTTGTGGCGTTGTCTTCTCTGACGGTGTTGTCTCTTCCGATGGTGTCGTTTCTTCCGACGGTGTTGTCTCTTCCGATGGTGTTGTCTCCTCTGAAGGTGTTGTCTCCTCTGAAGGCGTTGTCGCTTCCGGTGGTGTTGTTTCATCTTCCTGATTAAACTTTGCATTAAAACTAAATTTTGTTCCTGTAGGTAATCCTGCAAGGTTCATATAAATATTTGGATAATCTGTTTGTAAAGAAATAAATTGGAATGTAATTGTATGCGTTCCCTCTTCAATAGTTATTGGATCATTATTATCTCCTGCTATTTGGAATACAAGACTGCCTTCTTTATTTGATGTATAACTGAATTCTACATCATATGTATTTCCCTTTACCAATGGTCCGAATGCTCTCTTATCCTTTAAAATTCTTGCCTGCAAAGACCAGTCTGCACCACTATTATTTAAAACTTCCAGTTCCAGACCAAGATTTGTAGCATCAACCGTACCTGCCTTATATTTCATTGAATTCTTTCCACCTGCAAATGCCTGCCAAGGGTCTGTATCTCTCCACTCTTCACTAACTGTATATTCATATCCTTCTGCATCTGCTGTAGGTGCTTCTGTTGTAATTTCTTCAAAATCATCTTTTATTGTAATTTCTGTAAACTCAAACAATGTATCTGACTCAACATCCATCATATCCATAAGAATAACCGCATTTGTAGCAGATGCAGTAAATAATCCTGTTACTATATTTTCCCCTTCTGAATATTCCTGCATTGTTTTCTTTGAATTGGACACATTTTCCTTTGTGTAAAATGTTCCTGCCTTACTTGCAGTAAACTTAATTGAGTACTGATACTGTACTGTTGGCACCATACCGCTAAATTGTGGAGTTACTACCTGAATCCCCCACTCTGATCCTGAGGTCTGTTCAACATACAGTGTAAAATTATCTGTCAATGAAGTTCCACCTTTAAAAGAACCTGACCCCACTGTACCACCTGCTCCTCCAAAATATAACTGCCATTCTGTTCCTTCTGGCTTATGCAGATCTCTAGTATTATCAATCGCTATCATATCCTCTGGAACTGCTCCACTGACCTTTGCCTGATAGCCTGTCATCCCTGCAAATACCATTACAATCGAACAAACACAAGCTACTACCTTTTTCATTTTTTTGTTAAGTTTCATATTCCGTTCTCCTTCCTTAACTTTTATATTATATTGACATTTATAAAATGTCTTAACCTGTATAAACACAGGATTTTGCTCTTACTATCTTTATATATAATTTGTTTTTTAACCGTTCCATAATTTATTTTATTATAATTCTTTTAGCTGTATATTTGGTCGCATGTAATGCGACAAATTTACATATTCATTTCAACGCAAATCACCAGGTTTATCATATAATCGAGTAGGCTGACTCCTACTCGATTACGCAAACGAACATCTCGAAGCACAGCTTCTCGTTGTTCTTACGCCCGACATATGATATTTTGTGCAAGCACAATATTGCTTGCCAGGTTTTTGCTACAAAAAAAACAGCAATGATTTCTCATTGCTGTTTTCAACTGGCCCACAAGGATTCGAACCTTGAAATGCTGGAGTCAGAGTCCAGTGCCTTACCATTTGGCGATGGGCCATTGTCTCGCGACAGAAAATATTCTATCACACTAGCTTGTATAATGCAAGCACTTTTTTCCATATAATCTCAAATATTGTCACCTCTATTGTAGTATTCTTTTTATTTTACTTTTTATTCGTCTGCTCCAAAAACTTTCACATATTTTCTTTGCATAATCTAACTGTCTCTTATCAGACATCTGTATTTCTTCATTATCAATAAACACAGACTCTGCCACACCGACAATCCAGGCAAAAGGGATTTTTTCTCTTAAAAATCTGTTATCCCCACAGATAATATAGTGGTCTTTTTTTACTTTCACTACTCTATGCAATACATATTCTCCTGTAGGACGCCTGAACAACGCAATATCATATTTGGATAATTGCCCCATCACTGGTACTACTTTAACCAAATCTTTTCCCTGTCTGAGAAGAGGCATCATACTAGTACCCACTACAGTCGCTAAATGAAAACCATTCTTTGCAAGATTTTCTTCAATTGTTATTTTTTCCATATCTACTCCAAAAATTTATTCAATAATTCCTGGTTTCTTTAAAGTTTCTATAAAATTGTCTACATCTTTTGTAGCAGTTTCTTCATCAACTTCATAAGTTTCCAATACTGTAGCAAGCAATTCCTCTCTTGTAGTTCCTTCCACAAGTTTCTCCCACATCAACTCTCCTGTTTCATTGAGTTTTACCATTCCATTAAAAATTTTACTAGCTGAGCCAATAGCAATTACCACAGCCTGTGTTCCCATCTTTTTTAAAATAAATCCTTCTCTGACTTTCACTAAAACACTCTCCTTATCCTGACAAAACATGTTTCGCATAATTATCTTATTTCATTCCCTCATATGCTACTTTTGCTGCTTCTAATTCCATATTACATCCCATCTGATACATAGGAATCTCTTCCATAAGTCTATTCACATAATCCATTGTTTTCAGCAACCCTTGTGCATTTCTCGGACGATATATCTGATTCATCAACATTGGCAATGCATCGCCGCTATCTATCTTACAAATATGATTTTGTTTGTCCTGATGCAAAAAACAAATTGCTTTCAATTTCGCATTTCTATTGTTAGAAATATGATGCTTTCCATCCCATGGTGTTCCATATGCATACACGCCATCTTTCTCAAATTTCAAAAGTGGCTTGTCATCATTTATCATAATAACATCATCACCAAAATATTCTCTCCATAAGCTGGTATGGGTAGATTTCCCTGTCCCACTTGGCGCTGTAAACAAGTAAGCATCTCCCTGATATTCCAATACGCTTCCGTGACACAACACTACATTATAATCCACCACTTTTTCGCAGAATTTGCGATATACTGCAGTATGTTCCAAATAAGATTTTGAATATAAAATATTATCCTCTGCATGCTGTCTCTCATATTCCAAATCATCATCTGTTGCCATAATTTCAAACAAAGGCTCTTCCTTAGAAAGATACTCCTCACAGACCTGTCCAAAATACTGTCCTCTGTATTTTACTAAAACCGGAATCCCTCCGAACTTATAAACATCTCTCATCTAAAACTCTCCAGTTATTAACTATTTATTATCTCAAATTTCTTAGTTATTAACTACACTCTCTGTTAATTCTTTATACTACTTTTGCCCCGCAAGGTAATTTGCAAACTGCTGTGCCGTTCTACCTGAAATACCTCCATGGCTTAATTCCCATTTATTGGCCTCAGCCTTAATCTCATCATCCGACAATATCACCCCTGCACGTTTACATAACTCTAATGCAATATCAAAATATTCTTTCTGTGTCGGTTTAGAATAATTAATCGTCACGCCAAATCGGTTTACCAAAGAAAGCTTTTCTTCCATGGTATCGGACTGGTGCATTCCATTCTGTACTTTAACGTCACTTCTATCACTCCAGTTTTCCTTTATCAGATGACGCCTGTTAGATGTAGCATAAATTAGTATATTTTCAGGTTTAGTTTCAACACCACCCTCGATAACTGCTTTTAAAAACTTGTATTCCACCTCAAAATCTTCAAATGACAAATCGTCCATATAAATAATAAACTTATAGTTTCTGTTTTTTATTGTGGCAATAACATTAGACAAATCTTTAAACTGATGCTTATAGATTTCAATCATACGTAGACCTTTGTCATAGTACTGATTTACAATTGCCTTAATACTGGTAGATTTCCCTGTTCCACTGTCTCCAAATAAAAGACAGTTGTTTGCCTTTCTGCCTTCTACAAATGCCTCGGTGTTATCAATCAGTTTCTTCTTCTGAATTTCATAACCAACCAGGTCATCCAAAGTAACCTTGTCCATATTGTTGATTGCTTTAAACCGAAATGGAGTCTCATCTGTGATACGAAATGCTTTATTTAAACCAAACATCCCCACTCCATAATCTTTATAAAATTCTGTCACAAATGCAAAGAATTCATTCTCGTCCTCTGCTACTTCCAGTCTCTTACTTAATGAACGTACTTTCTCACTTACATTTTTGTTGTACATAAGTTCCGGTTTTCCAATAGCCTGATAATTCTCTAACTGGCAAAAACAGTCAATTCCCAATTTATTTTCCATCTCTGAAAAGTCATAATGAAACAATGCCTGAAACTGTTTAAAATCATTCTTTGCAAAATGATTTACACTACCAACACTTGCACCAATTTTTTCGCATGTAATACTAAAAGGATTCTCATCAGTTATTAACAAATATGTCAAATAATTATGCCATAAATTATCATTAAAGCCATAATCTGTTGCAACCTCTAAAATTCGCTTTACCTGCTGGTATAAACGTGTAATAATCTCGCTTTTTTTATTTTCAGACAATTCCTGCTGTTCATCTGCCTGTTTATATTCTTTTATAATATCGCTTAACTCCATTAAAATCGAGTCCTTTGGCATATCACCAAATATAATCAGTTTCGATACAATGTTGTACATTTTCAACCTCACATTATGTAAATCTATTCTCTTTACTATATCTTCTTATATTATAAACATATTTCATAATATGGCAAGTCAAAAGCATAGCGTTTAAGATTGCAACAAAAAATAACATAATAACAATACAAAACTAAAGTACTTTACATAGAATAACGTATTCGATAAAATACTTTTAGAAAATCTAAAACTTTTTACTATTTATTGTACGGAGAACTTAATATGAAAAGATATTTTTATTTCTCAAAAAAAGTAAAGAAACAAGATGCTTCTTTACTCATTCCTATATTTCTTTTTTTACTTAACAAAATTTATCCTTTTGGAGCTTTAACATATATAATATTTATAATACCATTTGTATTTTTATTTCTAGGACAATTTTATGCAGCCATTCTATATTGCAAACTTAAGGCAAAATATAATTATTGGCCTCACAATTGAGTGCAGGCACCTGGTAAACATTCTACATATTATAAAACACTGCAATATCTAACAGAAAAGAATGATATGGAGTATATCGAGAAATTCAAGAAAATGCACCATAATGAAAACATTACAATTATAATGTTTATTGAAATAATTATTCTATTTATTTTAGGGATAATTATATAATAATATACACTTTCTAAAGTAAGGGGCTGTAAAAAAGTTTCTTTTTTGTTAAACAACCAATTTCATGGAAATTAAATACAAATTACATATATATTTTGTCGAATTACTAAATTGTACATGTAAAATCTTTCAAATTTATGACAAATGAAAATATAATTACATGTATTTTCTTATCAGACCACCAAATATACATGTAAAGTCTTTTAAATTCATGACAAATGAGAATAAAATTACATATCCTTTCTTATCAAACTACCAAATATATATGTAAAGTCTTTTAAAATCCATAGCAAATCAGGATATATTACATGTATTTTCTTGTTAAACTGCAAAACATATATGTAAATTTTAAATGTACTTTATGTAGGGGGATAGAGAGCTTTCTCCTTGTCGCGACATTCGTCGTATATGGAGCTAATGCTCCGCACATAAATAAAAAGGGAATCACTGATGCGAATGTAAACATTCTCACTGTGATTCCCTTTCTATCTACTTATGGATGCTTCGCATCCATGCACGACTCATTGTTCGCGCATTATAGTCCTGTGCTGGCATGGAATGTTCTATGAATAACATCATCCTGCTGCTCTTTTGTTAATTTAATGAAGTTTACAGCGTATCCTGAAACACGAACTGTAAGCTGTGGATATTTTTCTGGATGAGCCTGAGCGTCTAATAACATTTCCTTCTGTAAAACATTAACATTAAGGTGATGTCCGCCTTCTGCTGCATAACCATCTAATAAAGCTACTAAATTGTCAACCTGTTTTGTACTTGCTGCCATTTTAATTTCCTCCTATATTATATCGTATTTGACTTCTATCTATCATGTGAAATCATTTTGCTCTAACTTAGTTTTGAGCGAATATCTCTTATTCCATCTAAAATAATCTTCCTACAGGAAACAGCCATTTCCTTTGTAGCAGGTTCTATCTCCGGAATCGGATATTCAAGACCCAACTCTTCATATTTCATTTTACCCATATCATGATATGGAAGAGCATCTACTGACTTTAAATTGCGAAGTGTTCCAATGAACTGACCCAATTTAAACAAATACTCTTTATTTATCGTAATGTGCGGAACACATACATGACGAATCCATATATCAATTCCCTTAGAATCAACGTACTGGGCAAATTTCAAAATATTATCATTTGGTCGTTTACATAACTTCATATGTTCCTCCGGATCAATATGTTTTATGTCTAACATAACCAAATCTGTGGATTCTAATAATCTATCTACTTTCTTTAGGTACTCTTCATTATCAGGCTGAAATGTTGTTCCTGATGTATCTAAACAAGTATGAATTTTTCTTTTCTTACACTCTTCAAACAGTTCTGTCAGAAAGTCTATCTGAACCATCGGCTCACCACCGGTACAAGTAATTCCACCAGTCTCATAAAACGGCCGTTTCTTTTCAAACTCCTTCAAAAGATCATCTACTGTCATCTCCTGACCACCGGCCATTTCCCATGTATCTGGATTATGACAATATGCACATCTCATAGGACATCCTTTAAAGAAAACAACAAATCTTACTCCTGGTCCGTCTACTGTACCACAGCTTTCAAGTGAATGAATAATACCTGTTTTCATATAAGAATACTCCTTGTATCCAATGCTCCTGCTTTCGCAAGAGCATCGTTAAATTTTACTTTTTACTGTTCTGGCTTGAATCCAGGAATATCGATGTCACCAGCGATAACCTTATCATCCTTACCAAGTGCATCAGGGATAATAGTAAATGTATTTGAAATACCATCCTGTGCATTCATGAACGGAATCTTAGATACAGATGCAAGTGATGCAACAGCACCATTTTTATCTCTACCATGAAGTGGGTTAGCACCTGGTGCAAATGGCTCTCCTGCTTTTCTTCCGTCTGGTGTATTACCTGTAGCTCTACCATATGTTACATTTGATGTAATTGTAAGGATAGACTGTGTAGGAATACCATCTCTGTATGTGTGGTTCTTTCTAAGATATCCCATAAACTTATTAACGATTTCAACAGCAATTGAGTCAACTCTGTCATCATCATTACCATATTTAGGGAATTCTCCATCAATTTCATAATCTACAGCGAGACCATCTTCATCTCTGATAACTTTAACCTTTGCATACTTCATAGCTGAGAATGAGTCAGCTACGATAGAAAGTCCTGCAACACCTGTAGCAAACCATCTCTTTACATGAGCATCATGTAATGCCATCTGAATTGCTTCGTAGCAGTACTTATCATGCATATAGTGAATAATATTTAATGCATTTACATATACACCTGCTAACCATTTCATCATATCATCAAATAAATCCATTACCTGATCATAATCAAGGTATTCACCTGTAAATGGTCTGTACTTAGGTCCAACCTGTTTCTTAGTCTTTTCATCAACACCACCATTAATAGCGTAAAGAAGACATTTAGCAAGGTTTGCTCTAGCTCCGAAGAACTGCATTTCTTTACCAATTCTCATAGAAGATACGCAACAAGCAATACCGTAGTCATCACCATGTGTTACTCTCATTAAGTCATCATTTTCATACTGCATTGATGAGTACTCAATAGATAACTTAGCACAGTATCTCTTAAAGTTTTCTGGAAGTCTTGTTGACCAAAGAACTGTAAGGTTTGGCTCTGGAGCTGCACCTAAGTTCTCTAATGTATGAAGATATCTATATGACATCTTTGATACCATGTGACGTCCGTCAATACCAACACCACCAATTGACTCTGTTACCCAAACCGGATCTCCTGAGAAGATATCATTATAATCAGGTGTTCTTGAGAACTTAACGCATCTTAACTTCATAATGAAGTGATCTACGAATTCCTGAATCTGTTCTTCTGTAAATGTTCCGTTAGCTAAATCTCTTTCAGCATAAATGTCAATAAATGTAGATGTTCTACCAAGTGACATTGCAGCTCCATTCTGATCTTTAACTACTGCTAAGTATGCAAGGTATAACCACTGAATAGCTTCCTTAACATTCTCAGCTGGTCTTGAAATATCAAAACCATAAATGTTTCCTAATTCTTTTAACTGCTTCAAAGCTTTAATCTGCTCTGAATATTCTTCTCTGTCACGAATAACTTCTGCTGTCATAATATCAGAAGTTGCTGCCTTCTGTGCTTCCTTATCTTCGATAAGTCTGTCAACACCATAAAGTGCTACTCTTCTGTAGTCACCAATGATACGTCCACGTCCGTAAGCATCTGGAAGACCTGTAATAACGTGGCTTGATCTACAAGCTCTCATTTCTGGAGTGTAAGCATCAAATACACCAGCGTTATGTGTTTTTCTATAATTTGTGTAGAAATCTACTACTTCAGGATCTACTTCATAACCATTGTCTGAACAAGCCTGCATAGCCATACGGATACCACCGTTTACATGAAGTGCTCTCTTGAATGGTTCATCAGTCTGGAATCCTACGATTGTTTCTTTATCTTTGTTAAGATATCCTGGTCCATGAGCTGTAATACCTGTAACAACCTTTGTGTCCATGTCTACAACTCCGCCTCTTTCTCTTTCCAACTTCTGTAATTCAAGTACCTGTTCCCACAAATCTGTTGTATTCTGTGTAGGTCCTGCTAAGAAACTAGCATCACCATCATATGGTGTGTAGTTCTTCTGGATAAAATCTCTGACGTTGACTTCTTTTTCCCAAGCGCCACCATTAAATCCTGTCCATTCTTCTCTCATCTCTTTTTTTCCTCCTAAAAATAAATGTAAAGCTTAAAATTTTATATATTTAGTGAATGACTAACGAAACGTAAGCAAATCTTCTACCGGTTTCCTCTTTGGAGCTGCCGGTTCCTGATTTGGATAACCTACAGCAATCAAAGCCATAAGTATCTGTCCTTCAGGAATCTCTAAGATTTCTTCTGCCTTGTTAATGTCATACAAGCCCATTATAACTGTTCCAAGGCCCTTGTCATGAGCAGCCAAACAAAATGTCTGCGTAGCAATACCATTATCAAATGCCTGCCAGTTATCCTCTCTGACAGTAGAATAACTACCATCTCTTTCATAGCCTGAGCGCTTATCTACTATCGTAGTAGCAACCAATACAGGTGTACTATTTATAATTCCCTGATTATGTTCAGCACAACACTGTTCTGCCAAGCGACTCTTTGTTTCTGGGTCCGTTATGGCAATATAACGGGTAGTTTGAGTGTTTTTCCAAGAAGGAGCAAAAGCTGCTGTCTGTACCAGTTCTTCAATGGTTTCTTTGGAAACTTCCCGCTTTTGAAATTCTCTGATACTTCTTCTTGTCTTTATGCATGTAACCGCATCCATAAGCATACCTCCATAAAATAGTAGTTAGTTTATTTCAATAGGCTATGGTGGCTTTTGCGTCAAAAAGACGCACTTTCACACATAAAACGTCATTTTCACTAACTGTGAATAATATAACACTTTATAAATGGTTTTGCAACGATTAACACAGAATATTTTTATGAAAAAGTTAATCGTTTCCACACTTTGTAAAGTATAGGAGATTTTATCCACTTTTCACTATAAAATTTGTATATTTTTTCCTTTACACTTTTTATTATATAAATTTTATTTATTTTTTCTGTTGCATTTGCAACACGTCTTCAAATTTGTTATACTTTACAATATAAACATAATTTTAATATGGAGGAAATTTTTATGACCAAAACCCATTTGTTTTATAATATAGAAGAAACAGAGCATGATTCCATGATGCACTGTTTCAATTCCCGATTAAAAAAATATTCATCTGGAGAAATCATTTGTTTCTACAGCGAGCAGGATATGGGGATCGGCATTGTAGAGAAAGGCTCAGCATGTGTGGTTCACAGTCTGCCTAACGGTTCACGTACCATTCTTGAAAGCATGGAGGAAGGAGATATCTTCGGACAATTATTTTATTTTCATGCAACAAGGAATAATATTACAGTGGAAGCTACTAGTGATTGTACGATTCGTTTTATTAATTACGAACATTTAATTAAGCGTTGCAAAAATGCCTGTACCCATCACAGCCAGTTAGTCAGCAATGTTTTACAGATGGTACAGGAAAAAACACAGCGTATCTGTGAGCATTTGGAAGTTTTAAGCCAGCGTTCTACACGTGAACGCCTTTTATCTTATTTTGGCATCCTGTCTGCTCAAAAAGGAAGCAACACTTTTGAATTACCTTTTACTATCAGCAATCTTGCAGATTATCTCTCCGTAGACAGAAGTGCCATGAGCCGGGAACTCGGAAAAATGAAAGATGAGGGATTAATTCAGATGGATAAAAGAAAAGTGACATTATTACACTAATATTTTTTCGCAGATAATAACTGTAATTAAAAATTTAATAATATTTCTAAAACATCCAAAAACTTCGAGAAGACATATGTGCTTGGATGTTTTTATTTTGTAAACAATGGTTAACTTTCATCATAGGTTTCATAATAATATTATATCATATTGAAATAAAATTTAACTTTATATACCAATAGTATATTTTTTAAATTATGTCTATAATTATTTTTTTTGCATAATCAATTATAATTGTTTTTGCTAATCAGATAGGTTAGAAAAGGAGATTGATTTATGTTAAAAATATTAAAAAAAAAACTATTATCACTTTTATTAATTTTTTCTATCTTTACTGTTACTCTTTCACCTATGCCTACACAAGGCGCTTCTAAAAAGTTTTATTCTCAATATGTTACAGATGTAACTGTTACAAAAAAAGGAAATAAAGTAACTGTAAAATATAAAGTTATTGGTAACCCACCTGGTATTTCAACTGTACACATTGGTATGGAAGATTCTACTGGTCACTTTAAAAAGGCTGAGTTAGTTGGAAAGAAAGGAAAACATTCCAAAACTTTCACTACTTCTGGCACATGTTGTAGACTTTATACCCAATTAACTGCTCGCGATTACCGTGCCCCTAAAGATGTCATTAAAACATATTATAATGTAAGTACAGGCACTACTTACCACACTGTAACATGGGCCGAAGCCGCTAATGAAACATGGGCTCCAATACTCATTGGTTCAGGATTATGTCTTGTACCTACTATCGGTCCAACTGCTTCCATACTACTAAAAGTCGGGGGAGTTAGTTTTACTATCTTTTCAGGTTTAAGTATAAAACGAGAGCAAGGCCAATATATAGTTACAACCACTTCTCTCAATAAATCAAAAGGAAACTTAACAACCACTGTTAAAATATACTCAAGTAAAAAATGTTATCAGTCTAAAGAAAAACCAAAATACTCTTATTCTGGAACAAAACATATCGGTTTTTAAATTCTGAATTTACTTTTATTTTTATATATTTATTTAAATGCCTATCGATTAGCCTCTTTAACAAAGAAAGTACGCACTAAATTTATTATAATTCATTCTTTATTCGTCTAAAATACAAAAAGCTGTCCTAATACTGATCAAAACCATAACTAAGACAGCATTTTCATATCGATAATAACTTAACAACAAATTCTAAAGTTGATTTTTATCAAATTTTGCATTTAAAAAAGTTATGTTATAATTTTTCCTATCATATATTCTCTACTTTATCCTTATCCGGAAACAAAGCGTTAAGAATAATACCAACAATCGCCGCTATAGCTAAACCTGATAAACTAATTGCTATAGTTCCAACATTAAAATTAACTGAACCATCTATACTGTTTATCACATCTGCTCCCATTCCTGAACTAAACTTAATTCCAATAGCACAAACAATAATAACCGCCGCTACAATAACATTTCTACTCTTAGAAAAATCAACCTGTGCTTCAACCATATTACGAATACCAATAGATGCTATCATACCATAAAGCATGAAAGAAATTCCTCCAACAATTCCTATTGGCATTGCATTAATAACTGCTGCAAACTTTGGACAAAATGAGAATAAAATTGCAAGATATGCTGCAATTCTTACTACTCTTGGATCATAGACTCTGGAAAGAGCAAGTACACCTGTGTTCTCTCCATATGTAGTATTTGCCGGTCCGCCAAACAATGATGACAATGATGTTGCAAGACCATCGCCAATTAATGTTCTGTGAAGCCCTGGGTCATTAATATAATCTTTTTCCACTGTTGCACTAATTGCGCAAACATCCCCAATATGCTCCATCATCGTTGCAATAGCAATCGGAATCATAGTAGTAAGTGCTGTAGTAATTTTTGCTGTATCTGCAAAATCTACACCACCAAATACCGTTCCTGCCCAATCAACTGGGAGACCAATCCATGCTGCATCAGCAATTTTCTGTGTGTCTACCGGTGTAATAAAACTTAAGCCTGCCAGATTTCCCAACAACAACGCTACAATGTAAGCACCAATAACGCCAATCAGGATAGGAATAATCTTTGCCATTCCCTTCCCCCAGATGTTAAATCCAATAACAATACAAAGTGCTACAAGCGCAAGAGGCCAGCATGTAGCGCAATTATTTAATGCTGAAGGTGCCAGACACAAACCAATCGCAATAATAATAGGTCCTGTTACCACTGGTGGAAAAAGTTTCATAACTTTTGAAACACCTACCAATTTAATAACCAATGCAAGTATCAAGTACAATAAACCTGCAAATACAACACCTAAACATGCATACGGAAGCATTTCTAAGTTTCCACTTCCATCTTCATTCAACGGTGCAATTGCTAAATATCCACCAATAAACGCAAATGAAGAGCCTAAAAATGCAGGCACCTTAAATCTTGTAAGTAAGTGGAATAAAAGTGTTCCAAGTCCGGCCATAAGAAGTGTTGTCTGAACATTCAGACCTGTTAAAAGTGGAACTGTTACTGTGGCACCAAACATAGCGAACATATGCTGAAATCCAAGAATACCCATTTTCCCATATCCCAGCTTTCTTGCATCATACACTGGTTCTTTGCCAACGTTAATTTTTTCGTTTGACATTGTCAAATCCTCCCTTTTCTTTTGGTTTTTATAAGTTCTTTTGTCGAAGCTTAAATGTCACGTTCAAATTTCTTAAACGATTTAATTTTATCAAAATATCACTTTTATTACAACTAAAATAATCCATTACAAATTAAGGAACTAAATTTCTATCAAGCAAAAAACTACCCCCTCCAAAATGCTCTCTCTTCCTTAAGCACTCTGAACAGAATAGTTTTTTATGAATAAATTTTCTCTTTTTATTTCCAATGGAGACGATGTAGTTCCCCTTCCATCTGCATTCCTGCAAAATTATTCTGACGCAATCCTTCATACAAAACAATCGCAACAGAATTTGCCAGATTTAAAGAACGAATTTCCGGATTCATCGGAATACGAATACATTTTTCCTTATTCTCTGCCAGAATTTCTTCTGGTATCCCAGCACTTTCTTTTCCAAACATTATATAATCATCCTCTCCAAACTCCACATCACTATATCTGTTTGGTGCTTTCGTTGTTGCATACCACATTTTTACATTAGGATTCTTATCAAGAAAATCTTCGTAACTATCATAAACTGTTACATCCAATTCCTCCCAATAGTCCATACCTGCTCTTTTCAGAGATTTCTCATTAATACGAAATCCCATAGGTTCTATTAAATGTAATTTCGTGCCGGTCGCGCAACAGGTTCTGCCAATATTTCCGGTATTCTGCGGTATCTCCGGTTCCAAAAGAACAATATTCATATTCTTCCTCTTTCTGTGCGCCATATGGACACACGCAATCTCTATATGTAATGAAAAATTATTTCTGAAGCCTTTCTACAAAATTTCTGACTCTACCTAAAGCAATCTTTAAATTCTCCAATGAATATGCATAAGATATTCTAAGGAATCCCTCGCCACAGTCACCAAAAGCTGTACCCGGCACAACTGCTACTTTTTCCTCTTCCAACAATCTGCTTGCAAACTCATCAGAAGTCATTCCAAATTTTTTAATACTAGGGAAAACATAAAATGCTCCATATGGTTCAAAACATTCCATTCCCATATCTCTTAACTCATGTACTACAAATCTTCTGCGCTGATTGTAGGACTCGCACATCATCTGCACATCTTTGTCCCCATTTTTCAATGCATCAACGGCAGCATACTGGCTATTCGTCGGTGCACACATTATAGCAAACTGATGAATTTTTAACATCTGTGCCAAAATCTCTTTTGGTGCAGCTGCATATCCCAATCTCCATCCTGTCATAGCATAAGCTTTCGAAAAACCATTAATCACAACGGTTCTCTCTCTCATGCCCGGCATTGATGCAATAGATATATGTTTTCCTTTATATGTAAGTTCTGAATAAATTTCATCAGACAGAACAAATATGTCCTTCTCCACACAAACCTTTGCAATCTCCTCCAAATCTTCCCGTTCCATAATTGCTCCTGTCGGGTTATTCGGAAACGGTAAGACTAGCATCTTTGTCTTGTCTGTGATTGCATCTAACAATTCCTGCTTTGTCAGACGAAATTCATTCTCTTCCTTTAACTCAATTACCTTAGGTACTGCGTAGATAAGTTGTGCACATGGTACATAAGAAACATAACTCGGCTGTGGTATCAGCACTTCCTCTCCGGGATTTACCATTGCCCTCATCGCAATATCAATTGCTTCGCTTCCACCGACCGTAATCATTACTTCATCATTGTAATCATACTCTACATTTATTTTTCTTTTCAGATAATTACTTACCTCTATTTTTAACTCTTTTAATCCTGAATTGGACGTATAAAATGTACGCCCCTTCTCGAGAGAATAAATTCCTTCCTCCCGAATATGCCATGGTGTATCAAAATCCGGCTCCCCAACGCCCAACGAAATAGCATCTTTCATCTCACTGACAATGTCAAAGAACTTTCTGATACCCGATGGTTTCACTTCCTTTATTACTTCTGACAACGGGTCTCTCATTATGGTGTCACCAATATCCTTTCTTCTGTATCTGCTAAAATTGTTCCGTAATCTTTATATTTTTTCAAAACAAAATGTGTTGCTGTATTTAAAATACTGTCTAATGTAGATAATTTGCTCGTAACAAACTGTGCGATTTCTTTCATAGACTTTTCTTCAATTATTACTGTAAAGTCAAATCCACCCGACATCAGATATACAGCCTTTACTTCATCATATCTCATGATACGTTCTGCAATCTCATCAAATCCTCTACCTCTCTGTGGGGTTACTCTGACTTCAATTAAAGCTGTAACTCTGTCCTCACTTGTTTTATCCCAGTCTATCATTGTGTAATATCCACATATTATTTTTTCTTTTTCCATATCGGCAATGGCATTGGCGACTTCCGCTTCTTCCATCCCCAGCAGGATGGCGGCCTCCTTCAGGTCAATTCTGCTTTTGTTTTCAATTAATCTTAAAATTTCTTCTCTCATGCCATTTCTCCTTTTCGATTCAAATAATTATATATTTCATCACCTCTTGGAGGTTCTAGAAATCTTCTCTCATCGCCATTCATAACCACTCTGTCCCTGCCAGATGTTAAATGCCCTATCACATCCGCATAAATCCCCGCACTTTTAAGTTTTTCTACCAATGCTGTCCCATCCTTCACAGCAATCAGAACTGCACCTGTCCCATCTATCATATATGGATTATAATCAAATACTTCCGCAATTTCTATAGTTTCCTGCCAGACAGGTATTTTTTTTATATCTATTTCTATTCCCAGATTTACTGCTGAAGCCATTTCCCATGCAGCTGCAAAGACACCTCCATCAGACACATGATGCATATAAAAGATATCCTGCTTCCTGACAATGTCTGTAATCTTTTTTATATCCGTAAACTCTGATATTTTCAGGCAGTCATCTACAAAAGTATCATGAAATTTTTCTCTCAGTTTACTCTCGTATAACTGCGCCAAAAGAGAGGTTCCCCCAACAGCAAGTGTTCCCGCCATTACAATATCAGTGTTTTCTTTCATATCCTGTAAAGAAAACATCTTTTCTGACACTCCGGTTACATTAACATATATGAGCAGTTCATTTACATTTCCTGCATAAACATCACACTTCTGAATCTTCAAATTTGTTTCTGTAACGGCTTCATCAAAACTCTTAATAATTCTTCCCAATTGTTTTTCTTCAAAATCATTAGGAATATTTATTTGTAAATGAACATACTTAGGAATTCCACCACTGGCATAAATATCATTTAAAGTTTTTTGAAGATAATACTTCTCACAACCTAGAAACCATTTTAATATGCAATTAGAAGACATTACCATTGTAACATCTTCTATCGCCATATGTGCTCCATCTATGCCAACCTGCAAATTCTCAGATTTGTCACAAATCTTTTTTAAAACTGAACGCTTATATGCTATTTCAGAAATCTTCCCTGTATGCATAGATACACCACCTTATTTATTCAGATTTTTTCTTTTTATCCCCATCATTCTTCTTTTTCTTATCATCAGAACTTTGCGTTGTCGGCTCCGGCTCTTTTTTCTTATCTTTCTTAGTTCCTACAATCTTTGTAGTCGGTGCCATCTTATAAGTACTTGTATGCATTAATTCTTTGCTTACCTGCTTACCATTTTCATATGTTACCTTGTATAATTCTGCGACATATCCTACATGTCCCGGTACAGTCTCTTTATATCCTTCTTCTTTCGTTGGATCTTTCTTTGTTGTAGTAGTCATTGGCACAGTTTTTATAGTCTTACTTACATATTCTACCTTATGACCTGCTTTTCGGGTATCATGACCATACACATTAAAAGTAACTGCTCCCTCACTGTAATGTCCCTGAATATATATAGGGGCATCTGTATTATTCTCAAATACCAAATCTTTATAATCTCCTGCCAATGCTGCATCTGCTGCCAAAGGAACATAAGATACTGCCATTGAATGAGGATATCTTTCAACAATCTTTAACTCCGCATTAATTAATGCATTGTACAAGGTACTAGATACCTGGCAAATTCCTCCGCCAAGGCTGTCAACGACACTGCCTTCTGAATAAGTACCCGCCGGATACCAGCCATTATCTTCAGTCCATGGTGCCAGTTTCTCATTACATGAAAAACTTTCTCCCGGATATATTACATTGTCACTCAGCTTCTGTGTTCCATTTTTTATATTTAAATTTCTATTTACTACTCCTGCCGAGAAATAGGTCGTATAAGTTCCCATCGGTTCATTAGAAACCTTTTCACAATCTTTTGTAGTGTATTTTGGTTTCGCAATCTTTGTTGTTGCCTCAAAAGCAATCTCCGACTCTTTGTCCCAATCATTCTGAATATATGATATAAACTGTTTTACTGTCTTGTTATAATTTACCACACATCCTTCCACCTCAGGAATAATCTGAAATCCATGACCAGTAGCTTTCAAAGATGCATTTTTTGCCTCTACATTGTATGGTTTGCATAACACTTCAAGTTTTTCCTTGAAATCCTTCTCTTCAATATCTATTTCAACATGAAATGTTTTTCCCTGTTTCTTTAAATCTATGCTGTCTTTATATCTTTTAATAATATTTCCCTGTTTACCAGCCCTCATTACCTCACTGACAACAGATTTATTTTTCCATGAATAACCTAAATCTTTCAGTGTTGTATTCACAGTATCCTTATTAATCTTTAATGACACAGCAGCATTTATTCTTGAATTTACCACACCTTTGACAGCTTTTTTCACTTCTTTCTCTGTCATATCACTGACATCAATATTATCAATATGGATTCCTTCTTTTACCACGTCTTCTGTATCTCTTGAAGCGGCAGACACCTGAATGGCACCAAATAATGCAGCCATAACAACAAGCATTACGCCAATCTTCCTTATCCTTTTCATTTTTCCTCCTCCAAACATCCCTTATGTATCATTTGAGTAAAATCATTTTTAACTAGTAACTATTAAAAACTTGCAATTGTTGTTACAACTAATGCCGCAACTAATACCAGTGCAATGGCTCCTGCAATAATTTTTTGATTCTTTTTACTATAGAAAAAATTCATTTATATCACCTCTAATCAATTAATAAAATATGGACTTTCCCACCATATACTTTCAAAGTATATCACAACTTTTTCTTTTGTCCTAGTCAAAAATTCTACCTTTTTCTGACAGAATTTTGTCTATTTTTCTGGACGCTTCGTTTTTCGACAGACTGTCTACATCAAAATCAACCGTAAGATTATGATAACGTATCAAATCCATCAGATACTTCCTTTGTTTGTCTGTGATTGCCTGCATTTTCTTTACTTTATATGTAAATTCATATGGTTCAAAAAGTTGTGGATTCTCTTCTCCAAATTGTTCCATAAGAATAAAATATAACTGTGATGTAACACTGGCATCATTAAACGCCCTATGATGATTTTCATCCTTAATATTATAATAACTACACAAATAATCCAACGCTCTGCTCTCTAAGTGTGGTAACACTTTCCTTGCTATTTTTAAAGTATCTGTTCCACTTTTTTGAAACTCTAAATTTAAGTTCATAGCATTTTGTTTCAAAAAACTATAATCAAAACGAATGTTGTGCCCTAATAACAAATCATCTCCTGCAAATTCAATAAATCTGGGTAAAACTTCCTCGATTGTCGGTTTTCCCTTTAACATTTCATCTGTAATTCCTGTTAATTCTGTAATTCTCCACGGAAGCTTTACTCCTGGATAAATTAACTCAGAGAACCTCTCTACTTCCTTTCCATCTCGAACCTTTACTGCTCCAATCTCTATAATTTTGTCCCATTTCGGTCTGATGCCGGTGGTTTCGATATCCACACAAACATAGTTTTTTATCATTATTTCCTCCTGTAATCAGTACTATATCCTAAAGTTGTAAATATGTTGTAACATCAACAGTTTCTGCCGCTTTTGTTAAAGCATTTCTATTTTTATAATCAAATAATATATACTTCCCTTTTAAAATCTCTATATGTGTCATATGTTCAATCTGTCTTGAAGAATAGTTTACATAACCATTTAGTTTTTGCTTTAGTTCCAGATGACAATAAATTTTATGTATATTTTGTTTATAATCCTCTAAACTTTTTGCAAACACCGGACGTTTTTTTGCGTTTTCTCTCAAATAAAAATCCAATGTTAACAACTCTTTCCATGAGAAGCTGTCTTCTTCCGTCGGATTCAATTCCTCCATTATAAAATTAAGAAGCAATACATAACGGTTCTCTCTAGAGTGCTTCACTCCACCCACGCTGCATTTTTTATAATATCTTCCCAATCGTTCATACATATCAAAAGGAGAATTAAAATACTCCTCCAGTCTTTTTATTGTCTCTGAAAACTGTAAACTGTTATAATATATCTCAACAACTGTCTCTATTTCTTTTAATCTTAGAACCTCATCAAAGGTAAGCCATTTTGTTTTTAATACTTCATAAGGCGGACGGTTGCTGAAAACAATTCCATGCTCTTTTGCCTCTTCTGATATTCCGGCACCATACAATACCTTTAAAAAACCTAATTGTAGCTGGTTCGGTTTCATGGCATATACTTTGTTGAAAGAATTTCTAAAAGACCAATAATGCTCATAAGGCAGCCCTGCTATCAAGTCAAGATGTTGATGTATATTTTTGTTCTGTCGAATCCTACCTGTGATTTTTTCTATTTCCTGAATATCTGTTTTGCGATGAATCGCCTGTAATGTCCTCTCATTGGCAGACTGCACTCCAATTTCTAATTGTATTAATCCAGGTCTCATACCTGATATCAAATTCAATTCTTCTTCTGTCATTAAATCTGCCGCAATTTCAAAATGAAAATTGGTAATTCCATTATCATTGTCTTTAATATACTTCCATATTTCCATTGCATGTTTCGGATTACAGTTAAAGGTTCTGTCTACAAATTTCACCTGAGCTGTTTTATTATGAATAAAAAACTGAAGTTCTTTTTTTACCAAATCTAAATTTCGAAACCGAATTTTTTTATCAATGGATGACAGACAATAACTACAGGAAAATGGGCATCCCCTGCTCGTCTCATAATATATAATTTTATTTTCAAAATCTTTCATATCTTTATACACAAAAGGTATATTAGAAATTTCGACAGGCTCCATCATCGGATTTACCTTTATCTGTCCATCCTCCCTATATACTAATCCATCAATATCTTTACTTTGTAGTTTTCCCTCATGATAATTGTCCAGAAATTGTTTAAATATCTCCTCACCTTCACCACACATCACGTAATCAATGTTTGTATTATCAGACAATATCTGCACTGCGTTATAAGAAACTTCCGGCCCTCCAACCCAGATATCCTTCTTTGGGCAGACAGACTTCAAATCGTTAATTGCTTCCATGACCTGCTGAATATTCCAGATGTAACAGGAAAACCCTATAACATCCGCCTGTTCTTCATAAATATCTGCAACAATTTCCTCTGTATATTGATTAATTGTATACTCTTTTATTTTTATTTCATACTCATTCTTTCCATATTTTTCAGCGTATGCTTTCAAACTGTACACTGCCAGATTGGAATGAATATATTTAGCATTTACTGCCACTAATAAAACTTTCATATGATACTCCCTTTTTTCACTATTACAACAATAATTCAATCTTTTCTAATTGTCAAAAAATATCTTATTTTTCTCTAGGTAAAAATGTTTTTATATGTTAGAATCAACTTAAATTAATCGTACGTTGATGAAAACAAAATACTTTATAAAATAAGTTTGTTTATATTTATGTTACAGCTTACTGCAACAGATAGGAGTTTTTATGAATTTAAATGATTACGAATTAGTATGGGCAGATGATTTTGATTATGAAGGACAACCAAATCCTGAAAAATGGAGTTATGAAGTAGGAAACTTTCAGTGGCCAAACAAGGAATTACAAGCTTACACAGACAGACCTGGCAATATCTTTGTAAAAGATGGAAAGCTGACCATTCGTTCTGTGAAAGAACAGGATGGCGAAAGAGAATATACTTCCGCCAAGATCAACACCAGAGGAAAAGCATGCTGGCAATATGGATATTTTGAAATCAGAGCAAAATTTCCTGGAGGTACCGGTTCCTGGCCTGCAATCTGGATGATGCCATATAAAGAGAAACGACCGATTCCTGACTGGGTTCCAAGAAAGGAAGATGGTCGCCCTGATTTTGATAATTTTACAAAAGAGGACTGGGAGAGATTTCCAAAAACTCCTTCCGAAGACCGCTGGCCCGAATGTGGAGAAATAGATATTGTAGAACATATTGGTCGCAGACCTAATTTATTGCTATTTAGTCTGCATTCCGGAATGTTCAATCATAGAATGAGTGAACCAAATCCATTTTCTAATCATAAAGAATACGATTTTATTCCTCCTGATGAATTTCATAATTACTCTATGGAATGGACACCGGATTACTTTGAGTTTTTCGTAGATGGCAAAAGCCAGTTCAAATATGAAAAACCTGATGTTCCAAAAGACCAGATGCATCATGCCTGGCCTTTTGACAAACCATATTTCTTAATTATGAACACCGCTGTTGGCGGAGGACTTGGCGGTCCTGTAGACGATAGCCATTTGCCATATGTTTTCGAAGTTGAGTACGTACATGTATATCAGAAGAAATAGATTAAATATTAAGCAAAAAAATAATAGGCATAGAATTCACTTGCAAATTCTGTGTCTATTTTTTTGATATCTACGAAAATATAAAAAGCGGGTGATGGGAATCGAACCCACATATCCAGCTTGGAAGGCTGGTGTTCTACCACTGAACTACACCCGCAAAGTATGCCTGGTTCCGGAATCGAACCAGAGACACGAGGATTTTCAGTCCTCTGCTCTACCAACTGAGCTAACCAGGCTTGCGATACCTCGTATCATCTACCGCATTGATGATTCTAAACCAACATCTGGTATTTGTCAAGACATTAAGAAAAAATTATCCTTAAAAATTTGAGGACTCCATTTCAGAAGAGTTCTCTGAACACTCTTTAAACAATCTCCCATAATAAATAATATATCTTACAAAGGCATATACCATAATCATCATATTAATCACAATCAGCCTTACTACAATCCCATCATTCATGTCAGGAATCAATAATATCGCAAGCAAAATCAGATATGTGGCAAAAGTACATACTTTGCCATATATCTTTGCCCCCTCAATTTTATGCCCTTTCTTTATTAGAAGTGTTCCTGCCAACGCCATATATCCTTCTTTTATGATATACAACACAATCATTGGCATCATAATTTTATATTTGAACATAAGGCTTAATATAATCGCCCCAATCGTCACTTTGTCTGCAATTGGATCAAGCATTTTCCCCCAGTCTGTTACCATATGAAATTTTCTGGCTATTTTTCCATCAAAAAAGTCTGTCAATCCTGACACAACAATAATGGCAATCACAGGCCAATAAGGTGCACCATCTAACGACATATAAAATGCCCAAACATACAATACTGCTAACACAATCCTAAAATATCCCATAATATTAGGAATTGAAAAATACTCCTGCCAAAAACTTTCCTTCATAATAATCTCCATTTAAAACTCTTCATAAATAAATATTGGTGCTGCCACATCGCCAGACATTATAAAGTATCCCCATATGCACATAAAAATAATATAAAAAACAATATTTTTACAATAAATTTTAATTTGACTTTACTTTGGTCCAAAGACTGGCACAGTATTCTTTTATTTCCTTTTCCTGATATCTAAATTCTTCATTTTTCGGATTAGATGTATCTGGTGCACATCCTGAATTTCCCTCATATTCTTCATCTTTGTAATATTTGTACACCGATTTAACTGCACTGTCATATCCAATATATGCTGTATTTTGTATTGCCACATCTTCCTGTAAGAAAAAGTCCATAAACTTATGTGCTAAATCTGTATTTTTACAATGTTTCGTAATTACCATCGCATCTGTCCATACATTACTCCCCTGCTTTGGTACAAAAAATTCCATGTCATCATTCTCAGAGATGATATACGCCCCATCACCCGAGTAAACAACAGCCATATCCTTATTTCCGGAAATCATATTATCCATAACATCATCTCCAACATAAACAGGATTCATTGTTTCCTGCTGCTCAATTAACCATTGATAGGCTTCCTTCAACTCCTTTTTATCATGTGTATTCATGGAGTATCCCAGTGCTTTCAAAGCAATCATAAAGGAATCTCTTTCTGAATCATACATGTATAGTTTCCCTTTATATTTTATATCCCGTAAGATTTCCCAGCCCTGTTTTAAATCTTCCTGAGCAACCTTATTTTTGTTATATAAAATACCAACCGTTCCCCAATAATACGGAACTGTATACTGACTTCCCTTATCAAAGTTACCATTTAATAATTCCGGTATTATTTTGCTTTTATTTGTAATCTTAGTCCAGTCGACCTTTTGTAAATATTTTTCTTTTATCAGTCTCTCTATCATATAATCTGACGGAATCAGAATATCATACTCGGAACCACTCTGTAATTTCGTATACATCGTCTCATTAGAGTCGAATGTCTCGTAAACCACCTGACAGTCATTTTCTTTTTCAAATCTCTCTATAAGTTCCGTATCTATATATTCTCCACTATTGTATACACGAAGAACATTCTTCTGATTCATTCCCATGAAATTATTGATACAGAAAATTATTATAACAACCGCTGCTGCCACACATCCTGTAAGTAATGCCTTTTTTCTTACACCAGATTTAGCATTCTCCATAACTACCTGTCCGCTGCGTCTCTTCTTAAGAATTTTGGGAATCAGCTCTATCAAAACCAACACCACAACAACCACTAAAATTAATATGGTTGAAAGTGCATTAATTGTCGGGTTCGTTCTTTTTGTCATATTATAAACAACAATCGATATATTCGATACACCATTTCCCGTTACAAAATAAGATATCACAAAGTCATCAATGGACATCGTAAACGCCAGTAACATTCCTGCAAAAATTCCAGGTTTTAACATTGGAAGAATTACTTTTGTTAATGCCTGATATGGCGTTGCACCTAAGTCCATTGCCGCATCTGCCAGATTGTGATCCATAGCTCTGACTTTTGGATAAACACTGACAATAACATACGGAGTACAAAACGCAATATGTGCAAGCAACATTGTGATATAACCCCGCTCCATTCTCGCAGATGTAAACAAAATCATCAAACCAATTGCCGTAACAATCTCAGGGTTCATAATTGGCATATTATTCACATTTAACAACCACTCACGCAGTACTTTTTTACTTTTTGAAAGACCAATAGCCGTAATTGTTCCGAGTATCGTAGATATCAATGTTGCAATCAAAGCAATTGATACAGAAACATACACTGCTGAGAGAATATTACTATCTGTCACCAGTTTTTCATACCATCTCAAAGAAAAACCTGAAAAACTGGTCAATGACTTTGAGGAATTAAAAGAAAAAAACATTGTTACTAATATCGGCAGATAAAAAAATGCAAACATTAATCCAATATATAACTTCGGTCCAATAGAAAGTTTTCTCTTCATCAGGCACCTCCATTATCATCCGGAGCAATTTTCTTTACCACTCCCATCATTACCAAAATAACAATTGCAAGCAATACGGAAATCGCACTGCCGAAATTCCAGTCACCCACCGAAATAAATTGATTCTCAATCAGGTTTCCTATTAACACAAACTGATGTCCACCCAATAATACTGGTATAACAAATGTAGATATTGATAATAAAAATACCATTGTAACACCGTTTATCACTCCCGGAAGGGACAGTTTAAAAATTACTTTTGTAAATGTTTTCAATCGTCCAGCCCCCAAGTCATTTGCAGCCTCCACAAGAGAATAATCCATTTTTGCCAATGATGTATGAATCGGAATAACCATAAAAGGTAGTAAATCACATACAAGACCCATCAAAACAGAAAAGTTGGTATACATCATATTAACCGGATTTAGACCTAACATTTTTAATAAGGAGTTAATAATTCCATTATCTGACAACAGACTAATCCATGCATATGTACGAAGCAGAGTATTAATCCACATAGGAATTGTGACAAATAATATTAAAATCCCCTGTGCTTCATCATTAAATTTCGAGATAAAATATGCCATAGGATATGCCAGTAAAAAACAAATAAGCGTTGTCAACAGACCCATCTCCAGTGATTTTACAAAAACACTCACATAGACCGGATCTAATATTTTCTTAAAATTTTCTAATGTAAAATGAATGGTAAGCAGTGAATTGTCTCCTGTTGTTACAGAATACAGAACAATTAAGAACAATGGTAATGCAATCAGCAAAAAAGACCATATCACATAAGGCTTTACCATACCTTTATAATGATTCATAATCCCCTCCTAATTTTCCATTTTATGCATTACCTGAATATTAAAAGGATCAATAGTTAAACCAACTTCCGTTCCTGTATGAATATCCTCTGTTGTATGTACCTTATATTTTCTTATATTTGTCTCCACAAGATATTCATAGTGCACACCCATAAAAACTTTCGAGACAATGATTCCTCTGACCTTTCCCTCTTTAGGAGCTACCACATCCATATCTTCTGGTCTGAGTACTACCTCAATCTCCTCATTTTCTTTAAAACCTTTGTCCACACATTCCCACTCTACATCATCAAAAATAACTACACAGTCCTTAGGCATCACACCTTCAATAATATTGGACTCTCCAATAAATGTCGCAACGAACCGGTTCTCCGGTTCATTGTAAATATCCATTGGTGTACCAATCTGTTGTATTACTCCATCATTCATAACAACAATGGTATCTGACATGGACAATGCCTCCTCCTGATCATGGGTAACAAAAATAAAAGTAATGCCAACTTCTTTCTGAATCTTCTTAAGCTCAGCCTGCATTCCCTTTCTAAGTTTTGCATCTAACGCTCCTAATGGTTCGTCCAAAAGCAATACTTTAGGCTCGTTCACTAACGCTCTTGCAATCGCCACCCTTTGCTGCTGTCCACCGGAAAGACTAGTAACATCTCTTTTCTCAAAACCTTTTAATCCTACCAGCTCCAGCATCTTCGTCACTTTTTTTTCTATCTCTTTTTTATCCGTTTTCTTGATATTCAAGCCAAATGCCACGTTATCATACACATTTAAAAAAGGAAATAGCGCGTACTTTTGAAACACCGTATTCACTTCCCGTTTATACGGTGGTACTTTCGCTATATCCTTTCCATTAAATAAAACCTGGCCATGGCTTGGCTCCTCAAATCCACCAATAATTCTCAATATGGTGGTCTTGCCGCAGCCACTCGGTCCTAACAGTGTGAGAAACTCATTCTCATAAATATTTAAATCTATGCCTTTTAGTACTTGATTATCATCAAAATTCTTTGACAGATTCTTTAACTCAATAATCTTTTTTCCCATATTCTTCTCCGATCATAACAAAGAGTCAGCATAAATATATAAAACATTTATCTTATTGTCAAGTTCAGAGAATAGAATCTATAACGTAAATTTTTCCAACTTCCTGCCAAGAATTAAATACACGATAAATAGTAATAATGATATCACTGTCACCACAAGACCTAATATAATAAATGGTGAAGTATACTCTATCCTGATAGTATGATTTCCTTTTGCTATTTTCACTCCTAAATATGCCACACTGGAAGAAAAACTTTCCGCTCTTCTGCCATCTACATACACAGTATATCCTTTACTATATGGAACAGATATCTGTAGTATTTCGTCCTTGTCCGCCTGAATCGTTCCCGTAATCAGATTATTCTTCATATTTACATTTTCCAATGTATTTTTCTTTAAGTTTTTAATATTTTCTAAATATTTCGAAATTGGAATTGAGACTGCATAAGCACCGTCAAACGTATATCTCCTTTTTTTCTTAAATTTTAATTTAAAATTCTTCTGAGCCACTTTGGAATATCCAAGGTTTAATACACTTCCATCTTTATGAAAATAACTTCCCGCATAATCCCCAATGACTCTCATATGCCCAGTCCCATATTTTCCCTTATATAATGCGGAGGTCCTGTCTACATCAGAATCTTTCGAACGTATATTTTTAAATACAATATATGTTTGACTGTCCGGTTCACCGTCAAACTGATATTTTACTACAGCACCTCTTTTTGATTTCATCTTAAAGTTTTTTATCTTTATATTTTTCTTTTCCCTTACACTAATCGGAATTATTTTCGCTCCAGTAACCTTACTGTTGTTTTCAATGCCATCTACCTGTTCATCGACTACTGCACTGGTTAATAATGCCTGTTCTCTCTCCACAGGATTTAACTTATTATATTGCTCTTTGGTCATATATGATGAATAAGTAATACCCAATGGCAAATGGCATGCATTAGCATATAAATAGACTTTTTTTCCATCTATTATCTTTTCTCTGATTTTGTAGAAGCCAAATGGAGCATCCTGCTCATAGTTTACATAATATTTCACACTTGCAAGAGATAATAATCCGGTTCTTCTCTCCAGACTCTTCATTACATAAGTTTTGTAATAATCAGAAATACATGTAGAAACAAATAAGTCCGTCATCTCTGAGGGAACAACACTCCAATAAAAACATGTCTGTTGAAATCCAAAAAACATAGATTTATTTTTTATATCCCGTTCTCTTTCTATACGGTAAAAAGATTTATCACCGACTGACTTCATCATCTGTGCTGAGCGTGGTCCCATATCTCCTTTCAGATATCCTCTCTGGACATAATCCCAGCATCGAAAATTTTGTCCTTTATCAAATATAGAATAACAGTTAAAAGCTATATTTACCAATGCTATAAAAGATAAAATATATAGAATATATTTCGCATACTTCTTTTGCCTGAATACAAGATAGGAAACAATTACCCCAACACACACAAATCCCAATATTGCCGCAATATAAAACATGTATGCATTGTGCTGCCTTTCTGCATCGTATATAAGATAACCACATATTACAGCCAATAAAATACCTGAAATACACAAATTCACTCTTTTAACATGTTTTAAATCATCTATTGCATACACAAACATCATAACAAAGAGTAATGCCATAGCATAACTGAAACGCATTGTCGAATAGGAAAAGCCATTCATTATCTTTCCAACATATGGAAATACCATCATTAAAAATAATACTGCAAACCCTAGCAAAAGTTTTCTGTCTGTTTTATTCCAACGTGCAATCAGTACACATAACGCGAATACTCCTAAAATACCGATTCCAGGGACCGCCCAGTTATTAAAATCTGTATAAGGGACCGCCAGACTTTTTAATAAAGAACTGTAATATGCACTGTCAAACAACGCTGGCGGCTGTGCCAATTCTGCACTAGTTCTTGCATTACTTAAAAATGCATATACTGCCGGAAACAATATTACCGCTGACAATGCGATTCCCCATATATATGACAAAACAATTTTCCCTGCACGTAAAAAGAACTTTTTTACTCCATCTGATTTGTATGTACCTATCTGTCTTATAAAAAAATAAATTGCTGCAATTACTGTATTCATATACATAAAGTAATAGTTGCTTGAAAAAGACAAGGCAACAATAATAACTAATGTACCTATTCTCTTGTTTTTTATCACTTTTTCCACACCGGCAATTAACAATGGAAGATACATAATTCCACAGAAAAACATTGGATGTCTAATTCCACCAATTAAAGAAAAGGCACAAAATGCGTACAAGAGTGATGCCGGTATTACAGCACTAAGTCTTGTCTTGCCTAAAACCTTGCACAAATATGCCACACTGATTCCACTCAAATACATTCTCACAAATATTAAAGCTTCGTACATTCTTTCCAAAGAACTTTCCGGAAAAAATACTGTTAATAATGTGACCGGATCTCCAAACCCATAATAATTTAGTGTTCCAATCACATCAAAACCCTGTCCGATAGTATAATCTACCATAGCAAACTTTCCGGTTGTAAAAAATGTTATTAATGCATTTCTAATATATTTCAATGCCACTATATGCTGTGACAAACCGTCTACCTTCCATATGAATGTTCTGCCTGCAGCCGCAAAAATACTGTCTAGCCATAAAGCCAGAAAGGCAAATAATGTAGTGTATACTACTATAAATATACAAATTTTCCTTTGTCTTGTGTTAATCTTTCGTTTTTCCATACCTGTGCTTTTCCTACCTTTCATCACTTTTCTATCACAATGTTTTTTCTTTGTCAACACTATATTGTTATACGAAGATTATTTCACATTTATTTCACAATTAATCATATTTTCTTTAAACTTTTGTTTGTAGAGGTGAGATTTTCCTGCTATATTCTCTTCTAGCTGTGAAATCCCTCATCTCCACAAGACTAGAATATACAAATTCGGAAATAAATACGTTTTCTATACGAAATCCTTGTACTTCCTTGAATGTATTTATATCTGACATAATATATATGTGCGTATATTTATATTCTTGATAAATAAGAATATATTACATACGTACTTTTTTCAAATTAAAAAACATATATGTAAAAATGTCAAAAATATGTGACAGATAAAAGTATGTTACATACATATTTTTTTAAATAACAAAATATATATGTAAATCAATATAAAAAATCAGGAAAGGATGTTGAAAATACATGTGCAGACTCAAAGAATAATGCTTTATATATGTAAATCCTAAATGAGTTTTATGGAAGGGGAGCATATTTTCTGTATACATCACTTCTGTAAAATTCCATTAGAGAACATATCAAAGAAACGCCCTCATATCCGAGGATACAAGAGCGTTATCATTTCTGTTATGGGCAAAGGTATTTCTTCATCTGTGCTTTTATCTTTTCCTTTGCACGGATAATGGATTGACCTACCGAAGAAGCGGTACAATGCTCCATAGCGGCGATTTCATAGTAATTATAGTCATACTCATAATAGAGCAGGAAACGCCACCTTTGTATCTCTGGCAGGGCAGCAATGGTACGGTAGAACAATTCAGAGCGTTCCTGCTCAATAATAAGTTCCTCTATGCTCTTAGGCAGTCTTAAAGCACGCCTATTCAGCGTTTCGTCCCACACCTCCGAAAACTCCCTGTGTCGCTCGTCCCATTGGAGAAGATTTCTGTTTCTGCGTTCCATTTGCCGAAACTCAATAAAGAATTGTTCAGATACCTCCAATTCGTGATAGTCGCCTTGTCCGTCCTTGAAGCTGATGAAATATCTTGTGCCGCTTTCCGCTGCTTCCTCCCGAAGCGAATATGTCTTAACTCTATATGCCATTATGTTTTCCTCCTGCGAAAAAATAGGGCGAGAGGTTTTTGACCTCTCACCCAATAGCCCGTGGGAAAATGTGTTTTTCCCCTTGTGTTCTGATTTTTTGAAAAGATAAAAGCACCTGCCGCTTAACCGTTCCTTTTCGGTTAGTGACAAGTGCTTTGCAACTTGATATTCAATTTTGTGTTATCCATTGATTTTTTGCTTTGAAATTTATATAATAAAGCCATAGTTAAGTCCTATTTTGCTTTATCTTCTTTAGGATATATGCAAACTGTTAATAATCTTAGACTTAATTAAATTTATCTTGAAAAGAGGATATTATATGGTGAATCCAAAAACACTAAAAGGCATTGGTTTATTCCAATTAGAAATACTTCATCTCGTTTCTATTGGAAAAAAAGAAAGCATTGAAACTATTGAAAAATGTATGGATGAAGGTAACTTAATCGAATATCTTTTCAACAAATACAAAGAAGATTTTTTTATTGTATTTGATAATGAGATATACGATAATGAAGCATTAAATCAGTATTTTCAGAATTATAGCGGCTATATTCAAGGTAACGAAAGTAGGAAATATGGAATAATGAACGAAACAGATGGTTTACTTTTAATTCCTGCTTTAATATGTGATAAGATTGAACACTCCGCAGCAACTTGGACAAATTGATTTATAAATCGTATCGTTTAGCTTTATGCTGAATGGTACGATTTTTATATATTCTCTAAGACAATTTGACATCAGCAGTGAAAGGTCTCTACCACAACAATTACAATCGATAAATCTACGAATTGTGATGGCAGGAAGAGATATAAAAGGAATACACGTAGGAAACATCGACACCTCAAAAATCCAGACATTAATACGTCTGTCATACTGCGCACTTATGATTTTGTCGGTATCGCACCAAAAAAAAACAAACGCCTGCTTACGCAGTCGCTTGCTTTCCTTTTGCGTACGATAAACCGAATTTTAAAAATTTATCCTCTATTCTGGGCATCTACCAGATTCTTACTATGATAAATTTCTCGAAGTCTCGGCTTTTCAATCTTTCCTGTAGCATTTCTTGGAACCTCTGCAAAAATCACCTTTCTAGGTCTCTTATATCTAGGAAGTTCTTTGCAAAACTCATTAATTTCCTCTTCGCTACACTCTGTATCCGGATTTAACTCAATTATAGCAGCTGAGATTTCACCAAGTCTTTCATCTGCCAGACCAATCACAGCTACATCCTTAATCTTTGAATATTTGCTTAAGAAATTCTCAATCTGAACAGGATAGATATTTTCACCACCACTGATAATAACATCCTTCTTCCTGTCTACCAGATAGATAAACCCATCTTTATCCTTTTCTGCCATATCTCCAGTATACAGCCATCCATCTTTCAGACTCTCTTTTGTTGCTTCCTCATCATTATAATAACAAGTCATCACACCTGGTCCTTTGACAATTAATTCGCCAACATCTCCCTGCGCTACCTCATTTCCGTCAGGATCTACAATCTTAGCTTCCCATCCATAACCAGGAACACCAATTGCTCCTACTTTATGTATATTTTCCACCCCCAAATGAACACAGCCTGGTCCTATAGATTCACTAAGACCATAATTAGTATCATACTGATGTTTTGGAAAATACTCCTTCCAACGTTTAATTAAACTCTGTGGAACCGGTTGCGCACCGATATGCATCAGTCTCCACTGCTCTAACTCATAATCTTCCATTTTAATATCGCCTCGGTCAAGAGCCAGTAAAATATCCTGTGCCCAAGGAACCAGAAGCCAAACAATACTACAATGTTCATTTGACACTGTTTCCATAATGGTCTTTGGTGTTACACCTTTTAACAGCACCGCCTTACCACCTGTCAAGAAACTTCCAAACCAGTGCATCTTCGCTCCTGTATGATATAATGGCGGAATACATAAAAATACATCATCCTTTGTTTGTCCATGATGATTCTGTTCTACCTTTGCAGCGTGCATCAAGCTCTCATGGTTATGCAGAATAGCCTTTGGAAATCCCGTTGTTCCTGATGAAAAATAAATTGCTGCATCATCCTTATCTGTCAACAATATTTCTGGAGATAAAGAAGAGCAGTTATTTACCAAATCATTATAATCTTCTGCAAATGTAGGACAATCTCCTCCTACATAAAATAAAATTCTCTTCTCATCTATCTCATCAACAATTTTCTCTAAACGACCAATAAACTCTGGTCCAAAGAAAAGAACATCCGACTCTGAAAGTTCTAAACAATACTTAATTTCCTGCTCATCAAAGCGGAAATTCATTGGCACTGCAAGAGCGCCTGTCTTTAAAATTCCAAAATAAATTGGAAGCCATTCCAAACAATTCATCATCAGTATCGCTACTTTGTCACCTCTCTGAATTCCACGGCTCAATAACAAATTCGCTACGCGATTCGCTTTTTCATTAAATACATGCCATGTAATCTCTCTGCGATACTGCTGGTTTACATCTGGCTGAATTAACTCATACTCACGCCATGTAACTCTTTTCTTTTCCTGTATATCCGGGTTAATTTCTACCAGTGCCACATCTTCTGCAAACTCTCTGGCATTTTTTTCTAATATTTCTGTAATTGGCATTTTTTATCCTTCTTCCTTACTTATAATTAATTCCTGTAAAAAGTTGTATTTATGTACATTCTTACTTCGTCACTTTAAAGTCATAAATTATTATAAAAAATATGATGTAATAAGTCAACAATGCTATTCTTTTAAAAATCCAAAAATTCGGTTCGCATTTTTACCTAATATTATTTTTTTATCATTATCTGAAAGACCTGAATCTACAAAATCTTCCAGTGCCTGTGTCTGAGCATACCATGGACTATCTGTTCCATATAAAATCCTGTCAGTTCCATGATTTTTTACCATTCTCAAGAACTGTTCATTTTCTAACTTAACAGGAAACTTTCTGTTTAATACAACTGCTGTATCCAGATATAACGGCAGACCGATGATTTTATCTTCCACTTCATCCCACATTCTCCAGCCTCCCATATGAGCCAGAATCAGTTTTTCCGGCTGAATATGCTTCCATAAATCCAATACCATATCCGGCGTACAGTGTATCGTATCCGGAAGTCCTACATCCTCTCCCGCATGGACAATAATTCCAAGACCCTTATTTGCTGCATAGTCTATAATGCGAAGATATTTCTCATCATTAAAAAAAGTATTCTGATAATCAGGATGTATCTTAATTCCTTTTAATTCCATTGCCACAATATCATCAATAATTTCTTTGAAATTTTCACAATCCGGATGAATTGCCCCAAAATTAAATATCCTTGTCTCGTCCATTTTTTCGTTCAATTTTGCTGACAATTTGTTAATCTTTTCTGGCTGCCTTACATTGGTTGCCACAGGACATACCACTGACAAATCCATACCTGCATCTTTCGTACTGTCAGACAATCCTTGATACGTCGGGATTCTGGCACATTTTACCTCGAACCCCTGCCCTTTTACAATATCCTTCTCCATATGGTCTATAGCACTTTCTGCAATTTTTTCAGGAAATGTATGTGTATGAATATCTATAATCATTTGATCTTCCTTCTTTCCAAATTTTTTCTTCAAAAGCCTTACCGGCATACGTTTTTGATAGGAACTTTTGTATTTTCCCACATTTTTCATAGGAACTTTTGCATTTTCGCCTAATATTTGCTTCTATATAGTATATCAAGTAGTTATTACCCACACAATATGATATAATAAAATTATGTTTGTAGAAAGGAGCAATGATTATGCTGGAAAATAAATTAGGTCTGACAAACTCCTCCCAATTAGCACAAATGGAAGAAAAAATCAGTAAAACAAAAGCTCTCCAGTTATTTGAGAATGAAATTCTTGATACTTTTGAAATAGGTACATTTTATGGTTTATCCCAGATTCACAAGTATCTATTTGAAGATATTTATGATTTTGCCGGAAAGCTACGTCAAGTAAATATTGCAAAAAATAATTTTCGCTTTGCTCCCTTGATGTATCTGGAAATCTCTCTTGCAAACATTGACAAAATGCCACAATCTACTTTTGATGAAATTATCGAAAAATATGTAGAAATGAATATTGCGCATCCTTTCCGCGAAGGAAATGGACGCAGCACCCGAATCTGGCTGGACTGTATTTTAAAAAAAGAATTGAAGATGGTTATAGATTGGAACAAAGTCGATAAAGAAGATTATTTGATGGCAATGGAACGCAGTCCTGTTAAAGATATTGAAATAAAAGTTCTTTTAAAAAATGCACTAACTGATAAGATTAATGACAGAGAAGTCTATATGAAAGGTATTGATGCAAGTTATCATTATGAAGGATACAACACCTACCAGACTGAAAATTTGAATAACAAGGATTAAATTTGAATGAAAAAGTAAGTTATAACTTAGTAATTTACGATTCACTAAATTATAACTTACTTTTTTGCACTAATAAAACGGAGTCACCACTGTAGATGACTCCTTTTTTCTATGCTATTTCATAGCCACGCTCAAACGCTGCTACATTAATATCAATTGTCTTTGGTGGAACAGTGTTCTTAATTACCTCTATCCACTGCTCCTTTGGAAAATCCATATGTTTCGCTGCAATACCAAGAATAATCACATTAAATACTCTTGAATTTCCCATGGCAAGTGCCTCTGCCTGAGCATCTACAGATATTACCTTATACTGCTCTGACAGGGATTCTATAATACCCTTCGGATACTCCGCCGCACCTGTCACTACCGGCATCGGATCGATTCTCTGGTCATTTACGATAATAACACCATCCTCCTTTAAGAAATGCGCATAACGTAATGCCTCTAATCTCTCAAATGCAATCAGCACATCCGCCTTACCCGGCTCAACAATTGGTTCAGCAACCTTCTCGCCATATCTTACGTAAGTAACAACACTGCCTCCACGCTGTGCCATACCATGTACTTCGGATAACTTTACATCATATCCTGCTGCTACAGTGATACCGCCCAATATTCTACTTGTAAGGAGAGTACCCTGACCACCAACGCCTACAATCATTATATTCTTTGTCTCTGTCATGATTATTCTCCCTTCTTCTTTAACGCAATTGCACCGAACTTGCAATTACTCATACAAAGTCCACAGCCATTACACATTGTTTCATCGATTGCCACTGTTCCATCTGCATTCTTTGTCATTGCCGGACATCCCGGAACCAGACACTGTCCACACTTCACACACTTTTCAGGAATTGTGTAGCACTTGCCCTTTGGAACAAATGACTTCAATAACGCACAAGGAGACTGAGAAATAATAACAGAAACCTCATCACGTGCCACTTCTTCTTTCACAACCTTTGTTAATCTGTCTACATCAAAGGCATCTACTACCTCAACATGCTGTACACCTAATGCCTTACATAAATCAACTAAATCTACCTGATATGCTGCCTCACCAGATAATGTCTTTCCTGTTGCAGGATGCTCCTGATGACCTGTCATACCTGTTGTTGAATTATCAAGAATAATCACTGTACCTGTTGATTTGTTATATACCATATTCATAAGGGAATTTACCCCTGTATGAAGGAATGTGCTATCACCAATTACTGCCACCCAGTTTTTAATATATTCCTTGCCTTTTGCCTTCTCCATTCCATGAAGAGTAGAAATACTAGAACCCATGCAGAGTGTTGTATCAACCACACCCAATGGATTTACTGCACCTAATGTATAACACCCAATATCTCCTGCAGCATGTATTCTTAATTTCTTTAGCACTGAATATGTACTTCTGTGAGGGCAGCCCGGACATAAAATCGGTGGTCTTGCTGGTGCTTGTGCCGGCTGTTTTATGTTCGCCTTTTCACCAAGAATCTTTTCCCTCAGCATATTTGCGCTGTATTCACCTTGAATCGTGAATAAATTCTTTCCTTCACATGCAATACCCATTGCCTTTACCTGTTCCTCAATTACAGGCTCTAACTCTTCAACGATAATTAATCTGTCTACCTTGCTGGCAAATTCCTTAATCAAACCTTTCGCCAGAGGATGTACCAGACCAAGTTTTAATACCGATGCATTTGGAAGGACTTCCTTGACATACTGATAAGGAATACCACTAGTAATAATACCAATGCTTGTATCATTATATTCTGCCTTATTAATATCTAAAGTATCTGCATCTTCTGCCATTCTGTTCATTCGCGCTTCCACTTTTACGTGCGCCGTAATCGCATTTACCGGCATCATAACATTCTTCTGGATATTTCTCTCATAAGATTTATCTTCTATCTCTACTCTATCTTCAAGATTTACTAACCCTTGTGAATGAGCTAGTCTTGTCGTTGTTCTTAAAATAACAGGTGTATCGTACTCCTCTGATAACTCAAAAGCTCTCTTTGTAAATACTCTTGCCTCCTCACTGTCTGATGGTTCAATAACCGGAATCATAGCAGCACGACCTACCATTCTGGTATCCTGTTCATTCTGTGAACTGTAAATACCCGGATCATCTGCCACAACTACTACCAAACCACCATTTACTCCTATATATGCTCCTGAGTAAAGTGGATCAGCCGCTACGTTCAGACCTACCATCTTCATCATACACATAGAACGGCTTCCTGCCATAGATGCGCCAATCGCCACCTCTGCTGCAACCTTTTCATTTGGCGCCCACTCTGCATAAACACCATCATATTTTACTACGTTTTCGCTTACTTCCGTACTCGGTGTTCCCGGATATGCAGATGTTACCTTAACCCCTGCTTCATAAGCGCCCCTTGCTATAGCTTCATTGCCCAGCATAATCGTTTGTTTACTCAAATCTGTTTCCTGCCTCTCGTTAATATTCTTATTACTATTTTCTTATATTTTATGTGGAAAAAACCATATTTTACCACGCAAATTTTATCGAAAATTAGTACTTTATAGTCATAAAAAGTATTATAAATTATTGTATGTTTTTAGTCAATAAAAGAACGAGCAGCCGTACTCGTTCTTTACTTCAAATACATTTTCTGTTTTGGCAGCAGACTTACTGCAATCTCCGTCATTTCTTCCGGCGTTTCTTTCATTCCGTATCTGACCCAGTTTTCCACTACCGCAATACAACCGAACACAATGTAATAACGATAATATTCATACTGTTTCAGACTCTTATCAATATATTTATCTTTCCATCTGAGCATATATTTATCATGTATAAACTGACCTAATTTTTCATATCCGGTCTGATTCTGCATACTAAAAGATAAAATGTCTGCCTTAGTTTTATCTTCATAAAAATATTGGAATAAAAGAGAGAAAAAACCTTCTGCATCTCCACCTTCTGTCCTCTCTACAATTTTCTCCAAGTCTGCACATATTTCCTTCCGTAACTGCTCCAGTGTATCTACTGGATCTCTGTAATACTGATAAAACGTAGCTCTCGTTATATCTGCCTTATCTGCCAGTTCCTTTATTGTAACATTTTCAACATTTTTATTTTTTAGAACTTCAATCAGCGCCTCTTTGATGGCTTTTTTCGTCCTTCTTATTCTTCTGTCTGTCTTTTCTAAATTTTCCATTTTTGCTCCACTCTTCTTGCCTTTATTAAAAAACATACGCTTTTCTGCATTATATTAATTTTCTGTTTACTGTAACGATTATTACTACATTATACCTTTTCTTTCAATAAATGTACATTACTTATAACACCACAAAACAATTTCTCTATTACAGTCCTCACATCAGTTCTCAAACAATCTTTTCATTACCTGATGCACTGTAGTAATCTCCTTCTGTTCATAACTATTCCCACCACAGAACAAAAGCCCGCTATCCACATCACCCCTTGCTGCATTAATTAATCGTTCTGTAATACAGTAAGGTATATCTGCTGGGTTACATTTTTTTAAACATCCAAGACATTTCTTTGGTAAGAACTTTTCTCCATTCATAACTTCTGTCATGAACTTATTTTTTATAGCCCTTCCCGGCATTCCCACTGGGCTTTTCACAATTGTAATATCCTCTTTGTCTGCATGGATATATGATTCTTTATATCTAGTATCTGCATCACATTCAGTAGTTGTCACAAAAGCAGATGCCACTTGTACTCCATCCATTCCAAGAGAAAAAGCATGATTGATATCCTCTTTCTTCGAAATTCCTCCTGCCAATACAATAGGGATATGCTTTTTATACTTTTCCCGATATTTCTCTACAACTTCCTTTATATGTAATACTTCATTATCGTAACTATCAATTTTGTATTTAATTATTTCTTCTTTCGAAAAACCAAGATGACCTCCTGCCTTTGGACCTTCTATCACGATCATATCTGCTGTCGTTTTATATTTTTTATCCCAGTATTTCAGAATAACTTCTGCAGATTTTCTCCCTGAAACAATCGGTGCAATTTTTGTCTTATAGCCTTTAACAAACTCCGGTAGTTCTACCGGCAGTCCTGCTCCTGAAATAATAATATCTGCACCAATCTTTACCGCTTCAATTACCTGCTCTTTATAATGATTCAAAGCTGTCATAATATTAAAACCTATAATTCCATCCGGAGAGATTTTTCTTGCTTTCTGAAATTCCTGTCTGATTGCTCTTAAATTTGCCTTTAAAGGATTTTCATAAAAGTCTTTTTCTTTATAACCAATCTGTGCTGTAGATATAATGCCGACTCCACCTTCATTCGCTACTGCTCCTGCAAGATTAGCCAGAGAAATTCCCACACCCATTCCTCCCTGGACTATCGGGATATCTGCTTTTAATTCTCCTATGATTAAAGGTCTAAAATTCATTACATTCTCCTAAATCTATTATATCTCTCCTCTACAATTTCAGCCTCTGTAAAATTTATTCTCTCTGCTAAAAACTGCCTGATTTGAACATCTAATTGTTTTACTACACTATCCATGTTATCTACACAATAATTATCCGGTTCTCTCAAAATCTTTTCTACTACATTTAACTCTTTAATATCATGCGCAGTCATTTTCATTGCATCAGCTGCCTTGTCTGCTAATTTTCCATTTTTCCACAAAATACTGGCATATCCTTCTGGAGAAAGCACAGAATAAACCGAGTTTTCCAGCATCCAGACTTCATTGGCTATGGCTAATGCTAATGCGCCTCCGCTTCCTCCTTCACCTACGAAAACAGATAAAATCGGAACAGCAATCCCTGACATTTCAAACAAATTTCTTGCGATTGCTTCTCCCTGTCCTCTTTCTTCAGCCTCTATTCCACAAAACGCTCCCGGTGTATCAACAAAACAGACAATCGGTCTGTGAAACTTTTCTGCCTGTTTCATAAGCCTTAATGCCTTTCGATATCCCTCTGGAGACGGCATTCCAAAATTTCTTTTGATATTCTCCTTGGTACTATGACCTTTTACCTGGGCAATCACTGTCACCGGTATTCCATGAAACCGGGCAATACCTCCCATTACTGCACTGTCATCACCATAATATCTGTCTCCATGAAATTCTATAAAATTATCAAAAAGACTTTCGATATAATCCTCTCCTGACGGTCTTTTATTATCTCTGGAGATCTGAACCTTTTCCCATGCTGACAACCCATTGCATACACTTTCTACTGTATCAGCGCCTTCACTATCTTTTTTTGAACAATCGTTAATTTCTTTATTTCTGTCCACTGCCCTACTATTTTTCACACAATGAACAGATATAATTTCACTGAGCGTTTCCTTTATTTGATTTCTTTCCACAACCATATCTACAAAACCATGATCCAATAAGAACTCCGCTCTCTGAAATCCTTTTGGAAGTTTTTGTCCAATAGTCTGTTCAATTACACGGGGACCTGCAAATCCAACTAATGCTCCCTGCTCTGCAATAATTACATCTCCAAGCATAGCAAAACTCGCAGTAACTCCTCCTGTCGTCGGGTCAGTCAATACAGATATATATAAATTTCCGCTATCACTATGACGTTTTAACGCCGCAGAAGTTTTTGCCATCTGCATCAGAGAAACAATGCCTTCCTGCATTCTGGCTCCACCAGAGCAGGAAAAAATAATCATGGGCAATTTTTCTTTTGTAGCCTTTTCTACAGTCCTGGTAATTTTTTCCCCAACAATACTTCCCATACTTGCCATCATAAATCTTCCATCCATTACTGCAACTGCCGCCTGATGTCCATGAATTAAAACTTTTCCTGTGATTACTGCTTCATCTAATTTCGTTTTTTCTTTTAAATCCAATAATTTTTTCTCGTACTCTGCATCATTCAAGGGATTCTTAATCTCCATTCCCTCAAACCATGGTTCGAAACTTCCTTTGTCAGCAATCATTCGGATTCTTGTCCTTGCATGGATTCTGAAATATTCTCCACATTTTGGACAAATATATCCCTTTTCCTTTACCTCTTCTGACAGAACCATATTTCCACATTTTTTACATTTCGTAAACAATCCCTTTGGCACATCCGGCTTTGGAATTTTGATTGTTATATATTCATTTCTCTGCTTTTTGATTCGTTTTTGTAACTTCAACCTACAGCTCTCCTGTCTTTGTTAAACTCTTCTATGAAATCTACATCAAAGTTTCCTGAAATAAATTTACTATTATTTATAATTTCATATTCGTAATCAATATTCGTTTCAATTCCCTCAATTACTACTTCTCCAAGGGCACTTCTCATCTTACAGATTGCTTCTTCCCGATTTTCACCATAAACAATTAACTTTGCAAGCATTGAATCATAGTAAGGTGTAACTTCACAACCTGAAAAGATAGCAGAATCTACTCTCACACCGTTTCCACCAGGAAAATGCATTTCTGTAATTCTTCCTGGACAAGGCCGGAAACCTTTATCGGGATTTTCCGCATTGATTCTACATTCTATAGAATGCCCTTTGATTACAATATCTTTTTGTGTGAAAGGAAGTTTTTCTCCATCAGCAATTTTTATCTGCTCTTTTACAATGTCAATTCCTGTAATACTTTCTGTAATGGGATGCTCTACCTGAATTCTTGTATTCATTTCCATAAAATAATACTTTCCGGTTTTCTCCAACAAAAACTCTATCGTTCCTGCATTTTCATATCCTGCTGCCACTGCAGCTTTTACAGCCATCTGCCCCATCTCATTCCGCAATTCTTTTGACAAAGCACTAGAAGGTGCTTCCTCGATAATCTTTTGATGGTTTCTCTGTAAGGAACAGTCCCTCTCTCCCAGATGTACTACGTTTCCATATCTATCTGCCAAAATCTGAAATTCAATATGCCTCGGATGTTCCACAAAATGCTCAATATACATAGTGTCATCACCAAAAGCCATTTCACTTTCCTTCTGCGCTGCCATAAATGCATTATCAAATTCCTCTGCACCATATGCCACTCTCATTCCTTTGCCTCCTCCACCGGAAGCTGCTTTGATCATAACAGGATACCCTATGTTTTCAGCAATATTTTTCCCTATACTACAATCTGTAATTCCATCATTATTTCCTGGAATCACAGGAATTCCCGCATTGATCATAGTATTTCTTGCTTCTACTTTATTTCCCATTTTCTCTATTACATCAGACTTTGGTCCCACATATGTAATATTGCACGTTTCACACAACTTCGCAAAGGTCGGATTTTCTGATAGAAAACCAAATCCAGGATGGATAGCATCTGCCCCTGATGTAATCGCAGCACTGATAATACTCTCCATATTTAAATAACTTTCACTGGATTTTGTCTCTCCAATGCAGATTGCCTCATCTGCCAACTGTGTATGAAGTGCTTCTTTATCCGCCACAGAATATACTGCAACGGTTTGTATTCCCATTTCTCTGCAAACTCTTATAATTCTTACAGCGATTTCTCCTCTGTTTGCAATTAACATTTTTTGTATCACAAAAATCACCTCAACTTCTACTATCCAACCATAAATGTCAGCTCTGCCTTAGCCACTATCTTTCCATCTACGCTTGCTACCGCTTTTCCAATACCCACTGGTCCTTTTTGCTGGATAATCTCTGTTTCCAGCTTTAATTTATCCCCAGGTACTACTTTCCCCTTAAAGCGGCATTTATTAATTCCACCAAAAAAAGCGGTTTTTCCTTTATTTTCTTCCATGCTTAATATTGCCACCGCTCCTACCTGCGCCAATGCTTCAATCGTCAGTACACCAGGCATTACAGGCATCCCTGGAAAATGTCCTGCAAAAAAGTCTTCTCTATAAGTTACACATTTATACCCAACTGCATATTTTCCCGGCTCATAATCTTCAATATAATCAATCAATAAAAAAGGATGTCTGTGCGGAATAATCTTCTTAATTTCTTCTATATTTAACATATCAATCTTTTCTTTCTATTTTTTCATTATTCTCATTAGAGTGACAATGTCCCATTTGTCACTCTGATATTATTCTATAACAAAAAGTTTCTGACCAAATTCAACTGCTTCTTCGTTATTTACGCAAATTTCTTTGACAACACCATCATATTCTGATTCTATTTCATTCATTAATTTCATAGCTTCAACAATTGCCAGTACCTGCCCCTTTTTGACCATGTCTCCTACGGAAACAAACGGTTCTTCCCCTTCTGACGGTGCCATATAAACAGTTCCTACCAATGGAGAGGTTACAATCTTTATGTTCGTATCTTTATTTTCTATAAAATCTTTTTCCTCCACCTGTGGTACAACAATACTTTCTTTTACAGCAGCACCACTCTTTCCTTTAATAAGTGACAGCATAACACCGTCATCTTCATATTGAAATTCGTCTATTTTAGAATTAGAAACCTCTTTGATTAATTCTTTAATATCACTAATATTCATCTGCTTACGCCCTTTCCTCTGAATATTTTTTGATTGCAAGAGTTCCATTATGTCCACCAAATCCTAACGAGTTTGACAAAACAAAATTCACATCCTGATAAACTCCATCTCCCATTACATAATCTAAGTCACATTCTTCGCCCGGTTCTTTTAGTCCTACCGTCGGATGAATATATCCTTCTTCCATACTCTTTACACATGTAATAAACTCTACACCTCCAGCTGCTCCTAAAAGATGTCCTATCATAGATTTTGTTGAATTAATCTTTACATCTTTTGCAGCATCTCCCAATGCCAGCTTGATGGCTCTTGTTTCAAATAAATCATTATGGTGGGTACTTGTTCCGTGGGCATTAATATAGTCTACCTGATCCGGAGTTATTCCTGCCTCCTTGATTGCAATTTCCATTGCCTTTGCAGCACCGCTCCCATCCTCTGCCGGTGATGTAACATGGTAAGCATCACAAGTCGCACCATATCCCACAACCTCAGCCAGAATCTTTGCTCCTCTCTTTTTGGCATGCTCCAATTCTTCTAAAACAACAATTCCTGCACCTTCACCCATGACAAATCCGCTGCGGTCTTTATCAAATGGTATAGATGCCTTATATTTATCTGTACTCTTAGTTAACGCTGTCAGATTCGTGAATCCCGCAACGCCAAGGGGAGTTATGGCACTCTCTGTTCCTCCTGCAATCATCACATCTGCCTCTCCACACTGTATGGAGCGATATGCTTCTCCAATAGAATGGGTTCCCGTCGCACAGGCTGTCACAACATTGATACATTTTCCTTTTGCTCCAAAAGCAATGGCTACATTTCCTGCTGCCATATTCGTAATCATCATCGGAACGAGCAGAGGTTTTACCCTGTCACTTCCTTTTTCCAGCATTTTCTTGTGTTCTGTCTCCATATCGTTCATCCCACCAATACCGGAACCTACACTGACACCTACACGATATAAGTCCTCCTGCTCCAAATTGAGACCTGACTGCTCAATCGCTTCTTTTGCTGCACATACAGCATACTGCGAAAACGGTGACATACGCTTTGCAGATTTAAAATCCATTTTTTCTTTTGGCTGAAATCCTTTTACCTCTGCTGCCAGTTTTACTGCATAACCTGTTGTATCAAACTTCGTAATCTCATCAATTCCTACTTTATTTGCTTTTACACCTTCCCAAAATTCCTCTACACTGTTTCCAATAGGTGTAATTGCTCCCATGCCTGTAACTACCACTCTCTTCAAACCAATCACTCTCCATTCTTTTACAATATGACAATACTGCGTCGTGTACTTTTCAGCAGAATTGTTACCAGATTAAATTACCATTCCGCCATCAATATGAAATACCTGACCTGTAATATAATTACTCTTATCATCTGCCAAAAAAGCTGCCAGTTCTGCCACTTCTTCTGCCTTTCCAAACCTGCCGAGCGGAATCTGCGAAACTGCCTGCTCTTTTATTTTTTCCGATAATGCATCTGTCATATCTGTCTCGATAAATCCCGGTGCTATCGCATTTACATTCACATTTCTGGGGGCAAGTTCTCTTGCCATAGACTTTGTAATTCCAATTACCCCCGCTTTGGCTGCTGAATAATTGACCTGCCCCGCATTTCCTGCCACTCCTGAAACAGATGACATATTAATAATCTTTCCCTGTCTCTGTTTCATCATAATTCTGGAAACAAACCTGATACAATTAAATGTTCCTTTCAGATTGGTGGCAATCACATCATCAAAGTCTTCTTCTTTCATTGCCATTACCAGACCATCTTTCGTAATTCCTGCGTTATTTACCAGAACATCAATACTTCCATAGCGTTTGTGTATATCCTCTATCATTTTCTGGCATTGAACAAAATCAGACACATCACACTGCGCAGCCTCTGCTCTGCCACCTTTATCTTCAATTTCTTTTACAACGTTCTCCGCTTTTTCTTTGGAACCCGCATAATTTACAATAACCGTCATATCCATGGATGCCAGTTTCAGTGCAATTGCTCTTCCAATTCCTCTGGATGCCCCTGTCACTACTGCAATTTTTTCCTGTATCATTTATACCTCCTGTAAACTGTACAAACATACCCACATGTCCACAGTCCCCTAAATCTCTTCTAATTTTTTTAAATCCTCAAATTTGCTTATATTGATACATGAAATTGTCTTATCAATTTTTCTCAAGAATCCGGCAATTGTTTTTCCCGGACCAATCTCAATAAATGTATCTACACCGTCTTCTATCATATTTCGTACACTTTGTTCCCATCTCACCGGAGAATATACCTGCTTAGCAAGCAGTTCTTTTGTTTTATCAATGTTGGTTATGTATTCGCCGGTAACATTTGTTACATATGGAATTGTCAGAGTCTGTAATGAAATATTCTCTAATTCTTCTAACAACTGTTTTCCTGCATCTTTCAAGAATTCTGAATGGAACGGTCCACTTACATTTAGTTCCACACACCTTCTTGCCCCGGCTTCCTCCAATACTTTCATGGCATCATATACTGCCTGTTTTTTTCCTGTAATAACAATCTGTCCGGGACAGTTATAATTTGCCACAGACACATCCTCTATACCTGCTATCACATTGTCTATCTCATCTGCTGTCATTCCAAGAACCGCAGCCATTGTTCCCTCACCTTCAGGTACTGCTCTGTTCATTAAAATTCCTCTGCTTCTTACAACCTCAATTGCATCTTCTGCTGTCATACCACCGGCTGTAACCAGTGCTGCATACTCTCCAAGACTAAGCCCTGCAGATACATCCGGACATATCCCTCTTTTTCTTATTTCCTCTGTCATTGCAATATATGTAGTAACCAATGCTGCCTGTGTATATTCTGTATTATTTATCTTTTCATTTTCCTGAAAACAGATATCACAAACGTTAAAGTCCAATACCTCATCTGCTTTGTCATAGACTGCTTTTGAAACTTCACTTTGTTCATAAAAGTCTTTTCCCATGCCTACAACCTGCACGCCCTGTCCCGGATAAACAAATGCAATTTTACTCATTTTAAATTCCTCCATATATTAGTTCTTCTGCCTGACGGATACTCCTTACAATGAATTCTCTGCAACTGTACTCTTTCTTTACAAGACCTGCTATCTGTCCTGCCATAACACTTCCATCAACCACATCCCCCTCTACAACGGCTTTCTTAAGACCTCCCAGAGTGAGTAATTCTAATTCTTCAAAGGATGCTCCTTGATTTTCTCTTTTTATATATTCATTGGACATCTTATTTCTAAGCACTCTTACCGGATGACCCGTTGTTCTTCCGGTCACCTTAGAATCAATATCCTTTGCTTTTATAATTTTTTCTTTATAATTTTGATGTACTGTACACTCTTTGGTTGCCACAAACTGCGTTCCCATTTGTACTGCCTTTGCACCTAACATAAAAGCTGCTGCAATACCTCTGCCGTCTGCGATACCACCTGCCGCAATCACCGGAATGTCCACTGCATCAACTACCTGTGGAACTAAAGACATCGTTGTAATCTCTCCAATGTGTCCTCCTGCTTCACTTCCCTCGGCAATTACAGCATCTACACCACACCTCTCCATCATTCTTGCCAAAGCGCAGCTGGCAACAACTGGAATAACTTTTATTCCTGCCACTTTCCAGTCTTTTATATATTTTGCCGGATTTCCTGCACCTGTAGTAACTACTTTTACACCTTCTTCAATAAGAATTTTTGCAATCTCATCTGCTTCCGGATTCATCAACATAATATTTACACCAAACGGTTTATCTGTTAATTTTTTTGCTGCCTGAATCTGCTCTCTGACCCACTGCGCCGGAGCTCCACCTGCTCCGATAATACCCAATCCTCCTGCATTGGAAACAGCGGCGGCCAAATGAAAATCGGCCACCCATGCCATTCCTCCCTGAATAATCGGATATCTTATTTCTAATAACTCAGTTATCTCTGTCTTCATAACGAAAACCTTCCCCTTATTCCTTATGCGCCTTAATATAATTTACAACATCTCCAACAGTCTTAATCTGCTCTAAATCTTCCACTGGAATCTTTACATCAAACTCATCTTCAAAAGACATTACCAGTTCAAACAAATCTAATGAATCTGCTCCCAAGTCTTCATTAAAAGTAGCTCCCTCAACAACCTTACTTTCGTCAACTCCTAATTCATCAACAATTAATTCTTTTACTTTCTCAAACATTTTTATATTTCTCCTTTATATTTTTTATCCGGCTATGCCGGTTATGAACTATTACATAATGTTCTAACTTTCCAGTTCTACACTTCAAGATAAGTCGCCGCCAATGTTACTCCTGCTCCAAATCCCGACATAATAATCTTATCTCCTTCTTTCAACTTTCCTTCCTGGAAAAGCTCATCCAGTAGTATTGGAATACATGCAGAAGATGTATTCCCATATTCAGAGACATTCATTGGAATTTTCTCTAAAGGCACTTTTAACCTTTTTGCAATTCCCTGAAGTATTCTTGAATTTGCCTGATGTAGGACAAACATATCTATTTCGTCTTTATTTATCTGTATCTTTTTCATTAATTCCTGTATACACTCTGGAACCTGCTTAACTGCGAAACGAAATATTTCCTGTCCATTCATCTGTACATATGTATTTTGTATCTGGTTCCAATCATTTTCCTGAGAGCATTTACTTATTTGTTTATTTTCCTCATTCTGATATATAGATTTGTTTTCTGTCTTATCAATCAATGTTGCTCTATATGCAAACCCATTATTACAGGTAAGAGCAGCTCCCATAGAACCGTCTGCATACATCACAGTATCAAATACAGCTTTATCATCTTTTCTGACAATAGCTGCACCAGCACCATCTCCAAAAAGAATGCACGTTCCTCTGTCACTCCAGTCCACAATCTTAGAAAGTCCTTCTGCTCCAATAATCAATGCTGTTTGAACTAGACCTATATCAATATAACTTTGCGCCGTATTGTAAGCCATAATAAAACCGGTGCAGGCTGTATTAATATCAAAACAAAAAGCATTTACTGCACCGATTTTATCCTGAACATAACAGGCTGTATTGGGCAGAATTACATTTGACGAGACAGAAGATACGATAATCATATCTATTTCATCCACATTGATTCCTGCACGCTCCACAGCTTTCTTCGCAGCTTCCGCAGCCATGTCTGCTGTAGTCTCATCCTGCATAATATGTCTTTTCTTCACACCTGTCCTGTCAGTAATCCATTCATCACTTGTATCAATATAATTTGTTAAATCCTCATTGGTGATAAAATGCTCTGGAATATATGATCCTGTACCTATTATCTTTCCAAACATCTGCTGTCTCCTTTTTCAAATTGTTGCTAGTATATCTTTTTCAAAAATCAGGGTCAACAGATTTTTCCAATCCTTTACATCCATAAAAAAAGATGTAAAATACCAGACATTTCATTTTATTCTGTCTAGTATCTAACATCTTTTTTTGCATTTGTAAATTTCTCTAAAAAAAATTATCACAATATTATTAAGGAAATATATTTTAATAGAAAAAGAGACCGGAAGCAAAATTTAAAAACCCCAGGGCTGATGCCCCGGGGTCTTAAAAATATATAGAGAAAAACTTCGAAAGGTTTTCTATTTGCTATAATATTACCACTTCAAATCAATTACAAGTGCTGTAGGATTTGTATAATGAAGAAGTGTACTCTGGTCATTTACATCATCATAGCAGAATCCATAAGAGAAATTATTTACTGAATGCTGATGTAAAAACGCTGAATAATAATTATATGTTCCATTTTTGTAGTATGCACTTGGATTCTGATAATTTGCAGGATCTGTCGCAACACCTCTGTTAAATGCCGCACAAAGCTGAGCTTCTATAACTAATTCTGTTGAAACACCTCTGTTGAAATTACCTTTCCCTTCAAGTACATCCTGAGTTGTTGGTTTATAAACTTTGTATGTTCCATTATCACCGTCTTTTGTGAATACCATATGGTCTCCATTTACTTTTCCTCTGAATGTGCCTGCATCACACTTAAATACTAATGTTTCTCTTGAATATTTATTCCAGAACTCATTGATATATGCATCAAAGTAAGTTGCATTCTCTTTTCCTTCATTAAATGAACCCTTACATGGAGCCATAATTCTGTCTTTATTTACAAGTGACTGCCAAATTGTAGGAGCTGATGCTTTGTATGCTGCAAAGATTTCATCTCTTGTTCCAACATCCCCTACTGTTTTATCATATACATCATAGTCACCAGGTCTGTTATCAAATCCCCCCTGTCCTACTAATCGTGTAACAACTGGGAAACTAAAGAAGTCAACTCTTGTTGTATTTCCCCAATATTCTTTATTTGTAACTGTGAACTCTGCAAATTCAAATAATACATCACTATTTGGATCTGATGGGTTGTTAAGATCCGGTCCTGCATATCCTACATTTCCTGCCTCATCATTGTTAAATGTGATATAAACAGGTTCACCATAACTCAAATACATTCTTCCTGATTCAATATCCGGAAGATATACATAGCTTGCTTCTGCCAATGAATGTGCGATATTTGCACATTTTCTTCCATTCTTTTCAACTGTGTTTAATGCAGCGCTTGCTTTAATAAGATTTCCCTTAGCATCAAGGTAACAAATTTCATGATCCTTATCTCTTCCAATAACAATCCAATAAATCTGATCATCTCTGTACTTACCATTTGTTCTGTTATTTAACTGTAAGAACATTCTGTCATTTCTGACTGGAATATCTGTTCTAAGCTGTGGAACATCTGTATTTGGATTCACTATCGGTTTTGTCGGCTGTGGCTGTGTTGGTTGTGGTTGTGTTGGAGCTTGTGTTTCCTGCTGACCTCCACCTATTGCCACATTAACATTCATAGTGACGCGTTCTGATTCTTTAGAACCTGAAACAGTAGAAATCTCTACTGTATGATTTCCTGCTGCATAGCCTGAATACGTATAATATGCACATCCAATCTTTGATGCAACCTGTTTTCCGTCAATGTATACATTATATGAGTTAACATTTCCTCTACCCCAAACAACTCCGATTGTTCCTGCTGTTGGATTACTTACTACTACACCAAATGGTTTTGCAATACTTGTATCAACACTTGGTGTTTTTGTTGTTGGTATCTGTGTAACTGGAACTGTTGGTTTTGCTGTTGTTGGTACAGTCTTTTTGCGTACAATAATAGATGACATCTGATCGTTGAAATCACCACCAATCCAAGGTGTATCTGATGTAATTGTTCTTGATGCTCCCTGGAAATTATCATCAGCATAAAGTACTGCCTCATATCCATTCTGTACCTTTAATGATGAAAGATCATTATCTCTAAATCCTTTTGCTTCAAGTGCTGCAAGATTATATCTTCCCTCGTTTAATGCAGTAACTCTTCCACCATAATTAATATCCTGATATATATATACAACACCTGTTTCTAATTTTGTTGTGGTAGGCTTTGGTGTTGTAACCGCCTGCGTATGTCCTCCAACTGTAATATTAAATGACGCTTTTACAGATTCATTTGCACCTAAAACAGTTGTAATACTAACTGTATGATTTCCTGCTGGAATATTATCAAATTCATAATAGGCACATCCTACCGCATTTGCTATAACTTTATTATCAAGATAGATGTTGTATGTGTTAATTTCTCCACGTCCCCAGACAATACTAAAAGCATTATTTCTTGGGCTATTTACTACGACACCAAAAGGTGCTGCAATGTTTGAACTTTCCCCCGTATTTATCTGATTTCCTGTTACATATGTCATTTCTTTGGAGTCATACTGACAATTGCCTTTATTATATGTAAATGAACAGGTAATTTTGTCACCTTTCTTCAATCCGTTGATTGAATACTCATACTTTGTATTGCTTCCACTCATTCCAACATTCTGCTGTGCACCGTCATTTACTTTATAATGAGCGATAACATACGCTGCATAATTAGATGCATTAAATATTAGTTTTGTTGTACTTGTGGAAATTTCCTCCGCTGTTACTGTGTAATCTGCTGCACTTTCAACTGTTGCTGCAGCCTTAGTTTTCTGTGTATCAGCGATGCTCATACCCGTTACTAAAAGAGCAATTGCTAATACAGAAGATAAAACCTTCTTAAACATTCTTCCTTTCATAAAATCCTCCTAAATCATTTTTTGTTTTTTCCGTACACACATAGCGTTTCATCTCTTGATGATATTGTTGTACATGATAAAAACATTTCAAAAAAGGATTAAATTTTTATAAAAGGTACAATTTTTAATAAAAGTATTTTTCGCTTTTTTTTTAGAAAGGTACCCATTTTTTATAAACAAAATAAGAGGCATCCTATCTGTTCACTCATTTTCTAATAAATGTTACAGACAACTGATGCCTCTTTTATATACTTTTAACCTATCTGTATCTTTTTACGGTGGGCTCTAAAATCCCCTTCTCAAAAACAAATATTGTCAGATAAGGAATAACGCTGCATATGCCACAAAGAATGGACAGCCCCGAAACATAAATACTTACTCCGCCAACGATAAATCCATGCGTCGCAAGTTGTCCTAATATAACAAGAAGTAATAACGATGACATTTTAGGAACCATTCGTATTCCGCCTTTTTCTCTTAGTATAAATAATCCAAATGTCAAAATCGCTATAATTGCAGTAGCTATGTAAACGATTAAATTCGTATGAAAATATTCACTATTGAATGTTTCATTAAACTCCTGCTTTTGTGCAAACATCATAACAAGAATCACTACATAATAAAGAATAAATACTGCATATGATATATGAAGTAATCCATTCAGGTTTCCTTTAATGAAAGAAACTGTAAATAGAAACATTGCTACCATGGCAATCAATATAATAAATCTTGGTATCGTCCATGATACTGTCCCTTTTTCAATAATATCTGTCTCCAAAAAATATACCGGTCTGTATAACTGATAAAATAAACATAGTTCAGACAATAAGCATAGTAATAATACGATTAATTCCCTTGTTCTCCTCATATTACCGTCCCTCTTTTCTAAATTTATCTTTATTTTACTATATTTAGTTAATTTATGCAAAAAATGTTACAATTCTAGAAAATATAAGTATAAAAAATAAGACAATAATGTTATCGTCTTATCTTTTTCAAATTAAATTTCATATAAACTTTTATTTATTCCCTAAATACTTTTCTATACTATCTATTGCCTGTGTTTCATCTTTACCATCAGCGGAAATTTTCACTGTCTGCCCTGGAACAATACCTAATGCCATCATTCCCATAATACTTTTTGCATTCACTTTTTTCGTCTCAAACTCTACATAGATTCTGCTTTCAAACTGACTTGCAACCTGAACACATTTTGCTACCGGGCTTGTTTCTGCTCCCTGCTTAATACCTATTGTTACATCCCTTGTTGTCATTTAAACTTTTCCTCCTTAGGGTCATCCTCTTAAATCATCTGCAATCTGACAAATCTTTCTAAGCCTGTGGTTTACACCTGATTTTCCAAGAGGAGGTTCTAACCTCTCTCCTAATTCCTGCAATGATGCATCTGGATTTTCTATGCGTATCAATGCTATATCCTGTAATTTGGGTGGGAGATACTCGATACCTTTATTTTTTATAATATAATTAATATCCTCTATCTGCCTGACTGAAGTTGCTACAGTTTTCTTTATATTGGCTGTCTCGCAATTGACTTGTCTATTGTAATAATTACTCATACCCTTTAAGATACGAATATTCTCCATTTCCATTAAAGAAACGTGGGCTTCCATTACGTTCAAAACGTCTACTATTCCTTCGCCTTCTTTTAGATATACCACATAACTACCTTTTCTGGCAACCATTTTTCCTTCAATATTGAATTTTTTCAACAAATTTATCAGTTGTTCCGACTTTTTATTACTATTACATTTGATTTCCAAATGATAAGATTTGTTAGGATCACTGATAGAACCTGCCGCCATAAAAGCTCCTCTTATAAAAGCACGTTTACAACAATCTTTCATAATTACGATATTATTTGTGATTGAAAAATTCTCTTCAATATCTCCTGCATCATTCATTAATTTTGTCGCCTGCAAAATCTTAATTGCTTCCTGATTGTCCATTACAGTTAAAGTATATGTCTTTCCTATCCTTGAATATGCATTATCCCTTGTGGTAATTTCTGTGTCAATATGGAATGTCTTCCATAATAATATTCGTATTTTTTTTGCAGTAGGTTCTGTCTCTGTCCTCACACGAATGGCATAACAATTATTTTCATCAATCATTACACTTCCACACATAGAAATCAATGCTGCCAGCTCTGCAATTCTACAATGAACTGAATTATTAACATGGGCTGCCAGTTCATTTTTTACCTTACTTGAAAAACTCATAAAATCCACTTTCTATCTTAAAATATCTCTGTGAGCAATTCTTATGCCATAATTCGCATCTGATTTGTTCAACTTCCTGTACAATTCATTTGCCACCGTCACCGACCTATGATGTCCGCCTGTACATCCAATCCCTATTACAAGCTGATTTTTTCCTTCATATATGTAATTAGGAATTAAAAATTTTATCATATCAATCAATTTATTTAAAAACTCTGTGGAAACTTCAGACTTTAAAACAAAATCCCTGACCTCGTGCTGCTCTCCTGTCTTATGTTTTAAATCTGGTACATAATATGGATTTGGCAGAAAACGTACATCAAATACTAAATCACAATCTGCCGGCACTCCATATTTAAAACCAAATGACAGAATTGTAACAAACAAATTTTTATAATCCTGATCCAACACAAATATTTTTTCTATCTCTGTTTTTAAATCACGGACCAGCAAATTACTTGTATCAATGATATAATCCGCCTGCGTTCGCAAAAAGGCAAGCTTTTTCCGTTCTGCATTTATTCCATTTTCAACACTATCTGTCTCTCCCATTGGATGGCTTCTTCTCGTCTCTTTAAACCGTTTTATCAACGTACTATTACAACAATCTAAAAACAATATTTCATAGTTCTGCTCTTTCTTTTTTAATCCTGAAAGAACATCTTGAATTTTATCCAGATTTTCACCACTCCGAATATCCACACCAATTGCCACTTTATTTTTCTCGCTCGTCTGCGCGAACAAAAGATCTGCAAAATTTTCAATTAAATCAACGGGCAGATTATCCACACAATAATATCCATTGTCCTCGAAAATTTTTAACGCCGTAATCTTTCCTGCACCAGACATTCCTGTGACAATAACAAAACGCATATATCTCTCCTATATAATCTTCACTTCTGGTTCTAGTTCTACACCGAACTGTTCCTTTACTTTTTTCTGTACTTCACTTATAAGCTGTAAAACCTCTGTTGCTGTTGCATTATTATAATTAATAACAAACCCGCAGTGTTTCTCTGACACCATGGCTCCACCCACTGTATAACCCCGAAGTCCTGCATCCTCAATCAATTTTCCTGCAAAATATCCCTCCGGGCGCTTAAAGGTACTTCCGGCACTCGGATATTCCAAAGGCTGTTTTGATTTTCTCTTCTCCATAAGAACGTGCATAATGCCACCAATTTCACCAGCACTCCCGATTTGAAGTCCAATACACATCTGTAATACTACCATGCCTTTTCTTGCTATTACACTCGTCCGATAACCCAGTTCCAGATTTTCTGCTTCAATCTTTTGAACCTCACCATCATTATTCAACACTTTTACCCATTTAATAACATCCTTCATTTCTCCGCCATAAGCTCCCGCATTCATAACAACTGCTCCGCCTACATTTCCAGGTATCCCATGGGCAAACTCAAAACCTGCCAGATCGTTTTCGTACGCTGCCATTGCCACTGCTGACAACTTTGCTCCGGCATCTGCTACAATATCTTCACCAATCACATCAATACCGCTCATTCTGCTATTAATTTCAATAATAACACCCTGATAACCTTCATCTCTTATCAAAATATTGCTGCCATTACCAATAACCATATATGGATAATCAAATTCTTTACATACTTTAATTACCTGAGTCAGTTCTTCCACACTTCCCGGTACAACATAAAATTCTGCTATTCCACCACACCGAAATGTACAATGCTTTGCCATTGACTCATTTTGTTTTATATAATCTTCTCCAACAATACTTTTTAACTTTTCAAACACGATATTTACACACTCACTTTCACCACAAACTATCTGACAACCAACGCTGCCGCACCATACATTCCTGCATCATTTCCAAGCTCAGCCAGATGCACTGCTGCATCCCCGCAGGCAGTAAAACATGTTTCTCTATATGTATTTTTGACTGCATCAATTAAATATTGTCCTGCTTTGCTGACTCCTCCGCCAATAATGAATGCTTCCGGATTAATTGTCGCTGCAATATGGGACATTGCCTTTCCAAGATAACCACCCATCTGACGGACTACCTCTTCTGCTCCTGCATCCCCTTCTTTTGCTAAATCAAAAACATCTTTTGCTGTAATATCATTTCCATAATCTGTCATCTTTGTTTCTTTATTACTTGCAGCCATATATCTCTTAGCCAGTCTTACTACACCAGTAGCCGAAGCATATTGTTCAAGACAACCTTTTCTTCCGCATCCACAGATTTCGGTTTCTTCGTCATTCATATGCATATGTCCGATTTCTCCTGCTCCGCCATTATATCCGGTCAAAATGTTATTATTAATAATAACTCCGCCGCCAACACCGGTACCCAATGTAATCATAACAATGTCATGATAATTTTTTCCGCCGCCTTTCCAATTTTCTCCAAGAGCTGCTACGTTGGCATCATTTCCTGCTTTCACCTTGATTCCATGGAACATTTCTGATAACTGTTGTGCCACATTAAAAGTTCCCCAGCCAAGATTTACACATTGAAGAACCGTACCATCTGCAAGTACCGGTCCCGGAAGACCAATTCCGATACCCTCTATCTCATCCAGACTGATTCCCTCTTTCACCAGTTTACCTTCTAATGCCTCGCATATATCTCCCAATATTGCCTCTCCAAAATTCTCTGTGTTGGTCTTAATCTCCCATTTATCCAACATAGTACCACTCGTTTCAAAAAAACCGATTTTAATTGTAGTTCCTCCTACATCTACTCCAAAACAATACTTCTTCACAATACTTCCTCCACTTTCTTATTTTATTTCTTTTTCTCATTCTTTGTTTTTCTTATTATTCATTTTCACCCATCATATTTTTCTGCACTCTGTTATATAATTCTACAGCTGCATTATATCCCATTCGTTTTTGTCTATGGTTTACGGCTGCTGCCTCAACAATAACAGCCAGGTTTCGTCCTGGTCTGATAGGGATTTTATGACATACAACCTTATTTCCCAAAAACTCTGTATACCTTTCTTCTAAGCACATCCGGTCATATTCTTTGTCTCTGCTCCATTCCTCTAACTGAATAACCATATCTATACTGGCAGAATCTAAAATGCTCTCAACTCCAAACAGTGCTTTTACATCAATGATTCCAATTCCACGCAGCTCAATAAAATGCTTTGTTATAGCCGGAGATGTTCCAATCAGTGTCTCATCACTCACGCGTCTGATTTCTACAACATCATCTGTTACCAAACGATGACCACGTTTAATTAGTTCCAAGGCAGCCTCGCTCTTTCCAATGCCGCTCTCTCCCATAATCAAAACGCCCTCTCCATAAACGTCAACCAACACTCCGTGTCTGGTAATGCAGGGAGCAAGCTCCACATTCAGCCAGCGGGATAACTCTGCATTAAAGCTTGATGTAGCAGTGTCCGTAGACATAATTGGCACTCCATACTTTAATCCTGCTGAAATCAAATCGTCATCCGGTTTATTTCCTCTACAAAGAATAAGACATGGAATTCCACTGCTCATTAACTTTTCATAAACCCACTGCCTGTTCTGCCTTTGCATATTATCTAGAAATGCACATTCAACATTTCCTATAATCTGAACTCTTTCTTTATCAAAATGCTCAAAAAAGCCCGCCAGCTGCAACGCTGGTCTGTTTACTTCTGGAATAATAATTTTAACTTCGTCTGTATTAATCTCTGGCGTATGGTTTACTAATCCATAGTTGTCTACTACCTTTGTAAAAGGAATAAAAATATCAGACATTTGCTACCTCCTTACTGTATGCATCACGTTGCCTAATTCTATCTCACTTATTCTATCATCTGTGAAAATATTTGTATATATCTTTTGCCACTTTCTCTGTGACAGAATTTACCTTCACCAGCTCTTCAACATCAGCTTTCCTTATAACTTCAATAGATTTAAAATGCCGCATTAAAGCTTTTCTTCTGGATGGTCCTACCCCTGGTATATCGTCAAGTACTGACTTCACTTCTTTTTTTCCTCTGAGACTTCTATGATACTCAATCGCAAATCTATGAGTTTCATCCTGTATCCTGGTAATCAGCTTAAACCCTTCTGAATGCGTATTGATAGGTATTTCCTCGTTATTATAGTATAAACCTCTGGTACTATGATGGTCATCTTTTACCATGCCACAGACAGGAATATTTATTCCAAGTTCTTCAAGAACTTTCAAGGCCACATTTACCTGTCCTTTTCCTCCATCCATCATAATAATATCCGGAAACTTGCTGAAACTTCCCAACTCATAGTCTCCATCTTCCATATCTAGTTTCTTTCTCTCTTCCAGTCCATGTCTGAATCTTCTCGTAAGAACCTCTTCCATGCTGGCATAATCATCCGGACCCTGCACCGTTTTAATTTTAAACTTACGATAATTATTTCGTTTCGGTTTTCCATCTTCATATACAATCATAGATGCTACTGATTCATAACCATTGGTATTTGATATATCATAAGACTCCATTCGATGAATTCCATCAACCCCAATCAACTCTTCTATCTCATGAACTGCACCGATTGTCTTCTTTTGCTCTCTGCGGTATTTTTCTTTGTTCTGCTCTAATAAGTTTCTGGCATTCTTAGCTGCCAGTTCCACTAGTTTCTCTTTACTTCCTTTTTTAGGATGAACAATTTTTACTGTATAATTCTGGTTTCTGCTAAGCATTTGTGACAATAATTCCGGTTCCTCCACCTCTTCCTGCACTAATAACTGATGTGGAATAAATGGTGTTCCAATATAATACTGTTTAATAAAGCTAGTAATAATATCTGTTCCTGTATCTCCTGGTGCTGTTGTAAGATAGAAATGGTCTCTTCCTATCAATTTTCCATTTCTGACAAAAAAAATCTGTACCACAGCATCGTTACCTTCCTCTGCATAAGCAATTATATCTCTGTCCTCGAACTTATGTGATGTAATTTTCTGATTACCCGCAACGTGATGAATACTATTAATTAAATCTCTGTATTCCATTGCTTTCTCAAAATCCATCTGTGCTGAGGCATCTTTCATTTTTGCTTCCAGTTCTTTTATGGTTTCTTTATAATTCCCTTCTAAAAACCTGACCGCCTTAACAATATTTTCTCTATACTCATCCTTGCTGATATATCCCTGACAAGCTCCATCACATCTTCCCATATGATAATAAAGACATGGTCTGCCATTAACTGTTGGAGCTTCCTTTTTTTGTTCCTCAAAAGAAAGTTCCTCTTTCCCGGAAATCATATTCCTCTCTTCCTTTACAACAATGGATTTCCTGCAATTTCTTACCTTAAACATCTTCTGCAGCAGTTCAATCGTATCCCTTACTGCCATGCCACTCGTAAATGGTCCAAAATATTTATTACCATCTTTCTTCATAGAACGGGCAATCACAATTCTCGGATAATCCTCACTAATTGTCACCATTACATAAGGATAACTCTTATCATCCATCAGCATTGTATTATATTTAGGACGGTATTCCTTTATAAGATTGCACTCCAAAATCAGAGCTTCCAGCTCCGAGTCTGTCAAAATATATTCAAATCTGCAAACATTAGATACCATTGACTGAATTTTGAGACTTTTCTTAGTACCTTGCCTGAAATAAGAACTTACACGTCTTTTTAAATTAACGGCCTTTCCTACGTATATGATATCATCATGATTGTCATGCATTAAATATACCCCTGGTGTCTGGGGCATTTTTTTTAGTTCCTCTGAAAAATTAAAATTACTCATAATGTTATTATATCATTTATTTAACAAAATTTAAAAACGAAAGTGAATCTTTTTGTAAAAAAGTAAAAAAGCTCAGAGAGATATTCCTCCTGAGCTTTTTTGTTTTTCATGTTTGTTTTTCATTCTCAACCTAGTTTTGATTGTTCTTTGCTTTTTGCTTTCTCTTTTGACTCATAACCGCCCTTTCTATATATTATATTAAGCATTTCTTATTATGCGAAACAAATTCAAATAATAATCCACACAATGATAGATAATATCACACTATTATATGTAATCATACAAAATATGAAATAATATATATTTTATAAATAAAATGTGTAAAAAACATTAAAATATAACAATTTCAGCAAAAAAAACCGACTGGATTTCTCCCGCCGGTTTATAAACAATTACACTTATACATTATTCATCTTCTGTTGAGAAATCTTCCTTCTCATTTTCAATCTTTTCCTCTTTACCACACTGATTGAAAATTTCCATAAATTCTTTGCCCGTAATCGTTTCTTTGTCATATAAAAACTCTGCAATCTTATCTAACTTATCACGATTTTCCTGAAGTAATTGTTTTGCCGTCTCATATTTTTCTTTCAATAAAACTTTTACTTCTTCTTCAATTTCTGTTGCAGTCTTATCGCTACAGTTAAGTTGTGAATGTCCCCCAAGATAAGGATCACTTATTTTCTCTAAACTCATAAGTCCAAACTTTTCAGACATACCATACTGAGCAATCATAGAGCGTGCAATATTTGTAGCTTTTTCCATATCATTGGATGCACCCGTGGTAATGGAATGAAATACAATCTCCTCTGATGCACGGCCCGCCAATAAAGTAACAAGCTCTGCATCTAGTTCATCTTTAGACATCAGATATTTTTCTTTTTCTGGTGCCTGAATAACATAACCTAGGCTTCCCATTGTTCTTGGAACAATCGTGATTTTTTGTACAGGCTCTGCATGTTTCTGAATGGCTGCAACCAATGCGTGACCTACCTCATGAAAAGCTACAATTTTCTTTTCTTCTTTGCTGAGGATTCTGTCTTTCTTTTCTTTGCCAGCGATTACAACTTCCACTGCTTCCATCAAATCATCCTGGGAAATTGCCTTTCTACCGCATTTTACAGCATTTATGGCGGCTTCATTTACCATATTTGCCAAGTCTGAACCTACTGCACCACTGGTCATGTTGGCAATAGCTTCTAAATCTACTGTTTCATCCAACTTGACATCTTTGGAATGAACCTTCAAAGTCTCTAATCTACCTTTAAAATCCGGTGTGTCTACAATGACTCTTCTATCAAATCTTCCCGGTCTGAGCAATGCCGGATCCAATACTTCCGGCCTGTTCGTTGCAGCCAGTATCATGATTCCCTTTGAGGAATCAAAGCCATCCATCTCTGCCAATAAGGCATTCAAAGTCTGCTCTCTCTCATCATTGCCGCCGCCATATCTGGAATCACGGCTTTTACCAATAGAATCTATCTCATCTATAAATACAATACATGGTGCATTTTCTTCCGCCTGTTTAAATAAGTCTCTTACTCGGGAAGCTCCTACACCTACAAACATTTCTACAAAATCCGAACCGGATAATGAGAAAAATGGCACTTTCGCCTCTCCTGCCACTGCTTTTGCCAGTAAAGTTTTACCTGTTCCCGGAGGTCCTACTAACAATGCTCCTTTTGGAAGTTTTGCACCTATTGCTGTATATTTTCCGGGATTGTGAAGAAAATCCACCATCTCCACTACCGATTCCTTTGCCTCTTCCTGACCTGCGACATCCTTAAAAGTTACTCCTGTTTCTTTCTGAATATATACCTTGGCGTTGGACTTTCCTACGCCAAACACTCCACCACCTTTTCCTCCGGTAGCTTTCTTCATAATAAACATCATTAACAGCCAAAATACTACAAGCGGTAATATCCATTGCAATAAAATAAATAATATGCTGGTTGATGTACTAGCCTGCTCAGCCTTAAATGTTACACCTGCATATTTATTTTTTAAATCATTGATTAATTCCGGATCATCTAATTGTGTAGTCCAATAAGTAGTTTTTAATAAATTTCTACCATCTTCTTTTGGTACTATATATATCTTATTAGAATCGAATGTTACACTCTCTACTCTATTCTCATCTAACAATCCTATGAATTGATTATATGTTATCTCTTGTTTTGTCATTGAATCAAACAGATATGAGCTCATTGTTGTAAATAATAAAGCTGCAATCAGTGCAACTACAATAGTAACAATACGATTTCTCTTTTGGTTATCCTGCTCCCCGTTATTTCCTGGGGCTTTATTTCTGTTGTTTTCCATTGTCTTTCCTTTCTGCTGTTATATTTAACACTGAAATATTTCTTACTCTTAACAATATGTTAAATGTTTTTTATATTATACCTTAACAATATAACATATCATGGGCTTTTAATGTTAAAAATTGGTGAACATTTCTTTAATTTTTAATAATTTTTATTTTATTCTGGCAATCAAAACTCTATGGTAGTAAACTGTTAAAGTATTTGTAATTAGTAAAAAATACAAATATATGATTGAAAATTTATGTTAGTACATTATTAGGAGGAAAATTAAATGTCAGTAAAGTACGTTTTTGTAACAGGCGGCGTAGTTTCCGGTCTCGGAAAAGGTATTACCGCTGCATCACTTGGCAGACTTCTGAAAGCCCGCGGCTACAAAGTAACCATGCAGAAGTTTGATCCCTACATCAACATTGATCCGGGTACTATGAACCCAGTTCAGCACGGTGAGGTTTTTGTAACTGATGATGGTGCTGAAACCGACCTCGACCTTGGACACTATGAAAGATTTATTGATGAAAGTTTAACCAAAAATTCCAATGTGACCACCGGTAAAGTTTACTGGTCTGTCCTAGAGAAAGAAAGGCATGGAGATTTTGGCGGTGGAACCGTTCAGGTTATTCCACATATAACAAATGAAATTAAAAGTCGTTTTTATCGGAGTCTCAGTGAAGAAACCGAAATAGCAATCATTGAAGTGGGAGGTACAGTTGGGGATATCGAATCACAGCCTTATATCGAGGCAATACGCCAATTCCAACATGATGTAGGACATGAAAACTGTATATTAATTCATGTTGCACTTATGGTTTATCTGCCTGCTTCCGAGGAGATGAAGACAAAACCGATTCAAATGAGTGTTAAAGAATTACAACGCCTTGGCATCCAGCCTGATATTGTAGTCTGTCGTACAGAATATGAAATCAACGAAGGTTTAAAAGATAAAATAAGCTTATTCTGTAATGTTCCTTCCAGCCATGTTGTGCAGAATCTCACAGTAGATATGCTTTATGAAGCACCACTTGCCATGGAAAGAGAACACTTGGCTGAAATCGCGTGTGAATGTCTGAAATTAGAATGCCCTGAACCGGATCTTGAAGATTGGAAAACAATGGTAGAGTCAGCAAAAAATCCGACACAGGAAGTCACTGTAGCATTGGTAGGAAAATATATTGCTCTTCATGATGCTTATATCAGCGTAGTAGAATCTTTAAAGCACGCAGGATACCCTAATCATACTACGGTGAATATTAAATGGGTCGACTCCGAGACGATCACTAATGAAAACGCACATGACATATTTGCAGATGTTTCCGGTATTCTTGTTCCTGGAGGTTTTGGTAAGCGTGGTATAGATGGAAAGCTCGCCTCAATAAAATATGCAAGAGAAAATAATATTCCATTTTTAGGACTTTGTCTTGGCATGCAGTTATCTATTGTGGAATTTGCAAGAAACGTACTAGGATATAGAGATGCACACAGTATCGAATTAAATCCTTCCACAACACATCCGGTTATCAGCCTTATGCCTGATCAGGAAGGTATTACGGATATTGGAGGTACTTTAAGGCTTGGATCTTATCCTTGTGTTCTTGATAAAGACAGCAGAGCCTTCCAATTATATAAAAGTGAGCTGATACATGAGCGTCACCGTCATAGATATGAAGTAAATAATGATTATAGAAACGATTTGACAGCAAAGGGCATGAAGCTCTCCGGCATTTCACCTGATGGACGCATCGTTGAGATGATTGAAATTCCGTCACACGTATTTTTTGTTGCCACTCAGGCACATCCGGAACTAAAGAGCCGTCCAAACAGACCACATCCTTTATTCCTTGGGTTTGTGGAGGCCGCAATTAAAAATAAATAATAAAATTCCAGTTGTAGAGGTGGGGAGAATATAAAAGAATACACTTGAAAACTGAATTTTAGAAACATTTGTTAATAGAAAAAAGAGAATTAATTTTTAAGTACCGACTTCATTTTCGAAAAAATCTTGATGATTTTTTCTCAAGTAAGTCTTAAAATCTGATTTTGTAAATCAGATTTTAGCTTAACTCTCAATTCTCTTTTTTCTATACAAATTTGTTTCTAAAATTCAATGTTTCCTACGTGTATTCCTTTTATATCTCTTCCCACCATCACAAATCGAAAATTTATTGATTGTAATTGTTGTGGTAAAGAACTTTCACTGCTGAAGTAATGTACACAGAAGATATGCTTCCCTCCATAAAACACATTTACATATATAAAGTATTATTTTTTGAATCTGCATATGTATTTTTAACATCCTATCCTGCTTTATTATATTGATTTACATATATTGGCTCTTATTTTTTTTATTTATATATGTAATAAATTTTCATCTCCCATGAATTTTAAACTTTTTTTACATATGTATTTTGTAGTTTGA
>CAJTRZ010000004.1 GCA_910578975.1 uncultured Eubacterium sp.
TAAATTATTTACTTCTTTTTGATATTTACAAATGTTTATGAAATTCAGTTTCCAAGTGTATCCTTTTATACTCGGACCACCTCGACAAACTGGAATTTATTTTTTTCTTTTACTGATAGGCATATTGTGGTATACTTTTATGTTAGGATATTATGCTTTTAAGTGGAAAGCAAATTTTATTTTTAGAAAAGAATTTTATAGGTGATTTATGAAGATTACAGACACAATTGCTGCTATTTCTACTTCTGCTGGAAATTCCGGCATCGGAGTAATACGAGTTAGTGGTGATGATGCTATTGAAATTGTTGATAAAGTTTTTAAATCAGGAAAAGAAGGAAAAAAACTTTGTGATGTAAACAGTCATACAGTGAATTATGGACATATTGTGGATGGGGACAACATATTAGATCAGGTTCTTGTTCTTGTTATGAAAAATCCACATTCTTTTACAGGAGAAGATACAGTAGAAATTGACTGTCATGGTGGAATGTTAATTTTACAAAAAGTGTTGGAACTTGTAATAAAAAATGGTGCAAAAACTGCTGCTCCGGGAGAATTTACAAAAAGAGCATTTTTGAACGGACGGATTGATTTATCTCAGGCGGAGGCAGTCATGGATGTTATTAATTCAAGTAATGATTTTGCATTAAATAGTTCAATTGCTCAGTTAAAGGGAGGAGTCTCTGAAAAAATTAAAGAGATTCGAAGTGAAATTATATACCATATTGCATTTATCGAGTCAGCCTTAGATGATCCTGAACATATCAGTTTAGATGGATATAATGAAGAAATTTCAGAAATGTTATCGAAGAATCTTTCAAAAATAAAAAAGTTAATTGATACTTTTGATAATGGAAGAATTATGAAAGAAGGAATTCATACTGTTATTCTTGGAAAACCAAATGCAGGAAAATCTTCTCTTTTAAATCTTATGCTTGGAGAAGAACGTGCTATTGTTACAGATATTGAAGGAACTACAAGAGATACTTTAGAAGAAAATATAAATATAAATGGATTATCTTTAAAAATAATTGATACCGCTGGTATTAGAAATACAGAAGATAAGGTAGAACAGATTGGAGTAAATAAAGCGAAAGAGATTGCGGCAAATGCAGATTTGATTATTTATGTGATAGATGGTTCTAGAAAGATAGATGAAAATGACTTAGAGATTATTGATTTGATAAAAAATAAACAGGTAATCGTATTACTTAATAAATCAGATATTGAACTGCAGGCAGATTTAGAAAGTATAATTAATTTGTCAAAAGAGGATATTATCGAATTTTCTGCAAAAGAAGGAATAGGAATGGAACAATTAGAAGATAGAATACGAGAAATGTTCTATTCAGGTAAAGTTTGTTATAATGATCAGATTTATATTACAAATGCCAGACATAAAGAAGCTTTAGAAAATTCTTATAATAGTTTACATAAAGTAAAGGACTCTGTAGAAAATATGATGCCGGAAGATTTTTATTCTATAGATTTGATGGATGCTTATGAGCAGCTTGGACTGATAATTGGTGAAAGTGTTGAAGACGATCTGGTAAATGAAATTTTCTCAAAGTTCTGTATGGGAAAATAATAAATATTTAGGAAGTATACAGTGAAAAAATACAAGGAATAAGAAGAGAGTTTAGTATGTTAAAGATTGAAAAAAATTATGATGTAGTAATAATAGGAGCAGGACATGCAGGATGCGAAGCTGCTTTGGCATCTGCCAGATTGGGTCTTGATACAATTGTATTTACAGTCAGTGTAGATAGTATTGCATTAATGCCATGTAATCCAAATATCGGAGGAACTTCAAAGGGACATCTTGTTCGTGAGGTTGATGCTTTAGGCGGAGAGATGGGAAAAAATATAGATAAGAGTTTTATTCAGTCAAAAATGCTTAATAAATCGAAAGGTCCTGCTGTTCATTCCTTAAGAGCTCAGGCGGATAAACAGGATTATACAAGGGAAATGAGAAGGACTCTTGAAAATACAGATAATCTTACAATTAAACAGGGAGAAGTTTCTGAAATAATTGTGGAAGATGGTATGATTCAAGGAGTAAGAACTGTCTCAGGTGCAACTTACTTTGCGAGGGCAGTTGTTCTTGCTACAGGTGTTTATTTAAAAGCAAAATGCATTTACGGAGATGTTTGTGAGTATACAGGCCCGAATGGTCTGATGGCAGCAAATCATCTTACAGATTCATTAATAGAAAATGGAATTAAAATGAGAAGATTTAAAACTGGTACACCTGCCAGAGTAGATAGAAGAACTGTTGATTTTAGTAAAATGGAAGAGCAGTTCGGTGATGAGAGAATTATTCCATTTTCTTTTTCTACAGACCCTGAGAGTATACAAAAAGAACAGGTTTCATGCTGGCTTACTTATACTAATGAAAAAACTCATGAAATTATAAAGGATAATATAGACAGATCACCTTTGTTTTCAGGAATGATAGAAGGAACAGGTCCAAGATACTGCCCATCTATTGAGGATAAAGTAGTGAAATTTGCAGATAAAAACAGACATCAGGTGTTTATTGAACCGGAAGGACTTTATACGAATGAAATGTATTTGGGTGGAATGTCATCGTCTCTTCCTGAAGATGTACAGGATGCTATGTATCATACCGTTCCGGGACTTGAAAATGCAAAGATTGTAAGAAATGCATATGCTATAGAATATGATTGTATAGAATATGGACAATTATTGCCAAACCTTGAATTTAAAAATATTAAAGGTCTATTTAGTGCGGGACAATTTAATGGAAGTTCAGGATATGAAGAAGCAGCAGCACAGGGTATTATAGCAGGAATAAATGCGGCAAGATTTGTGGAAGGAAAAGAGTCTATTGTATTAGACAGATCCCAAGGATATATTGGAGTATTGATTGATGATTTAGTCACAAAGGAAAGTCATGAGCCATATCGAATGATGACTTCCAGAGCAGAATATCGTTTGTTACTCAGACAGGATAACGCAGATTTAAGACTGTCAAAAATAGGATATGAAATAGGGCTAGTTTCAAAAGAACGATATGATTATATTTGCAAAAAAGAACAATTAATCCAAAAAGAAATAGAGAGATTGGAAAATTATAAAATTGGTGCAGCAAAAGAAAACCAGGATTTTCTTGAAAGTCTGGGAAGCACTCCTCTAAAGACAGCAACAACGCTTGCAGAATTAATTAGGAGGCCAGAGCTTGATTATGAGAAATTAGAAGGTCTGGATAAGGAGAGACCAGAACTATCTTATGATGTGTGCGAACAGGTAAATATTAATATTAAGTATAATGGCTATATTGAAAGGCAAAAAAAACAGGTAAAGAATTTTAAAAAATTAGAAAATAAAAAAATACCGGAAGATTTTGATTATTCAGGAGTAAATAGTTTGAGAAAAGAAGCGGCACAAAAATTAGCTTTTTATAAGCCAATTAGTATTGGACAGGCATCCAGAATCTCTGGTGTGTCTCCGGCAGATATATCTGTATTGTTAATACATATGGAACAACATAAAAACAGATGATAATAGATGTATTTGTTATTTACAGTAAAAATTATCTAATGATATGTAAAAAATCATTTTTACTATAAATAAAAATATTTGTATCTAGTGAAAAATTGGAGTAGGATATTATGCATGGAAAAGAGTTATTAATAAGTGGAATAGAGAAATTAGGATTAGAAATAACTGAAATTCAAATAAAACAATTTTTAAAATATTATGAAATGTTGGTAGAAACGAATAAAGTAATGAATCTTACGGGAATTGTTGATTTAGATGAAGTAATAATTAAACATTTTATTGACAGTTTATTAGTAGTAAAGGTTATAGATATGACAAAGTATAATTCTATGATAGATGTTGGAACTGGCGCAGGATTTCCAGGAATTCCATTAAAAATAATGTTTCCTCATTTAAGAGTAACTTTGTTAGATTCTTTAAATAAAAGATTAATATTTTTAAATGATGTTATAAAAGAACTAAAGTTAGAAGATATTGAAACAGTACATGGACGTGCAGAAGATATTGGGAAAGATAACGAATACAGAGAAAAATATGATATATGTGTATCCAGAGCAGTTGCTAATCTTTCTACATTAGCAGAATATTGTATTCCATTTATACTTCAGGAAGGAAAATTTATAAGTTATAAGTCTGAATTTAGCGAAGTTGAAAAAGAGAATGCAGAAAGATCAATCTTTGAATTGGGAGGAACAGTTTCTGGAAGTGTGATTGAACAATTACCATTGTCTGATATACAAAGAAGATTTATATTGATTGATAAAAAAAGAAGAACACCAAATAAATATCCGCGTAAAGCAGGTATTCCTTCAAGAAAACCAATTATGTAGAGGAGAAAAAATGCTATTAGAGTATTTAACAAAGAGAAAAGAAATATTATTATATAGATTAAAAGAAAATCAGGATAAATTGGATCATAATATGATAGCTATAGTAGAAGCTAAAAATAAGATAGAGCAGATAGATTCTATGATAGATGAAGCATCTGAAATGTTTTCTGTTAAAGCAAGAGAAGATAGTGGTTTTAAAAATCAGGAAATCAATGAATTAGAAGTACATATTTCTGCTTATTTAACAGAGAATGAATCAATTGAAAAAAAGATAAAAGAACTAGAAGAAGAGTTATTAATTATAGAACAATGTATTGAAAACTCAACAAATGTTTCACGTGAAACATTGAAAACAAAAGTAAATAATAAAAATGATTTGATTGATAAATTACAATTTTGTAGAGATATAATAGAAATTGATGTAATGAGAGCAAAGATCGAGTTGGAAGAGTTAATAAAAGTAATACAATAAATAAATGTTTCACGTGAAACATTTATAATACGGAATATAGATGTTACGGTAGAAATGAAAATAGTATTATGGTAGAATGAAAAAACGGGGATTTTTACATATATGAAATAAGAAAGGAATTAGTAAATAGAACTAATGATGGTATAACGATGGGAAAGATAATTGCGATAGCAAACCAGAAAGGTGGAGTGGGAAAAACAACTACTTCAATTAATCTTTCATCTTGTTTAGCGGAACAAGGAAAAAAAGTTCTTCTTGTTGACATTGATCCTCAGGGAAATGCAACAAGTGGAGTTGGTATTATAAAACAAAATCTTGAAAATACAATATATGAATTGTTTTTAGAAGAGTGTACGATATCAGAGTGTTTAACAAAAAGTGCTGTGGATAATTTAAATGTATTGCCTTCTAATGTGAATTTATCAGGTGCAGAGATAGACTTAATAGGAGTAGAAGGAAGAGAATTTATTTTAAAGGAAACTTTAGAGAAAATTAGAGATTTGTATGAATACATCATTATAGATTGTCCTCCTTCGTTGAATGTATTAACGGTTAATGCGATGGCAGCGGCAGATTCAGTAATTGTTCCGATACAATGTGAATATTATGCATTGGAAGGTTTATCACAGTTAATACATACGATTAATTTAATTCAGGAAAGATTAAATGATAAATTGGTAATAGATGGAATTGTGTTTACTATGTATGACTCCAGAACAAATCTTTCCAATGAAGTAATGGAAAATGTAAAAGAAAATATTCAAATAAAGGTATATGATACAGTTATTCCAAGAAATGTCCGATTGGCGGAGGCACCTAGTTATGGGTTACCGATACATATGTATGATGGAAAATCAACAGGAGCAATTGCATATAGCAAATTAGCAAAAGAAATAATAGAAGGATAGTTAGTGAGGTCATTATGGCAGTAAAAAGAAAAGGATTAGGAAAAGGTATTGATTCATTAATTCCTGATACAGGTTCTTCAAAAGGAAAGGTAAATTCAGAAAAAAAGCCTGTTGTCAAGGAAGTTATAAAAGAAGTAATTAAAGAAGTGAAAGTTCCGGCTGATACTATGATGAAAATATCAGATATAGAACCAAATAGAGAGCAGCCACGTAAGAACTTTGACAAGGAAGCTTTGGAAGAACTGGCAGATTCTATCAGACAGTTTGGAATTATTCAACCTATTGTTGTTCAAAAGAAAGATGACTATTATGAGATAATTGCCGGAGAAAGACGTTGGAGAGCAGCAAAACTGGCGAAAATAAAGGAAGTTCCTGTTGTTATTAAAGAATATACAAAACAGGAAGTAATGGAAATAGCATTAATAGAAAATATTCAAAGGAAGGACTTAAATCCTATAGAAGAAGCTTTAGCATATAAAAGTTTAATTGATGAATATCATTTAAAGCAGGATGAATTAGCAAAAAGGGTATCTAAATCCAGAGCTGCGATTGCCAATTCCATGAGATTATTGAAATTAATAGATGAAGTCCAGAATATGCTGATTAACGATGAAATATCTATGGGACATGCAAGAGCTTTGCTTGCTTTAGATCAGGAAGATTTACAGTTAGAAGCCGCAAAAGTAATAATAGAAAAAGGACTAAGTGTCAGGGATACGGAAAAATTGGTTAAATCAATTCTAAATCCGAAACAAGCAAAATTACCGATACCATCAAGTGAAGAGGCAGTTTATGAATCTATTGCAACAAAATTAAGAGAAAAATTGGGAACAAAAGTTTCAATTAATAACAAAAAAGGTGGTAAAGGAAAGATAGAGATTGAATATTATTCCAAAGAAGAGTTTGAAAGAATTCTTGAAATGTTTGATGGAATACAGGAATAATAATAATTATTGGAATTATTTGAAAGTATACAAATTTAAAAGAATATTATAAACTATGATTAAGTAAAATACGAAAGGAATTTATTATGAGAGATTATATATATTTGTCAATTATTGCAGTTATGTTTTTGGTATTTCTAGTGTTGCATATTAAGCAAAATAAAAAAATTTCAAGACTAATGAGGCGATATGAAAAATTTATGAGAGGAAAGAATGCAGAAAATCTTTCTTCAGCTATTGAAGAGAACTTTCAGCAAATGGATAAATTAGAAAGATCATATCAGAAAAATGAAGAAATATTAAATGCTACTTTACATAATATAACTTCAACATTTCACAAATTAGGAATTGTAAAGTATGATGCCTTTAAAGAGATGGGAGGGAATTTAAGTTTTGCTCTATGCTTACTAGATGATACAAATACAGGATTTATTCTGAATACAATGCATGGTAGAGATAGTAGTTACACATATATAAAAGAAATTATTAAAGGTGAGGCATATGCAACACTTGGTGAAGAGGAAAAAGAAGCGTTAGATAAAGCTATGGAATATTAATATTATGTAAACTGAAATATCGCATGGAAGTTTGCCAAAAAAACTAAGGCAGAATTTTATGCGATAATTTTTTACCTGTTAGACTTGATTTATAACCACTTAGGGAAAAACAGTTTACTTTTTTTATAATTTCCAATAAGATGTGAATATGATAACAAAGATGTAAGAGGAAATCTATGAAAATTACAGTGGATATTGATAAAAACTGCATAGAAGATGAAATAGTTATTAAATGTGCTCAAATAAATGAAGATATCCTGAATCTACAAAAATTAGTTTCAAGTTTTAATTATAGTAGCATAGAAATTGAATTATTTAAGGACAATATTGAGTTTTATGAGAATATAGAAAATATATTATTTTTTGAAACAGAAAATGATGTAGTGAAGGCTCATACCAGAAATGAAATTCTCACAACAAAAAGAAGATTATATGAATTAGAACATATATTACCACATTATTTTTGTAGAATATCTAAATCGGCAATTGTTAATGTGAAAGAAATATATTCAATTACTAAGAATATAACGGCATCATCAAAGATAGAATTTCGGAATACACATAAAATTATCTTTGTATCAAGAGGATACTTTAAACCATTAAAAAGTAAAATAGATGATATTAGGAGGCTGACAAGATGAAAAAAAGAGCAGGAAATATTTTTTGGGGAGTTTTATTTATAGCGGCGGCAGCACTTTTGTTGATAAGTGAGTTAGGGCTATTAAGTGGAATAGGGTTTAGACACATTGTTTTCTCTGTATTATGGGGAGCATGGATCATAAAAGGATTATTCAGCAGAGAAAGCTTTAGTGTATTTATGGGATTAGCATTTTTAGCAATTCTTTGGAATAAAGAACTGGGAATTGAAGCAATTACTCCATGGCCGGTAATTGGTGCAGCACTTCTTTTAACTATAGGGTGGTCTCTCATTTTCAGAGGAATTGGAAGAAGAAAATGGGAGAAAAGTTATTCTTGTAAATATAATATCAATAATGAAAGTGGGGAAAATAATATGGAGTTTCAGGAAGAGTATAGTAAAAATAAATCATGGGAAGGTAATGCGAATTACGGAACTGATTGTCCACACCAGAGTCATGTAGAGGGTGAACATGTATATCATATGAATAGATTTTCAGGAGCACAGAAATATATCGATTCTCAGAATCTTAAAAGTGTAGAAATTATCAATAAAGCAGGTGGTATGGAAGTATATTTGGATAATGCAAGAGCAGCGGGAGATAAGGTATATATGCGAATCGAGTGTTATGCAGGCGGACTTGAAATATATATACCAAGAAATTGGAAGTTAGAAAATAAAGTTGATTGTTTTATGGGAACAATCGATGGACCGGAGATGAGGAAAGAAGATGAAGCAGTTAATGATGTAACACTTATCCTTTCGGGAACTGTAAAAGCAGGTGGAGTGGAAATTATTAGAGTATAGTTATGTAAACTGAAAGAACATAGAGATGTTTAAATATCTCTATGTTCTTTATTATTTATTAATATTCAATTACAGAAATCAGACTGTTTAATAATTCTTCTTCTCCTGAAATTTTCTTGCCAAGCCTTGCAGCTGCAACAATTGGAATCCAATTATGAACATAGCGGGAACTGGTATTGGTAATATCACAAAATTTTTTTAAATATATTTCTGCGTATTCCGGCATATTCATCAGCATCCATATATAAGTATGGGCAATATCTGCACTCGCACTACCTTGAGAAGCATGATTCCAGTCAACAATATACTCTTCATTATTTGAGATAACAATGTTATGTGGTGTGAAATTTCCGTGTACTAATTTGTTATGCTTTGGACAGGAATTCAACATATCCAAAAGGTCTATTTTTAGATCCTCATTTAAACCAGCCATTTGAAGATAATCTGTTAATTTTTGCTTTTGAACGGGAAGTTTTGGACATTTAAATTTATGAATGGAGGTGTGAACTTCAATCATTTTATCTAAGTATTTATCTATATTAACAGGGTCTTCCTTTATCATAGTAAATAATGTTTTCCATTGAACCGGTTCGGTCTTAAAAGTCCATTGGTCCTCTTGATTTGTTACCTCTAATATAGAAGGAACTTTAACACCGGCGGATTCTACTTCTGTAGTAATAAAAGACTCAAGAAAAACCAGTCGTTTATCATATCCTTTATTAAAAATTTTAAATGTATTTTCTCCATCTGAATAAATTTTATTATTTCGTCTTGTATTCATTAATTCTAAATTCATAAGTAAATCCCCTTAAATTATGATTTTCACATGCTTCGACAAAAAATAGTATAACACATTTAGATAATGTTGGCTACAATCCTTGTAAAAATAAGGTGTTTGGGGTATAATCGTAATACCGTGTAAAAAAATATATTATATCTGTAGATAAAAGGGAGAAGTAATATGTTAGATATAAAATTTGTGAGAACTAATCCGGATATTGTGAAACAAAATATAAAAAATAAATTTCAGGAGCATAAACTCCCATTAGTGGACGAGGTTATCGAGCTGGATAAGCGTAACCGTGAAATAAAAAAAGAAGTTGAGACTCTTCGTGCTGAAAAGAATAGTTTATCAAAACTGATTGGCGGCTTGATAAAAGAAGGAAAGAAAGATGAGGCTGAGGAAACGAAAGCGAAAGTAGCCGCAGGAAATGCGAAGATTGATGAACTGACAAACGAAGAAAAAAATCTTGCAGAAGAAATTAAAAAGAGAATGATGGTTATTCCAAATATTATAGATCCATCGGTTCCTATTGGAAAAGACGACAGTGAAAATGTGGAATTAGAAAAATTTGGAGAGCCAGTAGTACCGGATTTTGAGGTTCCTTATCATACTGATATCATGGAACAGTTTCATGGAATTGATTTGGAAGCGGCAAGAAATGTAGCAGGAAATGGATTCTATTATCTTATGGGAGATATTGCCAGACTTCATTCAGCTGTTATTTCATATGCAAGGGATTTTATGATTGACAGAGGATTCACATATTGCGTACCACCTTTTATGATTCGAAGTAATGTCGTAACAGGCGTTATGAGTTTTGATGAAATGGATTCCATGATGTATAAGATTGAGGGAGAAGATCTTTACTTAATTGGTACTAGCGAGCATTCAATGATTGGCAAGTTTATTGGAACACATACGAAAGAGGAACAACTTCCGTTTACACTTACAAGTTATTCACCATGTTTCCGTAAGGAAAAGGGTGCACACGGTATTGAAGAAAGAGGAGTATATCGTATTCACCAGTTTGAAAAACAGGAGATGATAGTTATTTGTAAACCTGAGGATAGTATGACATGGTATGATAAACTTTGGAGAAATACTGTCGATTTATTCAGAAGTTTGGATATTCCGGTTCGTACATTGGAGTGTTGTTCAGGGGATTTAGCTGATCTTAAAGTGAAGTCTGTAGATGTTGAGGCATGGTCACCAAGACAACAGAAATACTTTGAAGTAGGCAGTTGCTCTAACTTAGGAGATGCTCAGGCAAGAAGACTTTCTATCAGAGTACGAGGAAAAGAAGGAAATTATTTTGCACATACTCTTAACAATACAGTAGTTGCTCCACCACGTATGTTAATTGCATTTTTAGAAAACAATCTTAATGAAGATGGAAGTGTAAGTATACCAGAAGCTTTGAGACCATATATGGGTGGACTTGAGAAGATAGAAAAAAAATAAAAGTTTGCTTAGGAGATATATCTCCTAAGCTGTATTAGTTCCCTTAGTTAAATGGATATAACAAGTGCCTCCTAAGCACTAGTTGTGGGTTCGATTCCCGCAGGGAACACTAGAAAATTAAATATGGAGAAAAGAGATGGATTATATTGTAATGGATTTGGAATGGAACCAAAATCCTTACGGAAAAACTAATCATTATCCGGATATTCCTTTTGAAATAATTGAAATCGGTGCGGTAAGAGTAACGGAGGACAGGCAGATAGTAGATTCTTATCAGCAGGTTATTCGTCCGAGAGTATATAAAAAACTTCATTATAAAATTCAAGAGATTACCCATTTCACAAATGAAGAATTAAGTCATGGAATGGATTTTAAAAGAGCCATTGTAGAATTTTTAGAATGGTGTGGTGATGATTACATGTTCTGTACCTGGGGGTCAATGGACTTAACTGAGTTACAGAAGAATATGCGGCATTACAGGCTTGAGCGTATTTTGGATTTTCCATTGTTTTATGTGGACTTGCAGAAAATGTTTAGTCTAAGATACGACGATGGGCATATGAAGAGAACGCTTATGAGTGCAGTTGAATATTTAGAAATTCCGGAAGATGGTGAGTTTCATAGGGCATTAAGTGATGCTTATTATACTGCAAAGGTCATGCAGGTAATGGATTTTGAAAAGTATAAAGGAAGGCTTTCCATAGATACTTTTTATCCACCAAGAATTAAAGAAGAAGAGATTTTTGTCAGGTTTGATCAATATACAAAGTTGGTTACAAGGGAGTTTTTTGAGCGTGAGGAATTATTCAAGGATATAGATGTCAGTTCTATGCTTTGTAATCAGTGTGACAGACCATTAGAGATAATTATTGATTGGTTTTCCGATAGTGGAAAGACGTATTATTGTCTGGGAAAATGTCCGGAACATGGATATGTCAGAGGAAAAATAAGAGTAAAAAAATTAGAAGAAGATAGTTTTTATGCAATTAAGATTATGAAGTCTACAGATGAAGAGGGAGCAGATTCCATTCATGAAAAGCAGGAAAACATTCGAGAAAAGAGACGTGAGAGAAGACAAAGGTCTCTTGAAAAAGAAATTGTCGTGGAAGAGATTTGGGAAGAAAGTGAAGAAGAAGACGACGATGATTAATAAAGAAGAGCTGTAAATCGAAAAAGATTCACAGCTCTTCTTTATTTGATAAAATACTTATTTTGTTTCTTTATAATTTTTAATAAGTGCATCTAATTCTTCAAGTAAGCAGTCAACTCTTCCATAGAAAGAATCATTGTTTGCAGGGTTATCAAAATTATCCTTAATATCTTCAAGTGTATTAATAATATTATTTAATCTTTTTTTGCCACTTCCATTTAAATATAAAAGATATCTGCTACGTTCATTTTCCTGAGGAGTCATCTTTTTAAGAACTACTTCCATGTTTGGTTTTTCACCGATAAAACGGTATGTAATAGAAGGCGAAGCATGGTTAAACAAGTTTTGAAGATAATAGATATCTCCTGTTTCTTTGTAATATTTCCACGCAAACGTTTTACGCATTGTCTGAGCACCGATGGAACTTAATCCAATCTTGTGCCCTGCAGCACGAAGAACTCTGTAAGCCTGTTCTCTTGAAACAGGTTTATTTGCGGTGTTGTGACCTAAGATGAGATAAGCCTCAGGGTCTTTTCCCATTGTAAATTCACTAATCGTCTTTTGTAAATCTTTTGGAATAGAAAACGTATTCTTTATGTTTTTAGTTCCAATCTCTACAGTAATTTCTTTTTTGTCTGTAACATCTTTATTCTTAAAAGCAAGAATATCCTGGAGCTGAAGCCCTGTTCCAACACCAAGTTCAAACATAATGTAGTACTTGTAATCAACTTGTTTTAATGTTTCCCCAAATAATTGTAAAGTTTTTTCGTCTTTAATAGGTGCAACCCAATTCATATTAATACCTCCTAAATTTATTTAGCGATTGCGTCGTCTTTTCAAGGCTCTTATTCTGTTAAGTTTTCTGCGATGTAACATGATAGCAGTTAAAATTGAAACAATGATAATAACAACAAAAATAATGATAATGATTGTTAATAAAACTGGCTTATTTGTTTTCTTTGTTTCTGCTTGTGTTGTTTTTTCCTTTTTTGTAGGAGCAACGTTATTTTCTGTTTTTGATTCTGTTTCCGTAGAAATTTCTTTTTCAGAAGTTGAACCTAAGTTTATATATTTCATTTTTGCTGAACCCATAATATGATTTCCATATTTATAAGTAATGGTAGCAAAAGAATCATCAGTTAAGTGAAAGGATACTTCAGTATCTAAATCTGCGATAGATACACCCTTAGGAACCATGATAAAGGTATCTTTGTCTACAGTTATTGTTTTATCAGTAGTTGCAAATGGTGACGCAAGATTATCGAATGCGTTTGTATTAAATCTAGTATCATTTTCAAAAATATTTAAAGACTCGAAGTTATCAAAACCGTAATCCAATAATTTTTTTGTATCTTCAAAAACCACATCTCCATCTGATTTTAAGACAACGCAAATCAGAGGAACATTTCCACGTTTTGCGTATGTTACAAGACATTTTCCTGCCTGATCGGTATATCCGGTTTTACCGCCAATTACATCAGCGTCAAAGTATTGGCTGGTAGGATGTATCATCATATGTCTTTGAATGGATGGATAAGGTTTTTTTCTCTTATTATTGGCAGGTATGGTGTACTCTGTTGCATGAATAACATCTAAAAATGCAGGATACTGTATGGCATCGTTCATAATCATTGCCATATCATATGCTGTTACAAAATGATTATCATCATGTAATCCGTTTGCATTTGCAAAATGTGTATCTGTAGCACCTGCCTGTTTTGCCCTGTCGTTCATTAATTTTGTAAAGTTTTCAGTACTTCCGGAAATATGTTCTGCCAGAGCAGTTGCAGTTTCATTGGCAGAAGCAAGCATTAAAGCATAAAGACCATCTTTTACAGTCATTTTTTCGCCGACCTTACAGTCAATGTTGGAATCTTCCCATGTTAAACTTTCAATATTTTTTTTTGAATAAATAATTTCCTCATTCATTTTGCAGTTTTCCAAGGTGAGTAATGCAGTCATAATTTTTGTAATGCTTGCCGGATACATTTTTTTATGAGAGTCTTTCTCATATAAAATGGTACCGGTAATCGGATTTATTAATATGGCTGACTTTCCAACAATATCAGGAGCCTTCGGAAATGTCTGTTTTGTATCTGCATAAGTGGTTGTGTTGTATATATTTGTGGCTTGTCCTATTACAGATAGAAGCATCACAAAAGAAACAATATATGTTATAATTTTCTTCATAAAAATCCTCTTCTTAAAAAAATATGTCTCATATTATTTTACAAAAAACAAAATAAAAAATCAACAGTATATAATTATAATAAATGCAATTTTATATAAAAAAGCTGCTGCTACAAAACTTTATTTTTGTAACAGCTTTTCTAAAATATATTTATTTAATTAACTCTTGACTTGATTACCTTTAGTCTTGTAAATTCTTCCCGTTCTTTTTCTTCGAGGGCGTTTTCTATCGTCCTAACAAGAACTTCATAATTAGGTATGGTAATATTTTGTAATGCATTTGCACGTTTTTGAGTCTTTTTTATATTATAAGCAAGGCGGTATGCAGCGTTTTCTATCATAGAAAGTCTTATGGTTAAGTCTTTAACTCTTTCAAAACAAGCTTTTGCCTTATCTAAAGATTCTGTTGTCCCATAAAAGGAATAAACAGGATTTCGAACTTCTTCCACATGCTTTACTAAGGGGATTTCTGCACCCATAACACTTCGGGTCTTAATATGAATATCCTCTTCAGGCATTACATTGAATGCGAAGGTTTCAACATTTCGAATCCCAAGCTCAATATTTGCTTTTTCTAAGGCTGAATAAGCAGCTGTAAATGTCTTATCTATTTCAGACTGAATAGTATCAGCCTTTTCTGTCAGGTTCATAATCTCTCTAATAAGAATATTACGTTTTTTATCCATCAGTTCATATCCCTGACGGGCGAGTGCCAATGAACTTTTGGCAGCCATTAGATTTCCTTTGGTAGGTACTGTATTTAAGTTCATAATAAAACCTCGTAATTAATTTTCTGACAGTACATCATAGTACTTACTTAAAATTTTCGTATCGATTCTGTCTAGTTCTTCTTTTGGAAGAATATGAAGTAATTTCCAGCCAAGATTAAGTGTCTCGATAATATTTCTGTTTATACCAAGCCCCTGGCCTACAAATTCAGCTTCGAAAGCTTTACCAAATTCAAGGTATTTTTTATCAGTCGGTGATAATTCATCTTCACCGATAACAGAGGCAAGAGCTCTGGCATCTCCAACCTTGGCATAAGCGGAAAACAGCTGGTTTGCGATATCCTGATGATCGTCTCTTGTGAATCCTTCACCAATGCCGTCTTTCATAAGGCGGGAAAGAGACGGAAGTACATTAATTGGAGGGTATATGCCTTGTCCGTTAAGAGAGCGGTCTAATGTAATCTGTCCCTCAGTAATATATCCGGTTAAGTCAGGAATCGGGTGGGTAATATCGTCGTTTGGCATTGTTAAAATTGGAATCTGTGTTACCGAACCTTTTGCATCCTTAATAATTCCTGCACGTTCGTAGATTGTAGCAAGTTCACTGTATAAATATCCGGGATAACCTTTTCTGGAAGGAATTTCACCTTTAGAGGATGATACTTCACGCATGGCTTCGGCATAGGTTGTCATATCCGTAAGAATAACCAAAATATGCATATCTTTTTCATAAGCCAGATATTCTGCAACAGTCAAAGCTACTTTTGGTGTAATCAGACGTTCTACGACAGGATCGTTTGCCATATTAAGAAACATTACTGTATGTTCTAATGCCCCAGACTCTTCAAAAGATTTTTTGAAAAAGTCGGCCACGTCATTTTTTACACCCATAGCGGCAAAAACAATGGCAAAATCTTCATCAGTGTCATCTCCTAAAGAAGACTGATTTACTAACTGGGCAGCCAGCTGGTCATGTGGAAGCCCGTTTCCTGAAAAAATAGGAAGTTTCTGTCCACGTATCAGCGTTGTAAGTCCGTCAATGGCAGAAATACCTGTTCTGATATAGTTTCGAGGGTATTCCCGGCTGACCGGATTTAAAGGCATACCGTTTACATCACGTTTTTCGCCACTGACAGGTGGAAGCCCATCAATTGGTTTTCCGATACCGTTGAGAGTTCTTCCTAAGATATCGGAAGAGAGGGAAACCTCCATAGGATGTCCGGTCAATTTCGTATGAGTGTTAGAGAGGGACATTCCTTCCGAGCCTTCAAATACCTGTATGATAGCTTTATCTTCATATATTTCGATAATACGACCGAGACGCTTTTCGTCTCCGTCATTCATTTTAAATTCGACGATTTCATCAAAGGCTGCATTCTCTACACCTTCTAAAACAACCAACGGACCGTTAATTTCACTTAGTCCTAAATACTCAATAGCCATGTAAGCACCTCCTTATGCATGTTCAGCCATAATTTCAGCATAGAAATTATCGATGTCAACTTTGTAGTCATCAAACATGGAAAGCTTATCATTTGGTATATCATATTTTATAGAAATAATTTTTTCGAATATATTATTTTCTTTTAAAACAGACATTGGCAGTCCGATTGCGATAAGCTTTGATGCTTTATCATATAAATAAAGAATAATTTTCATCATCAATAACTGTTTCTTTAATGGAACACAAGTGTCCTGGTCGTGAAATGCATTCTGTTGTAAAAATCCAAGACGAATGACTCTGGCAATTTCCAAAGTCAGTTTCTGGTCATCCGGTAAAACGTCACTTCCAATCAGTTTGACAATTTCCATTAAGGAACTTTCCTGATTTAATAATGCTAAAATTTTAGTTCGACAGGATACAAAGTCAGGACCTACATTGGTATTATACCAGTTGGCAAGTTCGTCAAAGTATTCGCTGTAGCTTGTAAGCCAGTGAATGGCAGGGAAATGTCTGGCATAAGCCAATGACTTATCTAATCCCCAGAAGCAGCGGACAAAACGTTTTGTATTTTGTGTAACCGGTTCAGAAAAGTCACCACCCTGTGGAGAAACAGCTCCAATAATAGAGATAGAGCCTTCTGTTCCATTCAGATTTTCCATGTATCCAGCTCTCTCGTAAAATGCTGACAGACGACTGGCAAGATAAGCAGGGAAACCTTCTTCTGCAGGCATTTCTTCCAGACGCCCGGATAACTCTCGAAGGGCTTCAGCCCATCTGGATGTGGAGTCTGCCATTATGGCTACGTGATATCCCATATCTCTGTAATATTCTGCAAGTGTAATACCTGTATAAATGGAAGCCTCACGGGCAGCAACAGGCATATTACTCGTATTGGCAATCAATGTTGTTCTGTCCATCAAAGGATTTCCTGACTTAGGATCAACCAGTTCAGAAAACTCTTCCAAAACCTGGGTCATTTCATTACCACGTTCACCACAGCCGATATAAATAATAATGTCTGCATCTGCCCACTTAGCAATCTGATGTTGGTTCATTGTTTTTCCTGTTCCAAATCCACCAGGAATAGCAGCAGTGCCGCCTTTGGCTAAAGGAAAGAGTGTATCCATAATTCTTTGTCCAGTAACAAGAGGCTTTGTTGTTCCATATCTTGAAGCAGTTGGCCTTGGTTCACGTATTGGCCATTTCTGTGTTAAAGAAAGGTCAATGTGAGAGCCATCTTCTTTTTGTATAGTAACGATTGTATCATTAATTGTATATTTACCGCTGGCAGCAACATCTATAACAGTTCCTTTTATGTAAGGAGGAACCATAGATTTGTGTACAATGGCACGGGTTTCTTTTGTTTCAGCAATAATTGTTCCACCAAAAACATAGTCACCAACGTTGACGGTGATGTGTACATCCCATTCTTTTTTTGTATCGAGGGAGTCAACACTGACACCACGGGATATAAATGCTCCTGACTGTTTTTCCAATTCACTCAATGGTCTCTCTATTCCGTCAAAGATATTATTCAGAATACCAGGGGCAAGTGTTACAAAAATAGCACTGTCTGTACCATAAACCAACTCTCCCGGTTTTAATCCGCTGGTTTCTTCGTATACCTGAATGGTCGTCATTTGTGAAGTTAAGCCAATGACTTCACCAACTAATTTTTCTGAACTGACGTAAACCATTTCGCCCATTTTAAATTCAGTTTTTCCTTTAATGTAAACAACAGGACCGTTGATTCCATATATTTTTCCTGTTTTTTCCATTCAAATGCCTCCTACAATGTAACTACAAAATTTTCCTGTGCTTCCGCAAGACGTGTTTTAAAAGAATTATCAACGAGAATATTTCTTTCGGGAATGATTGTTCTGGTGCCGCCTAAGAAATCTTTTTCATATACTTGTATATTTACATGAAAAGATTCTACTAACTGATTTAATAAATGTGAATCACCGGAATCTATATATATTGTAAAATCAAAATCTTTATAATCATTACAGATTTTAGATATCTGAGATTTCAGCAATTCGGTATATTCAGAAGTTTTACGATATTCATAAATTTTCTTACGAACAAGTTCAAATATTTCAAATTTAATTTCTGCTTGTTTCTGTGTAAGTTGTTTTTTTATAGTCATTTGTGAAGATGCCAGATTCTTTTTTGAATTGGCTCTGACTTGATTAATTCTGGCACGCTTAGAATCTTCTGATAATTTTTTTGAAGTTTCTTTATGAATAAGCAGTTCTTCATCTAAAGATTTTTTATAATTGCTCAAAGATTCTACACTCTGATTACTGGCGCTTTCCAAAGATATGCTTCGAAAATGTTCCATTTTTTCTTCTATAGTCATTGTCCCTATATCCTTTCTAAAGTTTAATTCCTATAGCTTCGTTAATATATGTTGTGATAAAGTTTTCCTGTCTGCCGGAACCGTGGCGGTCAGGTATTTCAACTACCAGAGGCCGCTTTCTGTTTAATTTGATTTCGTCAATTAATTCAGGAATTTCGAAACTTAATTTTTCTGTAATCAATAAGATACCGAGTTTCTTATCTTCTAAAACTTTTTCTACTGCTGTTTTCGTTTCTTTTGGACCATGGGCGATTTCACCTTCCACGCCGGCAAGACGCATTCCGGTAAGGGTGTCCACATTGTCACTGATTAAATACATTTTCATAAACGCCTCCTTTAAGGATAAACAATTATGCAACATGTGTCAGAATCAGGAATGCAACGATAAATCCCCAAAGTGCAATACCTTCTGCTAAAGCAACGAAAATCAGTGCCTTACCAAAAATACTGGAATCTTCGCTTAACGCACCAAGAGCAGCACTTGCGGAACTGGCAACTGCGTAACCACTGCCGATACATGACAATCCGATGGCAAGACCTGCTGCAAGTAAACCTAAACCACTGGAAACGGTTGCATCTGCTGCAACAGCAGCACTGGCTGTATTTGTGAAAAGAAATATTGTTCCAAAGAGAAATGTTCCAAAGAAAGTTAAACAATTTGTTAAAATAGTTCTTTTAAAACGCCCCTTGTTTTGTTCTCCAATAAAGTAAACCATTAATGGAAGTATAATTGTAAGTACTAAAGCAACTAAAAATAAAACATTAATAAACATAATAAAATCCTCCTGATGTTCATAAAATTAATTTGTTTTTATTTGTTTCTTTTTCTATATGGAACGAACTCTCTGCCGTTACCTTCATAAAAACGGCCAAAGATTTCGTAATATTCCAGACGAAGAACCTGAATGCCGACAACCAGTCCTTCCATGGCAAGAACAATAATGTTTCCAATAATTACTACGGCGATGTTGGCACTTCCGCCATTTTCTGCACCTGCCAGTGTCATTACGACCTGCATCATAGCGGCATGGCTGATAGCAAAAACACCGATACGCAAAAATGACAAAGCATTTGACAAATACGTAATCAGGTAATCAAAGAGTTCAAAAAATGCTGTGGCAGCAAAAATTCCAGGTGAATCTTCAATCGGTTTCTTCTTTTTTAAGATATTCTTCAATGGTTCTTCTAAGAAGATTAATACCAATGGAACAACAAACATTATAATTAACAAAACAGTCCCTGGTAGTGAATGGCCTGTCATGTAAAGTACTATAACAGCGATGATTGCTGCATAAAAGACAAATCCGGTAACTGCATTTGGACCAAACAGTGCCTTTCCTAAATCTTTTTGTTTTATGGCATTGGCAATATTAAGAATCATTGTGCTTAATATTACAAAGGAGCCAAAGAGAAAGGCTGCAACAAGAACGACATTAATCTGTCCCAGAAATGGAAGTGTAATCATGGAATGAAGTGGATGTATTAAGGACTCAAATTCAAAACCAAAGAAACTTCCAAAGAGGGCACCAAAAATACATGAAAATACTCCTGCAGCACAGACAATGCCTGCTAAATCCATTTTTTTTACTTTATATAGTATAGCGCCTCCGACAACCAGGCATAGTCCCTGTCCCAAATCACCGAACATGATACCAAAGATAAATGCATATGTGATGGTCAAAAAAAGTGTAGGGTCAAATTCATTATATGCAGGAAGTCCATACATTCTCACAAACATTTCAAAGGGGCGTATTAATTTAAAGTTCTTTAATTTTGTAGGTGGTTTTGTCTTATGATCATCTACATCATCATTGACAATGCATACAACGTTCACATCATTGTCAGTTTCCCGATAAAGTTTTTTCGCCTCTTTTGTTGTCATCCATCCGCAAAGAACCTGAAATGTTACACCCGAGTCTCTTGTTACTGCTGCAAGTTTTCTTACATCAAAGTTACTGTATGCTGTTTCAATTCTTCTAATTGCTGAGACAAGTTTGTTTTTGTTTTTTTCAATAATTTCGTTAATTTCAATTTCTTTAGAAGAAATCAGTTCATTGAGTTCATTTATTTTGTTAGAGATTTTTAAACATTCATCATTCGGAAAGTCTTTGTATTTTCGCGGAATAGAAATTTCATCAAAATGAATGTTTTTAAAATCTTTCTCAACATCATCGAAATATTCAACTGGAGCAAAGAAAACACCATAGACAGTTTCTGCTTCGTTAAGGGTTGCTATAAAAATTGCATTGATATCCGGGTCAAGATAGGATTCAAACTTATCAAAACTGACACGGGGAATTTTGCCAAATCTGTATTTGAAAAATTCCATGTCATAAATTCTTTTTAATGTATAGTTTAATGTTTTAAAGGGTGCCAGTGTAGTATAATCCCCGTTTAACTGTTCAATTTTTTCTTTTAGTTTCGCAATTTCATCTCGAACATCTACTAAATCTTCGTCAATCTTATCGAGAAACTTTTCTGCTTCGGTAACGGTAAGATTCTGAATTTCAGCTTTTTCAGGGGCATGAACTAACTGCATTAATTCATGACTTTTATTTAAAGAAGATTTAAATGGATTCTCTTCTGTAAATGTTGTAAATTGCTCAGTAGAACTGAATTCTGTCAGGGCATTTTCCAAGTGAATGTCGTGCTTGCTTAAATAATGATTAACTAAATAATCAATCTGTGTCTTTGGACCGGCAAGTGTGACAAAGTTCATTTTCTCAATCATTACAAAACCCCCTTCTTTCTATTAATATAGTGTAAAATGGCATCCGGTTTATACCCATAACGGATACATTCCATGGCGGTAACAACTTTTGCCACTTCCAGGCTCTTTAAATGCAGGTATGCATTAATACAAGCTAAAGAGTAAGGGGACTCTTTAAAGTCCTTTGTATATATTTCATGGAGAATACCGCCAAATTGTGTTTCCATATCATCTACATCATTAAAACCATAAACTCTTCCATAATAGCATGAGTTAAGAAGTGTAAAAAATACATCATCATTTTCAGATTCTACAAAGGCTTTCATAGTAGAGCGATCCAGATTATAATATATTGGTATTAAAAAAGCATAGATTTGTGAATAGGAAACGGTATAGTAATGTTTCATTCGATATATCCACAAAATATTTAATAAATCAACCTGTGCACCAAAGGAATTGGTAAAAAATTTTTTTTCACCTTTGGGTACAAAATGTTCCTGATGCGTCCAAATATAATTGAAAAAGAATAAATCCAGACACATCTCAAAATCAAATAAACGGGGAGTGTCTAAATCCATAATTTTTCGCATTGGCTTTTCATAAACAGAGCCATTCAGGTTCTCTATAAAATCTTCCATAGTATGAGAAGCAATTAAGTTGTCTATGTCTAACTTTGAGTGGCGTTTAAAATGTTTATCTACCAATATAGGTATCGTAGTAGAACGACAGTCCATTATGTTTCGCATACATGCTTTCAGCGTAGCAATTTCGTATTTCATAAAGTAAAATTCTAAATATCGTTTTTGCGAACTGCCTGCGAAATGATATATTTTTGAAAAATCACGGTAGGTAGAGAAGGTCATCCGCCCCTCAACTTCGCCACGGTGTGCCTGAGCTGCATCCATATTTAACAGAACTTCTGAATAAGCAGGAAAGGTCTGTAAATAACTAATTAAGTCGGTTACAGATGTGATTCTTGTGATTTCATCATATTGTTCCGGAGAAATCAGCCCCTTTTTCATGGCTCGAATTTTTGTAGTCATGCCACTATAAGTGGTAAGCCTTCCATTTCCCATTGCTTACTCCTTTATAATATTGTTAAAAATTTCTTCAGCCAGCAAATTGCTTTTTTTCTGATAAAAAGAGTCAAGTTTCGAAATATCCTGCTGACAGGCTGCTTGAAAGTCTGCCAGTTCCTGATCGCTTTCTTTTGCCAGTTCTTTTTCAAACCGGGCTATTTCGATATCTACCTGCTCTTCTAGTTTTTTATCAAAGTCAATTTTTTGCTGTTGAATGTATTCAGCATATCTGGTCTTTTCATCTTGAGTTTTCTGCATGATTTTAGCAGATGCAGAATCTATTTCTGCAAGCTGGTCAATAATGCTATTAAGATCTTGGCTCATAGTATGCCTCCTTAATAATAAAGATAAAAAGCCCCGGTATCTTACCGGGACATCGAAATTTTAGGCAAGAGTACGAATGTACCCTCCTTGGTACTTTTTTATGTATTTTACTACTTTTTTTAAAAAATACAACAAAAAACTTGAAAAATTTATAAATAAAAACTAAAATTCTAATGAAAATAAAGTTTGTATAAAATGTGTTGAAAAAAGTAATTTATAGGCATTTTATTTAAAAGTATAATGAATAAGAAAGGATAAAGTAGTGATAAATCTAGTGGGCAAAATTTGAGCAGATGTAAATGTCCAGGGTTTAGAACTATTATATGAAAGAAGCATGAGACTTAGAAATGTACCTGGTTCCAGAGAGGCAATTGCGGACAGTCCGTTGGCAATCAATGAGCCAATAAAATTAAAAGGCAGATGGATGGAAGAGTTTGGGAATGAGAACCCGATAAGAATAGAAATTGGAATGGGAAAAGGAAAATTTATTACAACATTGGCACAGCAGAATCCGGATATTAATTATATTGGTATAGAGAAGTATTCGAGTGTATTAATAAGGGCAGTAGAGAAATGCGAGGAGTTGGAAGTCCCAAATCTTAGATTTATAAGAATGGAAGCGGAGTACATCTGTGATGTATTTGAGGAGGGAGAGATAGACAGAATTTATTTAAATTTTTCTGATCCGTGGCCAAAGGACAGACATGCTAAAAGACGTCTCACCTCAAAACAGTTTTTTGACAGATATGATGTGGTTTTGAAAAAAGAAGGAATTGTAGAATTTAAAACAGACAATGATTTATTGTTTCAGTTTTCATTAGAGCAGGTACCCGAAGCAGGATGGCAATTGGCAGAACAGACATGGGATCTGCATAATGATGACAGACTGATGGAAGGAAATGTAATGACGGAGTATGAAAGTAAATTTTCAGCTATGGGAAATCCGATACATAAATTGATTGCAAAGAGGTAAATAGAATAAGAGCTTGTAATTTCAGATGAATTTGCAAGCTCTTTGTTTCTATATTATTTCTTTAATTTGTTTTTTAAATTTGTAAATATCTTCGAATGTTTATTATTTTTTCGAACCTTCTCGTTTTTTAAGACCGGAAGATCGATTTCTTTTTCTTTCAGACGTCTATCTACGGTTTCTTCCATTAATCCGGTTATTACCGCTACGCACGGAACTCCCAGTAACATACCAAATACTCCAGCAAGCCAGCCGCCAATAGTAATGGCAAAAATAATCCATAATGGGCGAAGTCCTGTAGAATCTCCCAGAATTTTTGGACCAATAAGATTTCCATCTAACTGCTGCAAAACAATAATTAATACGCCTAAAACAAAAGCGCTTTGAAGAGAGTAAATACATAACAGTAATACACTAGGGATTCCTCCAAGAAATGGTCCAAAGTATGGAATCATATTTGTAACACAGACAATAATGCTGACAAGTAATGCACATTCAGTAAATCCACTGACACCAAACAATCCAATAATCATCATACTGATAAAACATAGGATTCCTATTATCAGGGAATCAATCATTTTTCCATCAAAGAAATTGCTGAAAATACGAATAGAACGTTTCACTACATTCCAGATTTTTTCTGCACGCTCCGGTTTAAAGAAAGCAAATACTACTCGTTTGATACCACGTGCCTGCATTTTTTTGTCTATAATCAGGTAACATGAAACGATAATTGCAACAATAAAATTAAAAATAAACTTCAAGACACTGAAACCAGTATCAACGATAGTTGTTGTAAGACCGGTGATTACCTTGTTTAAAGTATTCTGCAATGTGGAATCGGTGTTCATAATTGTTTTTTGAATATATTTAAAATCTACATCTGGAAATCTTTGGGATAAATTATTTATAAAATCCATAATGGACTTTGCCCAATCGGGCATTTTCTCTAATAAAAGAGTTAAACTGTGAATAATTTCAGGAATTAAATACATCATTCCGACAGTTATAACACCAATAACTAATATATAGGAAAACAGTATAGCCAGTATTCTGCTCAGAGCATCATTTTTAATATGCAGACATTTGTTAAAAACAGTCTTCCGCATCCATGATACAAGAGGATTAATTAAAAATGCAATGAGTATACCAATAAAAAATGGTGATAATGTCGAAAAAAGATTTCCTAATATATTAGAGGTCTCTTCCCAGAGGAAAACTGATCGTACAATTATCGCCATGATAAGAACAGTGACAATACAGTAAATGCTGATTGTAAAATATCTGCTGTTCCCTTCGAATTTGTTTTTGTTATCATTCATAATGGTGGTTCTCCTAATACTGAATTTACTCGTAATATATTAAGTATAAATACAAAAGAAAATAAGTACAAGGGAAAAAGGGCAAAAAGATAAAATTAAGTTAAGCAAATGTTGGATAGTGTCATTATTCAATAGTAGTTTTTCTGAAAGTGTGGTATAATCGGCATATAAAATTCGGGAGTCACATGGAAATGAAGATTAGCAGCAGAAAAAAAATTATCTGTCTTTTGTTGGCAGTGGGTATGCTTTTATCTGGAATGTGCTTTGAAGAGATTCGGGCAGATTTTATTTTCATGGAAGAATATCAGGAGCAGTCAGCTGAACAAACTGATAATTTTATAGGGATACAGCATCGAACATATGGCAGTGAGAAGGTGATTTATAACTTTTTACAAAACAGAAAGTTATCTTCTACTTTGTTCTCTATGAAAGAGAGGGTCTTTTCTCCGGAAGCTCGTACAGAAGAAATTTTAGTTCGGAATTTTGTGCCAATTTCTGTGAAAGCAGTTAGTAAAGGCCGTCAAAAGACGATAGAGTCTTTCATTCAAAGTCCGTTTTATGTAAAAAATTCAGAGGAGTTCTTTTGGTATTTATATCCCCAAAAGTGTTTGCGCTTATACAATAATGAAGCTGTCATTCGGTATATTCACGAAAAGGATGGGAAAAAACGCTCTGTTTATATGATTTAATAAAAAATATAGATGGAGGAAAAGAAAATGGCAGAGACAATTACAGTTGTAATTTTGGCAGTGATTGTGTTATGTGCCAGTGCTTTTGGTGTTTGGTACATAAACCACGGTGAAGATGAAGATAGCCAAAATACAGATAAATAGAAATGTATAAACTGTTTCCGGAGTTTTAGAGATAAAATAAATCTTTAAAATTCCGGAAATATTTTAGTGCATAGGAAGGGTTTTTTTATATTAAAGTTTTCCGATATTTTGCAGAAAAACACAAAAATTCGCAAAAAAGAAAAAATTAGTAAAATATCTCTTGAAAAATTGGGTAAACTATTATATAATAACATTCGTCGCTAGACGACAGAATTATTAATAAACGCGCCTCTAGCTCATTTGGTAGAGCACCTGACTCTTAATCAGGGTGTGCAGGGTTCGAGCCCCTGGAGGCGCACGCGGGTACCGGTTCGGACATTAAATTGTCTGGGTTGGTACTTTTCTTTGTGCGTAAGCAATGAGCAGTGTAAAAATAGAAAGAATAAAATTGGGTGAAAGCTTGCTTTCATGCCAAATTTTATTCTTTTTATTTTATGCGGCGAATGCCGCATCAGCGAGAAGAAGCGAAGCGGAATCGAGCTGTGGCACTGCTTATAGTGAATCATTCAACGGCGAATGCCGCATCAGCGAGAAGAAGCGAAGCGGAATCGAGCTGTGGCACTGCTTATAGTGAATCATTCAACGGCGAATGCCGCATCAGCGAGAAGGAGCGAAGCGGAATCGAGCTGTGGCACTGCGTTAAATAATTGAAAATTACATAAAATAAGAAATAGTACATTGGAAATAATAAAGATTAGTAAAAACCATTAAAATAATGGCAAAAATACCTTTGCAAACCATTAAAATAATGGTTAAATATGAGAGAGAGGTGATTATAATGGAAAATAAAAAATATGCAGTTTTACATTATATTACAGCAGATGTTGTTAAAAGAGTAAGAAAAAAGTAAATCTTACACAAAAAGAGTTTGCTGGTTTTATAGGGGTGTCAAAACCAACGATTGAAAGATGGGAAACAGGCAAAAACAAAATAACAGGACCAGTTGTATTGCTTTTGCAAATATTGGATAAATACCCAGAATATATTGATAGCTTTTTTATTCCACCCAAAAAGTTTTCATCGAGATTATACTATATGTATAAGGAAAAAATATGTACGATTATTGATGTTGATGATAATAACAGACAAGTCCAAATTTACAATTATACAAAACAGGTGATGTTTAGAGCATTTGGAAGTGTACTTCATCCAACATATGAGGAGTATATAGATTTTTTGAAGTCTAGAACATTTCCTGAAACACGGGATAAATTGAAATTAATATTAAAAGATTTGGATTTGCCCTTTTATGATTCATTTATGATTATTGAAAAAACAAATGGAAAAATGGCGGAAGACGATTTTTGGATTCGAATTGAGAGGTAATAATGATAGAATTATTTAAACAAAACATTAAAAAAATGAACGTCAATCATCAAAAGGAAACCAACTTAAGTGGCAAAAGGACAATATATGGTACAAGGCAGATTATACAGGGGATGAAGGATTGGCTGAATATGTAATCTCTCATTTGCTAGAATATTCGACACTAAAGGAAAACGAATTTGTATTATATGATTTAGAAGAAATTAAATATAAAAGCAATATATATAAAGGGGTAAAAAGTAAAAGTTTTCTAGATGATGATTGGCAGATAGTTACATTAGAGCGACTTTTCAAGATGATTTATAATGAAAGTTTGTATCAATCGATATATAAGATTTCAGATTATAGGAGTAGACTTGAATTTTTAGTAACCCAAATAGAAAAAATAACAGGGCTTACTGAATTTGGAAAATACATTAATAAATTATTTACAATAGATGCATTTTTTCTAAATGAGGATCGGCATATGCATAATATCGCTGTGTTAATGAATGGAGTGGGACAATATGATTATTGTCCAATATTTGACAATGGAGCAGGTTTGTTATCAGATACAGCGATGGATTATCCAATTAATGGAGAAATAATATCATTGATAAATGAAGTTAAAGCAAAAAGTATTTGTGACAGTTTTGAAGAACAACTAGAAATATCAGAATTGTTATATGGAGATAATTTGAAATATTATTTTACTAAAAAAGATGTTGAAGACATAGTAGACAGTATATTAATTTATGATCAGGATACAAAGGACCGTGTCAAAGAAATTATATTTCAACAAATGCGAAAATATCAATATTTGATAGAAAATAGATAAGAATGAATACAAAACTGTAAGGGATTAAAGAAATTAATTGTCTGCTTGCTCATAACAGAAAGGTAACCAATCTCATTCACATTGAAAAAATCACTAAACTGTGTATAATAATAATCAACAAACAGTGGAGGTGCTTATGGCAGAGAAAAAGGCAAAAACTGTTGCAAAAACAGATGAAGAAAAATATTTGGAAGCAAAAAAATTAACAGTTGCAACGCCATGTCTTATGCGAGATAAAGAGAAAGCAGAAATATATGATAGTATTGCAAAGATATATGAAGGTTTAGGAGATTATAAAGACTCAGAAACACTGTGCCGGGAGGCGAAAGAACAGGCAAAGAAATACAAAGAGCAAATCAAAGTACAAAAAGAAAAAGATAAACAGCAGAGAGAAAAAGCTGAATCTGAAAAAGAAGAGAGCAAAGGAATTTTTAGAAAAGTTATTCTTTCGCTCATTTTAGTTCTTATCATTGCAGGAATTGGAGGAGCTGTTTATCTGAAAACAAAACCAGGACGGTATGCAAGAGCAGATTTTTATGAAAAGATAGAAAATTATGAGAAATCATATAAAATGTTTCATAATTTAAAGGACTATAAAGATAGTGTCAGCAGAAGTTTGGAGAGCAGATATAAATTTGCAGTCCAGTCAAAGGAAAATAACCAGTATACAGATGCAAAAGATGCATTCAGGGCTTTAGGCGATTATAAAGAAAGTAAATTATTACTTACAGAATTAGAAATTGATAATATAAAGAACTCAGAAATTGGCACAAGTGTATTATTTGGAGAGTATAAATGGCTTATGGTAGAGAAAGAAGCAGATAAAGTACTGCTTGTAAAATCAGAACCAATAAACGGTTATGCATATCATGAGACGAATGAAAATATTACCTGGGAAGAAAGTACTCTCAGAGGTTATTTAAATTCAGACTTTATAGATGAGACATTTTGTCAGCAAATGAATGAGAAAATATTAAATACAGAAATTGTTGTGCCAGATAATGAGCAGTATAGAACAAAAGGCGGAAGAAAGACTACAGATAAGTTGTTTTTACTGAATGGCAAACAGGCACAGGAATACAGAGAAATATTGGACAATTATACGAGAGACTGGTGGTTAATTAGTCCGGGAAACAGTCAGAATACAGCACAGTATGTGTCGTATGGAGAAGTTATGAATTATGGATATGAAGTAAGTAACAAAAATATTTATATACGTCCGGCAATGTGGGTGTCTATAAAAGAAACGATATAAGGTAAAAAAGTGAACGATTGTTATAAGATTTTAACAAATATGGTCTGTTGTTAAAAAAATTAAAACAATCGTTCACTTTTTCTTTACTAAGATTCGGCTTTATATTCCACAATACAGCGTTCACAGGCATTTACAACTGTGGTTTCTTCAAAAGTGTCAAACCTTTTGAATTTATGTCCATAAGATTTATGCACATGCCCATGGACAAAGTATTTCGGTTTATGTTTTTGCATAATATCCCGAAATACGGAAAAGCCCTGATGAGGTAAATCCATACCATCGTTCATACCCTTTGCAGGGGAATGTGTTACAAGAATGTCAATTCCTCTTTTCAAAAATATTTTATGACGAAGTCGCCGATATCTTTTTCGCATCTGTTTTTCTGTGTATTGAAAATGTCCTGGGCGGTATCTCATAGACCCTCCCAGTCCCATAATGCGGATTCCCTTATACACAAATAAATCATCATCAATGCAGATACATCCTTCGGGTGGAGATGTAATGTATCGTTCGTCGTGGTTTCCGTGCACATACAGTACGGGAACATGTGATAAAGTTACTAAAAATGATAAATACTGGGGTTTTAAATCGCCACACGAGATAATTAAATCAATGTCTTTAAACTGGTCAGGAGAATAGTGATCCCAATAATATGAAGATTCCTCATCTGAAACAAATAATATTTTCATAAATCAAGTTCCTTTACGTATTTAATCCCTGTTGAATTGCTACAGGCTTTGCGTTTTCTTCCAGCTCATCAATGACCGGAATTTCACCAATAATATTGTCGGACAGCCAATCCATAGTAATAATATCATCAGGGGACAATGTCTGATTTTCTCCATTTCGGATTGTTTTATCCTGGGAGTAAATTACACCGGAAAATGGATTAAAATCACCTGAGCGTATTGTTTTGGCTAAAAGTTCCATTAACCTTTTCGTGCCTTCCGGCAGCCAGGGAGAAGAGATAATATCAATAGCATTTTCTGCCATACCCCACCAGTAATTAATTGCCTTGGCACTTTTTGTATCGTCAGATTTCCAGGTTCCATTCAATATAGCGCGTATCAACTGTTCATAAAACCGCCCCCAATGATACACTGGAATTGCAAGATTCCAGATACCATCAGCAAAAACTTTATATAAACCATAATATCTTGTTCCTGCTTCCGGAACTGAGAGGTTTTTATCTGAAACAATATCCGGATGAACTTTTTTTAGCTGCTCCTCTATATCTAAATCTTTTAGACAGCTCCACATTAAATAGATGTTTGCTCTAGGATTAGTCATCTTTACACCTAGCGCGAAGGCGTTAATATTTGCAATTGTACCATAAATCGGGTAATCAGCAATATAACCAATGACATCGTTTTCTGTCAAGGAACCAGCTATAGCACCCATAATAAATTTTGCTTCATGCATTCTGGAATAGTAAGTTCTCATGGCGCTGTGTGGATCGTGCAGTGAACAATTTAAGATGGTTGTTTTGGGATGCGCAATCGCGGCTTTAAGGCTTGCTTGAGAAAACGTTGGTGAAGTTGTAAAAATCACATCGCAGTCTTCATCAATGGCATCATCTATCGTCTCGTCGATATTATAAGCATTAACATTATCATAAAAGGTCGTGAAAACTTCTTCCGGAAAAGCTTCTTCAATATGAAGCCTTCCTAATTCATGAGAATATGTCCAGGATGATGATGCAGAAGTTTTTTCGTAAATAAAAGCCACTTTTAGTGTACGATTACCAGTTGGAAGCAGTTTGCTTAACACAGAAGCTTTTTTGGTTGAGGCTGTTAAACGGAGTTCTACTTCGTTTTCAGACATTAATTCAAACTCTTTATAATTTAATTCAATCAGCTCATTTAACTCGCTGCTGCTTTTTGTTAAGAGTTCACGATATCCATATAGTTCAACAAATGCGAGAAACGCATCGCCACAGGTAATATGCTTTAAAGAATCACCACCAAGGTTTGTGTATTCTGTTTTAAAACTTTGAAACAGGGAGCGGAAATTCATTTTATCATCAGAAGACCATTTCTCATCTGTATTTTTTCCTACAAGAGTCTGGAGTTTGGCAAAGCATCCTGATTTAGAAAAATAAAGGTAATTAATCTTAGATAGCTCGTAAAAATCTATATATTCATAATATATTTTAATATCTAAATCATCTGTTTTTTTTGGAAGAATGCGAATAACTTCTCCAACGATAGAAACAGCGTCAAAGTATTTTAAAACACTCACACGCTTATTACCTTCCAGAACATAAAATTTATTCATATATTCATAAGCTTTAATAGGGTCTTTTATGCCTTCTTCCTGTTGGCTCATACATAGATGAATCCATTTTGTTGCAAATTCAGAATCAGAATCTAAGATAGGCATAAAATTGCTTGAAAAAGAGTTACTTCTGCCGGTTGTTTTTGTTCCAACAATTTGTTCCAGAGGAATTTCTACAAGCCCTAGAGAAACTTCATGATAATTTTTTTTAGTGTGCAAAATATCATCTAAAACTTCTAATGTTGGACTTTTTCCTTCCATTAGTTTTGACTGATAATCTTTTTTGCCTAATTTTGCTGCCTGAATATAATCATTAAATGACATGCCGCCTCCTTGTATGAAACAATTAATAAAGTTATATTTATAGTTTTATCATAAAATTATAAATTAGCAATCATTTCAAGAAAAAACTGCCGTGTGAACACGACAGTTTGCTTTTTAATTTATTTTTTTATTAATTTTTTCTTATATATACGCTTACGCCGGTTTCCTGATAATATGCAGTAAGTGTAACATTTTTTGATTTCCACCAGGTTTCTATAGAACCGTGGGAAAATGTTCTTGAATATGTTGATTTATCATAGGTTGATGAGATGTTTGATACAATAGATTCATAAATATCTTTAGATAATTTTCCGTACTGTAAACGGATTTCGTACATTTTATCATCTTTATCAAAAACATATTCTAAAAGAGCGTTGTTGTCTGTTGGAACTACCTTTGTTCCGAAAAATTCAGGAACCTTTTTGCCATTAAACCGATAAGTTAAATAAGCAGCAGTTCCATCAGGAGCGGCAACATAGTTTCCGTCTAGGGTATCATTCATATTTTTTTCGGCTTTCTGAATGGCTTTATGGGATTTTCCAAATTTTACATCTCTGATGCTTTTAATATTTTTCTTGATTGTTTCATTCTGTGAACCTTCTGTTGCAATAACAGATACAGGTACTGGGGTTGCCTGCTGGTTGTTGTTTTGTGCATCACTGTTATTACCACTGAATTTAAAAATTACAATTACAATAATTGCAATTATAATAATTGCTGTAAAAATTGCAATATATAACATGTTATTATCTTTCTTTTTTGTTTCGTTACTCATTTTATAACCTCCTATGAAATACTTATTATCCATAGTATCATAAAATGTCGAGAAGGAAAAGGTAAAAAGAAGAAAAGGATATTGAATAATAAAAAGAATTTGCTATAATAGAAAGGTAGTACCAAATATTTATAAGTCTCTCCTAAGACTTATAAGTATACTAACATATTTTTCAGTCCGGAACGGTTAAGGCAAGGGGGCCCTAACCGTTCTTTGCTGTGATGGGAAAAATTTAAATATAGAAATAGAAGATGGGAGTATTTTGATGCAAGGCTGGTTAATTGTAAATGGATATTTAAAAAGTGAAAAATTTGAGGAGATATACCGCTGGCTGATAGATGCGGCAGAAAAAGAAGGAATAAAATTAAGAAAAATATCGAATGACCAGTTGGATTCAATTCTTCCGGCAAATCCACAGGAGACTGACTGGACATCCAGACCGGATTTTGTGTTGTTTTGGGATAAGGATGTAAAATTAGCAAGACTCTTAGAGCGTGAAGGTTTTCAGGTATTTAACAGTGCAGAAGGTATTGAAGCGTGTGATGATAAAGCACTCACATTTATTAAATTAAAGAATAAAAATATAGAAATGCCAAAAACTTTTATAGCACCGATGACTTTTGATAAAGAATATTCGGATTATACTTTTGTTTTACAGGTTCAGGAAAGCCTTGGCTATCCTATGATAATTAAGGAAAATAAAGGCTCTTTTGGTGAACAGGTATATTTGGTGGAAAATTATTATGATGCAGTAGAAAAGATTAAGTCAATTGGTCATGATGAGTTCATTATGCAGGAATATATTGAGAGTTCAAAAGGCAGGGATGTGCGGATACATGTAGTTGGAAATCAAATTGTAACAGCAATGGAGCGGAGAAATGACAATGACTTCAGGGCAAATGTAACAAATGGGGGGAGAATGAAAAAGTATATTCCGACAAAGGAACAGGCGGAAATGGCAGTAACGGTCTGCAGAGAGTTAGGGGTAGATTTTGCAGGTGTTGACATTATGTTTGGCAAAGATGATGAACCGGTATTATGTGAGGTGAACTCTAATGCTCATTTTAAGAATATATTTGACTGTACAGGAGTGAATGTGGCGGAGCATATTATGAAATATATTAAAGGAAAAATTTTAGTATAGAAAAATCTGTCTTAGTCTTAGAAAAATAAATAAAGTTAAAGGAAGCATGGAGAAGATGATGAAACAGGAATGCTGGGTTCTGTATTATATGGAAGATTTCAAAAAAAACAGAAGGTTTGTGGATATTATTACAAACAGGCTGGAAGAAGCGAATATTTTGACGAAAGTTATTTTGTTGGACAACAGCAATATTGAGGTAATGTTAAAAGTGAATGTTCCTGATATTGTCATTAACAGGAGCCGGAATTATGAGATTGCAGAGAGGCTTGAACAAAAAGGAGTTAAGGTACTCAATAATTCTTTTGTCACAAAATGTGCAAACGATAAATTATCTACATATAAGTTTTTGAGAGATAAGATAGAGTTTATGCCATTATTAGAGGAGGGGCAGGAATATCCATGTGTTATAAAGAGCAGAAATGGGCATGGAGGAAATCAGGTATATCTGGTACATAATGAAACAGAAAAAGATAAGGCAGTCAGGCAATTAGACAGTGAAAAATATATTTGTCAGAGAGTTTGCAATGATCCGGGAAAAGATTTAAGAGTATATGTGTTGGGAGGAGAAATTGTGCTTGCTATGCTCAGACAGTCAAAGGAAAGTTTTAAAAGTAATTACAGTCTGGGAGGGAGTGCAGAAGAATATATCCTGTCCACAGAAGAAAAAGACATTGTATACAAAATATTGAGCACGATGGACATTGATTATGGAGGGATTGATTTTATTTTTCATGACGGAAAACTTATGTTCAATGAAATAGAGGATGCAGTCGGTGCAAGAATGGTATATGAAAATACAGAGAAAGATATTGTAAGAATGTTTGCTGACTATGTTATTTCACAATTGGATGATAATATGGAACTTGATTTATAAAAGAAGAGGATTGTGGTAAAATATTTTGAAAAGAAAGGCATATAGGAAAGAGTATTTATGAATTTTTGGAAGAGATTAACAGGGCATTTCTTTACAATTACAAAGCATAGACATCAGGTCATAAAACACTGCAGAAAGGCAGGCATATTCTGGCAGGGATTGAGACATGATTTGTCAAAATATTCACCTGCGGAGTTTATACCTGGCGTAAAGTATTATTCTGGAACCCGCAGTCCCAACGAGGGAGAGCGGGAAAGACAAGGCTATTCCAAGGCATGGATGCATCATAAGGGACGCAACAGGCATCATTTTGAGTATTGGATAGACTATAATTTGGAAACCAAACGAAATGAGCCGGTAGAGATGCCATATAATTATGTTGTTGAAATGTTTTGTGACAGGGTGGCAGCAAGTAAAATATATAACGGGAAGAATTACAGGCAGACTGACCCTCTGGAATATTTTGAAAAGAGAAAACCACATAGAAGTATTCATATAGAAACAAGAAATGAGATTGAAAAATTATTGCGGATGCTGGCAGAAAACGGGGAAGAGAAAACATTTCGTTATATCCGCAACTGTTTAAAAAGAAGGAAGAATATGGTATAATTATGTTTTAAATTTGTATCAAAATATAGTTGTTATAATAAAAGAAGAAAAAGTAAGGAGGAGAATATGGTTTTTGGAGTTGTTTTAGCAGGTGGTATCGGAAGCAGAATGGGGAATATTGAAAAACCAAAGCAATACTTAAACATTGGAAATAAACCTATTATTATCCATACACTGGAGAAATTTTATATTAATCAAAGCTTTGAAAAAATAGTTGTATTGTGTCCACAGGAATGGATGAATCATACAAAGAATCTGATCCAAAAACATATCGGAGATAACGACAGGATTGCAGTAGTCTGTGGTGGAGAAACAAGAAATGAGACAATATTAAATGCAATTTCCTATATAGAAGAGAATTATAAGATTGGTGAAGATGATATTATTGTCACTCATGATTCCGTAAGACCATTTATTACACATAGAATTATCGAAGAAAATATTAAATACGCAAAGGAATACGGGGCGTGTGACACTGTTGTTCCGGCAACGGATACCATCGTATGCAGTGAGAACAATCAGATAATTTCTTCTATACCGGACAGGAGTAAAATGTATCAGGGACAGACACCGCAGAGTTTTAAAATTTTGAAACTAAAGAATTTATATGAAAGTCTGAGTGATGAAGAAAAAGAAATTTTAACAGATGCGGCAAAAATATTTGTTATGAAGGGCGAAGATGTTTATTTGGTAGATGGAGAAGTATCCAATATAAAAATAACTTATCCATATGATTTGAGAGTAGCAGAGACACTATTAGGAGATAATGAGTAGAAAGGCATATTTACTGCTGAAGAAATGGAGAGTTTGAAATGATTAATAATATATACAGGTTAGTAGCACCGAGAAAGTTTGAAATAGCATACAGCGATATAGACCTTAATGGGGAAGACACAATTGTCAGACCAACGTATTTGTCTATATGTAATGCGGACCAACGTTATTATCAGGGGTTAAGGGATGCAGAGGTGTTAAAGCAGAAATTACCAATGGCATTGATTCATGAATCGATCGGTGTGGTTATAAGAGATCCGTCAGGTACATTTCAGCCGGGAGATAAGGTTGTTATGATACCAAATACACCGACAGAGGACGATGAAATAATTGCGGAAAATTATTTAAGATCAAGTAAATTCAGAGCAAGTGGATTTGATGGATTTATGCAGGAGTATGTTCAGATTAAGCCGGAACGTCTGGTCAGACTACCTGAAGGGATTGACGATACGGTGGCAGCTTTTACAGAGATTGTCAGTGTAAGTGTTCATGCAATCGGAAGATTTGATAAGATAGCACATAAAAGGAGAAATATTGTTGGAATATGGGGAGACGGAAATCTTGGCTATATTACAGCAACATTTTTTAAGAGCATGTTTCCGGATGTTAAGTTATATATTTTTGGTATCAGTGAGGACAAGTTATCGGACTTTACTTTTGCAGATGGAGTATATACTGTTGAACATATTCCGGAAGATTTAAGGATTGACCATGCATTCGAATGTGTTGGCGGCGCAGGTTCTGGAAAGGCGATTAACCAGATTATTGATTATATTAATCCGGAAGGGACAATTTCTATTCTTGGCGTGTCCGAGTATCCGGTTCCAATTAATACGAGAATGGTATTGGAAAAAGGACTTAGAATTTTTGGAAGCAGCAGAAGTGGAAGAGCAGATTTTGAAAAGACAGTTTCTCTTTATGAGACAAATCCTGAGATTGTAAATTATCTGTCAAATATTGTGGGAGCAGTTGTTCCTGTGAGAAATATTAAAGATATAAAAAAGGCATTTGAACTGGATATTCAGAAGTCTTTTGGAAAAACAATTATGAAGTGGGACAAGTAGTTTGTAAAAAGGGGGAAGACAATGTTTAGAATTATAATACCGGTTTATAATGCAGAGAATTATCTTACAGAGACAATAGAAAGTGTGATTCATCAGACCTTGTCTTTCAAAGAGAATATCTGTATACATTTGATTGATGATGCTAGCAGCGATAATTCTTTGAGAATCTGTAATGAATATAAGAAAAAATATCCTCAGAATATTATTGTGACTCATTTCAAACAAAATAAAGGGGTGTCGGAAGCCAGAAATTATGGAATAAAAAAATGTAAATACAAAAGAAATGTTATTATGGGATTTTTGGATTCCGATGATTATCTGGATGTTGAAGCATTAGAAAAAGTTCAGAACTATTTTCTAGAACATGAAGATATTCATATTGCAGCCTCAAAAATTTTATTAAAAGGCAGACAGGAAGGGGAACATAAGTCTAACTGGAGATTTGAAGAAAGAGAAGTTGTAGACATAACAGAGGACTATCAGTTCCCGCAGTATTATATTGGTGGTGTATTTCTTAGGAAGAATGCAAAGAGGACTGTGAGGTTTAATAGAGAGTTAAGTTTTTGGGAAGATGCACTGGCGTTAAATCAGGTGATTATTAAGGAAGGAAAATATGGTCTTATAAAGGATGCGATATATTATTATAGAAAGGCAGAAGATGAATCTTCTTTAGTCGATACTTCCTGGAGAAAGAAAGAACGTTATCGTGCATTTTTAGAAAATGGTTATATGAGACTGATGGATTACAGTAATAAAGTAAAGGGAGAGGTGATTCCATACGTGCAGTTTGTAGTGGCTAATCATCTGAGACTTTATTTTTTTCCGAGTCATAGAGAAGCAGTTCTGAATACTTTAGATACGCAGGAGTTAAAAGATTTTAAAGAAGGTCTTACAATGGTTCTAAAAGAAATATCAGAGGGAGTTATCAGTGAAATTGATACGTCTGCATATATTAAAGAGGCAATGTTTTCTTTTAAAGAAGGAAAACGAATTTATAGCCAATGCAAAGCTATGAATAATGATGTTCAGATAAAGTATAAAGATTATGTGCTGGGATGCATTTCTGAAAGAACGGTTAAGATATTAGGAAGAACCCGTAAGCAGGGTTATGAAGGCTGGATTCGTGGCAGATTTGCAACACCGTTATATGCAATGAAAGAAGAGGATTATATCTTTGCAGAGCGGGATGGACAGCGGATTATTGCCGAGAAATATCCATGTAAGGTAAAAAAATATATTTTAGATAAGATTTATAGAAATTATAAAAATGCCGGATTTGTTATTAATCTGCCATGTAGCTGGAAAGAGGCGAGATGGGGGATTCATATTGACGGAACAGATGTTATGCTGAATGAATTTTCTACAGAGGATATTCTGTGGATGGAATAGTGGAGTGTTTATGAAAATTTCAATTTCAAGTTCAAGAAAAAGAGGATTAACACCAGATTTAAGACTGGTACAAAAATATCTAAAAAATAATATTGAAGATTTAGAAATAAGTTATTTTATGGCGGATGAAACATCTAAAAATAGAATGGCAAAAAAGGGATTTAAAGATGCGAAGAAACGTTACTGTAATACAGTAGAGAATGTGATTTGTGTTGATGCTTCAATTCAGGGAAAGAAATATAAAACTGGTAAAAAAGTATTAATCGCAGTACCTTATGATTATCAGTTTAAGGCAGTGAATCGTGTAGAGACAGAGCCTGATTATAAAAAAACAAATTCTTTTAAAGGGTTTGATTATATTATTGCAGGGTCACCTTTCACAAAGGAGGTTTATACAAAATGTTATAATATTCCAAATTGCCAGATTATAGAAAATGTTGTAACACCTATGGCATGGAATATGAGACGGGAGAAGGCTGCAAGAGATTCACGTGAAAAGTATGAGAGAATGTTTCCTAAAATGAAAGGGAAGAAAGTTATTGCGATTCTAACAAATGGAAAAGTAAAAGAAGATGAACCTTCACCATATGAGGGATTTCATTTGAAAAAAGTTTTAGATAGTATAGATTCATCGTATTTTGTTATAACAAATAGTGAAGAAATCCTAGATCATGCAATAACTCTGGGTAATGAATATACAGAAAAGTTTGCGTATATTAATAAGGCTTTGGATCCTAGAAGAATATTATATTTTGCAGAATATCTGTTTACAAATAGCGGTATGTATGCATCTTATATGGCAGGCAGAGGAAAATCAGTCTATTGTATAGGCTATGTCGAAAACAATTTTGAAAAGTTTATGAAGAGGAGATTTCCGAATTTGTATATAAAAACTTTGAATAGTGTGCCGGACTATATTCAGGAATATGGGGAAGAAAATAAAAATTTTTCCAGATATTTTTCTTATGAGAAATCAGAAAATCCATGTGAAGTAATAAAGAGAATATATGTAGATTCTGTTTAAAGACAGAAAGAGATATTTTTATGGTGGAGAAGTTTTATAAAAATTAAGAAAAAGAGAGAAAATTACAAAATGAAAAATTTATTTTATAAATACAAAGAAATAATTATATATATAATTTTTGGGGTATTAACAACTCTTGTCAGCTGGGGTTCTTATGCAGTATTGGTTAATTCCTTTTTTCTTTCCGTTGAACTGGCAAATATCATCAGTTGGATATGCAGTGTTGCTTTTGCATATGTTACAAATAAAATATGGGTTTTTCAGTCAAAGTCATGGAAGTTAAAAACGATTATCAAGGAGGGAACAGCTTTTGTTTCATCAAGAGTACTTACAGGGGTTATTGAAATTTTGGGTGTGCCGCTTTTAGTACGAACAGGATTTGATGATATGTTTTTGAAACTGATGAGAGATTATGATATTACTATAAAGTACTTTAATACAGAGGGAATTTACTCAAAAATTGCGTTTGCTGCAATTATTATTGTTCTGAATTATGTTTTTTCAAAAATAGTTGTTTTCCGAACAAAAAAAGAAGACGAAAAATAAGTGGATACGATAGTGTGAAAAAATGGAGGAGAGTTTAAAGTGAAAATTAGAAGTAGGAAGAGTATTATCTATGGTGCAATATTTGTTGTTTTGTTTTTCATATGTTTTCTATTTCCGTATTCTGGTGATGACTGGGCATGGGGAAGCAAAATTGGTATTGAGCGTTTGAATACATGGTTTGATAATTATAGTGGACGTTATTTTGGAAACTTAATTGTTCTGGCATTAACACGTTCTAGTTTTTTGAAAGCACTTGCGATGAGTTGTTGTCTGGGAGGAATTATTGTGATTTTAAATGAAATTACCCAGAGACAAAAATGTGCACTTTGCTTTATTGTGTTGGCACTTGCGTATATGCCTGTTACATTATTGAGGCAGTCTGTTGTTTGGACTTCTGGTTTTTCTAATTATACAACGTCTATTTTTTTTACATTAATTTATATTTATTATGTCAGAAAGATTTATACGGAAAAGCCAGAGAATTCTTATATTATATCGGTTATTATGGTGATTTTAGGTTTTCTGAATACATTAATCGTTGAGCATTTAACAATTTATAATATTGTATTAGGCATTTATGTAATTGTGTTTACTCTTATAAAATATAGAAAGGTCTATATTCAACATATTGCTTATCTGTTGGGTTGCATACTTGGAACCATCATGATGTTCAGTAATAGTGTTTATAGCAGTGTGGCAAAGGGGAAGGATGAGTATCGGACCATAACTTCAGATAAGGGAATTATCAGCCGGGCATATGATAGTTTTATTCACGTAATTGTAAAAGAAGGATTTCTTAATAATTTTATTTTGCTTGGATGCCTGATTGTGGTTTGTCTTATAGTCTGGTTTGAAGTAAAAGAAAAAATTTCCGGTAAAGCCAGAGTGGCAGGCTATATATCCATGTTCATCAATATTTCTTATCTGGCTCTCTGCTTTATGGAAAAATTGAATACCTATTGGCTTAGAGGAGAAGCTTTGCTTGTTCTGGAAGCAGCAACAACCATTTTATATGTTTTGGCATTGATTGCTTTTGTATTCATCTTGCCGTATGAAATGATTAAGAAAGTGGAACTTTTATTTGTTTTATTAAGTGCACTGTTTATGATGGCACCATTGTTTGTAGTAACACCAATCGGTTCACGTTGTTTCTTTGCTTCCTATATTATGTTTATTTATTTTGTTATTTTGCTTTTTAGTAATATAGAAGAAGTACATAAAAAACAGTTTGCCAATTTAAATAGAACCCTATGTGTGATTTCTATAATAGGAACTATGTATTTATTTTATATTTATGGAAGCATTGCATATAACGATTATCAGCGGATTCAAAAGGCGATTGCTGATGGAAAGACAAAGAAGAGTATTACGATTGAGGAATTACCATATAAAGATTATGTATGGGCTTCTGATGCAGAAGAAGAACCGTGGTCCACACGGTTTAAACTTTATTATGGAATAAATGAAAAAGCAAAAATTACAATGGTACCACATGAATAAAAAGAGTTATTATCAAAACTATTCTTTGTAAAATATATATAAAGAGACCTTATTTATCGTTTCTTTTTAAAATTTCGTCAGCAATATAAATTGGACGATTTTTTACCTGCTGGTAGATACGTGAAATATATTCGCCAATAATACCGATGGTAAACAAAAGTATTCCACTAAAAAATGTAATAATTAGTGATAATTGTGTGAAACCGTCTACATTAATATTGTAGGTTAATTTTCTGACTAAAGTAACAATAAAATAAATAATTGAAAAAACAGTAGAAAAAGAACCAAGAATTGTTGCAAGTTTTAATGGAGCAGTAGAAAACGCAACAATGCCATTTATGGCATATTTGAAGAGTTTAAAAGGACTCCATTTGGTCTCGCCGGCATTTCTTTCCTCAGCTTCGTATTCCATATAAAGAACCTGAAAACCTACCCAACTGAAAATACCTTTTGAAAATCTATGGTATTCCGGCATTAAAAGCATTGCATTTTTTACTTTGGATTTGAATAGTCGGAAATCAGATGCACCGTTTTTAAATTCAATTTCAGCAACTTTGTTAATTAATTTATAAAATGCGGATTTGACACTGCTCATCAGTTTACCTTCCCGCCTTTGTTTTTGAAATGCGCAGACACAGTCATAGGCAGGATTTTTGATTAACTGCTCGTACATTTTTAAAGCTGTTTCGGGACGCTGCTGTAAGTCAGCATCAATAATACAAATATATTCACCTTCACTGTTTTCAAGCCCTGCATAGATAGCAGATTCTTTGCCAAAATTTCTTGAAAAATTTACAACAGTAATATTGCTTTTCTGATGATTATTATAAAGTGATTCCAATTTTTGTCTTGTCAAATCACTGCTTCCGTCATTAACAAAAACATATTGGTAAGAATAGTCTGTATGTTGAAATGTTTTCTCTGTTTCCTGAAAAAATAATTCTACGTTCCCTTCTTCATTATAGCAGGGTACGATAAATGAAAGATCCATTTTTTTCTCCTTTTAATTTGTATTTATAAAGTAATTCTAATAAATTATTCTATCATAGTAAAGAATAATAAACAACAGGATTGTAATGGGTCTATAGGTGGCTTCAAACTGAAGACAAAACAGTGACAGGCTTGATAACATAATGCAATATATGGTATTATGTACAAGAAAATATAAAAGTATAAAGGGGCACAAAGTGAAAATATCGGTAATTATGGCTGCATATAATGCAGCTTTATATTTAGAAGAGACTCTTGAGAGTGTATTAAATCAAACCATAGATGATTATGAGGTTATCGTAGTGAATGATGGTTCCAAGGATAATACACTGGAAATATTGCAGGAGTACGAAAAGAAATATACAAAATTAAAAGTGATTGATAAGGAGAATGGTGGACCTTCCTCTGCTAGAAATGCAGGATTGGATGTGGCAAAAGGAGAGTATATTTTCTTTTTTGATTCGGATGATATATTGGAATTAACTGCACTGGAAGGGATGTATCATACAGCGGTAAGAAAAAGAGCAGAGCTGGTGATTGCGGGATATGATATTTTTGATAATTATACAACGACCAGGGTAAGAGATATTGAGGAACTGATGGGAGAAGATATTATTGACAAATATGACGCCAGAATACTATGGACATTCTCTCTTTCCAATAAATTATTTAAAAAAGATATTATAGATCTGTATCATTTCAGACTTCCTCCAATCTCATATTCGGAGGATGGAGCATTTTTGATGAACTACGTATATCACATTCGTAGAATTGCAGGATACAACGAGATTATATTCCATTATAGAAGATTAAATGGTGAAGGGAATGCTATCACTGAGACGATATCAGATGCTAAGGTCAAAGATTATATTGAGGCTCACAGAATTATTTTAGAATGTGCAACAGAGAGCATTTTAAGAGACTATACTGATTATCATACTATCCGAGAGGCTAGAACAAATCCTGTGATTGCAGATTATTTAAATAAGATTATATTTAAGGAATTGAATATATTAATTAGACAGTTTTATTCGAAGATATGGAGTTTGGAGGAAGAAACTGCACGATTAATTGTTGCTGAAATACAGGAAAAGATTCGTATTTTAGATGTAAAAAATATATCTTTAATAGCAGATGAAAATCCGGATATTCAGTTGTTTGACTTATGTGGAAGCAAACAGGAGGTGCTAAAGAGGGCGCAATTTACTGCAGTTTTATTTGGTGAGAAAGAACGAGAAAAAGATTTTATCGAATGTTTAAGAAGTCTTACGAAACAGAATCTTGTTGGGATAAGGATTGTCGTCCCAGAGAATATGAGAACAGAGGTTGAAGAAAACAGCCTTGTATATGGAAACATTTTTTATATGAAAGCAGACACCGAAAAGGAATTACAGAAGAAGGCACTAAAAGAAGCAGATACACAGTATATTGTTTTTTGTGATGATAAGGTAGTGTATGCCAATAATGCATTTAAGTATGTTTTTAAAAGATTTCTTAAAGGAAACAGGGATTTTATATCTGAGGTGATATATCATAACACGTATGGGGAAGAACAACCTGTTTATGTTAATAAACTGACACAGGAATCTTTGTCAACAAGGATGGAATATAATCCGTCATTATGTTTTGATAAAACTTTGGCAAATAAGTTTTTTACAACAGATTTTATTAAGCAGTTGAATCTGCAGGACGAAGAAACAGTATTATCAAGATTTGAAGAAATGTATCGGAAAGGCTCATATCTGTTTTTTGATGATGGTATTGTTATATATAATGATTCAGAAGATACATTCTTAGATTATATAGGAACTGACGAAGCAAGAGATTGTGCAGAGCTGTATCTTCAGGATAAGCCGGTGAATTTGAATCATGAAGATATTGTAATAAATCCGGTGGAATCTTTTGTAAAGTTAATAGATAGTGAGCCAAAAACTTTTCAAGAGAAGATTATGAAGAAAGCAATAGAGTATTACAGTCAGAAGAAGGTAGTACACCGTGTATTATTTGTATCAATTCGAAAAGATGGAAAACTAGAAGGCAATATGAAGGCACTTTATCCTTATGTAAAGGGGAATAAAGTGATTTGTGCAGCAATGTTGCCACATAGTATTCCTGCAATGCTGAAGATGATTAAATTAATAGCCACGAGTAAAGTGATTGTTACAGATGATTATGTAAAATATCTTAGATATTTTGATTTGAAACCAGAGCAGAGAGTGATTCAGTTATGGCATGCGTGTGGAGCTTTTAAAAAGTTTGGTCAGAGAGGAACTAACATGGCGATTAGTACGGATAAAGCGACCCATGCTCAGTATAATATGGCAATTGTCAGTGGAGAACATATCAGACCAATTTATGCCGATGCCTTTGATATTCGTTTAAAGAAAGTAAAGGCTATGGGAGCGCCGCGAACAGATGATTTCTTCAATCAGGAATATATTGAGATGAAGAGGAAGGCGATATATGAGAAACATCCGGAATTGAAGGACAAATTTGTTATTATTTATGCACCAACTTTCAGGGATGTGGGTGAGGGAAGACAAGTATTTACGCCAGAGATTGACTTTAATAGATTGTCAGAAAATTTGCTGCCAAACCAGCAGTTTTTGATTTGTCCTCATCCGGTTATGAAAAATGATATTATTCCGCACAAGTATGGTAATATTAAAGTGATGAGGGATTTTTCTACAAATGATTTAATGTTTATTTCAGATATGCTGATTACAGATTATTCATCAGTTATATTTGAGTATGCATTGCTAAAGAAGCCGATTGCATTTTTCTGTTATGATCTGGCAATTTATAATAGAGGATTTTATCTGAATTATCCTGATGATCTTCCTGGAGATGTATATCAAAACCAGGAGGAATTAGAAAATTATCTGATAGATTGTAGTAAGCAGACTGTGTCAGAAAAGCATGAGTCATTTATTAAGAAGTATATGACAGGGTGCGATGGACATAGTTGTGAACGAATCTCTAAAGTAATAAATGAGTATATGGGTAATAATTGACAAATAGAGGAAATGGGAACAGACATATGTATAACGAAAGAATGAGAGATATACCAATTATAACTGCAGGTTTTATTATTATAAATGCGATTGTGTTTCTTGGAATGGAAATAATAGGTGACACAGAAAGCACATTGTATTTATATGAGCACGGCGCAATGTATTGGCCGGATGTTTTTGAAGGTGGTCAGTGGTACCGGTTGATTACTCATATGTTTATTCATTCCGGTGCAGAGCATATTTTAAATAACATGTTTATGTTAGGTATTCTGGGATATCAGATTGAAAAGGAATATGGACCGATAAAATATTTCATAACATATTTTGTCTGTGGTATTGGTGGCTCACTGATTTCAGCATTTGCGGAAATGCAAATGAATGAAGCAGTAGTAAGTGTTGGCGCATCCGGAGCAGTGTTTGGTATTTTTGGAGTTATGCTGGTAATGATATTTAAGAACAGGAATCAGATGGGCCACGTATCAACACCACGTTTGATTATTCTGTTTGCCTTAATGGTTTTTGGAAATATGGAAGAGGGCGTAGACTGGATGGCACATCTGGGTGGTGCAATGGCCGGGGTGACTATGGCATATATTTTGTATCATCCTAAAGATGATAAAAGGTTCTATTTGTAAAATAAAAGATGTAATTAAAATGGAGGAAACATAATGAGTGATTGTATTTTTTGTAAGATAGCAGCAGGAGAAATTCCATCAAATACATTGTATGAGGATGATAAAGTCAAAGTGATTTTTGATATATCACCGGCGACATTAGGACATGCTCTGGTAATACCAAAAGAGCATGCAGCAAATGTATTTGAAATTCAAGATGAACTATTGGCACATGCCCATGTTACTGCAAAGAAAGTTGCAGCAGCGTTGAAAGAAGCAACAGGCTGTAAGGGCGTAAATATATTACAGAATAATGGAGAGGTAGCAGGACAGTCTGTGTTCCATCTTCACATCCATGTAATTCCAAGGTATGATGATGACGATGCCCATATTAAATGGACACCGGGAACGCAGGACACAGAAGGTCTTGAAAAAATCGCAGCAAAAGTAAAAGAGATTCTGTAATTATTTTGCCAAAGGCTTGTAGGATTTTATTTGCTGGTACTGTGCCTGTCTCCGCTGCTAATAAATAGTATATCAAAAGTGTTTGGCAAAATTACTTACTTAATTCTTTTATTAGCGCTACGATTTTTTCAACACCGCCTGTGCTGGAAGATTTGGACATGGCGTTAATATAGGTGTTTCGGTTGTCGTATACTTTATGTACTGTGGAGGTAAGGTCGTCTTTCGTTGCCACATCTTCGTCAAGGACTTCGCTGAAACCTTGTTTCGCATAAGATTTTGCGTTTAATATCTGGTCACCACGACTAGCATTAGCCGACAATGGAATTAAGATATTTGGCTTTTTTAATGCAGATATTTCACAGATGCTATTGGCTCCGGCTCTGGAGATAATAATATCTGCCATTGCAAAAAAGTCCTTCATTTGTTCGCTGATATATTCAAACTGGGCATAACCTTTTGTATTTGTAAGGGTTTGGTCCAGTTTTCCTTTACCACAAAGGTGTGCGACCTGAAACTCTTTTAAAAGTTCAGGAAGTGCAGCACGAACCAGTTTATTTACATTTTCTGCTCCAAGGCTGCCACCAGTTACCATAATAACCGGTTTGTTGGCAGTGAAGCCGCACATATCTAGGGCAGTAAGCTTATTTCCTGTAAAGAGTTCTGCTCTGATAGGAGAGCCGGTGTGAACTGCTTTTTCCCCCAGATGTTTGGCTGTTTCAGGAAAATTGTGACATACTTTTGTGGCTTTTTTAATAGCCAGCCGGTTTGCAAGTCCGGGAGTCATATCAGACTCGTGAATAATAACCGGAATATTATATTTGTTTGCGGCAAACACAACAGGAACTGTCACAAAACCGCCTTTTGAAAACACAATATCGGGTTTATATTTTTTAATAAATTTCTTTGCCTGAAAATATCCTCTTAAAACCCTGAAAGGATCAGAGAAGTTTTTCCAGCTGAAATAACGTCTTAATTTTCCTGATGAAATGCCTGCATAATCCAGTCCGGCATCTTTTACAAGCTGTGTTTCCATGCCTCCTTTGGAGCCAATGTATTTTATCTCATATCCAGCTTCTTTTAATTTTGGAATCAATGCAATATTGGGTGTTACATGACCGGCAGTTCCGCCACCGGTTAAAATAATTTTTTTCATTATGCACCTCTTTTAATTTCCCTGTTCTTTATTGTATGCTTTAATCTGCTTCTTTATTTCTTCTGTACTCTTGCCATCTAACGTCATTTTTATCAAATTGCTTGCACGATTTACGGACTCTTCATCCTGCATTACAACAGAAAGGGATGTACCTGTGAATGTACAAATCTGTCTCGAAGGAGTACCAATAACACTAAATGACATAATATTCCAACCGTCACTCCCTCCATCTTTTAATAAATTAATCGATGAAGAAATATCAATGTTGGTAGCAAAGCAATTTTCAATCGCGTCTAATATGCTGTTGTAACGTAATAATGTATTTCCGCTGAGAGCTTTCTTTTCAATTGCTTTTAAGACTTTTACCTGATTTTTATTTCTTTGCATGTCTCCGTTAGCAAAAGAGTGACGTTCTCTGGCAAAAGTCAGAGCTGTAGCTCCGTCCATTTTCATTTTACCTTTTGTATAGGTATATGTTTTTCTTTCGCCTGTATCTTTATCACCGTAAGATGCATAAGTTCTGGTACTGAATGGCTTGTCCACATTAATCGTAATGCCTCCCATTGCATCAATTAAATCTGCAAAACCAGTAAAGTTCAATTTAATATAATGGTAATGTTTATTTGGAACATTAAATTTATACAAAGATTTTAATGTATTCATTAATGCTTTGTTTCCAGAGTCCCAGTTTACTTCGTAAGCCCATTGCCAGTCACTTGCAGTGGCTGGTGAACCGTCTGTTTTCTTTTTGGCAGTTCCTTTTCCATAAAGACCCACATGTGTTAATTTATCGTATGATTCCGGAGCGACAGCCTGTGCCTGAACAGGAACATAATAATCCCTTGGTGTAGAAATCATTAAAACGTTATGATTTTTCGGATTTACAATCGCCAGAATATTTGTGTCAGAACGTCCTAAAGTTTTTTCGTTAAACTCTCCAAAGGTATCATTAGCGGATACAAAAACAACAAAAGGTGTATCATCTAATTTGTCACCGGTTGTAAATTTGCTTAAATCTTTGGAAAGATAATAACATCCCAATGCAAGGATAATAATTACAACAATTGAAATGATTTTCCCAAAAGTCTGGGCATTTTTTGTTCTCTGCAGAAGAAATAGAACAACTGCCAGAAGAATAATAAGAATTGCAATGATACCTGCAACACTGCCAGCAGAAGTAAAAGCAAAACCTTTGGATAAGAACATCCACACAAAAGCGACAGATGCAATTAATTGTAAAATAACTAGAATAATACCCAAAGCTTTTCCTACATTTGAGCCTTTTGCTTTTTTTTGTTTTTTCATATTTGTATTTTTTCTGGATGCACCCGTTTCAGAGCTGTATCCATAATATCCTGTTTTTATGTCTGAAGACTTCTGTTTTTTACTCATAAATACCTCCTAAAAGTTTAAATCACTGTAAAATAAAAAAGTAATTTAAATTAGTTTTATCTATTAAACGAAATAAAAATCTCTTTTATTGAGCAAAATAAAAATAAAGTTTAAATTCGTGTCTCATTATACTACATAATGGGAAAAAAACAAAGAGTCAATATGTACCACAGTTCAGCCATGCACATGAAAACATAAATATTTGAAAGACTGAATAGTTACCTGAACTGTTATATACAAAATGACATGAATTGACAAATAATAGTGGCTTTGGTAAAATTAGTATAGTTTATGAGCTGGTATTGCGTGTCCCCAAGTGGTGCAAGCCAGCTTATGTTTTAGGAGAAGAAATGAAGCAGTCAAGAGCGTTTAGAAGAATTACAATCCTGTTATTACAGGCAATTATAATTACAGGACAAACAATGATATTCTGGTATTTTTGGGATCATCATTACAGTACCGGTATGGACAGAGAGTTTTTCTTCAAAGGTCATATTGTATTATTATTTGTGTATGCTTTGATGTTTACTTTGTTTAGTCATGTATACGGAGCCTTTAAGTTAGGAAGATTACAATATTCTAATTTAGTATTCTCGCAACTTTTAGCATTATTGTTTACAAACTTTATTATGTATCTGCAGATTTCCATGTTATCCCTGAAACTGGTAAATCCGGCACCGTTGATTGGAATGAGTTTTGATAATATACTTTGCTGTCTTGTATGGTCAGGCATTGCTATTGGAATTTACAGATGGATGTATCCGCCAAGGGATATGCTGTTAATTTTCAGTGACAGAGATCCGGATAATTTCTTAAAGAAAATAAAAACACGTGAAGATAAGTATATTATTTCGGAAGCGATTCACTGCGATAAGAGCTTTGATGAAATAAAGAGTGCAATTTTGAAACATTCTGCAATTCTGTTATGTGATATTCCGAGTGCAAAACGTAACTCAATTATAAAGTTATGTTACATGTATGATAAAAGAGCATATATTACACCAAAGATTTCTGACATTATTATTATTGGCTCAGAACATAATACGCTGTTTGATTCACCGTTGTTAGTAACAAAAGCAAAGGGCTTAAAATGGGAGCAGGCATTTTTAAAACGGTTGCTTGACATTGTTATCTCCTTAATTTTATGTGTGCCGACGGTGGTTATAACAATTTTAGTTGCATTAGGTGATTTAATATGGGACAGAGGTCCTGTGTTTTATACACAGCCAAGACTTACGAAAGATGGAAAAGTATTTAAAATATTAAAATTTAGAAGTATGAAGTGTGATTCTGAAAAAGATGGTGCCAGACTGGCAGCAAAAGATGATGAAAGAATTACTAAGGTAGGAAAGATACTTAGAGCGACACATCTTGATGAACTTCCTCAGGTATTTAATATACTTGCGGGGCAGATGTCAGTGGTTGGTCCAAGACCGGAAAGACCGGAAATTGCAAAAGAGTATGAGGAGAGTATACCAGAGTTCTGTTTCCGCTTAAAGGTGAAAGCAGGACTTACAGGATATGCACAGGTTTATGGAAAGTACAATACAACCCCTTATGATAAATTAAAACTGGACATGCATTATATTCAGCATTATAAGGTCTGGACGGATATTCAGTTAATTCTAATGACATTTAAGATTATGTTTATGAAAGACAATACAGAGGGCGTTGAAAAAGACCAGAAAACGGCAATTATTGAGAAAAAATAGGTGGTTTCATGAACGAGAATTACTCCGTGCTAATGTCGGTTTATATAAAAGAGAATCCAGAATATTTTAAGGAGGCAGTAGACAGCATATTAAATCAGACGGTAAAGACCAATGATTTTGTGATTGTCTGTGACGGACCTCTAAATGAAGGCCTGAATAAAGTTATTGCAGATTATGTAACAACCTATTCAGGCTTGTTCAATGTTTATCGGCTGGAACATAATATGGGGCTGGCAAAGGCACTTAATAATGGAATACTGCAGTGCAAGAATAATATTATTGCACGTATGGACAGTGATGATATCAGTGCACCAGACAGAATGGAAAAACAGTTAAGAGTTATGAAAGAACGGGGTGTAGATATTGTAGGTTCTAATATTATTGAATTTACGGAAAGTATAGACAATACAAAAGCAGAGAGAGTGGTGCCGGAGACATGGCAGGAAATCCATCATTTCGCAGCAAAAAGAAGCCCATTTAATCATCCGTCCGTCATGTATAAAAAAGAGGCGGTCGTTGAAGCCGGATTATATGAGGATTATAGATATTTTGAGGATTATAATTTATGGGTGACTATGCTCTGTAAAGGTTATAAAGGGTACAATGTTCAGGAAAATCTGGTTTATATGAGAGCCGGAGAGGATATGTATAAGAGAAGGGGAGGAGTATCCTATGTAAGATGCATTTTCAGATTTCAGAATCATCTGAGAAAACTTGGTTTTATAGGAACGTTTTCTTTTTTGACAGCAGCTGTGGGCAGGTCTGTTGTCAGCCTTGTACCAAACAGTGTCAGAGTACTGATATATAAGAAAATATTAAGGAAAGAAAAGTAAATGAAAAAAGAAATTTTAAAAATGGCTTTTAAGCCATTAACATTTGCTAATAAAATCATAAAAAAAGATGAGAGACTTATTTTCTTTTATTCTAACTTAGGATTCCGGGATAATGTTAAGGCTTTTTATGATTATTTAATTACACAGAAATATAATGAAAAATACAAAATTGTTGTAAGCATTAATGATGTAGATGATTATGTAAAAAATACGCCTGATAATGTGACATTTGTAGGAAATAAGCAGGGAATTTCTTATTTTATGAAAGCAAAATATGCTTTTTATTGTTTTGGCAAGTATCCGATTAAGCCATCAAAATCTCAGGTGGTAGTAAATCTTTGGCATGGTACTCCGCTTAAAAAAATTGGAAATTTGGAGAAGGGTCTTGAAAAAACAGACTACAACTTTTTCACATATGTAGTAGCAAGTTCGCCTTTATATCAACCGATTATGGCGAAAATATTTGGTTGTAAGGAAGAGCAGGTTATTATTACAGGGAATCCAAGAAATGATGAATTATTTACCAGGGATGTTGCATCAGATATTTTGTTAAAAGAAGACAAAGTTATTTTATGGCTTCCTACATATAGGGAGTATGATGAGGAGTATGTTGTTTCTTTATTAAAGAACAATCAGTTGGAAAGATTAAACACGAAATTAAAAAGTATTGGATGTAGATTAATTATCAAACTTCATCCATTGCAGACAGCGTCTGTAGAGTATGATGCGTATAGTCATATAAAATTTTTAGTACAAAAAGATTTAGATAAAAAGGGCATGAGTGTTTATTCTTTGTTAAAAAAAGCAAATGCATTAATTACAGATTACTCGTCAGTGTATTTTGATTATATGCTCTTAAACAGACCGATTGCATTTACTGTAGAAGATATTGAGGAGTATCGAAAAAAAAGAGGATTTGTGTTTGAAAATCCGTTTGAATATATGCCGGGAATGAAATTGTCTTCTTATGATGATTTAGAGAAGTTTATCTCGGAAGTGGCAGAAGGTAGAGACACATATGCAGCACAGAGAGAAAAAGTAAACATGATAATAAATTCCTATAATGATGGAAACAGCAGCCAGCGTATTGAGGAAAAGGTATTTGGGAGGCATCTGCAATGAAAATAATAAAAGATTTTTTGAGAGAGCTTATGCTTCTTTATAAAAGATTCTTGTATAGTATTGCAAAAGTTATGGACAAGCCCGATGAAAAAACAGTAATTTTCGAGGCATTTCAAGGAAGATATGTAGCTTGTAATCCAAAGGCTTTGTATGAAGAAATGAGAAATAATGAGAAATATACGGATTATAAGTTGATTTGGTCTTTAAGGAACACAGAGAGAACAGATTTGACAGGAAAAAATACATCTGTTGTGAAATTTGAAAGTTTTCAGTATTATCGTGCATTGGCAAAGGCGAAGTATTGGATATTTAATTCTAATACACGTCCTTTCTTAAAACCGAGAGCCGAGCAGGTTTTTGTACAGACATGGCATGGTACTCCTCTGAAGAAAATTGGATGTGATGTAGAAAAAAACGGAAATGCTATGACAAAGTTCTCTCAAATCAACGATATTTATACAGAAGAGTCTAAGAAAATATCTTATATGATTTCTCCGTCTGAGTATTGTACGGAAAAGTTTATCTCTGCGTTTCGTATGAGGAATGTAAATAAGGAAAATAAAGTACTTACCACAGGATATCCTAGAAATGATTTTTTATTTAAAGCGACAGAAGAAGATTGCGAGAGAATAAAAAAAGAGCTTGCGATTCCAAAGGGAAAAAAAATTATATTGTATGCGCCGACATTTAGGGATAATAAGTATAGTGCGGCAGCAGGATTTGAGTTGGAAAATTATATTGATTTTGACAGGGCAAAAGAATATCTGGGTGATGACTATGTTATTTTGTTTAGGGCTCATTACTTCATCTCACAAAGATTAGAGACAGAAGAATATGAGGGCTTTGTGTATGATGTCTCGAAAGTTGAAGATATTAATACATTATACGTAATCAGCGATATCCTGATAACAGATTATTCATCAGTATTCTTTGACTATGCAAATCTGAAAAGACCAATAATCTTTTATATGGCAGATTATTATGAGTATAAAAACAATTTACGGGATTTCTATTTTGACATAGAACAGCTGCCAGGACCAGTAGTAAAAGAACAGGAAGAAGTTTTTAAATATGTTAAGAAGTTTTCAAAAGACTTTGCGGCAAATGAGAAATATTGTTGTTTTAATGATAAATACAACTATTTAGATGGTCCAACCACCAGTAAAAAAGTGCTGGATATGATTATAGAAAGCGAGTATAATTAAGTATACTTAGTAATTGGAAAATAAAGGAGAAACAAGTGAAGAGAGTTATTACTTACGGAACATTTGATATGCTTCATTATGGGCATATTAATATCTTAAGAAGAGCAAAAGAAATGGGAGATTACTTAGTTGTAGTTCTCTCAACAGATGAATTTAACTGGAATTCAAAGCAGAAAAAATGTTATTTTACTTATGAGCAGAGAAAACAGGTTTTGGAAGCAATCAGATATGTAGATTTGGTTGTTCCGGAAAATAACTGGGAGCAGAAAGTTACGGATGTGCAGGATTATAAGATTGACACTTTTGTAATGGGCAGTGACTGGGAAGGGAAATTTGATTTCTTAAAGGATTATTGTGACGTAGTTTACCTACCGAGAACAGAAGGTATTTCCACAACACAGATTAAGGAAGATTTGAATAAAAAGGATATGACCACAAAGGAAGAAAAATAAGACAGTATGAAAGATTTTAATTGACTTTAGAAAAAATGTGAAATGGAGAATAGAATGGTAAGTATTATTGTAACCCATAAGCAGTGTTTATGGTATTTAGAGGACTGTTTAAAAAGTATAGCCGGGCAGGAGTTTAAAGACTACGAAACAATATTGGTTGTAGATGATCTGCAGGATGAGCCGGAAGAGTTTCAGAAGATTATTGATGAATATCAGGAAAAGATACATTTGAGTGTTTTTTATTTGGAGGAGAAAACTGGAGTATCCGCTGCAAGAAACTTAGGTTTGGACAAGGCACAGGGTGAATATATTTATTTCTTGGATAATGATGATTATATCTATGAAGACGGAATTAAAAAATTACTGGATGTAATGGAAGAGGACACGGACATGGCATATGGTCGTGTACAAGGAACTTATCAGGGGACAGTTACCTTTGAAGAAAAGAGAAACCTTGAAAAAGAAGAGGAACGATTATCCAAGTATGATTTCTATCATCCATTAGAAGCTAAATTTACACATTACAGACGTTTGGAAAACCTGACAATTTTAGGTGCTGTTTATAGGAAGTCCTTATTTGAGCGTAATAATATTCGCTTTAATGAGGAGCAACTCTGTTTTGCTGATGTTTTGGTGCTGACAAAGATTATGTGCTCTACAGATAAAATAATAGGTAATATTGACGCTATCTATGTAAAGAGACATCATAATGACCGATATAATAACCCGGCAATAGAGCAGACCCCTAAGATAGATTCTATGCCATATTACTTTATGGCTGTAGACAATGCAAAAGAAATTGCAAAAGGTCATAAAGAAATTGAACGGCATCTTGATTTGATTCTTGCAAAGTTTACTACTCTATATTTAATAAAAAAACTTCGCTGGAATACGGAAGAGGAACCATGTTGGAAAGAAGAATATTTTTCTGAACTTCATGAGCGCCTAAAGAATGTAAATTTGAGGCATCTTAATAGAAAATATATTTATTGGCTGGAAAAGTCTGTTATGAGGGCAGTTGCTACAGGTAATCTTGAAAAAACAAAAAAAGCAGGAAACAGACTTCTGGCAAAAAGAAAAATAAAAAGAATGTTTAAAAATAAGTGGGCAAGAAATAAAGCATTTGCACTTCATATTTTTAATAAAATGGAGATCAAAAAGGATTGGGTTATTTTTGAGAGCTTTATGGGTAGAAATTACTCCGGTCAGCCGAAATATATTTATGAGTATATGCAAAAACATTATGGAGACAAATACACGTATATATGGTCTGTGGACAAAAGGGGCTTAAAGATCCCGGGAAAACATAAGACGGTAAAACGTTCCGGTCTGCGGTATTTCTACTATATGAACCGTAGTAAATACTGGATTTTGAATATGAAACAGCCACTTAGTGTTCCAAAGAGAGAAGAGACTATTTTATTGGAGACATGGCATGGAACACCTCTTAAAAGGCTGGCATTTGATTTAAATGATGTTGTTGGCGGTGTTTCAAATTATAAGGATAAGTTCTATCGACAAAAAGAAGCATGGGACTACCTGTTATCAGATAATCCGTTCTCTACAGAAAAATTCCAAAGTTGCTTTATGTATCCAAAGGAAAAAATATTAGAGTACGGTTATCCTGCAAATGATCCGCTATATGCTCCGGACAGAGAAGAGCGGGCAAAGAAGATTAAGGAAAAACTGGGTATTCCATTGGACAAGAAAGTTATTATGTACGCACCGACATGGCGTGATGATAATTATTATGAAATTGGACAGTTTAAGTTTGATTTAGATTTAGATGTAAACAGATTAGAAAAGGAATTTGGAGATGAATATGTAATCCTGCTTCGTCTGCATTATCTGGTAGTTGAAGCTCTCGATATGTCAAAGTATGGAGACTTCGCAGTGAATGGAAGTGCATATGATGATGTAACAGATTTATACTTGATTACAGATATTTTGATTACAGACTATTCATCTGTATTCTTTGATTTTGCCAATTTGAAACGTCCGGTTCTGTATTACACATATGATTTGGAAAGATATAGAGATGTTCTTCATGGATTCTATTTATCTATGGAAGACGACCTGCCAGGTCCAATGCTTCTGACAAATAATGATGTAGTTGATGCAATCAAAAATATTGATAAGATTGAAGAACAGTATAAGGATAGATATGAGGAATTTTATAATCGTTTCTGCTGTGTTGATGATGGACATGCATCAGAAAGAGTAGTTAAAAAGATATTTGGAGAGTAGAGTTTGTTGATATTTATTGTTTAAATAATATAATTTGAAAAATGGTGTAATGAGTTAAAAATGAGACTTGACAAAAATTGAAGTTAGGTCTCATTTTTTATGGAGTGTTAATTTTCTATTTACATGGATATTTGTTGACAGTAAGTTATATATCTTATAAGATTATAATATATCAATAGGTCGGAAATGATTTTATAGTAGAAAGGAGAAGATTAATTAGTAGAAAGGCACTGTAAAAAAAAGGGGGAGAGCGAGTTTATATTTAGATGAATTAAGAGCAGATAATACACGATGGAGAATCCCCAACAGAACGAAAAAAGATTTAATTGTAGGATAAGACTACATTTATGATATGCGTTCAAGTTGGGGTTTTGTTTTGAAAAAGTTAGGAGGACAAATTATGAAAAGGAAATTAAAAAAAAATATTATCAGTCTTATTAGTAATATCAGTAATATTTAATGTTGGAATAACAGGCATACAAGCGAAAACGAATCAAGAAGAAAAAGAGGTAAAACAAAAAGAAATTATTACAAAGGTAAAAGAGTTAGTAGACGAAAGAACGGAGAACTCAAATACATATTTGCTGAGTGATGGAAGTAAAAGGGTTGATATTTGTAGTCAAAAAATTCGTTACCAGGAAAAAGGAAAATTAAAAGAATATGATTCAAGTTTAACAACAATGGATAAAGCAGATAGACAAAAATTAAAAGAGCTTAATCATGGAGATAGCTTGGGTAAATATATAGCAGTAAATAAAAGTGGAGATTCAAAACAATATTTCCCACAGCAGTTAGATAAAGAAGCACCAGTAGTAATGAATAAGGGAAAATATAGTTTGTCTTTTGCTCCGATAGTAGATGAAAAGTACAACAGTGTTATTGATGGTAATAAAATTACATATAAAGCAAATGGAATAATTTCAGAATATGAGTATACATCGCAGAAAAATGGGGTTAAAGAAAATATTGTGTTATCGTCTAAACCATCTAAAAATGAAATATGTTTTAAAGTAGACTCAAAAAATATTACATTGATTGAAGATCAACAAAATAAATGTATTTATTTTGTTGATACAGAATCGCAACATAAAGTTGGGTATATATTGCCTCCTAATATGAAAGATGGCAAAGGAAATATTAATTATGACGATATTTCATATAAAGTTATGAATAGTGGAAATGAGATATTATTAAAACTTATAATTAATAAGAAGTATTTAAAAAATGCCTCTTATCCAGTTGTTGTAGATCCGACCGCAGTATGGTTTTTAGACCAATATTTACCTACTGCTATGGTAAGCAGCATGCAATTTGTAAGAGATCAAACATTACATCCAAATGAATTTGTAATAAAAAATAAATGTGATTTGACATTTCCATATAAAGGAACGGAGCAGAGATTATATTTAGATACAAGTCATGTTATGAGTGGAGATTCATATATAGGCAATAAGGTAGAGTGGAATAAAAAAATAATAAAGCGAGCACAATTATCTGTTGCAGAAAGCACTACCAACTATACAACGGGAACAGTAGAGGTAAAAAAAGTAAAGAGCAGTTGGTCAACAGAAAATATAACTTGGAACACACAACCAGAGTTGGGGGATACAATAGCAAGTTTTCAATGTAATGGTGTAGATAGAAACAGGCATACATTAGATATAACAGAAGCAGTTACAGAAATGATAAGTAATGGAGAATTGAATAATGGTTTAGCATTTGTGGCAAAAGAAGAAGGAACTGGTGAGGTAATTAATGGACCAGAGCTTGGTCCAAGTTATATGTGGCTTAGTGTTGAATATTATGATAAAAAAGAAACTCTTAATAAATATTCATCAGAGACAAATACAATAACTCAAGAAGACTATTATTATAATGATATTGCAAATACTGTTGAAAGTGGATATATACCTAACAATTTAAGTATATACAAAGAGAGAATATCAAGATATGGTCTTTTGCCAGGTGGTTCGCTATCATATGTATCACCTTTATTATATCCGTATAGTACAGTTGTTACTTTTAAGACGGCTGGAAGTTCTAGTGGATATGGGTCAGGGGTTGTTGTAGGGCAAAATGTTATTTTAACAGCAGCCCATTGTGTAATAAATCAGCATGGTATTGTTAGTAATATGAGAGTCGTATCTCAACATGGGACTGAAAATGCGAACGAATATACAATTAAAGAATTTTATTATTCTGATAAATATATACCCAAAGAAGATTATGATCCAAGGAACGATTGGGCAGTTGTGATCGTGGATGGAAATATTGGAAATTTTACAGGGGGTTCTGGATTTAAGGTTAGCGATTCCTTATTGAATAGCAGCATTACGGTTACAGGATATGCAATATATACTGCTTCTGGTTATTCTGGATGGAATTTGTTTAAGGATAATGGAATAGTAAAAGATACAAATGAAATTATTATTAAGTATGATGCAAATGCTATTTCGGGAGAAAGCGGGGGGGCTGTTTTTGATTCAAATAACATAGTGTGTGCGATACATACACATGGAGATTATTATAATCAGAATGATGAGAAAATTTATGTAGCAAATGGTGGTTCGAGAATAACAGCTTTAATGTTTAATTTGATAAAAGAAAAGAAAAATGAAGGAGAACAGTTGTATAATTATTAAGTGTTTTAAGAGAGGAGAATTTATATGAATAAGAAAGTATTTAGAGTTTTAGTGATATTATTGTTTTTAATGGTTATTACGTTCATGGGCAATAATGAAGTGAGCGCAAAAAATAAAACAAAAGTAAAATTTAATAAAAAATCAGTAAGCATTAAGGTCGGGAAAAAAACAACCATTAAGTTAAAATCTGCTCGTGCAAAAGTAAAATGGAAAGTTAAAAATAAAAAAGTTGTAAAGATAGTAAATAAAAAAGGAAAATATAACAATTTAATCATAATTAAAGGAAAAAAGAAAGGAAAAACTGCATTAACTGCAAAGTATAAAAGGAGAAAATATAAAATAGAAGTTAAAGTAAATTCTAAAACTATAAAACCACAAAACAACGTAAATCAGTCAGTTGTAGATACGTTAAAACCTTCTATTGTAGCGAAAAGTGCAGTGTATGATGATACAACAAAAAAACTTAACATTACATATTTGCTTAGCAATGTAAACAAAGAATATGAGCCGGCGTATTGTCCTGGTGAAAGTGGAATATTAGAAATGTATAACAATGGCAAATGGGAAAAAGTTTCTTTTAAAGAAGGGATTAGTTTTCAGGAGTATTTGGTAAGATTTTCAGAAAATGGTTTCAATGTAGCAAATATTGATATTGGTTATTTCTATGGTGACTTAGTTGGAGGAAAATATCGCTACACAATAAAATTTACAACAAATAGTGGGGGAGTAGAGGTTCCTGTTGAATTTGAAGTTCATGAAAAACAGGAGCAAATAAAAATGGAGATAACGAATGCTCCAATTAAAATGAGTGAGAATGGAATATCCATAAATGTAAAAATAATTAATAATACGAATGAAGATTATCATATGGATTATGCTTTTGGTAAATTAGAAAGATATGAGGATGGAGAATGGAAAAGTTTAGATGCACGTGAAATGGTAAGTATAGAAATAATAGGGCTTATTGATAAGAAGTCTTATCTATTGTTTACTATCGGTTTAAATGGAAAAGGTGGCGAGACCTTCGGACATATAGATAATTTGGCTACAGGTCATTATAGATATACTCATACAATAAATGGGGGGCAGGATACAAATGTAGAATATGTAACTACTGAATTTGACATTGTAGAATAGATATATATGTTGAATATTTTAGTTAAAAAGATGAGGCGAGTGCCGCCCCATCTTTTTAATTGTTTATTATCTTTTTTATGATTGTAGTTGAGATAAACTGTTTAAATTATTTGCAAATGCTGCCCAGTATTGCGTAATATCGCCTTCCACACGTACCTCGTCAAATGTCGCATTTCCCAATGCACGGACTGCTTCGCGGTCATAAAAGCGTTTCGTTTCTTTTGCCACAAAAGGAAGTGCATACCAAACAAGAACACGTACATTTTTAGGCAGAGTATTAAAGTACTCTTTTGCCTTTTCGTCATGAAAAGCAGTGACTAGTACGGTTACATCAGCGGTGTTATAGTTATACCGTTCAAGGCTTGTCTGGAATGATGCCCAGAAAGCGTCATCTTTTTGTCTGGAGTTGACACAGATTAATATCTTTTTCTTTTTGTTTCCAAAACCATCAATAATGTTATGTGTTTTAGATGAAAGGTAAGTATAATCTTTAAAAACAATATTTACTAGCCGCTTGGTGGACAGGCCGTCATCATTGTAAATACACCATGAAGCCATTTCCTGCCACATTGGCTCGTAGAATTCTAAGTATTCCTCTCTGTTTTTGCAAATCGCATCAAGTGAAGATGCCACTTCGTCCAGACTGGAAGAGACAAGTCCCGGTAAGGTGTCCGTAGGTACATATAGTCCCCGTCCGCTTTCATATTCTTTTAAATCAGGAACATAAAATATCATTGGTCTTTTTGTAATTAAAAAATCAAAGAAAATGCTGGAATAGTCTGAAATAAGAATATCTACCACAGATAAAAGTTCATTGGTGTCAATAGTAAATGGAACAAGAAATTCTTTTAATTCCGGATCATCAGCTAAAATTTTATATAAGAAGTAATGCACTCTTAAATAAATGCGATATTCTGTCTGGTCAATATTATCAGAAAACTTTTTTATTGTTTCTTTAAATTCTGACACATCATAATCCAACTGATTATACAGCGTACCTTTCCAGGTTGGTGCATACAAAATTATTTTCTTATCTGTTTTAAGCCCTGCATCACGTAGCTTAGCATATATTTTTTCCGTTTCAGCGTTTATGAGTAAGTCACTGCGGGGATGTCCTGTTTCTAATATTTTTCCCTGAAACAGACCATCCAATTTATAGGAGTTTCGGTACATTACCTCTGTCATGAATTTATTTGCAGAAACGATATAGTCTGCAGAAAGAAAGTTTCTCGCAGGACCACGGGCATTTTCTACACGCTCTACGGTGTGGTCGTATCCCATATATTTCGTTGGAACACCATGCCATGTGTTAATGTAAACCTGTTCAGGACGCTTGGTAAAGAAATACCCAAACGTTGAGTTAGAAATAAGATATTTGCTTGAGGCTAAATATCTGTAATATTCTTCTGATTCCCGCAGAACAAATTTTACATTTGGTAAGTTTTCAAATTCTTTCAGATTATCTTTTGCCATATCCATGTCTGCAATGGACCAGATGTGTGTAAAATTTTCAAATGAAGTATCTTCTAAAAGCTGCAGGAAAATTGCACGGGGATTGTCTAAAATCCCAAGACCAGAAAATGCCTCATAAAATACACAATTTTTTTGTATAGGAATCGCAAGATAAGAATAATATTGCTTTTTCCCAATATCTTTTTCTGGCATTTTAAAATTTTGTATCAGTTTTTTTGCATTTCTTTTTAATGTATATTTTAAACCGTTTTTTACATTTGCGGTATATTCACCTGTCTGCATATCTGCCTCCTATTGTTTGGGTTGAAAATATTGTTATAATCGTTCCACAAATAAAGTGGAATACAAGTTCTGTTAAAATGAGATTTTAAATAATGTCTTCAAACTGCCCGATGGTTACCTGATTATAATTTTTGTAGTCAAAATTGCAGGTTGGAACCTCTCCTTTCATAAAAGAGACAAGTCCGCTATAAATTTCATCCACAGTATTACCAATTAATAATTGTCCGTTTTCAAACAAAGATGATTTCGCAGAGCTGAAATTCGACATAATAATAGGAAGTCCTAATAATCTTGCTTCTAACAGTGAAACTGGCTGCCCTTCGTGTAATGATGGAAGGATAAAACAGTCACATTCCTTCATTAACATAAAAGGATTGTCTATATTGCCAGTCATAATTACCTTACCCTCGAGTTTAAAAGATTGGATTAGCTCTTTTAACTCACTCATAAGAGCACCTTCACCAATAATATAAAGTCTTGTATCTGGATAATCTTTGTGAAGTTTTGCAAAGGCATGGATTAATGCTGCCTGATTTTTCTCGGGAGACAGTCGCCCCATATTCACAAACGATGTTAAGTTAGGATTCAGTAATTCAGAGATTCCAGCATCTGAAGCTGTTTCACTTGTAAATGATTTTTTGGCACCGGCGATGACTCTGTCAAAGTTTGCGGCATTTCTTACAAAGCAACATTTCTCTTTTAGTTCACCATAGCCTATTTTTTCCAAATTTACCTGCATGGTAGCTTCAGAGCAACCGACAATTTTGTCAAAAAACGGATAGGTTGAAAAAACTACACGTAATTCACGATTATGAGGTTTTTTGCCGTTTACTTTTTTATGCTTTTCTGTTAGCAGGTCGTTGTGCTGCCAGATAAGCTTTTGTGAGTCAGGACTGCTTAATAACAGAATAGAATAAAAACTGCCATAACCTGAATAATCAATTACCGTATCAAAGTGACTGTTTCCAAAGCAGCGAACGAATTCTCTGTCATACATGGCTTTGGGATAGATGTACTTGATGAAAGGTGTGTTAAAACCAAAAACACGTAAAAAATCATTTCGAAGTGTTTCGCCCCATGTGGCAGGAGTATAGGAAACTCTGGCAAAAATGCGGGCGTTTTTATTAAAAGTACAAATCATTTCTTTGCTGTCTTCAAATTTCAGATTGCCGGCATAAACTGTCACATCATATTTGTCATAATCAATATAATCTAACATTGTACGCAGAGCGGTTGAAATTCCATTCATACGAAGTCCGCCACCGAAGAAAAGAAGTTTTTTCTTTTCGTTTTTACACGTTATTAATTGATATGGAGTTCCCTTCTTATCAGATGTTTTCTGATAAAAAATAATATCAATAATTCGCTTTGCAACATTTCCATCATCTCTCGGACAGGCAAAGAACTTTGCCTTTTCATATGATGTACGGTACTTGTTGATAAATTCACCTAAATTGTTAATAACATTGCCAACTTCAGACAGTTTTGTGAAACAAGGTCCAGGCAAGTCTTCCGGTTCTAAATAAAGTCCACGTTCATTTTTATATTTCTCAAGATCCGGAATATAAAAGATAACAGGCTTGTCCGTAACCAGAAAATCATAAAAGATACTGGAATAATCGGAAATTAAAATGTCAGTGATTGATAATAGTTCGTTTGTATCAATAAAAGCAGGAATTAATGAATCACTCATGCGACCTGACTTTTTCAATTCTTTGTAAACGACTTGATGAGGTTTCAACAGAATCTGGTATCTGTCGGTATCAATCATGGACTCTATAGTTCTTTTAAATTCAATATATTCATTGACATCAATTTCCGGACGGTTATAATCACTGCCTTTCCATGTAGGAGCATATAAAATAATTTCCTTTTTGGAATCAATTTCGATGCCGTATTTTTGCAAGTTTAATATAATTTCTTCTTTATTTGTATGAAATAATCTGTCGTTTCGAGGATACCCCTCTTCAATAATCGTACCCTCATATAATCCATTTAATTTATATTTATCTAAAAAAACAGAAGTTAAAAATGGATTAGCTGAGACAATATAATCGGTAGATAAAAAATTTCTTAGGACATTGGAAATTGTAACGGGTGCATCCGGCATATCAAATCCTAAACTTTTAATTGGCGTACCATGCCATGTGTTCACATAGGTTTGTCCCTCTTTCTTACAGTAGTAAAAAGGAAGGGAAACGTTTGTGATAATATATTTAGCAGAAGCTAAATATCTCAGGTGGTCATCACTATGTCTGGCAATGGCAAATACATTTTTGTTATTTTGAAACTGCTCCATAATCGGTTCGTTGCCATATCGGTCCTCAATCACCCAAACATGGGTGTAGTCCTGAAAGTCTGCATTATTTATTAATTCAAGAAAAAGTGCATAAGGATTGCAAATCATGCCTCGTCCAAAGTATGAATCATATAAAATAACCTTGTCATCAATCAATAAATTTTTATAATATTTTGCATATGTGGCACGTCTTTTGGTCTCTTTTAAATTGCCAGCTTTTGTTTTAACTTTACCTAAAATACCCATACTAATCTCCCTAAAATTCAGATAGAAATATTATAGTACAAATTAAAAAATAAGGAAAGAGATAAGACGGAAGAGAAAAGAGTAAAAGATAATGAGGTTTTCATTTCATAATATCTTATTTTTTGATATAATGATAACAGTTCAGCCAGCAAAATCCAGCTGCATGGCTGAATTGTTATATTTAAGTAAGAAATATATTAGTAAAATTTGACATTATAAAAGAATAATATATAATTATTGCGAGTATTACTAAAAAAGGACGGAGGTAATATGAAGAAATATATTGAAGGATTTATGAGATACCGATACCTTTTAAATGAGTTGGTTGTAAAAGGGATTAAATTAAAATATAGACGTTCATATCTAGGATTAGTGTGGACATTGTTAGAACCTCTGCTAACTACGATGGTTTTAGCTTTCGTATTTGGAACGTTATTAGGAAAGAATATACCGTATTTTCCTGTTTATATTTTGTGTGGACGATTAATGTATAGTTGTTTCTCCAGTACAAGTAAGGTTGCAATGCGCTCTATCCGGGCAAATCAGGCTATGATAAAGAAGGTTTATGTACCGAAGTACCTATATCCGTTGTCGACCATTATATATAATTATATATTGTTTTTGATTTCATTAATTATTTTGGTGGCTTTAGCAATCGTATATCAGGTTCCTTTTACATGGCATATCATAGAGATGTTAATTCCATTGATGATTTTAGCAATATTATGTGTGGCAGTAGGATTAATATTATCGACGGTATGTGTATTCTTCAGAGATTTGGAATATCTATGGGAAGTTATAACTATGCTGATTATGTATTGTTCTGGAATTTTTTATTCAGTAGAAAGAATGGATGATACAGTTAAGACTGTGCTTAGTCTGAATCCGGTATATTGCATTATCAGTAATGTGCGTTGCGTGATTATGGAAGGAGGTTCTATTTTCACAAGTACCAGTTATGGATTGTCAAATCTTCAGATGATGTTGTATTCACTTGGATTTAGTGTAACGGCGTTAGTTGTTGGAGTTGTCATGTTCAAGAAAAATCAGGATAAGTTTATCTTACACATATAGGAGGCAATATGGGAAAAGTTGCACTAAAGGTGAATGATGTCAGTATTCGCTTTAATCTCAGTAAAGAAAAAGTAGATAATTTTAAAGAGTTATTAATAAAGAAGATAAAAGGTGAAAAGATTCGTTTTAATGAGTTTTGGGCTTTGAAGAATGTAAGTTTTGAACTGAAGAAAGGTGACAGGTTAGGAATTCTTGGACTAAACGGTGCAGGGAAAAGTACGTTGTTAAAAGTTATAGCAGGGGTGTATAAACCTACATCAGGAAAAGTTACCAGATATGGTCATATTGCACCAATGATAGAGCTTGGAGCAGGCTTTGATCCGAATTATACCGGAAGGGAAAATATTTTCCTCTATGGTTCTGTATTAGGTTTTTCCCGAAGCTTTTTGGAGGAAAAATATGAAGAAATACTAGAGTTTTCTGAACTTGGTGAATTTATTGATGTACCTATTAAAAATTATTCATCAGGTATGAAAGCAAGACTTGGCTTTTCTATTGCTACAGTGGTAGAGCCGGAAATTTTGATTTTAGATGAAGTTTTATCTGTAGGTGATGCGAAATTTCGTAAGAAGTGTGAGAAGAAGATGCAGGGAATGTTTGACCATGGAGTAACTGTTTTGTTTGTATCACATAGTTTAGCGCAGGTGAAACGTTTGTGTAATAAGGCCATATTGTTGGAGCATGGACAGTTGATTGCCCAAGGTGATATTAATGATGTGGCAGCGATTTATGAAAAGAAGCTTGAGGAGTAGGATAAGGAGGAGAGAGTTTTGGAATATAATACAAAAGGGACTTGTTCTAGACAGATTAAATTTGATGTTGTTGATAATAAAGTAACTGGTGTTCAGTTTGTTATGGGATGCCATGGAAATACACAGGGTATCGCCGCATTGATTGAAGGAATGGATATTCATGAGGCAATTAAGAGATTAAAAGGAATTGACTGTAATGGCAGAGGAACATCCTGTCCGGACCAGTTGGCAAAAGCTTTAGAACTTTATTTACGCGAGCAATGAGCCAAGTGGATATGCTGGCATATACATTTGGCGAATGCCGCGATAATCAAATTTCCTACTGCTTGCAGCAGGAAATTTGATTTAGAACAGAATTAGTTTAGAGGAAAGATACAATGCTAGGAATTATTGGTGCCATGGAAGTGGAAGTGGCTGCACTGAAGCAGGACATGCAGGAAACAAAAGTGATAGGAAAAGCAGGAATGAAATTCTATCAGGGAAAAATCTCTGATAAGGATGTAGTGGTTGTAAAAAGTGGAATCGGAAAAGTAAATGCTGGTATCTGCACACAGATTCTTGCTGATGTTTTTCAAGTAGATGCCGTTATTAACACTGGTGTTGCAGGTTCGTTAAATAATGATATTAATATTTGTGATATTGTGATTTCCACAGAAGCACAGCAGCATGATATGGATGTTACTGCACTTGGTTATGACAAAGGAATTATTCCTGACATGGACACTTCTGTTTTTTTAGCCGACAAGAAATTAATTGAATTAGCGAAGGTGAGTGCAGAAGAAGTAAAGCTGGACGTAAACATTTTTGAAGGAAAGGTTGTATCAGGGGACCAGTTTATAGGGACTGTTGATGCAAAAACACATCTTAGAGAAAAGTTTTATGGTGATTGTGCAGAAATGGAAGGAGCAGCGATAGCTCATGCTGCAAGTCTTAACAATATACCATTTTTGATTATACGCGCTATCTCAGATAAAGCCGATGGTGGAGCAGAGATGGATTATCCTGTTTTTGAAAAGAAGGCAGCGGAAAATTCAATTAAATTAATGAATAAAATTATAGAAAATTATTAGAATGTAAAAATTTGACGAACGATTTTTAATGAATACCTTTTGAAAATATGTTATTATTTGGATAATGAGACAAGATGTGTTGATTTTGTCATCATAAAAGAACATGTTTCCGATAAACAGAACGGAAAAGAAAGTGGGGGAATGAAAATGTTAAATTATTACATAAGTGAATTAAAGAATTGGTGGAATATTACGATACCGGCGATTATTAATGAAGAGAACTTCCTGCTTATTGTGGGAGGTCTTTTTTTGTTAGGTGTTGTCACAAAATGGGCGGTTGTGAGAAACTATGGAAGATTAATACGAAAAGCAGAGAATATAAATAATACGAAAAATTATACGATTAGACAAATAAAGACGAAATATGAGAGTATAAAACAAGTAAATGGACAGGTTGAAAACCCTATGTTATTTGTAAAACGAAGTTTAAACAAATGTAAGATAATGCATATTCCAGCAAATAAAATTAATAATATTATCAATTGGTGTTCGATATTAATCATGGGGGTGGCTGTAATATTGTCCCTCCAGTTGTATAAGATATCACCGGTAAAGATGGACTGGGTAAGTTATCTTGTTCTGGGATGCTTTTTTGGCGTCGTATTAGAAATGATAGGACGTATGATGCAGGCAAATGAGAAGAAAACAGAATTATCTTATGTGTTGGTAGATGTATTAGTCAACGGAGTGCATAAAAGGCATGTCAGGGAAAGAGAAAGTTTTATAGAGCTTGTTTCAGAGCCGGAAAAAAGGGAACAGGTGACATTGCACGAAAATATAAACGGGCAGGCAGAATCCATTGTACAAAACCAAAGAACGGAAGAGGAACAGGAAGAAGAGGTGTTAAATCAGGTTATTGGGGAATTTTTACAATAATTTGTAACAGTTCAGCCATGCGATATAAGTAACAAATGGCAACAGGGCTGCTTGCAGACTATTTGCCATTTGTTACTTATATCATATGGTGAACATCCACAGCTCGAAAATTCATAGAATTTTCGAGCTAATGGCTGAACATTTACAATAATTTCTATTTCATAAGATAAGGGCTTGATAAAAATGTTGCAAAAGCCTATAATAAAAGATAGTTTTGTAAAAACGGAGGAAAAAAATATGTCTAAAGTAACATTTGATTACTCAAAAGTTTCTTCATTTATTTCTGATGAAGAAGTGGTAAACATGAAGAAAATTGCAGAAGATGCAAAGAAAGTTTTATTAGAAAAAACAGGGGCAGGCAATGACTTCCTTGGCTGGATAGATTTGCCAGTTGATTATGATAAAGAGGAATTTGATAGAATTAAAAAAGCAGCAAAGAAGATTCAGGGAGACTCAGAAGTACTGGTTGTTATTGGTATCGGTGGTTCATATCTTGGAGCAAGAGCTGCTATCGAGTTTTTAAGACATGGATTTTATAATAATGTGTCTAAAGAAGTAAGAAAAACTCCTGAGATTTATTATGCAGGAAACAGCATCAGCCCGGCATATTTAAAAGGGTTAATAGATGTGATTGGAGATAGAGATTTTTCAGTAAATATTATTTCTAAGTCAGGGACAACTACAGAGCCGGCTATTGCTTTTAGAGTATTTAAAGAAATGCTTGAAAAGAAATATGGAAAAGAAGAGGCAGCAAAGAGAATTTATGCTACAACAGATAAAGAAAAGGGAGCATTAAAAGGTCTTGCAACAGCAGAAGGATATGAAAGTTTTGTAGTTCCGGATGACGTTGGTGGACGTTTCTCAGTGCTGACAGCAGTTGGACTCCTTCCTATTGCAGTAAGTGGTGCTGACATTGATAAACTTATGGAAGGTGCAGCTAGTGGAAGAGATAAAGCGTTAAATAATGCCTTTGAAGAAAATGATGCCATGTTATATGCATCAATTAGAAATATCCTTCACAGAAAAGGAAAATTAGTGGAAATAACAGCCAATTACGAGCCAAGTCTTCATTACTTTGGAGAGTGGTGGAAACAGCTTTATGGTGAAAGTGAAGGAAAAGATCAGAGGGGTATATTCCCTGCAGCAGTAGACCTTACAACAGATCTTCATTCTATGGGACAGTTCATTCAGGACGGTTCAAGAATTATGTTTGAGACAGTCGTTAATATTGAGAATACAGATGCTAAGATTTACATTGAGGAAGATCCAGATGATTTAGACGGATTGAATTATTTAGCAGGTAAAGATATGGATTTTGTAAACAAGAGTGCTATGAATGGTACTGTTTTAGCTCATACAGATGGTAATGTTCCAAACCTTATGGTAAATGTTCCAGAACAAAATGAGTTCTATCTTGGAGAATTATTCTATATGTATGAGTTTGCGTGTGGAATCAGTGGCTATATTCTTGGAGTAAATCCATTTAATCAGCCTGGTGTTGAAAGTTATAAGAGAAATATGTTTGCACTGCTTGGAAAACCAGGATATGAAGAGCTGACAGAAGAATTAAAGAAAAGATTATAAATTTTGGTTTGTAGAGAAGTGACTTTCCTGCTGAAATAGAATACAGAGGGAATACATTCACCTCATTACTTGAACATTTATTAAAAAGAAAACATAGAATTAATATCTCAAGTACCGACTTCATCTTCGAAAAAATCTTGATGATTTTTTCTCAGGTAAGTCTTAAGATTTGATTTTGAAAATCAAATCTTAACTTGATATTAATTCTATGTTTTCTTTTATAAATGTAATCAAGTAATTCAAGTTCCTGTATTCCCTCTGTATTCTCTCCCAGCAGTGAAATGTTACTCTCTCTACAAAACAGAATTTCGACTTAAAAAGTAGTGGGTTTGCTACTATATGTATAAATCTACGATTTGTAGTGGTGGGAAGAGATATAAAAGGAATATACGTAGGAAACATTGAATTTCATAAACTAATTTGTATATAAAAAAGAAGTAGGTAATTAAAACTAAAATTTGATTTCCAAATCAAATTTTAAGGATTCACGGAGGAGAATTCATATAAAGAATTCTCCGTAGTTGTATCCGGTGTTTTAAATTATTTACTTCTTTTTTATATCTACAAATGTTTATGAAATTTAGTTTCCAAGTGTATCCTTTTATACTCGGACCACCTCGACAAACCGGAATTTATTCTTCGATTACATAGAAATCTAAATAGTCAAAATCAATAGAATCAACAAAACTGTCCGCATAAAATCTTGTACGGGCAATTTTTTTAAACTCGTTAATATTTGTGTCAAGCCATATGGGATTGCTGAGGTCAAATTCTTCACAAATCATTTCAAGAGCCTGAAATATTTTATGAGTACGTGTATCATTTACATCTAATTCTATTGTGGTGCTTTGTAACATTTTATTATTTTTAAAGGTTCTGCCCCATACTCGAAACATATTATAATCTCCTAACATATAAACTGAATCAATTTTAAATTAAAAAGTTATTGTTGTAAAGAAGAAACTTAAAAAGTCATTTTTAGTCATCTACTTGAAAATTATTCGAATTATCTTCGCTACGTTTTACTTTGTTTCGCTACGAAAATGTGATATACTAAACAATACTAGGCGTATTATGCCTGTTAGTGAGGTAAAAGATATGGGGAATAATAAAGTAAAAGTGCGAGGCAATTTATTACATTATATTAAATGGCCATTGTATTTAAACATTATTTGGATCGTGTTTGTGGGGCTTGGGTATGTAGTCAATATCAAAGCCGGTGCAATTATGACCTTTGCAGAAATAGTTTATTTTATAATTACTATTTCCGTTTATTTTGTGTTTAAGCAGAATATTATGAAAAACTTAGTTGATTTTGGAGCAGAGTATAGTCATATTCAACATCAAATGTTGCATGATATGGAGATTCCATACAGTTTGCTAGATGAACATGGAAGGATTTTGTGGACAAATACACAGATGGATGTAATCTGTGGAGATAAGTCCGTAAAAAATAAATTAGTTACTGCTGTATTTACAGATATGAAAAAAGAAGTTCTGACTTTTGATGAGAAAGGCAGAAATGAGATTGAAATTAAATTTGAAGAGCATGTATATAAAATCATTTTGAAGAGATTTTCTATGAATGATTTAAAAGAAAACGATTTAGCGGAGGCATTAACAAGTACAGAGAATAGCTTAATATCTATGTATATGTTTGATGAGACTTTAGTTCATAAGTTAACAAAGGAAAATAAGGGTGAGAAGTCTGTAACAGGACATATTTATATTGATAATTATGATGAGGTTCTTCAAAGTGTGGAGGCAACCAGAAGAACGTTGCTTGTTGCGCTGATTGATAGAAAAATAAATAAATATTTTGCACAGTATGATGGAATTGTCAGGAAACTGGAGAATGACAAATATTTTGTAGTTTTTAAAACGAAATATATTAATAAAATGCAGACGAATAAGTTTTCTATTCTTGATGAAGTAAAGACAGTTAATATCGGAAACGGACTGCCTGTAACACTCAGCATCGGTATTGGAATGGGAGGAAACGGACTGGTAGACAATTATGATCTGGCTACAGCTGCGATTGATATGGCATTAGGCCGTGGCGGAGATCAGGCAGTTTTGAAAGATGGAAATAAATTGTATTTTTATGGTGGAAAATCAAAATCCGTTGAAAAGAATACGAAGGTTAAGTCCAGAGTCATGGCAACAGCTTTTAGGGATTTGATTGAGACAAAAGAGACGATTTATATTATGGGGCATCATATAGGAGATAATGATTCGTTTGGTGCGTCAGTTGGTTTTTATAGAATAGCAAAAACCATTGGAAAAGAAGTACATATTGTACTGGGAGAAGTGAGCAGCAGTGTAGTTCCGTTGGTTGATACTTTCAGAGAGTCTGAATTTTATGAAGAAGATATGTTTATATCAGGAAGTGACGCTGCAGCAAATATCGGGAAAAATGATGCCTTAATTATTGTTGATTGTAGCAGGGCAGGTTATACAGAATATCCAGAACTGGTTCGAAGAACACAATGTCTGCTGGTATTTGACCATCACAGACAGGCAGAGGACGTAATAGATAATGCACAGCTATCATATATTGAATTAGCATCGTCGTCTACTTGTGAGATGGTTGTTGAAATTATGCAGTATATTCCTGAGACAGTTAAGATTAATAAGTTAGAGGCAGAGGCGGTATATGGTGGAATTATGATTGATACGAATAATTTCACAAATAGAACAGGAGTCAGAACTTTTGAAGCAGCGGCATTTTTGAAAAGAAATGGTGCAGATATTACAAAGGTTCGAAGGATGTTTCGGGATGATATTGGAGAGTATAAGGCGAAAGCTACAGCAATTCAGAATACAGAAATTTACAAAGATGAGTATGCAATATCAGTCTGCACAGCAAAAGAAGTGTCCTCTCCGACGGTAATAGGAGCACAGGCAGCAAATGAGCTGCTTAATGTAAAAGGTGTTAAAGCATCATTTGTATGTACTGCATATAATGATCAAGTCTATATTAGCGCGAGGTCGCTTGACAAAATAAATGTGCAGTTAATTATGGAAGAGTTTGGTGGTGGCGGTCATATGAATCTGGCTGGAGCGCAGGTAAAGGATCAGTCATTGGGAGAAGTTATACAGCAGCTAAAAAATATAATTAGTAAAAGAATAGAGGAAGGTGATTTTTAATGAAAGTTATTTTATTGGAAGATGTTAAGACATTAGGGAAAAAGGGACAAGTAGTAGAAGTTAATGATGGATATGCCAGAAATTTTATATTAAAGAAAAACTTAGGCCTTGAGGCGACAGGAAAGAATCTTAATGACTTAAAGTTACAGCAGAAAAATGCTGAAAAAGTTGCAAAAGAAAAACTCGAAGCAGCTCAGGCTGTAGCAAAAGATTTAGAAGATAAATCTATAACAGTTAAAATTCAGGCTGGTGTAGAAGGAAAGGTATTTGGTTCTATTTCCAGCAAGGAGATTGCGTTAGAGGCAAAGAAGCAGTTAAATATGGAAATTGATAAAAAGAAAATTGTAATTCCGGATGCAATCAAATCACTTGGAACATATAATGTGAATATCAAGTTACATAAAGATGTAGTAGGAACACTAGCAGTGAAAGTAATTGCAAAATAATGTACTGATGAAACGGAGAAAGGTTTATGGATGAGGCAGTTGTAAAAAGAATAATGCCCCATAGTAATGAGGCAGAGCAGGCAGTAATCGGTTCTATGATTATGGATGCTGAAGCTATTACGGTTGCGCTGGAAAAATTATCAGATAGTGATTTTTATAACAAGCAATATGGTTCCTTATTTAAGGCCATGGTGGAATTATATAATGAGGGACGAGAGTGTGATCTCGTTACAATAAAAACGAAGTTAGAAGAGATGGAAGTACCATCAGAAGTGATTAGTATTGACTTTATTCGAAATATCTTAGATATGGTGCCAACTTCAGCGAATATTAAGCAGTATGCTGAGATTGTATATGAAAAGTCGGTAATGCGTAATCTAATCCGTGCAAATGAGAATATTGCAAATACATGTTACGCAGGAAATAAACCATTAGATGCAATTTTGGAAGAAACAGAAAAGAACATTTTTGATTTGATTCAGACTGGAAATACTGGAGATTATGTGCCGGTAAGACAGATTGTATTGAATGTTTTTGACAAAATTGAGCAGGCGGCACAAACGAAAGGAACGATTACAGGGCTTGAAACCGGATTTAGAAAGTTAGATACTCAGCTATCAGGGCTTCAGCCGTCAGATCTTATTTTGCTTGCTGCAAGACCATCGGTTGGTAAAACAGCATTTGTATTGAATATTACAGAGACAATTGCGGTAAGGCATAATATTCCGGTAGCGATATTTAGTTTGGAGATGTCAAGTGAACAGTTGATAAACCGTATTCTCTCACAGCATTCTATGGTTAGCTCCCAGAAAATTCGTATTGGCGATTTGAGTGACAGCGAATGGGAGAATATTGTAGAGTCAGCAAATATTATTGGAAATTCTAATATTATTATAGACGATACCCCGGGTATTAGTATTGGAGAAATGCGTTCAAAGTGTAGAAAATTTAAACTAGAAAAGGATATACAGTTAGTTATTGTGGATTATCTCCAGTTAATGACTACGAATACCCCGCATGGAAGTCGTGAGCAGGAAATTTCAGAAATTTCCAGAACATTGAAAGGTATTGCGAGAGAGTTAAACGTGCCGGTTATTGCGTTGTCGCAGTTGAACAGAGCATCTGAGACAAGAGAAGATAGGAAACCGATTATGGCAGATTTGCGTGAATCCGGTTCTATTGAGCAGGATGCCGATGTGGTTATGCTACTGTCCAGATTCTATGATAGAGAAAAGAAGGAAGAGGATAGAAATAGAATTATTTTAAATGTTGCAAAGCAGAGAAATGGTCCGGTTGGAGAGGTGGAACTGGTATGGCTGCCACAGTATACGAAATTTAAGGATGCTGAATTACCGGGAGACCAGATTTAATATTAAGCGTGTGGCAGGAATTTTATTTGTTCGACATTTACGCAAAAGGTTACAAAATTTGCAGTGATATAAGTGTTGAACGGTACATATAATTAGATTTATAATAGAGTTGTTCTTAGGGGGACAACTCTTTTTTTGCGTATTAGGAGCATAATAAATTGTTTGAAAAGAGAGAGTTTCACGGTAATGTAAGGAGGTTAAAATGGGGGAAAAACGATATATTATATCAGATGCTTCGAAAATGTTAGGAGTGGAGTCACATGTTTTAAGATATTGGGAAGAGGAGTTGAATGTGGTGATTCCGAGAAATGAAATGGGACATCGATACTACACAGACAATCATATTAATTTGTTAAAAAATGTAAGGGATCTAAAAAACCAGGGGTATAGTCTTAGAACAATCAAAATGATGTTGACAGATCCCGATACCAGGGAGGGTGAGACACATAACGCCAGAGCAGGCATGTCTATGCCGCTTACTGCCAGGGAGGTCAGTGCACCGGTGATGCAACAGTCTGTGAGTGTGGAAAACACAGGTATGGTAAGTGGATATAATAATATGGCAGGAAAAGGAGTTGCAGAACAGGGAGCATCGGGGAGTAAGATGGAACAGTTTCAGGCTATTATGAATAAAGTGGTATGTAAAGCATTAAAAGAAAGTGCTTCGGAGTTAGGAAAAGAAGTCAGTGGTAACGTTAGTGAAACGGTTCTAAAGGAAATGAATTATCTGATACGGACTCAGGATGAACGGGAAGAAGAGCGGTTTAAAAAACTGGATGAAGCAATGCGTTCTAAACAGAAAATGAGCAGAAAAGATAAAAAGAAACAGGTAAAAGCAGAAAAGCTACTCTTAAAGAAAACAAAAAAACAGGAACAGAAAGAGAAACAGGAAAAACAAAAAAAGGCGGCTGCAGAAAAGAAAAAGCAGGATTTACATATTGGTAAAAAAGTTGTAACAGAATAAATAAGAAAAGAGACCACCAATTTGGCAGGTCTCTTTTAATTTAATTAAGCATCTAATTCAATAGAACCTGTAGGGCAAGCGCCTGTACAAGCTCCACATTCGATACATGCAGCTTCATCGATAACGAAAACTCCGTCACCTTCTGAAATAGCACCAACTGGGCAGGCACCTGCGCATGCACCACAACCGATGCATCCATCGTTAATTTTGTAAGCCATTGTATAAGCCTCCTTTAAGTTTTATAGAAATATAATAATACAATTGCCGACATAATGCAACAATATAATATTTTACATTAATAGAAATATGTACTATGAAGTTCGTATATTGCAAAAGAAATTTGTTTGTCCACACATAATTATATTATAGAATATATTTATATATGCAGACAAATTCATTTTTAAAATAGTTACCATAAACTTTGATGAAAATAGTTTTTTAATTTATTTTTATGTCGAAATAGCAAACAATAAATGTGTTTTTCAGAAGAACACTGTCATAAAAAGTCAGATTACATCGTAAAATAAACAAAAATGAAACTAATAGTAATATTAATTGACGTTAAACATAAACTATAGTTACTTTTTTCGTAAAAAATATCTATCTATAATAAATTAATGTAATAAAATAAATAAGTGTTATAAACAAAGAAGGAAGGAGATTTTCTAGTAAAAATTGTTTTTAAAATGCTTATTAAAGTTTAATAATGTTAAGGAGTAGAAAGTATGAAAAAACTAAAAGTACTGGTTGCAGATAATCAGGTGGCTGTAAGGCAGCAATTATTACAAGAGCTAAGAAAGGATAATTACATTGAGATTGTGGGGGCAGTCGACAATGGAAAAGAGGCATATGAAATATTTGAAAGAGAAGAGCCTAACATTGTAATATTTGATTTGTTGTTACCTATTTATGATGGATATGTATTGTTAAGTAAGATGAATGAGCATGGTGTTAATAATAATCAGAAACTAGTCATGACGACACCACTTACTAATAATATGTTAGTAAGTGAAGCTTTTAATCAGGGGGTAGATTATGTGTTAACTAAACCTTATGATGTAAGGGCAATATCTGTTCAGCTTAGAATGATATATAACAGGATGAATCAGACGGTAGATCATGGAAGCATAATGACAGATAGTAGTGTTAGAAAAATCAAAAATGTAAATATGGATAGAATAAATAGCAGCAGTGAATTTGATAGAATTTATCAAAAGTTGGATGAAATTATCTCGAACCGATTAAATGAAATAGGAATTCCTGTACGTCTAAAAGGTTATAATTTTATAATAACAGCAGTAAAAGAGGTATTGGGAAATGATGGAAAGTTAGAAGCGGTTACAAAAGTCCTTTATCCTGATGTAGCTAGAAAACATGGTTCTACACCACAGAGAGTAGAGAAAGCCATTCGTCATGCGATAGAAGTAGCATGGATGATTGATGAGAATAATCCGATACATAAAGAATTCAAATATATTATGGGGGTGGGCAAAGATAGACCAACAAACTCTGAGTTTATCGCAAAACTTACTCAGGATGTAAGACTTAAATACTATAAGCAGACAGTAGCATGCTGATAGTATTTAAGCTATAAAAGTTATTTTTTTGCCCGTTTTAATGAAAAAACAAATTCCGTGCCGACACCCTCAGTGCTGATAACGTCAATATGTTCGTTATGAGCCATTATAATTTCTTTTACAATGGCAAGACCGATACCGGAACCGGTCTTGTCACGGCCACGGGATAAATCTGTCTTATAGAAACGCTGCCAGATTTTATCAAGACTTCCAGCCGGTATTCCCATACCAAAGTCTTTGACTGAGCAGTAAATTTTATCTCCTCTATTGTAGATTTTAATAATTATTTTAGAACCTGCATTACTGAATTTAATCGCATTATCTAATAGATTATATAAAATCTGTTCAATCTTTCCCTTATCTGCATAAGCATTATAATGTTTTGGAGGAAATTGAATAATAAGTTCAATATGTTTCTTTTCACAGCTTCCCTGAAATGTTTCTACAGTAGATGCCACCACATTTTCCATATTAAACTCCTCGAAAATAAGTTCAGGTCCTGTGCTGCTCCAACTATTCAGGTCTCGAAGACCGGTAGTTAATTTTTCTAATCGGTTTGCTTCTGATAAAACAATAGATAGATATTTGTTATGTTCCTCAGGTGGAATTGTTCCATCCATCATTGCCTCAATATAACCTTTAATAGAAGTTAGAGGTGAACGAAAATCGTGAGAGATATTAGAAATAAAGTTTTTCTGATATTCTCTGGAGTTGTTTAACTGTTTGGACATATATTTTAATGAACTGGCAACATCCCCGATTTCATCATCATTGTTTACTTTAAGACCATCGTAATTAAAATTTCCTTTGGCATATTCCATAGCCGCCAGACGAATCTGTTTTAGGGGCAGATAGATAAACCACATAAAATTAAAGAAAATAATTAAAGATAATATCAGTATAATCACATAGGTCACAAAGAAAATAAATGTCACATCATAACTGCTTTTCTTGATAAAGGAAGTTGGCATATGTGCTACGACATAGCCGTAAATCGAATTATTTTTCTCAATGTTATGAACAACACTTAATGTATTTGTTTTGTATATGTTGTATAGCTTATTTATTCTGTATTTTCCCTTAGTATAGTCCTTTGGATTAAAATCTTCGATTACAATGTTGTTTGCATCTGTACTAAGGGTTTGTGTTTTATCAGTTGTAAAAATTAATTTCTTTTTACTGTCTAAAATAAGAATATTGCAGTCAAGCACTTCATTAAAATCACTAAAGAATTCATCAGGATTTTCAATATCATCTAAAGAAGATTCTGTTACATGGGCAATGTTTTCAGCAACAATTGCAGAATAGTTGTTTAGTTGTTTTGCATCTTCCTGTAATAAATGGTTATATATCAGATTGGTAGACCAATAAGTAATTAATAAAAATCCCAAAACTGCAAAAGAAAAATATCCAATAAAAAATTTGGTTAAGATAGAATTTTTCATTATTTACTATGTACCTCGAATCTATAACCTACACTCCATACTGTTCCAATAGACCATTCATCTGTGTCGGAAATTTTCTCACGGATTCTCTTGATGTGAACGTCTACAGTTCTGGTATCACCTGCATATTCATATCCCCAGATGTGGTCTAAAAGTTGTTCACGGGTAAATACCTGATTAGGAGATGATGCAAGGAAAAACAGTAATTCAATTTCCCTTGGAGTCATTTCTACCGGAACTCCTTTGTATAAGACTTCATAATTGGATAAGTTTATGATTAAATCCTTATATTCAACACATTTATCTGACGCTGGTCTCGAAGGTTCATTGACGGGAGCGGTATATCGTCTCAGAACGGCTTTGACTCTGGCAACCAATTCTTTGGAGTCAAAAGGTTTTATCATATAATCATCTGCCCCCAGTTCCAATCCCAAAACTTTGTCAAAAACTTCTGTTTTGGCAGAAAGCATAATGATAGGAACTTTGGAATCTTTTCGTATCTCACGACATACTTCGTATCCGTCTATACCGGGAAGCATAATGTCAAGCAGGACAAGGTCCGGATTATAATTTTTAAATGTATTAAGAGCGGACTGTCCATCATGTTCTGTTTTGGTTTCAAAACATTCTTTTGTTAAATAAAGTGAGATAAGATTTGCAATGTTTTCATCATCGTCAACAATTAATATTTTCTGTTTTATAGCCATATGATTTTCCTCCCATTTTTATATAATTTTATCATAAATCTTTATTGTTAAAAAAGTTAGAAGAAATTGTAAAAACTTCTATATGTTTAAAGCTGTGATGTTTATATTCAGTTTATTGAAAGATGACAACTGTCGCACCAGCTCCCCCTTCGCCGTGTTCTCCGTTTCTAAAAGATTTCACGTACTTACATTTTTTTAAATGGTTTTGAACAGCATTGCGAAGGATTCCGGTTCCTTTGCCATGAATGATATATACTTGAGGCAGATGAGCAAGGTAAGCATCATCTAAATACTTATCCAGTTCGCTTAAGGCTTCGTCTACATTCTTTCCAATTAAATTTAATTCCATTTTTATATTCATGGATTTGTTCATTTTGATTTTGCCACTACTGTTTCGTGTAAGCCCAGGCGCCTTAATATCAGGTTCATCAATAATTTCTAGGTCTTTAATATTAACTTTAGAATTCAGGATGCCCATCTTCACTGTAAGGTTTCCATCAGCATTTGGAAGAGATGCAACAGTTCCATTCAGATTCATGCTTAAAACTTTTACTCCGGTACCTAATTTAAAGTCTGAAGGTTTGTAAACCTTACTTGGAGTAGCAGTTTTTATGGACGTCTGACTCTGGTTTTTCTTTATCTTAGAGCCTACGGCACTACGGGATTTTTCTAATTCTCTGGCATTGCCGGATTTTCCATATTTGTTAATATTTTTAATCGCAGTATCTGCTGTTTCTTTTGCCTCTCTTAGGATGTCTAGGGCTTCTTCTCTGGCTTTTCCTAAGATTTTATCTTTCTTTTCGTTAAGCTCTTTGGTTTTATATTCATAGTCTTTCTTTAACGATGCAATCTGTGATTTGTAAACGGAAATGGTTTCCTTGTCTTTTTCTATTTGTTTCTTTTGACGTTCCAGTTCTGCTAGAACATCTTCAAACTGTTCATCTTCTGCATCAATACGGGATTTAGCATCATCTATAATATATTTTGGAAGTCCGAGCTTCTCAGATATGGCAAAAGCATTACTTTTGCCAGGAATACCAAGCAGAAGCCGGTAAGTTGGTCTGAGGGTTTCCACGTCAAACTCACAACTGGCATTTTGAACGCCGTCTGTAGATAGTGCAAATAGTTTTAATTCGCTGTAATGGGTAGTTGCCATTGTACGTGTTCCCATATTTTTTAAAAAGGTCAAAATAGCAATGCCAAGCGCAGCTCCTTCTACAGGGTCTGTACCTGCCCCCAGTTCGTCAAACAGCACAAGGGAATCCTGATCTGCATTTTCTAAGATATTCACAGTGTTTACCATATGGGCAGAAAAAGTACTCAAACTTTGTTCAATACTTTGTTCATCACCAATATCGGCAAAAATCTCTTGAAATACAGCAAGTTTACTGCCATCAAGAGCAGGAATATGGAGTCCGGCCTGCCCCATAAGGGATAAAAGACCGACTGTTTTTAAAGATACAGTTTTGCCTCCGGTATTTGGACCGGTAACAATCAGCAGGGTAAAGTCCGAACCCAAATGAACATCAATAGGAACTACTTTCTTTTGGTCTAATAATGGGTGACGGCCTTTCTTAATATGAATATACCTTTGATTATTAAAATCCGGCATGGTTGCATTCATTTTCTTTGCCAGACTTGCTTTGGCAAAAATAAAATCAAGTCTTGGTAAAATTTCTAAGTCAAGCTTTAACTGGTCCATGTATTCGCTGCACAAAATACTTAAGTTTGCTAGTATAATCTGAATCTCATCAGCCTCTTTCGCAGAGAGTTCACGGAGTTTGTTATTCAGTTCAACAACCGCAGCAGGTTCTATAAAAAGGGTTGAACCACTGGAAGACTGGTCATGGATAATACCAGACACGTTTCCACGGTGTTCTTGTTTGACTGGAACGCAATATCTGCCATCTCTCATTGTAATTAAAGAGTCCTGAAGATAGGTTTTGCCACTTTGTGAGTTCACAAGATTGCTTAACTGACTGTGGATGCGGTCGTTCGTGATTTTCATTTGTCGTCTGATGTTCTTGAGATTATATGATGCATCATCTGCCATTTCTTCCTCAGAGATAATACATTTTTCAATCTCCTTATTTAGGTTGGTAAGAGGTTCAATTGCTTCAAATAGTTCATCAAGGCTGTCTGTATTGTCGGTATCTTCCCGTCTGGAAAAAGTTTTGATTCTGTTAGAAACTTTCAGTAAGGAACTGATTCGAAGCAGTTCCCCCATGCCAAGTGTACTGCCGATTTCTAAGCGTTTCAAAGATTCTCCGATATCATGTAATCCGGAGAATGATACACTTCCCTTTTGCCAGATGCGTGTAAGGGCATCATTGGTCTGTTGCTGTATGTGTTTTATTTTGTGTAAGTCTGTGGAAGGGGTAAGTTCAGCACATAAATTCTTTCCAAGGTCTGAACCGGCCTCTTCTTTTAATTGTTCAATTATTTTATGAAATTCTAAGGTCTTTAGAACTTTTGTATTCATAGTGCCTCCTAGTGTTCTAATTCTTGTATTTAATATCATTATCAATTATAATAAAGTTTAGCTGAAATATCCCTAAAAGTAAATTGTTAATAGGGAATTTATTTACGGTTCAGTGTATATAGCAAAAGAATTGATTCGAGATGATATCAGGAGGACATTATGAAATATATAGAAACACTGCGCGAAGGTGAGAGAATACAGGAAATATATTTGTGCAAGCAGAAAACAAGTGCTATGACAAAAACAGGCAAGGAATATGAGAATGTTATTTTACAGGATAAAACAGGACAGTTAGATGCAAAAATCTGGGATCCTGGTTCAATGGGAATCGAGGATTTTGAAGCACTGGATTATGTGGAAGTTCATGGAGATGTGACAGTTTTTAATGGACAGACACAGTTAAGCATCAAAAGAGCAAGAAAGATAAATGAGGATAGCGTGGACCCGTCTAATTATCTGCCATGTACGGCTAAGAACATGGATGAAATGATGACAGAGTTGTTAAAATTTATTGCCAGTGTTAATAACCCATTTTACAAGCAGGTTTTAAGTGCTTTATTTATTGATGACTCAAAGTTTGCAGAAGCATTCAAAAAACACTCGGCGGCAAAGAGCGTTCATCATGGATTTATTGGTGGCTTACTGGAACATACACTGGCAGTAACGAAGTTGTGTGATTTTTATACAAAACAATATCCGATTTTAAATAGAGATTTATTGCTTACATCAGCTATCTGTCACGATATCGGAAAGGTGTATGAGTTGTCAGATTTTCCTGCGAATGATTATACAGATGCAGGCCAGTTGTTAGGACATATTGTAATGGGTTCAGAAATGGTTTCAAAAATTATTGCAGCCATTCCGGATTTTCCAGTAAAGCAGGCGAACGAATTGAAGCATTGTATTCTGGCACATCATGGTGAACTGGAATATGGCTCTCCAAAGAAACCTGCGTTGATTGAGGCTTTGGCTTTGAATTTTGCAGATAATACAGATGCGAAGATGGAGACAATGAAAGAAATTTTTGAGAGCAATAGTATGGCGGGGGCAGACCAGTGGTTGGGATATAACCGCTTATTGGAGAGCAATGTGAGAAGGACGACAGAGTAAGATCAGACGAGTGTGGAAATATAGTAGGTATGGTTTGAGCAGAAGAGACAATAATCATTTTCTGGCGACGAAGAGCATTGGAATGAGAGAACAAGGTGGTTTACATAAAGTGTTTAACAAGAATGATTTTTTTGAAATTGAAATAATAGATCAGGGAACGACAGGAGAGGGCATAGGTAAGATAGAGGGCTATGCCCTCTTTGTGAAAGATACGGTAATTGGTGATATTGTATGTGTGAAGATTATGAAGGCAAAGAAGAATTATGCTTTTGCCAAATTAATCGAGATTGTGAAACCATCACCGTATCGTGTAGAGCCGGTATGTCCGAAAGCCAGTAGTTGTGGAGGCTGTCAGCTACAGGCAATGAACTATCAGCAGCAGCTGAAGTTTAAAGAGGACAAGGTTTATAACAATTTGAAACGGATTGGCAGCATTTGTGATTTTGAGATGAAACCAATTATAGGCATGGAAGAGTTGTGCCTAGAGGGAAAAGAAGAGAATGGTCCGTTTCATTATAGAAACAAAGCCCAGTTTCCGGTAGGGCTTAATCGGGAGGGGAAAATAGTCAGTGGATTTTTTGCAGGAAGAACGCACTCTATTGTGGAGATAGATTCCTGTGCATTGGGAATGCAGAGGGGGAAAAATATTGTGCCTGAATCTCTGGCTGATGCAGGCGTTGAGGTGAATGAGGCAGACCAGGAAAACGTGACATTGGATGTGAATGCATGTGTTATGGAACATGTAAAAGCGTTTATGGAAGAGAAAGGGATTGCTCCTTATGATGAGAAGAGCCACAAGGGTCTGATTCGGCACGTGTTAATTCGCATGGGAGCAAAGACGGGGCAGGTAATGGTGTGTGTGGTTGTTAATGGAGAGGAACTGCCATATGCACAGGAGTTGGTTAAACGATTATTAACAATTTCGGGAATGAGCGATATTTCTATTAACATTAATAAGGAAAAGAATAATGTGATTCTGGGAAAGAAGATTATCAGTTTATTTGGTCCGGGATATATTGAGGATTATATTGGTGATGTGAAGTTTCGCATTTCTCCATTGTCATTCTTTCAGGTAAATCCAACACAGACGGAAAAACTATATGGAAAGGCTTTGGAGTATGCAGGGCTGACAGGTAATGAGACCGTATGGGATTTGTACTGTGGAATTGGAAGTATTTCTTTATTTCTTGCAAGGTCAGCGAAGAAGGTTATCGGTGTGGAGATTGTGCCGGAGGCAATCGAAGATGCAAGAATCAATGCAGAGATTAATGGGATAGAAAATGCAGAGTTTCTAGTGGGGGCAGCGGAAGAGGTTGTGCCGAAATATTTTGAAGAACACCAAGGAGAGGCAGAGTGCAGACCAGATGTGATTGTTGTAGACCCACCACGAAAAGGATGTGATGAAGCATTGCTGAAAACTATGGCGGAGATGGCACCAGAACGTATTGTGTATGTGAGCTGTGATAGTGCTACGTTGGCGAGGGATTTGAAGTGGCTGGAAGGAAATGGATATAAGGTGAAGGAAGTGACGCCATGCGATATGTTTGGGCAGAGTGTGCATGTTGAGACGGTCTGTTTGTTATTAAAACTTTGAAAGTAAAGACATTTCCCATTGTCAATCCCCCCAAAAAGCGTTAATATATATAACGGAAAAGATTTTACATTTCATATAAGAAGAAACAAGCAGAAGCAATAGGAGGCAATTATGGGTGGATTTTTCGGCGTAGCATCAAAGGAAGACTGTGTATTTGATTTGTTTTTTGGAATAGACTATCATTCACACTTGGGAACAAGACGTGGTGGAATGGCAGTTTTAGGAGAAAAAGGATTTGATAGAGCAATTCATAATATAGAAAATTCTCCATTTAGAACAAAGTTTGATAAAGACTTTCAGGAGATGGAAGGAAATCTGGGAATCGGATGCATCTCTGATTATGAATCCCAGCCATTAATTATTCGTTCCATTCATGGTACATATGCTATTACAACAGTTAGCAAGATTAACAACATGGACGAGCTGACACAGGATTTATATAAGCATGGACATACTCATTTTCAGGAAATGAGTGGTGGAGATATTAATGCTACCGAGTTAGTTGCCACATTAATTGACCAAAAGGATAATCTGATAGATGGTATTAATTATGCATTGGATAAAGTTGATGGTTCACTATCCTTATTGCTTATGAATGAAAATGGAATTTATGCAGCACGTGACAAGCAGGGTAGAACACCGATTACTATAGGAAGAAAAGAGGGTTCATTCTGTGCAAGCTTTGAGAATTTTGCCTATAAAAATCTGGGATATACGGATTACAAAGAGTTAGGACCAGGAGAGATTGTTGTAATGACACCGAAGAACTGCATTACATTGTCTGATCCAAACAGTGATATGAAAATTTGTACATTTCTTTGGGTTTATTATGGATATACAGCCAGCTCTTATGAAGGAGTAAATGTTGAGCAGATGCGATATAACTGTGGAGCAAAGATGGCACAACGTGATAATGTACAGCCTGATATTGTGGCAGGAGTTCCGGATTCCGGAATTGCCCATGCAGTAGGTTATGCAAATGAGTCGGGAATACCATTCTCGAGACCATTCATCAAATATACTCCTACATGGCCTCGTTCATTTATGCCTACAGTACAGAGCAAGAGAGATTTAATTGCTAAGATGAAACTGCTGGCAGTAGAAGAGTTAATCAAGGATAAGAGTCTTTTATTAATTGATGATTCTATTGTGCGAGGAACACAGTTGAGAGAAACGACAGAGTTTTTATATAAGAGTGGTGCCAAAGAGGTCCATATCAGACCAGCATGTCCACCTTTGTTATATGGATGTAAATATTTGAATTTCTCTCGCTCCAATTCAGAAATGGATTTGATTACACGACGTGTAATAGCAAGATTAGAAAATGGTAATGTAACAGATGAAGTATTACAGGAATATGTAGATCCGGAATCAGAGAAGTATGAGAAAATGGTTGAGGAGATTAGAAAAGAATTAAACTTTACATCTCTTAGATTTAACAGATTAGATGATATGTTAGATGCAGTAGGTATTGATAAGTGTAAGCTTTGTACATACTGTTGGGATGGAAAAGAATAAGATATATTTATATCAATTTTCTACAATATAATACAAAAATATGAAAGGTTGGAAGTTTCTTTCAACCTTATATTTTTAACTGAAACAGGAGATGAAGAATGAAAAACATATGGATTAGAAAAATAGCGATAGTGTTGGCGATTGCTCTTATACTGCAGTCGGCAATGGGATTAAAAATATTTTCTGTGACTGTGAAGGCGGAAAATAAAAGAGCGGAGGAACAGACGGTAGGAGGAGAAGTTAATACGGATGAGGAAATGACAACTGAGGAAGAAACTTCTGAAACAGAGACGACAGGGGAAGGTGATACAGAGGAATCTACCACAGAAGAACCTACTACTGAGCCTCCAACAGAACCACCGACCACAGAAGAGCCTACTACACCGGATTATGAGATTATTGATGATGTATATAAAGTAAAAAACAACGCATTGATAGAGTATTTAGGAGATAAGAAAGATAAAACCATTACGAATCTTATAATTCCGGCAAAAATAATAACAATAAAGGCAAATGTATTTGAAAAGTGCCAGTACATAAAAAAAGTAACATTCGAAGATGGAAGCAAGTTATCAAAGATAGAAAAATATGCGTTCAAAGATTGTGGAACTTTAAAAACAGTTTCTTTACCGAAGGGGTTAAAAACAATTGGGTATAAAGCTTTTGGTTTATGTACATCATTAGAAAAGTTTACAATTCCTAGTTCTGTAACTTATGGAAATCAGATTTTTGGAAGTAGTGGGACAGTGAAGACAGTAACTTTTGGAAGCGGAATCAAAACAATACCGGAGAATATCCTGAAAAACGCAGGGAGTGTAGAAAGTGTTTCGATTCCAAGTAAGGTAACCAGTATTGGTAAAAATGCATTTTATAACTGTATTTCATTAAAAAAGATTTCGTTACCAAGTACTGTAACGGCACTAAATAAATCGGCGTTTTATAATTGTAAAGCTATGACAAAATTTACGATGTCGAAGAATGTAACGACAATAGGAAAGAATGTATTTAAAAATTGTGTTAAATTAAAATCTGTTACATTATACAAAAATATTAAAAGTATTGGAACGGGAGCGTTTTCAGGGGCTAAGAATATTGTGTTGAAAGTGTATGCTAATTCAAAAGGAAAGGCATATGCCAGAGCGAATAAAATAAAATGGGACTATACAGATTCAGAGAAAAAAAGAAGAGCTGCAAATCAGGCGATCTATGATGAGTATACAAAAAAAATAAATGCAAAAGATAAAACAAAATATAAGTTGAAGTATTTGTCGGACTATGTTCCGCAAGGGAACTGTTTAATAGGAAAATACTTGGTGGTATCCATGTACCATAAGTCTTTGGCAAAACGGTCGGTATTGGTTCTGTATAATAAAACCACAGGAAAATTTGCCAAGACCATTGTACTGCCGTATCGTGACCATGTAGGAGCGGTTACAAATGTTAAAGGCAGATTAGTTGTAAGTTTAAATAATATCTCAGTCTATGACTATCTGGCTGTTTATAATTATAGTAAAATTAAGAAGGTTAAGCATGGAAAAGTTTTAAAGCCTTCTTATAGAGTGCAGATATCGGGTAGTGCAGATTTTGCGGCATTTGATGGAACTTACTTCTGGGCAGGAAGGAGTGCAGATACTTCTTATGCAACGATGCAGGGATATAAAGTAAAGATAAAAAAGAAAAAGTTAACGTTTACGAGGAAATATAGTTATTATATTCCAGCTAACTCGCAGGGGCTTGTTGTGAAAAAAATTAGCAAAACAAACCGTCGGTTTATATTTTCTCAGTCATATGGAAGGCTGAATAACTCTGCATTAATTACATATACCAAAAAAGTAAGTAAGTCTGGCGGGTTAGGAACACCAAAAAAGACATTGACAATGCCGTCTATGCTGGAAGGAATTGTAATGAGCAGTGGTAAATATATGTATATGGTTTATGAGTCGGCAGCAGGATTGTATTGTGGAAATCCGGATAATACCAGTGAGATACAGATTAAATATGTATGTAGAATTAAGGCGAACAAATTGGGGATATAAAGCATAAATTAATAAAAAATATGGGATGTTCAAAGTATAGATTTATGAATCTGTATGAAATGGGCATCCCTTTTTCTGTATTGGTGAGAAAAGTATGATATAATAATATATTAATAGAAATTTAATTAAAGAGACTCATATTTTGTTTGAACACAGGAGGATAATGTGGATATATTTTGTCGTACAATTACAGATATTTTATACGTTATAGAGATTTTGAGTGTATGTAAGCTTTATCTGGGATTAAAAGAGAGAAAAGAAGATAAGTATAGATATGTTAAAGTGTTTATTTTGTCTGTAAGTACTTCCCTATTTATATATCAGATAGAAGATTCTATTATTGCATTTGTTATTCATGTGCTATGTATAGAAGGTATTGTGTTCATTTGCTATTCTGAATATATGAAAAAAATAGCAATATACGCATTATGGGTACTAATCGTTGTAGAAATGGTGAATATGCTTTCAACATTGATGATTAATACCATAGGAAACGTAATGAAGTGTAATAATACATTTGTGGAAAACTTAGTAGCGGTTTTGCTGGCGTTATGTATTATTTATATTGTAAGTATTTTTTTGAGAAAAATGCCGGAAAATGCAATAAGACACATTGAAATACGGTATATGATAGGCTTTACAATAATTCTTTTGGCAGACGTCATGGTATTGTCTCTGATGGCAAGTGTTACATTGGAAGAAATGGCACATAAAAATAGAGTGTTATATATCATTGCATATACATCTGTAGGTATTGGGATTTTTATACAATTGACAGCAGTTATTCTGTTACTAATCTCAAGAAATATGTATCGGGAAAAGGAGCAGATTATTAAAAAGTATTTAGAAGAACAAATAAAATATTATGAATATCTAAGAGATAAAGAGAGAGAAACAAAAAAATTTCGACATGATATCAGGGGGCATTTATACTTTTTAAATCGGCTGAAAAAAGAAGGAAAAGACCGTGAGTTTGAGTTGTATTTCCAAGATGTAGTTGGCAGAGTTGATGAATTAGGGAGTAGCGTAAATGTAGGAAATGACATTGTGAATGCATTATTAAGCAAAGCTTATGTGGAGGCAAAGAAAAAAAGCATAAGCATGACAGTTACAGGAAGTTTTCCGGGAAAATGTAATGTGAGTGCGTATCACTTGTGTACAATATTTTTTAATTTGCTAAATAATGCAATTGAGGCAGCCGATAATGCAAGGAAAAGAGAAGTCTGGGTAGTATGTCAATATACTACAAAAGAAATTATTGTTGAGATAGGGAATTATTTTTGTGAAGAGAAGCATTTAGATAAAGAGAATTTGAAAACGATAAAGAGTGAAAAAGAGTACCATGGCTGGGGGATGAATAATGTAAAAGATAGTATTGAAAAATGTAAGGGGTTGATAGATATAGATATTAAGAAAGATAAATTTGTTGTTTCTATAATATTGGATAATAAAGGAGAAGAAGAGGATAAATCAGAATGAAAATTGCGATAGTAGATGATGAACCGAGATGGAGAAGATTAGCGATAGAGGCAGTAAAAAGTTATGCAGATGCAATAAAAACGTTTGATTCCGGAATTGAATTTTTAAAAGAAAATAGAGAGTATGAAATTGTATTGATGGATATTGAGATGCCTGGAATGGATGGATTTGATACGATAATAAAATATAAAGAACAATATCCGGAAAGTATTATTATCGTATTAACGACACATTTGGAGTGTGCAAGAAGAGGCTATCTGGTAAATGCTTTTCGATACGTGGATAAAACAAAGATGAAAGAGGAACTAGAAGAAGCGTTTGAAAAAATCAAAGAATTGAATCGAGAAAATAATTATGTGGTAACTGGGAAAGATGGTGATGTTATAAAGAATATTCTGCTGAAGGATATTTTATATATAGAAGCAAAAGGGAGAGGAACAGTTATCAATACAAAAAATGAATGTTATAAGTGTGATAAAAAAATTTATCAGTTGGAAATGGAGTTAGAAGAATTTGGCTTTTATAAATCTCATAAATCTTTTTTAATTAATCTAAATATGATGGAGTCTTTAGATAAGGAGTTTGTATATTTCTGTGGGAACAAGAGGGCGTGTGTTAGTGTACGTAGATATGTGGAAACAAAAAAGAAATATATTGCAACAAAGAAAAGGTTTGCTTCAATGTAAAAAAAACGACGTTTATGTCGTTTTTTCTTGCGTTTGTGTAAATGGTATTGACATGTTAATAAGAAAAAGATATACTTCGAACGCTTAAGCAAAACAAAGAAAATAAGAAAGGAAAAGTAATTCAATATTTTTATAAATAATAATTGGATTATATAGAAATACAATATGAATATAAAAAAACAACATATAAAGTTATTAACAAATTTTATAATTTTATTTTTACTTGTTGTAACAATGCTTTCACCAACAGAAAAAGTTATGGCAAGTATCGAAAAGGAAACAATTATTACAAATTTAAAAAACCCTTCTAATGGAAAGTTATCATTTACATTGACAATTCCAGCGCATACAACAATAACTTATTCAGTAAAACTAATTCCTAATAACAAAAACGCAGCTATTGATTCATATACCAATACTTTTTCAAACCATTCTAGTAAAGAAATTAAAAAAAATATAACGTTATTAATAAATTATTACAGTACAAAATATAAGTATAATGTATCGGCACGTTACAACTATAGAAGATGTTCATACATAGATACAGATTATATAGAAAGTAAAATCCCTGCAAATACATTTGTAACGAAAAAATTTACATGGACAAAAAAGGAGATAAAAAGGTATAAACGTAATAAGCGTTCAGAAATTGTTCTCTTATATTCAGGAAGTGTTGTTTTAGATATTTTTGTTTCAAAGGGATATTGTACAGCTGCATTAAGTTCGGGATATGGAATAGGGGTGTTAGTTTCTGATCTTGTTAAAACTAAGGCAAGTGAAGATATTCGTACAACAGCAATTGAGGGATGGGGGTATAAGATTAAGGCTGTTCCAAATGAAGAGAGAACAGCATATAAAACATATTTAATAACATATAATAGTAAAAATAAAAAAGTTGATGAAAAATATTGTGGAAAAGTTTACGCAGCATCTATATTTAGGGTTATAAGATGATGGTATAAAAAATAATTGGGTTTAAAATTTGACACTACAATTATGAATTGGTAAGATATTTAAGAAGTAAAAACTTTAATTTTAAAGGAGAAATAAAATGAACAGTACTAAAGCAAAACTAACTCTATTAATAGGTGCAATTTTATCAGTATTGACAATTATTTTTAAAGAAAATATTGGAAGTGTGGCTTTTTATATTTTGATTGTTTTAGCCATAATTATGTTAATTGCAACGTGTATAATGGAAAAGGTAAGTGGAGATAAATAGCAAGAGTCCAGCAATGCACAGAAACATTTTCTTTGAAAATGTTTCTGTCGTGCTAAACGCACTATATAATCAGAAAAAGACAGCCGCGGAATTTCGTAAACGAATTCCGTGGCTGTCTTTTTCTGATTATGCATTGCTTATTAGATGTCGAATAAAAGTGTTTTTATATAAAAACAAATTCAAAATTTCAAATTTTTATCAAAATAAAAATACAGAACAAACACATTGATGAATGAAAACGCTTACAATATTTGTGAAAAATACCAGTTTTATGCAAAGTGTACAAAATTATTAATAAAACAATTTCAATTTTGTGAGAATGTTGCAAAAAACATTTTTATCAAATATCCTAAGAATATGTTTTTTATGCTGGAGAAAAATTTTAGCCGGCAGAGAACGGAAATAGCGCTATAGAGAAACAGAGAAAAATGTGTAGAGGTTTCAGAACTATTACACACCTTATGGAGGGTAAAGAAATGAGAAAAGGTAATCTATTTACCAGAGCAAAGAAAGCGACAGCAGTAATGCTCGTGGCAGCGATGGTGCTAGGAACAGCACCAATACAAAACGTAAAGGCAGCAGACAATTCACCTTATGTAATTTCACAAGGGAGAATGGTATATGCAAGTTCATCGGTAGGAAACAGTGACCCTGCTTATGCAATTGACGGTTCAAAGTCTACCAGATGGGAAAGTGCCTGGAACAATGAGGAAGAGTGGCTTTATGTGGATTTAGGAAAAGTAACAAACTTCACAGGAGTAAAACTTTATTGGGAAGGCGCATACGCAAAAGAATATAAGATTCAGACGTCCAATGATGAAGAAAACTGGGATACAGTATACACAAATAATAATTGTAACGGAGGAAACGAAGAACTTAATATACAAGGAAATGCCAGATATGTAAGAGTATCTATGACAAAGAAGGCAATGCCAGCTTATGGGTATTCACTTTATGAATTTGAAGTGTACGGAACAGACGGAGTGACAAAGAGACCTATAGAATATGGAACAAATATTGCAGAGAATAAGAGCGTTCAGGCATCCTCATTAAGAGATGTATGGTGGATGTATGATGACAATGGAGTAATTAATCAGACATCTGTACTTGCAAAAAATGCAGTAGATGGAAATGATAATACATATTGGTGTTCTGGTGAGAGCGACAAGCAGTGGTTTATGGTGGATTTGGGAAGAAACTATGATATCGGCCGTGTAGTTATTGACTGGAATTCCGATGCAGGAAAAATGTATGACATTCAGGTATCAACGAATGGAAATGACTGGACAACAGTTTACAGACAGTTGAAAGGATATGGATATGAAGTTGCCGATGTACCAATGTTTGCAACAGCAAGATATGTCAGAATGAATGGATATACAAGAGTTGAAAGTGGTAGCGGATTTAGTATAAAGGAATTTAAGGTATATGAGTACAAAGCAGGAGATGCAAAACCAACACACAATATACCGAATCTTCCAGAATCATATGTGGCATCAAATGGAAAAGGCTCATACCTGGCAAATTCTATGTACCATGAGAAAACAAAACTTCCGGTGTACAAAGATGATTCTATTAAGAGCCCGATAGATAGTAATGACTGGTGGCAGTCTATTTTAATTAATAAGTTTGGCAATACATTGTGTACAATGCCATTCAAGACAAAATATTCAACAAAAGGACTTGGAATACTGACAGCAACAGAAGGCTGGCTTCCGGATATGGGTGAGACAGATGTAAATGTATCAGTAAATACAGAAACAGAAACAGATTTCTATATTCTGCCGGAAAATTTAGATAATGCAAGTGCTTGTGATAAGGTAATGGATTACAGTGATTATTCTGTAACAGCAGGTTTATATGATGACAGTCATTTGGCAATGAAGAGTACCTTTGTAAAAGGCTCACCATATATCTTTACAGAATATGGAGATACAGAGACAATCTACATTTCATCTTCAAGTATTACATCTATCTTTGATGGAAATGGAAATGAAATTTTAACAAACAATCTTGCTACATTAAAGACAGACCATATTGGTCTTGAGATAACAGATAGTGATAATAAGGCAAAGACAAAGACTTCAAAGAGTTACTATACTCTGTCTGTACCAGAAAATACAACATTTAAAAAAATTGGAAGTTACATTAGAGTAACATTCCCAGGTAAGAATGGATATATGTCAATTGGCACAATGCTGAATAAATCACAGATAGAGACATTCTATCGTCATGGATATGCATTTGTAACAGATACAAATGTAACTTACGATTATAACGATAGTAATGCAAAGATTACATCAAACTACAGTGTAACAACAACAGTAAAAAGAGCTGGATTCTCCAATCAGACATTCCAGTGCATGTTACCACATCAGTGGAAAAATTCTACGGATGATAATAAAGCTTTTGCAACTTATACATCTGTCAGAGGAGATATGAAAGCAATTGAAGGAAACTCTTTTAAGACGGTTTCAGAATTTGCAGGACTTCTTCCTACTTTTGCACTTCCAACAAATTCAAACTTTGATGGAGAAGCACTTTTAGGATATTTGAATCAATTAGAAGATGCTACAAAGAACTTAAACCCTGCAGGAGATGCTTACTGGGAAGGAAAGAATTTACATCCTCTTGGAATGGGAGTCCTCATGGCAGACCAGATTGGAGAGACAGAATTAAGAGATACTTTTTTAAAGAGAATTAAGAAGATATTAGTGAACTGGTTTACATACGATGGAAAGGATGATATCAGTTACTTTATCTATAACCAGAACTGGGGAACATTGTATTATGAGTGGAGTGAGTTTGGAGCAAATGCGGCAATCTGTGACCACCACTTCACATATGGATATTTCATGTTTGCAGCGACAGTACTTGCGACATATGATGAAGAGTTTTACAACGATTATAAAGGTATGATTGAGATGATGATTCGTGACTATGCGAACCCGTCAGACAATGATAGTGAATATTGCAGATTTAGAGCGTATGACCTATATGAAGGACATTCATGGGCAGGTGGATATGCAGATAATGATTCAGGTAATAATCAGGAATCAGCCAGTGAGTCTTTATTTAGCTGGGTAAGCATGTATCTCTGGGGGGTACTTACAAACAATGACACATATAGAGATGCAGGTGTGTTTGGTTTTACAAATGAAATGGAAGCAGTAGAACAGTACTGGTTCGATTATGACAAAGATAACTGGGTTGAAGCATGGCCATATGACGTAGTAGGTCAGGTATATGGTGGTATCAACTTCTACGGAACATTCTTCGGAGGACAGCCGTTATATGTATATGGAATCCAGTGGTTACCGATTTCAGAATATTTAACATACTACGGTATGAATCAGGAAAGATGTGCTGAAATTTACCAGAGTCTTGTAACAGATACAGATGTTGCAATGGATAAGGCAGTGAAAGTTGCAAACAAAGAAGGAAAGAGTCAGGAAGAAATTGATAAGATGCTGAGAGAGTATCCGCATCCGGATACAGGCTGGCAGCACATTACATGGCCATTCCTTTCACAGACAAATCCGGATCTTGCATTAAACAAATTCTTAGAAAACGATACGAAGGTTCAGAGAACAGATACAGCCAATACTTACTGGTTCATTCATGCAATGAAAGAATTAGGAGTAAAGACAACAGATATTATTGCTACAGGAGACTGCTCAGCAGCAGTTTACTACAATAAGACAACAAATAAATACACAGCAACTGTTTGGAATCCAACAAATGAAACAAAAGTAGTAACATTTAACAACAAGTCAGGAAAAATTGGTACAGCAACTATCGGTGCAAAGGCATTAGTAAGTTTTGAAGTATATAAAGACAGAAACTTCAATATTGTACAGGCAGAAACACCGGAAATATCCGTACCATCAGGCGAATATGATGATACACAGTATGTAACAATTAAGACAAAAACAGAAGGTGCAACAATTCACTATACAGTGGATGGAGCAATGCCTACAAAATCATCACCAGTATATGATGGTACATTTGCAGTATCAAGTACTGCTACAGTAAAAGCAATTGCAGTAAAAGATGAATGTATTACATCAGCAATGGCAACCAGTACAATTACAGTAAATGGTACACCGGTATCTCTTGATACGAACATCGCTCTTGGCAAGAATGTTACAGTATCTTCAGCGGAAAATCCATCAGTTGGTGGAGACAAGATTGTAGACAATGATACGAGTACAAGATGGTCATCAGAGTTTAATGATGATGAACATTGTACAATTGACTTAGGAAGAAATTATACAATTAATAAAGTAACATTTAACTGGGAAGCATCCTATGCAAAAGCATATAAGTTACAGACATCTATGGATGGAAATAACTGGAATACAGTATATGAAACTTCAAACTGCAAGGGTGGAAAAGAAGAAATTATATTTGATGCAACAACATGCAGATATGTAAGAATGCAGGGTGTGAAGAGAGCTTTAACTTATGGATATTCCTTATGGGAAATGGGAGTATATGAAGCAGCTACAGTACAGAACCCACAGTTTAGTCTGGAATCAGGCACATATAGTGGAACACAGAATCTGACAATCTCAAGTCCGACAAAGGGTGTAGAAATCAGATATACAACAGATGGTTCCAAACCGAATGAAAATTCAAAACTTTATGTTCCTACTGTAAAGATTAACAAAGATACAACAATTAAAGCTATCGCATATAGAAAGGGAATGATAACATCTGGTGTATCAACTGCTACATATAAAATTAATGGTGGAAGTACAGAAGAGCCGGGAGATGTTGTTACAGGAGAAAACCTTGCAAAGAATAAGAGTGTTACAGCGTCAGGAGAAGAAAATGATGCAATGAAAGCATCTAATGCAGTTGATGGTAACAATGGAACACGTTGGTCTTCAGATTATTCTGATGATGCATGGATTCGTGTAAATCTCGGTAAGACATATAAAGTAGGAAAAGTAGTTCTTAATTGGGAAGGTGCTTATGGTAAAGCCTATAAGATACAGACATCTTTAGATGGAAATAACTGGACAACAGTGAAAAATGTAACAGATGGAAATGGTGGTATTGACACAATTACATTTGCAGAAACAGATGCTAAATATGTGAGAATGCAGGGTGTTACAAGAGCATTACCATACGGATATTCCTTGTGGGAAATGGAAGTATATGGAGCGGGTTCTACAGGAGGAAGTGAAGAGACGGAAATGCCATCAGGAACAAATTTCGCAAAGGGCAAAAAGACTACACAGTCTGGTGCTGAGAGTGAGGCAATGTCTGCTGATAATGCGACAGATGGAAATACAGGTACCCGCTGGTCATCAGATTTCGCAGATGATGCATGGATGGCAGTAGATTTAGGTAAAACTTACACAGTGAGCAAGGTTGTATTGAACTGGGAAGGTGCTTACGCAAAATCTTATAAAATACAGACATCAACAGATGGTAAGAATTGGTCAACAGTTAAGAATGTGACGAATGGAAAAGGTGGCATAGAGACAATTACATTTACAGAAACAGATGCCAGATACGTAAAAATGCAGGGTGTAACAAGAGCACTTCCATATGGATATTCTATTTGGGAGATGGAAGTATACGGAAAAGGTTCTACCGGTGGAAGTGAAGAGCCAGATGCAAGTGGAGTAAATGTCGCAAAAGGAGGAACAGCAGATGATTCCGGTTCTGAAGCTGATGGAACAGCTGCAAGATACGCTTTTGATGGAAATAATGGAACTCGCTGGTCATCAAACTTTGCAGATGATGCATGGATTAGTGTAGATCTCGGAAAGGCATATACAATTAACAAGGTAGTTCTCAACTGGGAAGGAGCTTATGGCGAAAGTTATAAGATACAGACATCAACAGATGGGAAGACATGGAAAACAGTTAAGAGCCTTACAGGACAGAATGGTGGTATTGATACTATAACATTTGATGCAGTCAGTGCCAGATACGTTAAAATGCAGGGTGTAAAGAGAGCGTTGCCATATGGATATTCCTTATGGGAAATGGAAGTTTATACAAAATAAAATAGAAACATTGAAACAGGTCAGGCTGCGTAGTAAACGCAGCCTGATTTATGAAAGGGGTTAAGATAATTATGAAGTTTATTAATAAAATAGCAAAAAGAGCAGTGGCATATACTTTAGGGATGTGTCTAATAGCCGGAACATTAACAGGAGTTCATTTTGTAAAGAAAACATATGAGATAAAGGCAGCATCAGGATTCACACAGAACGATTTTCTGAAATGTGATGGAACTTCTATCCGTAACAACTATGGAAAAGGAAATAATATCTATTTGAGAGGGACAAATGCAGGAGGCTGGCTGGTTCAGGAAGGCTGGATGAATGCTACAAATATGAGAGATCAAAAAACACTTATGGCAAATCTTGAAAGCAGATTTGGAACTGAAAAAATGTATGAGCTGTTAGATTTATATGAGTCCAATTACTGGACACAGGCGGATTTTGATAATTGTAAGAATATGGGGATGAGTGCCATTAGACTGCCATTTACTTATATGAATCTCTATCGGTATGATGCATCAAAAAAAGATTGGGTGTTAAGAAACAACGCCTTTCAGAAATTAGACTGGTTTGTCAATGAGTGTAGCAAACGAGGAATTTATGTAATTCTCGATTTACATGGAGCATTTGGTTCTCAGAATGGTCAGGACCATTCAGGAGAAGTAATTGATAATGTATCCGATGTAACATTTTTCTCTAATGAATACAACAAAAATAAAACATTAGAGCTTTGGAGAACGGTTGCATCACATTATGCAGGAAATCCGGCAGTAGCAGGATATGACACATTAAATGAGCCAGGCGAAAAAGCAGGAAGCACAAACGCAAAACATTGGGCATTTTATAATCAGATGTATCAGACCATTCGTGCAGTAGATCGAGACCATATTATTATCATGGAATCATGCTGGGGAACCGGAAATCTTCCAAATCCCAAAAATTACGGATGGGAGAATGTGATGTATGAGTATCATCATTATACATGGGATTACATTAGTGATTTAAACGGTCAGAAAAACTCATGTAATAATATTATTAAAAATGTCAATAATGCAAATTACGGCGTACCAACATATATTGGAGAGTTCACATGTTTTGGTTTGGAAGAGGCATGGAATTATGTTATGGATAAGTTTAACAAAGAGGGTTGGCATTATACTTCTTGGTCATACAAATCAACAAATTCAGGTTCTTGGGGAATTTATAATGAAAAATCTACTGCAAAAGTAAATCCAACCAGCGATTCAGAAAGCAGTATTCGTGATAAATGGGGGGCAAATTCTATTGGTACAGGCTCACAGAGTACTAGTGGAATGGTATATAGAGCAATGAAAGCAAATCTTCCGGGTACAGTGGCATTTGCAGAAAAGGCATTAACAGATGATGATTATTTTGCTATTAAAGCTGGTATTAATAATAAATATGTATGTGCGGAGAATTATGGTGAAGCATCATTAATTGCAAATAGAGAGTCCAGTGGGGGATGGGAACAGTTCCGTGTTATGAATAATTCAGATGGAACAATTTCTTTTCAGTCTAGAGCTAATAATAAGTATCTATGTGCAGTATTTGATGATACAGATGAAGAAAACCCAATTGTCGCAAGAAGTAATAAAATTGGTACATGGGAAAAATTTTATTTGGAGAAACAGAATAATGGTACCTATGCTCTTAGGACGTATGTAAATAATTATTATGTTCAGGCAGATATTAACGATACAAAGACGGGGATTCTTCATGCGTATGGAAAATCTGTAGGAACATGGGAGGCATTTACTTTTGAAGCAGTATCTAATATTTCTGCACTACCAGGAGGAAATATAGAACCGGAAACTACCCAGAAACCGACTCAACCAGAAACAACACAAAAGCCTACAGAATCAGTAACAACCAAACCGATAGTTTCGACACCAGATCCAATTGAAGTGTTTGGACTAGTAATAAATAATAAGGGAAATAACATAATTTCTGTAACATGGGGACAGAATCAAGAACAGATAGCATTAAATCAAAAGTATAATGTTTATGTTGATGGGGTTAAGAAGTTATCGAATGTAGGATGTGGCGAATATCTTATTTATGATATCGCTTCTGGAGACAAAATAATTAGGGTGTCAGCGACATTAGGGGAAAAAGAGACAAATGGAGTACAAATGTTAATTACTGTAGATGGACAGGGCATGACGACAAAGCCAGAAGAGAGTGTGCATCCGGCAGATCCAGAGATTAATTTGGCAGAGAAAGCTGCAACAGGGGCTTCAGGATTTGAAAACGATGTGTTTGATCCAGACAAGGCAGTAGATGGAAACAATGGAACAAGATGGTCATCAAATTTTGCAGATGATGCATGGATGACAGTAGATCTTGGAGATGTTTATGCGGTCAATAAAGTCGTGTTAAACTGGGAAGGTGCTTATGGAAAGGCATATAAGGTACAGACATCTATAGATGGTAGAGCCTGGACAACAGTTAAGGATATAACTGATGGAAAAGGTGGTGTAGAAACAATTACATTTGATGCGGTCAGTGCTAGATATGTAAAAATGCAGGGAGTAACCAGGGCATTGCCATACGGGTATTCGTTATGGGAGATGGAAGTGTATGGTATGTCAGAGGTAGATGATGTGTCTGTGCCATCAGGAACGAATGTTGCAAAATCAGCAACAGTTTTATCATCTGGTGCAGAGAATAAGGCACTTTCAGCAGAAAAAATAGTAGATGGCGATATAGGTACCCGCTGGTCATCGAACTTTGCAGATGATGCATGGATTACAGTAGATTTCGGAAAGTCATATAAGATTAATAAAGTCGCACTAAGTTGGGAAGGTGCTTATGGAAAGTCATATAAGATACAGACATCAATAGATGGCAGAGCCTGGACAACAGTTAAGGATATAACTGATGGAAAAGGTGGTGTAGAAACAATTACATTTGATGCAGTTAGTACCAGATACGTTAAAATGCAGGGTGTAAAGAGAGCGTTGCCATATGGATATTCCTTATGGGAAATGGAAGTTTACACAAAATAAAATAAGAGAATGAAATTGTAAAACATTACGTTCTCAACAAAAAAATGACGTTAACAACAAATGAATTGCCCTCTTTCTTAAGAGAATCTATACTTTTAGTAGAGAAATCTTAAGAAAGAGGGTAATTATTTTGTGAGAATGAGAGGAACAATAATATGAGAAAAACGAAAAAAATAGTTTTAATATTGACGATGTTAGTGTTGGTGGCATGCAACATTGTAAACATTCAGGCCAATGAGGAGAGCGTAAATACATTGGCACTTATTGTAAAACAAAAAGCAAAAGTTGTAGTACCTAAAAACGAGGGGACAATCAGTGATTGGAGTGCTACCAATAAGGGAGTTGTAAAAATTACGAAAAAGAAAAATAGAATTCATCTTAAAGCAGTCAAGTTAGGAAAAAGTGTTATAACAGTAAAAACGTCAAAAGGTACTTCAATAAAATATTACGTGTGTGTTACAAGAGATTCCATTATAAAAGAATATAAAGGTTCTAAAATAAGGATTAAGATTAAAAAGGTAAAAAAGTGTAATCATAATGTTGTTTTACGAGTTAGATTAAGTAATGGAAAAAAGAGGTTAGTTAGTTATGAATGTGGATATAAGTTACAACAAAAACATAAGAAGAAATGGAAAACAAAAAAGACAGAAGTAGATATTGCTGGAAATGGTTATACTATATCAGGAAAAAGCAGAATTGAGTTTTCGGTTTTATTATCAAATTATTATAGTAATTTAAAAAAGGGAACATATCGTTTAAAATTTTTTATTGATGGAAAAGAACAATATTTAAAATTTAAAATATAAAATAATGTTCTCAACAAAAAAATAACGTTAACAACAAATGAATTGCCCTCTTTCTTGAGTTTTATCTATACTATTGGTATAGATAAAACTCAAGAAAGAGGGAATTTGTATAATGAAAAGGTGTATGAGTATGATTTATAATTGGAGTAGGAAAAAAATTACAGTAGGGGAAAAAGATATGGTAATAGCAATATGCGATGATGAAGAGGTAATGCGTCGCAAATCTTTAAAAATATGTAAGGATATTATTTCAAATTATAACAGAGAATTTGAGATTTTGGAATATACTGATGGAAGCGAAATTGACAGAGAAGATATTGATATTTTAATTTTGGATATTGAGATGCCTGTTATAGATGGATTATCTGTAAAGGAAATGTTAGAGAACAAGGGAATTGATACATATATCATTTTTGTTACCAGTCATGATGAATTAATGCCAGAGGCGTTTGGTAAAAATGTAATTGGTTTTACAATGAAAACATTATTGGATAAACAATTGGGAAAAATACTAGAGAAAACGATAAAAATAGCGAGCCAGAGCATTTTGATAGAAGGAATAGATAGTAAGTATATTACATATATTCAAGCGGACAATGTTTATTGCATTGTGTATTTAAAGGATGGAACACATCAGTTGGTGCGGAGTGGTATTGGAAATATTGCAAAACAAATAGAAGGTTCAGGACTTTATAAAATAAATAAGTCATATATTATTAATTTTGAATATTTAGAGAGAATCAATGAAAAGACAGTGGAAGTGGATGGAGTATTATTGCCATTAAGTGTAAGGTTAAGAAAAACAATTAAAGATGAATATAGAAAGTACTGCAGAAGAAATGCGAGGTTTGTTAATGGAAGGACTTAGACTTGGTGCGTTTGCTTTATTAGATATGGTAAAGTGTTTTATCATTGTTTATGGCGTATTGGGATTTGAGATAAGAAGAGAGAAAAAGGTATTCTGGTGTGTACCAGTGATTGTGTTGGGTGCAATCGGGCATGTATATTCAGGAAGTATGTTTACATTTGTCGATGTAGTAACGCAATTTTTAATTATTTTATTTTTGTTTAATACAGATTTAAAAAGAAAAATAAAGGTCACAATACTTCAATTTGTTTTGATGTGTACATTTGATATGATTATATGGTTTGTTGTAGTAGGGCTAACGCCTTTAGGGGAAAATTACAAAACAAATGAAATTATTATTAAAGTGGTTGGTAATTTGATCGCGATTATAATATGGATATTGGTTTCACTCTTACTGAAAAGTCGTAGAAAAGTTATTTGTACAAAAATAAAGAATATAAAAATTATGGAGTTTATATTTATAGTCATTGGACTATTTTCATTATCCCTTGTTGTGTCGGGGATACAGGGACAGTTTTGGAATGAAATGACGCTGCGAATACAGAGAGGAATTATGATTCTAGGTGTTTTTGCAGTTGTTTTCTTATTTGTGGTTTTAATTCTTTTTATTTATGTGTCTGACGCGAAAGAAAAATTACAGTATATTAATGAGTTAAATGAACAGTGCATTAAATATCAAAAAGATTATTATATGGAAACAATAAAATTTGATGAGGAAATGCGAGCATTCAGACATGATGTGAATAAACATTATGAGGTATTGGGGATGCTGATTAGAGAAAGGGATTTTGACAAAGCAGAGGAATATATACGGCAACTGTCAGATAGAAAAGATTCTAATAAGGTATATAAAACAGGAAATGATATTGCAGATTATATAATTAATGGGAAAATTAATACGATAAAAAAGCAAAAAAATGTGGAAATAAATGTTTTGGGAGAATTTCCTGGAAACACATTGCTCGAGGATACAGATTTATGTATTATTTTAGGAAATGCATTGGATAATGCAGAAGAGGCTTTAGTAAAAGTAAAAGAAAATAAGAAATTAAATATTTATATCGGAAGTTATAAGCAAACATTGTTTATAGAAATTGTTAATTCTTCAGTATATATAGAAACAAAAAAGGTTGGAACCACAAAAAAGGATAAAATGAATCATGGATATGGGTTGGAAAATATTAAAAAAGTAGTAAGGAAATATGATGGAACAATGACAACAGAATATGAAAATGGGTGCTTTTCATTAAAAATTGAGTTATAAATCAACGTTCTCAACAAAAAAACGACGTTTTCAACAAACGAATTGCCTTTCTGTTCTTGGTAACTTTATACTTTGGGTGTAAAGGGGAAACTGAGAAAGGAGGGCTTTTATAATGCAGTATTTTGGAATGGATTCATTATGGTCAATATGGAAGTGGTTATTTGGTTAATAAAAAACTAAAAAGGGTATTCACTAGGTTGGGAATGAAAAGAATAAGAGAAAAAGGAGAAGCAATTAAAATGAGCGAAAAAATAACAAAAATTATGATTGTATCATTGGTATTAGTGTTGATCAGTAATTTAGGCTTTGTTAGTAATAATAGAATCAGTGCTTCTGGACAAAGTGTTGAAAACTTAAATTTATATTGTAAAGAGATAAGAGCGACTGTAAAGGGAGAAAAAAAGACAAAAACTTACAAGAGTGAGTTTTGTAGGGTAAAGATCACTGACAAGTTAATGGAAAAAGAGGGAAAAGAAGAACTGCATGAAAATGATCAGGTAATTGATATAACAATACCAGCACAAGATAGTGGAAAAGAGAAAAAGTTTCAGTGTGGCTTGTTAGGAATACAGATGGTTTGTGCAGATGAGACAGGAAGTTCTAGTAAGTCAAGGCTTGATGATAGTATATCTGTCCAAATTAAATTGAAAGTTAATTATAAAATATATAATAGGGATAAGGGAGATTTTATAGGCATAACAAAAGTAACTAGTAAACTTGTTGCATGTAATGGAAGTAAAACATCATATTTAAGTGGAGGAGTGTCTATAGTATCTAATTCTATCATTATAGGACAGACTGGTTGGTATATGGGAGGTCATATAACTCAAAGAAAAGAACAGAAGTTAAGTGCTCATGCCTGTACATGGACTTATAAGCCAAGTGGTTGGAAAGCGGTTTCTCTTAGTACAGCTACACTTGGAGCAAATCAAACAGTTAAATTAAAAAGAGGAAAACATACATGGAAAGTTCAACTTGTAAATAATTTATCAGTTGTAGATTATTCATAAAAAAGAGAAGGAGTAAAAGAAATGCACATATGCATTTTATAATAGAAATCATGAAAGAAATGGTATCAATAGTATTTAGAATTATTATAATAATTTTAGCAGATGTATATACAATATTTGCCAGAAAGATGAATTTAATATCACAACAGACTTATAGTCAAACATCGGAATATATAGGAATAGTGGTGTGGATATTAGTACTTGCTATTTTATTTGGCGTAAGTACAAAGTTATGTGACTTGGAAAAGAGAAGTTATATAATTTTAATGTTGTTAGCTTTGTTAATAAATATTATATATATAATATCATCAATCAGATATTATGGAATAATGACATTAGGATTATTTGTTTCTGCAATATACATGATTAATTTGATAAAAATAAGAAAAAACTTATGATAAAATTTAAATACGAGTTTATGTAAATTAGTATCTAAGCATCTATTAGGTTAGGAGAAAATGGGTATCTGCTAGATTGAGATGAAAAAACAAAATACAAAATAGGAGTTATAAAAAGTGATAAATATATAGGAAATAGAGGATAATAATTGATATAATTATAGAATCTATTAAATGTAGCTAATGTGTAATAAAAAGCAAAGAACTTTCGTTTCATAGTTATTAAAGGAAAAATGAGGAGGTTCTGTAATGGATAAAACAAGGAAAGAAAGTGATATATACTATATAAAAAGAATGTTTTGCATTTTAACTGTATTAACCGCAGCCATTTTTATATTAGGTAATTCGGTGCATGCAGCATCAGATTTTAAAACAAAGAAGAATTCAGGTGATATTGTTTTAACAGAGTATACAGGAAAAGATGCTATAGTTAAAATACCGAAAGGAGTTACTATTATTAATCGGGCATTTGTAAATAATAAAAAGGTTAAAAAGATTATCTTGTCAGATTCTGTAAAAGAAATATATGAAGGTGCATTTACGAATTGTTTAAAATTAAAAGAAGTAAAATTTTCAAAGAATTTGAAGGTGATTGAAAAAGGGGCTTTTATAAAATGTCCGAAGATAAAAAGAATTAAGATTCCTAAAAAGTGTAGTACAATTGGAGAATGGGCTTTTACAGGTTGTACGAATCTTAAGAAAATAGTTGTTGAAAAGGAAAATAAACATTACAGGATGTATAAGGGAGCGTTGTATAATAAAAAGAAAACAAGGTTAATAATATATCCACGAAATAATAAGAAAAGAACTACTTTTTCGATTCCCAAGAGTGTTAATGTAATTAATGGAGGAGCTTTCGTAGACAATAAATATATTAAGAAACTTGTATTTCAGGGGAGTTCGATGGAGGGAGATATTCCTGCATTTACTGGAATGAAAAAATTAGCAATAGTAACGTTTAAGAAGCCATATAGGCAACCAATTAACTTTCAAAAATGTAAAAAGTTAAAAAGAGTAATTTTGGCCGAGGGAACAGAAAAAATTGGAGCAAATCAGTTTAAAGGATGTAGAAATTTGATAAAAATTAATTTTCCAGTATCAATTAAAACAATAGGATATAATGCATTTTATGGCTGTAAAAAATTAGTCGTGCCTAAATTTGATAAAGATATAATAATAGAAAAAGAGTATTTGTATTAGGAATAAAAAACAAACTAGGGTTATAGAAAAATAATAAAATCTCTCGTATATTGACAAAGAGTGTTAATATATGAGAGATTTTTCTAATGGCATTCCCCAATAAGGAATATTATGGTATAATTCACCATTATAAGAAAAAACATTTGCGGCAAGATGCAAAGGCGACGATAAAAAGGAGAAAAACATTATGGAAAAAGTGACAGATGCAATAATAAATGTGGGGGTAAATGACTATGAGGCAACATTGTTTGAAAGCCAGTATATGCTCGAGGTGGGGATGGCATATAATTCTTACGTGATTCTTGATGATAAAGTAGCAGTAATGGATTCTGTAGACAGCGCAGTAACAGAGGAATGGATGAAGAATCTGGATGAGGCATTAGATGGCAGAAGTGTTGACTATGTAATAGTACAGCATATGGAACCGGATCATTCAGGAAGTCTTATGAAGTTAATCGAGAAGTTTCCAGAAATGAAAATCGTAGGAAATGCAAAGACATTCTCTATGATGAGCCAATTTTTTGATATAAATATAGAAGATAAAAAGGTTGTTGTGGTAGAAGGCGATACATTGGAGCTAGGAAGTCATACTCTTACTTTTGTGATGGCACCGATGGTTCATTGGCCTGAAGTCATGGTTACATATGAGAGTTCTGAAAAGGTGCTGTTTAGTGCAGATGCATTTGGGAAATTTGGAACAAGGGATGCAGATGAAGATTGGGCGTGTGAAGCCAGAAGATATTATTTTAATATCGTAGGAAAGTATGGTGTGCAGGTGCAGATGTTGTTAAAGAAGGCTGCGGCTTTGGATATCCATACAATCTGTCCATTACATGGACCGGTGCTGTCAGAAAATCTGGAATATTACATTGATAAATATAATATATGGAGTAGTTATGAGCCGGAAGATAAAGGTATTTTTATTGCACAAGCTTCTATCCACGGAAATACCGCAAGGGCAGCAGAGAAATTAAAAGAGATTTTAGAGGAAGCAGGCGCAGAGAAAGTAGCAATTGCAGATTTGTGTCGTGAAGATATGCATGAGTCTGTAGAAGACGCATTTCGGTATGACAGACTGGTACTGGCAGCATCCTCTTATGATGCAGAAGTATTTCCGCCAATGGCAAAGTTTCTTCATCATTTGAAAGCAAAAAATTATCAGAAGAGAACAGTGGCAATTATGGAAAATGGTTCATGGGCACCGACAGCTGCCAGAGTAATGAAAGCTGAGCTTGAAGGTATGAAGAATATTGATATTGTGGAGCCGATTATTACGATTAAATCCACTATGAAACCGGATAATGTAGAGCAGATGAAGGAATTAGCAAAGGTTTTGGTTAAATAAATTAAAAGAGAACTTAATATATTTAAGAAAAGGTATAAGACCCTTGCTTTTTTTTCATACAAGTGCTAGACTTTGTGAAGAACAAGGACGTTCGACAATTACATGTCGTACGTCCTTATTTTTTTGGAAAAGTAAATGGAGGTAATGTAATGATTATAAAAGTAGAGGCGATTGTAAGGGAAGAAAAATGTGAAGCAGTTATGGAAGCTCTCGAAGATTTACAGGTCAATGGATTAACTGTTTCGAGAGTAGAGGGATATGGTGTACAAAGAGGCAGTGACAACTGGACAAAAGGTATGAAATTAGAAGAGAGAATGAAACAGAAAGTGAAAATTGAAGTTGTTGTTTCCTCAGAAGATTGGGCAGACCTGACAGAAAAAGCAATAAGAAAGGCTGCATACACAGGAGATTTCGGCGATGGAAAAATCTTTACTTATGAAGTGCGCAGTGCACAGAAGATAAGAACTGGCGAAACAGGGTATGATGCAATACAGCGTCAGGAATAGATAGTATTGTTTGGATAATGAAATAAGATAAAAGACATTTCATATATGGGGTGTCTTTTTTTGGCTATAAAAATCTTCTATTATAGTGGTTTTATTTGCACAATTATCAGTATAATGATATAATAAGGAAAATTTTGGGGGAGTATTTAATGAAGGGAAAAAGTATGGGAGAATATGTAATTAGCTGTTGTTCGACAGCAGATTTGACAGCAGATCATTTTAGAGAAAGAAATATAGAATACTTATGTTTTCACTATGAATTAGATGGGAAACGGTACATAGATGATTTGGGTAGAACCATGTCGATGAGTGATTTTTATCAGGCAATGGTTGACGGAGCAGAGACGCGAACGTCTCAGGTCAATGCAGAAGAGTATGAAGCACATTTTAGAAAATATCTGGAACAGGGAAAAGATGTAATACATTTAACATTATCATCCGGGATTTCAGGTACAATTAATTCGGCATTGGTAGCAAAGGCAAATCTGGAGGAAGAGTTTCCAGAAAGAAAGTTGTATGTAGTGGATTCGCTTGCAGCTTCATCAGGCTTTGGACTATTAGCAGATAAAATGGCAGACCTGAGAGATCAGGGAATGTCTATTGATGATTTGTTTCATTGGATTGAAACAAATAAAAGAAGATTGAATCATTGGTTTTTCTCTACAGATTTGACATTTTATATTAAAGGCGGAAGAGTTTCTAAGACAGCAGGTGTTGTTGGAGGGATTTTAGGTATATGTCCGTTGTTAAATGTAGATAATGAGGGTAGACTAATACCAAGAATGAAAGTAAAAGGAAAGAAAAAAGTCTATCACGCAATGGTTTCAAAGATGGAGGAACTGGCTGATAATGGATTTGATTATGCAGACAAAGTGTATATGAGTCATTCAGCCTGCATAGAGGATGCACAAAAAGTTGCTTCTTTGATAGAAGAAAAGTTTCCAAATACAAAAGGTAAAATAGAAATTAATGATATTGGAACAACAATAGGAAGTCATACAGGTCCCGGAACTGTAGCGTTATTTTTCTGGGGGAAAGAAAGAGTCGACTAACTATATTGAAGAACAATAAAGAGATTGGAGAGTGTTATGAAAGTAGCAGTAATGACAGACAGTAATGCAGGAATAAAGCCTGATGAGGCGGCTAGGTTAGGTATATATCTGACGTATACACCGATTATTATTGACGGAGAAGTGTTTTATCAGGAAACCAATTTAACACAGGAAGAATTTTATACACAGTTAGCAGGAGATAAAGATATCACAACATCTATGCCGTCACCGGGAGATGTTATGGATATGTGGGATAAACTTTTAGAAGAAGGATATGACGAGGTGGTTTATATTCCACTTTCAAGCGGACTTAGTAATTCTTGTCATGCGGCAATACAATTAGCAGATGATTATGATGGAAAAGTGCAGGTAGTTGATGACCATCGCATTTCTGTAACAATGCGACAGTCTGTTTTGGATGCAAAATGGATGGCAGACAATGGAAAGCCAGCGAAAGTAATAAAAGAGGCATTGGAAGCAAATGCTTACAATTCCGTAATTTTCTTAACAGTTGATGATTTGAAATATTTAAAAAAAGGTGGAAGAGTCACACCTGCAGCAGCCGCACTTGGTGCTGTATTAAATATTAAACCTGTACTGACAACTGTAGGTGGAAAGTTTGATGCTTTGGAAAAGGTACGTGGTATGAAAAAAGGTATTGCAAAAATGCTGGACTATTCTGAAGATTTTGTTAATAAAATGTTAGAGGAACATGACATTGAAAAAATACGTATTGGTGCAGCGGGTTCTTTTAGTAAAAAGGAAGATGCTGATGCATGGTATCATCAGGTAAAAGAAAGATTCAGCAATGTGGCAGATATTTATTATGATCCGTTATCACTTGTGGTGGGTACACATACCGGACCAGAAGCAGTAGGTATGGGTGTCAGTGTTATATTAAGAGAAAAGTAAGATAAAAATAATAAAAAGTGTGGTACAAGTTTTGTATCACACTTTTTTATAGTAAACAGGCAGCTAATTTTTTTCTTTAAAATAAAATTTTAAAGTTTTGCTCCATTTCCCTTCGCCATACCGGTTATATCCTTTGATACGAATATAGTAAGGATTATTTGTATTTAATTTCTTTAATTTAAATTTGTTTTTGGTGGTCTTTTTCATGACCACTTCGGTAACACCCTTTTTAAATGTTTTATCCTTGGAATACTGGATTTTATATCCGGCATTATATTTTTTTGATTGTTTTGTCCATTTAATAAGAATATTCTTTTTTCCATTTTCAAAGTCCTTAATTTCCTGCTTGGCAGGAACTGGAGGTTTGTTAGTTTTAATGGTTAGTGTCTTACTCCATTTTCCATTGCCAATATTGCTTTTATATGCACGGACAGAAATGTAATATTTTTTATTAAAAGATAGATTGGAAAGTTTCATGCTTGTAGTCTTTGGTGTTTTATAAGTGATATATTTCACATTTTTTTTGAATTTCTTGTCTGTTGAATAACGTATCTGGTATCCAGTGGCATGACTTTGAGAACTCCAGTCTAATTTAATATTATTAATTGCGCCGGCTTTACCTTTAATAGTTTCCTTGGCAGGCAGTATCATAAAAGTTGTACTGCAGGTACTGATATATTTTACATCTGTGCCAGTAAGTTTGACCTTTCCAAACCCGGTATATTTATTAGAAGAATATTTAATCTTATACTGGGAGGAAGGAACGACCTGTCCATTGACAATCAGGGCAACACCTGGGGTGTTTGCTTTTTTTGAAGCATAAAACACGTTATTTGAAAGCGTAATGGTTCCCTTTTTAATGGATATAAATTTTTTGTTTTCCTTATTCGGTGTGGTTATTTTCCCATTTTTAAAATTAAATACGACATCTTTGTCAGTGGTTCGATATACCTTAATAAATCGTCTTGCCAGTTTCATTAAAATTGAATCTCTTGGCAGCGAAGCAGTGGGTTCTCTTGATGAAGAAATAATGGCATACTCAGGCTTTACGGCATCTAAAAAAGCTGCACTGGTAGAAGAACCGGCACCGTGGTGCCCCACCTTCAATACATCAGCCTGAAAATTATAACCTTGTGCCATCAATTGTTTTTCTATATTGGAAGGTAAATCGCCAGTAAGTAAAAGTGATTTACCGCCACATGTTACACGCAGTACAATGCTACATTCGTTATATGTTGCTCCTTGTGAACCATCATATAGAACGGTCACAGTGGCATCTCCCAATTCCCATGATTCGCCTTCGATAGGATTGCGGTAAGGGCAGCCTTTTTCTTTAACGCTCTCAATAAAATTAGAGTAAGTGGCATTAGCCTTTGTGCAGGGAGAATAAATAACTTGACCAACTTCATATTTATCAAATATTTTTCGGAAATTTCCTACATGGTCGCCATCAGGATGTGTTGCTACGATATAATCTATTTTGTTTTCCGGAATATTTAACTTGTCCAGATAGCTCATTACCATAGATTCGCTTTTGGGAGGACCGGAATCAACAATCATGTAATGGTCACCACTGCTGATAATTAGTGCATCTCCCGATCCTACGTATATGGAATGAAAAGTCATTTCCCCATTATCTGCGTTTGCCTGAATAAAAAAAGCAGAAGCAGTTACAACAAAAAGCAAAGACAACGTAATTATAATATTTTTAATAAATGATTTACTCATATAACCTCTACTTTCCTCCGGATAAGGCATCAATATATGATCGTTCCAGATAAATATAGGCTCTTTTTAAAATCAGCCAAAATACAATAATATCAATAACTAAAAGTCCTTCAATCATGTAGCCAAGAGACTTTAAGGCTCCAAAGTCTGAACCAATCCAAAAAATGAAGGTTAACAGAATCTGAAGAACCATGGAGATGAACCAGGAAATTTTACCCCATTTTCTCTCGTCTCTGCAACAGACATCAGGACACATTAAAAACAGTCCTTTCGAAAAAAGAAAAGTTGTCAGTATAATACTTCCTAAATATGCAATTCCAAGAACCATGGAAATATTACATAAGAATAATCCATTAAAAAAGAATGGAAGTAATGTTACTATTATGTGCAAAAGCAAGCCACAAAATGCACTAAAAAAACCGAAAGAAAAAACTTTATTTATTTTTCTAAAACCAAAACAAGCAGTTAAAATTAGCAAAAAACCAATAATATCATTGAAAATATCGATATGAATATTATCAAAAAAAACTTTGTCAATAACTTTCGTCTGTGTCTGTCCGGCAGTCTTTTTAGTTGTTGAAATTGTGTTGTTATTATTCATATCTTCTGTGGAATCAGAAGTATCAATAAATTTATAAGTACATTTAGCACCATAATTTGATGCAATATTGTAATATTGAAATTCACCAATCACACTGTCTGAATTGTCATAAGGATGAGGGTATTTTATATTTGTTTTTATATCCACATCAAGTGCAACAAAAATAAAACCAACTGCTAAAAAAATAAAAAATAATCTGAATTTTAAATTTGACATAACTATCTCCGTTCTATAACTTTTGTATGTTCGTAGAAACTCTGCCCAAGGCAGAAACTCCGATGTTTCTTCATATTATCATATAAAATCACATAAATATCATTATATATTAAAAATAGAAAGAAATGCAATATTATTTAGATTGTAAAATAAGGAGAATGTAGTATAATTAAGGAGATTTTATAAATCAGGAGGCGGTTAAATGAAAAAAATGAAAACAAAAGGAATTGCAATGTTACTTGCAGTCATTATGATTGTAAGTTGTATTTCAATTTATAAGGTAGAAGACATACAGGCAGCAGGTAAATATACGATTAAAGTAAATCTTGGAACAAATTGTACAACCATTTATAAAAATGGAAAGGCAGTGAAGGCAATGATCTGTTCGCCCAGCAGTGAGACACCGACAGGAACATTTTACATACCGGTAAAATACAGATGGCATGAAATGATTGGAAATTGTTATGCACAGTATTGCTCCAGAATAACAACAGGAATATTGTTCCATTCTGTATGGTACTATAAAAATGGAGATAAATCGACAATGTCGGTTTCTGCTTATAATGTCATGGGACAAAAGGCATCTCATGGATGTGTAAGACTATTGTGTAAGGACGCAAAATGGATTTATGATAAATGCCCGGTAGGCACAAAAATCACGATATTTTGGGGAAATAAGAAAGATGATCCATTACCAAGACCATCGTTTACACCAATTCGAAATGGAAAATTCACAGATTGGGATCCTACAGACCCGGATCCGAACAACCCATACCGAAAAAAAGTTCCGACGCTTACAGTAAATGAAAATACAGTGGAATATGGAAAAAAGGTAAAGCCGATAGATTTGGTAACAATAAAAGACAGTGCCGGAAACACGATTCAAAAATCCGGCATAAACGTAAAAGGAAAAATTAACACAAAGAAATTAGGTACATATAAAGTAAAATTTACAGTGAAAGATACGCTTGGTAACAGACTTTCTAAAACAGTGAAGTTTAAGGTCGTTGATACAAAGTCTCCAATTATTAAAGGGGCAAAAGCAAAAAAAGATGTGGCAATGGACAGTAAGGTAAATGTATTAGCAGGAGTTAAAGCAAAGTCAGTAACAGGAACGAATCTGACATCAAGAATCAAAGTAACTGTAAAATATAAAGGAAAAAAAGTAACGGTAAAGAAAGGAATTGTATTCTTTGCAAAAAAAGGAACTTATAAGATAACATATACAGTTAAGGGAAAAAATCGTAAGACGGCAACAAAATCAATTAAGTATAAAGTAAAAAGTCATAAAGTGAAGTTGACTTTAACAAATACAAAGGTGACTGTTACAGAAGGAAGCGCATTTGACTACTACAAATATGTAAAGGGTGTGAAGTCCTACCAGAACAAAACATTAAATATCCGTTCTCATGTGACTTATACAGGAAAAGTAGACACATCGAAGCCGGGAGAATATATTGTTACTTATAAAGGACAATATAAAAAGCAGACGTATACGGCAGTAACCAAAAAATTGACAGTTGTAGTTGTTCCAAAGACTGTGGTAGTACCAGTTCCTGAAGAGCCGACAACACCAGAGCAGCCAACAACCGGACCAGAGGAAACTACAGCAGGGGGAAATAACGGAGAGAGTGCAAATGAAACAAGTGGATGGACAGACTTTCACTAAAAATTGTAAGAGAGGCATGATATGTACACATACAATACAAAAGTAAGTTACAGCAGATTGGATAAAAAAGGCAAAGTACCTTATCATGAGATTATAAACTATTTACAGGATTGCAGCACCTTTCAATCGGAGGAGCTGGGTGTAGGAGTAGCGCATTTAAAGGCACAGAATAAAGCATGGGTCATGCTGGCACATAAGATACAGATTCTCAGAGAATTACAGTTAGGCGAAGAAATCATAGTAGGGACATGCCCAACAGATTTTGGAAAAGTAATGGCAACAAGGCAGTTTTTTATAAAAGATAAAACAGGAGCTTTTGTGGTAAAGGCGGAATCTATCTGGGGGCTGATTGACATTCAGGAACGTATTCCGATAAGAATCAAAGATGATGATTATTGTAAGTATGTCAAAGAGACAGCTTTTGACAGTATCAGACCTTCCAGAAAGCTTCGATTTACCGGACAGGGAGAATTACTTGGAAATATCACAGTACATGGAATTGATATTGATACCAATGGGCATGTAAACAATGCAAATTATTTGAGAATGATATCGGATTATCTTCCAAAAGAAGAATATTATAATCAGGTAGAAATTGTATATAATAAGGAAGCTCTTGAAGGAGAGAGCATTATCTGTGAAAAATATTATGAAGAAGATGGAATAGGCATGAGTCTCAAAAGCGAAGATGGAGAGACACATGCTCAGATTAAATTTAAGAACCTTTAATGGAGAGACGATGGAATTAGGAAAAGTTTTAAAACTAAAAGTAGTAAAAAAGACAGATTTTGGTACGTATCTGGGAGCAGAAGATGATAAAGTGCTTTTGCCTAAAAATGAAGTTCCGCAAGGCACAGATATAGGAGATGAAGTGGAAGTATTTATTTGCAGAGATTCTCAGGATAGAATCATTGCTACAATACACAGACCAGTAGCCCAGGTAGGAGAGACTGCCTATGTCGAAGTAAAGGAAATTACAAAATTTGGGGCCTTTCTGGATTGGGGTCTCGGGAAAGATTTGTTTCTTCCATATAAAGAGCAGACGACAGACATAAAAGCAGGCGATAAGGTATTAATTGGTGTATATACGGATAAAAGCGACAGGCTTTGTGCAACAATGAAAGTATATGATTATCTGAATTGTAATTCTACATATGAAGAAGAGGATATCGTAAAAGGTGTAGTTTATAATTATAATCCGCGATATGGTGCATTTGTCGCAGTAAATAATAAGTACCATGGACTGATTCAGACGAAAGAACTGACTACAAATGTGTTTGTCGGCATGGAGATAGAAGCTAGGGTAAAGAGTGTACGCCCGGATGGTAAGCTTGATTTAGCGCTTCGAAAGAAATCATATCTTCAGATTGAGGATGATGCTCAGAAAATTTTGGAATATATGAAGAATAATGGTGGAAAAATTGACTATACTGACAAGGAAAAGCCGGAAGTGATTCGAAAAGATTTTAACATGAGCAAGAGTGAATTTAAGCGTGCTATTGGCAGATTGCTCAAAGAAAAGCACATAATCATTGGTGAAAATAACATATTTTTAGATAAATAGCAGGGAGGCTATGCAAATTTAACAAAGATTTTTTTATTATTTTGTATAATTGACATATAGTAATTTAAATTAATGTGATTTAGAATACTTTCATACGAGAGTAGAGAAATCTAGATATGAAGGAGAGAACATATGGCAAGTTTATCACTTAAGAATATCTGCAAAGTATATCCAAATGGATTTGCAGCAGTTAAGGATTTTAACCTTGAGATTAAAGACAAGGAATTTATTATCTTCGTAGGTCCATCAGGTTGTGGTAAATCTACAACACTTCGTATGATTGCAGGACTTGAAGAAATTTCATCAGGAGAGTTATACATTGGAGATAAGTTAGTTAATGATGTTGAGCCAAAGGATAGAGATATTGCGATGGTATTCCAGAATTACGCTTTATATCCACATATGACAGTATATGACAACATGGCATTTGGTCTTAAGTTAAGAAAAGTACCAAAGGCTGAACAGGAGAGATTAGTTAAAGACGCAGCAAAGATTCTTGATCTTGAGCAGTTGCTTGACAGAAAGCCGAAGGCTTTATCAGGTGGTCAGAGACAGAGAGTTGCTATGGGACGTGCAATCGTTCGTAATCCTAAGGTATTCCTTATGGATGAGCCTCTTTCAAACTTAGATGCTAAGTTAAGAGTTCAGATGCGTGTTGAGATTGCTAAGATTCATAAGAGACTGGGTGCTACAATCATTTACGTAACACATGACCAGACAGAGGCTATGACACTTGGTACAAGAATCGTAGTTATGAAGGATGGTGTTGTACAGCAGGTTGATTCACCTAAGAACTTATATGATAAACCAGTTAATTTATTCGTAGCAGGATTTATGGGTTCACCACAGATGAACTTCATTGATGCTGAAGTAGAGAAGGTTGACGGAGATATTAAACTTCATATTGGTCAGGCAAGAACATATATTACTGTTCCTGCAGAGCAGGCTAAGGTTCTTGAAGATGGTGGATATATTGGTAAGACAGTTGTTATGGGTATCAGACCAGAGGATATTCATGATGAAGAAAGCTTTATTGCTAATTCACCAGACAGTGTATTCTCAACAACTATTAGAATTTACGAATTACTTGGTGCAGAAGTATACTTATACTTTGATGTAGAAGGTTTTGATTGTACAGCAAGAGTTAATTCCCGTACAGAAGCAAGACCGGGTGATGAAGTGAAATTCGCTATGGATCTTTCAAAATTACACATTTTTGATAAAGACACAGAAAAAGTTATAACGAATTAGTTAGGCTAAAGCCATGCGTAAATAGAAAAAAGAAAAGCAGTATTTGTGCTTGCACAAGAATACTGCTTTTCTTTTTTCTATTTACATAGGGCGCAGCCCTCTACCGAGATGTAGCACCGAAGGTGTGGAATCGAGGTAGGCATGGCGATTGATGGCGCAGCCCTGCGACCGAGAAGTAGCGGAGAGCATTCGAGGCACGCAAAGCAGATTGTCATAAAAACTTCACATTTTAGATAATAGTTTCCTCTTGTTTTTGCTTTTGAATTGGTTTAGAATATAAATTGAGTTATTATTTACATAACGCAGGATTGAAACAAGGAGAATAGTATGATTTCAAATCAGATTTTACAGAATACAATTGAAGGGATAAAAAGTATATCCAGAGTAGATTTGCATGTGGCAGATACAGATGGAAAAATCGTTGCTACAACATCACAGGCGGGAGACCAGTTTGGACATGCAATTATGTCTTTTGTGGCATCCCCGGCAGATAGTCAGTCGGTTCAGGGATATCAGTTTTTTAAAGTATATGATGAAAAACAGTTAGAATTGATATTGATTGCTCAGGGAAGCAGCGATGATGTTTTCATGGTTGGCAAAATGGCAGCATTTCAGATTCAGAATCTGCTGGTTGCATATAAAGAGAGATATGATAAGGACAACTTTATCAAGAATCTTTTATTGGATAATCTTCTCCTTGTAGATATATATAATCGTGCGAAGAAATTGCATGTTGATGTGGATGCCAGAAGATGTGTCTGCATTATTGAGACAAAAAATGAAAAAGACAGTGTGGCATTGGAGACCATTCGTACATTGTTTGCAGGTCAGAAAAGAGACTTTATCACAGCAGTGGATGAAAAGAGCATTATTCTTGTAAAAGAATTAGATGAAAAGCAGGGATATGAAGAAGTTGAGCATATTGCAAATACCATTGTTGATATGTTGAACACTGAGGCTATGGTAAAGGCAAATATTGCCTATGGAACAATCGTTAAGGAAATTAAGGAAGTCTCACGTTCTTACAAAGAAGCAAGAATGGCATTAGATGTTGGAAAGATTTTCTTTAGTACAAAGAATGTAATAGCCTACAATAATTTAGGAATTGGACGTTTGATTTACCAGCTTCCAATACCTCTTTGCAAGATGTTTATTAAGGAGATTTTTGATGGAAAATCACCCGACGAGTTTGACGAAGAGACACTTGCCACAATTAACAAGTTTTTTGAAAACAGCTTGAATGTTTCTGAAACTTCAAGACAATTATACATACACAGAAATACATTGGTATACAGATTGGACAAACTCCAGAAGAGTACTGGTCTTGACCTTAGAGTATTTGAAGATGCTATCACGTTTAAGATTGCATTGATGGTTGTAAAGTATATGAAATATATGGAAAATACTGAGTTTTAAAAGTTCATAAAAGTGAGAAGCCGTATATGCTTTTCACTTTTAGTGCGTGTTAAGGAGAGAACAAATGATTCAAATAAAAGGTGTTAGTAAGTTTTATGGAAATGGAGCACCGGCCCTTAGTAATTTAAATCTCGATATCGAAGAAGGCGAGTTTGTATTTATTGTTGGTGCCAGCGGTTCAGGAAAATCTACATTTATTAAATTACTTTTAAAAGAACTAAACCCTACAGAAGGAACGATTATCGTAAATGACACAAAACTGTCAAAGTTAAAATCCAGAGGTGTTGCAAAATACCGCAGAAATATCGGCGTAGTATTTCAAGATTTCAGATTGTTACAGGATAGAGATGTGTATTCCAATATCGCATTTGCACAGCGGGTTATTGGGGCTTCCCAAAAAGAAATTAAGAAAAATGTTGCAAGGGTTCTGTCGCTTGTAGGACTGTCTGAGAAGTACCGCTCTAATCCAAATGAATTATCCGGTGGCGAACAGCAGAGAGTAGCTCTTGCGAGAGCATTAGTTAATAAGCCAGATATCTTATTGGCGGATGAGCCGACAGGAAATCTGGATCCCGAGAATTCATGGGAAATTATGAAGTTATTAGATAAAGTAAATAGTCAGGGCACTACCGTTATTGTTGTTACACATAATATGGAGATTGTGGAAGCAATGCAGAAGCGTGTGATTACAATGAAAAAAGGTGTAAAAGTCAGCGACAGTAAGGTGGTGGAATAAATGAATGCGAGAACAACAGGGTATTGTATTAATCAGGGACTGGTAAATATTAAGAGAAATAAGTTATTCTCAATAGCATCAATCGGTACAATTGCTGCCTGTATTTTTCTGATTGGTATTATTTTTTCTATTATTATCAATGTAAACTTTATGGAAAAGCAGGTGGAACAGAATCTTGGTGTAACAGTGTTTTTTGATAAAGGATTGAATCAGGAAGGAATTGATGCTATCGGAGAAGTTATTAAAGCTGATAAGAGAGTAGATAAGTTTGAATATACCTCAGCTGACGATGCATGGAATGCATTTCAGAAGAGTTATTTCGCAGAAGATCCGGATTTGGCAAAAGCGTTTGCGAATGATAATCCGTTAGCAAATTCAGCGTCATACACAGTCTTTTTAAAGAATATTCAGGATCAGGATGCATTTGTAAAAAGTATTTCTGCTGTGCAGGGAGTTCGAAAAGTTAAGCATTCCGAACAGGCAAAAGAGACACTCAGCAAAGTATCAAGACTTTTAGGATATGTATCTGTGGCGCTGATTGTAATATTACTGGGTGTGGGAATATTCCTTATAAGTAATACAGTTATGATTGGTATCTCTGTAAGAAGGCATGAGATAAAAATTATGAAACTGATTGGTTCGACGAATAGTTTTGTAAGAGCACCATTTATTATAGAGGGTGTGATTATAGGTCTGGTTGGTTCCATGATACCATTGATTATTTTAAGACTGGTATATGGTAAGGCGATTGCATTTATTATGTCGAAGTTTGGTGTTATGGCAAGTTCTATTAGTTTTGCATCGGTAAGCGATATTTTTGTGATACTTGTACCAATGGGACTTGGAATTGGAGCCGGAATAGGATTGATTGGTTCTATACTTTCTATTAGAAAACACTTAAAGGTATAATGGAGGATAGGCAGATGAAAAGAATAACGAAGATTTTAAGTTTACTGCTTTCAGTGATTTTAGTTTTATCAATGACATTTACAGCATTTGGAGATGTTGCTGGAGAAAAAGGTAAACTCTCAGATTTGAAAGATAAAAAACAACAGAATGCAGCGAAACAACAGGAGTTAGAAGCGTCAAAAGCAAAAGCTGAGGCTTATATTGAAGAAGTAGATAGAAAGTTAACAAACTTATCTACAGATATCTATAACACAGGAAAAAAACTGGAGCAGACGCAGGATAAGATAAAAAAGACAGAAGTAAAACTGAAGGCGGCGCAGGAGAGTGTCACTGTACAGTATGCAGATATGAAATTAAGAATTCAGTATATGTATGAAAATGGTGATACACAGTTATTAGATTTAATCTTAAATTCTTCTAGTATTACAGAATTTTTAAATAAGGCGGAATACATAACAGAATTATCACAGTATGACAGAAAAATGCTTACGAAGCTGAAAGATACCAGAAAAGAAATTGCTGATTCTAAAACAGTACTGGAAAAAGAAGAAAAGAATCTGGTTACCATGCAGGCAAAGCAGAAAAAAGATCAGGCTGATTTAGAAAGTACAGTTGCTTCGAAACAGAAAGAATTGTCGGGATATGAAGAATTATTGCTTGCTAACGAGGCTTCAGCAGAAGCATTGAATAGAGAGATTAAGGCACAGGAGCAGAAGGTTGCTGATGCAATTAATGCTATGACAGAACCGCCTACACAGGCTCCAACACAGGCAGCAGCACCGGCGGGCGACAATGACACGCCAAAAACACCGGCAGTAAATCCGGGTCATTCCAGTGGATGGATTTATCCGGTTCCGGGACATACATCCGTGTCTTCGAATTATGGATATAGAAAAGACCCATTTTCTGGGGCATCATCATTCCATAATGGAATTGATTTCCCGGCACCGGGAGGAACACCGATTGTAGCAGTAGCTGATGGTGTAGTTGTCTGGGCAAATTATAATGCCACAGCAGGGAACTGGACTGGAATCAGACATTCCAATGGAGTTACATCTGTTTATATGCATCAGTCATCTATTCTTGTAAGTGTAGGACAGAATGTAAGCCAGGGACAGACGATTGGTTTGGTAGGAACGACAGGTTCTTCTACAGGAAATCATCTGCATCTGGGTGCAACATCAGGATCTACTCCGGGGAACTGGGTGAATCCTTGGTCATATTTTTAGAAAATCAGAATAATATTAAGCAGAGTGTCAGCAGTTCAGACTTATAAAGGATGAGGAATGAAAGAATACTTTCATTCTTCATCCTTTAAATAGATAATAATTCATGACAAAGCTGGACTGACTGATAATAAAAATGAAAAGGAAAAGTGATTGTGAAGAAAAAGAATAGAAGTGGATTTGTTCCGGGATTTTTGGTTGGAATGCTTGCAATGTTTATTATGGTTGGAGGAATAGGTGCTGGTATTTATTTTTCAAATATTGATATGATTTCTTCAAAAAATGGTACGGCAGTAAGTAAAGCTGAAAAAAAACTAAAGTCATTGGAGCATGTAATACATAATTATTATTTGGAAGATGTGAATCAGGATTACCTCGTGGAAGGTCTTTATAAGGGGCTGTTTGCAGGAATTGGAGATCCGTATTCTGTTTATTATACAAAAGAAGAGTATAAGGAATTAATGCAGGCTACATCAGGAAAATATTATGGAATTGGAGCATTAGTTTCTCAGGATATGAAAACAGGGCTTATTACAATCTCTAAGGTATTTAGAAGTGCGCCTGCGGATAAGGCAGGAATGAAGTCAGAAGATGTTATCTATAAAGTCAATGACGAAAGTATTGATGGAAAAGAAGTAGATAAGGTTGTTGCTATGATGAAGGGGGAAAAGGGAACACAGGTAAAGGTAACGGTGTATCGCCCTTCAGAGAAAAAGTATGTAGATTTAATGATTACAAGAGACGAAGTAAAAGTTCCGACAGTTGAGAGTAAGATGTTGAATAAAGAGATTGGATATATACAGATTACAGAGTTTGACGAGGTGACAGGAGAACAGTTTACGAAAGCTGTAGAGCATTTGAAAAAACAGGGGATGAAAAAGGTTGTATTTGATGTGAGAAATAATCCAGGTGGTTCATATTCTACTGTTTGTGATATATTAGATGAAATTCTTCCGGCGGGAACGATGGTATATACGAAAGACAAATATGGCAATGAGGAAAAACAGGTGTCAGAACCAAATAGTCTGAATATACCGATGGTTGTTTTGCAAAATGAAAACAGTGCCAGTGCATCAGAGATTTTTGCAGGTGCCATTCAGGATTTTAAGGCTGGAAAAATTATTGGAACACAGTCTTTTGGAAAAGGAATTGTTCAACAGATTATGCCGCTAGGGGATGGTTCGGCAGTGAAACTGACGGTAGAAAAGTATTATACACCAAGTGGAAAGAATATACATGGCAAGGGTATTACACCTGACATTAAGGTAGAGCAGGGAGAAGATGAAAAGAAAGATATTCAACTTGAAAAAGCGATGGAACAATTAAAATAATTATTTAGCAGGAATAGTTGAAATTAAATTAACTTTTTTAAAGAAGTTATTCACGAAAGGTGAGGTCGAATATGAAGTTATTAACATTAATTTTGAAGCAGACGGAATTAATCAGCGAATTGAATGATGAGTTAAAAAAGATTGGAGTTCATCATGGAACAATTATCGATGCAAAGAGTATGACGAAAGGATTAAGCGCCTGGTCAGATGATTCTATTATTATTGGAGGATTTTTGAGACGTGCTAAAAACTTTGAATATAATGAAGAGTGTAAAGTTTTGTTGTTCATTTTAAAAGATGAATTGCTAAGAGAAGCCGAAAAAGTGATTGAGAATGTTATTGGGGATATAAATAAACCGGGAACAGGAGTTATGTTTACTGTTCCAATAGACTTTGCGGAGGGGCTTGGAGAATAAGATGGACGCAAAATATTTACTATTGATATATTTGACAGTTGGTCTGTTTTTATGCTTGATAGCAGGCAAAATTGTAAAGCAGTTTAAATTACCGAATGTCACAGGATACATTATTATGGGATTGTTAGCAGGACTTGTGCTGGGAACCCATCAGATGGAACAGTTTTTCGGACAGAATGTAGCAGCAGAGATGGTGTCAAAATTTGATGTTATCAAGGATTTGGCAACCGGATTTATCGCTTTTTCTATAGGAACAGAATTTGAATTTAAATATATACGAAAGTTAGGAAAATCGCCAATAGTTATTGCCTGTTTTGAGTCAGTAGGTGCAGTAATACTGGTGGCTTTGGGGATTTTTGCTGTAACAGGAAATATACAGCTGGCATTAATTATGGGAGCGATTGCAGCAGCAACAGACCCAGCAGCGACGATACTGGTTGCCAGACAGTATAAAGCAAATGGTATTGTCACAAAGACTTTGATACCGGTTGTAGCCATTGATGATGCAACAGCATTGATGTCCTATGGCATCTGTGTAGCTTTGGCAAGAACGTTGACAGGGCAGGTCAGCCTTATGACATTTATTGAGCCGATTAAGGAAATATTTGGTTCGCTTGCTTTTGGTATTATTTTAGGAATTATTTTTGCTATACTAATTAAGTATTTTACAGGCAGAGGAAACAGGCTTGCCATTACGATAGCAATGGTTTCTTTCTGTGTGGCAGTGTCCCATATTGAGGTGCTTAGCTTTTCACCACTTCTTGCATGTATGGCATTAAGTATTACCGTTGTGAACATATCTCACAACTGGGGACCGGTATTTGACCAGATGGATCGAATGACCCCACCACTGTTTATGTTGTTTTTCTTTGTGACAGGTGCAGGAATGGATATATCCATTCTGCCAAAGGTTGGCCTGATTGGAGTGGTTTACATAATTGTCAGAGTTATTGGAAAAATGCTTGGGGCGTTTATTGGTGGAAGGATATCTCATGCTGCTTCGGATGTTCAAAAATATTTAGGGATTGGATTGATTCCGCAGGCAGGTGTGGCAATCGGACTGGCTATGATGTGTGGTTCGGTAGTTCCGGAATATGCTAATGAAATTACAGCAGTTGTTGTATGTGGAACGATCATTTATGAATTGATTGGACCGATATTGACGAAAGTGATGCTGGTAAAAATTGGAGAGATTAAGGCGTAGATGAAAAAATAACAGTGGCTTTGGCTGCTGTTATTTTTACAAACAGGCTATTGTAAGAGGAAATGTTAGTGGAATTAAGGTTTATAAAGAAAGGGACAGAAGATGAAAAATACAAAATATACCAGAGGAAGAAAAAGGAAAAATAAGTATAAGCGATGGATAATTGCTTTTATAATTTTAATAGTCTTGGTAATAGTAGGAGTATGGGGAGGAGGATTTGTGAAAGACAGACTGCAAGTTCAAAACCTTGGAAAGACAAAATCCCCAGAATGGATTGATAAGCAGATTATAGAGAAGGATGGAGTATCACGAAATGGAAAGAAATTAAGTCGTGTAAAAGACATTGTCATTCATTATGTAGGAAATCCTGGAAGTACTGCTCAGGGGAATCATGATTTTTATGTGAGTCCTCAATCTAGTGTAAGTTCTCATTTTATTGTAGGATTAAAAGGGGAGATTATTCAGTGTATTCCGCTCAATGAAATGTCGGCTGCAAGTAACTGGAGAAATAATGATACGATTTCTATTGAGGTGTGTCATTCTGATGATAGTGGAAAATTTAATAAAAAAACATACCAGTCTTTAGTAAAATTGACAGCATGGCTTTTAGAGAGATGTGATTTGAGAGAGAAGCATATTATCAGGCATTATGATATTACAGGCAAAGAATGTCCACGTTATTACGTAAGGCATGAGGACAAGTGGAAAAAGTTTAAAGAGGATGTGAAAAAATATAGAGAAAAGTAAAGAAAAGAACAGCCGAGCGATTTTTTTGGTAAAATTAAGCGGCTGTTTTGTTATTTAGGAAAACGAAAGGTAGAAGTTTGTGTCATGCAACGTAGTAATATTGGTAGTGGCCGACATCATGTATACGTTCTACATAGATGGTCTGCCCTTCCTTAATGCAGGAAAAAGCGATAGGACCACGTACCCATACTCGGTCCATAATAAAAGTTCCATCAGGCAGTTCGCAAACCAGATATTTGTATTTGACTCTGATATTTATATATTTCACAATTTCGTCAACAACAATCTTTTTCTTTACAGTAAGTTTTGAGACGTTGGCTTTTTTCATATTGAAAATCACTCTTGTCTTAAAAAGCAGTTGCAAAAAAGATAAAATATTGATTCCAACAAATGCAGAGATTCCATATATTAATAATCGCTCGATTGTATCATGTTCTCCGAACATATTTGGTATGGTCTGTCTTGCGATTAGCTGGAAAGTAATAATAGTACCGATGATTGCAAATGTTATTAAAAATCTTTTCAACCAACATTTGCGAATATGTTGATTTTGAAAGATTCGGATTTCTTTTCGTTCTGCTTCTGTTGGTGTATGAAAATCTACATCATATAAATAAAGACTCTGCATTATATTTTCTCCCGATTGTCTGTTATAGTAATGTAATAAAGATTTCTCTTTTTTTGACTTAAAAGCATTATAACTGAATTTTATGAGAAATAAAAGTAAATACTGAGTAATAGGAATATCAAGAAAGAACATTTGTTCTAATTTTGCTATACATTTATATTTTTATATGATAAAATAGTTTGAGATTTACATTGAGTTTATTATAAGATATCTTTTGGTGGAAACGGAGGTATTGATGTGGATAGTTTTAAATTACATTCAGAATATAAGCCTACCGGTGACCAGCCGCAAGCGATTCAAGAGTTGGTAGAAGGTTTCAAGAATGGCAACCAGTTTCAGACGTTACTGGGTGTTACTGGTTCAGGTAAGACTTTTACAATGGCAAATGTTATTGAACAATTAAATAAACCAACATTGATTATTGCACATAATAAGACGTTAGCGGCACAGCTTTATGGCGAGTTCAAGGAATTTTTTCCAGAAAATGCGGTAGAGTATTTTGTCTCCTATTATGATTATTATCAGCCGGAGGCGTATGTACCGAGTACGGATACGTATATTGAGAAGGATTCAGCCATTAATGATGAGATTGATAAGCTGCGTCATTCTGCTACGATGGCACTGATGGAGCGAAAGGATGTTATTATTGTTTCATCGGTTTCCTGTATTTATGGACTGGGTGATCCGATTGATTACAAGAATATGGTAGTTTCTTTACGTCCGGGAACTATTCGGGACAGAGATGATATTATTCATAAGTTGATTGAGATACAATATGACAGAAATGATATGGATTTTAAGCGTGGCACATTCAGAGTGCGTGGAGAGAATTTAGAAGTATTTCCTGCATCTTATACAGACAGTGCTGTGCGTATTGAGTTTTTTGATGATGAGATAGAGCGTATTACAGAGATTGATTCACTGACAGGAGAGGTACGCCATGAGCTGGAACATGTGGCGATTTTTCCGAATTCCCACTATGTAGTGGCACCGGAGAAGATGGAGCGTGCTATTAAGGATATTGAAAAAGAATTGGCAGAGCAGGTGGCATACTTTAAGTCGGAGGACAAGCTGATAGAAGCACAGCGTATTGCAGAGCGTACGAATTTTGATATGGAGATGCTGAGGGAGACAGGAATATGTTCCGGGATAGAGAACTATTCAAGGCATATGGCAGGACTCGAGCCGGGGGCTACACCACATACTTTAATAGAGTATTTTGGAGATGATTTTTTGATTATTGTAGACGAAAGCCACATTACGATACCGCAGGTGCGTGGAATGTATAATGGCGACCAGTCAAGAAAGGGTACACTGGTAGATTTTGGATTCCGACTGCCTTCTGCAAAGGACAACCGTCCTTTGAAATTTGAAGAGTTTGAAGGAATGATAGATCAGATGCTTTTTGTATCTGCAACTCCGAATGTTTATGAGAATGAACATGAACTGCTCAGGACAGAACAGATTATCAGACCGACAGGGCTGTTAGATCCTGAAATCAGTGTACGACCGATAGAGGGGCAGATTGATGATTTGATTTCAGAGATTAATAAAGAAGTTGAGAAGAAAAACAAGGTGCTTGTTACTACACTGACGAAACGTATGGCAGAGGATTTAACAGACTATATGCGTGATGTTGGTATCAGAGTAAAGTATCTTCATTCTGATATTGATACACTGGAACGTACGGAGATTATTCGTGATATGCGTCTGGATGTGTTTGATGTTTTAGTGGGTATTAACTTACTTCGAGAAGGACTGGACATTCCTGAGATTAGTCTGGTAGCGATACTTGATGCAGATAAGGAAGGTTTTCTGCGTTCGGAGACATCGTTAATTCAGACGATTGGACGTGCTGCCAGAAATTCTGAGGGACATGTCATTATGTATGCTGATAATATGACGGATTCTATGGACAGAGCTATTTCAGAGACGAACCGTCGTCGTGAGATACAGCAGAAATATAATGAGGAACATGGCATTACACCAACGACGATAAAGAAGGCAGTCAGGGAGCTTATCAGTATTTCTAAAGAGGTTGATAAGAAGATTTCTGATATTGAAAAAGACCCTGAGTCCATGGATGCGAAGGAACTTAAGAAATTAATTGAGAAGGTTGAGAAGCGTATGCAGAAGGCAGCGGCAGAGCTTGACTTTGAGACGGCGATTGAGATGCGTGAGCGCCTTGCAGAGTTAAAGCTAATGTATCATTCTTAAATGCTTTCATATAAAAACATGGTGATTTCCTATAGTGTTATCGTTTTTATATTTAAAGCATTCAACTATGATACATGACTTTAACTCAGAGGCGCTGATAGTGTTGGATGCAGAGGGTGTAAATAAAAAATCTTTGAAAATAGATATTAGAAGAATAGTGTAGAAGAGAGGAAAGAGAAATGGCAGGGAAGAAGTACATTAAGATACGCGGAGCGTGTGAACATAACCTGAAAAATATAGATATTGATATTCCAAGAGATGAGTTTACGGTAATTACAGGGCTTAGTGGCTCAGGAAAGTCATCTCTGGCTTTTGATACTATTTATGCTGAGGGACAGAGAAGATATATGGAGTCATTATCTTCCTATGCCAGACAGTTTTTGGGGCAGATGGAAAAACCTCAGGTGGAGAGCATTGAGGGGTTGCCACCAGCAATATCGATTGACCAGAAGTCGACGAATAGGAATCCACGTTCTACAGTGGGAACGGTTACAGAGATTTATGATTATATGAGACTGCTTTATGCAAGAGCAGGTGTTCCGCATTGTCCGAACTGTGGTAAGGAGATTAAGAAACAGTCGATAGATGAAATTGTTGACAGAGTTTTGGCATTGCCTGAAAAAACAAAGTTCCAGATTCTGGCTCCGATTGTAAGAGGCAAGAAAGGACGCCATGAAAAGGTGTTTGAGAGTGCCAAGAAGAGTGGTTATGTGCGTGTTATTGTGGATGGTAATATGTATGAATTGTCAGAGGAAATTAAACTGGATAAAAATATTAAACACAATATTGAGATTGTGATTGACCGATTGAGTATACGTGAAGGTATTGAGAAGAGACTGACGGATTCCATTGAGAATGCGTTGAAGCTGGGGGATGGTCTGATGAACCTGGATGTGATTGGTGGGGAAACGATGACCTTTAGTCAGAATTTTGCATGTACAGACTGTGGAATCAGCATTGAAGAGATTCAGCCGAGAAGTTTCTCTTTTAATAATCCTTTTGGTGCGTGTCCGCATTGCTATGGTCTGGGATATAAGATGGAGTTTGACATTGATTTGATGATACCAGACAAGAGCCTGAGTATTAATGAAGGTGCTATCGCGGTTTTGGGATGGCAGAGTGCCAATGATGGTAAGAGTTTCAGTAATGCAATACTTCAGGCGTTATGTAAGCGATATGGGTTTAATTTGGATACACCCTTTGAAAAATATCCAAAGAATATACAGGATATTCTAATAAACGGAACAAAGGGGGAAAAGGTTGCGGTACATTATCAGGGACAAAGGGGAATCGGAACTTATGATATTGCATTTGAGGGATTGGTGCGTAATGTCGAGAGGCGTTACCGTGAGACCAGTGCTGAATCTACAAAAGCAGAGTATGAGACATATATGAGAATTACTCCATGTAGTACGTGTCACGGACATAAATTAAAAGCGGAGTCTCTGGCGGTAACAATAGGAGATAAAAATATTATTGAGATGACAGAGATGTCTGTAAGAGATCTGAGAGCTTTTCTTGAGGAACTCAGGCTGACAGAAACTCAAATGGCTATCGGCAAGGAAATTTTAAAAGAGATTAAGGGCAGATTACAGTTTTTGATTGATGTGGGACTGGATTATCTTAGTTTATCCAGAGCAACAGGCACGCTGTCTGGAGGTGAGGCACAGAGAATCCGTCTGGCAACGCAGATTGGTTCCGGACTGGTAGGTGTGGCATATATTATGGACGAGCCAAGTATTGGTCTGCATCAGAATGACAATGAAAAGTTGTTGAAGACATTGCAGCATCTGAGAGATTTGGGAAATACTTTGATTGTAGTGGAGCATGATGAAGACACGATGCTGGCTGCTGATTATGTAGTGGATATCGGTCCACGCGCCGGTGAGCATGGTGGAGAAGTCATTGCCGCTGGTACGGCAAAACAGATTATGAAAAACAGGAAATCTATTACTGGGCAATATCTTAGCGGAAAACTGCAGGTTCCTGTGCCGGAAGTTCGTCGTAAGCCGTCAGGATATATTGAGGTGAAAGGTGCACAGGAAAATAATCTGAAGAATGTGAATGTGAAAGTACCATTGGGAGTATTCACATGTGTGACTGGTGTGTCCGGCTCAGGAAAGAGTTCGCTGGTGAATGAAATTTTGTATAAGAGCCTTGCAAAACAGTTAAACAGAGCCAGAACTATTCCTGGAAAACACAAGAAAATAGAGGGTGTGGAACAGCTGGACAAGATTATTAATATTGATCAGTCTCCGATTGGAAGAACACCACGCAGTAATCCGGCGACGTATACGGGAATGTTTGATATGATTCGTGATCTTTTTGCGGCGACCATGGATGCAAAAGAACGTGGCTATAAGAAGGGCAGATTTAGTTTTAATGTGAAAGGCGGACGTTGTGAGGCATGTTCCGGTGATGGTATTCTGAAAGTGGAGATGCATTTCCTTCCGGATGTTTATGTGCCTTGTGAGGTTTGTGGTGGAAAGCGTTATAATCGTGAAACATTAGAGGTAAAATATAAGGGTAAAAATATTTATGATGTTCTTGAGATGACTGTGGAAGAGGCTTTGAAATTTTTTGAGAATGTACCAAGAATCTATAATAAGGTTAAGACGTTATATGATGTAGGATTGGGATATATCAAACTGGGACAGCCAAGTACACAGCTGTCCGGAGGTGAGGCTCAGCGTATTAAGTTGGCGACTGAACTCAGCCGTCGCAGTACAGGAAAGACAATTTATGTACTGGATGAGCCGACAACGGGATTACACTTTGCAGATGTTCATAAATTGGTTGAGATATTACAGAGGCTGACGGATGAAGGAAACACGGTGCTTGTAATCGAACATAATCTGGATGTTATTAAGGCAGCAGATTATATTATTGATATGGGACCGGATGGTGGTGACCGTGGTGGAACTGTGGTAGTTGCAGGAACACCAGAAGAGGTGGCTGAGCATCCAACCAGTTATACAGCAAAGTTTGTGAAGCAGATGTTAGAAAAAGGAACAGAGCAGTAGAGAATTATGGGAAGTATGCGAATTGGCTGTATTGTGTTTTGATAGTTAAAAAAATTTTGTGAGGTTTTTATAAAAAAACGATTCATAAAAATGTTTAAATTTTATGAGTTTTAGGCAAAGTGATGAAGATAAAAAAGTTGCTTGAAAACACTTTTAATCAGGGCAGAAATATGGTAAATTTTAAGTACAAAATCAAATAAGTTTTTTATACCGAATGTTTTTACAAGGTACATTAACAGCATGTGGTACCGGATGTCGACCCGGTAACAAAAGTATCTGAGTATAGGTAAGCAAAGGAGATTACCAATTGATATTCTGCTTATATTACAGTGGTAACGGAGAAGACTGTAAAATGAGTATTTATTGGATAAGGTATCACGGAGGATCGGAAAGGATAGATGAGTATTCAAAACGAAGGTCTGACGAGGAATGATATTTTATTTAAGCAGATATCTAAAGCCGTAAGCAGGCAGAGAAGTAAAATAAGAGGGAAACAATAGAGCCGATAATAGAAGTGAAGAATCGGATAGGAGTGATGAGAAAGTTTCCGAAGAAGAAAGAAAAGCCTGTCGTTGTTAGTGAAAAGGGTAAAAACGAGGTATTGATATAGGAGGCATCTGGTATGTAGGAATTACGTATCAGGTGTCTTTGTTTTGGGGGAGTTTGGAGATGAGATAACGGTTGTATATATTTATTTTTGCTGTGCAGGGCGTAACTGTTACTGCTAATGTAAAAAAAATGTGCTTTGTCCTTGTTTAATAAGGGAAAATGAAGTAAAATTGTAAGAGTTAATTCGACAAATTGGGTGATAAGATTGTCCGATTTGTTATATTGGTTAGAAGTGAACTTAGGAGGAAACATGAATAGAGAGTTAGTTATTGTAATTGATTTCGGTGGACAGTACAATCAGTTGGTGGCACGTCGTGTACGTGAATGTAATGTCTACTGTGAAATTTATTCTTACAAGACAGACATTGAAAAGATAAAGGAAATGAATCCAAAGGGAATCATCCTGACAGGTGGTCCAAATAGTTGTTATGAGGCAGATTCACCTACCTATACAAAGGAATTATTTGAATTGGGTATTCCGGTGTTGGGACTTTGCTATGGTGCGCAGCTGATGCAGCATATTTTAGGCGGTAAGGTGGAGAAGGCTCCTGTCCGCGAATATGGAAAGACAGAAACGCATGTGGATGTTGCATCAAAATTGTTCCAGGGAGTAGAAGAGAATACGGTTGTATGGATGAGCCATTTTGACTATATTTCACAGGTAGCACCGGGATTTAAAATTACAGGTTACACAAAGGACTGCCCAGTGGCTGTGGCAGAGTGCGCAGAGAAGAACCTTTATGCGATTCAGTTCCATCCTGAAGTATTGCATACAGTACGTGGAAAGGAAATCCTAAGCAATTATGTGTACAATGTATGTGGTTGTGCAGGAGACTGGAAGATGGATTCTTTTGTGGAGAATTCTATTCAGGCGATTCGCAAAAAAGTAGGCGATGGTAAGGTGTTATGTGCGCTGTCTGGTGGTGTGGATTCATCAGTGGCAGCAGTGTTGCTTGCAAAAGCGATTGGAAAACAGTTGACATGTGTGTTTGTAGACCACGGTCTTCTTAGAAAGAACGAGGGAGACGAGGTTGAGGCTGTATTTGGTCCAGAGGGAGAGTACGACCTGAACTTTATTCGTGTGAATGCACAGGATAGATATTATAAGAAATTAGCAGGAGTGGAAGAGCCGGAAGAAAAGCGTAAAATCATCGGTGAGGAATTCATTCGTGTATTTGAAGAGGAAGCAAAGAAGATTGGAGCAGTGGATTATCTGGTGCAGGGAACAATTTACCCGGATGTGGTAGAGAGTGGTCTTGGTGGAGAGTCTGCTGTGATTAAGTCACACCACAATGTAGGTGGATTGCCTGATTATGTAGATTTTAAAGAGATTATTGAACCTTTGCGTGATTTGTTTAAAGATGAGGTGCGTAAGGCAGGATTGGAATTGGGCATTCCTGAATATCTGGTATTCCGTCAGCCATTCCCAGGACCGGGACTTGGTATCCGCATTATCGGTGAAGTGACAGAAGAGAAAGTAAAAATCGTGCAGGATGCAGATGCGATTTACCGTGAAGAAATTGATAGAGCAGCTGCTTCTTTTAAGGAAGAGAATGGAGTGGAGGCACCATGGATGCCAAATCAGTATTTTGCAGCGTTGACGAATATGAGGTCTGTTGGTGTAATGGGCGATGAGAGAACCTATGATTACGCTGTAGCACTGAGGGCCGTGAGAACGATTGACTTTATGACAGCAGAGTCGGCAGAGATACCGTATGAGGTGCTGAATAAGGTAATGAATCGGATAATTAATGAGGTCAAGGGGGTAAATAGGGTAATGTATGATTTGACCAGTAAACCACCGGGAACGATAGAGTTCGAGTGATGAAATGGACTTTAAAAAGTCAGTGTTTATACGGATTGCAAACAAATTTGTTTAAGTGCTGGCAACGATTTGGCAACATTTTAGGTATTACTCGCTAAATAATTACATCAATGGCATAAGAAAAACCTTGCTGATTTTGCGCGAGAAATGAGGAAAATGGTAAATGTAAAAGATATAGGTAATCAGGAATTTGGCGGTATATATTATGAGAGATGTTCATGTACATTTTTTACATGGAAATAGTGTAGGATATACGATTGATTTTTTTGAGGGCTTTATTAAAGCTGCGCAAAATGCAGGACTTGATGAAATATACCTGCTTGAACATACCCATCAATTTATTGAGTTTGAGAAAGTATACGAACCAATAAAGGAATACAATGATTATCAATGTAATTGGATATGTGAAAGAATGAACAGTTCGATAAAAGAGTATATTCGTTTTATAAAAACAGTAAAGGATGTTCAATACCCTGTAAAAGTTAAATTTGGTCTTGAAGTTTGTTATATTCCTGAAACTGCTGATATATTATCAGGTATCCTTGACGAATATGAGTTTGATTTTCTTACAGGTTCCGTACATTGGATTGATGGTTGGGGATTTGACCACATAGGACAGAAAGAGCTTTGGAAGGGCAAGAATATAAATGAGATTTATAAAAGATATTATGATATAATGCTTCAGCTGTGTGAGAGCAGTCTGTTTACCGGTCTTGCGCATCCTGATTCAATCAAGTGTTTTGGATATATACCGGACATTGACTTGACTGATTATTATAATGATTTAGCTACCCTGTTGTGCAAAAACGGTATGTATGCTGAAAATAGTGGGGGATTACGGTTAAATTATTGCTCGGATTTGGAGTTGGGGCTGAATCCCCAATTGCTATCTATTTTTCAAAATAATAATGTGAAAATCGAGACAGCTTCTGATGCACATAAACAAAGTGATGTTGGTGCAAATATTCTTGAACTCGAAAATATGCTCAAAGAGTAGATAAACATAATGAGCATAATTCGAGACTATAAAAATTACACTTTAAATCTATGACAATTCAGATTCGTGAATTAGAGTGGTGGTAGCGGATTGATATATTCCTTGTTAATTTTCTATATACATGGTGCTAGCACCATGTAATTGAGGGTAATTAAGGAAAAATCAGTGTTTAGCTAATGAGTTGTTAAACTTTAGCCCTTTTGAAAGCCTTATTTTATGAGGGCTTCTGAAAGTAATAGTAGCACAGGTGGTATATTATGCCATTACTCAAAAAAAGGGCGTGTATTCGCACAAAACTTAAACAAAAATAGTTAAGGATAACAAAGAACACGCCGAGTTCGAGTAGTACAATAAAATATGGATTATTTTATATGGCAGGTAGTCCATAGGATTGCATGCTGTATTTATAATCTATTAATTTATCATAAATTAAATAGTTAATTGTTGCTAATAGAAATACATATTTATGAAAAATTAACAAGTAGGTTAATGGGGATAATATATGAAATATAAAATAAAAAAATCGTTAGAACGATAAGAAATGTGGGGCATGGCGGTTGCTATGCCCTATAATTTATAGTGAAAAATAGAGGGTAAGAATGGTAAAAGCAAAACGCGAAAGATATAGATAAATTGGAAGTTAAGTAGGAGGCTAATATGTTTGATATGAGATCTAACGAAGAAGAAATGAGAGCTTTAGTTGGGAAATCTCTATATGATGTATGGAATGAGTTGTGTGCTTTCATTGATGAAAAATATGATATGGATTGTTCGTGGAATAACGGTGGCAAGGCATGGAAATATGAATATAAATACCGTCGGGGCGGTAAAACATTGTGTGCGTTGTATGCAAGAGAAAACTGCGTAGGATTTATGGTTATCTTAGGAAAAGATGAACGCTTAAAATTTGAAAAAGATAGAGAAAATTACTCAAAGGAAGTTCAGCGCATTTATGATGAAACTAAAACATACCATGATGGAAAATGGATGATGTTTGAGCCAACAGACACTTCTTTATTTGATGATTTTATCAAACTGTTGAGCATTAAAAGGAAACCAAACAAAAAATAGAGAATTATTAACTTCACGTTTGTATAACTGAAAAATTAAAAATTGCTAATTTAAAAGGAGCTACATCATGGAAGAATTAAAATTAATTATGGAAACGTTTGGAATCGTATTTAGGATGACATTAATTTGAGTATATCATATGGAGGTGGAAGAGAGTTTTTTGATATATTGGAGTCAAGAATCAGTAGCCCCCAAATAGTTAGAAGAATGCATTTTGACAATGTAAATAAAGATAGGCATTTTGACTATGGAGATGAGTATAATAGTAATGCTCTCATTTTTTATAAAATTTCATATGTAATAAAGAGAGCATACAATCCATTCGACAGATGTGCTAGTGCGCAGATACTTATAAAAAAGGATAGAAAGAAGTGATGAAATGATTTTAAGTGTAAGTAGGAGAACCGACATTCCGAATTATTATTCGGAGTGGTTTTTTAATAGAATAAAAGAGGGATTTTTATATGTCCGTAATCCGATGAATTTTCATCAAATAAGTGAAATAAAAATATCTCCAGATGTGGTTGACTGTATCGTATTTTGGACAAAGAACCCTTTGCCAATGATGGAAAGGTTAGATGAGTTAAAAGAGTATAATTATTATTTTCAATTTACGCTTACAGGGTATGGAAATGATATTGAGGTAAATTTGCCTAATAAAAAAACATCAATGATTCCGATTTTTCAAGAATTATCAAATAGAATAGGCAAGGAAAAAGTGATTTGGAGATATGACCCTATTTTTTTTTCAGATAGATATTCGGTTCAGTATCATTTAAAAGCATTTAGAAATATTGCAGAGGCATTAAGTGGATATACGGAAAAATGCGTGATTAGTTTTGTAGATATTTATCCTAAGAATAAAAAAAATATGGATAGCTTATCAAGTTATAATTTGAATGATAACGAACTGAGAGGATTTGCTAAAGAATTAAGCAAGATAGCAAATGATAATAATATTAAAATTGGCAGTTGTGCGGAAAAAGTAGATTTGATTGAATGTGGGATAGTTCATAATTCATGTATTGATAGGGCGTTAATAGAAAAAATTATAGGCTGTAAATTGAAGGTTAATAAAGATAAAAATCAACGTATAGAATGTGGATGTGTAGAAAGCGTTGAGATAGGGGCATATAATACATGTAAAAATGGATGTGCATATTGTTATGCGAATTATAGTGCAAAAAGTGTAGAGTCGAATTCGGTAAAGTATGACCCGCTATCACCACTTCTGTGTGGTCATTTAGAAGCAGAAGACAAGATTAATCTTAGAAAGGTCATATCATTAAAGAAAACACAATTAAGTATTTTTGATATCTGAGATTTTAAATGGTGAAATTATATCATGAATTCAATAAATATAGAGATAATATATGGCTTTATTTTGGCTCTAAAAATTTTGCATGGCAAAAATACGAGAGTGATTTTTGAAGAATATGGATAATAAATCCTTTAAAAATTAGAGAAAAGTAGCCAGTTCAAGCTGTACGCCGAGGAGTTTGAATAAGCAGAAATTAGCTTTTTTGATGTTTTTATCTTTATAAAAATATATTGACATGTATCTATGTAATGCATATAATAACGCATAGATGATTATCTATGTGAGGTGAGTTTAGCAGATGGATGAAAAGAAAACAGCGGTAATATTCAAAGCGTTTTGTGATGAAAACCGAATTAGAATTATAAAACTTCTGCGTTCGGGCGAAAAATGTGCCTGTAAGTTATTGGAAGAAATCAATGTAACACAGCCTACGCTGTCGCATCACATGAAAATACTTTGTGATGCTGAAATTGTTATTGGTCGTAAAGAGGGAAAGTGGACATATTACTCCATTTCAGAGAAGGGTGTTGAGCAGGCAAAACAATGTTTGCGGCTAATGACTACACTTGATGTTGCGTGTGAAAATAAGTCGTGTTGTGAAAAGTAAGGAATTGAATACTTTTCCTCACGACTTGTATTAAATTTAATAAATAGATAAATTTCAATTTATCTATACGAAAGGGGTAATTTATGGAGCAATTAAAATCTGCTTGGGATTTTTTTCAGAGTGAAATCCTCGGTATGGGGTGGCTTAGTCGACTCATAGAAACAATATTAAACGCTTGTGGTTTAGATACAACGAGCAGGATTGGTGGCAGCATTCAATTTTTCGTTTATGATACCATAAAAATTATGGTGTTGCTTAGCGTGCTGATTTTGATCATTTCATATATTCAAAGTTATTTCCCTCCTGAAAGAACAAAAAAGATACTCGGTAGATTTCACGGGATATGGGCGAACATTATCGCTGCATTGCTGGGAACGGTAACTCCATTTTGTTCGTGTTCTTCAATTCCGCTTTTTATTGGATTTACAAGTGCAGGCTTACCACTAGGTGTTGCATTTTCCTTTTTGATTTCTTCGCCTATGCCAGCCCTTGTTGTTAATGAAAAGGTTGTATCTATGGGTAAGGTGTTAAAAACTGCTGATGTAGTTGTTCTACTGCATAAATTGGGGGTTAAATTATGGGAAAAAAGAAAATAGCTTTTATATGCGTTCATAATTCCTGCCGTAGTCAGATTGCAGAAGCACTCGGCAAAAATTTAGCAGGAGATAAATTTGATTTCTATTCTGCAGGAACTGAAACAAAACCGCAAATCAATCAAGACGCTGTACGGCTTATGAAAGAAATCTATGGGATAGATATGGAACAAAGCCAATACAGCAAGACAGCGGATAAAATCCCAACACCTGACATAGCTATCTCAATGGGGTGTGATGTTGGGTGTCCTTATATCGGCAGAGATTTCGATAATGATTGGGGGCTTTTAGACCCAACAGGAAAGGGTGATGAATGTTTTGTGCAAGTTATAGAGGAAATTGCTCGAAAAATTAAGGAATTGTAATAAAAGGACTTTGGACTGGAGGAATATTGAAACTGAATATCGACAAGGCTTTTTTTATACTTACAAGCTCATTAAGAAATTGAATGATAAGCTAAAAGATGAGGAACGATGACGGCTTCAAACAATTTTTTAAAAATCGCTAACGTTTTGGCTTTTACTAAAAGCTATGATACTGCCTCAATCAATAGTATCTGCAAAACTTACTGATGATAAGGCAGAGATTTCTCCAAAAAAATCCCTGTGATGCAAATATTTTTTCAATACGGTGTTACAGCCTCCAAAGTATCTGACACAGGAACTTACACAACTACGTAAAGGGTTTAATGAATATTTTAGCCAATGTTATCTTGCTTTGATATCATGCTTTACGGTTTCACAAAGGAATCGACACAGGGGCAGTGTGAAGATAATATATAACATTATTACAATTCGTAAGCAACATGGGAGTGGAGAACGGGAAATTGAAAAAAATGTGGCAGCGTAATCGTAGGATTCTGTGATGTAACATTCTAATCAAAAATTATTATATATTCCAAATATTTATATATGTGGATGCTGACACAAGGAAATAGCAGAGGACATAAATTTTTTATATCCTCTGCTTCTGTTTTTGAAAAATATCATTAATCTTGTTAGAAATTTATTTTCGATTTTTATTTTTTCATATTATTTACCGTACACTTTCATTTCCCAAAGGGAATAACCGTATGGCAATGCTCTCTTAACGCCCTGCATTTTCACATATCTCGCATTAACAGCATTAAAAGTAATTGTATCTTCGCCACCATCCTGATCGGTAAGTTTTTTTACTGTTGTCCAGTTGTTACCATCAGTAGATACAAGAATATTGTAGGATTCGCCATATGCAGCCTCCCAATTCAATACCACTTTGTCAACAGAGTACTGTTGTCCGAGGTCTACCGTAATCCATGCATTGTCAGAGAAATCAGAAGACCATCTTGTTCCTAAATCTCCATCGACTGCATGTTCTGCAATAGTACCGCCATGTTCGTTTTCGGAGGCAGTTACTTTTTTACCTTCCGAAACCACTCCATATACCTTAGATGGCATATCTATGTTTCCTGAATCTGTTTTTTCAGCACCATATACTTCCATCTCCCATAAGGAATAACCGTATGGTAATGCCCTCTTAACGCCCTGCATTTTCACATATCTCGCATTAACAGCATTAAAGGTAATTGTATCTTCGCCACCATCCTGGTCGGTAAGTTTCTTTACTGTTGTCCAGTTGTTTCCGTCAGTAGATACAAGAATGTTGTAGGATTCTCCATATGCAGCCTCCCAATTTAATACCACTTTATGGACAGAATACTCTTTTCCAAGGTCTACCATAATCCATGCATTGTCAGAAAAATCAGAAGACCATCTTGTTCCTAAATCTCCATCGACTGTATGTTCTGCAATAGTACCGCCATTCTCACTTTCAGAAGCAATTACTTTTTTGCCAAATGCAATATTTTCTACAGTAGGTGTTTCCTCTTCATCTTGTACTGTTACTTTAATGTAATCTACATTTACACCGTCATTATCATGTGCAAATGTCAGTGTGTTATTTCCCGCTTCCAGATTCACTTCGACATTTGCAGTTCCTGTGTAATTATCCCATCCATTGGTTGAAGGAAGATCCACTATATAACTATTTTTATTATTTACTGTAAGTTTCAGTCTTGCATCGTTATCGTTTGTTGCGTAATGCACAAGAATATTTGCCTTACCACCGTTTTTACCACCATAAATGTTGTTAAATGTAAATTTCGCACCATCTAAATGCATATTACCTACATGTTTTCCGTTGTATGCATTTTGACTATCATAAATATCTGCGATCTCAACGTTTGCTTCAGCAACGGAATACTGTGTGCATTTTTGTCCATCAACTGTTGGCTTTTCTTCCGGTGTCTCTGGTGAATTGTCTCCAGATTCAATATCCTCACCTTCACCTACATCGTATGTCTGACTCTTTAATACATAAAATTCGTATATTGCCCACCAATGTGCTTCCTGTCCTGTTTGCTCGATTCTTACATATCTTGCATTCTGGTTTCCAACAGAATATACGTTACTATTTTCTCCTGATGCAACCTGACGCCAGTTATTTCCGTCATTTGAAACCAATACTCTGTAAGCTCTTGGCACATCATTTGTTTTTCCTAAATTAGTTACAATCAGGTCAAATTCCTGATTTTTCTGCATATCTACCTGATACCATTGCCCAGAAGCCTGCTGCCCGCTGGTAGTCCATTGTGTATTTAGATTACCATCCAGTGATAAGTTTGCATTTTGACCGTTTGGATTTGCTGTTGCAATCCATCCACTTCGATTGATTGCGTTAGCTGCCTGACTGTTACCATCTACTTCCAAGGCATTTGGGAAGCAGTTTACACAGTTGGCAAATGCGTTTTTCTCGTTGGTTGTATAATCTGCAATAGAACTGAACAGAGAAATATTATTTGAACCGGATGAGAATGTGCTGCTATGTGGGTTGAAATTAGAAGTTGTTACATTCAATTTACTTTCATTTCCCACTGCTAACGAGCCATTATATCCACGCATCTGGAAATTAGCACCATGCAAATTCATTGTTCCGCTGTTTGTTCCAATGACAACACCTTTCTCCGGGTAACCCCATAAATCTGTGTTGTACATATTTACTGTATATCTCGAATTAGATTCTGCTTCTAAATATCTTGTAATTGGTTGTTCATTATTTAATGAAACAATCTGGCTGTTAATGAAGTCCATCTTTCCTGTAAGACCACTTTCAAAATAAATAGCTTTTCTTGAGCCATCAATACCAAGCCCTAAACTGAGAAGATTCTGCGGTCCACCGTTTCCTTCGTTAATAGCCTTTACTCCAATGTATGCTCCATAAGGGAAGCAGTTATAAAGTGTCTGATTTTCGCAGTCTCCTAAGATTAAGAATTCCAAATCTCTTAACTGTTGTGTATATACTGGTGCATTATCGCCATTTGGACTATTTGGGAATCCACCAAACTTTGACTCTTGACCACATCCATACACGATGGTATTAAACATTAAATTATTGATAACACCATTTTTAGCCCCTTTTCCTACTTTTACACATACCTTTCCAACATGACCTGCAAGAAAGTCTACGTAATGGTTATTACACTGATATGTATCTAAATCAAGTCCGCCTGTTGCAGCTCTTATTCCAACATTGATTACATAAATATTGTCGCCTAATCCCTGCATAGTGTATGGGTAATCGATTGGATGATATTGTCCATTACTTAGAGAATAAGTCTGTTCAGGATAATTCACAACAATTCCTCTAATTCCTGAATTTGCAGAAATTCTGATAAATGGTGTCCCACTTGGATTTCCTTTGTTCGCATAAGACTCCAAAATTGCACCAGAACCATGTGGTACCGTGCTTAAGTCTGTGGCACCTCTTAATTCTACATTGGCTGGAATGGTTATGGTTCCATTCATTCGGTAATGTCCTGCCGGTAAAAATACAATACCGCCGCCATTTGCTGCTGCGTCATTTAACGCTCTTTGTATAATTTCAGTACAATCATTTCCACCACCATGATTTCTATTATTATCTGCATAGTAAGGTGCCATTGTCACATTATACAGGGTAAGATTCTTTGGCATGTGACTTTGGAAAATCGCCTTGTTTTCCGGGAAATCAGGAACTGGTGTGATGGCAATTTCTCTATTATCAAGCTCTGATTTGTAGATGGAATTATTTACTATCTGTCTATTGTTTTTAAATTGGTTAGCTGAAAGACTGGCTCTTCCCAAACTTCCAAGTACAATCTGTGGTGCCTTATTGTTAAATGTAGAACCAACACACATGAATGTGCCACCATCTACATTTACGAGACCTTTTTCAATGACTGTATCATACATTAAAAGTTTTGTTGATGATGTTTTATCCATATTTACAGCATACTTGCTGGCTGTAATCTTTGTCTTAGAAAACTGTACAACATCTCCCGTGTTATTCTTTGCCACAATACCACTTTCACAGTTATACATTGTAATATCGTTAAATAGTATTCCTACAGAGTTTGTCGCTTCAAAGACAATACCATTTTTACAATTCTTTAAATAAAATTTATGATGATTTCCATTTGGGGTTGCCTGACCTTCCACACTATAGCTGGACTTGTATCCGGCATTATAACCATCAATTGTAACATAGCATGTATAAGACCAGTCATTTCGTTTCATTAAAATTCCTGTTGCCTTATCATAAATATATTTTTCGAAACTGCTTCCCTTTGTCGGTGCACCATCCATTCCGGAACCTGACCAATAATCTGGTGAAAAATGAATCCATTCCATTCTTCCTACATCAGCAAGTCTGTCCATGTCAATTCCTTTGTATAATGGCGTTCCATATACACCGTTAATTACCGGTGATGCACCACCATTTCCGTAATGGAATAATATACCAATATACGAGTTTAATAATGTTACATTTTTTACATTCGTATATTCATTACCAAAATAACTTCCGGTATATTGGCTTACTCCAAGACGAATGGTTGGAGAATACTTTTCAATATTATCTGGATTCTGTTCCGGATACCAAATGGTAAGTTCCATACATCCGGTTTCCGGTTCCATCTCAATAAATGGCTGAGAGTTTTCATCCCCGCCTCTCCCAGTGTATGCCATAAGTATGGTTCCTGATGTAATCTGCTGACCAGCAGTAGGTTTGTTCCAATCGCCACGCAGTGTTACCCCTTTTGGAATCTTTAATGACCCTGTAATTTTATATTTTCCTGATGGAACGTATACAATTCCGCCTCCTAACTGATATGTCTTGTTAAGAAGTTTTTGAAAAATCTCTGTATTATCACTGATTCCCTGATTGTCCGCCCCATAATCTCTTACATTATATGCGTAAACAAATGTGTCTGAACCCGCAAGGTTCTTTTCTAACTTATACTTTGGTTCGCCAATGTTATTGATATTCGCGGCAAAAACATCTGTTATACAAAATACTCGTATTCCAACACATACAAACGCTAAAAGTATCAATAATCGTTTTGTGAAAATGCTAATTCTTTCTTCCATTTTCTTTCTAATCCTCCTTTATTATATTGTTATCCAAAAATCCCCCCTCCTTAGTCTCTTCATTAAACACCCCAAAGTTATAATAACGTGAATTTTCATCACACATACTAAGATATCCGGAGGAATTTGCTTACCTATCCATTATACAATATGAGAAATTTTATATTTATATCTATTTCAGTAGGTTTATATATCCAAACGAGTATACTACATGAACATTGCATTAGATTTAAAATAGTATTTCCTCTTTTTTTATGTTAAAATATTAAATAAATTTATTGAAAGGGACGATTAAATTTGCAAGAAAGGATCATCGTGCAAACTTTTCATATTTATGTTGTTTGCATTTTAGCATTTGGTACGGAAAATGGATTTTTTACAATTAAAATATTTTAAAGATGCTGCAAAGTTCGAAAATTTTTCCATTGCAGCAAAGCACAATTTTGTTCCGCAGCCTTCTATTAGTAAAGCTGTAAAAAATTTGGAGGCAGAACTGGGCGTTTCCCTTTTTGACCGAGCCGGAAAGAATATCTATTTAAATGACAATGGTAAATATATGTATAAACGTACCAAAGAAATCTTTAATATATTGGACGACTGCACAAAGCGTTTTTCCAATTATAAAAGCAATAGCATTGATATATATATTCAGGAAGGTTCCTTTTTTATACCAAGATTAGTAGCCGATTTTACAATGGTTCATCCTAATACTACATTTCATTATCCCACAGTGTCCGAGGTTCTCCGTTCAAAAAAACTTCCTTTTGACTTTACTTTTATGGCAATGCAGGAAGATATGAGTCAATATGACTATACCCTTCTGTGCGAGGACAATCTGGTTTTGTTAGTTTCTTTGGAACATCCACTCGCAAAACAGGATATAGTTTCTTTATCTGATTTGAAGAATGAGAATTTTGTTTCTTATTACGAAACCATTTCGCACCGCATTTTGTCTGACAGGCTGTGTCGCCAAGTCGGTCATTTTTTCCCACACTATGTATACGAAACGCATGACGAATTTATTGTTCTTCACTGGGTTTCTACAAATGTTGGAGTAACCTTGATTCCTGAAAACTTCTATTACAGCCGACCATACCGTAATATTAAGGTGCTGAAATTAGATCAAACAATTCCTTGTCAGGTTGTTCTTGCTTGGGAAAAAAATAAAAATCTTTCCAATGCAGAAAAGGAATTCTTAGATTTTACTGTAGAATGGTTTAAGAAAAATATTAAATGATATTTTGTCATTATGAAATTTAGTATAAATAACAGCCCAATAAGTAATTTTCTGCCTTTATATAATTAAGTACTTATTTTGAGCAGATAAAGGCTAATCTGGCATTGAAAAACAAATAGTGATTTGTTACAATGGCATTTAATGGAGGAGTGAAAGGTAACGTGTAATATATCGGGAGTCTTTCCTCCAAAATAGATGAATAACGGATTAGGAGATTAAGTAAAATGAGCATTAAAAGTATTGATGTAAGGACATTGTATAAAACATATGCAGAATTAGGAGGGCAGGAAGTTACTATTGCCGGTTGGATTAGAAATATCAGAGATTCTAAAACTTTTGGTTTTCTTGTATTAGCAGATGGAACTTTCTTTAATTCTATTCAGGTTGTATTTAGCAAGGATGTTATAGATAATTTTGATGAGGTTGCGCATCTGAATGTAGGTGCAGCAGTCTATGCAACTGGTGTTGTGACATTGACACCAGATGCAAAGCAGCCATTTGAAATTCAGGCAACAAGGATTGTGGTAGAAGGAACATCTACACCAGATTATCCAATTCAGCCAAAGCGTCATTCCATGGAATTTTTGCGTACACAGTCTCATCTTAGAGCACGTACAAATACGTTTCAGGCTGTATTCAGGGTTCGTTCCCTTTGTGCATATGCGATTCATCAGTTCTTTCAGGAGAGAGATTTTGTGTATGTTCATACACCAATTATTACGGGAAGTGATTGTGAAGGCGCCGGTGAAATGTTCCAGGTGACAACAATGGATCTGAATAATATTCCAAAGAATGAAGAGGGAAGTATTGACTATTCAGAGGATTTCTTTGGTAAGGCTACAAACCTTACGGTATCAGGTCAGTTAAATGGTGAGACATATGCACAGGCATTTAAGAACATTTATACATTTGGACCGACATTTAGAGCAGAGAATTCCAATACAACACGTCATGCAGCAGAGTTCTGGATGATTGAGCCGGAAATTTCATTTGCTGACCTTGATGATGATATGGCATTGGCAGAGGATATGCTTAAATATGTTATTAATTATGTTTTAGAGCATGCACCGGAAGAGATGCAGTTCTTTAATCAGTTTATTGATAAAGGACTTTTAGATAGGTTAAATCACGTTGCAACATCTGATTTTGGACGTATCACATATACAGATGCTATTGCAGAACTTGAGAAACATAACGATGAGTTCGAATATAAGGTAAGCTGGGGATGTGATCTCCAGACAGAGCATGAGAGATATCTCACAGAGAAGGTATTTGGCCGTCCAGTATTCGTTACGGATTATCCAAAGGAAATTAAGGCATTCTACATGAAACTGAATGAGGATGGAAAGACAGTTGCAGCAATGGATTGTCTTGTGCCGGGAATTGGAGAGATTATCGGTGGTTCTCAGAGAGAGGACGATTATGATGTGCTTGTCCGACGCATGAAAGAGTGTGGGCTGAAAGAGGAGGATTATGGATTCTATCTTGACCTTCGTAAGTATGGTTCATCACGTCATGCTGGATTTGGTTTAGGCTTTGAGAGATGTGTCATGTACCTTACAGGTATGGGCAATATTCGTGACGTAATTCCGTTCCCAAGAACAGTAGGGAATTGCGAACTCTAGGAGGAATGCGAATGGGTGCGCCGAATAGAATAGATAAGAGTGCCAAATAGGATAGGTATGATAGAAAAAAGCAGGAGGTTTATGGGATGAGCAGAATGTACATTCCAGAGGGTTACAAGTCAGCCCTTAACTTAAAAGAAACACAGATAGCAATTAAAAAAGTAAAGGATTTCTTTCAATCACAGTTAACAGCGCAGTTGAATTTGTACCGTGTGACAGCACCATTATTTGTTGAGCCGAAATCAGGACTGAATGACAATTTAAATGGAGTGGAGAGACCTGTTTCCTTTGGAATCAGAGAGCAGCAGGATGCAGAGGTTGAAGTGGTACATTCTCTTGCAAAGTGGAAGAGAATGGCTTTAGGACGTTACGGTTTTCGTGTAGGTGAGGGGCTTTATACGGATATGAATGCCATTCGTCGTGATGAGGACACTGACAATATTCACTCTATTTACGTTGACCAATGGGATTGGGAGCGTATTATCGATAAGTCTGAACGCAATGAGAAGACACTGAAAGAGATTGTGAAATCTGTTTATGAAGCTCTTCGTGTAACGGAGAAATATGTGGCAAATAATTATGATTATGTTCAGTGTATTCTTCCAGAGGAAATTCGTTTCATTACAACACAGGAACTTGAGGACAGATGGCCTGAGCTTGACGCTCATCAGAGAGAGTATGAGGCAGCAAAAGAATATGGTGCAATTTTCCTTATGAAGATTGGAGATTTTCTAAAGAGTGGCGAAAAGCATGATGGACGTGCGCCGGACTATGATGACTGGCAGTTAAATGGTGATATTATCGTGTACTATCCGGTAAATGACATCTCATTGGAGCTTTCATCCATGGGGATTCGTGTAGATGAAGATAGTTTGCGCGAACAGCTTGAGAAAGCAGGCTGTTCGGAGAGAGCAGAACTTCCTTTCCAGAAAGCGATTTTAGAGAAGAAGTTGCCATATACTGTTGGTGGTGGAATCGGACAGAGCCGTATCTGTATGTTCTTCCTTAGAAAGTGCCATATTGGAGAGGTTCAGTGTTCCATTTGGCCGAAAGAGGATGTGGAATATGCTGCGGGGAAAGGGATTACGATTCTTTAGTGGAATGAGGAAAAACTGGAGATATTGGAAAAGGATATCAGCCGCAAGCGGATATGAGAAAGATGTAAAGTAATATAGAAAAAATTTTTAGGAAATTTAGTTATTGATTCTGATTTTAGAGAGTTATCAAACGAAATACTAAGTTAAACTGCGCTGGACAAATTGTTCCTGCGCAGTTTTAAGTTTTGTGGGAAGTATGAATAGGTATATGATAGATGTGAAGTTTGATTGGAGAAAAGAGATGGAATATATAATAGCGACTGTACACATGGCTGATGAAATACATAATGTTTTACAAACAACAATTAAAACCATATATCCAAAGTATTATCCGAAAGAAGTAACGGATTTCTTTTGCCGTCATCATAGTAAGGAACATATTTTGGATGGTATCACATCGGGCAATATGGGAGTGTTAGAAGATAATGGAATTATTGTTGGAACAGGGTGTTATAGTGATAATCATATTACAGGTGTGTATGTGTTGCCAGGGTATCAGAAACGGGGCTACGGTTCCTATATTATGGATTGCCTAGAAAAAGAAATTAGTAAGAAGTATGATAGATGCATATTAGATGCTTCGCTTTCGGCAGTATGCTTGTATGAGCAGAGAGGGTATCAAACCGTAGGGCATGGGGTGTATGAGCTGGAAAATGGGGTGAGGCTTGTTTATGAAGTGATGGAGAAAGAATTGAAATAGAAATTGTAAAAAGTTTATGGATAATATCATTGAAGTTAAGAGTGATTTAAGTAATGGCTTGAAAAGGATAAGACAGAGCTAGTTACAGGTGCCATTTATCAGATGAGCCGAAATCTGGCATTTCTTGGTTTTGACTTAGTTTATATAGCCATTGTGTTTATGTTCTTTAATTGGGGATTACTCTTTGTGTCAGTGCTTGCAATGGTTATGTTTCATTTACAGATTGTAAATGTTGAGGAAAAGTTTTTGATAAAAGCATTTGGTAATGAATATGTAGATTATCAAAAAAGGGTTAACAGATATTTAGGAAGAAAATTAAGGTAAGGACAATGAATTATATAATCCGTGAAATTAGAAAGTGTGAATACCCGATGTTGTCTGATTTTTTGTATGAAGCAATTTTTATTCCAGAAGGAATGGATAAACCGCCGAAGTCTATTATTCTCCAGCCGGAACTGCAGGTGTATGTTGCTGATTTCGGGAAGCCTGATGATTGGTGTTTTGTCGCTGAAATAAAAGAGAACATTATAGGTGCAGTATGGGCGCGTATTATGAATGATTATGGGCATGTTGACGATGAAACGCCATCTCTTGCAATCTCTCTTTTTGATAAATACAGAAATTTGGGCATAGGCACAGCACTTATGAGAAACATGTTGCAATTTCTAAAGAATAAGGGCTATAAACAGATATCTCTTTCTGTACAGAAAGCAAACTATGCAGTGAATATGTACAGAAAATTGGGATTTGAGGTAGTTGATGAAAAAGAAGAAGAGTATATAATGATTTGCTCGTTGAGATAAGAGAGATATTTAAATGTGGGGGCTATTTCCAAAATGGAAACAACCACTAGGTAATTCGTATGAAACAGTTTAGATAAAAGAGTTGTTGACATATCACGTATTCGATGTTACCATTACAAAAAATTAAGGGGAGAATAAAAATGAACCAGAATTTGCATTCAAGATATTACATGTACATGTATTATAGGCGTATTAGTTTATAACCACAGCACATCAGATGCACAGTTATAAACCAATAGGTCTTATATGTCTGTGCATAGATAGAATGTAAATTACTATTTTTATATATTACATCATATATTATCGCATCAGGCATATAGACGCTTGGTGCGATTTTTTTCTGACATAGGAGGTAAGTTATGAGAGAGAAAATATTTGATGTAAATATTCGAAAATTTGAAAAAAAAGATGCAGAACCAATTAGCAGACTTATAGTTAGAAACTTTTTAGAAGTAAACAGTAAAGACTATGGAATTGAGGCAATGAAAGAATTAGCACAGAGTCATGATGCTGACTGGGTGAGACGGATAGCAGGATATGCCCATATGTATGTGTTTGAAAGGGAAAACCAGGTCATAGGTGTCGGTTCAATTTCCAGTTTTTGGGGGAGTGAAACAGAAAGTATATTGTTGACAGTTTTTGTTCTTCCAGAATTTCATGGAAAAGGCATAGGCAGACTGATTATTAACACGCTGGAAGCAGATGAGTTGTTTACTAGAGCCAATAGAATTGAAATTCCTGCATCTATTACAGCGGTGGAGTTTTATAGAAAACTCGGATATGATTTCAAAAATGGTGTGAAGGAGTTAGATGATGAGGGGCATTATAGATTAGAAAAGTTTCGAAAAGCCTAAGAAAGATTAAAATAAAATATTAAATTGACACAATGTGGAAAAGAAGTATAATAAATATGTACTTTTATTATGTATGTGGGGGGGATATTAGAGATGACATACAACAAAATTATATATGAAGAAAGGAGAGTTTTATCAAACCCCTTTCTAATATTTTTTTGATAAACGAAGAACAATATGATAAGAAAACTATGGAAAAAGAATTGCGGCAGGAAAATTATGGCAGGTATCTTGACCTGTGCATTAATGATTTCTTGTGTGGGAGTCAAAACAACAAGGGCTGCTAATAATTGGATGCCAAACATTACAGCGTCTAGTGCTGTGAATAATAAGAAAGAAATATTATGTATTGGTAATAGCATGACATTTTATAACGATACCCCATTTTTGTTAAGAAAAATGACAGGTAGTAATGTTGTAGTAAATTACCTAACTTGGAGTGGTCAGTCTTTATATAAGCATGGCGAGTGGATTAATAAAGTTTTAAAATCTGGTGGCATTTATAGCAACTTTAAAAACAGTTTGACAACACAGGATAAAGCAGCATTAGTTAAAGATGGTAAGGCTTCCACTTTTAATGAGGAAAGAGCAAAAAAGAGGTTTAATTGGTATGCCAGTGCGTTGTTCAAGGATTATACAAACGAAACAAATACAAAAAAATTAACTCCAATTTCATATGATTATGTAGTATTGCAAGATTTAACAGACAATTTAAAGGATACTACAAACTTTAATTCATATATTAATAATTCAAGTGCAGCATTGTCCAGAGATTATTTTAAAGCAACCTGGAAGGGTGGTTTATGTAGAGATATTTATGAGTTAAGAAGTAATGGAGCAACTCATGGTGCCACAAAATATATAATAAATGCGACATATACTTCAGTGAAAGATCAAAAACTTTCAGCAGCAGAAACATTGCAGACGAAAATTGACAATCAGGCTGATAAAGTGAAAGGTGCTTTGGCTACTGGTTTTAGTGTTCCAGGAGGTAGTACATATACTTTAGGAAGTGGTGATGTAAAAGTAGCATATACAGGTGATGTTGTACTTAGTTATTTACATAATACAAAAGGTAATGGTATTACATGTACGGCTAGTAATATTTCAACTATGATTCATAGTGATTATAAGCATCCAAAGTATGCAGCTTCTATTATGCAGGCAGCAACACTTTACAGAGTGATTTTTGGCAGTTTGCCTTCTTATTTGACGTTGACTAGTGTTACACCGGCATTTAATCTATCTGACTGTCTTGCTGCTGATGAAACTAAGCATTTACCTACAAGCAGTGATTATACATTCGTGAAAAATAATAATGCAACATTATATCAATATGTACAGAGTTATGGTACAACAACAAAGGCAGCTTGGAAATAGTTTGTCGGATAAAAATAATATAATGAATAAATTTTAATAGGCAATGTATTTATTGTACTTTGCTATAATCAAAAATAAATAACTGCAGATACTTTATCACCGGGTAAAGTAAATCATTAAGGCATTCAAAAGTCAACCGTAGGTACGGCACAGATGTGCTATAAGGTTGGCTTTTGGATGCTTTTTGTTTGGAGGAGAGAAAAAATGGATATTAAATTTTACAATTCATTGCCAAAGGAGGCAAAAAAGATTCGTGAGTTAGTTTTTATTGAGGAACAAGGGTTTCAAGGTGAATTTGATGAAATAGATTCTTATGCGAAACATCTTGTTTTGTTTGATGATGCTAATCCGGTTGCAACTTGTCGCTTCTTTCAGGAAGAGAAAAGTGGAGAGTATGTGATTGGACGGATTGCTGTGATGAGACAGTATAGAGGACAAAATATTGGCGCAAGGATTTTGAAAATTGTAGAAGAGAAAATATCTGAGTTAGAAGGAACGTATATTATTCTTCATGCACAATTAAGGGTAAAAAAATTTTATGAAAAACAGGGATATACATCATACGGCGAAATTGATTTTGATGAGGATTGTCCACATATCTGGATGCGTAAGAAAGTAGGTGGTGTTAAGAATGAGTAATATTTATTATATCGCGCCACTGGTTTTAGTTATAGTTTCGAATATTTTATATCATTTGCTTAGCAAAAATACTCCAACGCAAGGAAACACCTTTGCTGCTTTAATGGCAACGTATGGGGTTGCATTTTTAGGAAGTGCCATATTATTTTTCTTGACAAGAAAGGAGTCTTTTGTTGCAATGTTTTCTCAAGTGAAATTAGGGAATTTTATTATGGGGCTTGTTATTATTGGAGTGGAAGGTGGATATTTGTTAATGTATCAGAAAGGCTGGGAAATTAGTAAAGGTTCATTGAGTGCGAATATTTGCATTGCAATTATTTTATTTATCATAGGTATTCTATTTTTTCGGGAAACGGTATCATTAAAGAGAATTATTGGATTGATAATCTGTATAATTGGAATTATTGTTATTAATACCAAATAGGTTAAATTTGTAATGAACACTACATAGAAGTTAGATATATGCATCAAAATGTGGTAAAATGGCAAGGTAGAATTATTAGCAATAACGTGAATATATTTTGAGGAGGTACAAATGGAAAAATTAATATTGATAGTTTTTTTTATCACTATTATATTAGGTATAAAAGAGATTATTACTATGATAATAGGGTTAATTAGAAAAACAAATTTTTCAGTACAGTATGGCATAAATAAATTGCCTAGAGAAGTAAAAGTTAGGAAGAAAAAATCAATGCAAAATTATTATGTGTTGAATTATCCTTATTGGTCAGTAAGCAAAAAGGATGGCACAGCAGATTTAAGAGTAAAGACAAATACTATTATATGGCAGAAGAGCAATCTATATATAGATGATTATATGGTGACGTCGAAAAAACCATATAAGATAATACAGTTAGTTAAGGAGTTGCGTTTGCAAGGAGCAGCTATAGATTTGTGTAAAGAAGAACAGCAAAAGCGTTTAGAGTTAATTGAGAAAAAAGCAATATTTACACATAATTCAAATATTCAGAACATTATTGATTACTATTCTGAAAAACCAACAAATTTTGAATTACTATGTGCAGATTTGTTTGAACGAATAGGATACAATTCGAAGGTGACTCCATCAACAAATGATGGAGGATATGATATTTTATTAAGTAAAGGAGAAGAAAAAATTATTGTTGAATGTAAATGTTATTCAATGAAACATAGAGTAGGTCGTCCTGCAATTCAAAAACTTGTTGGTGCAAATAATATTGTATTAGCAGATAGAATGATTTTTATAACAACTAGTGAATTTTCAGCTAGTGCGGTTTTGTACGCAGAAGAACTCGGTATAGAATTAATAAATGGTTATAAATTATTAGAAATGCTAGAGGAACAGGGATTTTTGGAAAATAAAGAGGAAGAAGTAAGCGTGTCTGAGTGTCAATTAAAAATATGTGATATAGCTTCATATATTCCAAAGGATATCTATGAAGAATATTTTTTATAAAATAATAGAAGGAAATTTAAAGAAAAGTAGTGGTTAATATACTAATGAAATAAATAAAAAAGTAGTGTCTAACAATGAAAAACAAATCGAGCAGGCATTTTTCCAAATATATAATGTTAGCGAACAGGGCATGAAAAAGAAAAAAATAAAAATATCCTGAAAGAAATCAAAAGAGGAGAGAGTAGTAAAGCTGTAAAAAAATCTTATGAGTAGTTTCAGTTTGACAAATAAAAAAGAGATAAACATGACTTTAGAACAATTCATACATAAATTTAACATACAATTAAATTTCCAACAACTTGAAGCAGTGAAATCTATTGATAATCCGACACTTCTTCTTGCAGTTCCGGGCAGTGGTAAAACTACCGTACTTGTCACCAGACTTGGTTATATGATTTATTGTTGTGGAATACAGCCGGAGAAGATTCTCACGGTCACATACACAGTAGCTGCCACAAAGGATATGAGGAAGAGATTTTTGGATACTTTTGGAAGTAAAATGGCAGATAGACTCGAGTTTCGAACAATTAATGGAATCTGTGCGAGGATTATCAGTTATTATGGAAAGTGTGTAGGCAGGAAAGCATTTGATTTGATAAAGGATGAAAGTTATAAAACAAAACTGCTTTCAGCAATTTATGTAAAATTGTTGGAGAAATATCCTACAGAAAATGATTTGAAAAATATCAGTACGCAGATTACATACGTAAAAAATATGATGCTTACAGAAAAACAAATAGAACAGTTAGGGGAGAAGGACAATATTCCTCTGCTGGAGATATATAAAGCATATTGTAACGAAATGCGCAGGCAGTCATTGATGGATTATGATGATCAGATGGTGTATGCATTAACACTGCTTAGAAGTGTACCAGCAGTTTTAGAACATTTTCAAGAAGTATATCAATATATTTGTGTGGACGAGGCACAGGACACATCTAAAATCCAGCACAAAATTATTGCGATGCTTGCAGGAAAATACGAAAAAATATTTATGGTTGGAGATGAAGACCAAAGTATCTATGGATTTCGTGCAGCGTATCCTGAGGCATTATTATCCTTTGAGGAAAATTATTCACAAGGAAAAGTTCTGCTAATGGAAGAGAACTTCCGGTCTAATGCTAAAATCGTTGAAGCAGCAGATCGATTTATACAGAAGAATGAATTACGTTACGAAAAACATATGACGGCATTTAAAAGTACAGGGAGTGACATTCAAAATATTCTAATAAAAAGTCGTAGGGCACAATATGCATATTTAATCAAGGTTGCTGAAGATTGCAGGATGGAGACAGCAGTACTATATCGGGACAATGAGAGTATTCTTCCAGTGGTAGATTTATTGGAACGAAAAGGAATTCCCTATAGAATCAAAAATTCAGATATGACATTTTTTTCTCACAGAGTGGTACTCGATATAGAAAATATTATTCAATTTGCAGCAGACCAGACCAATACGGAATTATTCATGCAGATTTACTATAAAATAGGAACTTATATGAGTAAGTTGGCTGCGATGGAGGCATGTAGAATCAGTGAAGAAAAAAATATATCGGTGTTAGATGCCGCGTTGAATTTTGGAAAGATACCGGCTGGAACACAAAAAAGTATAAGGTCGATGCAAATTCAGATGAAAAATATGCTGGAGGAAAGAGCAGATAAAGCAATTTATAGAATTGTACATTATATGGGGTACAATGAATATTTGGAGAGATCTCATATTAAGTCGGAAAAGGTTCAGATATTAGAAGCAATCGCAGTGAATGAGATATCGGCACTTAGATTGGTTGAGCGGTTGCAAGAACTTTCGTTATTAATAAAAGAGAAAACTTTTAGTTCGGAATGTAACTTTATTTTATCAACAATACATTCCAGTAAGGGACTGGAGTATGATAGAGTATTTATTATGGATGTCAGAGATGGAATATTTCCGGAAAAAGTAATAGTAAATCGCAGAAAAGCGACCAAAGATGAATTGAAGATATATGAAGAAGAGCGAAGATTATATTATGTTGGAGTGACCAGAGCAAAAGAAATATTATGTATTTTTAAGTTTAAGGAAGAAGCAACGTTTAGCAACGAGTTTTTAGGGTTAGATATTGATGTTAATAATGTGAAATCACAAAGAAATAAAGATAGAAAAGGGATATTATCACAATCAAGTGCATTACAGAATAAACAAAGAGAAAATAAAATAACACAGGAACAATACTTTGACAAAATGAAAGAACTACAAGAAACAGGATTTGTTACACATAAAAAATTGGGGCAGGGAAAAGTTCTATCTATAAACGGGGATGCTATAGAGATTGCGTTTGAAAACAAAACAACAAAATGCATGCTTCGGTTTATGATGGAGCATGAGTTACTAATATGATAGGAGGATATATGAAACAATCAAAAAAGCAGTTAACTAAAATATTAGGAGAAATTGATAATAAAAGTTATCCCGCATACAAGCAGTTGAAAGGCAGTTATGATATGACAGATTTCGTTCTTATCATAGAGCATGTACAGGGAGACCCTTTTGCATCTCCGTCTATGGTAAGTGTGGAAGTACCATCAGTGAAAGCAAATTTTCCAAAAAACTTATATGATAACGAGGAAAAGAAAGTGGCACTGGAGGACCTATTACTCAGGCAGTTTTCAGGGGAACTTCGAAAATATTCTTTTCAGGCAAAGGGTTCCGGAAAGTCAGGATTTATGGGAGCAGTCATGCCCGGACCAGAGATATTAAAACGTACTGGTTGCGAAATCAGTGGGGATGGAACAGTACGTGTGCGCTTCGAAGCAGGATTTCCTGCGAATGGAAGAAGAATTAACAGCAGAGAATTAGAAAAAATGCTTGTGCAGTTATTACCAAAGGTGGTTTTGCATTCTTTGTATTATGATAAGACGAAGGAAAGACAATGCATGCAGTCTGCACAACTGGCAGAGGACCAGAAGTTTATACGTGAAGAATTAAAGAAGAGGAATCTTGTGGCATTTGTGGCAAATGGAGCAATACTTCCAAGGGAATCCGGAGTCAGCAGCAGACCGATGAAGAATGCTGTGACATTTCAGTCTCCGAAATCTCTAGAGATAACATTGCAGCTTCCAAATAGGGGAGAAATGAAAGGAATGGGAATACCACAGGGAATTACTATGATTGTTGGAGGTGGATTTCATGGAAAGTCTACATTGCTTAAGGCATTGGAAGTCGGAGTATATAACCATGTTGCCGGAGATGGACGGGAGTATGTGATTACGGATGATTCGGCTGTAAAACTCCGTGCAGAAGATGGACGAAGTATTCAGAAGGTCGATATTTCTATGTTTATTAACAATCTGCCTAATGGAAAGGATACATCTTGTTTTTCTACAGAAGATGCCAGTGGAAGTACTTCACAGGCCGCAAATGTTGTGGAGGCAATGGAGGCGGGAAGTCATTTATTTTTGGTGGATGAGGATACCAGTGCCACCAACTTTATGATTCGTGATGAGCTAATGCAAAAAGTAGTTCATAGCAATATGGAACCGATTACACCTTTTTCACTTCGTGTGAGACAACTTTATAAAAAGGTTCAAATTTCAACAATTCTCGTGGCAGGAAGTTCAGGAAGTTATTTTTATGAGGCAGATCATATTATTCAGATGAAGGAATATCAGCCGGAGGATATTACAGAGATGGCAAAATCTGTAGCGCAGGAGTTTGCCTCATTGGAACATGAGAACAAGGCAATGGAGAATGAAAAAGTTCCAGAACCTTTTATTCCTGATTTTTCAAAGCCACGTATATGGCTGAAGAAAGCAGATATGAGAGATCGTGTGAAAATGAAAGTTATGGGAAGGGATAGTATATCTATTAATAAAGAAACAATAGATTTGCGCTATGTAGAACAGTTGGTTGACACAGGACAGTTAGCCGGATTGGCAAACATTGTTTGGTTTATACGTGTACACTTTTTAGCAGAGGATATGTCTATGACAGAAATGGTAAATCGGATAGAAGAACTTTTGAATACTTCTGTATTTGAAAAAATATGTGCAGGAAAAGTTCCGGGGAATTTAACAGTTCCTAGAAAACAAGAGATTTTTGAATGTTTGAATCGGTGGAGAGGGGAATGAGTAGTGGATTATGTACATATGTATCAGTTGGATAAAGAATTATTCGAAATATAAAGTTAGGAGATAGAGAAAATGAAAAGAAAAAATGTGATTTTGGTGACGTTTTTATTAACAATGTTAGTTAGTTTGATGTTTAGTCAGAGTGTTTGGGCAAAAAATAAAGTTAAACTTAATTATAATAAAAAGATACTTTTTGTTGGCGACAAAGTTAAATTAAAAGTTAAGAATACTAAGAAAAAAATAAAATGGAGTAGTAAAAATAAAAAAATTGCAGAGGTTTCCAGTAAAGGCAGAATAAAAGCTAAAAAAGCTGGAAAAACAGTGATTATTGCAAAAGTTGGAAAGAAAAGATATAAATGCAAGATAACAGTAAAAAAGAAAAAATATAAAATTATTGATCGAGAAATAGGATATTATACATCTGATTTAAAACCAGAAGGAACTTATTATTTAAGTTTTGGATTAAAATGGAAAGGTAAAGAAGTTTCTTGTGATGGAAAATGTGATATTGTATTTATGAATAATAACAATAAAATCCTAAAAACCCATACAGTAAAGTTTTCTTCAAAGGATTTTTGTGATGTTGAAATAAATAATTTATTAAAATATCGTTGTGAAATAGATATAAATATAAACGATAAGCCAAAGGAATTACTTGGAGATGGAAAGATAGGTTTTATCATAAGACTTAATAACGGTCAGACATTTTCGTTGTATAAAGAAGACACATACTTTACAGGATCAGCATCAAGTGGTGAAATAATTAAATTTGATAATATTAGTGTAGTGCTACCTATTTTTGGGACGGTTTCGACTTATCTAGGAGACGTAAGGGTAGCAGCATTGAAAATAAATAAGGTGGAATATTCGTATAGTAGGAATTTCAATGGAACATATAATTTTGAGTTTTGGATAAACGGAAGAAAAACATATGACTTTTTGGGAAATTCAGGCACAGTAGAGTGTGGATTGTGCTATTCGATACAAAAAGATGGTAATAACATAATGTTAAAGGATAGCAATATTCCTAATTTAGAAGGACGTTATAGCATTTCTCAACCATTGGGTAATAGAAAAGTTGGAGAAAATGTTGGAACTTATCCAACGAATTGTGATTTAAGTAAGGGAACATACCAGTTGGTTATATCAGATTATTATTACTAATTTTATCAAAAACCTTATGTTATTAATTAAACAGGGATGTGGAAGTGATTTTATATAGTACTATTTTTTGATACGTGTTACAATAAAATATATAAGTGTGTATAATAAAATAATATCGATAGGAGAACACATATGATAGAAGTAAAAGAATACAGAGGGCATATTAGAAACTGGGAAATGCTTTGCCATGAATTAGAAATTTACGAGGCATTGGGTTATCCCGCTGAAATATTAGAAGATGAGGAATCCCAAGATATTCTGGGGCAGGGTGTTATGGCAGCATCCGTTTCTGAAATGCCAAGTGAACGTAAGAGAATGACACGCAAGGAGCGTGAGGAAGCAATTCTCATAAAAGCATACCAAAAGTGGGGATGTGATATGGCAGATCATATTTATGGTATGTTTGCCTTTGCATTGTGGGATGGTGAGGCGCAGAAATTGTTTTGTCTGAGAGACCAGTTTGGAACAAAACCTTTTTACTATTATGTAACAGAAGAAGGAGAATTACTATATGGCACGACCATCAGACAGATTATGGACCAGCCGGGATTTGTGAAAGAACTGAATGAGGAAATGCTGCAGTTGTATCTGAGCCTGACTTATGGAGCAGGAGAAGATACATTCTTTAAAGGTGTGAAAAAGCTGTTGCCGGGACGCTACATGACTTGGCAGAATGGAAAGATGGAGATTGTTCGTTACTGGAAGCCGGAGTTTCATCCAGATGAAAGTAAGTCACTCGAAGATTGGGCAGATGAGATACATACGACCATTCGGGAGATTATGCCGGAAGTGAAAGAAGAGAATGAAGTGGCAGCATCCTTTTTATCGGGAGGTGTGGATTCTTCTTATGTACTGGCAATGTCTGATATACAGACAGCAGCAGCCTGTGGTTATGAGGAGGAACGTTTTGATGAGTCCGTACTGGCAGCAAAGACTGCAGAACTTCTGGAACGTGATTTTAACAGAAGAGTAATAAGTCCAAAGGAGTATTTTGAGATTGTTCCTTATGTAATGTACAATATGGAACAGCCTTTGGGCGATGCGTCAGCTATTGTTTTTGCATTAGGATGCAGGGCGGCAGCAGAGAAGGCAGATATCTGCTATTCAGGAGAGGGAGCAGATGAATTTTTCGGCGGTTACAATATGTACCGCAATGCAGAGCGTTACGGAGAGAATTTAAAGACTTTTTATGTTGGAAACACCAACATTATGAAAGAAGATGAGAAAAAGAAAATTCTCAAACACTATAATGAAAATGTGCTTCCAATAGACTTGGTGAAAGATATATATGAAGAGATGGAAGAATTAGACCCATTGTCAAAGATGTCTAATGTGGATATTCAGATTTGGCTGGAAGGTGACATTTATCTAAATGTGGACAAGATGAGTGAGGCGGCAGGACTGGAAATCAGAATGCCTCTTACAGACCGAAGAATCTTTGATATTGCATCACGTATGCCGTCAAAATATAAGGTAAATGATGAGCAGAACAAAGTAGCATTCCGTACGGCAGCGGCGAATGTACTTCCGAAGGAGATTGCTTTTCGTAAAAAACTTGGTTTTATTGTGCCAATTCGTATCTGGATGGCAGATGAGAGATACAATCAGGATGTACAGAGGTTATTTAATAGTGATATTGCAGACAAGTTCTTCCATGTAGATGAAATCAAGGCAATCTTTGATGAGTATATTGGTGGAAATTCAGATAACTGGAGAAAAGTATGGACGATTTATACTTTCTTGGTGTGGTATGAAGAATACTTTGTCAAAAGATAACTGTAATGAATTTGAGTATAAATGTGATTGACTTCATAATTAATAGATAGTATTATTTAGTTATAAGATTTATAAGTGATCACAAAATAAGTTTTAGAATCTTAAAAAAGAATAGGGGGAACACACTATGAAAAAATGTTTTAGAAAATTAGTGTCATTAGTATGTGCGTCAGTATTGACAGTGTCAATGATGTCTACATATGGCACAGATGTAAAAGCAACTACGATATCTGGGCATGAACTGAAGAATCCTGTGAAAGAGGCTTCTAACACAGAATGGGATTGTGTCTGGTTTGGAAGTTATCCACAGGCAGAAGTTGTACCATCAAGTACATTTACCGCAATAGACTATGATTTGCTTGAGGATGGAGATATTATTGTATCAGAAGAATTATATGACAAACTAATCAAAGCAAAAGATATGGATTGGAATGAAAATGGCGATATCAATCTGGACGGTACATATTATAGACGAATCAAAAAGTCTGATGCTACACCTTGTACAGTAATTAGTTCTGGACCAATGGGTAAGGTAATGACGGCATATCAATGGAACAGTGATTCAGAATACCATTATTTTAAATATGAACCAATTAAATGGAGAGTGTTGAATATAACAGGAGATGTTGCATTATTATTGGCGGACCAGGGATTGGATAATCCAGCAGCTAGCAAGAAAGTTAGTTATTGGAACGAATCAGGAGTTAGAGCCTGGTTGAATGGTGATAGTAGTGATACTTTTATCAAAACAGCATTTAGTGCAGCAGAAAGAGCTGTCATTAAAACTTCTCAAATAACAGAAAATCGTACTCTTTTATCAGATAAAATATTTTTATTATCGGAGTCTGATGTGATAAATGAGTCATATGGCTTTAGTAATGATGATACCAGCTTGGACAGAGCAAGATGGAGTAGAAGCAGTACTTTTTCGAAAGCAATGGGAACACACATAAATATAGAATTTAAATCTATACCATATTATGGATGTAGTTCATGGATGTTGCGTTCTGCAAAGTATAATCCTGAAAGCAGGAGTGGCCCGGCGAATTATCAGCAACGGTGTGTCGGCTCAATGGGAAATGTTGTTTATACGTTGCCTGATTATACAAAGTTATCGATTGGATGCAACTCTGTTCGTCCGGTTTTACGTCTTGATGTTTCAGCCTCTTCTAGAGTATGTTCTTATGCAGGTACAGTAAATAGTAATAGTAGATAAATACAATATTGCTGTCTGGAGTATTAAAAATTCCAGACAGTTTTTTATTATAAAAGAATATTATAAAATAATAGATTAATAGGTTTTATAAGGAGTGACAAGTAATGAAAAATATGAAAAAAATAGTGGTACTTACAAGCGGAGGTGATGCACCGGGAATGAATTCAGCCATTCGTGCAGTAGTATATAGTGCGCACCAGTTTGGCATTGAAGTGGTAGGAGTTCTTCGTGGATATGATGGACTTATCGACTGGGAGACAATCCCTTTGGGATTGGATGTAGTAAGAAATATTAATAACCAGGGTGGTACGATTTTATATACAAGCCGTAGCGAGCGTTTTTTACATTCGGAATATAGAAAACAGGCAGCAGAAAATCTTAAAAAGAGCAACATTGATGCTGTTGTGGCAATTGGTGGTGATGGAACGCTCCGTGGAGCAATAGATTTAGAAAAAGAGGGAATTCCTATAATATGTATTCCAGGCACGATTGACAGAGATGTAGCATGTACGGAGTATACTTTAGGATTTGATACGGCAGCAAATACAGCGACAGAGGCGATTGATAAAATAAGAGATTCTTCAGTATCTCATGGGCGTTGCAGTGTTGTGGAGGTAATGGGAAGAAAGCGTGGTTATATTGCTCTATGGGCAGGAATGGCTACTTCGGCAGATGCCATTATTCTCCCAGAAAAATGGAATGGAGATTTTGACAGTGTTATTGATGCGATAAAGCAGCGTCATGCGGATGGCAGAGACAGTTATCTGGTGGTAGTAGCAGAAGGAGTTACAGATGCACCAGAACTGGCAGACATGATTCGGAAAAAGACAGGTATTGAGTCGAGAGTTTCGGTGCTTGGATATATTCAGCGGGGAGGAAATCCTACAGCGAAAGACAGAATGTATGGTTCATTAATGGGAGCCTATGCTGTCGAGATATTTAATAGTGGTAAGAAAAACAGAATTGTGGCGATTAAGAATGATATATTAGTAGATTACGATATGCAGGAAGCACTTATGATTGAAAATAATAAGTTGGATTCTTTCCAGTATGAATTAAGTTTTAGATTGTCAGAATAGTAATAATTGGATATAATAAATCCGGTGTACAGCAGGAAAAAATGATGATTCATACATTAAGTACACAAATAAATAAAATTATTTTATTGGAGATTAATATGTCAGAAAATATAAAAAAAGAGATAGAAAACAGAAGAACATTTGCAATTATATCCCATCCGGATGCAGGTAAAACCACATTGACGGAGAAGTTTTTGTTATATGGTGGAGCAATCAATACAGCAGGCTCTGTAAAAGGAAAGGCGAACTCAAAGTATGCAGTTTCCGACTGGATGGATATTGAGAAGGAGAGAGGAATTTCTGTTACGTCATCTGCATTACAGTTTCAGTATGATGGATATTGTATTAATATACTGGACACACCAGGACATCAGGACTTCTCAGAAGACACATACCGTACATTGATGGCAGCTGATTCTGCAGTAATGGTAATTGATGCTTCAAAGGGTGTTGAGGCACAGACAATTAAACTTTTTAAGGTTTGTGTAATGAGACATATACCAATATTTACGTTTATCAATAAGATGGATTTGGAGGCAAGAGATCCATATGAATTATTAGAGGAGATTGAAAATGTTCTGGGAATTAAAACATGTCCAATGAATTGGCCAATTGGTTCAGGAAAGCAGTTTAAAGGTGTTTATGATAGAGGTACAAAGAAAATTTCTATGTTTCAGGCAGTTTCAGTCGGTGGAGCAAAGAGTGCTGCGGAGACTACTTATGATATAGAAGATGTTGCATTTCAGCAGGAAATCGGAGAGGATTTATACGAACAGTTAGCAGAGGATGTAGAGTTGCTGGATGGAGCAAGTGAGCCTTTTGATCAGGAACTGGTAGATAAAGGAGAATTGTCACCAGTATTTTTTGGTTCAGCGCTGACTACTTTTGGTGTGGAAACTTTTCTGGAGCATTTCTTAAAGATGACGGAATCACCGCTTCCAAGAATGTCAGATGCAGGGCTAATTAATCCGGTAGAAGAAGAGTTTTCCGGATTTATTTTCAAGATTCAGGCAAATATGAATAAAGCGCATCATGATAGAATTGCTTTTATGCGAATCTGTTCTGGCAAATTTGATGCTACAAAGGATATATATCATGTACAGAGTGGAAGAAAGATGAAACTTTCCCGTCCACAGCAGATTATGGCACAGGACAGAAAAGTTATTGATGAGGCATATGCCGGTGATGTTATGGGAGTCTTTGATCCGGGAGTATTTTCTATTGGAGATACGATATGTATGCCGGGCAAGAAGTTTGCCTATGAAGGAATTCCGACCTTTGCCCCTGAGCATTTTTGTAGATTGGTAGCATTGGATTCCATGAAGCGTAAGCAGTTTATGAAAGGGGTAACCCAGATTGCCCAGGAAGGTGCTATCCAGATTTTTCAGGATTATAATCTGGAGATGTCAGAGATTATCGTTGGGGTAGTAGGTGTACTTCAGTTTGATGTTTTGAAATATAGAATGGAAAATGAATATGGTTGTGATGTGCGGTTAGACCCGCTGCCATATACACATATCCGTTGGGTAAAAGACCCTGCAACAGATTTAAACAGTTTGAAGTGTCCAAGCGATACAAAGAAAGTGAAGGATATGAAAGGAAATCCATTGATTTTATTTTCTAATGAGTGGTCTATTCGAATGACATTAGAGAGAAATGAAGGATTAGAGTTTGAAGAATTCTGGAAAAATTAGAAAATATTTTGTAACAATTTAGATAAGAAAAGAGAGAAATTTTGAATGGCTGTCTGACAGGCGAGTGTCAGTCGTAGCGTTTTGAATAGACTCTCTTTTTTTTATGATAATAAATAAAAAAATTTACTGTTTATTCTTTTTATAAAGTGATAATATATTTACTATAGAAGGAAGGGAACGGAATGGATAAGAAACAGATACAACAATTAATAGAGAAGGCAACAGAACAGATACAATATTGCTATGCTCCATATTCGGGATTTAGGGTAGGAGCAGCGCTCCTCACAAAGGATGGAAAAGTTTATGCAGGCTGTAATGTTGAAAATGCATCATATACACCTACTAATTGTGCAGAACGGACAGCATTCTTTAAAGCTGTAAGCGAAGGAGAAAGGGAGTTTCAGGCGATTTGTATTGTAGGAGGAATGGATGGAGTAATAGAAACTTATACCCCGCCCTGTGGTGTATGCAGACAAGTTATGATGGAATTTTGTAATCCGGGATCATTCCAGATTATTTTGGCGACAGGTATAGAAAAATACGAAGTATTTTTGCTGAAGGATTTACTGCCAATGGGATTTGGACCGGATGATGTAAGAAAATAAATTTGTTAGGAGATGAACATGGAAAAGATATTAGAATTATCTGAATGTGAAAAACTTAAAGACAACAAAACAATTTACAATGGAGATAGCATTGAGATGAAAAACTCTAGTATTATATTTTCAGGACACGGTAATATTTTAATCTTGGATAATCAGGTAAGACTGGTTAATAGCAAAATTCATTTTAAAGGAGATAATTGCGTCGTTTATTTAAGAAGTAATCCTAAAAATGATTATTATTTAAACATTGCAGTGAGTAATGAAAACTGTGTTTATATCGGTGAGCGGAACTATTTTAATGGAACATTGAATGTGGTTGTATCAGAATATCAAAATGTATTGATAGGTGATAACAGTGTATTTGCTTTTGGGATTTGGATGCGTACCGGTGATGCACATGCTCTGTATGATATTCATACAAGAAAAAGAATTAATTATGGAAAATCTATTCTTGTAGGAGACCATGTATGGCTGGGGCAGTCAGCAATGGTCTTAAAAGGAACGCAGTTTGGTTCTGGCGCAGTACTTGGTGGAGGAAGTATCATATCGAACAAAGTTGTTCCTTCGCATACATTGTTTGCAGGAAATCCTGCAAAGAAATTAAAAGAGGATGTGGCGCATTTAAATTGGGGAATACATGGATGGACAAGAGAAAAAATTGAAATATATGACGAAATGAATGATGAGGTTTATGTTTATGAGAAACCAAAGAAAAACTGTAAAAGTCTGAAAGAAATTGACCGATTATTGAAGGGAAAGATGAAGGCAGAGGAAAAGGTAGAAATTATACAAAAATATTTAGTAGATGAGAAAGATGCAAACAGGTTTTTTATTGGGAAAGAGAATAAGCGCAAAGGTATTTTTAGATAAAAGGTATTTTGACCTGTAAAAAATAATTGTGCATAAAATGAAAGAGGTGTGCCATGAAAAATTATTCAGAAAATCCAAAGAAACAATATCATATTCAGGTGGAAAAAGGAGAAGTTGGACGCTATGTCATTATGCCAGGAGACCCGAAACGATGTGAAAAGATTGCAAAATATCTGGATAATCCTGTTTTGATTGCAGATAATCGTGAGTATGTTACATACACAGGAACACTTGAGGGGGTAAAGGTAAGTGTAACATCTACAGGAATTGGAGGACCTTCAGCAGCGATTGCTATGGAGGAACTGTATCGGTGTGGGGCTGATACTTTTATCAGAGTAGGAACATGTGGTGGTATGCAGACAGAGGTGAAAAGTGGAGATCTGGTAATTGCTACAGGTGCTGTTCGCATGGAAGGAACAAGCAGGGAATATGCACCGATGGAGTTTCCGGCGGTGGCAGATTTTTCTGTGACAAATGCGTTGTTGAAGGCTACAAAATACAAAGAGTTTCCTTATCATGTAGGTGTGGTTCAGTGCAAGGACTCTTTTTATGGACAGCATGAACCGGAAACAAAACCTGTTAGTTATGAATTAGAAAATAAGTGGGAGGCGTGGAAGAGACTGGGCTGTCTGGCATCTGAGATGGAATCGGCAGCATTGTTTATCGTGGCGAGTTATCTGAAAGTAAGAGCTGGCTCCTGTTTTCTTGTGGTAGCAAATCAGGAAAGAGAAATACAGGGATTAGAAAACCCGGTAGTACATGATACGGATATGGCGATTCAGACAGTGATTGAAGCTGTTCGAAATTTGATTCGTGAGGAGAAATAGTGCTGTATTTTAATGGAGAATCGGACTTTTAATCTGGACATAAAAAGTGTGCACAAAGATGGTTCGTTGGAAAAGGAGGAGACGATGACAATAGAAGAATTAAAGAATATGCCAAAAATAGAACTGCATTGTCATTTGGACGGTTCTCTTAGTAGGGAGTTTATAGAAAGAAGACTGGCAAGAAATGTGTCGGAAAAGGAGTTAAGTGTATCAGATGACTGTTCCAGTTTAATAGAATATTTAGAAAAGTTTGATTTGCCATTAGAATGCTTACAAAATGAAGAGGGGCTGACAGAGGCAGGATATGATGTGTTAAAAACAATGAGCAAAGAGAATGTAATTTATGCAGAAATCCGATTTGCCCCATTGCTCTCGATTACAGAAGAAATGGATACCCAAAAGGTAATTTGCGCATTGTTAAAGGGTCTAGAAAAAGGAAAGAAAGATTTTGGAGTAGAATATAATGTAATCGTTTGTGCTATGAGACATTATAGTATGGAGCAGAATTATGAAATGATAAAAATTGCGAGTGAATTTTTAGGAAAAGGTGTATGTGCAACAGATTTGGCTGGAGCAGAGGCGCAGTACCCTATGACCGAATTTACGGAATTATTTCATAAGGTCAAAGAACTGGGGATGCCATTTACAATACATGCAGGAGAGTGTGGAAATCCACAGAATATCGAGGATGCATTGGAAGCCGGGGCAGTTCGGATTGGTCACGGTATTGCAATGAAAGGAAAACAGGATATACAGGAGATTGTAAAAAATTATCATATAGGAATTGAAATGTGTCCTATCAGCAATTTGCAGACAAAAGCAGTGAGGGGTGTAAAAGATTACCCTATCAGGGAGTTTTTAGATGCAGGATTATTGGTTACCATTAATACGGATAACCGTACAGTCAGCAATACATCTATGACAAAAGAACTTGGGTTTGTACAGGAAGCGTATGGAATCAGTGATGAGGAGATACACTTGATGATGGAAAATGCAGTAGAGGTATCTTTTGCATGTGATGAGGTCAAAGAAAGATTGAGAGTGGAAGTTCAAAAAGAGGTAGCGAAATGAAAGAACATGAGAGAATATTTGTGATTGTATTGGATTCACTTGGTATAGGAAGTCTGCCGGATGCAGAAAAGTTTGGAGATGAAGGTGCAGATACTTTTGGTCATATTTTGGATACAATGGGTAAATTGCAGATTCCTAATTTGCAAAAGTTGGGAATGTTGAATCTCCATTCAGCAGGAGAAATGAAAGGTGTGGAAAAACCTTTAGGAAGATATATGAAATTGGCGGAAGTAAGTAATGGAAAGGATACGATGACCGGTCACTGGGAGATGATGGGAATAGAGACAAAGACGCCATTTAAGACTTTTGCAGAGAATGGTTTTCCACCTGAATTAATTGCCGAATTGGAAAAGCGATGTGGAAAGCGTGTGATTGGAAATAAAACTGCGAGTGGGACGGACATTATTGAAGAACTTGGAGAGGAAGAGATAGCCACAGGGGCTATGATTGTGTACACTTCAGTGGACTCTGTAATGCAGATATGTGGAAATGAAGAAACGTTTGATTTGGATAATTTGTACCGTTGTTGTGAAATTGCCAGAGAAATTACGTTAAAAGAAGATTGGAAAGTGGGGCGTGTCATTGCCAGACCTTATGTAGGAAAACGAAAAGGAGAGTTTGAACGGACGAGTAACCGCCATGATTATGCCTTGAAGCCAACCAATAAAACAGTGTTAAATGCATTAAAGGAGAATGGTTTGGATGTAATTGGTGTTGGTAAAATCAACGATATCTTTTGTGGAGAGGGTATTACAGAGAGTTATCGTTCTAAAAGCTCTGTTCATGGAATGGAGCAGACGATAGAAATATGTGGAAAAGATTTTCGAGGGCTGTGTTTTGTGAATCTTGTGGATTTTGATGCAATGTGGGGACATCGAAGAGATCCGATAGGCTATGGAAGGGAAATTGAGAAGTTTGATGTGAATTTAGGTATTTTAATGGAAAAGATGAGAGAAGATGATTTGCTGATTATCACAGCAGACCACGGAAATGACCCTACTTACAAAGGTACAGATCATACAAGAGAATATGTACCTTTTATTGCTTATTCTAAAAGAATGGAAATGGGGAAAGCCTTGGGAGACGAGCAGACATTTGCAGTAATTGGTGCTACGGTAGCTGAAAATTTTGGTGTGAAAATGCCAGAGGGAACAATCGGAAATTCAGTGCTGGAGAAATTGGGGTAAAGCCATAATTTTATAGGAAAAATATTTGGATTGGTGTAGGAAAGAGAAAATAGATATTTTGATAGGAACATTAGGAGGAAAAGAATGACACTCATTTATCATAAGTTAAGCGATGAATTACAGAAACAGATTATAGAAGATAAAAGGAATGGTTATCAGAACCCATATCGTTGTAATGATGAGGATATAATCAGACGTGACAGGAATCATGATGTTCCTAATCTTTGGCGTCCCGCATTTGTCAGGGATATTGAGAAGATTATGCATCTTCCTTATTATAATCGGTATGCAGATAAGACACAGGTTTTTTCTTTTTACAACAATGATGACATTACAAGAAGAGCTTTACATGTACAGTTGGTTTCGAGAATTGCGAGGAATATAGGTTCGGTGTTAGGGCTGAATCTCGATTTAATTGAGGCGATTGCTTTGGGACATGATATTGGGCATACACCATTTGGACATGCAGGGGAACGCTTTCTAGATGAACTTTTGGAAAATGAAACAGGGCGAAGGTTTAATCATAATGTGCAGAGCGCAAGGGTGTTGGATAAACTGTTTGCTAGAAATGTCAGTCTTCAGGTTTTAGATGGCGTATTGTGTCATAATGGTGAGTTTGAGCAGCAGGAATATCGACCTCAATGGGATAAGACATTTAACATACATGATGAGGAAATAGAGAATTGTAATGTAAAAGGTGGAAAAGCAATCAAAGAATTAATACCAATGACGCTAGAGGGATGTGTTGTCAGAATCTGTGATATGATTGCATACATTGGAAAGGACAGGCAGGATGCAATCACTGCCAAAATGATAGATAAGGATTATAAATTTAGCAGTGAAATTATCGGAGCGGCAAATGCATCTATTATTAATAATCTGACAGTGGATATTATAGAAAATAGTTATGGTAAGGATTACATATTGTTGAGTAAGGAAGCTTATGCGGATTTGAAAACAGCTAAGGATGAAAATTATAAGGTTATTTATAAAAATGATGAGATTAATTCTAAATACGAAGATATTATAAAGCCAATGTTTAAGGATGTATATTATGCACTGCTTGAGCAGTTGAAGAATAAGGACGAGTCGTCTGTTATTTTTAAGCATCATATGAATTTTATTAGAAATACTTTGAAATATTACAAGGATATTGATTATTGCAAAGAAGAGCCAAATCAGATTGTGGTGGATTATATTGCTAGTATGACGGATGATTATTTTGTGGAATTACATAAAAAATTGTTTCCGGAAAGTAAGTATGATATAGAGTATATTTCGTATTTTGAGTAGGGAATTTAAGGAACTATTATAAATGATTTGAAATTAAAATTATTGAAGTGGCAAAAGAAATAATTAAATATTGCAGGAGAGTATGCATATATGTATTATCTAGGATTATGAATAGGACAGATAATAAATAAAGTGAGGTTGTGTAGTACATTTGGTTGTAGCCCACAAGGTCGAATACGAAAATTAAATAAATGTACTGGTTATTGTTTCAGATTATACAAGAGGTGTAATCACGATAAGTGGATAGGAGGAGTACTGTATTTTTTTATAGATATGGGAAAATAGGAATATTAATTCCTTTTTGTGATAGAGGCGAGTGGTGATTTGTATTGTAAATGTTGCACACGAATGATATGATATTTAAAAAAGGATTTGGAAATGAATAAAATAACATCTATTAATGTTAGGTAAGTCAAGAAGAATAAAACAAATTAAAATAGTCTACAAGGCTTGAGGCGTATGTATTATATAGTGAGTTTATAAGAAGAACAGCATTAAAAGAAGTATAAAAAGTACTTAAAGAAAATGATAATAATGATTATGCAAAGGAGAACTAATTGCTATGGAGATAAAAGACATTCTTAAACCGGACGAATACGCTGGATTAACCCAGTTTAATGAGGATGACAAAGAATGGATTAATGGTCGAATTCAAAAAAGAAGAAACGGTGAGCCAGGGGTTGAATGTGTTGTTAGAGGAAGAAATAGTGATGGAGACTATTTCAAATTGACTCCAGAAGAAATAGTACGTCAGTATTATGCCTATAAACTTATTACAGAATATGGATATCACAAAGAGCAGATTTCATTTGAGGAACCAGTGCTTTTTGCAGGAAGACAAACAATAAATGATAAACGTATTGATATTACTGTGTTTGATGAAGAGCATAAGCATATTATTATGATTATTGAAGTAAAAAGACCTGAAATTAACGATTATAAAAAAACGTGGGAAGGAGAATCTACAACTCCATTTCAACAAATGCAATCATATTGTAATCAAAAACATCCTAAAGTAGGTGTGCTTGTTAATGGTACAAATTTACCTGAGTTTTATGATGCACCAGATTATGAAAATCAACTTATTCTAGATAGATTTCCACAAGCAAATGAAGATATTCAAGAGTGGAAAGAACAAAGGAGATTTACGTTAAAACAGTTGATGCAATCGGATAGATTGCAAACAGAAACCTTGAAAGAGATTATTTTAGAGGTAGAACAACGCTTTGGTGCTAATGATTCAAGTGATAAAGCTTTTGAAGAAATTTTTAAGTTGATATTTACTAAATTATATGATGAAAAAATGTCTAGTGGTGATGCTGATGATATTGCAAGCGATATTAGTAGACATCATATGCAATTAAAAGATATTGACGATTCGGCATTTAGAGTAATGGAATTTAGAGCATCTGAAAATGATTCATTAGATGAGGTATATAGTCGTATTAATAGTTTGTATTTGCGTGCACAAAACCAATGGCAAGGGGTATTTCCAGCTAATTCTAGGTTGAATATGCAGAAGGCTACTGTAAAGTCATGTGTCAAGGAATTACAAAATGTAAAACTATTTAATTCCAATCTAGAAGTTGTAGATGATGCCTTTGAGCATTTGGTTAATCAAAATCAAAAAGAGGGAATGGGACAATATTTTACACCAAGATATGTTATAGACATGTGTGTAAAAATGCTTAATCCGAAGCCACACGAGAAGATGATAGATACAGCTGCGGGTAGTTGTGGTTTTCCGATGCATACTATTTTTCATGTTTGGAAACAGATTAATCCAGAAGCATACAACTTATTTACTACGACAAGACGCAAACCTGAAGAAACAGAATATGTTAAGAATAATGTTTTTGGAATCGATTTTAGTGAAAAAAGTGTCCGAGTAGGAAGAATGTTAAATATTATAGCTGGTGATGGTCATACAAATGTTATTGAATTAAACTCACTTGACTTTAAGAATTGGGATTCTGACTATGTGGCTCGACCTGAATGGCAAGCTAAGTATGGTGAAGGTTTTAGAAAATTAGTATCGTTAAGTGCCGATGGATTATCTCATAGTGCTACAAAAAAATATAAGGGATTTAATTTTGATATTTTAATGGCAAATCCGCCTTTTGCTGGAGATTTAGATAATAGGGAACAAATTGAACAATATAATCTTGGACATAAAGGTGGGGTTTTAAAAGAAAAACTACAAAATAAAGTTGGTAGAGATATATTATTTATTGAAAGAAATTTGAATTTTTTAAAACCAGGTGGAAGGATGGCAGTTGTTTTACCACAGGGACGCTTTAATAATTCTACAGATAAGTATATACGAGAGTATATTATGGAAAGGTGTAGATTATTAGCTGTTGTTGGATTACATGGTAATGTATTTAAACCACATACAGGAACAAAGACAAGTGTTCTTTTAGTTCAAAAATGGACAGATGAAAATTGTGGATATCCAAATATTTGTCCTAAACCTACTGCTGATGAAAATGGGGAAATAGATTATCCAGTGTTTTTTGCAACTATGCAGGAGCCGAGTAAAGATAATTCGGGTGAAAAAATATATGTGACAGAGACTTATGTTACATGGACATCGTATAAGTATATGACCATTAAAACAATTACTCGTAAATTTGATAATACAGTGATTGAAGAAAATGAATTTAATAGGATATCTGATAGAGGAAATTATGAGAAAATCCAGAAAGAAATTCTTTATATTCGAAAGTCGGATGGAACAATTGCGTCTGAAGAAGAGTATAATCAGAAGAAGTCTGATTTTAAGAAAAAAACAGTATTTGATTATAGACGTATAAGTGATGGCGTAATAGTATGCGAAGCTGATTTTAAAGAACTGACTAAGAAGTCAAATTATAAGATTAAGGTTGAGACTATAGTATTACCAGAAGAGCATAAAGCAGAAGATGGTTCAACAAGATTCATTAAGGAGCTATTTATCGAAGAAAATGGTTCATTAGATGATCATAAAAAATGGATTCAGGAGAATAGCATATTTGTGCTAAAAGATAATGTATCAGAGGAAATGGAAGCGTGCATATCAATAGATGAATGGCTTGATTTAGAAGAAAATATACAGTGTTTATATAAAAAGGAGCTAGTATTAGGAGAAAATAATAATTCGATTATTTCAAATGATACTTATATGGGCTTAACAGCTGATGCACAAAAATTTTATATTATAGCAGAAGAGATAAAGGAAAAAGTTGAGCGTGTAAAAGATACTCATGGTCACATTTTTGTGCAACATGATTTATTTAATCATGATCCGGCTCTTAAAAATTTAAATGCAAAGAACATATATTGTCAGAACGGAATCGCAGAAGCCTTTGCGAAGTTTGCTTATGATAATAAATTAAGTTTTGCACCAACAAGTAAAGAGTTAGAACGTATTATGCATCCAGAGAATGAAATTCCTTTTTAGTAAGCCTCTCCAGTGAAGATGTATATAATGAATTGTTGGAGAGGCTAGAAATAAGTATAATACGTTATGCAGAATTAAAGGAAAATGAAGAATTTAGAATTGATGATGCATACTATGATAAGAAATACATAAATATTTATGACAAATTGATTGGCGCAGATAAGCTTGAAAAAATAGTAGAAATGCATGACGTTAGTTCTAATGGAAGTTTCGCATTTGTACAGTCAACATTAAATGAAAAGGGAGAAAGAATAGTACCATATATTCGTTCAGGCAACGTAGGTGATTTTTTTATTGATTCAGATTCTTTAGTAAAGATTACTTCAAAAGCTCATGAAATATTGAAACTATCGCATACAAAACTGTATGATGTAATGATGGCACGAAAAGGTAAAATCGGAGGAGCATCAATAATAACTGAAAAAGAGGTTGATTATAATTGCAATGAGAATGTAATTAAGTTGACAATGCTTGATAATACTATAAATCCTTTTTATTTTGTTACCTTTTTTAATTCAATGTATGGTATTAAGCAAGTTGAACGATTAGCTACTGGGAATGTCCAACCGTGGCTTAGTATATATCAGATTAGAAAATTATTATTTTTGCCATTATCGAAACAGTTTCAAGATGAAATAGAAAAAATTGTACGTAAGGCTTATTTGAAATTTGATGAGTATAAGCAAAAATATGCTAAAGCGGAAAATATTCTTTTAGAAAGTCTGGGAATGAAGGACTGGACTCCGGTTAGAGATACAATGTCAATCAGGTCATTAAGAGAGGTAATAAAAAAAGCAAGAATTGATGCAGAGTATTATCAGCCGAAGTATGATGAATTGATTGATAAATTAAGTGAACATAATTGCAAAGCATTAGGAGAAATTGCACCGCCAAAGAAGTCAATTGAACCTGGAAGTGACGCATATCAGGAATTCGGAATACCGTTTTACAGAGTTTCAAATATATCAAAAGAAGGAATAACTGATACTGATATATTTTTAGACGAAGAGAAATATTATACTGAGGAGTTGGCATTAAAGAAAGATACTATATTGTTTTCCAAAGATGGTAGTATTGGTATAGCATATAAGATTGAGAAAGATATGAAAGCAATAACTTCTGGAGCATTATTACATTTGGAAATTATTGATGAAACAGTTCTGCCCGATTATTTGGCGCTTGTTTTGAATTCAATAGTGGTTAAGAAACAGGCTGAAAGAGATGCTGGGGGATCAGTTATTCAACATTGGAAAACTGATGAAATTGCTCAAGTAGTTATACCTATATTGGACATGGATTTACAGAAGATCATTGTTGAACTGTTACAAGAAAGTTTTGCATTGAAAAACAAGAGTCAAAAATTATTATCGAAAGCAAAACAAGCAGTAGAAATTGCGATTGAACAGAGTGAGAAAGAAGCACTAAAATTATTAAAATAATAGAAGGGGAAATCAATTGATGCAACATTTCACCGTGAAGAAAGTTTTCCCCATGTATGCGTATTTTTGCCAAATTGCAGAGGAGATTATTTTGCTAGCAGGTGGTTTATAATTGGGGGATAAAAGGCTTTTTCGATGGATACTTCGCATGCACTGGTTTGATTCTGACTGAAATTTGTTCAAAAGTATTGAGAATTAATTTGCAATATAGCGGTCAAGAATCCGTTTGAATTTTAGCTTGCAATGATCGTTGTAAGTGATGACATAACAACAGAAGTTGTTACAAGAAGGTGACAAAGAGCATTCTTGGAGGTTATCAAAGCAGATAAGTGTTTTAATTGTTATTATGAAGGGATTTATATTTTTTCATAGAGAAATTCATATATTAGAATTTGTAGTATTGACCATATCATATATTGATTTGAAAAAAAGGAAATATCTGTATAACTCATTAACTACAACTGAAAAGAAGCATGGAATACATTATAGAAGCAATAAAAGCCCACAGTGATACAGGAATGGTTTCTATGAAGGAGGAAGTAAAAAAGGTTTTCATTATATCATTGATAACAAAAAGGAATCAAAAATCAAAGGAGTTTATATATGATAAAAATACTATTCATCTGCCACGGCAACATCTGCCGTTCAACCATGGCTCAATACGTCATGCAGCACATGGTAGAAAGCGCAGGCATCAGCGAACAATTTTATATAGATTCTGCAGCCACCAGTTACGAAGAAATCGGAAATGGTGTTCACCATGGTACACGACAAAAATTAAAGCAGGAGAGTATTTATTGTGGGGACCATCGCGCAAGACATATGGAATTATCGGATTATGATACTTTTGATTATATTATTGGAATGGACACTGCAAATATACGAAATCTAAACCGGTTTTATAATAACGACCCAGAGGGAAAAATATATAAACTACTACAGTTTGCAGGAGAGAGCGGAGATATTGCAGATCCATGGTATACAGGTAATTTCGATGCGACCTATGATGATGTAGTACGAGGTTGCCAGGGGCTGTTAAAACAAATAAATATAGAATAAGTTTTTTGACATATTTCGCAAAAAATATTTGCGTAATATGTCATTTTCTTTTACAATATAACTACAGGTATGAACGGAAGAATTAAATATGAACTTTTTAGATTTGTATTAAAAATGCAAATATCTTAATAAAAAGTGTAAAAGAGTGAAAAATAAAAAAGAAAGGACGAAATGCAAACACTACTATTTTCACTCTTTACGTTTGCACCTTTTCATACAATACAGATTGGATTGAAAAGAAGTGGTAAAAATTATGAAAAGATTACAAAAGAAGTGGGGGACGAAAAAGTTATCAGCAATAGTGTGTATTTCTATGCTATTGGTAGTGGTTTGTGCCACAGTCGTATTTGGAGCAGAGAAAGCAAAATTTGAGCCGGCATTGTTTTCTACAGCATGGGCACTGGTTCCACCAGTTGTAGCTATCGCACTCGCATTAATTACAAAAGAGGTATATAGTTCACTGTTTATTGGAATTCTAGTAGGAGCGGTGTTGTATGGTCAGATGGATGTAGAAAGAACTATTATGCACACATTCAATGACGGATTTGTAGGGGTACTATCAGATGCCTACAATGTTGGTATTTTAGTATTTCTGGTAATTCTTGGAACAATAGTTGCTCTAATGAACAAGGCAGGAGGCTCAGCTGCATTTGGACGATGGGCGAGCGAGCATATTAAGTCCAGAGTGGGCGCACAGCTTGCAACAATTCTCCTTGGTGTACTGATTTTTATAGATGATTATTTTAATTGTCTGACAGTAGGAAGCGTTATGCGACCGGTAACAGATAAGCATAAAATTTCCCGAGCCAAACTGGCATATTTGATTGATGCGACAGCAGCACCGGTGTGTATCATTGCACCAATTTCATCCTGGGCAGCAGCAGTTAGTGGATTTGTAAAAGGAGAAGATGGTCTGGCATTGTTCGTGAAAGCGATACCATATAACTTTTATGCCATTCTTACAATCGTCATGATGGTGGCAATGGCGGTAATGAAAGTAGAATACGGTCCGATGGCAAAGCATGAAAAGAATGCGAAAGCAGGAGACTTATTCTCGATGGGAGATAGAGAACAGATTATTGGAGACATACAGGATGATAGTGAGAAAAAGGGAAAAGTGATTGACCTGTTGATTCCGATTATTTGTCTGGTAATCTGTTGTGTCATTGGTATGGTATATACAGGTGGTATTTTTAAAGGAGCAGGATTTGTTGAGGCATTCTCTAACAGCGATGCATCTGTAGGACTGGCACTCGGTAGTTTCTTTGGCTTGGTCATAACAATTTTATTATATGTTTGTAGAAGAGTTCTTCCATTTAAGAAATGTATGGATTGTTTAGTAGATGGATTTAGAGCAATGGTTCCGGCTATTTTAATTTTAACGATGGCATGGACATTGAAAGCTATGACAGATTCTTTGGGAGCAAAGGAATTTGTAGCAGAGGCTATGAAAGTTGCAGCAGGAGATTTTATGAAATTCCTTCCGGCAATTATTTTTTTAGTAGCTTGTTTCTTGGCATTTGCCACAGGTACATCTTGGGGAACTTTTGGAATTTTGATTCCGATTGTTGTTTTCGTATTCGAAACAGATGCAGCACAGTATGAATTGATGATTATTTCGATTTCAGCATGTATGGCAGGAGCTGTTTGTGGGGATCATTGTTCGCCGATATCTGATACAACGATTATGGCATCGGCGGGAGCTGAGTGTGATCACGTAAATCATGTTTCAACACAGTTGCCATATGCCATTGTAGCAGCAGTTGTTTCATTTTTGGCATACATTATTGCAGGATTTGTTCAAAATGCATGGGTTGTATTGCCATTGGCGATTATAGCGATGATTGGTCTGGTAGCACTGATAAAATATACAATAGGCAATAAAGAAGAGTAGTATTGAATCAAAAGTGTAGAAAAAGCAGAACTTTTCGCAAATAAATTTATGGAGGATATTATGTTAACAATATATGGAACAAAACAGTGTAGATTTTGTGTGGAATGTAAATCTGCATTTGATGAACAAGGAGTAACGTATACTTTTGTAGAATTGCTTGATGATTTGCAAATATTAAAACAATTTATTAATATACGGGATACCAACCCTGTATATGAGGGAATACAAGGCTCTGGAAAGTTGGGAATACCATTGATTGAAACTGAGGATGGTGTGTATACCAGGGACTGGAAACAGTTTTTGCCGGAAAATAATAAAAACTAACGAGGAGGACATGAAATGTTAAAAGAATTCAAAGAGTTTGCCATAAAAGGTAATATGATTGATTTGGCAGTAGGTGTAATTATTGGTGGTGCGTTTAATGGCTTAGTTACATCTTTGGTAGACAATGTAATTATGCCGGTGCTTACATTGCTTACAGGAAAGATTGATTTCAGTAATATGTTTATAGCATTAGATGGCGAACATTATGCTACTTTAGCAGAGGCACAAAAAGTGGGCGGTGCAACGTTGAATTACGGTACCTTTATTTCAGGGTTGTTAAACTTTTTAATCATGGCGTTTGTTGTTTTTCTTATAGTTAAAGCAATGAACAAGATGAGACGAAAAGAAGAACCTGCACCGGTCACGACAAAAGTTTGTCCACACTGCATGTCAGAAATACATATTGATGCAGACAGATGTCCGCATTGTACCAGTCAGTTAGGTGAAAACTAAATAATAATAAAGAACTGCTTTAATACATTTTAATTACTTTCATCAGAAGGGATAGATGTTAATAAAGCAGTTCTTTTATAATTGCTTTTTCTTTAGGATTTTATTAAAATATTATTTATATAGAAAAAAACGGAGGAAGAAAATGAACGGAAAAAAATTAGGATTTGGTCTTATGAGACTGCCATTAATCGCAGAAAACGATGCAGGAGACATTGACATTGAAGAAATGTCAAAAATGGTAGACACATTTTTGGAAAGAGGGTTTACATATTTTGATACAGCATGGATGTACTGTGGATTTAAAAGTGAAGATGCAACAAAGGAAGCATTGGTGAAACGCCATCCAAGAGACAGTTTTACACTGGCAGATAAATTACATGGAGGTTTCTTTAACAATTTAGAAGAGGCAGATAATATTTTCAATGAGCAGCTCAGGAAAACAGGTGTAGAGTATTTTGATTATTATTTACTTCATGATGTTGGTTTAGACCATTATAAAAAATATACTGAATTAGGCTGTTTTGACTGGCTGGTAAATAAAAAGAAGCAGGGATTGGTAAAAAACATTGGTTTCTCTTACCATGACAATGCAGAATTGTTAGATAAAGTATTGTCAGAACATCCGGAAATAGAATTTGTACAGCTCCAGATTAATTATCTCGACTGGGACAGCGAGGGAGTACAGTCACGGAAATGTTATGAAGTAGCTACAAAGCATGGTGTACCGGTTATTGTTATGGAACCGGTAAAAGGCGGAACGCTTGCGAATGTACCGGTATCTGTAGAAGAGCATTTTAAGTCATATAATTCAGAAATGTCCGTTCCATCATGGGCGATTCGGTTTGCTGCCAGTCTTGATAATGTAATGATGGTACTCAGTGGAATGAGTAATATGGAACAGTTGCTGGATAACACAGATTATATGATGGATTTTGAGCCATTAAGTGAGGATGAATTGAAAGTAGTACAGGATGCGGTGGATATATTAAATGAAAATATTGAAATTCCATGTACAGGCTGTTCCTATTGTACAGAAGGTTGTCCGAAAAAAATTGCTATTCCAAAATATTTCTCATTATATAATGCAGATAAGCAGGAAGTAAAAGAAAAAGGCTGGACTCCTCAGGGTGAATATTATGACCGCTTGACAGGAACATTTGGTAAGGCAAGTGATTGTATTGCTTGTGGTAAATGTGAAAAAATCTGTCCACAGAATCTCCCAATTATTGATGACTTAAAAAAAGTAGCAGAACATTTTGGAAAATAAATCTAATATATAAGATTTTGAATCTTTTGCTTTAGTAAAATATAGCATTTTATATTATTTAAAACTCCAGACAGAAAATTCTAACTGTCTGGAGTTTTGTATTATAAATATTTATTTTCAGACTTTGCAACCAGTTTTTGAAATCTATTGTCGATTTCGTCTTGCAATTCTAAAACAATATCAGCGTATTCCTCTTTAATCAAATGTTTTGTTCTTCCCATCATTCCAAGCCATCTCTCAACAGGAATTGCTTTGTCAGAGGCTTTCGGGTTGTAGTTTAATTTTGTCTTGCCCTGTTCCACTTCATAGAGTGGGAAGTAACAGCAGTCTACAGCAGCCTCGATAACTTTACGTTCTGTAGCCGGATTATCATTCCAGTTTAGAGGACAGGAAGATAGAGCTTTCAAATAGGCAGTTCCTTCATGTTTCGCATAATAGGCAGCCTTTGCAGCTTTTTTCATAAAGTCTACAGGGTTGGATTCTGCTGCCGTTGCCACATAAGGAATATTCGCAGCAGCCATAATTTGAGCCATGTCTTTGTGAAAAAAGGTTTTGCCAAACTGTTCCTGCCCGATATGGGATGTAGAACTCTTTGCCCCTTTTGGCGTCGAATAAGACAACTGATATCCAGTATTCATATAGCCACCGTTGTCATATTCAAAGATAATAAGTTTATGACCGCGGAGAGCTGTTCCAAGGGCAGAACCCATACCGATATCCATTCCGCCATCACCACTTACCATAATGAAAACAATATCCCCTTTTGGAATTTCTCCTTTTTCCTGTTTTCGGTGGCAGACTTCCACGATACCGCTCAGAGTAGCAGCGCCATTTTGAAATAGATTGTGTACGTATGGGACCTTAAAACTTGTTTTTGGATATGCTGTGGTAACAATCATTCCACATCCGGTCTGGAACAGTAAAACTACCGGGTCTTCAATAACGCGTAGTAATAAATTGAGATTAACGATAATACCACATCCGGGGCAGGCACCATGTCCTGGTGCAATACGTTTTGGCATGGCGGTTGTAGCATTGATTGTTGCCCCGCTGACATTTAGGGAATCTTTCTGTTTCGTAATATTGGTGATGCCGAGTTTTGTTTTTTCTGGTGTTAAAGGGTTAAAAAAGTTATCACGATGCTCATTCGGGATTCCGGCGGTAGTACCGTAATAAATGAGTTCGTTATTTTCACTGTGAAACATTTCTATAGCATCTTCCACATAAAAATCTTTACCTCCAAGACCATATATGATAGATGAAATATTTGTAATACATCCATATTTCTGTAGAGCTGCACGAATTTCTATAGAAAGATTGCCACCAATGGCACCATAACTATCCTGCCTGTCAGCAATAACAATTTTTTTGGCGTCTTTTAACTGATTATAAATATCTTCACCAGGAAAAGGTCTGAGCATAGTAAGGGTCAAAACACCAACCTTTTCTCCCTGTTCCCGCAGACGGTCTACTGCAACCATTGCGGTGTCAAAAGAAGAGCCAAGAAGAATAAGAATTGTTTCGGCATCATTACAACAATAAGCTTCCCATGTTTTATATCCTCTTCCGGACAACTTTTCATACTCAGTAAATAAGTCAGGTAATACTTTAGACACTTCGTTCATTGCCAGATGGAGCTGATAGCGGTTATTAATTAAATCAGGTTCGTTCATGTAAGAGCCGACAGTTATCGGATTTTCAAAATCAAGTAAAGGAAATGGTTCTCTTTTTTCACCAATATATTTGCGTACCACAGCGTCATTGGAAAAGCGGTAGCAACTGCGTTTCTGATGGCTTGTAAAAAAACCGTCAAATGCTACTGCTACAGGAAGATTTACCTTTTCTGCCAGTTTTAAGGCAATTAAATTAAAATCATATACTTGTTGTACACTGTGGGCAAAAAAGATAGGCCATCCACAGTTTAACAAAAACATAATATCACTGTGATCTCCTTTAATGGATAACGGACCTGATACGGTACGGCATGCCACATTCATTACCATAGGATATCTGGTTCCTGATTGTACCGGAAATTGTTCCAGAGCATACAACAGCCCGTTGGCACTGGTAGCATTAAAGACTCTCCCTCCGGATACAGATGCTCCATAGCAGATTCCTGCAGCGCTATGTTCTCCCTCGGCAGCAATCATTACAATGTCCGTTTTTCCTTCTGCTTTCATCAAATCAAGATTTTCAGCAATTTGCGTGGAAGGAGTAATAGGATAATAGCCCATGACATCATATCCTACCTGTTTTACAGCAATTGCGGCAATTTCGTTGCCAGATGCAAATTCCAGTTCCTGAGTTTCCATTATACTTCACCACCTTCTATACGTTTTTCTGTTAAATAAGATTCTGAGGTAATGTATCCGTCTGCTCCGGATTTCTCATAATAGTCGGGAGTCCTGATTAAGTCTTTATTTGGCATAAAGTAAGGTTTCCGGTCATATTTTTCTTCTAAATCTCCTACTAAAGCGTGCGTAGGGCATACGGAAACACATCGTAGACAGCCTTTACAGTGAAAGTAATCAAGTCCTTTATTTACCATCATTTCTCTGCCCTGATATTCTCCCGGTTCGAATTGAAATACCATGTCAGGACAGGTACTGTCACATAATCCACAGTTAATGCATTTTTCAGGAATAAAAATAGGAATGTATCCTTGTCGGGATGGAGACAGATCGTTTACAACACTGTTTCCATAATTTAAGTTAATACCACCCATTGGGGCTGTTTCATAGCCAAGTGTTCCCTGCTGATACTTTTGACTTACACCATCTTCTATATTTGGATTGTACTTAGTAACAGAACCTTTTGGGTAGTTTGTTGACCTTGTTTCCTCGTATCCACGTTTGATTCCTTCGAGATTACCTTTCAGTGCCTGGGGATATTTTTTGCCTAAGGTGTTGCTGCAAATTTCATACATATCTTCTAATTTTACAAAACCCATAGCTTTTGCCATTGCGCCTATCATAACAACATTTATGCGGGACTTCGTTTCCATGGCAATCTTTTGTGCGTGAATACATACAATTTTTGAGGCAGAGATGTTGTTATGAAACATATAGTGTTCCATAATATCTTCCGGTGAAACATTTGTGTTGATAATAATTATTGTGTCTTTACCGCAACCATCAAAAATGTCTGTATTCTGCATCAGTGCCTGATGAAAAATACAAAGAATATGCGGATGTGTTACTGGAGAATGTACCCGAATATCTTTGTCAGGAGAGCTATATCGAATAAATGCTTTTACAGGAGTACCGGTTTTTTCAGAGCCATAGCTGGAAAAGCTGGCGCTATTAAGACCAAGATATTTAATTCCAAGTTCTCCCATCATCTTGCCACATAGATTCGCACCTAATCCCCCAATACTTTCAATTCGTATTTCATAATATCCATTATCATTTTGTAAAGGTAATTTTGTTTTTTTCATAGACACCTCTGTTTTTGGACTGTTATTAAATAGTTATTGGTAAAATGGTAAAATATATACATTATTTCATAGACATTTCTATTTTGCATATGGTACTATAACGATTAGAGCAAAGGCAGTATTGGAAGATTCATATAAAGTCTTTTACAGAAAGGAAAAACAATGGCAGATCAGGCAAAATTTACAGGAACAGATACTTATGTGGCAGCAGATGATTTAATGGCATCTGTGGAAGTGGCAATGGAATTACAGAAACCACTTCTTATTAAAGGGGAACCGGGAACAGGAAAAACCATGTTGGCAGAGGCAGTGTCAAAAGCATTAGATAAAGAACTTTTAATATGGAATATTAAATCTACCACGAAGGCACAGGATGGATTATACATGTATGATACGATTCAGAGATTATATGACAGTCAGTTTGGAGAGTCCGGAGTAGATGATATTGCCCATTATATTAAACTGGGAAAGTTAGGAGAGGCTTTTAAAAAGGAACAGCAGGTAGTTCTTCTAATTGATGAAATAGATAAGGCTGATTTAGAGTTTCCAAATGATCTTTTGTGGGAGCTTGATAAGATGGAGTTTTATATTCATGAAACAAAGGAAACAGTTAAGGCAAAGATACGTCCGATTGTAATCATTACATCGAATGCAGAAAAGGAATTACCTGATGCATTTCTTCGTCGTTGTATTTTTCATTATATAAGTTTCCCAGAACCAGATTTAATGCGCCAGATTGTAAATGCCCATTTTGAAAATTTAGAAGAGCATCTGTTGGAGCAGGCGATGAATACTTTTTACAGAATCAGAAATATCAGAGACATTCGAAAGAAACCAAGCACATCGGAACTGATTGACTGGTTAAGAGCGTTGATGATAGGCGGCGTAGACCCGGATACAATTGATAAAAAATTACCATATCTGGGTGTTCTGATTAAAAAGGATGAAGACTTAGAAACAATAAAAATGGTAAGCAGATAATGCCGATAAAATATGAAAAGACAGTGTCATAATAGACGTTCTATGCAATGATGACAGCTGCTGATTGAATGGAGACAGTATGTTTACAACATTTTTTTATACGTTGAAAAATAATGGATTAGATATATCTACTACGGAATGGATTACTCTTATGGATGGACTGGACAAGGGACTGGCACATTCCAGTTTTACAGATTTTTATTATTTGTGCAGGACAGTTCTGGTAAAAAACGAAGGTGATTATGACAAACTGGACATGGCATTTCAGGAGTATTTTCAGAATATAAAGACCGATAAACTCAATATGGAAAAATTGAATGCGTGGCTGCATAATGACAACGATAGAGCGCAGATGACAAATCCAGAAGATTTTAAAGATGATAGGACAAAGAAGGAAGCTACGGAAATTCATAGGATGTTTCGTGAGCGTTTGGGAGAACAGCATACGGAACATAATGGTGGTAATTACTGGATTGGTACAGGTGGAGGTTCGCCATTTGGAAAAAATGGAAGAACAGCAGGAGGGATACAGTTAGGAAACCATGCTGGAATGAAGACTGCTTTTGCAGTTATGGGAGAACGAAGATATAAAGATTTCCGACGGGACAAGAAACTCACGATGAGACAGTTTCAGGTAGCGTTGCGCGAACTTCGACAGTATTCGAGAAAAATGGATTTACCAAAGACAGAACTGGACATTGATGGAACAATAGATGCTACATGTAATCAGGGAGGATATCTGAAATTAGAATTTGAACAGCCTAGGAAAAATTCTGTGAAATTAATGCTGTTATTTGACAGTGGCGGTTCTATGTATCCTTATAGCGAACTTTGTAATGAATTATTTCAGGCAGTGCATAAAGCGAATCATTTTAAAGATGTAAAGACATTTTATTTTCATAACTGTATTTATGCAAAATTATATAAAACACCAGAGTGCGAGACTGGTGACTGGATTGATACTACATGGGCGTTCAAAAACTACGATAAGGACTATAAGGTAATTATTGTTGGGGATGCAGGAATGGCAGAAGAAGAGTATTTGGACAAGAATGGAAATTACAACGGGCCAAATGATGGTCTATCAGGACATGAGTGGATGCAGTTATTCCGTAAGAAATATCCTCATTCTATCTGGATGAATCCTTCCTATCATGGAGATTTGACAAGAATGTATTGGATGGAGTCAGAAAGATTGATTAAAGAGATAGTTGATATGTATCCTTTAACAGTTGATGGTTTAAAAGCAGGTATAAAAAAATTGATGAGTGATAAATAAAAAGTAAAAAATTTTCTAATTTATGGAAGAAGCCTGAGAGGGCTTCTTTTTTCAGCATTTATGCTAGAATACGCATCACTATCTTATCACAATATTTTTGTACAAATTTACTAGAAAGACTTGATAAAAACATTTTTATTTGTTTATATGTAATTATAGTTTTATACAAAAGGAGAAAAGTAAAGGAGAAGGTTATGAATAATCTATGTAAAAAAGTAATTGCCAGTGTATTAGCACTTGCAATGTTGACATCTGGATTGATTTTTACACAAAGTAAATCAGCAGATGTTAAGGCGGCAGATGAATGGAATCTGGTGTGGAGTGATGAGTTTGAAGGAACTAGTCTGGATACAAGTGTCTGGAATTATGAAATAGGAAATGGAAACTGGGGTTGGGGAAATGGTGAAAAGCAATACTATACAAATAGTGTGAAAAATGTTGAAGTGTCCAATGGAACATTGAAGATTCATGCTCTGAAAGAGAGAATGGGAAATCAGGATTATACTTCAGGAAGAATTAATACAAAAGGCAAGAAGGATTTTAAGTTTGGAAGAATAGAAGCGAGAATGAAACTGCCAAGTTTTAGTGGCGCGTGGCCGGCATTCTGGATGCTGGGAGCAAACCATAGTTCTGTAGGATGGCCAAAATGTGGCGAATTGGATATTATGGAAGCTATTAATACACAAAATTTTACTAATGGTGCAGTTCATTGGTATGTAGAATCTGAAGGATATAACGGTCAGGGAGATAACGGAGACAGTGCAGAAGGTAAAACACCAGCAGGTTATCAGAGAACAGAGTGGCATACATATGGTGTTGAATGGGACAAAAAAGAAATAAAATGGTACATAGATGACAAAGTATTTTTTACACAGGATATTAGTGCATCACATATGGATGAGTTTAGAAAAAATCAGTTTATCATTTTTAACCTTGCCATAGGAGGACAGTGGCCTGGATATAATATTGATGATTCAGCATTCCCATCAAGATCAACTATGGAAGTGGATTATGTAAGAGTTTATCAGAAGGCTGAAGTTCCAACTACAAAGTACGATGGTCCTACAATTACTATTACGGAAGACGCAGTAGAAAAGTATACAGGAAAATGGAATTCATTCTTTGGCAGTGATATTAACTGGGTTCCGGCAAAAGGAAGTATTGAGTTAGGAGATACTCCATCAGAAGGATTTACGATGAATTTGACCTCCGTTGGAAATATTCAGAATGATTCAGTTTGGGGAGCTCAGGCGACTCTTGAAAGGCTTAATTATTATCCTGGAAATACATATAAGTATTCATGTACTCTGACATCTGATAAGGATAAGAAAGTGTTTGTAAAAGTGGCAGATGACAATGAAGAGACGCTAGGTGGAGGCCTGATTGACCTGAAGGCAGGTGTTCCATACAATTTTGAAACAAATGTAGAAATACCAGAGGATTTTGAAGGCACAGTTAGTTTGAAGTTTGGAATGGGTAAAACAAACGGAGATACTATTGCAGATAATGGTGCAGTAACAATTCATGTCAAAGACATTTCTTTTGTGACAACAGCGACAATACCAGATCCGGATTATGTACAGGAGACAACAGCACAGAATCCAAAAGAAACTACAACAAACAATGGAACGACAACAAAGAGCCCAGTTGTGAAGCCTACAATAAATTCAAGTGTGAAAGTGGCAAAAACAAAAGTTAAAAAAGCTACAAAGAAAAAAGTATCAAAGAAAGTGAAACTTACACTTAAGAAAATCAAAGGTGCAACAGGTTATAAAGTTCAATTTTCAAAAACAAAGAAGTTTAAGAAAGTACTTGTTTCTAAGACAGTTAAAAAAGCAAAAATTACTGTATTGAATAAGAAATTAAGAAAACAGAAAAAACTTTATGTCAGAGCAAAAGCTTACAGGACTGTTGGAAAAGTAAAATACTATAGTAAGAAATGGTCCGCAGTAAAGAAAGTTAAAATAAAAAAATAAATAGTTAAAGTAAACATAAGGACTGTTGCATTATGCAGCAGTCCTTTTAAATACTTTGAAAAAGTAAGTGGTAAACTAAATAGCTTTATATCCACATTCGAATTTAGCCTTTGCATCCTGCATTTTTTTAGACTCGGCAGCAGGAGTAGGATAGTATCCCATTGTGTGCATCTGATTAAATACATCGACCTGAATTTCATGCTCTTTCTGAAGTAAATCCATCATTGTACAACGAAGGTTCTCATGAACACATTCATTTGCACTTAAGTTATATAAATTTGTAGCGTTTTTTTCTGTGTTGAGGGCATCCCCTAAAATTTCTTTTTCTGTATAAATCTCTTCCATAATGACCTCCTGGTTAATTTAAATAAGAATAAATAGCGTTAAAATGACCCTGATGCTTATCAGCAATGTCAAGCATCTGCTGTTTTACTGTTTCATCCTGACTGTGATTTGCCAGCATTTTAAATTTTTTTACTAACAATTCTTCTTCGTTTAATAAATCCTGAACTACTGAAAGTTCCTTTTCTGATAATTCCATATTTGTCCCTCCTTGTGTTTTTTAAAAGCAAAAGCTTTAAAACAATTTACACAAATATTGTTGTCTTATCTATAAAATCCATACCACCCAAATATTGGAAAACAAGTTATTCTTGTGTTTGTGTATCGAAAACTTTATGTTAGAATACTATAAGAGTAGATAATATAATAATAGTTTTAGTTAAAATTAAGAAAGGATTGTGTGATGCATCAAAGAATGCATTATATAAGGAAATATGACATTACAAATAGCAGAAGGAATACTCATTCCCTTTCTTGGAACAACATTAGGCGCAGCGTGTGTGCTGTTTATGAAAAATAAATTAAATAATAAAGTAAGAAAAGCACTGACAGGTTTTGCATCTGGAGTAATGGTTGCAGCATCTATCTGGAGTTTGATTATTCCTGCAATAGAACAGTCGTCAGGTATGGGAAAATTGTCATTTTTGCCTGCGTTTATTGGGTTTTGGTGTGGAATATTATTTTTGCTTGTTTTAGATAAAGCAGTTCCACATTTACATCTGGATAGTGAGGAATCGGAGGGACCAAAAGTACAATTAAAAAAAACGACAATGCTTGTCTTTGCCGTAACACTACATAATATTCCGGAGGGAATGGCGGTCGGAGTGGTGTTTGCCGGAGTAATTTCGGGAAATAGCGGGATTAGTATTATGGGAGCTATGGTGCTTGCTATTGGAATTGCTATTCAGAATTTTCCGGAAGGAGCTATTATATCAATGCCCCTTAAGGCAGAAGGAATCGGAAAAGGCAGGGCATTCTTATATGGTACATTGTCAGGGGCAGTAGAACCGGTTGCTGCGTTGATTACAGTAATGGCATCTGGTTTTATTGTACCTGCATTACCATATTTACTAAGCTTTGCAGCAGGTGCAATGTTGTATGTAGTAGTAGAGGAGTTAATACCGGAGATGTCCGAAGGAAAACATTCTAATGTGGGAACAGTACTCTTTTCATTGGGATTTACGATAATGATGATGCTGGATGTTGCATTGGGATAATATTTGATAGAACATGGAAATAGGCAGAGATTTTTGGAAAATTATAGAGTTCATTTCTGGATACTGTAATTTTCATAAACCTCTTCCTATTATTATGTTTTCGATTTATCCTTCTACTAATTCTTTGTTTGATAAATATAAAATAACATCTTTTCTTGTTATAATTCCAATAAAAACATTGTTATCGTCAACTACTGGAACAAAGTTCTGATTTGTAATTTTGTCTACCAGACCTTCCATTGAAATTGAAATGTTTACAGCCTTATTATCACGATGCCTCTCTACTTCCATAATTGAGAACTTTTCCATTTTCCGTAAACTTGGAAAACCATGATTTTTTAAGTGCCAAAGCATATCACCTTCTGTAACAGTTCCTATGTATTTTCCATCTTTTGTAAGTATGGGAATGGCAGCATATCCACGGTGTTCCATTTTTTCCAATGCCTGACGGAGTGTGTCACTATCTTCTATGTGTGCCACATTTTCTTTTGGTGTTAAAAAAAATAATATGTTCATATGATTTTTCCTCCGATAGTTCATCTTTATACCGGACATCATCATATCAAAAAATGAGAGTTTAATCCATAGAATACACAAAAAGTTAACAAATAATTATAACTATTCAGCCTTCAGCTCAAATCCGCTGCTTCGCAGTTACTTTTCGCTGTGGCTAAGCGCCATATGGATATTTTTAGAAAAATTTCATCTTGTAAGCAAGTTTACATTTGAGGTTTTTGTAAAACTATTCACATGGCTGAATAGTTACAAAAAATTCACACAGAAGAGAAGAAATATGTATAATAGAAGTTAAGAGACAAAATAATGTTATTTATTGTTTAAATATTTGTAATTTTGAATTAGAATCTAAATTTTAGAAAGTAGAGAAAGTATGTTATCAGAAAGAGGCTTACAGATTGTAGAAAAGTTAATAGATAACAATCGGACACCAGTAACATCAAAGATGCTTGCAGTTTATCTTGGGGTATCTGAGAGGAGTGTTAAGACATATATCAATGAAGTTTCCGATTTTTGTAAGGTTCGTGAAATGAAACTTGAAAGAAAGCCAGGAATTGGCTTTGTTGCAGACTTTACAGAAGAACAAATTGAGCAATTTCAGGAGATGAAAATAAATAAAAAAATTTTCATATCACAAAGACAGAGAATAGGGTACATTATGTACATTCTTTTAAGTGGGTGGGATAATTATACTTTGTCGCTGTTTTCAGACGAATTGAATGTAAGTAAGAAAGTAATTAGTGACGACATAAATTTCATGTCTAAAGAAATTAGAAAGTATAATATACATATTAATCGAGTTTCGGGTTATGGTGTGTTTATAACTGGCGATGAATTCTCTATACGAAAAGCAATGAAAAGTTATTGCAGATTTCCTATTGGAGATAAAAATGTAACTTATATTTATGATAATCGGCTTTCTATTGAAGAGGAAGAATTATGGATTAATAATTGGGGACAGGATAATTTTGAAAAAGCAATAGAAATTGTACATTATATTGAAGAAAAATATAAAGGTGTATACACTGATTACTCATTTAAAATGTTGATACAGTATTTGTGCATCCAGTTATTCAGGATAAGAATGGGAAATGTAATCACGGAAGCAGTGATTGAAAATGATGATATAATCAGCAATCTGAATGTTGTAAATGATGTGGAAGATATTCTTTTGAAAATGGATCAGGTACAGATGAATCCATATGAAAGACAGTATATAGATGTATTGTTTGCATCAGCTACGCTTCAGGTAAATGATGGTACATTTAACACTATAACCTTAAATGATATGGAGGAAAAGTGTAAAAAAATAAGTAAAGATATGGCGAAGTATATTTCAGAAATATTAAATCTGAATCTTTTAAACAATGAATTACTGATAAAAAGTCTGGAAGATTTTTTGCCATCATCTATGATTCGGACAAAATATGGAATTGAAGTCAGAAATCCTTTTTTGAAAGATATCAGAGAAATGTATTCAGGAATATTTGCAACTTGTTTTACTTTGGAGAAGTTTTATGAACAGTATAGTGGAAAAATTCCCACAGACCATGAGATATCATTTCTTGCTTTGTTTGTAGGTGGAGCTCTACATAGAAATGAAAAAACGATAAAGGCAGTTCTTATTGGGACAAGTGGAATTGCAGCAGCCAATATTGTGGCAAGAAAAATTGAAAATAAGATAGAAAGTGTTAAAATTGTTGCGATTTTGTCTTCGGAAAAAATAATGAATTGGGATGATTATGAATTTGATATTGTATTATCTATGATGCCAAACTTTGAATATGGAAATAAAGTAGTTTATATTTCTCCAATTATCAGTAAAGCAGATGAAAAGAAAATAAGAGATAAGTGCTTTGAAGTGTTATCTCATCCAGAGGTGAAAAAAGAGGGATTTTCAAATATGATTGATGTGAATCATATTATGTTTGTAAAAGATAAACGTAGTAAGGAAGCGGTACTAAAGGATGCCTGTAACATTCTCTATAATCATGGATACGTTAAAAAGGAGTTTTTTGAAAGTGTTATAAATCGTGAGAATATAGAGCCTACGGAGTTGGGAAATGGAGTTGCAATACCTCATGGATTACCTGAAAATGTTTGTGAACCAAAAGTAATGGTAATCAAGTTAAAATATCCTGTGAATTGGGGAAATAAAAAGGTAGATATTATCTTTTTGCTGGCATTGAACTTCAACAATGTTGATACAACAAAAGCATTTTTTCATGATTTTTCAAAGATTTTAGAATCAGAAGATAATCTGAAAAAAATAAGAAAAACAGAAACAATTGTAGAAATGGAAAAAACTTTAAAAGAAAAACTTCATTGGAGTAGATAATTTTTAGTAAGTAAAGAAACGTTTCAATGGAAGATAAATAAAATGTTTGTCAAAAATTGCACTAGCCCTAGTGCAATTTTCTTTTTTGGCATAAATTGAAAAATACTTGGTAAGCCTATAAAATAAATATAACAAAGAAAAACACAAGATGTAAATGAAGATACATGTTAAGGAGTGTTTTGATAATTAAAAAATATATAACCATGACAGGAGGGAAAAGAAATGGTAAGTAGGACATTTACAATCAGTAACACAGAAGGATTACACATGAGACCAGCGGGAATTATAGCAAAGGAGATGGGAAAATTTTCTAGCAATATAACATTGGTATTCAGAGAGAAGAGAATTAATGCAAAGAGCCTCATTAACATTATCTCGGCATGTATTAAGAGTGGGGCAGAAGTTACATTCGAATGTGATGGTGAAGATGAAGAAGCTGCAATTGCAAAGGTTGAGCAGCTGGCAAGTCAGAATTTTGGAGAGTAAGAGGTAAGCAGTATGTATAAAGGGATTGCAGGATCGGAAGGAATAGGAATTGGAAAAGTAGTCCTAATAGAAGAAAATGAAATTAATGTGGTCACAAGGACAATAACAGACACGGATGATGAAATTGCAAGACTGCAGGATGCTATCGAAAAATTTGTTGCTGATACAACAAAAATGGCAGAAAAGATGGATGAAACAGTAGGAAAGAAGGATGCTGATATTTTAAGAAGTCATATACAGATGCTTCAAGATCCAATGATTGAGGAACAGATTTCGGCATTAATACTCAGTGAAAAGATTACAGCAGAAATGGCAGTGGATCAGGTTCTTGAACAGACAGCAGAAATGTTTGCCCAGATTCCGGATGAACTGCTCCAGCAGAGGGCAACAGATTTTAAAGATATTAAGACGAGAATGCTTAAGATTTTGATGGGAATAGAGGAGGTTGATATTTCACAGGTACCTGCGGGCACAGTATTAGTGGCACGAGATTTAACGCCTTCTATGACAGCAGGAGTTTATCCGGACAACATTGCAGGAATTCTTACAGAAGTAGGTGGAAGGACATCCCACTCAGCCATTCTTGCAAGAGCAATGGAAATTCCGGCAGTTCTCAGTATTGATAACATTTGTAATATCGTGAAAAATGGCGATGAAGTTGTTCTCGATGGTACGAGTGGAGATGTAGTTATTAATCCGAATCAGGATACGGTAACAAAATTTGAAAAAATGTATCAGGAGTATCAGGCAGAGAAAGCATTATTGAAGGCCTATGCAGGACAGCCATCTATGACAAAGGATGGAACAAAGGTGGAGCTGGTATGTAATATTGGAAAACCAGAAGATGCAAAGAAAGTGGCAGAGTGTGATGGTGAAGGAATCGGACTTTTCAGAACAGAATTTTTATTTATGGATAGAGATAGTCTTCCTACAGAGGAAGAGCAATTTGAGGCTTATAAGTCTGTTGCTGAAACAATGAAAGGAAAGCCTGTTATTATCAGAACTCTTGATATTGGTGGAGATAAAGCACTTCCATATCTTGGCTTGGAGGAAGAGGAAAATCCATTTCTTGGATTTCGAGCAATTCGTTTTTGTTTAAAACGAAAAGACATTTATGAAACTCAGTTGAAAGCGCTTGTAAGAGCAAGTGCTTTTGGAAAAATTAAAATAATGGTTCCTCTTGTTACAGGCGTGGATGAATTACGTCAGGTGAAAAATATGGTAGCTGATATTATGAAAGCGTACGACAAAGAGGGAGTTGCATACAATAAGAATATTGAAATCGGTGTTATGATGGAAACGCCGGCAGCTTGTATGATGGCAGATGCACTTGCCAAGGAGGCAGCATTTTTTAGTATTGGAACGAATGATCTTACAGGATATACAATGGCAGTAGACAGAGGAAATGCAAAGGTTGCATATCTGTATTCTACTTATAATCCGGCAGTGCTTAGAGCTATTAAGAGAATTATTGAATGTGGTAAAAAAGAAGGTATCATGGTAGGAATGTGTGGTGAGGCAGCGGCAGATTCAAAACTGATTCCATTACTTCTTGCATTTGGTCTGGATGAATTTAGTGTCAGTGCCACAAGTGTCTTAAAAACAAGAAAAGCAATCTCTAATTGTGACGTTGAAGAATGTAAGAAATTAGCAGATAAGGTGATGAAATGCGTTACAGAAGAAGAGGTTTTAGAAATTTTGAAATAGTAGTAGATAAATAAAGGAGGCAGAAATAGTGATATATACAGTGACATTTAATCCGTCGCTAGATTACATTGTTAATGTAGATAATTTTAAGTTAGGAAGAGTGAATAGAACAACAAAGGAAATCATTTATGCAGGTGGCAAAGGGATTAATGTTTCAATGGTACTTAAGAATTTGGGATTTGACAGTACAGCACTTGGCTTTTTGGCAGGATTTACCGGGAAAGAAATTTGCAGACTAATGGAAGAACAGGGAGTTAATGCAGATTTTATTGAAGTGAAAGAAGGAATTTCACGTATTAATTTGAAACTTCGTTCTAATGAAGAAAGTGAGATTAACGGACAGGGACCTGATATAAAAGAAAAGGATATAAAGAGCTTATATGAAAAGTTAGACAAACTTCAGTATGGGGATGTATTAGTTCTTGCAGGAAGTATACCGTCAGTGATGCCACAGTCCATGTATATGGATATTATGAAATACATGGAAGAAAAAGATTTGAATATCGTGGTAGATGCTACAAAAGATTTGTTGGTAAATGTATTGAAATATCATCCATTTCTAGTAAAGCCAAATAACCATGAGCTGGGAGAAATATTTGGAGTAGAACTGGAAGAGAAAAAAGATGTAATAGTCTATGCGAAAAAATTAAAAGAAATGGGAGCAAAAAACGTACTTGTTTCCATGGCAGGAGATGGAGCTGTTTTAGTTGCAGAGGATGGAAACATCTATGAAAGCCAGGCGCCAAAGGGGAAGGTGGTAAATTCTGTTGGAGCAGGGGATTCCATGGTGGCTGGATTTTTAGCAGGATATCTACAGACAAGAGATTATAGAGAAGCCTTTAAACTGGGAGTATGCACGGGAAGTGCCAGTGCGTTTTCGGAGAAGCTGGCAACAAAAGAGGAAGTAGATTTCATTATGAATACACATGTTTTTAATTTTTAAAGGAGCGTATGCTTTTAGAAAATGTAAATAAATAAGAAGGAGGAAGAAAGAAATGAGGATTACGGACTTACTTGATCCAAAAAGTATTGAACTAAATGGTCGGGCAGCAGACAAAAAAAATGCACTTGATAAGATCGTCGAACTTATGGATGCAAGCGGAAAAATTGATGATGTAGAAACTTATCGGAAAGGAGTCTATGCAAGAGAGGAAGAAAGCACCACTGGAATTGGTGGAGGTATTGCCATTCCGCACTGTAAATCAGATGCAGTGGGTAAGCCGGGATTGGCAGCTATGGTAGTACCTGATGGTGTAGAATTTGATTCTTTGGATGGTGAACCAGTGAATTTAATTTTTTTAATTGCAGCACCGAATACAGAAGACAATATACATTTGAGCGTTTTAAGCAAACTTTCAGTATTTTTGATGAATGAGGAGTTTACAAATAGTCTAAGAAACGCAAAGACTGTAGAAGAATTCTTGAAAATTATTGATGAAGCAGAAAGCGAGAAGGATGAAGGCGCAGAACAACAGGAGACAACAAGTACTGATTCAGGAAAGTTAATTTTGGCAGTTACCGGATGTCCTACTGGAATCGCCCATACTTATATGGCAGCAGAAGCAATCGAGATACAGGCAAAAGAAATGGGCTATCAGGTAAAGGTAGAAACGAGGGGGTCCGGTGGCGCGAAAAATATTCTTACTGCAGATGAGATTGAGCAGGCAGCAGGTATTATTGTAGCAGCAGATACGAAAGTTCCTATGGACCGTTTTGCAGGAAAACGTGTGGTTGTCACAAAAGTGGCTGACGGTATTAATAAGGCAGAAAAGTTAATTAATGAGGCTGTTAGTGGAAAAGCTCCTATATTTGAAAGTGGAGCAGGCGATGTGGAAGAAAGAAGTTCTGGAGAAAAAGAATCTATCGGGCATGCAGCATATAAGCATCTGATGAGTGGTGTATCTCATATGTTACCGTTTGTTATTGGTGGTGGTATCATGGTTGCAATTGCGTTCCTTATTGATACCATTTGTGGATACGGAACAACTGGTGGCTCGAACTTTGGTACATGTACCCCATTGTCAGCATTATTTAAATATATCGGTGGTCTTGCCATGAATCTTATGGTTCCTGTGCTCGCAGGATATATCGCATATTCCATTGCAGACAGACCAGGTCTTGCAGTTGGTTTCACAGGTGGATTATTAGCAACTAATGGCAATGCAGCTTTGGCAGGTTTTATTTTTGGAAACAATGTAGATTCTTTAGGAGGATTTTCTAGGTTTATTGCTAATTTTGCATTTGTTGGTAAAGATGGTGGAAATACAGTGTCTGGTTTCCTTGGTGGAATTTTAGCAGGTTTCCTTGCAGGATTTATTGTATTAGCATTAAAGAAGCTTTGTGATAAACTTCCAGAAGCATTAGATGGCATTAAACCAACGTTAATTTATCCGTTGGTTGGTATATTCATTATTGGAATTCTTATGTGTATGATTTTCAATCCATTGATTGGTTTGATTAATACAGGGCTTAGCAACATGCTCACAAGCCTTTCTCATGCAGGATTGATTACAGTATTAGGACTAATTGTTGCAGCTATGATGGCAATTGATATGGGTGGTCCTATTAACAAGGCAGCATATGTATTTGGTACAGGTATGCTGGCAACAGCAGCTCAGATAATGGAAAGCGGAAAGGCAGCATCAGATCCGGCAGTACAGGCTTGTTATATCGCAATGGCAGCAGTTATGGTTGGTGGTATGGTTCCTCCGATTGGAATTGCCATTGCAAGTAAACTATTCCCTAAGAAATTCACGAAAGAAGAACGTGGTGCATTTGTTTCAAATTTGGTTATGGGAAGTTCATTTATTACAGAAAGTGCAATCCCATTTGCTGCATCCGATCCATTGCACGTAATTCCAGCAACTATGGTAGGCGCAGGTGTAGCGGGATTCCTTTCAGCTCTGTTTGGATGCACATTGATGGCTCCACATGGTGGTGTATTCGTATTTGCTACCATTGGCAATCCATTGTTATATATTGTGGCATGGCTTGTTGGTTCAATCATTACAGCATTATTGTTAGGAGTTCTCAAAAAGGACGTAAAAAAATAAATTCCGGTTTGTCGCACGCAAAAGAAAAGCAAGCGACTGCGTAAGCAGGCATTTGCTTTTCTTGGTGCGATACCGACAAAATCATAAGTGCGTAGCACGACAGACGTGTTAACGTCTGGATTTTGGAGGTGTCGAGGTGGTCTGTGTATAAAAGGATACACTTGGAAACTGAATTTTAGAAACATTTGTTAATAGAAAAAAGAGAATTAATTTTTAAGTACCGACTTCATTTTCGAAAAAATCTTGATGATTTTTTCTCAAGTAAGTCTTAAAATCTGATTTTGTAAATCAGATTTTAGCTTAACTCTCAATTCTCTTTTTTCTATACAAATTTGTTTCTAAAATTCAATGTTTCCTACGTGTATTCCTTTTATATCTCTTCCCACCATCACAAATCGAAAATTTATTGATTGTAATTGTTGTGGTAAAGAACTTTCACTGCTGAAGTAATGTACACAGAAGATATGCTTCCCTCCATAAAACACATTTACATATATAAAGTATTATTTTTTGAATCTGCATATGTATTTTTAACATCCTATCCTGCTTTATTATATTGATTTACATATATTGGCTCTTATTTTTTTATTTATATATGTAATAAATTTTCATCTCCCATGAATTTTAAACTTTTT
>CAJTRZ010000005.1 GCA_910578975.1 uncultured Eubacterium sp.
ATTATAATAATAATTATTGACAAAAGATAACTGAATAATTATAATATTTTTGTAAACTATATACATTATAAGAAAAAAGTTATGTAAAAGGAGGAAGTTGCATGAAAAAAAGAATGTTATTATTAATGGCAACAGTAGTTCTTGGGGCTGCTATGATGGCAGGATGTTCTGGAAAAGACAGCAAAGACGAAACAAAAGAGGTTACAATAGGTGTACAGGATACAGACATCTCTGCAATTGTAGCAGACAACAAAGGGTATTTTGACAAGGTATTTAAAGAGGAAAATATCAATGCAAAAGTAAAATTAGTTATGTTTGATGCGGGTCCGGCAATTATGGAGGCTTTTAGTGCTAATAGTCTGGATTTTGGATGTCTGGGAGATCAGCCTTGCATCTCAGCAATTGCGACAGGATGTCCGGCAGAAATCATTGGAACATACAGAACACAGAAAACAGGTACAGCAGTCATTGCTAACAGAAATTCTAAAATTGAAAAGGTTGAAGATTTAAAAGGAAAGAAAATAGGGTTGACTTTAGGAAGTAATGCAGAGCATTTGTTAAATATCGTTTTAGAAGATGCAGGATTAAGTCAGAAAGATGTTGAGATTGTTGCATTAGAACAGGCAGATATGCTTTCAGTATTACAGACAGGAGATATTGATGCAGCGGCTGTATGGGAGCCAAGAATATCCCAGTCAAAAGATTATGCGTTCAGATTGGCTGACGGTAAAGGATTATATGATAAAAATGGAAAACAAACAAAACAGGTTGAGTATAAATACTTCTGCAATCCATTTGCAGCAAACACAGCATTTACAAGTGAAAACAAAGAAATTACAACAGCAGTATTAAAAGCTTTAGAAATGGGAGCAAAGTATACTGATGAAAATACAGAAGATGCAATTAATATTATGGCAGATTATACAGGAGTAGATGCTAATGTGGCATCAGCATCTGTAAACTGTGAAGATAGAGATGTAAAAATTACAGATGAAAAGATAGATGCTTTTAAAGCGACTGTAGAATTCTTGATTTCTTCAAATCAGTTTGACACATCTAGTGATGATTGTGTAATTAAATCCGCAGATGACATTACAAAATATATTAATACATCTTACTATGATGCAATTAAATAGAGGTAAACAACGGTGAATAAAAAATACATTATTAAAAAAATATTCCTGAATATTATTACACCTGCTTTAATTCCGGTAATAGGAATTATAATCTGGCAGTTGTGCAGTGATGCAGGAATGATTAATTTGCGATTGTATCCTTCTCCAGATAAAATCTGGGATACATTTGTACAGTCCATTAGCAATGGAAGCTTGGGTGAAAACCTTTCAGTCAGTGTAAGAAGAGTTTTAATTGGATTTGTAATTGGAGGAAGCTGTGGACTTGTCTTGGGTATTATAACAGGATTATTTTCCTGGATTAATAAAGCTCTTAGTGCTATTGTAGGCGCCTTAAGACCGATTCCTATGGTAGCATGGATTCCATTGTTTATTTTATGGCTTGGAATCGACGAGGCTCCTAAGATTGCAGTTATTACGGTTGGAAGTTTCTGGCCTATTTTGGTAAATACTTCTCAGGGAATTAAAAATGTTGACAATAAATATTTAGAAGTAGGACAGATACTTGAAAAAAACAAAATTCAGATATTGACAAAAATAATCTGGCCAGCATCATTGCCGTCAGTATTTACCGGCATAAGACTTGGAATTAGTTCTGCGTGGAACTGTGTGGTTACAGCAGAAATGATTGCTGCATCTGCGGGTATCGGACATATGATTATGCAGGGAAGGCAGTATCATAATGTTGCACAGGTATTAGTTGGTGTTGCTGTTATAGGAGTAATTGGTCTGGTATTGGATTTGTTTCTTATATGGCTGGAAGATGTTATTTTGAAATGGAATGTGCAAGAAGGGAAATAAGACTGATGAGTGAGATGATAAATCAGGGGATTGGAGTTAAGATTAATAATGTAAGTAAAGATTTTCTTGTAGATAACGAAAAAATAAACGTATTAGATAATATTGATATGGATATTAAACCGGGTGAGTTTGTTAGTATTGTAGGTTCCAGCGGATGTGGAAAAAGTACATTGTTAAAAATGCTGGGCGGATTACAGACACCTAGTAAAGGAGAAATATACGTTGGTGACAGACTGGTTGAGAGGCCGAATGTTGAGGTCGGAATGATTTTTCAGGAGTCCCGGTTATTTCCATGGCTGACTTTAGAAGAAAATATTGCATTTGGTATACATGAAAAACTACCTAAGGACGTGAAAGAACAGATGGTTCATGAGCATATACAGATGGTTGGATTGGAAGGGTTTGAAAAAGCTCTGCCAAAACAATTGTCTGGTGGAATGCAGCAGAGAGCAAGTATTGCAAGAACACTGATTAACAGGCCAAAGGTATTGTTGCTGGATGAACCTTTCGGAGCATTGGATGCATTGACTAGAATAACAATGCAGAATGAAATACTTAAAATATGGGAAAAGGAGAAGACAACAATGATTCTGGTAACCCATGATATAGATGAATCTATTTATCTGGGAGACAGAGTAATGGTGTTCTCCAGCAGACCTGGAAGGATTAAGAGAATGATAGATGTGGATATCGAAAGACCTAGAAAAAGGAACAGTCAGAATTTTATGGAACTCCGCGAAGAAATTTATAGTGAATTTTTTGGAGAAATAAGTTATAATAAAGCATAATATCAAAAAAAGGATTGTGAGGTTATTGTGAAACAGAACGAATTTTATTATATCAAAGAGGTTGCGAAGCATCATAGTTTTTCGAAAGCATCTAAGGCATTGGGAATATCTCAGCCGGCATTGAGTAATTATATTAAAAAGGTAGAGGAATCTTTGGGAGTATTACTATTTGATAGAAGTATTTCACCAATAGAGATTACGGAATTTGGAAAGATATATTTACAATATGCAGATGAGGTTATTTATGCAGGCGATAAGCTCAATAGTATTATGTCAGACTTACTGAATTTAAAGAAAGGTGAACTGATTATTGGAAGTACTGCTAGTTTTTCTACAGGTTATCTTCCTGCACCAATCTCAATATTTCATAAGAATTATCCTGGAATAAATCTTAAGATTATTGAGGGGAAGGTTCCTGAGGTTAGGGAACGGTGTTTAATTGGAGAGGTGGACATGTTCTTGTCAGATGCAGACATTGACGATGAATTATTTGACAAAGAAATATTGTTCGACGAACGTATTATTATGGTTGTTCCGAAGGAACTGGAGATTAATGAAGAAATAAAAGATTACAGAGTTCCTTTAGAAGAAATTGTAAAAGGTAATCTGTCCGACAAAAAATATAAATCACTAAATCTAAAGGTTATGAAGGAACAGAAATTTATTCTGTTAAATGAACAGCAGCATATCAGGCATATGGTTGACAGGATGTTTGAGAATGCCGGATTTCAGCCAAGTGTAGTGATGCAGGTTCCACAGACAATTACGGGGCTGGCTATGAGTATGGCAGGGGTTGGAATTTCTTTTGTTGCCGAAAGTACAATTAAGTATAATAATTTGGAAGAACACCCATATTATTATAAAGTAGGCGGTGATAAAGAAGCTATCCGGACAATGTGTATTGCGTATAAGAAAGGGAAATATATACCAAACGCAGGACAGAAATTTATAGAAATTCTAAAAGAACAATTAGGATAAAGCGCACCAGCGGTGCGCTTTTTCTGCGTTTGTTTTATTGCACTAATACGGTGCTTATGTTAAAATAAAAAAGATTATGGGAACTTTTGCCCATTTACTTAAAACAGTATTGAGGTAATGAAAATGCTAAACAATGAAAAAATCATATTAATGACAAAATTATCATTATACGAACAGAAAAATGAAAAGTCAGAAATAAAATCCAGCAGATACTTTAAGAGCGATTATATGTTGATGAAAATGCTGGGTTCTTTTATAAGTGTTACTGTAGGATATTTGTTGTGTCTGGTGTTATGGATTATATTTAGTGCAGACAAAATGATTGGGAATATGACTACTACAGGAAAGTTTGTTGGTTTGCTTGTTATACTTGTCATTATATATGTTGCACTGACTGTTACATATATGATTTTCAGTTATGCATTTTATTCACATAGATTTCGAAAAATCAGAAGAAATTTAAAAGAGTATAATGGAGATTTGAAAACATTACATCGGATTCAAGAGCAGGAATATGATGCAATTATTGATGAGTTAGAAGAGGGAGGCGAGGAAGCGTAATGACAACTTTATTTGAATTTAGAGAAAAATTAAAAAATTTTTATGGGGCTCATGAAGTGATGTTGAGGCCAATCATTAAATTCCTTGCAGTGTTTGTATCATTGTTATTGATTAAAGCTAATATCGGATTTATGGGCCTTTTAAACTCATGGCTTATTATTCTTTCGTTATCAGTCATCAGCGCTTTTCTTCCATGGAATGTGGTTGCAGTGATTCTGTCAGCGGACATCTTGGCAAATGTATTTTCTGTATCTGTTGAATTAGGTGGACTTATTTTACTTATAGTATTTATCTTGTTTTTATTGTTTTTTAGGTTTTCACCAAAACAGGGAGCACTTTTGGTATTTATACCGTTAGCGTTCTTTTTGAAAATACCATATGCAATACCAGTTGTTGTTGGTTTATTGTGGGCACCATATGCCATCATCCCGGTTATATTTGGAACAATTATCTATTTTATTATTTTCGTAATAGGAGAAAATACAGAACTTTTAACACGTATGTCTAACGGAAATATTAGCTCTGCCAGTGTCAATTCAATTATTAATATGTTGAGTAATAATAATGAGATGATTTTGATTATTATTGCATTTGTAATAACGATTCTTGTTGTATATTTTATAAAGAGAATGTCTGTAGATAATGCATGGACCATTGCTATATTTGCCGGAGGAATTTTAGAATTTGTCATTGTTCTTGTAGGTAATCTTATGCTAAAAACAGAAAGTTCCCTGCCAGAAATAATAATCGGCAATATTTTCTCTGTTATTGTGTCATTTGTGATTCATTTCTTTGTATTTTCTGTTGATTATTCAAGAACAGAGCATACGCAGTTTGAGGATGATGAATATTATTATTATGTGAAGGCTGTACCTAAAATTAATGTGACAGCTCCGGAAATGAATGTGAAAAGAATTAATGCTCAGAGAAGAAAGAAAAACCAGAATAAGAAGATAAAGTAATTGTATATAGAGACAGGACTTAGAAAGGAGTGCAGGATTGGGCGCAATATTTAGTTATGTTCAAGACTTTTTTGAAAAGTATTTAACAATACCGGACTTTTATATCAGCGATATTGTAGAAATTATTGTTATTGCCGTGTTAATTTATTATGTAATCTTATGGTTTAGAAAAAGCAGAGCATGGGCATTGCTGAAAGGTATATTGGTAATTGTTGTTTTTATGGTTATCGCATCGTTGTTTCATCTAACCACTCTTTTATGGATTATTAATAAGACATTAAGTGCAGGAATTATAGCAATTGTGATTATTTTTCAGCCAGAACTACGAAGGGCTCTGGAGGAACTTGGAAAGAAAAATGTGGTTTTTAAGTTACTAAAGGTTGGAAATAATATAGAAGATGAGCGACTTAGTGATAAATCAATAGAAGAAATTATCAGAGCATGTTTGGAGATGGCAAAAGTTAAAACCGGAGCATTAATTGTGATTGCAAGAGATCATGATTTAAGCCAGTATAGTGAGACGGGAATTAGGATTGGAGCAAAAATCTCCAGTCAGTTATTAATTAATATTTTTGAGAAAAATACCCCGCTTCATGACGGAGCGGTTATTATTGAAAATGACAAGGTAGTTTCTGCTACCTGTTATCTTCCTTTGTCTGATAGTGTTTCACTTAGCAAAGATCTGGGTACAAGACATCGGGCAGGCCTTGGTATCAGTGAGGTGACAGATAGTATTGTTATTATTGTTTCAGAAGAAACCGGAAGCATATCTATTGCCAGAGATGGACACTTAATCAGGTATGCAGATGCGGCAGTATTAAAAAGTGAATTAATAAAAGCTCAGGCTAAGGTGGAAGTAAAACCTAAGAAACGATTTTGGAAAGGAAGGGAGCGCAATGAAAAAAGCGATAGCGAAGATTAAAGCTTCATTAACACATAATGTGGGCATTAAAATAGTTGCGTTAGTCGTTGCAGCTTTAATCTGGCTGACAGTTATCAATATGACGGACCCTGAGAAAACAGTGATGATATATGGTATTCCTGTGGAGATAACACATGAAGATGCTATAAGTGATATGGAGATGGTTTATGAAGTCCGTTCGGATAAATATGTGAATATTACTATATCAGGTAAAAGGTCTGTAGTGAGTGGATTATCTGCGGATGACTTTAAAGCGACTGCTTCCTTAAAGGAATTGTCTAAAGTGAATTCTGTTCCAATAGAAGTTGTTGCAAAGCAGGGGTCCAAAGCAAGGAAAGTTACAATTGAAAAGCAGTCTGTACAGACATTAATGATTGAAGTAGAGCAGATAAAGAAGGAAAATTTTGATATACAGGTAGAATATAGTGGAAAAGCAGCAGCAGGGTTTGTACCAAGTAAGTATACATTATCAAAGAATAATGTTTCTATTACCGCACCAAATTCTATATTAAATAGTATTGACAGAGTTGTGGCAGAATGTGAACTAGAAGGCAATAGTACTGATTTTACCAATAAATGCAGATTGCTTCTTTATGATTCGAAAGGAAATATTATCAGAACAAAACATGTAAAAATGTCCAGCCGACAGGTATATGTTACAGTTCAGATTGATGAAGAGAAAGAAGTTCCAATTGAGATTGGCAATATTGGAAAGCCGGCAAAAGGATATGAAATTAAAAGTACGATTTTGTCTTTAGATAAAGTAAAATTAGTCGGAGATAATGAGGTATTAAACAACATTGACAGGATTTTATTAGAGAAAGATATAGATATTTCAAAAGCGAAAGACGAGTATACAAAGACATTCGATTTGAAGAAATATATTCCTGCTGGGGTTACTATCAATGGGGAAACTACAGTAAAAATTGAGATTGAAATAGGGAAAATGGCTACAAAAAATTTTGAAATTAATGCTTCAGATATTGAAATAAAAAATCAGGGAGAAAATAAAATTAGGATAATGGATAATGTAAAAGTTACATTGCAAGGAGAGAATGAAGTAATATCCAAGATTTCTTCCAAAGATATAAAAGCTAGTATTAATGTGGACAAGTTGGATAAAGGAGAACATTCTATTCCATTGAATCTGAAAGTTCCGGAAGGTACTATGGTTATGGAAGACGTGAATGTAAAAATAAAGATAAAATAATTTAAATATAGGAGGAATAAATATGCATACTATTTTAGTGACAGGAGGAGCCGGCTATATTGGAAGTCATACCTGTGTAGAATTATTGGAAGCAGGTTATGAAGTTGTCGTGGTTGATAATCTTTGTAATTCTTCAGAGGAATCTTTGCGAAGAGTAGAGAAAATTACGGGGAAACAGGTAAAGTTTTATGAGGCTGATATTGCAGATAAGACAAAAATGAGAAAAATTTTTGGAGAAAATGATATTTTTGGAGTAATTCATTTTGCAGGGTTAAAGGCGGTAGGCGAGTCTGTGCAGAAACCTTTAGAATATTATCAGAATAATATATCAGGAACATTGAATATGTGTGAAGTAATGAGAGAGCAGGGAGTAAAAAATATTATTTTTAGTTCTTCTGCTACAGTATATGGTGATCCTGAAACAGTACCGATTACAGAAGCATGTCCTAAGGGTCAGTGTACAAATCCTTATGGATGGACAAAGTCTATGTTAGAGCAGATGCTTACAGATATTCAGAAAGCAGATGAGGAATGGAATGTAATACTTCTTCGTTATTTTAATCCAATCGGTGCTCATAAAAGTGGACTGATGGGTGAAGACCCAAATGGTATTCCAAATAATCTGATGCCGTATGTAATGAAGGTTGCTATTGGAGAACTTCCACATGTGAATGTTTTTGGTAATGATTATGCAACTCCTGATGGTACAGGAGTGAGAGATTATATTCATGTAGTGGATCTGGCGGTAGGACATGTAAAAGCGGTTCAGAAAATAGAAGAAAATCCGGGTGTAAAAGTTTATAACTTAGGAACGGGAAATGGATATAGTGTTTTAGATGTTATTAAAAATGTAAGCAAGGCTGTTGGAAAAGAAATTCCATATGTAATTGCTGAAAGAAGAGCCGGTGATATTGCAGAGTGTTATGCAGATGCTGCTCTGGCAAAAGAAGAATTGGGATGGGAAGCTGAGAATGGAATCAAGGAAATGTGTGAGGATTCCTGGAATTGGCAGAAGAATAATCCAAAGGGTTATAGATAAACGAAAACGTATGATAGGAGAGAGCCGTGAGTTCAAAGAAGAAAACGAAGGAGCCTGGAAAACAGCTAAAGACAATCAAAAGATTAAAGAAAGTAACTACAGCAGTTGAAGTAATAGTTGGTGTATTCTTTATAATGGCAGCAGTTGTATTGTTTGTTCCGGGAGTTAAAACAGAATTAATCAAAGGAATGGCAGGTACTACTGTAGGACAGAAAATTATTTCGTGGTTTGGCAGTAAAGCCTATGCAGACAGTGTATTTGATAAGGAGTTTGATAATAAAAAGCTGAAAACAAATCAGTTAAAATACAATTATGCAGAAGAATATACGAACTTTGTTATGTTTGGGGTAGACTCCAGAGAGGGACAGGTCAATACCTCTAATAGTGATTCTATATTAATTGTCAGTATCCATAATACGAATGGTGAAGTTAAAATGGTGTCAGTATATAGAGACACTATGCTTGGAATATGCGATAGTGCAGGAACGATAAACCAGTATTTTAAGGTAAATTCTGCTTATTCTTATGGTGGCCCTGAAGGAGCTATTAATACATTAAATTTAAACTTAGATTTAGATTTAAAGGATTATGTCACTGTGAATTTTGGAGGAGTGGCAGAAATAATAAATAAACTGGGCGGAATTACAGTGAATCTTACTGATGATGAATTGCAACAGTTAAATCATCATTTGAAGAGTACAATTAGTTCTACAGGGGAATATGCACCTCCAGTCAAGTATAGCGGAAAGAACATTAAGTTAAATGGTATTCAGGCAACAACTTACTGTAGAATTCGTAAAGCTACATTTTATGATCCGGTAACAGGTGATGCAATCAGCAATGACTTCGGCAGGGCAGCGCGTCAACGTTCCGTGATTATGAAACTGGTAGAGAAGGCTAAAAAGGCTAGCATCAGTGAACTTCAGGGAATGGTTGAGACAGTCTTGAATGGTAAAAATAAAAAGGGGAATATTATTTTAACTAGTTTTACTTTTGATGAGATTATTAATCTCCTGCCTATCATATTTGACTTTCAGTTAAGCGGCAGTGAAGGATTTCCATCAAAATTAGAAACAGGAACATTCGATGGAGTGAGTTATGTTGTAGCAAGTGGATTAAGTGCTAATGTAACAAGACTTCATGAATATTTATATGGTGAAAAGGATTATCTGCCGACAGAAAATGTACGAGCTGTGGACAGTGCAATTACAGCAAAAACAGGAATTAGTGAAAATTCTGCAGGATATAATCCTACAGAAATTGGAAAAAATAATGAAACACCTACAGAAGAAGTCACTACGCAGGATATTAATTTTGATTATGATGACAAAGGAAAAAGTGATTTTTATTAATATAAATCGTTTTATTTTAACAGATAGAACACAAAATAATCACATATGAACTTTAAACTCTTTTTAGAAGTTAAATAATTTATGTGAAAGGAGACTATAAAATGTCAGAAGAGAATATGAACGGATATTATCAAAGTCAGGATAATAATCAGTTTAACAATCCAAAAAACAATAAAAATAATAAGGGGATGATTGCAATTATTGTTGCAGCCATTTCTGTTGTTGTAATTATTGGATGTGCAATAGCAATTGTGGCTTTACTAAAGAAAGACACTGGAAAACTAGGACAGAATTCAGTGGGTACAGAGAAACAGTCAAGCGAACATTATGAAGATATCGGTTCTACGAATGCTACACAGAATACAAATGCAGATGGTTCTGTTGTTGTGACGGATGTATCCGGAGTGGTAGAGAATACGATGCCGTCAATTGTAGCAATTACAAGTAAAACAGTTATGGAACAGTCAAATCAGTATGGTTCTATTTATGATTACTTTTTCGATGGAAGAGGTGGAGGAACTGATAAATATGAAGTTGAAGGTGCAGGTTCTGGTATTATTGTAGACCAGACAGATACAGAATTGTTAATCGTAACAAATAACCATGTTGTGGAAGGCGCAAATAGTCTGAAAATACAGTTTGACGGAATGGAATCCAAAGATGCTGTAGATGGTTTTATTAAGGGAACGAACGCAAATGTGGATGTTGCTGTTGTAGCTGTGAAATTAAAGGATATTCCACAAAATACATTAAAAAATATTAAGAAAGCTACATTAGGTGATTCTGACCAGTTGAAAGTAGGAGAAGGTGTAATTGCTATTGGTAATGCTTTAGGATATGGTCAGTCAGTAACAACTGGAGTTATTAGTGCAAAAGACAGAGAAGCTACAATAGAAAATAAAACAATGAAGCTTTTGCAGACAGATGCGGCAATCAATGGTGGTAACAGTGGTGGAGCATTATTAAATGCCAAGGGTGAAGTTATTGGAATAAACGTAGCGAAGTATTCATCTAACGGTTCAACAAGTGCCAGTGTGGAAGGAATGGGATTTGCTATTCCGATTACATCAGTGAAAAGCATTATTAGTAATCTTGAAACAAGACAGACAAGAGAGAAGTTAGATGCGGATAAGCAGGGTTATCTTGGAATTACAAGCAAATATGATGTGACAGCAGATATTTCAGAGGCATATTCTATGCCAACCGGAATCTATATTTATGAGACAACAAAGGGCGGGCCAGCAGATAAGGCAGGCATTCAGTCAGGAGATATTATCAGAGAGTTTGACGGACAGCAGGTAGATTCTATGGATGCATTACAGAATATTGTACAGTATTATAAACCGGGTGAAAAAATTAAAGTGAAAATAGCTTATGCTTCCGGAAGAGAATATAAAGAAAAGGATGTTACGGTTACTCTGGCGGATAAGAGTACAATAGAGAATTTACAGAAATCCAATACTCGTACAAATGGGTAGAGTAAAGAAAAATAGAAAGTAAATAAGCAATACACAAGGACATCCTTTTGGGATATCCTCGTCGTGCTAAACATGTATGTGATAAAATGAATAAGCAATACACAGAAAAATCCACTTAGTGAAATTTTCTGTCGTGCTAAACGCATGAGTGATAAAAAGAATAAGCAATACACAAGGATATCCCTTTGGGTTATCCTTGTCGTGCTAAACGCACTATATAATAAAAGAAATACAGATATAAAATCAAATAAATTCGATTTTATATCTGTACTTCTTTTATTATGCATTGCTTATTAGATGTCGAATGTTATATTTTGTGTGTTTTATTTTAGTGCAAGATGTGATAAACTACGTTAAGATGTCAATTTAACCTTGACACATATGATTATAAATTGGGAAAAATATCAAGTAGTATATTTTGATTAAGAGGTACAATATGAGTGATAAAGAATTTGAGAATGAAGACGTTGTAAAGGAAACAGAGGAAATAGACTTTTCAGAGAGTGAACAAAAAGATAGTGATGATATAGACAGAAATGACATGGAAGATTATAGTGATGAGAGTAATGAAGATGAATATGAAAAAATCTGCTATGTCTGTAGAAGACCGGAAAGTAAAGTTGGTACGATGATAGATATGCCGGGAGGGATATGTGTGTGTGCTGACTGTCTTCAAAAAAGCTTTAACAGTTTTCAGAATATTGGCATGAATGTAAACATCAGTGAGGAAGAATTAAAGAGTTTGCTAAATATGCCGGGTATACATATGATGTCTCCGGAGGATTTCAGAAAAGATATTCCTAATAAACAGAAGTTAAAGAAAAAGAGAAGTGAGGAAAAGAAAGAAGAGCCGGTGATTGATATCAAAAAAATTCAGGCACCACACTTGATTAAAGAAAAGTTAGATGATTATGTTATTGGGCAGGATTACGCAAAAAAAGTAATGTCTGTTGCTGTATATAATCATTATAAGAGAGTTGCAACCAACACAATGGATGAAATTGAAATTGAGAAGTCGAATATGTTAATGATTGGACCAACTGGTTGTGGAAAAACTTATATGGTAAAAACATTGGCAAAGCTTTTAGATGTACCTTTGGCAATAACAGATGCTACATCTTTAACAGAAGCAGGATATATTGGTGATGATATTGAGAGTGTCTTATCAAAACTTCTGGCTGCGGCAGACAATGATGTAGAGCGGGCAGAGACAGGTATTGTATTTATAGATGAAATAGATAAAATTGCCAAAAAGGATTCCAGCAGAAGCAGGGATGTTAGTGGAGAATCTGTTCAGCAGGGATTGCTAAAATTGTTGGAAGGCAGTGAGGTTGAAGTTCCGGTAGGTGCTACAAGCAAAAATGCTATGGTTCCGCTTGCTACAGTAAATACAAAAAATATTTTGTTTATCTGTGGTGGGGCATTTCCAGACCTGGAGGATATTATTAAAGAGAGGCTAAATAAGCAGGCTGCAATTGGGTTTTTAGGAGATTTATCCGATAAATATGATAAAGATAAAAATGTTATGAGTAAAGTTTCAGGCGAGGATTTGAGAAAGTTTGGAATGATTCCGGAATTTCTTGGAAGGTTGCCAATTGTGTTCACTTTAGAAGGCTTGAGTGAAGAAATGTTAGTAAGAATATTGACAAAGCCAAAGAATGCAATTATTAAACAATATCAGAAATTGTTAGAGTTAGATGAAGTGAAACTGGACTTTACAGAGGATGCATTGAGGATAATTGCCAAAAGAGCAATGGATAAAAAGACCGGGGCAAGAGCTTTACGTTCTATTATTGAGGATTTTATGCTTGACATTATGTATGAAATTCCAAAAGATGAACATATAGGAACGGTAACAATTACAGAAGAATATATACAAGGGACAGGTGGTCCGTTAATTGGAATGCGTGGACAGGATTTGTTAGAGGGATAGTGATATCCCTCTTTTTTGATAATAGTTCAGCCATGCACAAAAAGGAATGTAAATTTAAAGGAATGCTTGCAGGACTTTAAATTTACATTCTTTTTTGTATATGGTGAACAACCACAGCGAAGAAAAGCCGAGAGATTTTCGAGCTGATGGCTGAACTATTATAAAATTTTTCATCATTTTCTATATGGAACATAGATTAATTACAAGGGGGGAAGAATATGCCGGATTGTAGAGAGATTATAATGTCAGAAGAATATGGGGATTTTATTGCCGAATATGGAGCTGGAAGAGAAAGGGCTTTGGAGCAATATAAAGATTTATGCACACAGATAGTAAATGATAGATATATATGTATTTATGAAAGGTTGGATAATGTTCCTGATTTTGGTGTTGCTGTAAGTACATATAATGCTATTCCGAAATTATATGGATTAATGGACACTACAGCAGTAGCAGAGACTGGCTCGGTGAGACTACAGAATCAGACTGGCTTTGAACTCAAGGGGAAAGGTGTGATTATAGGATTTATAGATACAGGAATTGACTATACAAATGATATATTTAACAATACTACTGGACAGACAAGAATTATCAATATCTGGGATCAGACTGATAATATGGGAAATCCTCCCGAGGGGTTCAGCTATGGGAGTGAGTATACAATGGATGATATTAACAGGGCTTTGCAAAGTGAAAATCCTCTGGATATTGTGCCACAGACAGATGAAATCGGACATGGGACCTTTATGGCGGGAGTGGCTTGTGGAAAAGATGATGAGCAGCAGGATTTTGTAGGAAGTGCACCGGAGAGTTTTATCGCGATGGTAAAATTGAAACAGGCAAAACAATATCTTAGGGAGTACTTTTTGATAGACAATAGTGAACCGGTTTATCAGGAGAATGATATTATGCTTGCGGCAAGTTATCTACGACAGCTTCACATAAGATATAATATGCCTGTTGTGATTGTATTGGGTTTGGGCAGTGGAAGTGGAGACAGATCCGGTGGTCTGCCATTGGCACAGTATGTGGATGAACTGGCACAGTATATTGGGCAGAGCGTAGTTGTATGTTCTGGAAATGAGGGCAATGAAAGACTTCATTATAGTGGAAGGGTAACAGAGACCGATGTGGATGAAGTGGAAATCAGAGTTGGAGAAAATGAAAGTGGCTTTGTGCTCGAATTGTGGGGAAATACTCCAGATTTATTTTCTGTTTCTTTTATATCACCATTGGGAGAGAGTGTTCCCCGCATCCCGGCAAGAAAAGGCGTAAGCCAACAGGTTAACTTTTTGTTGGAGGGAACAACTATTAACGTAGATTACAGTTTGGTAGAGGCGGGAAATGGTGAGGAATTAGTGTTTATGAGATTTGTTAAGCCTTCTCCTGGAATCTGGACAATCAGAGTATATGGGAGCAATATTTTAAATGGTAATTTTAATATATGGGGGAATCTACGGCAGTTTGTTAATAGTGAAACATTTTTTCTAAAGCCTAATCCTGAAATAACATTAACTACGCCTGCTAGTGCTGAAAGAGTAATAACAGTAGGTGGATATGACAGCAATTCAGGTGCATTTTTTCCAAGGTCAGGCAGAGGATTTACAAATGATAATAATATTAAGCCGGATATTGTTGCACCGGCGGTAAATGTGTTTGGCCCTGATGTGGGAAGAAGTGCTGCACTTTCAGGTGGATTCACAAGGAGAACCGGTACATCTATTGCAGCTGCACTTACTGCAGGGTGCTGTGCTCAGATGTTTGAGTGGGGATTGGTTAAGAGAAATGACATCTATATGAGAGGAACTTACATCAAAAGTTATTTTATAAGAGGGGCAAACAGGGATAGAGATATTACATATCCGAGTAGAGAATGGGGATATGGAAAATTAGATGTATTCAGTAGTTTTCTGATATTGACGCGGACGTGATATAACAGTTCAGCCATGCACAAAAAAGAGTGGGTACTCAAAAGGACTGCTTGCAGGACTTGGAATACCCACTCTTTTTTGTATATGGTGGGCCAAATCAGCGAGAAGAAGCGGAGCGGAATCGAGCTGATGGCTGAACTGTTACAGTACAAGAAAACAGATTGAAAAAAGAGCCAAATCAGCGAGAAGGAGCGAAGCCAAATCGAGCTGATGGCTGAACGGTTACTCATTGAGTAACTATTCAGTAAGAACGGTTGATTTTTAATATAAAGTATATTAAAATTAATTAGTTAGTGTAGTTATATACTGGACAATATAAATATACAAGGAGAGTAAAGATGAAATTATCAAAATTAGTGGGAGACAGATTTAAGGAAAGACCAGCAAACTGTTTGATTGACAGTCATGCACTGATGGTAAGAGGAGGATACATCAAAAATGTTGCAAACGGTATTTATTCTCAATTCCCGCCGATGAAAAGAATTTCACAGAAAATAGAAAATATCATTAGAGATGAGATGGATAAAATTGACGGACAGGAAGTATTGTTCCCTGTAACTCTTCCGGGAAGTCTTTGGGAAGAGTCAGGAAGATATGAAAGTGTTGGTTCAGAACTTCTCAGATTTCAGGACAGAACAGGAAGTAAGATGGTACTTGGCATGACACATGAGGAAGCTTCTGTACAACTTGTCAGAGAATATGCCAACAGTTATGCAAAATATCCGTTTATGATTTATCAGATACAGACAAAATTCCGTGATGAGGCAAGACCACGTGCAGGACTTATCCGTGTACGAGAATTTACAATGAAAGATGCGTATTCATTCCACACGTCACAGGAAGATTTGGAACAGTATTATCAGAAATGCTATGATGCATATAATCGTATCTTTGCCCGTTGTGGCATACCGGAAGTTGCGGTAGTTGCATCTGATTCCGGTATGATGGGAGGAAGCATTTCCCATGAGTATATGCTTTTAACACCGGCAGGAGAGGATTCAATTGCTGTATGTCCAGAGTGCGGATATAGTGCTAATGTAGAGGCAGCACCTAGCATTATAGAAAATGAAAACAAGATTCCTATGGAAGATTTAAAAGAGGTGGCAACGCCGGGAACAGGTACAATTGAAGAATTGTGTGAGTTCTTGAATATACCAGCTGAAAATACAGCAAAGGCAGTCGTATATCAGAAAAATGAAGATGATAGTTTTGTTGTTGCATTTATTCGTGGTGACTTAGACATCCATGAGACAAAGCTGACAAATGCATTAGGTTTTGAAATTCATCCGGCTGTGATTGAGGATGATACAGTTCTTACTGCAGGATTTATTGGACCAGTAGGAATCAATGAAAAGGTAACTGTACTGTTTGACAATTCTTTAAAGGGAATTGATTACTTAGTAACTGGTGCAAATAAAATTGACGCTCATTATACTGGCTTTAATGTGGAAAGAGACTGTCCTGATGCAGTTTATGCAGATCTTGCTAAGATTGTGGAAGGCGGTATCTGTCCGGAATGTGGTAAACATTCAATTACTGTTTCAAGAGGTATTGAGGTAGGAAATATATTCCAGCTCGGTACAAAATATTCTAAGTCTATGGGATTCAAGTATACAGATGAAAATGGTGAGGAGCAGTATCCGATTATGGGATGTTATGGTATTGGTGTAGGTAGAATGGCTGCTTCTATCTGTGAAGTGAGACATGATGACTATGGTCCAATCTGGCCAATAACCATTGCACCATGGCAGGTACATCTGTGTTGTCTTCGTTCTGATGATACGGCATGTAAAGAGTATGCTGATAAGTTGTATGAAACATTACAGAAGAAGGGAATTGAAGTCATTTATGATGACAGAAAGGTAAGACCGGGAGCAATGTTTGCTGATGCAGATTTGCTTGGTGTACCGGTAAGAGTAGTAGTCAGCCCTAGAAACATGGAGGAAAATTCTGTTGAGATTTCTACAAGAGATAAGCAGATTGATAAGCAGAAAACACCAATAGATGATGCAGTGGCTGAGGTCGAAAGAATTATAAAGAAATTAACAGATGATATTTTTGAATGTATTAAATAAATACATATTTTAGAAAATGAAAGGGAGCGTGATGCTCCCTTTTTTGTTTCTGTTTTTTAAATAAAAATATTTTTATTATCCGTTAACTGATATCGACTTATTTCGACTTAAATCGCCATAAATAGTGAGAAAAATGTAGATAAAAGTGTTTTTATTTATTGCAACAATAGGTAAAAAATGGTACGGTTAAATTGTCGAATATTAGATTGGAGGGAAAGAACTATGAAGAGACAAATTAAGAAACTAACAAGTGTAACTTTAGCAGTGACAATGATGGTATCACTATGTAGTACCAATATTGTCAGAAGTACAACAGCAAAAGCGGATGTCAAGACGGCTTTTGATGAAATCGCAGAGGTCAGTATCTCAGAAAAGAAATTAGATGAGATTGCAGAAGTGGCTCTGAAAGATGGGGAGAAAGCAGCACAAACAGTCAATGAGTATAAAGATGATGCAGATTATAATGCAGCATTAAACTCAGCATTGACATCTTATTATGAGACAGAAGATTTTGAACAGTTAGAGGAATTTGAGCAGGCGGTAGACAGCCGAAGTGACGAAGTTGTGGAAGCGTATGAGGAAGCAGCTGAAGAAAGAGACAAGGGAGATAAAAATGGCTTTGAAACAGGAAAGGTTTTAGCCATATTTGATGGAGAAGCAACAGAAGAGGAAATTCAAGCAGTCTGTGAAGCACAGAATGGTGAGATAAAATCCATGTATAAAGATTTTACCGGAGACTATGTTGCAGAAATATCTATATCATTAGGCCAGACTGTAGATATGGCATCAGAAGCATATAGTGAATACAGTATTACAGAGGCAGTGGACAGTAATGATTACTATGATGTAGAGGAGAGCGTTGGGGGCTCAACAAATGACCCGAATCTAAATAATCAGTATTATTTAGATAATATACATGTGAAAGAGGCATGGGATTATGTTTCCAGTCATCCTCATGATAAAGTGCTGGTAGGGGTCATTGATACAGGAATTCAAATGAATCATCCTGATATTATAAATATGATTTCTCCATATTCAGCAGATGTGACGGAGGATACCCCGGTGCTGCTCAAAGATTGTGCACAGCCAGCAAAGACTTATCACGGAACAGGAGTAGCAAGTGTAATAGCGGCAGAGGCGAATAATAACAGACAGATGGCAGGAGTAGCAAGCTGTTATAATAATGATGTTGTTGAAATACTTGCAGTACAGGCATCTACATTTTATGAAGAGCATGGTAAATATATGTTTTCTTTGACGAATTTACTTAAAGCAATGAGTTATTGTGCCAATCAAGGGGTAAAGGTAGTAAACATGAGCCTTGGTGGATATCAATATAATAGTATAGAGGAGGAAATGGTTAACCAATTGACAGATGCAGGAATTATAGTTGTGTGTTCAGCAGGAAACGATCATACTGCTAATACTCATTATCCATCAGATTTTGAAAAGGCAATATCAGCAGTAGCTACGACAGTAGATAACGAGATTGCAGGATTTTCCAATTATGGAAGTAATAAAAATATATGTGCTCCAGGCAATAATATATTTATGTTAGACGACCACTCCGGAACCAAATTTGCAAATGGAACATCTTTTGCATCTCCAGTAGTATCTGCGGTAGCTGCGATGATGTGTTCAATAAACAGTGAATTAAATTATTTTGATGTAAAACGTATTATGGCAAATACAGCAACAGACCTGGCGTTAGGATCAAGGGACAAAGTACCATTTGGAATTATAAATGCAGCAAAATGTATAGAGTATACAGTGGGATACACGCCGGAAACATTATTTAAATTTGAATCGGAATCATATCAGAATCTTGCATATAAGAAAAATGTGACAGCATCCAGTGTCTATAATGCTAAAGAATTTCCACTTACGAATTTAGTAGATGGGGATGCTAGTTCAAAGATAATCACAGAGAGCAGTTCAGGTCAGTATGTAGAAGTTGATCTGGGAGCTGTCTATGAGATTGATAAAATTAATTTGTTTTATGAAAGATTTAGTACAACAGGATACAGTATAAAAGTTTCAGAAGACCATGAGAATTGGACAGAAATAGCACAAGGAACTAAAGAAGCTCAAGTCAGCAAGGTTTTTGAATTTGAAAAGCAAAAAGCCAGATATGTAAAAGCAGAATTTATCGATAATGCAACATATGTAATATTAACAGAATTAGAGGTTTATGGATATAAAGATGTTGTAACTGAGTATAAAGATATTTTAAATGAAAAAGAAAAACCATCAGAAGTATTAAATATGACAGCAAAATGGGCTTATCCGTCAGGCGCTGTTGTTACTTGGAAAGATGATGCTAATAGAAGAGCTAAAGGTTATACATATAATATTTATGTTGATGGTGTGCTGAACCGATCAGTTCCATCAGCAAGTGGAGCTGCAATTTCAGGATTATACACAGGAATGCATACATTTAAAGTTACTGCATGTTTGAATGGATATGAATCAGAGGGAATTGAAATCCGCACATATGTTGGAGGGACAATGCCAACAACACAACCAACTACAACGCAGCCGACTACTACACCAATACCAACTACGCAGGCACCGACAACACCAGCCCCAACAACTACAACTGTGGAGAAAGAGTTATTAGAAGTAATCGGAATGGTAGCATCCTGCCCGGCAGATAATACAATAGGAGTAGTATGGGGTCAGGATGCAGACAGAATTAACAGTGGCTGTAAGTACAATGTATATGTTAATGATGTAAAGGTATTAAGTGAAGTAATCTGTAATTATTATGTTATTGATAACGTTGATGCAGGAAATGTTAACGTAAAAGTAACAGCAACCCTGAATGGAAAGGAAACAGCCGGAGTGACACAGATGGTAAATGTGACGGGTGATGGGCAAGTGACAACAACACCAGTATCAACAACAGAAACACCAACTACCACAAAGGCGCCTGTAACTACTACAGCGAAGCCTACAACAACTGTTGCTCCAGGAAAAATGCCATTGGAAGTAATAGGAATGGTAGCATCCTGCCCAGCAGATAATACAGTAGGAGTCGTATGGGGACAGGATGAAGAAAGAATGAATAGTGGCTGTAAATATAATGTATATATTAATGGAGAAAAGAAATTAAATGAAGTAGTATGTGCATATTACACGATTGAAAATATCAGTGCCGGACAGGTAACTGTAAAGGTAACATCAGTGCTGGATGGTATTGAGTCACCAGGAGTTGTACAAAATGTAAACGTTCTAGGCACAGAATTAAGATAAAAAATAAAATACCGTTTCATTTCAAAATGGAGTGAAACGGTATTTTTTTGTACATTAAATTTGAAAAAGATTTTCAAATTAATTGACAATAAAAATGTATAATAGTAGAATAAGATGGCAAAAATGAAAAAGATTTTCATATTAGAAAGATATTTTACATGCTGAAGGAGAAAGACTATGGCAGGAAAATATAAAACAAAACAGCAGATAGCGATTATAGATTGTCTGAAAGATCATGGTAAAAATTATGTTACAGTTGTGGAGATTGAGAAGTATCTAAAAGAAAAAGAATGTTCTGTAGGTATTACTACTATATATAGGCATTTGGAAAAATTGGAGCAGGATGGTGTTGTGGCACGTATTAATGTAGAAAAAAAACAGGGAGCCTGTTATCAATATGTTATGGAAGATGAGAGTGATGACTGCTTTTATATTGAGTGTGAAAAATGTGGACAGGTTTCTAAGATGGAATGTCATCATCTGTCAGAGTTATATAGTCATGTAAATGCTGACCATCATTTTAGTATTAATCCTAAAAAGACAGTATTCTATGGGAAATGTGACAGATGTGCCAAGTAAAAATATTAAAAATTATTTGATTTATAGTAAAGGAAGATAAAGTGACAGTATTAAAAAGATATATTTCTTTATTTATTATTCTGACAGTGTGTTTCGGGTTGTCTGGCTGTGAAAGTAGTATAGATAGAGAAAAAGACAAAAATGAATATAAATTAACCATTATGACAACACTGTTTCCCTATTATGATTTTGCACGGGCGGTTGTAGGCGAGGATAGTGACATTTATGTGGAGTTATTGGTTTCTCCTGGCCAGGATGATCACTCTTTTGAACCGACACCGGCAGATGTTATTGAGATAAATAATGCAGATGTATTTATATATAATGGAGGTTCCATAGAAAACTGGGTAGAGGAAGTAGTACATTCTCTGGATAATCAATCACAAGTACGGATGAAGATGATGGATTATATTGATTTAGAAAACCAGTCAGATATCATGACATCTGTTGACGATGAACAGAGTCATGATGAGAATGTGTATGCTGAGAGTGAACACCATCATGAAGTGGAGAGACATGGTTACGCTGGCTATGAACATGACGAAGTGGACGAGCATATATGGACATCACCAGTGTATGCAATAACTTTAGTGCAGGAAATATGTGATAGACTGTGTGAAATATTGCCGGAGAAATCAGAGGAATTTCAGAGGAATACCTATAGATATATAAAACGAATAAAAGGGGTGGATGAACAAATTCAGACGATTGTTGAAGGTGCAGAGCATAAAGAAATTATTTTTGCGGATAAGTTTCCTCTGATATATTTTGCACAAAGATATGGATTAAAGTACTATGCAGCATTTCCAGGATGCAGTGGTGATACAGAACCAAGTGCAAAGACGGTTGCATTTTTGATAGATAAAGTCAAATCTCATGAGGTTAATGGAGTGTTTTATCTTGAGTTAAGCAGTCAGGCAATGGCTGATGTTATTTGTGATGACACAGAGGTGAAAAAGTATCAGTTCAATTCCTGTCACAATATAACCCAGAAACAGTTTGATAATGGGGTGACATATATTGATTTGATGAGAGAGAATGTACAGGCTTTAAATGCAGTACTGAAATAATGAAAAAATTTGGAGAACAGATATGGTTTTTGAATGTGATAACGTAACGCTTGGGTATGAAAACAGAATCGTGGCAGATAATTTAAATTTCTGTCTAAATGAAGGACAGTATTTGTGTATTGTAGGTGAAAATGGTACAGGGAAGAGTACATTGATTAAGACTTTACTAGGATTAATAAAACCAATACAAGGGAAAGTGAATGTAAATACAGGTGAGAAGACGAATAAAGGAATAGGGTATCTTCCACAACAGACAGAGGCACAAAAAGATTTTCCTGCTAGTGTGTGGGAGATTGTTTTGTCAGGGGTATTGAATAGCGGTCATAAAAGTCCTTTCTATTCAAAACAGGATAAAAAAGAGGCAAAAAGAAATTTAGAAAAACTTGGTATATCGGATTTAAGGAAATGTTGTTATAGAGAATTGTCAGGGGGACAGCAGCAGAGAGTACTTTTGGCGAGAGCATTATGTGCTACGGATAATGTTTTAATTTTAGATGAGCCGGTAACAGGACTCGACCCTGCAGCTACAAAAGATTTCTATGATGAAATAAAAAAATTAAATTATGAGGGTGTAACGATTGTAATGGTAACTCATGATATAAAAAATGCTTTAGAATATGCAACGCATATATTGCATTTTGAACAAGAGAGGAATTTTTTTGGAACGGTAGCCGAATATAGAAAATCAAATATTTCCAATATGTTCTTAGGAGGTGGTTCAGATGATTAGTGAGATGTTTTCATATGGTTTCATTCAAAGAGCCTTTTTAGGAGGAATGTTAGTTTCATTGTGTGCTGCACTTCTAGGGGTCAGTCTTGTACTGAAACGGTATTCTATGATAGGGGACGGTCTGTCTCATGTGTCTTTTGGAGCTTTGTCAATTGCAATCGCATGTGGGATTGCACCTTTGAAGTTTGCTATCCCCGTAGTTATCATTGCCGCCTTTTTACTACTAAGGCTGGCAGAAGATGGAAAGATGCGCAGTGATGCCGCAATTGCTATGGTTTCAGCGTCTGCATTAGCTATTGGTGTAATTGTTACTTCTCTTACTACAGGTCTTAGTACAGATATTTATAGTTATATGTTTGGAAGTATTCTTGCGATGACAAAGGATGATGTGATTGTTTGTGTCGGCTTGTCAGTGATTGTTATTATAATGTTTATATTCTGTTATCATAGAGTTTTTGCAGTTACCTTTGATGAGAATTTTTCCAAAGCTACCGGAGTTCAGGTAGGGATGTATAATACATTAATATCTGTTTTAACAGCAGTGACAGTGGTAATCGGAATAAAAATGATGGGAGCAATGTTGATTTCCAGCTTGATTATTTTTCCGGCATTGACGTCTATGAGAGTTTTTAAGAGTTTTTTGTCGGTTACTATTTGTTCGGCAATACTATCAATCTTTAATTTTTCGATTGGATTAATCTGTTCTTATGCATTTTCTATACCGGCAGGGGCGAGTGTGGTGGTAGTTAATTTAGGAATGTTTATTATTTTTAGTTTTGCATTGTTCAAAAGAACTATAGTGAGAGTAAAAAAATAAAAATTGAAAGTTTATGTCTTGTGTAGAAAAGCAATTATTTGTATTAACAGAATAGTTGCAAATGATTTTTTAAAATGGATTCAATATAAAGCAATAATTATTTGACTATAAAGTATAAAATGGTCTAAAATAGGAATCAGAATAATCCTGTTTAGACCATTTTTTAACACATAAAAATAATTTAAAAATATTTTATGCTGTTATTTATGTTAGAACAGAGAAAGAAAAATAGGTATTATGTATGGAAATTAAAAAATTTTTAGATGAATTAGATGTATTATTTGAAGAAAAAAAATTGAATGAGGTAGAGCCATTTCTTAATAAAAGTCTGGATGAGGCTATAAAATTGGATGATTATTCTGCACAGTTTACAATATTAAATGAGATGATGGGATTTTTTAGAGATACCAGCCAATATGATAAGTCAATTAAGGCTTGCGAGAATTGCATTGTAGTGATGAAAAAGATGGGAATTGAAGGCACAGTAGATTATGCTACATCACTTCAAAATATCGCAAATGCATATAGAGCGGCAGGATTATTGGAGCAATCACTAAAGTGTTATAAAGAAACATTTCATATATATGAAAATAATATTCCGGCAGGAGATTACCGGTTTGCAAGCCTGAATAATAATATTGCATTGTTATATCAGGAGATGGGGAATTTTCAGATGGCAGTAAACCATCTACGGGCAGCACTCAGTATTATTGAAAAAATACATGGGGAAGAGATTGCTGTAGCAATTACCCAGTCTAATTTAGGCGCTTCTTTATTAGAATTAGGAGAGGTAAATGAGGCGATAAAATATTTGGAAAAATCACTTGATACATATCGGAAGGATGAGGTAAAAGATTTCCATTATAGTGCTGCATTGTCTGCTATGGCGGCAGCAAAGTGTAGGCAGGGACTATATCATCAGGCGGTAGAACTGTATGAAGAGGCATTATCAGAGATAGAGACAAACATGGGAAAGGGAACAGCATATGAAATAACAAAACAGAATCTGGAGAAGGCGAAAGAAGAATGTACAGACAATATCACAGGAATAGAGTTAGCACAGAGGTTTTATGAAGAAATAGGAGCACCTATGCTCCACGAAAAGTTTCCCGAATTTGAAGATAAAATCGCAGTAGGTTTTGTGGGAGAAGGTTCAGAACGTTTTGGGTTTGACGATGAGTTTTCAAAAGACCACGACTTTGGACCTGGATTTTGTATGTGGGTAACAGAGAGTACCTACGATGTAATTGGAGAGAGATTACAAGAGGAATACAATAAGCTTCCGAAATCTTATCTGGGGATTACAAGAACAGATACTATAATGGCACAGGGAAGGTGTGGTGTTCAGATAATTGGTGATTTTTATGAGCGATATACTGGTTTCAGACAAAGTCCGGAAAAAGTTTCAGACTGGATAGATATTGATGATTATAAATTGGCAACAGTAACTAATGGCGAAGTATTTAGAGATGATGAAGGAATATTTATCAATATCAGAAATAATTTTATGAAACAGCCAGAGCAGGCAAGACTTGTAAAATTAGCAAGAGAGCTTTCTGGTATGGCACAGATGGGACAGGTAAATTATGGACGTTCTATGGGAAGAAAAGATTACGTTACAGCCAATATATGTATCGCCAAGTTTATGGAGCATACTATGAAATGTATTTACATATTAAATCAGAAGTATGCCCCATATTATAAGTGGCTGATAAAAGGAATAAAGACATTAGAGATTTTGCCACAAATGGGAGATATTATGTGTGCTCTTGCCGATATGCCGGATCAGAGAGGAACGTGGGAAAATTATCAATATAACAACACATCTGTAAATGAGAAAGATCAGAAAGCGCTGACTGTAGAGATTGTTGCAACATTAATTATATATGAATTAAAGAAGCAGGAATTGGTGAATGATATATCTTCTAATTTTTTGAATGATTATGTAGGAGTGATTATGGAAAAGGCAGAGTTTAACAGAGAAGATATAATTGATGAAATAGTAAAGCTGGAATATGAGGCATTTGACAAAGTAAAGAATGAGGGAGGAAGAGCTGAGTGCCAGAATAATTGGCCATTCTTTTATGTGATGCGAAAGAGCCAATATCTTACATGGACAAATGAAATGCTTGTATGTATTAGAGAGTTGTGGCTGGAAAATAAGACAAAAGGCTGGAATATGATAATGGAAAAGTATGGAAGAATGATGGAAAATACTGCTCCAGAGGAATATAAGGGAATAGAGAAAAAACTTCCATTAAAATCTGCACAAACAAAAGCAATTGTCAATCAGATTACGGAAATTCAAGTTGAATGGATGAAGGATTTTGCAAAGGTGTATCCCAAATTAGCGGGACAGGCACGTAGTATAACCAGTGATACAGATGCTATAGATAATGCTAGTTATGAGACGTATCTGAAAGGTGAATTATTGACCTATTCGGATGAACTTTTGAAAATGTATGCTCAATTTATTGTTGATTTGTATAGAGAAGGAAAAAATCTTGCAAAGATGACAATTGAAAATACAGCGAGACTACAAGGTTATTGTAGTTTGGATGAAGCAGAAAATGGTTTGGGCAGATAACATTGTGAAAATACACAACATATTATAATAATCTGCACAAAAACAAAATGTTGACTTTGCATAAACAATGATATATGATATTGTATAAATAAAATGTGATTAAAGTGAAGGGGTAAATGTGGGGACGAAAAATACAATATCAAAAGAATATATGTCTGATAATATAAAATTTGCAGATGTATTTAATTATTTTTTATATAATGGAAAGCAGGTAATTCAGCCAAAAAGTTTAAGCGAGAAAGACATAACAGAAACATCAATTCCTTACAAGGGTAAGGAAATGATTTATCCTGTAGAAAAATATAGAGATATCTTGAAAAAATGTATTATAAAGAAAGACCAAAGATACATCTATCTATTATTAGGCATAGAAAATCAGTCGGACATACATTATGCAATGCCGGTTCGGAATATGTTATATGATGCTTTAAATTATTCAGGTCAAGTATCAAATATAGCAAGAAATCATAGAGAGAATAAGGATAGCATGACATCTCCAGAGTTTTTATCGGGAATTACTAATGACGATAAATTAATTCCTGTATTTACATTAGTAATTTACTGGGGAAATGACAAATGGAACGCCCCAAGAAGTCTATACGAAATGTTCAGGGAGATTGATTTGAATACAGCCCGTTTTTTAAACGACTACAGAATTAACCTGATTGCTCCTAATGAAATAAAAGATTTTTCGATGTTTCAATCAGAACTTGGAAAAGTTTTAGAATTTATCAATGCTTCAGATGATATAGATAAAATGAAAAAAATATTAGAAGATAATAGAGAATATTATTTACACATGGACGTAGATTCTGCTAAAATGATAGAAGAATTTGGTAAGACGAAATTAGAGTTGGAAAAGTATAATGAAAAGGAGGAGATTGATATGTGTAAAGCAATAGATGATATGATACAAGAAGCAGTAGAAGAAAAAGAGACAGAAATGTGTAAAGCAATAGATGGTATGATACAAGAAGCAGTAGAAGAAAAAGAGACAGAAATGTGTAAAGCAATAGATGGTATGATACAGGAAGCAGTAGAAGAAAAAGAGACAGAAATGTGTAAAGCAATAGATGGTATGATACAGGAAGCAGTAGAAGAAAAAGAGATGGAAATGTGTAAAACAATAGATGGTATGATACAAAAAGCAGCTCAAAAGAAATTGATTGATCAGATATGTAAAAAGATAAAAAAGAATAAACCAGTGGACGTTATAGCAGATGAACTAGAGGAGAATGTTGATGATATTCAGGAAATATATAACAAAATAGCAGGATATGCTCCTGCGTATGATGCAGATCTGATTTGTGAAGAAATTTTAGAATATAATTAATGTTTTTGTATGTTTTAAAGGGAGGTTGTTAATTTAGCAATATCCCTCTTTTATATTGAGACAGTGATAGAATTTATGTTAATATATAAGCAAAGTATTTTAAGCATATAGGAAAATGTTGATTAAAGTGGGAATGGAGAGAGAAAATGTCGTTTTTACCAATATCTAAAGATGATATGAAAAAACAGGGAATAGAACAATTAGATTTTGTATATGTAATAGGGGATGCCTATGTAGATCATCCTTCTTTTGGGCATGCTATTATCAGCCGTGTGTTACAGGCACATGGATATAGTGTAGGTATAATTGCTCAGCCGGACTGGAAAGATGATAATAGCATTAATATACTGGGAGAGCCACGTCTGGGATTTCTTGTTATGGGTGGGAATATGGATTCTATGGTAAACCATTATTATGTTTCTAAGAAAAGACGTGACAGTGATGCATATACTCCGGGAGGAGTTATTGGAAAGCGCCCAGATCACGCAGTAGTGACTTATTGTAATCTGATTCGTCATACATATAAGAATAAACCGATTATTGTAGGTGGCATTGAGGCAAGTCTCCGTAGAATGGCACATTATGATTATTGGAGTAATAGCTTTAAGCGTTCCATATTGCTGGATGGACAGGCAAATCTGATATCTTATGGTATGGGAGAGAAGTCAATTGTGCAGATTGCAGATGCCCTAGACAGCGGTATGGATGTAAAGGACATTACATATATACCAGGAACTGTATTTAAAACAAAAGATTTATCATTGGCATATGAACCGGTCATCTTACCATCATATGATGAGATGAAGCAGGATAAATTAAAGTACGCAGAGAGTTTTCGGATTCAAAGTGAGAATACAGATCCATTTAATGGACAGACATTGGTAGAACCCTACCCGAATGGTGTATATGTAGTACAGAACCCTCCTCAAGAGCCTCTGAGCAGGCAGGAGATGGATGATGTTTATGATTTACCATATGAGAGAACTTATCATCCTGTTTATGAGAAGGATGGAGGAATACCGGCAATACAGGAGATACAGTTTTCTTTAATCAGTTGTCGCGGGTGTTTTGGAGCGTGTAGTTTTTGTGCACTCACATTTCATCAGGGAAGAATTATTCAAACCAGAAGCCACGGGTCAATTATTAAAGAAGCAAAAAAGATAACAGAAATGCCAAACTTTAAAGGGTATATTCATGATGTAGGGGGACCTACAGCGAACTTTTATCATCCGGCATGTAAGAAACAATTAAAAAATGGAGTTTGTAAGCATAAGCAGTGTTTATGGCCAAAGCCATGTAAGAATCTGGACACAGATCACAGTGAATATTTAAAACTGCTTCGTAAACTTAGGGAACTGCCAAAGGTAAAAAAGGTATTTGTGCGTTCAGGAATCCGTTTTGACTATATTATAGAGGACAGGAATGATACATTTTTTAAAGAGCTGGTAGAACATCATATCAGTGGACAGTTAAAGGTTGCACCAGAGCATATTTCTGATAAGGTTCTTTCTTATATGGGAAAACCACAGAATTGTGTTTATGAGAAGTTTATAGATAAATATTACAAGTTAAATGACAGAGCAGGAAAAAAACAGTTTGTTGTTCCGTATTTGATGAGCTCACATCCCGGTTCTGATATGAAAGAGGCTGTAAAACTGGCAGAATACTTAAGGGACATCGGATATAATCCACAGCAGGTGCAGGATTTTTATCCTACTCCATCAACGATGTCAACAGTTATGTATTATACCGGAGTTGACCCGAGGACAATGGAATCGGTATATACACCGAAGAATCCTCATGAAAAAGCAATGCAGAGAGCGTTGATGCAGTATAGAAATCCTGCGAATTATGAACTGGTAAAAGAAGCGCTTCATATTGCAGGAAGAGAGGATTTGATAGGATTTGGAAGAGAGTGTTTGATTAAGCCGAGACAGTTCAAAAAAGAAAAAAATAAGTATCAGGAAGTGAAGGATAAAGGAGCAAAGATTCATAAAAAGCCGAATAAACAGACCAAACACTCTGGGAGAGGAGATATAAATCAAAAAGCAAAAATAAAAGAAACCAAATATAGAAAAAAAAGAAGAAATAATCAGAAATTAAATAATAAAAGATAATAAAAGGTAAAACAGACTGATTTTGTATAAGATTAGTTTGTTTTTCTTTTATTTAAAATAGACATACTTTGTAAACTATACTATACTTATATAAGATATATAGGAAGTTGAAGGAGGATGAAATAAAATGGATGTTAAAGTATTACAGAAGGATATGATTGCTGCTATGAAAGCTAGAGATAAGGCAAGAAAGGAATCTATTTCAGCACTGATACAGGCAGTAAAAAAAGCAGGAATTGATGCAGGATGCAGAGAAGATATTCCTGAAGAAATGGTAAATAAAGTTATTTTAAAAGAATTAAAGACAGTGAAAGAACAGATTGACAGCTGTCCGGAAGATAGAATAGATTTGAAGGAAGAATATCAGGCGAGATATGATGTGTTCAATGAGTATGCACCAAAACTTATGAGTGAAGATGAGGTAGAAGCTGAACTGAAGGAGAAGTTTGCGGATGTGCTTGCAACAGGAAATAAAGGACAGATTATGAAAACAGTTATGCCGGCTTTTAAAGGACGTGCGGATGGAAAGGTTATTAATCAACTTGTAGCAAAATTATGTCAGTAAGTTAGTTACGTAGAAAGGTTTAGTGAAAAACATGAAAAGCAGATTCATTAAAAATATTTTGTCAGGCATATGTGCATTGACATTGGCAGTTAGTATACTGCCAGGATGTAATAAGGTAACGGCAGATGCAGTGGAAAATAAGATTGAGTATCATTTTGACAATCAGAATCCGGGACTTGCATATGGAGAGATAACAGTCAGCACGGAAAAACCAGGAGATTATCAGCTATATTGGGGAGATGAAAATGGTAATAAATTAAAATATAATGGAGTTTCTTTTACAGAATTAACAGATGTTACTACAACAGAAAGTAAACTTACCACGACATATAAAGTTCCCTCTGAATATACAGTAATACCTCAGGGTGCAGAGAAATTAATGTTAGTTGACAGTAAATCAACCACAATTTATACATATGATATTCCAAAAGAAAAACAGTTGAATGAAGGGAATGTCATATATAAGTTCGGACTTATGAGTGATGTACATTATAATAGATATCATGATTTTTCAGAGGATGATTCGGTTATTGCTTTTAATAATGCATTGAAGTTTATCAATGCTCAGGGGATAGACTTTTTAGGATTGACAGGAGATTTAAGTAGTCACGGTGAAAAAGAAGCCTTTACAAAATTTAAAACCGCAATTGATAAATACCCGAAAATGACAGTGTACACATGTATGGGAAATCATGATGTAGGTGGGATTAAGGATTTTAATAAATATGTGAATACAAAGAAAACAACAGATAAAAACATCAGAAATATAAATAGTAATGGTGTTGATTTTATATATGAAAAACAGGGAGACATATTTATTTTCTTTAGTCAGACAAAATGGTCTTATAATGGTAAATATAGCAGATTGCTGGAAGACCAGCAATTAAACTGGCTGGAAAAAAATCTGAATACTTTTGCGAACAAAAATGTGTATTTGTTCTTCCACTCATATTTTGCGTTGGAAAACGGTGATGTTACAAATGCAGTAGGAAATTTGAAAAACCCGGGTGGGTATACTTATGATTTGACATATACATTTGGAAATGATGATGAAAAAAGATTTCGAAAATTGTTAAATAAATATCCGAATGTGACGATGTTTAATGGGCATTCGCATTGGGCATATGATCAGCAGAAGTATAATTCGAATTTGAATATAGGAAATATTAATTCGAAAAAAACAGGAGCTTCTATTGTGCATCTGGCTAGTGTCAGTGCACCACGAACAATTGAAACAAATGCGACAGAGAGAGATGAGAATAACGGTAAACTTTCTCAAGGAACAGTAGCATTAAAATATAAAAACAGTACAGTGTATCTTTCTACAGATTTTATTGAGGGAAGATATATGGCAGATGCATCTTACATCTGCTATGATGGAAAGAAGGGTACACCGATTCCAGCGGTTAAAACAGGTGTTTCAAAGATCAAATCTCTTGGAAAAATTAAGAAAGTTTCAAGAAAGTCAAAGAAATACAAAGTTTTAGTGAAATACAAAAAAGTCAAAAATGCCTTTAAGTATGAGATTCAATATGCAACTCATAAAAAGTTTAAGGCAGGAAAGACAAAAACAAAACGTACAAATAAAACGAAGTATACAATTTCAAAGTTAAAAAATAAAACAACTTATTATATTAGAGTTAGAGCATATAGATATCAATTTGGTGAAAGAGTTTATGGAAAATGGTCTAAAGTAAAGAGACTTAAGATAAAGAAGAAGTAGTGATATGAAAAGCAGAAAAATAAAGTTAAAAAAAGTATTAATTATTGATGGAGTAATCCTTGTACTCATATTATCAATGTTTATATTTGTGAGATGCAGACATAGAGATGCTTTTACGGACAAGGGGTATTATAAGAATATATCGCTAAAAGGGACTTGGTATAAAGTAGATCTGGATGAAATGTATCAGGTGAAATTCAGCGGTACAGATTATGAGGAACAGGATGTTTACGGTGAACATTCTAAAAAAGGTAAGTATGAGGTAGGCAATCATGCTTTGGAGCTGGGAAATAAGCAATATTCTATGAAGTATGTCAATGAAAAAAAAGAACTTGAAAATATTATTGATGATGATATTGAACAGTATGAATTAAAAGAATACTTTTATATCATTGATGATAATGGGAACAAAATTTATTATTTTAAACAGGAAGAAGATGCAGCTGATCAATTAGATTATAACTGTCAGACAAATGCTTATTATCAGAAATCGGGAATGTTTGATGAAAATGGATTTGCCATAGACGAAGAGGGAATGTTGTTAGCTTATAATGGAGATAAACAGCAGGTAACGATTCCTGAATCGGTATCAGGTATTGCAGAAAATGCTTTTTCGGCAGATTATGACAGAGCATTAAATACAGAAAAGGTTATAATACCTGGAAGTGTTAAGAAAATAGAAAGTGGTGCTTTTTTATTTTCAAATGTGGATATAGTAGTAATTAACGAAGGCGTAGAGGAGATTCAGGACTGGGCATTTGGAGACAGCCATATAAAAGAGATATATCTTCCGAAACATATTTTACACATGAGTACTAAAATGTTCGAAACAGAGGAAGGTGTAGACGGTTTGAAAATTCATTGTCCTGCCGGATCACAGACAGAATTGGTTATAAAAAACAATCCACCGGTAGGAGATTATGAATTGATTAAAGAATAAAATTTTATTTTAAAAATAGTATATATTATTTTCTGTGTTTTGGGTAAAATACAAAAAACTGATTAGACTAAACAGCAGACGTAGTATTTTACTAAAAATTTACGAAAGATTTACTTAGTAATAACCTCAATATTACATTGAAACATTAATGTGGTTTTATGGAGGTACAGAAAATGGATATATTCAATATTTTATCTTTAGTCGGAGGACTTGCATTATTTTTGTTTGGAATGCAGGTTATGGGAGAAGCTTTAGAAAAAAGGGCAGGTAATCAATTAAAAAATATTTTAGAAAAACTGACAGCCAGTAGGTTTAAAGGATTTTTATTAGGAGCAGGAGTAACGGCGATTATTCAGAGTTCCTCTGCAACAACGGTTATGGTAGTGGGATTTGTGAATTCGGGCATTATGAATTTGAAGCAGGCTATCGGTATTATTATGGGAGCGAATGTAGGGACTACAATAACTTCCTGGATATTGAGTTTGTCAGGTATAGAAAGTTCAAATGTTCTTGTAAGTCTGTTAAAGCCAACATCTTTTACACCGATATTAGCACTGATAGGAATTATCCTGTTAATGAGGAAGAAGAACAGTAAAAGTGCTGATACAGGAATGATTTTGCTTGGTTTCGCAGTTCTTATGTTTGGAATGGATGCGATGTCAGCAGCTGTAAGCCCATTAAGGGATGTACCAGAATTTCAGCAGATACTTACAATGTTCAGCAATCCTATTCTTGGGGTTTTGGCAGGTGCATTTCTTACTGCGGTAATTCAAAGTTCTTCTGCATCGGTTGGAATATTGCAGGCGTTGGCATCTACGGGAGCAGTTAGTTATGGAAGTGCCATACCAATTATTATGGGACAGAATATCGGAACTTGTGTGACGGCTATGATTTCGGCAGTTGGTGCTAATAAAAATGCAAAAAGAACAGCGGTAGTACATCTGGCATTTAATATCATTGGAACTACAGTTTGGTTAACAGTTTTCTGTATTGTAAATGCAATTGCAGACTTTTCATTCATAAATGAAAGTGCCAGTTTGTTGGGCATTGCAGTGATCCATACAATATTTAATGTGTTGTGTACAGCACTTCTGTTCCCTTTTGCAAAGCTGTTGGAAAAAATAGCATGTTTTATTGTAAGGGACTCAAAAGTGGGAGATTCCAAAGAACTGCTTGATGAGAGATTAATGGCTACACCCGCAATCGCATTGGAACAATGTCGGAAGTTGGTATACAGAATGTTGGAAAGAGCAGAGTTGGGAGTAAGAAAATCCTGTGCTATGATACAGGAATTTTCTGAAAAGGAGATGGAAGATGTTGTTCTTTCAGAGCAGGAAGTAGATAAATATGAAGATGAACTGGGAACATATTTAGTACAGATTGGCAGGCAGAATCTTAGTGAACAGGACAGTCATGTTGTAAGTGAATTGTTGCATATCGTAGGAGATATAGAACGTATTTCTGACCATTCAGTAGGCATTGTTAAATCGGCTGAAAAAATACAAAGAAAGAATTTAAGATTTTCTGATAAGGCAACGGAAGAAATTCAGGTTATGATAGAAGCTGTTGAGGATATTTTGGAAAAAGCTAAAATTGCTTTTAGAGAAAATGATACAGACATGGCTCTTTCTGTGGAAGCGATGGAACATGTCATTGACTATTTGAAACATGAATTAAAGAAGAGGCATATTGACCGATTAAAGAATGGTAAGTGTTCCATTGAACAGGGATTTATAATGACAGACATTATTACATCTTTGGAAAGAATATCTGATCATTGTTCAAATGTAGCAGGTTGTGTTGAGGAGATTGGACGTGGAAGTTTGGGGATACATGCTTATGCAAGGGAGATTGTAAAAGAGCCTGACAGTGAATTCGATAAAAAATATCAAGAGTATCGAAAAAGATATGAACTTAGTTAAATATTAAGTAATAATAAGAGGATGCAAAATAATTAAGATAAATGAAGGGAGAACGATATGAATATAGACGTATTTAGAAATTTATCATATGGAGTTTATGTAGTTTCAACAATGGATGAAGGAAGAGCTACAGGATGTACAGCAAACTCAGCAATGCAGATTACAGCATCCCCTGCAACAGTCGCAATTAGTATCAATCATGACAATTATACAAATAAATGTATCAGGGAATGTGGTAAATTTGCTTTGAATATTATTGCTGAAGATTCTGAATCAATGTTAATTGGAAAGTTTGGATTTTTCTCAGGTAAAGATACAAATAAGTTTCAGGATGTGGATTTTAAGATAGTAGAAGAGATGCCAATACTTGGTGATACTTGTGGCTATATTATTTGTAATGTTATAGATTTTATGGAAACTGCTACCCATACAGTATTTTTAGGTGAGGTTATAGAGGGAGATGTTCAGGGGGCAAATCGCGTGCCAATGACATATGCATATTATCATAATGTGATTAAAGGAAGAAGTCCAAAGAATGCACCAACCTATATTGAGGAATAAAGTGAATGTGAAATGGAAATAAAAGTATATTTTACAAGTAATCACGAATAATATTGAAACGAATAAAATACCCATATGCTTAATATAGCATATGGGTATTTTACTATATAGTTATGATTGTTTTATTATCTAAGAAAAGTTTTTAAATTTATAAGATGCTCCATACCTTCTTTACGTCCAATATCATATAAAGACTTTAACTTATCAGGATCCCGTTCGGTACGCTTAATGGTAATAGGTGCCTTTGGTTGGATGATATAAACCTCACCATTGGATTCCATTTCTTTTAAGTCATCTAATGTCTGGTTATACATTTTATGACGGATTTTCATATCACGGACGAGATTTGGATATTTTCGTCCCATTTTTAGTTTGATAATAGGAAGAGCATTGCTTTTCTTTTTTCTATAACCATTGTGCTGGGTAAGAATAACAATGTTTTTCTTGTAGCCCATTTCTCTGAATTTGTGAATAGGTATGGCATCAGATATGCCGCCGTCCAGCATTTGTATACCATCAATTTCTACAATACGTGAGACTAACGGCATGGATGCTGAGGCACGATACCATTCTATATCGGTTTCGTCACCATTAGGGCATAGATGATATATTGGTTTTCCTGTATTAATATCCGTTGTAACAACATAGAAATCCATAGGATTTTTTTTGTAAGTTTTTACATCAAATATATCCAATTTATTTGGCAATTCTTTATAACAAAAATCAGCTCCATACAAATCTCCTGTTCTTATAAGAGAACGCAGCCCTGCATATCTGGGATCACGAGAGTATTTCATATTATATCGAATGGTACGACCAATTTGTCTGGATTTAAAATTACAACCGAAAGTTGCACCGGCTGAGACGCCGATAGCACCATCTACAGTAATATTGTTTTCCATTAATATATCTAAAATGCCTGCGGTGTACATGCCACGCATGGCACCACCTTCTAATACAAGTCCAATTTTCATTCCTGTTTTCTCCTAATGCATTATAAAAATTTCATTCATTACTTTATATTATAACACAATAATATGATAGGTAATCAATCAATGAAAATGAAATTTAACTATTAGATGATGGAATATAAGGAATTAATGCTCCTGCCACATTGGATATTGGCATTGTCTGTAACCATACTTTTCCAGGGCCGGTTACTACAGTATTAAACAAACCTTCACCGCCAAGAAATTTGTTTTTAAGACCAGGTACAGTCTGAATGTCCATCTGACAGCTTTCTGTCATGGCAGCAAGGTGTCCGGTATCAATAACAATCTGTTCTCCTGCTCTTAATTCATGTTCTATAACGTGTCCGTCAAATTCAGCAAATGCCAAACCATTACCAGAAATCTTTTGCATAATAAAACCTTCGCCACCGAAGAATCCGGAACCTAGTTTTTTTCTAAAATGCATAGAAAGTTCAACACCTGCTTCAGAAGCAAGAAACGCAGATTTCTGCATAATCATTGCATTGCCAGGAGTAATTTCGAAGGCTTTGATAGAGCCTGGAAAGCTGGAGGCAATGGCAATCATGCCATCATTTCCTTGTGCAGTATAAATATTTTGGAAAATTGTATCTCCAGACAATGCTCTTCCAAACATCTTTCCGATACCACCACCGGTTGTTTCCATTTTCATGTTTGGTGACATCCAAGCCATTCCGCCGCCCTCTGTAATAATCTTTTCTCCTGCCTGTAGTTCGCAGATAACTACTGGTAATGTTTCTCCTTGAATTGTATATTCCATTGTTCTACCTCCTTTGTAATATACTATGCTTTTCAATAATTGTATTTGTTTATTGTCTTAATAATATCATATTTATCAGGTGATTATCTATAAGGAATTTGGAGGGGAGAAAAAAGTCACAGTATTCATAATACATAATACTGTGACTTTTGTTGTATTATTCAAAAAAATTATTGTTTCGTTTCTTTTGGCGGAGTATTTGGCTCCCTTTGTGTGGAAGTATTTTCTTTCTGTTTATCACTGACCTGACTACCGTCACGTTCCATATGGTAATTGTCTTTATATATTAATTTTGAAATTGGAACAATTTCGTATCCTTTTTTCTGTAAGCCTTCAATTACTTTCGGTAATGCTTCAGCAGTATATTTTGCACCATTGTGCATGAGAATAATAGAACCATTTTTCAAATCTTTGTGGTTTAACACAGTACTGACAATGGATTCTACACCATAATTTTTCCAATCTAAGCTATCCACGTTCCATTGTATCGTATAATAACCACAATTTTTTGCCTGGATAATTAAATTATTGTCATAGTCACCATAAGGTGGTCTGAATAAACACATTGTAGTTCCAGTAAGGTTTTTGACTTTTTCGGTTACTTTATTTAACTCATCACATATGCCAGAAGAACTTAGTTGTGGCATATGTTTGTGGTTTTCACTATGGTTTCCAAGATCGTGTCCGGCTTTTTGAATTGCTTTTACATCATCAGGATAGCTTTCAACCCAGCCACCAGTCATAAAAAATGTAACATGTATTTTATATTTTTTGAGTGTATCTAAAATTGTTTTAGTATCTTCATTCCCCCATGCTGCATCAAAGGAAAGTGCAACCTGTTTTTTATCTGTCTGAACGTTGTAAATTGGTAGTTCTTTGGTAGCGGTAGAGGCGGTTAGTGCTTCCCAACCATCTCGGAATAGATTTTCTTCGTAATAATATGTAAGACCAACTACAGCCAGTAATACACACAACCATAGTATACTCCTTTTGAATAAACTTGTTTGCTCTGGATTTGCCATAGGCTTCTCCTCAAAGTGCTTGTTATAGTCTATGATGAAAATCCTAATTTCATGAAAAGAGACAAACTGTGACATTAATAATTAAATAGATGTTATATGTTCCAATAGAAAATCTCTGGCAATATCTGAAAGAATAGATTCTTTATGCGTAATAAAAGCACTCATAATATACATGTTAGGGTCGTTTATTTTTTTGATACACATATCCTTGGCAATATCCGTATCATCTTCCGTCATAGAAATTAACGCAACACAACCAAATGATCTTGCCCATTCGACAGCAGTATTTTTTGGAGAAGTGATAATAGCAACATTTGGTGACAGCAAATAGTGTCCAAAGACTGTATAGACGATATCCAGGCAGTCAAAAGGAATTGCCAAAGGAAAATCAGATAGTTCACTTACCTCCAGTATTTCATTACAAGTAGAAAGCTTGTGTTTTTGGGGAAAAACTGCAACAATATCCTCTTTTTCAAAAGGATAAATATTGAGAGAACCGTACCCTGGTATACTAGAACGTATCAGACCGATTTCTGTGATTCTGTTTAACACATTTGGAATAACAAATTCACTTGGAATCTCGTAAAGGTCATAGTTAACTTTCGGATGCTTCTCTATAAATGAGTCAAAAAACTTATGCATAAAATATGCAGAGTTTCCGGCTGGAATTGATATTTTTAAAAGATTAGTAAAGAGAGTCTTTTCATTTGTCAGCTCATTTTTCAAGTTTTCTTCTAACTGGCATATTTGCTTTGCCTTCTGATAAAAAATACGCCCGGCATCGGTTAATTCAATGGAGCGGCTTCCACGAATAATCAGGGTCGTTCCATAATTTTTTTCTATATTTTTTAATTGATTGCTTAAAGACGGTTGAGCAATTAATAATTTATTGGCAGCCGCCAAGATACTTCCACATTCTACAATAGTAACAAAGTTTTTATAAGATTCTAAAGTCATAGACACTCCTTCTTGTATAATAAAAATATTATATAAAATAAGTAATAATAGTAATTTTATTATATATTACCATAAATTATAATAAATGTATATTGAGAAAATTTTGCAAAGGTGCAGTGCTTGGGTATTGCACCTTTTTTGAGAAAAAGGATAGTAAGTATAGAAAGCAGGGGTAGTAAATATGAAATATTATGATTTATCGGTTTGTGGTGTACATCGCAAGCTTCCTTATGTAGATTTTGACAATGAAACAGCTTATGCCAGTTTTGTTGTAATCAGTGATACAGAGTTGATTACGTTAGCGGGAGAACAGTTGGCAAAAAAAGTGAATGGAGCGGATATTATTGTAACAATTGAAGCAAAAGGGATTGCGCTGGCTTATGAGATTTCAAGACGGCTTTCCATGAAAGATTTTGTTGTAGTCAGAAAAAGTATTAAGCCTTATGTAAAATCCTATATTCAGGATGTAGTTCATTCAATTACAACGAATGGAGAGCAGCATGTATTTCTGGATGATAGCGATGCTTTAAGAATTAAAGGAAAAAAAGTAGCCATTATAGATGATGTAATATCAAAAGGAGAATCACTGGCTGCAGCAGAAAGACTGGTGCAGGCAGCAGGAGGAATTGTTTGTGCTAAAATGGCTATTCTCGCAGAGGGAAAGGCAGCATTAAGAGAAGATATCACATTTTTAGAAAAACTTCCTCTGTTTAAAAAAGTTGGAGATGATTATGAAGTACTTGATTAAAAATACCAATATGGTAGATGTTGAAAAAAATGAAATTAGAAAAACAGATATTGTTATAGAAGATGGAAAGTTTGGACAGATAGCTAATGACATAGTACAGGAATCAGGTCAGTATGAGGTAATTGATGCAGAGGGATTATATGCAATACCGGGACTGATTGATGCACATTCACACGTAGAATTGAGTTTATTGTCATCTGTTCCGCTGGCGGAGGCAATTATGGAAAAAGGTACTGTTGCGGCGGTACTTGATCCACATGATGCTGTTAATGTGTTAGGAGCAAGAGGAGCAAAGTATCTGATGGATGAAATGAAAACTACACAGTTTACACCTGTTTGGATGGCATCACCATGTGTTCCTTCAGCGCCGGAATATGAGGACTGTTATGGTCAGATTATGTTAAAAGATGTAAAGACGATGGTTGAAGATTATGGTATGTATGGTATTGCGGAAACAATGGACTATAATCGGGTTATAAAAGAAGAAAAGACTTTAAACGATATTTTAGAGTATGCCCAAAATAATCATTTAATGATAGATGGACATGCACCATGTGTTGTTGGGGAGGATTTGGATAAATATATTGGTAGTGGTGTATCTTCAGATCACGAAAGTGTATCAGTGGAAGAAATGGTAGAAAAATTTCAAAAAGGCATGACAGTTATTGTTAGAAGAGGTTCACTAAAAGAACCTGCAAGTGCTAAAGAGTTTTTAGATAAAGTTGGAGAGTCTGAACGAATTTTATTATCTACAGATGGATGTATTACTGTTCAGGATATTTTGAATTATGGACATATGAATTATGCATTGTCACAGATCGTCAAAGAAGGAGTTGAACCTGTTCTTGCGGTAAAAATGGCAACACTTTATCCGGCAAAAAGATATGGGTTGAAAAATTTAGGGGCTATTAAGAAAGGAAAAACAGCCAGCCTCGTTTTAGTAAAAGATTTAGAAGACTTTCACGTAGAAAAGGTATTTGTGAAAGGAGAGATTGTACAAAGAACCGGAAGCAAATATTCCTTTGATTATGAAGCTTTAAATTCGATTTGTCATGATGAAATGACAGACAGGGAGTTAATGATAGAGATACCAGAAGACTGCACACAAGTGAAAGCCAATATCGTGACAATTATAGACGGTACTTTGGAAACGAAGAAGACAAGCAGGGTTTTAACCGTGGAGAATGGAAAATTATATCTGCCAAAGGATGTTATGTATTGTTCTGTCACCAATAGATATGAGAAAAATGGTTCTACTGCCGTAGGACTTGTAGATGGTGTGGGAGAATTTGAGGGAGCCATAGCCGGTTCTATCGGTCAGGATACTCAGAATTTAATTGCAATAGGAAGTAATTTGACGGATATGAAAGCAGCTTTAAATAAAGTTATTAAAGAACAGGGTGGAGTTGCATTAGCAGTGAATGGAGAAATCATTGATTTTCTGGAACTGCCGGTTATGGGAATTATGAGTCAGGAACCGATTGAAGAATTTACAGAAAAACTTGAAAAATTATATAGAGAAATAGTGGAGAGGGGAATGACCCTTATGAATCCGTTGCTTACATTAAGCCTGCAGATATCTTTGGCGGTTATTCCGGAAATGGCAATTACCAACAGAGGAGTGCTGGATGTCAACAAGAATCAGTTTATTTCCGTTATTGAACGGATAATATAAATGAAAAAGGAAGGATAAAAAAATGGAAAAGTTTTTTAAGTTGAAAGAAAACGGAACTTCTGTCAAGATTGAAATTCTGGCAGGTATCACCACATTTGTAACAATGGCATATATCATTATGGTAAATCCGGCGATATTGTCTACACCGTTTGAAGGGACAGATATGCATGAGCCAATATTTAATGGTGTATTTTTTGCTACATGTATTGCTGCATTTATAGGAACATTGTTAATGGGAATATTGGCGAAACTGCCATTTGCACAGGCACCAGGTATGGGGATGAATGCATTCTTTACATATTCGGTTATGCTGGGAATGGGATATTCCTATGAGGCGGCGTTGGCAATGGTCCTGATTTCAGGTGCATTATTTGTAATTATTACTCTTTGTTCATTCCGAGAGCAGGTAGTCATGGCAATACCAAAGAATATTAAAGTGGCGATATCTGTTGGTATTGGGTTGTTTTTAGCATTTATAGGATTTCAGGATGCAGGAATTGTTGTATTAAATCAGGATACGATGGTATCCATGGTTGATTTCTCGACTTTCGCAAAAGATCCGACAGCATGCTGGGGAGCTGTGCTGGCATTTCTGGGTATTGTGCTGACTACAGTTCTATATAAGAAAAATATCACTGGTTCGATACTAATTAGTATTATTGTTATAACAGTTCTTGGAATATTTACCGGAAATACTGTATTTGAAGGATTTTCCATAGATATTGGAAATCAGTTTAAAGATTTTACAGATGTATCTTTGTTTGCATGTTTTGATGGGTTTAAAGAATTGTTTCAGGGAAGTTCTTTAGGAAAGGCAATATTGACACTGATTATGTTAATTATCACATTTTCGATGGTAGATATGTTCGACACCCTTGGAACATTGATTGGTACAGCAAAGGCTGCCAATATGTTAGATGAGGATGGAAATATTCCAAATGGAAAGAAGAGTCTGTTATGCGATGCATTGGCAACTATCGGAGGAGCAATTTGCGGTACTTCTACAGTAACAACATATGGCGAATGTATTTCCGGTATTTCTGTAGGAGGAAAGACGGGTCTGACATCGGTTGTGACAGCAATATTATTTTTAGTTTCTATAATATTTGCACCTTTTGTAGGAATTATTCCATCTTGTGCTACAGCACCAGCATTAATATTTATTGGTGGTTTATTATTAAGTGCGATTAAAGAGATGGAATTTGATGATGTTACGGATTCAATTCCGGCATATTTAGCAATGTTTACTATGCCACTGACATATTCTATTGCAAACGGAATTGCAATAGGACTGATATCGTATACTTTAATTAAAATATTTACAGGAAAGATAAAAGAAGTACACATACTTACAATCATTTTATCGGTATTGTTTGTTTTAAGATATTTTATGATATCTCTGTAAGTTAATAAAATTATATAAGAGAAAAAAGCTGTACATGAATATTGTGTTACAGCTTTTTTTCTTAAAGATTTTCATGATTAAAAAAGATATCCTTTTACTGAAAATAAAAATATGCTATTATAACATAAGGAATTAAAACGAATTTACTTCAAAGATTAAGGAGGACATACTTTATGGCAGATATGAAGATTCCATATAAAATATATTTAGAAGAAAGTGAATTGCCAAAGCAATGGTACAATGTACGTGCTGATATGAAAAACAAACCAGCACCTTTATTAAATCCGGCTACATTACAGCCAATGGGATATGAAGATTTAAGACCTGTTTTTTGTGATGAATTAATTAAACAGGAACTGGATGATACAACAGCTTATTTTGATATACCTGAGGAGATTTTAGATTTTTATAAAATGTACAGACCGGCGCCATTGGTAAGAGCATATTTCCTTGAAAAAGAACTAGATACACCAGCGAAGATTTATTATAAATTCGAAGGAAATAATACATCAGGAAGCCATAAGTTAAATTCAGCAATTGCTCAGGCATATTATGCAAAGAAACAGGGACTCAAAGGTGTAACAACAGAGACAGGAGCAGGACAGTGGGGAACTGCATTATCTATGGCATGTTCTTATTTTGACTTAGACTGTCAGGTATATATGGTAAAGGTATCTTATGAACAGAAACCATTCCGTCGTGAAGTTATGAAAACTTATGGCGGAACAGTAACACCATCACCGTCAGATAAGACAGCAGTGGGAAGAAAGATTTTAGAAGAATTTCCAGGAACAAGTGGAAGCTTAGGATGTGCAATTTCAGAGGCAGTGGAGGCTGCTACAACACAGGAAGGATACCGTTACGTGTTAGGTTCTGTATTATCACAGGTACTCCTTCACCAGACAGTCATCGGTTTAGAAACAAAAACAGCACTTGATAAGTATGGCATTACACCAGATATTATTATTGGCTGTGCAGGTGGTGGCTCAAACCTTGGAGGACTTATTTCTCCGTTTATGGGAGAAAAGTTAAGAGGAGAAAAGGACTATAGAATTATTGCTGTAGAACCGGCATCCTGCCCAAGTCTTACTCGTGGAAAGTATGTATATGATTTCTGTGATACAGGTAACGTTTGTCCATTAGCAAAGATGTATACTTTAGGTAACGGATTTATTCCATCTGCAAATCATGCAGGTGGATTAAGGTATCATGGAATGAGTTCTATCTTGTCACAGTTATATGATGATGGTCTGATGGAAGCAACTTCGGTAGAACAGACAGAAGTATTTGAAGCAGCTACAAAGTTTGCAAGAGTTGAGGGAATACTTCCGGCACCGGAGAGCAGTCATGCGATTAAGGTTGCAATGGACGAGGCACTCAGATGTAAGGAGACCGGTGAAGAAAAGACAATTGTATTTGGACTTACAGGAACCGGATATTTTGATATGGTTGCGTATGGCAAATATAATGACGGAGTGATGAGTGATTATATTCCTACAGATGAGGATTTGGCAAAAGGCTTTGCAACAGTACCCAATATCCCTGAATTGAATCAATAAATTATATAAGACATAGAAAGTGGCCAATAACATATTGGTCACTTTTTTTCTTAAGAAATTCTTAACAATATCTTTTACTTATATTAAGAGCGATATTGTAACATAGACAGCATAACTGGTGAATCAGGATGAGGAATATGGGGAGGAATTTATGGACGAAAGAGCAAAAAACAGAAGAATGAGAAGCAGAAGAAATAGGAGAAAACAACTTATTCGCAGAGTTACAATATTTTTGATTGTGGTAACGATTATTGTAGGAGGTACCATAATAGGTATTGATCGTTTGCAGAGTGAGGGGATTATTGGAGAGCAAAAGTCAGTGGAAATAAAAAGAGATATTCCATTATTGTTTCAACATGATTCCAGATGGGCAGATAAAAAATATGGGGACAGTGATATCAAGACGGCAGGATGTGCACCTACCTGTATTGCCATGGTAGTCAGAGGAATTACAAAAAATAAAGATATTACTCCAAGAGATGTAGCAAGGTTTGCTGAAAAAAATGGTTATTATGTAGAAGGAGTGGGAACACAGTGGACATTGATGACAGAAGGATGCAGAGAATATAAAATCAAAGGAAAAGAAATTTCTCTTGATAAATCGCTTATATTAAAATATTTAAATAAAGGTCAACCGATTATATGTTCTGTAGGACCTGGAGATTTTACTACAGAAGGACATTTTATCGTATTAGAGGGATTGAAAGATGAAAAAATTATTATTAATGATCCGAACAGCTTAAAACGTAGTAATAAATTGTGGAAATATGAAGAGATAGAAACTCAGATAAAAAATCTGTGGGTTTTTAAAAGTTGATGAAAAAGTGATAGCGCAAATATTACAAAAATGATATGATTAAAAGATAATAAGGTTAGGAGGCTGAAAGTATGAGAAGAAAAACATTAACAAAAATGTTATCAGTAATTCTTGCGTTATCTATGACATGTACAATAAATCCTGTTATAGCGAGTGAAAGATTGGCAGTAAAAGAGAAGCAGGAGATAAATAAGAGTAAGAATTATGCAGAAGGACAGGCTGTTATTATGTATGACAGTACAAGTACATCTACGAAAAGCAGAATGAACACTTCATGGGGAAACGACATGGAAATCGTAGATACGTATATATTTGAACAAAGTGAAGCGAAGACTAAGACAAGAAGTATTTCAAAAACAAATGATTTGTCGGTGTCTTTAGTAAAGTCTGATAAATATTCTACAGAGGAATTAATTACAATTCTCAAAAAGAATAAAAACATCAAGTATGCAGAGCCTAACTATAAAATTAAAAAACTGGATTATAATGATACATATTACAAATATCAGTGGGCATTGAATAATGAAGGACAAAATGCCGGCATAGAAGGGTTGGATATTAATGGAGATACAGAATTTCTGGGAGATAAGGACAGTAAGGAAAGAGTTATTGCATTAATTGATACGGGAATTGACTATACACATGAGGATTTGAAAGATGTAGTTTGGAATAATCCGTATAATAATAAAAAATTATATGGAGAGCATGGATATGACTTTATTAATAGTGACGCAGATCCTATGGATGATAATGGACATGGAAGTCATTGTTCTGGAATAATGGCTGGTAAATCAGACAACGGAGCAGGTATTGCAGGAATAGCGAAAAGTTCCAATGTTAAAATCATGGGACTGAAAATTCTGGACGAGGAAGGTTCCGGATACGGAATGGAATCTGTGGGAGCCTATAATTATATATATAAGGCACAACAGTTAGGTGTTAATGTTGTGGCAGTTAACAACTCCTGGGGAGGAGCAAGTGAAGAAGAGTCAGAGATTCTGAAGACATTAATAAATATGGTAGGTGAGAAAGGTGCTATCTCTGTATGTGCGGCAGGAAATGATGGTATGGATAATGATAAGTTTGAATCTATACCAGCAAACATTGACAGCGATTATGTGGTTTCTGTTGCCGCATCAAATGAAAAGGATGAATTGGCAAGTTTTTCAAATTATGGAAGAAAAAGTGTGGATATAGCAGCACCTGGAACAGATATTTTATCTTCTGTTTCATATAACTGCTTTAATCCTTCGATATATGATAATGTGTCAGAGTTGTGTGCATATTATTGTGATTTTGATAATGTAAATCTTGTAAAAACAATGAACAAGGATGGTTATACAGGAAATCAGGCAGGAGCTGGTGAGGCTGCGTATGGTACAGATTCAGATGGTGATGGTAATGTTACAGTTACTACTACAAATACACAGTACTTTGGCAAGAGAAGAAGTACAAACAGGTCTCTGGAGTGGTCTGTTAAAGATGCAGAAAAAGGCAGTTGCCATTATTTTTATTTGCCATATGAAATAAAACAGTCAGCTACAGAAACTTATGCTGCCATGGCATTGAGATTAAGTGGACCATCAGGACAGATAATTGATTTTGAAGAAATGCAGGATATAAAAGACTTATTAGGAATATCTTCATTTTATATTGCAGATTATAAAGTGGATGGTAATGGAAAGTTCAATATAGATAATTTAGAAATGGATGCGATTGTTGATACGTATGTTGAACAGGAAAACTATTGGTCAAATCTTTCCATTCTGGTTTCTGAAAAAACAAGGAAAGATGAAAAACATGTACTTGTATTTGCAATCGCAACAGAGTCAGAGGGAGACTTTACTGTTTATATTGATAATTTTGGAATTAGTAAAGAAAATATTTCATCAGATAAGTTTGGAAAATATGATTTTTATAATGGAACTTCAATGGCAGCACCGTATGTGACAGGAGCAATTGCAGCAATATCTAACGCATATCCAAAGGAAAGTGCATTGCAGATAAAGGCAAGGGTATTAGGCAGCGTCAGAAGAAGTGGGAATTTAAAAGACAATGTATTCTCTGGAGGAACACTTGATCTGTCAAAGGTAGATACTCCGAGTATGCTGGTTGAAAGGGTAAACTATAATAGTAAAAATCAGATTGAAATTAAAGGTTATTACATGAATAATGCCGAAGTTTATGTAAATGACCGTAAGGTTCATGTCATTTCAAATGATGGAAAAAGTCTTATTATTGATGGTAAAGATTATGTAAATAAACAGATTAGTATTAAATTGACATCCGGTGAAGTAATATATGAAGATGATTATTTCTTTGCAAAAGGAAAAGTATTTAACAAGGGTTCAAATATAGAAGGAACAATTCAGGGCGGTCAGCTTTTATCGAGTGGAGATTGTTTGGTTTATGTAAATTTAAATGGAGAAGTATCTTATGGATTGGCATATAAAGATGAAGAGACAAATAAAGAAAGTGTGATGTGGACAGAAGGCATCCTCGGATTCGAAGCTAAAATGTTTGGGAAGGAATATGAACAGTCAGTAGATTACACTATTTCGAATGATACAGATTATATTTATGCAAATAGAAAAATCTATGGAGTAGTATCCATAGATGTAGGTTTTTCATCTGAAAAGATTTTGGCAGTTTATGAAGAGGAAAAGGGATGGAAGAAATTAGCGGATATTCCAAATGATATGTATCAATTGAATGGCAGTACATTAGCAGCTTACAATGGAGAATTGTATTTAATAGGTGGAGTTGATGAAAAGGGAACTCTGAGCAACAGAGTGATGAAGTATTCACCAGCAACAAAGAAATGGACAAAGGGAGCGAATATTCCTGAGAACAGAGCCTTTTCAAGAGCAATGCAGGTAGGAAAGAAACTAATTGTCACGTTAGGAAGCAATGGAACGAAAGAAATCCCAAAGAATTTAATTTTTGATGGACAGAAATGGTCTGTTTCAAAGGTCAAGTTACAGAAATCTATTGACACATATACAGAGTTTTTCGGAGAGAAAAAGATATCGATAACAACAGCTGAAATAGGTCTTGTAAAAGATGGCATTATTTATACGAATCTTAGGGTAGACGGTCTGGGAGATACATTTACGTACAATTTAACGAAGGACAATTTTACACCATCGGCTTATTCATTGAATGCCAGTGAACTGAAATATGACAGGTTATTTGCAACCACCGTTTACGATAAACTCTTTGTTTTATATGGTGATGAATATAATGAAGATGAGGAAGATGAATGGTTTTGGAAAAATAAATTATCAGATATTGAAAATTTATTTGAGGATGAGTTTGAAGGTGCCATTAGTTCACTATATATTCCAGTGACGAATGGGTATATTAATGTTGAAGACAAGAGTGAGATGGGGGGATATGTAGAAGGAGCAGGAACTTATCTGCCGGGCGACACAATTATATTAAAAGCCATGGTGGAAGATGAAGAACTTAAAATCAAGAAATTTGTGGTAAATGGTAAGAATATTGCAAAGGGTAAAAATGGATTTGTATATATTGCAAATGCATCTACTTGTCCTAATAAAATGGCAGCACAGGTTGTAGCATCTTATGATGATTTCAGTCTTCCAAAGATTGGTAAAGCAAAGATATCTAAAGCAGCAAGGACAAAGAATAAGAAGAAGATAAAAATTGTTCTGAAAAAGATAAAAGGGGCAACAGGGTATCAGATTAAGTGCTCTACTTCAAAGAAATTTGGAAAAAAAGTAACAAAGACGATAAACAGCAAAAAGGTAAAAGTGACTTTAAAGAAACTGAAAGCTAAGAAGAAATACTATATTAAGGCAAGGGCATACTCCAAATTCTATGGAAAGAAGATATATGGAAAGTGGTCTAAAGTCAGAGTAGTGAAAGTGAAGAAAAAGAAAGTAAAAAAGAGCAAAAAGAAATAGCAGGAAATTAAACGAAACAGGGAGGAGATATATTATGGTAAAAACAATTATAAAAATAGAGGGAATGGCATGTGGAATGTGTGAGTCTCATATGAATGATGCTATCAGAAATGCTTTTCAGATAAAAAAAGTTTCCAGTTCACATGTAGATAAGGAGTCTGTGGTAATCAGTGAACAGGCATTAGATGAAACGGAAGTAAAAAAAGTCGTTGAAGATACCGGTTATACTTTTGTCTCTCTATCAAGTGAACCATATGAAAAGAAAGGATTGTTTTCTTTTAGAAAATAATCTGAATGAAATAAAGAGGTCTCTGCAAAAAGTTGTAGAGATCTCTTTTTGTAGCAAAAGCCTGGCAAGCGATATTGTGCTTGCAAAAACATTATTTACCACAATCCCATGAAATGCTGCATGACAAGACTGACTCCGGTAATACCAACCCAGCAGCAAAATCCAAGAACAATAGGTTTTCCGCCTGTTTTAACTAACTTAATAATATTTGTATTCAGACCGATTGCTGCCATAGCAAGAACAATAAAGAACTTGCTTAATTCTTTGACAGGATTGAAAATAGCGATATCAGCACCGGCAGAGACGGCAATTGTCGTAATTACAGATGCCAGAATAAAATATAGAATAAACATCGGAAAAATAGATTTTAAATTGACTTTATTTTCATTTGAATGTGTTGCTTCTTTTCTTGTACGCATAAATGCCAAAATAAGTGTAATTGGAATAATGGCAAGAGTACGCGTTAATTTTACAGTGACAGCTGTATCTAAAGTGGCTGAACCAAGATTCCACATACTGTCCCAGGTTGCGGCAGCAGCTGTAACGGATGAAGTATCGTTTACAGCGGTTCCTGAAAATATTCCGAAGGCAGTTCCCGTATCATGGGAGAATTCAAGCATGGATCCTAGCGTAGGAAATATTAAGGCTGCCAGAACATTAAAGAAAAAGATAACAGAGATAGCCTGGGCAACTTCTTCATCATCGGCATCTATTACAGGGGCAGTAGCTGCAACAGCGGATCCGCCACAAATAGATGAGCCGACCCCTACTAATGTAGAGATTTTATTAGGAATATGCATTATTCGGTGTAGTATATATGCAATTATTAAAGATGTTGTAATCGTAGTTATAATAATTGGAAGTGACTGCTTTCCTGTTTCTAAAATTACCATAAGATTCATACCAAATCCTAATAGGACGACAGCCCATTGCAATACTTTTTTAGAAGTGAATTTAATACCACTTTCTAAAGAAGACTTATCTTTTATAAAAAGTGTAATTATCATGCCAGTAATAATGGCAATCACAGCACCGCCTATAATAGGAAAAGCTTTTCCCACAAACCATGACGGAATAGCGATACACAGACATAATAATAGTCCTTTATAATTTGTTTTCAAAAAATCCATTTTGTTCCTCCTAGTTTACATCTCTTGTTCATTACAATATAATAAGTAAGAAGTAAAATCAATACAAAAAGATGAACTGGTAAAAAATACTGCTATTTGTATAGAAAGAATGCAGGGCAGAAGGAGAGTTATATATGAAACTTTCAGAGTTAAAGCAAGGACAAATTGCAAAAATTAAGAATGTTGGTGGCGAAGGACAATTGCGCAGACATTTTCTTGATATGGGTTTGATACAGGGAACAGAGATTCAATATATCAAGGCAGCACCCATGGGAGACCCTATTGAGTATAGACTGTGGGGATATGAATTGACATTGAGAAAAGATGATGCTGCCTGTATTGATATAGAGGAGATTAGTGATACAAGGAAGAATATAAAGAATAACGGTGGAGAAATAAAAGAGGAAGGTTTACATAATTCTACAAGACACCCTCATATTGGAGAATCGGGCATATATCATGTAAAACAACGCGGAGAAGAAATAGAAAAAGGACAGTTGATTACTTTTGGTCTTGCAGGAAATCAAAATTGTGGAAAGACTACATTGTTTAATCAGCTGACAGGTGCGAATCAGCATGTGGGTAATTTTCCCGGAGTGACTGTAGACAGAAAAGATGGGCCAATCAGAGGACAGGAAAGTACAATGGTAGTAGATTTGCCGGGAATTTATTCTATGTCGCCGTATACGAATGAGGAAGTCGTGTCCAGACATTATTTTTTAGATGACAGACCTCGTGGAATTATTAACATTGTAGATGCTACAAATATTGAACGAAATCTCTATCTGACAATGCAGTTGATCGAGTTAAATATTCCTACAGTGCTGGCACTTAATATGATGGATGAAGTCACAAAAAATGGCGGTTCTGTTGATGTGAATAAACTGGAAGCTACATTGGGTATTCCAGTAGTGCCAATTTCCGCAGCAAAAAACGAAGGTGTAGATGAGTTGATAGAACATGCAATGCATGTGGCAGTTCACAGAGAACGTCCGGGAAGAATGGATTTTTGTGAGGCAGATGGAGAAGATGGTGGTGCAGTACATAGAGGAATTCATTCCATAATGCATTTAATAGATGACCATGCCCACAAGAATCATGTTCCAGTGCGTTTTGCTGCCAGCAAGTTAATTGAAGGAGACGAAGAAGTTATAGAGCGTCTTTATCTGGATGATAATGAAAAAGAGATGATTGAGCATATTATTATGCAGATGGAAAAAGAGAGTGGTATGGATAGACATGCGGCTCTTGCGAAAATGAGATTTACATTTATAGACAAAGTGTGCAGGGAAACTGTTGTAAGACCGAAGGAAAGTAAGGAACGTATCAGAAGCCGAAAAATTGACAAAATTCTTACAGGAAAATATACAGCGATTCCATCTTTTGTAGTTATTATGGCAATGATATTCTGGCTGACATTTGGCGTCATAGGGGTAAGGCTTCAGGAGTTTATGGATATGGGGATCGACAGCCTCAGTACTCTGTGTGAAAGTGCAATGAGTGCGGCGAGTGTAAATAAGGTGTTACAGTCGCTTGTGCTGGATGGAATTTTTGTAGGTGTGGGAAGTGTACTTAGTTTTCTTCCAATTATTGTAGTTTTGTTTTTCTTTCTATCTTTATTGGAAGATAGTGGATACATGGCAAGAATTGCTTTTGTGATGGATAAACTTTTTAGAAAACTCGGGCTTTCCGGCAGAAGTTTTGTACCAATGATTATTGGGTTTGGCTGTTCTGTTCCAGCTATTATGGCAACAAGAACCCTGCCTTCTGAGAGAGACAGAAAAATGACGATTATGTTGACTCCGTTTATGAGTTGTTCAGCAAAGATTCCAATATATGCGTTCTTTTCGGCAGCTTTTTTTAAAGGTAATTCGGCATTGGTTATGACAGGGCTCTATTTTACAGGTATAATTGTTGCAATTTTATATGCATTAATTTTGGACAGAACGAAATTTAAAGGAGAACCAGTTCCATTTGTTATGGAACTTCCAAACTATAGATTGCCAAGTACAAAAAGTGTACTGCATCTGATGTGGGATAAGGCAAAAGATTTTATTACAAAGGCATTTACGATTATATTTTTGGCTTCTTTAATAATATGGTTCTTACAGACATTTGATTTACATTTTAATATCGTAAATGATGCAGGAGATAGTATTCTAGCTATGCTGGGTGGTGTGATTGCACCAGTATTTGCACCGCTTGGATTTGGAGACTGGAGAGCCTCTACAGCATTAATCACAGGATTTACAGCGAAAGAAAGTGTGGTTAGTACATTGACCGTGTTGTTAGGAGGTGGAGCACTTTCAACGATGTTTACAGTAAAAAGTGCAATTGTATTTTTAGTGTTTACATTGTTATATACACCTTGTGTGGCAGCAGTATCTTCAGTGAAAAGAGAACTTGGTGGGAAATGGGCAGTTGTGGTAGTATTACTGCAATGTATGATAGCATGGATTGTGGCATTTGTGGTAAGATGTGGATTCATGTTGATAGGGTAACAAAATGCAAGTCATGACTTTAAAATATAAAAAGTCTTGCGATTAAAAAATGTTAAGTTTCTAATGATTTGGAGGCTTAACATTTTTTATGCCCACACAATTAATAGAACTATTGACATATGTCAATAAAGTGATTAAAATTTATATAAGAAAAAAGAAAAGAGGGACAATATGAAAGATATTAATTTTGAGAAAAAAGATTATACTTATTTACAATGGTCAAAAGTAAGAAGTTCATCAGGAACAGCTGGCTCGTTTTTAAAAGCCACAGAAATAAAAAGTGGCAAAAAAATATATTATAAACTATCTGATTTTGATAGTGTTTTTGGAATTGTAGGACATGAATGTGTAAACGAAATTATCGTCAGTCGGTTATTAAACATATTGGGAGTTTACCATTTACGTTATAATCTTATTTATGGAGAGATAAAAATCGATTCAAAAAGATATACAACTTATTTTTGTAAATCAGAGAGTTTTCGAAAAGAAGGGGAAAGAAAAATTACTTTCGAAGATTACTATCAAATAGAAAAGAAAGACGACGAAACACCATTCGATTTTGTGAAAAGATGCGGATGGGAGGAAGAGTTTGCGCAGATGTTGATTATAGATTTTTTAATTCTTAATCGTGACAGACACGGTGCGAATATTGAGGTAATCATGGACAGCAAGGGAGCAGTGCGTTTGGCACCTTTGTTTGATCAGGGGATTTCGTTATTGTTTGGATGCCATAATGAAGAAATGATTAAAAAGTTTGAGATTTTAGAAGACAGACCTATCCAGAGTTTTGTGGGGAGTAATTCTACAAAAGAAAATCTGAAATTAATAGAAGAGAAGTATCTTTATTCAATACAAAAACTGTCAGAAGGCGACAGAGAATATATTTTGGAGGGGTTAGAAGATATTTTATCAGAAACACATATTGAAAAAATATGGGAAATGATATGGAAAAGGTGGTTGTATTATGAAAGTATGTTCAATTTATAATTATTTAGATAAAGAGAGAACTGCAGTTGCATATTTAGTTTATTATGAAAATGAGAGAAATTTTTATATCGAAATTTGCGATAAAGCTGATATAAATAATGTTCCTATGATGTTTGCATTATTTATGAAAAAAGGAATATATTCTTTAAATTCAGAGTGGGCAAAGAAATGGGTATGCAGCCGTATTATTCCGACAGACAGACAAAATCTGGGGCAGATATTAAAAGCAAACAATATAAAATATTATGATGAGTATATGTTGCTTTTAAAGTCAAGAGGAATTTGCAGTCATGATGATTTTGCAGTGGAGGAAATTCCACAGAGAGACATCGAAAAGACAATTCTACCAATTCGATGGAAAAAGAATATTAAAGATATCATTGTTGCAAAACAGGAGATTCTTGTTTTTTTTAATGATAATACTACGAGAAAATATTCAGTGAATGAACTCAAAAGAATTTCAATAAACCATAAATATGTGGATGCACATATGGAAGACTTTTTAGTTATGCAGGGTGGTTATGAATTGAATTGCAATAATGTGATTCATATTGAAAGAAATACTCTGCGTGAAGCAGGAGAAAGTATTCCAATTAGTTTTGAATATTTTAAGCAGTTTGCTAAGAAGAATTTAATCAACACAGCAGAGGCATGTCATATTTTGAATTGTAGCAGACAGAATATTGATAGTCTGGTGAAAAGAGAAAAGATAGAGGCAGTCCATGCGTCTTCGAAAAATAAAATGTTCTTTAAGGCAGATATTCATAGGAAGTTGTGGTAAAAATATTTGACACATCCATTTTCCTATTATATAATCAAACTCAATAGCGTAGAAAGAGAGAAGTAGCTTTAATTATCGCTGACAGAGAGCAGGTGATGGTGGAAGTCCTGTAGAATGAATTAAGGTGAATAACACTCCGGAGCAGCAATCTGAAAAAGTGGGATGTAATTAGAATAAGTGTCTGAGCAAGTGAAACTTTAGTAGGTGAGCCGTAGTTGTACGACAAACAGCAGGTGAGAGTTGAATATACCCTTTACCGATGAGTGGCTGCGTAGGCAGTAAGTCAGGTGGTACCGCGGACAATTTAAAATATTTGTTCGTCCTGAAAGAAATGTTTTCAGGACGATCGTATAAATAAAAAAACTCGTTCTGATAAAGAACGGGTTTTTCATTTATAGGAAAAGAAGGGATTTCTTATACAAAAGCCTTTGCCTGAAAACGAAAACGCTCAAAATAAAATATGAAGGGAGAAAGAAATGGACGTAAACACAAACAACATTTATCGTGATGTAACAATGGATCAATTATCAGAGGCAAATGTAGGAGAAACTATTAAAATTGCAGGTTGGATTGAGAATATACGTGACCACGGTGGAGTATCATTTATTGACTTAAGAGATATGTATGGTGTAATGCAGGTAGTAATGCGCGATACATCATTATTAGAGGGACTTAGCAAGGAAGATTGTATTTCTGTAGAAGGACCGATTGAACATAGAGATGAGGAAACATATAATCCAAAGATTCCAACAGGAACGATTGAACTAGAGGCAAAAAAAGTAGATGTATTAGGAAAGACTTACACGCAACTTCCGTTTGAAATTATGACATCTAAGGAGACAAGAGAAGATGTAAGACTGAAATACAGATATTTAGATTTAAGAAATGTAAAAGTAAAAGATAATATGATTTTCCGTTCGAAAGTTATCTCTTACTTAAGGAAGAAAATGTCGGAAATGGGATTTTTAGAAATTCAGACACCAATTCTTTGTTCATCATCACCAGAAGGAGCAAGAGATTATATTGTTCCTTCAAGAAAGTTTAAAGGAAAGTTTTATGCACTGCCACAGGCACCGCAACAGTATAAACAGTTGCTTATGGTATCAGGATTTGATAAGTACTTCCAGATAGCACCATGTTTTAGAGATGAGGATGCCAGAGCGGACCGTTCACCGGGAGAGTTTTATCAGTTAGACTTCGAGATGAGTTTTGCCACACAGGAAGATGTGTTCAGAGTGGGTGAAGAAGTTTTAGCGGATACATTTCGTAAGTTTGCACCAGAAGGTTATGAAGTAACACAAGCTCCATTCCCTATTATCAGTTATAAAGACGCAATGCTGAAATACGGTACAGATAAGCCTGATCTTCGTAATCCATTAGAGATTATTGATGTGACAGACTTCTTTCAAAGGTGTGCATTTAAACCATTTCATGGAAAGACAGTCAGAGCCATTGTAATTAATCAGAAGTTGTCAAAGGGACAGCATGAGAAGTTATTAAAGTTCGCACAGAGTATAGGAATGGGAGGACTTGGTTATCTTGAAGTGTTAGAAGATGGAGCATACAAGGGACCAATTGATAAATTTATTTCAGATGACATGAAAGATGAAATCAGAGAATTAGGAAAACTTAAGCCGTTCGATACAATTTTCTTTATTGCAGATACAGAGAAAACTGCATCGGTTTATGCTGGACAGATTCGAAGTGAATTAGGAACAAGACTTGATTTGATAGAAAAAAACACATTTAGGTTCTGTTATATTAATGATTTTCCAATGTATGAATATGATACAGAGACAAAGCAGATGATTTTTACACACAATCCATTTTCAATGCCACAGGGAGGACTTGAAGCATTGGAAACAAAGAACCCTGAAGACATTCTTGCATATCAGTACGATATTGTATGTAATGGTGTAGAATTATCATCTGGAGCTGTAAGAAATCATGATATGAAAATTATGGTAAAGGCATTTGAAATCGCAGGTTATACGGAAGAAGATTTGAAAGAAAAGTTTGGAGCTCTTTATAATGCTTTTCAGTTTGGAGCTCCACCACATGCAGGTATGGCACCAGGTGTTGACCGCATGATTATGTTACTTCGTGACGAGGAGAATATTCGTGAAGTCATTCCGTTCCCAATGAATGGTAATGCACAGGATTTAATGTGCGGTGCGCCGGGAGAAGTGACAGAGCAGCAGTTGAGAGAAACACATATTAAAGTCAGAACATAGAAAATAAAGGGATGCAACCACCAGTTGACAAATTGAAAAGTCTGATTGGTGGTTGTTTTATGATGCAAATGTTATAGTTTTCTTATCATAAAAAAGATGATAAAATATTAACTGGAGGTTTGTTATGAAGTTAGCAGATAAGATTATATTTCTTAGAAAGAAAAAAGGATGGTCACAGGAAGAACTGGCGTCACAGATGGATGTGTCAAGGCAGTCGGTATCAAAGTGGGAGAGTGGTGCGTCAACACCTGATATTGATAAGATTATATTATTAAGTCAGATATTTGATACGACAACAGATTATCTTTTAAAAGAAGAAATAGATGATATCAATGATTCAATATTGACTGAAGAAAAAAGAAAAGACACTACATATGATTTTGATAATAATAAACACATACTTGAAAGTGAAAAATATTCAGATGTAGAAAAGAAACATATTTATGTTTCCAGAACAGAAGCAGAAGAATATTTGAATGTAATGAAAAAAGCTTCAACAAAGATAGCCTTTGCTGTTTTTTTATGTATATGTTCCGTTGCGCCTATGATGTTTTTTGTTGGAGCACAGCATACTGGCAAATTTAAATTTACAGAAGATACAGCAGGTATACTTGGGGTATGTATTTTGTTGGTAATTGTAGCTATTGCTGTAACAATTTTTATAACAAACGGAATTAAAATGAACAAGTTTCTATATATTGAAAAAGAAGTAATTACAATGGATTCAGATTTGTTCTCTGAAGTTAAGAGAAAATCAGAAGAGTATGCTCCGGTATTTGCCAGAAACATAGCAATTGGTGTAGTATTGTGTATTGTTGCAGTGATACCACTGCTTTTAGCATCTATCAAGAACAGTGCAGATAGCACAGACGGTGATGTGCTGGTAATTATGATGACAGGAGTTCTTTTGATTGTAATTGCATTCGGAGTATATCAATTTGTAAAAACAGGTATCATAAAAGACAGTTATGATAAATTATTGGGCCAGGGTGATTACACAGAAGAAAAGAAAATAAGCAATAAGAGTAATGATGCATTTTCAGGAGTATATTGGCTTGTTATTACTGCGATTTATCTGGCATATAATTTTCTAACGATGGATTGGGGACGTTCATGGATTATATGGCCTGTCGCTGGTGTTTTATTTGCAGCTATAACTACAATTATCAATGCAGTAAGAAAAAATAAACTAGAAAAATAAGTGAGTTTAAAAAGTTTGCTTATAAGAGGAAATATAATGTATAACACAGTAATATTTGATTTGGACGGAACATTATTAAATACGATTGATGATTTGGCAGACGCAGTAAATTATGTCCAGGAAAAATTTCATATCGAAAAGCATAGTGTGGATTTAGTTAGGAAGAATGTGGGAAATGGTATACGAAGACTGATGATTCGTTCTGTACCGATGGGAGAAAGTAATCCCGATTTTGAGGAAATGTATCAATGTTTTTTGGAGTACTACCAAAAACACTGTCAGGTAAAAACAGCGGCTTATCCTGGAATTATGAAATTGCTTGTGAGTTTACAGGAGAAGGGCATTAAAATGGCAATTGTTTCTAATAAGGCGCATCCGGCAGTTATAGAACTAAATGATATTTACTTCAAAAATTTTATTTCCGTGGCAATAGGAGAGAATGAAGCAGGGGGAATAAAGAAAAAGCCTGCTCCAGACAGTGTAAATCATGCATTGGAACTGTTAGGAAGTAAAAAAGAAGAAGCGGTTTATGTTGGTGATTCAGAAGTAGATTATGCTACAGCAGAAAATTCAGGACTTCCGTGTATATTATGCAGTTGGGGATTTAGAGACCGCGAATTACTAGAAAGTTTTAAACCTATGGCAATTATAGATAAGCCGAATGACTTAATAAAAATAATAGAAAGCTGCAGATAGTGTTAATCTGTCTGCAGCTTTCTCATGTGGTAAAACTCACCTTGCTTTTTCATTAATTCATCATAGGTACCAAATTCTGTACAGCCACCGTGTCCGATAACAGCGATTTTATCGGCGTTTCGTATGGTTGATAATCTGTGTGCCACAATAAATGTTGTTCTTGTACTTGCCATATTTTCAATGGCAGTTTGTATTTGTTTTTCAGAGGTACTGTCAAGTGCGGAGGTAGCCTCATCAAAAATAATTACTTTAGGATTACGAACTAGAGCTCTTGCAATAGCAAGGCGTTGTCTTTGTCCACCAGATAATTTTCCACCATTTTCACCAATCATTGTATTAAGTCCATCCGGTAGTTCCCGTATAAAATCCATTAGATTGGCTGATTCTATCGCCTTCATTAGTTGTTCTTCCGTTACATCAGGCATTCCATATGTAATGTTATCCCGGATAGAACCAGAGAATAAAATTGTATTTTGAGGGACTACTGCAACAAAGTCCCGATAACTTCTAAGATTAATGTTTTCTAAATCATTTCCGTCCAGATAAATATGTCCGCCTGCCGGTTTGATAAATCCAATTAACAAATTGAGAATTGTCGTTTTTCCGGCACCAGATTCACCTACTAAGGCAACCGTTTCACCAGATTTTACGGATAGATTAAACTTATATAAAATTTCTTTTGAATCATCATAGTGGAAAGAAACATCCTGAAAATTAAAGTTTCCAGTAATATGTTCTAATTTTTTCTTTCCGGTATATTGCTCTACATCATCAGACAATAGGATTTCTCCAATACTTGTAATAGATTCTGTTCCTCTTGCCATATTTGGAAGAATCATAATGATGGCAGCTACCTGATTTACAATCGTAGTAAAATAACTTTGGTATGTAGCGATTTCACCCACAGAAATAATGTGGCGGTAGGCCATATAGCCTGTAAAAGCAAGACAGACTACTTGAAATGCTTGAAACATGCACCAACTGACGGCGCCAAAGTTAGCATGCATTATGTCTAATTTGTAACCTTTATGAGCTACACCGTTTAGAAAGCCGCCCATTTTCTTAATTTCTTCATTTTCTAACGCATGGGCACGGGTTACCGGAATTAATTCTACCATTTCCACAACTTTGGTTGATGTTTCTTCCATCTGTTTACGAAATTCTCGGTTTGTTTTTCTTATCCCTTTGCGAAAGATACCGATTAATGCTCCGGCAATAGGAACGGTTACAACGAAAAAGAAAAATACAATTAGGCTTTTTGAGACTGTTACGAGAAGTGCTACGGTAATATTCAGCATAATAGTAAGCATATTTGTAAATATTTGTGAAGATAACTGCTGGACTGCTTCTACATCACGGATAATTTTAGATTGAAGGCGTCCTGACTCATTTTCCTTATGATAGGAAATGGAGAGTTGCTGTAATTTTCGCACCAGTGAACTTCTAAGATGGGCTTCGACTGCACGGGTAGCTGTACTCTGACAAACATTGAATAAATAATTTAATGGGAAATTAAATGCTATTAATAAGATAATAACAGCAATATTAATGGCAATTTCACTTGAAGAATGTGCTGCCGGGTTAGTAGCAATATTAATGATATTTCCCGTAACAATAGGAAGTACCCATACAGGACTGTTCTTAAGTACAAATAAAAATCCTGCTAAAAAAAATCTCCAGTATGTACCTTTATATAATCTAAAAAAAGTCTTTATTGGATGACCTTTGCTCTTTCCAAAGATTTCCACATATTCATCTTCTTTTTCTACCGGGTTATCTTCAACCCATTCTTCTTCCTTATAAAAAAATCCCATTTTTTCACCCTTCTATATAATACCACAGGCTTTTTTTGCCAGATTATCTACTAAATCGTTATATTTATCGCCAGAATGACCTTTCACCTTGCAAAATGTTATGTTAACTTTTCGCTTTATTTTATCATAATATTTTTTGTAAGCAATGGTACCGGACTTGTTTGTTTTCCATTCACCGGTACACCATTTGGCAATACCCATATAATCATAATATATTGTAAGATTTTTGATATTATGTTTTATAGCATATTCCATTGCAGCCATAGAACCATATATTTCACCTGCCACATTGCGCATTGATGCCATTTCTTTGTCGTCAGATGCATCTGAAATATGTATTTCTTCCCCATTGTGGAACATGACAACACCATAGCCAAATACAGCAGTTTCAACATTAAAACTACCGTCTACATATGCAACTGCTTTTGTATCGGTAGAAAAAGGTCTGTCCATGTCAGGGGTGTCTTGTTCCAAACTTGTTTTGGATGAAGGCTTGTTAGAAGATTCTAAAGTAAAAAGGCTTAATTGTTCTCCATCTAAATCTAAATAAGCATATGCATCTGATATATTTTTAAAACTTTTATAAAGAGCCCCTGGATAACCGTCAACACTGTCTTTACATTCTTCCCAAGTTTCAAAGATTCCGGTATTTGAGCCGACCTTTACTGCGTAATATTTTTTTGCCATAGCTGCCTCCTAGAGCCAAGGGTTGTTTTTCTTTGGATCTGTCGGATCCCATCCCCTGTTTTTATTCTTTTTCTTTATTTTCTTTATTTTTGGTATTTTTATAGCCGGGCTTTCATTAGGTCTGTCATATATAGTCACTTTTGTCCCGTTATCGCAGTTATCATATATCCATTTAATATTTCCAGCCTGAAGTCTGACACAGCCAAGAGAAGCAGGTTTTCCTAATTTATTATATTCCCAGTATTCTAATGAATCATAACTACTGGTTAAGTAAGGCACAGAATGCAGCATAATCGGACCATGTATCCGAATAGCATATTGCGCATATGTTCCGTCGACCATAATACGCCAGTCATATCTCTCAGTCATTTCAAAAGTGCCAAGAGGAGTGGAATCTGCCTCTGCCCCAGTAGAACACCAGAATGTTTTATATGGAATAGTATATTTTCCATGTTCGTCCAGAGTATAAACAGTAACAAAGTTTTCAGTACGGTTTACTTTGATTCGATAAGGAAGTTTATGCTTAAACTTCTTTCTGTTTCTTTTTATAGTTTTTTGCGAAATACTTGTAGTTTCAGGTTCAGATGCAGTTGTTTCTTCTCCAATGTTTGTTGTTGTTTCTGTTTTGGTAATAGAGGTAGTTTTTATAATTTTTTCCGCAGTAATATATTTCATGTTGTTGTCCTTGAGTACAAGAACCAAAAAAATAATAAGTATTATACTGGTAAAAATACCCAACATAATTTGATTTCTGTATTTATTTATCATTAATGTTTCTCCATATTTCGTATCTGAATGTTTTATTTATCATATTAACCAGTATTATTTTATAATTTAATGTGTTTAATTGCAATAGAATAAATAAGGAAAGTACCGCTCTCATTTTTATCATTACAGAGGCAGTGGGTACATAATGCTGATAAACGGTCTTTATTGACGGAAGTATTTTGATTTGTTATTATTTAATAGGAAAATTTTCATTTTGGAAGGAGTAAAAAATGGGATATACGAAACAGAAAATTTTGAACATGGCAGAGACAGAAGACATAGAATTTATAAGACTTCAGTTTACTGACCTTTTTGGAACACTAAAGAACGTGGCGATTACGAAAAGCCAACTAGCAAAGGCATTAGATAACAAGATAATGTTTGATGGTTCATCTATTGAAGGCTTTGCAAGAATAGAAGAGTCGGATATGTATCTGTATCCGGATTACGACACATTTGAAATATTACCTTTCAGACCACATCAGGGAAAGGTTGCCAGAATGATTTGTGACGTATATAAACCAGACGGCACTCAGTTAGAAAATGATCCAAGATGTATATTGAAGAAAGTTATTAAAGAAGCGTCGGATATGGGATATGTATTTAATGTAGGACCGGAATGTGAATTTTTCCTGTTCCATACAGATGATAATGGAAATCCGACAACGATTAGTCATGAGCATGCAAGTTATTTTGACTTAGGACCAATTGATTTGGGAGAAAATGCACGTCGTGATATTGTCTTAAATCTTGAAGAGATGGGATTTGAGGTAGAGGCATCTCATCATGAAGTGGCTCCTGCACAGCATGAGATTGACTTTAAATATGGTGAAGCATTAGAGACCGCAGATAGAATTATGACTTATAAGCTTACTGTAAAAACCATTGCAAAGAGGCATGGTCTTTATGCTTCATTTATGCCAAAACCAAAGTTTGGTGTATGTGGTTCAGGTATGCATATTAATATGTCCTTATTTGATAAGGAAGGCAATAATATATTTATTAATGAGAATGACGAAAACGGACTGAGTAAAGAGGCTTATAGTTTTATTGCCGGTCTGATGGAACATATGAGAGGGATGGCAGCTATCACAAATCCAATCGTAAACTCATATAAGAGATTGGTACCAGGATTTGAAGCACCTACATATATTGCATGGTCAGCTACAAATAGAAGTCCCCTTGTCAGAGTACCGGCAGCAAGAGGTGCAGGTACCAGAGTAGAACTTAGATGTCCGGACTGTGCGTGCAATCCATACCTGGCCATAGCGGTTTGTCTGGCAGCAGGATTGGATGGTATTAAGAGAGGGCTCACACCTCCGGCCAGCGTACAGCAGGATATTTTTGAAATGACAGAAAAAGAAAGAGCGGAAGCAGGAATAGCGAGCCTGCCGAGAAATCTTTACGAAGCAATTCAGGAAATGAAAAAATCAGAATTTATGAAAGACGTATTAGGTGAAGAGGTATTCCACAAATATGTTAAAGCAAAAAGGGCTGAGTGGAATGAATATACATCACAGGTTACGGATTGGGAAATTGATAGATATTTAGGCTGCATTTAATGTAGGAGGCAAATTTGGCAGGAATAATAGTAGTATTCCCAAAGATAGAGGACAGCAAGGCAATTCGAAATCTATTAGTGCGTAATGGATATGATAATGTTTTTCACTGCAGCACTGGTGCAAAAGCGATTACTTTGGCAGATTCTCTGGGAGAGGGAGTCATCATTAGTGGATATAGAATGCTTGATATGCCATATACACATATACTGGATTATGTGGAAGGAAGATTTGAGATGCTACTAATAGCATCCAGACAAAAGCTTCTGGAAGATGAGACAGGTGTTGCGATGCTTGAAATGCCCATTAAGGTGAGAGATTTTTTGAATTCGGTTGAGATGATGCAGGATAATATTCATGCAAAATTTTCAAGGAGAAGAAAGACTCCGCCGAAAAGAAGTGAAGAAGAACAGAGTATCGTAGATGAGGCGAAGGCAGTTCTAATGGAAAAGAATAATATGTCAGAAAATGAAGCACACAGGTACGTACAGAAATCTGCTATGGATAGTGGAAGAACCATGGTGGAAACAGCAGCTTCAATTCTGAAAGTTATGTATAAGGAATAAAGTCATTCCTTGTTAGTATGAGACAGGAATATGGCAGACTGAAATATTGTGAAATATAGTGCAGCAGAATTTATCTGTGAAACTATAATAATATATGAAAAATATGTAAAATTTAGGAGGTACTTAAGATGTACAAAATCAATGAAAATTATTTGAAGTTACCAGGAAGTTATCTGTTTTCTAACATTGCAAAGAAGGTAGCGGCATATAAGGAGGCAAATCCCCAGAAGGATGTTATCAGTCTTGGTATTGGTGACGTAACACAGCCTCTTTGTCCGGCAGTTATTGATGCAATGCATAAGGCAGTAGATGAGATGGCAGATGGTACTACATTCCACGGATATGCCCCAGACCTTGGATATGAGTTTTTAAGAAGTGCTATCAGAGACAATGACTATAAAGCAAGAGGTGTAGATATTGCATTAGATGAAATATTTGTCAGTGATGGAGCAAAGTCGGATTCTGGTAACATTGGAGATATTTTTGCTGAAAACAATCGAATTGCAGTGTGTGATCCGGTATATCCAGTTTATGTGGACACAAATGCCATGTCAGGAAGAACAGGTGAATATCTTCCCGAGCAGGAAAAGTGGAGTAATGTAATTTATATGCCTTGTACAAAGGCAACGAATTTTGCACCGGAATTACCAAAGGAAACACCAGATATTATATATTTGTGTTTCCCGAATAACCCAACAGGCTCTACTATCACAAAGGCTCAGTTACAGGAATGGGTAGATTATGCGAATAAGGTTGGTGCAGTAATTATTTATGATGCTGCTTATGAAGCATATATTTCAGAAGATGATGTGCCACACAGTATTTATGAATGTGATGGAGCAAAGACATGTGCTATTGAGCTTAGAAGTTTTTCAAAGAATGCAGGGTTTACAGGAACAAGACTTGGCTTTACAGTGATTCCAAAAGAATTAGAGTCAAATGGCGTGAAGTTAAACGCGCTTTGGGCAAGAAGACATGGAACCAAGTTCAATGGTGCACCATACATTATTCAGAGAGCAGGAGAGGCTGTTTATTCAGAAGCAGGAAAGGCTCAGACAAAGGAACAGGTAGCTTATTACATGAATAATGCTAAGGTCATTATGGAAGGTCTAAAGAGTGCAGGATTTCATGTTAGCGGTGGTGTGAATGCACCATATGTATGGCTGGAAACACCGGATGGAATGACATCATGGGATTTCTTTGACCATTTGCTTGCCAATGCAAATATTGTTGGTACACCGGGTTCAGGATTTGGACCAAGTGGCGAAGGGTATTTCCGACTGACAGCATTTGGTACATATGAGAATACATTGAAAGCTATTGAGAGAATCAAGGCATTGTAATAAATATAAATTAGTAAAAGGGATTTTTGAACGTTATATATAACCTCAAAAATCCCTTTAATATAGCCTTAAAGTTGTTTTTAGTTACGTTTTTTTGTAAAAAAGCATGTTTTCTCTATATTTTGAAAATAATGTAGAATAATGTTGTAACATAAAAAGGTTAAAGGATATTTAAGATAAAGTAGATTATAAGTACAATTTGATAATTCTTTATTTTAGGTAATATAGAATCAGTGAGGGAAAAATGATATTGAAAGCAGCTGTGTGTGATGATGAAAAGATTATATGTAACGAAATTAAAAAAAGGCTATTGGAAATTAGACCAGAGTTTGAAGTTTCACTATTTAGTTCTGGTGATGAATTAATAAAATCTGAAAAAAATTTTGACTTAATATTTTTAGACATTGAAATGCCACAATTAGATGGAATGGAAACGGCTAAAATCATAAGAAAGAATTATAAAAATGAATATATTATCTTTCTTACAAGCCACTCCGAACTGATGGCTGAAGCATTTAAAGTTAAGGCGTTTCGATTCTTAGAAAAGCCTATAAATTTGGATAGCTTTCGGGAAGCAATTACAATGGCAGAAAAAGAAATATTAAGTAATGAAAGATTGACAATTTCTATGAAAGGTCAACTGAAAGTTATTTATTTAAAAGACATTGTATATATTGAAGCTTTTGGAGATGGTACATATATTTATACAAATGAAGAAGTAATTGAAAGTAAAAATACTTTAAAATATTGGAATCAGAAATTGGGGACAGAGCATTTTTTTCAAACGCATAAGTCATATATTGTGGCATTAAGATATGTAAAAATAATAGATTCTGTAAAGGTAAAAGTGCAGTCTGTTTGTAGAGAGGAAGAAATACCAGTATCTAGAAGGAAAAGAACACAGTTAAAAGATGCAGTTTTGAGATACGTAAGATTAAATTCTCAGTTTGTATAAAGGGGGAGAAAATGAGCGATATAATTTTTAATTTAGTATCCTATTTCATTGAGTTTGCAAGAGTATTGTTTATAAGTATTTATTTGATTCAGATTAAAGTAGATTATAAAAAGAAACTGTTTATTGGTTTTATAATATCGTTGTTATTGGTGGGGATTGCATCTCATTATGTATTTTTATATGATATTTCCTTTGTTTTTGATATTGTGGCTTTAATTTTATTATTTATATCTACATCTGAAAAGAAAAAAATAAGAATAAGCATTATAGCAAATATAGGTATAATTATATTTGATATGTGTTTCGGATCTGTCATAATGTTTATTTTACAATTAAATCCGGATATCTTTTTAAAAAATTATTGGTTATATATACCCGTTAACTGTCTTACATTTATCGTAATAGTTATTATGTCGCTACTTTGTATGAAATGGCGTAATAAAAGTATGGAGTATGATATATCTAAAAAGTATATATTGATATTTATAATAGGGTCTTTGTTTCTTGGATGTTTTATTACATGTATACAATATATAGGATTTGCTCAAAAAAATGATTTTGTTTCCAGATTTGCTACGTTAGGCCTGACTGTCAGCAGCATTATATTTGTTGTGGTTACTTTTTTGCTGATTTTGAATAAGAATAAGAATGAACACTTAAAAAGAGAAATGAAAACGAATGAAAAACTTTTAAAATCACAAGAAGAGTATTATATGATGTTGCTTGAAAAAGAAGAGGAAACGAAGAAATTCAGATATGATATCCAGAATCATATTTACTGTATGCATACTCTTCTAAATAATAAAAATTATAATGAACTTGATAGATATTTTAAAAGAATTAATTCAGATTTGAAGAATTTAAAAGGAGGTATTCATACAGGAAACAGTCTTGTAGATGCTATTGTAAATAATATAAAAAATAAATATATTGATGTGAAAATTAATTGGAAGGGAAATATTCCAATAAATATTTCCCTTTCTTCTATGGATTTGTGTACGATTTTTTCTAATTTGATAAGTAATGCATTTGAAGCTACATGCCAGACAGATAAAAAGGAGATTAATATCTCAATAAAAGTAGTTGAAACCAAATTGTTGATTGTAGTGTCAAACTATACAAATAATACTCCGCATATTATTGATGGCACGTTAATATCTTCAAAAAAAGAAAAGAATCACGGATATGGCATTAAAAATATTAAACGATGCGTAGAGGATAATAATGGCTCTTTTAATATTATGTTTGCTGACAATATATTTACAGCTGAAGTGTTGTTTTATGATGTTTTAGAAGTTTAATAAACTGTTTACCGTGTTTTAGCGACCGTTTACCCAAATGTTATTGAAAAAAAATAAATTTTTCGTTATAAAGGTTTAGAAGTTAAGAATTCTAAACTTTTATTATTTTGAAAGGAGAAAGATTATGTATCTTTGTGGTTTTGGTTTATTCTGGAGATTTTTATCAAGAAGATAAAGTCAGATATTAATAAACAATAGAAAAATTTATGGTTAAATACGATTACTACAAAAACAGAGAGAATTTGCTCTCTGTTTTTTTATTAAAATCATTTGCCGATTAAACGTTTTTACAGACCGTTTACCGCCAAAATGTTGAAAAATTAAAAATAATGTATTATAAGAGGTTGGGAGTTGAGAATTCTAGACTTTTTATAATCAGATAAAGGAGAAAAAATTAATGAAAACAATAAGACACACAATAATAGGAACGTTTGCATTTCTAATGCTTATGACAGTAATAACATTTGGCAGTGCAAGTATAAAGGTTAAGGCGGCGTGTTCGCATAAGGCTATAGGAAAATGGCAGACGACAAAGAATGCAACTTGCGATTCATATGGAACAAAGGTGATGAAATGTAAAAAATGTAAAAGTGTTCTACAAACTGCTAAGATAGAAAAATTAGGACATAACTGGGGAGCCTATCAAACAACGGTAGCGCCGACATGTACAGCAAAGGGAACGAAAATAAGTAGATGTACAAGATGTGTTGCAACACGTCCGGCAACAATATCGGCAACAGGACACAACGCATCAAGTTCATACATAGTTACAAAGAAAGCGACCTGCACAAAGGAAGGAACTAAAGTAAGAAAATGTACAAAATGTAGCACCAATTTGGAGACAAAAATTTTACCTGTGTTAGGACATAAATATAGTGCGTTTAAAACAACAAAAAAGGAAACTTGTACAACGGATGGAAAACGAACAAGAAAATGTCAAAGGAGTGGATGCAATAAGGTACATACAGAAGTAATTAAGAAAACAGGACATAACTGGGGAAAGTATAAGACAACAAAAGAAGTAACATGTACGGCAGATGGAAGTAAAAAAAGAGTATGTACTGCATGTAAAAGTACGCAGACAACTAAGATTGCTGCAAAGGGACATCAATGGGGAGCATTTAAAGAAACAAGATCAGTATCTTGTGAAGCAAATGGATATATGTCAAAAATATGTTCAAAATGTAAATTATCAGAGGTAATTACTGTAAAAGCATTACCATATGAGGTAATTCGATATAAAGAGGCAATGAGAAAATATGCTAAAAATTATAATATATCTGAGTATGTAAATGTTTTATTGGCAATAATGCAGCAAGAAAGCAAGGGGAAACGTAAAGATGTTATGCAGAGTTCAGAGAGTGCAGGTTTGGCTCGTAATACTTTAGGTACTCAAGAATCAATGGAACAGGGATGTAAGTATTTTTCAGAATTATTAACAATAGGTAAAAAATATAATGTTGATGATTTAAAAGTGATTATTCAAAGCTACAATTTTGGACCTGATTATATAGAATATGTAATCGATAATGGGAAGAAAGAACATAGTTACAAACTTGCAAAAGGATTTGCAAAGAGGGAGGCTCAAAAAAAATTAGATAAAGGTAAAATAGATAAATTAGAAGAAAACTATAATGACCCTATAGCAAAAGAACTTAATAACGGTAAAAGATATGCTTTTGGTAATATGTTTTATATACAAGAAATCAGTAGGATTTTAACAATTCGATTAATAAATCAATAGTTGATAAAATTTGGAACTGTCATATGACAGTTCTAATATTGTGTTGAGAACTATTATAATGAGAAAATTACATTAAGTTTCAAAGAAAATAAGTAAGCTAGAAAAGTTACGTAGATAATATACATATATAAAATAAAACTGATAATAATGGCTATTTTTTATATATTGACAATAATCGACAATAGGGCAAAAATGTTTTACATATCTGACGAAAAAAGCATTGTTATGTATCATGAAATAACTTAGACTGTTTATAAGTACTTCTGCAGGAGAAAAATAAAAAATAAAGGAGTATTATTTATGATTAAAAAATTATTAAGCGTGATTTTATGTTTCAGTATTATGATTAGTTCTGTAAGCATTTTTGGACAAAAGAAAGTTTGTGCGGCGATTCCTTTGGATGACATTGCATATGGAAAGAAAGTTTTTTGCTCAAGTGTAAAAGATTCCTATGATGCAAGATATGCAGTAGATGGTAATAGCAGTACGAAATGGGTTTCTGAGGAAAAAGATAACCAGTGGTTTATCGTAGATTTGGGTGCGGTTTATTATGTTTCTACAATTGAACTTAACTGGGGAGAAGAATATCCAGACAGATATACAGTGTCATGGTCCGGTGATGATTGGATTTTTAAAGATGCTATTTATTGGGGAGGAGAAGGCAATGGTCGTCCTGGAGAAAAAACACATTATATGTATAACAGACCGATTAGATATGTGAAGGTCCAATGTAATATAAGAGGAACAGATAAAGGTATTTCGTTGTACGATTTTAAAGTTCATGGAAGTCTTGCACCGGGACAGAAACAACCATCACTTTCTGTTATCGGAAAAACAAATTTAGCATTAGGAAAAACTGTTACAGCTTCAAGTAAGGGGACTTATGGTCCGGAATATCTTGTAGATGGAAATCTTGATACAAAATGGTCATCGGCAATTGTTGAAGAAGCATGGATTATGGTAGATTTAGAAGATATATATTCAGTAGATGGTATATTGATACATTGGGGGGATGCTTATGCAAAGAGTTATGAGATACAGTATTCAAAGGATGGAACGAATTGGAATACAGCAGCGAATTATACAGAAAATACGCAAAATATAAGAATTCATGATATGAAAGATAGAGAATTAAGATATATTAAGATTGTAGCAAAAGAAAGATCCGGACAGTATGGATATAACATGTATGAAATAGAAGTACTTGGAAATGAATAAAATTATAAACAGAACAGGCTCTGCACAAAATGTGTGGAGCTTTGTTTTATACAAAAAGTAACTATTCAGCCATCAGCTCGAAAATCCTTCGAATTTCCTTCGCTGTGGTTGTTCACCATGTGATATAAATAATAAATGACAAATAGTCTGCAAGCAGCTTTTTGCCATTCATTATTTATAACATGGATGAATAGTTACTACAAAAAGTCGAAAACTTTCTCGTGACATATTTTTAAAGTTTGATATAATGTATAGGTGAAATTAAAAGAAAGGAGGAGCAGAGTGTTAAAAGGATTATTTAGCAGCAAAAGTACAGCAGCGGTTTTTGTAGATTACGAGCATTGGTACTATGGATATAATAATATTTTTTCAATGAGGCCTAATGTTGAAGAATGGTATAAAGAACTAAAAGAAGAATATAGTATAAAAAATATAACATTTTTTGGTGATTTTCATGGAAGCAATATTGAGAAAGAATTATCCAGATTAGAAAAAATAACAAAGAATGTAGTTCATACAGCTAGTACAAAAGATGGTGTAGACAAAGATTTTACTGATTTTATTATTTTAGATGCAATATATCGTGAAGCGGCGAAGAAGAATTCCCCCGATATATTTATTATATTTACAGGAGATGCACATTTTGATTTGGCTATAAAATATTTAAGAGATATTAAGAAAAAAGTTATTGTATATGGCGTAAAACATTCATTGAGCAATAAATTAAAAGCTTCGGCAAATTCATATGTAGAGATGCCAAGATCAAATCAGGAAAGACAGTATTATTATGATGCAATATTGCAGTCATTATATATTCTAAAGAAAAGGCGTAAAATGGCCACATATTCTAAAACAGTAGAAAATGTATCAGCACACAGTGGTGTGTCCAGAGAACGTATACAGACAGCATTAAACGATTTGATGAATAATAAATATTTAAATATGACAGAGAAAAGATATAAAGGTAAAAAACCTAAGATTCTTGAAGCTGACTGGAAGAGACTGAGAGAAGATGGTCTCTGGGATAAGTAAAAATAATTAAAAAGGTCTTAATAGAAGAACTATCCGTAAAAGCCACATTGACTTAGAGGATAGTTCTTTTTATATTGTAGGATAGAATGCTTAAAAATTAAGCATTATTAAATATTAAATTTCGCTGTATCCATATCCATTCACCAATGCCTCCACAGATTTTCCTGCCTTACACATTGGGCAGTCATGATGAGAATATGCATCATAATTTGGTATATCTTCAGCTCTGAATAGTGCATCTACCCGATATCCGTCAACAGAGTCAACAGCACTGAATATGGCTGAAATACCTTGTAGTTTTCCGCCGTAATACTGGATACATTCAATACTGTTACGTACCGTCTTTCCAGTAGTTGCTGAGGCAAGGAGTAACAATACATTTCTTCCTTCTACTTCAGGTTTCAGATTATCTCTGAAAATCATCTGACCATTAGAGTTAAATTCCGGTGTAACTACGTAAATCGTCTTGTGCGCGTTCATAGATAAAACACCGGCACGGCTTAATTCATTTGCAAGGAATGCACCAATGACTTCGCAGTTATCCAGACAAACAATCGTATCAATAGGTTTTCCCATTACATTGTAATAATCTTTCATTGCTACGGCAATGCGTTCAGCTTCATTCGCACGTGTTTTCATAGTTGTCATATCTAAATAATAATTCAGATGTGAATGTGTTGTTGCAAAATGACCCGGTATAACCTTGATGGCAATATTAGGGTCTTTTTTGGCGAAATACTTTACTATTCTGTTTTGAATCATATTCAATCCCTCCTTTGCTGTAAAAAGGTATCACGAGCCATTTTATGTGTTTGACACAGACTCGTGATACAGTCATTCATTAATGACAAATTCCGTCCTTACTGATATATCTATCTTATTCTTTTATGGAAGGATTTTCAAGTGCAGATTCAGATTTTTTTGATTTAATTAAAAGAATTTTATTGACAATAAATGCTGCAAGTATCAGTACCAGTTCTGCGATAGTAGCCCATAGCCTTGATACAATGGAAATAATCACAGCATATTCTTTTGGCATAATCAGTAGCAGTCCCGCCATAAGGATTCCTTCCCTGACCCCAAGACCGGAAACAGTAAAGATTGCCAGAATACCAATAATAGCAGACAATCCGTAAATACCGCCTACATACAGCCATTGCGAGATTCCTACATTCGGGTAAAGAGAAACAACTAAAATATAGAATCCGGTACCAACTACCAGCCAGTTTAAAATGAATAAAAAGACAACTTTAATCATTTGCGGATAGGTAATTGTGATTTCCATATCATCCTTTTTGATTAATTTTCCAAGTTTGGACAAAAAAAAGTTAATAATCTTCGGATTAATACAGATAAAAAATAAAACAACAAGGCCAATAGCCGCCCATTGGTAGTTTGCCAGTAGCTCATTTGGGAAAAAGAATAATGAAATCAGAAATAGAAATGCAGCACCAAGCAGAGTACATATATTTTCCAAAAAGAAACAAATAGTTACCTTCCGCATAGGAACACCGTTTTCCTGATATCCCGGAATCCTTGCCGCCAGCATAAAAACTTTACCTGGAATATATTTCCCAAGAATAGAGTATAAGTAACTGGTCACTGCCTTTGTATAACTGATGCTGCATTGGTTCAACATGGTTATATAGTGCCATAAAGATGCCAATGATATTTTGTATACAAAGTAGAGCAGTATAGAAAGCACAAATATGCCCCAGTTAAATTTGGACCACTCTATCTGTCTGATGTCTTCCCAGCTTGTGATAAAGTATTTTGCCAGAAAAATTGCAACTAGAACTAAAAACAATATTTTGCATATGCTCATAAATGTCTTTTTGTTAATTTTTTTTGAATTCATTGATTTCACTCCTAAAAACTTAGCAACACACGAATAAAGCACATATAATAATAAATAACTTTTGTCGGAATTTTTGCTAATTTATCATAATGTTCTTCCGAAAATTTTTTGTTTTTCTCCGCTAATTTAAAAGCCAGTTTATGATTCCATTTACACTTATCGCTGGTATCCATATTGATATTCGAATGTTTCTGTTTTATTTTAGCAAGACTAAACTTAAATACCAATGCTCTTTTCTGACTGCGGACTATATCTTTGTCACTGATGTGTGTTGCTTCAATATCGCCGTCACTTATTGCCTGATTCATGGCATCATAAGCCTTTCGGGAGCGGATAACACAACTTGTATGCTTAATAGGATTCCCCTTCATTTCTTTGAGCCAGATATCACCAAAACTGATATCGCTACATTCAGCATAATGATCCTGGCAGGTCATGCAGCTGTCTTTTTCAAAGAAATATGCATTTTTGTATGCACAAATTGTTTTGGAATAGGAAAATTCTTTTGCGCTTCCGTCTTTATAGATAACACTCGAAGTGCCACGCCAATGTCCGCGGCGGTAGTATAAACGCTCGGCATTGTCGGCGGGGATTCCGGATTTCTCCATAGAAAGAGTAGTAGCCTTTGGAGAATGGTTTCCGCTGCAATACAATCCTAATTTCATCACGATTTTTTCTTTCAAAGAAGAATCGTTTTTCATGATGGCATCCAGACCACGGAGCATACATGGAGTCATTACTACAGCAATTTTACCATTAAAATTTTTCACTACATCCAGGTGCTTTAGTAATGGAATGTTCATGTAGATGCTGGATGAAGCATCACAGATTTCTTCCTTTGTAGTGGCAATATATGTTTTGTAAGTCAATTCACCATTTTCAAAAGCAGTTTTCGTTACCCATGCACCATCAATTGTTTTGTTTTTTAACATATTACAAAGAAGAGCAGTAACCATACCGCCGGAAGCTGCATTTGCACGAATTGATTCATCCGTTGCATATCCTTTTTTACAGCCAAGATGAGGTCCGATATATTTATCAGGATTATCATAATCCAGTAATTTTGCTTTTTTCTTAGGTTTACCTGTTACTTCGTCAATGACTTTGCTGATATATTTAATGTTGTTTTTGGAACTTTCCAAAACAGCATCGAGATTTTTTTCTAGTTTTGTCCGAATGTCTTTTTCATGCGAAACAAAATCCTCAAAACTTCTCTTTAATTCAGATAACTCCAGTTTTGAAAAATCAATTGCATACTGTCCCAGTTCAAACATATCCAATACTTCCTGATATTTGTGACTCCAACCGATAAGAAGAACAGGAACTTTCTGCTCCAGAGAGCCAATCATGGCATGAAATCTGGAAGCTACCAGATAACGGCATTTTCCAATATAGGCACGAATTTCTTCTGCATCCATTTCCTTGTGGTACCAGCGTACCATGTTCTTTTCTGCAACGGCATCATAAATAGCATCTCCCACCATCAGGTCATTATTTCTTGACTTTTCACTGTTGATTCTTGCGGCGTTTGCAATAAGAATAACATTGTATCCTGTTTCATTTAAATAGTTTATAAAAGAGACCATAGTGTCTTTATATGCAATTCCCATCTTGTCGCATTTCTTTTCTACAACGGAACTTATGGAAAGTCCGATGACATTGCCGTTGAAGAAATTATCACTGGAACAGACTTTGTCTACCTCATTGTTCCAATATTCACTGTCTTCCATGGAAAAGGCGCCATCTGCGCATAATTTCACATTATCTTTTACGCCAATTCCCATAAGATTGTCATAAGTTCCCTGACCTCTGGCACAAATAAGTTTTAGTTTTGGAAGAATCCATTTTGCTAAAAATTTATTGTATGGGTTTTTAAATGTTCCTAATGCTTGAGAATACTTTACTACAGGTGTACCCATTAAGAGTGGAACTGCCACGCAGACAAAGGCGTAAGTGTTCATTACAAAACCACGACTATCGACGAAGGAAATGCCGGCTTCGTCGATAACCAAATCTGTTTGTGTATATGTTTTTAATATTTTATTTTTTAAAAGAAGCTTTTTAATGGGCGGACACCATTTAAAAAGCTTGTATAATACAGCCAGAGGAAAAGCTGTAAATAACAGCTGTTCCGGCTTTGTGCTTGTAATATGAATAAAGTCAAAAGGCAATTGCTTTTTATCTTCTTTTGGATAAACAGACATTAGATTAATATTCAGTCTGTTACCATAAATATTGTGCAATTGTTTAATGGAACTTTGCAGCATGGCAGCAGCACCTTTATTGCCGCTATAACTTGCTGCTGTAATAGCAATTGTAATATCTCTCATATTTTGTACCAATCCTAATTATTTATTGTTATCTTTTTTATTTTGGTCATAATCCAGTTTTCTGACATGATACTGAACATCTTCTAAAATTTTTCTGTTGGCAGCAATAATATCTGCCTGTAATGCAATAATGTAGGTAAATACGCCAATCATCATAAAAGTGCTGGCAAGAATTAAGGACTGAATATGACCACCGCCCTGTCCCATAAAATAGTATACTAAAAATCTTATACCAATGCCAAGCCCTAGTAAAAATGAAAGTATTCCAATGGAACCAAAAAATTTAAGAGGTTTGTACATCATAAAGGAGCGAACGATTGTTACCATAGAACGTTTTACATATCCGAACATACTACTGAAAAGTCTTGATTTTCTAAGTTCCGGATTTGTTCTGATTGGAACAGAAGTCATTGCCATTTTTGTTCTTCCTGCTTGAACGATTGTTTCTAAAGTGTAAGTATATTCATTTACTACATTCAGTTTCATGGCTGTTTCCCTGCTATAAGCTCTGAAGCCACTTGGTGCATCAGGAATATCGGATTTGGACGCAACACGTACTGTCCAACTGCCTAAATGCTGCAGCTTTTTCTTTAATGGTGAAAAGTGGGCTGTGTCATCAATTGGTCTTTCGCCAATTACAATATCTGCTTTTTCATCTAATATAGGTCTTACAAGTTTTTCAATATCAGCACCACAATACTGGTTATCGGCATCAGTATTGACAATGATATCTGCACCATTCCTCAAACAGGCATCCAGACCTGCCATAAATCCTTTTGCCAGTCCTTTGTTCTGTTTAAAGTTTACGACATAGTGAACTCCCCAGTTTTTAGCAACTTCTACAGTATTATCAGCACTACCATCATTGATAATCAAATATTCAATTTCATCAATTCCGTCAATATGTTTCGGTAGATCATTTAGTGCAATTTCCAATGTTTCAGCTTCATTATAACATGGTATTTGAATAATTAGTTTCATTTTTATTCTCCCTTATTGTTTAGTATATTTTGTAAGAGCGTATCCATGGCTCTTTAAAGTATCTGCAAGTGCATCGCCTTTGACGATTACAACATCCATTGGAGATTTCGTAACGTCATAGTCGTTCAGTGTATAATAATTGTCTTTTGCTCCATATACTTCATTACAAGTTTTAATTGCAGTATCAATTTTGTTTTTGCCACATAATACAAAGAAACTATTCTGTGGTCTGTCTGTTAAGTATTTCAGTGTTCCAAGATTAAATTTTGGCAGTCCGTACTGATAAACTTTAACCAGATAACCGGACTTATCATAACAGAAGTTCGGATATTCTTCATTGATGTTCGTTTTGTTGCATAATTCATTCATATAATCAACAAGATATTCAACACGTTCATAAACTACATTATCACGATTATCTCTCACATTTATAAATACGTAACTGTAGTTAATTACAGATAGCACAAAAATTAAAATACATGTACTGTATAGCACTCTTGTCTGGTTTATGCTTGTTAGCAATAAAATAATGATAAGTACCACAAAAGAAATAATTCCTGTTTTGGTAAAGACAGAAGTTAAATCAGGAAAAGCATCGGTTGTTTTTCCATTTTCTATTTTTAACAATCCGGTTAAAGATAAAAAGTATCTTGAGTCTGTCTGTGGAATGTTATCCAAGTGAGGACTTACTTTCCATATAAATGGAATAAAAATTGCCAGGTATGTGATAACTGCAAGGATTTTTGATTTCCACTTCATAATTGTATCTTTTTTTATAATCAGCGAATATAACGCAACTAATGCTACAAGTCCTACAGCGCCCACGGTATACCTGCCATATACCAGACGATCGGCTCTGTCGATTTCAAAACCATTTAACAATTCAAAAGCACTTGGGAAAAAGAAGATTGCCCCCATTGCAAAAGTTCCCATCAGACATAATATTGAAAATAGTGATAAAATGTTTTCAATGGTATTTTCCTGTCTCTTTTTAAAGTTCTTATATAATATAATCAAAGCTGCGATAAAGCCGATGATAACCAACCCCATTGTTGAGGCAAATAAGTTATACAGCCATCCAATACATAATTTCAGCTCTATAACAATTCCATTTTGGGTGAAAAGTTTTCCAAGCGTTTCGTAATCCAGCGCTTCCATACTTCCATGTCTGGTTCCGTATTTTCCATAAACACCCTGTTTAACAATAGAGGCTAAGACCTTATCAATTACAAGAAAGATTCCCGTTGCAGGAATGTATAGAAAATAGTTCACAATATGTTTTTTATAAATAGCAGACATTAATATAATTGTCAGAAGTGCGGCTACAATAAGAACAAGACCTCTGGTGTGTGTCATATATGCATATACTGTTATGAGTGCAAGTAAAATGGAAAGAATATTTTTCTTCATGGATTTTTCAGTAGATGATAACTTTAATAGTAAAAGTAATATCGGCCATGGTAAAAATATTAAAATAACATCACATCGGGAATAGGCAGAATACAGCCAGATAGATGAAATACCCACAGCAGGTACGGAAATAAGTAATGACTGAACCTTTGATTTGATATTCAGATAGTTTCTGCATATATGATATGAAATTACAGGAATAAAACTTATGATTAACATGTTTAATGAAATCATTGATTTATACATAAGAACAGGATTGCTCTTGAAAATTAAATAAAGAGGAAGATATAGTGCAGAGAAACCATATTTATAGTAAAATCCACCCATAGTCTGGACACAGAGAGACCAGTCATCGCCAGCCATAAAAGCAGTATTTGCTACTGTACCCACCTCATCTAATACATATGGTAACGATAGTTTTGTTCCCAAAACTACTGTAGTAATTGCGAAAATAAAATAAATTAAAATCTTTATTTTTCTGTCAGAAATATTTGCTAATGAAAATTTCATTTTTCCGTTTTCCTTTCTCATTTGATTGAAACACTAATCTCTGGAATAAATATCTGTGGTATAGACTTTTTCTGAAACATCTTCTAAGACATTGTCAAATCTGTTCGCTAAAATCACATCAGATATTTTTTTGAAATCTTCCAGATTATTAATTATTGGGATATTGTTATAGTTATCTTCTTTGGCAATTGGTTCGTAAATTACAAGTTTCAGTCCACTGTCAAGAAGTTTATCCATAATATCCCATACAGCCGATGCTCTAAAATTATCAGAGTCTGCTTTCATAGTTAATCGGTATATTCCAACGATGTCAGGAGCATATTCTTTAATTTTGTTTACCACGTAATTTTTCCTTGTATCATTACTATGAACAATTGCCTCGATAATATTATTCGGAACATTTTTGTCTTTGTAGTTTGCCAGAAGCTGTTTTGTATCTTTTGGCAGACAGTACCCGCCATATCCCAAAGACGGATTATTATAATGATCTCCAATTCTAGGGTCTAAACACATTCCATCAATAATCGCTTTTGCATCAAGGTGGTTTTCCTGAGCGTAAGTATCTAACTCGTTAAAATAAGCGACACGCATAGCCAAATATGTGTTAGAAAAAAGTTTTACAGCTTCGGCTTCTGTATACTGCATAATAATAGAAGTAATGTTTTCTTTGACAGCACCTTCTTTTAAAAGTTCAGCAAATTCTTCTGCTTTTTTTGTAAGGGTACTGTTATCTATATCAGTTCCCACGATAATTCTGGAGGGATACAGATTGTCATACAATGCTTTTCCTTCTCTTAAAAATTCAGGGGAAAATAATATATGATTCAAATTATATTTTTCTCTTAGTTGTTGTGTATAGCCTACCGGAATGGTAGATTTGATAACAATTGTGGCATTACTGCCTAGTGCTAATAGTTCTTCGATGACACATTCTATAGATGAAGTATCAAAATGATTTGTTTCAGAATCATAATTTGTAGGGGTAGAAATCACAACAAAGTCGGCATTGTTAAAAGCTTCCTTGTAATTTGTTGTAGCATGTAGATTCAGTTTTTTATTTTTTAAATAGTCAATAATATATTTGTCTTTCAGAGGGGAAACATGATTATTTATCATGTTTATTTTTTCCTCGTTAATATCAAAAGCAGTCACTTCATTGTTTAAAGATAATAAAATGGCATTGGATAAGCCTACATAGCCGGTTCCCGCCACAGCAATTTTTGTCTTTTTCATACGCAACCTCACATTTCTATCTTATTTTCATTTCTAAATTGTTATAATATATATAGGAATAATCCACGTTAAAGTATATACCGCCTGCAATTAAAAGTCAATATTTGTCAATAGTAGATTAGGTAACAAAATGTCTGCAAGCAGCATTTTGCTCCCTATATTTTATGTCGCATGGCTGAATTGTTAATCATAATATTCCCGATTTCATTGATTTTTAGAACAATATTCTGTAAAATATAGATTAAGTGTGAGATTTTGCCATTTTCTATGGCATTATATATAGAAGGAGGTCTGTATGGCGAATGTTATTTCGGATGAAACAATTGAATATGTTGGCATTTTAGCGAAACTGGAATTGTCTGATGATGAGAAAGAAAAAGCGAAGGAAGACATGGGAAAAATGCTTGATTACATTGATAAGTTAAACGAACTTGACACGAGTAATGTAGAGCCTATGAGCCATGTGTTTCCGGTAAACAATGTGTTCCGTGAAGATGTGGTGATAAATGGTGATGACAGAGAAAATATATTAAAAAATGCGCCAGAAGAAAGAGATGGGGCATTTGTAGTGCCAAAGACATTTGATTAGTGAGTGGTCAGAGATTTTTGGAAAAGTGGAGGAAAATTAATGAACTTGATGAGTTTGACAGCTGTAGAACTTGGAAAGAAGATTAAGAGTGGCGAAGTGAAAGTAAAGGATGCTGTTCTTGATGCTTTTGCACAGATTGAAGCAGTTGAAAAAGATATTAACAGTTATGTAACTGTGCTGGAAAAAGAAAAAGTACTTGCGAAAGCAGAAGAGATTCAGTCAAAGATAGATGAGGGGGAACTGGACAATCCTTTGGCCGGGGTGCCGGTAGCAATAAAGGATAATATGTGTACCGAAGGAATTTTAACGACATGCAGTTCTAAGATTCTTTCAAATTTCTATCCAACATATACATCTGAGGCTGTAAAGAATTTGGAAGAGGCAGGAGCTATTATAATAGGAAAGACGAATATGGATGAGTTTGCCATGGGAAGTACAACAGAGACTTCCTATTATGGAGAGACGAAAAATCCATGGAATGAAGAGCATGTACCGGGTGGTTCATCAGGTGGAAGCTGTGCATCAGTAGCAGCAGAGGAGTGTTCTTATGCACTTGGCTCTGATACAGGTGGTTCTATCAGACAGCCTAGTTCATTTTGTGGTGTGACTGGTATCAAACCAACTTATGGCACAGTGTCACGATATGGACTGATTGCTTATGGCTCATCTCTTGACCAGATTGGACCGGTGGCGAAGGATGTTACAGATTGTGCAACAATTTTAGAGACAATCGCAGGTTATGATCCAAAAGATTCTACATCAGTAAAGAGAGAATCCTATGATTTCACATCAGCGTTGGTAGATGATGTGAAGGGAATGAAGATTGGTATTCCGAGAGGGTATTTTGGTGAGGGTCTGGACTCAGAGGTAAAAGATGCGATTTTAAATGCGGTAAATGTTCTTGAGAAAAAAGGTGCTGTTGTAGAAGAGTTTGACCTTGAACTGATAGATTATGCCATTCCGGCATATTATGTAATTGCAGCGGCAGAGGCTAGTTCAAATCTTGCCAGATTTGAGGGAGTAAAATATGGTTATCGTACTCCTGATTATAGAGATTTGCATAATATGTACAAAAAGACCCGTTCCGAAGGATTTGGAGAGGAAGTTAAGAGACGTATCATGTTAGGTTCTTTTGTTCTTAGTTCGGGATATTATGATGCTTATTATTTAAAAGCTCTTCGTACAAAAGCTTTAATTAAAAAAGCATTTGATGAGGCCTTTGCAAAATATGATGTGATTATCGGACCGGCTGCACCAACTACGGCGCCAAAGCTTGGAGAGAGTTTGTCTGACCCAATTCAGATGTATTTAGGTGATATTTATACGATTTCTGTAAATCTTGCAGGACTGCCGGGAATTAGTGTACCATGTGGTGTGGATTCTAAAGGATTACCTATTGGAATGCAGATTATCGGAGATTGTTTTAAAGAAAATAATATTATCCAGATGGCATATGCGTATGAACAGTCAAGAGACTATGAAAGATGCAGTATAGCAAAAGAAAGAGATTAGGAGGAGCAGTCATGGAAAAAGTATATGAAACCGTCATTGGGCTGGAAGTCCATGTAGAGCTGGCAACAAAGACAAAAATATTCTGCTCCTGTTCGACAGAGTTTGGAGGAGCACCAAATACCCACACTTGTCCGGTATGTACAGGTATGCCAGGTTCTCTGCCGGTATTAAATAGACAGGTAGTAGAGTATGCTATGGCAGTAGGCTTGGCAACCAACTGTGATATTACTCGCAATGGTAAGTTTGATAGAAAGAATTATTTTTATCCGGACAATCCACAGAACTATCAGATTTCACAGTTGTACAAACCAATTTGTACGAACGGATATGTTGAAATCAAAGGTGATGATGGAGAGAAGAAACAGGTACGCATCCATGAGATTCATATGGAAGAAGATGCAGGAAAATTAATTCATGATGATTTTTATGATTGTTCGCTGGTGGATTTGAATCGTTCAGGTGTACCATTAATTGAGATTGTATCGGAACCGGATATGAGAAGTGCAGATGAAGTTGTGGCTTATCTTGAGAAATTACGTCTGATTATTCAGTATCTTGGTGCCTCTGATTGTAAGTTAAATGAGGGTTCTATGAGGGCTGATGTAAATCTTTCTGTGAGAGAGGTTGGAGCAAGTGAATTTGGCACAAGAACAGAAATGAAGAATTTGAATTCATTTAAAGCAATTGCTCGTGCGATTGAGAACGAGAGAGAGAGGCAGATAGATTTAATTGAGGCAGGTAAAGAGGTTGTCCAGGAGACAAGACGCTGGGATGATGCAAAGGAATATTCCTATGCAATGCGTTCTAAGGAGGATGCACAGGATTACAGATATTTTCCTGACCCTGACCTTGTTCCAGTTATTATCAGTGAAGAATGGTTAGAGGAAGTGAAGTCAAAAGAGCCGGAATTCAGAGATGAAAAGATGGCTAGATATATGAATGAGTTTGAACTTCCGGAATATGATGCAGATATTATTACTTTATATAAACCATTGGCAGATTTGTTTGAAGAGACTGTCGCTTTAGGCAATAAACCAAAAGAAGTCAGCAACTGGATTATGGGTGAGACAATGCGTCTGTGCAAAGAGGAAAGTATTGATCCGGATCAGATTAAATTTTCAGCTGAAAATCTTTCAAAACTGATTAAACTGATTGAAGACAGCGTAATAAATCGTGGTGCTGCCAAAGAAGTATTTGAAGAAATGTTTCAATCAGATATTGATCCGGAGGCATATGTTGAAGAACATGGAATGAAACAGGATAATGATGAGGACGCATTGCGTGAAATCGTAAAGAAAGTCATTGAGGAAAATCCGAAGGCAGTAGAAGATGTTCGTTCCGGTAAAGGTAAGGCAATTGGTGCTTTGGTAGGACAGACAATGAAAGCAACTCAGGGAAAAGCAAATCCGGGAGTAGTAAATAAGCTGTTAAAGGAACTTTTGTAGAGTGAGTTGTAAGAAAAAGTTATAAATTATTACAGAAAGGGGCTGTGGGAAAATGGCCTGTTCTGAAGAGAGTGGGAAATAGCTCATAGGAGCCATTTCCCACCTTAACTTTTTTATCAAGAGACTGAATTATATGTTACAATCAGACAATTTGGGAGGTAAATGTTTTGAATACACCTACGTTGGAAACAGAACGCTTGATTTTGCGTAAGTTTACGGAAAACGACATGGAAGCACTTTATCTGATACTTAAGGACGAGGAAGTTAATAGATTCTTGCCATGGTATCCTATGAAAGATATTGAGGAAACCAAAAAGTTTTATAAGAAAAGATATGCTGTGGAGTATGAGCAACCACAGGCATACGCCTATGCTATCTGCCTTAAAAGTGACAATTTTCCAATTGGCTATATTAAAGTTGGTATGGAAGAGAATCACGATTTTGGTTACGGACTCCGAAGAGAATTTTGGCATCAGGGCATTGCTACGGAAGCAGGAAGAGCTGTTGTGGGGCAGGTGAAAAAGGACGGACTTCCGTATATTACAGCAACGCATGATAGAAACAACCCCAGAAGTGGAAATGTTATGCAAAGGATCGGGATGAAATATTGTTATTCCTATGAGGAACAATGGCAGCCAAAAGACTTTCCTGTGGTATTTAGAATGTATCAGCTTAATTTTGATGGCAATGACGATTTTGTATATAAAAGATATTGGAATATATATGGCAATCACTTTATTGAAAAGTTTTAATAAGAATGTTCTTTTGAGTGATTAGCAGATAGACATATATTGTGACCAACGGCTTAAGAGTGCTTTTTGAATAATCAATATTGATTTTCTTCTTCCTTCGTTTTATAATGAACGCGTGGTATGTTTTGGAGACATATTGCAATCGGACTACAGTATAAGGAGGAAAGTGAAAAACCAATACTTGTTATTTTCATTTTCACTCTTTTTATTTTTGAAAAATATGGAATCAGGTTAAGAAATTAACCTTGAAGTTTGTACATTAAATCTGTACACGCTTCTAAAAAGTTAGGAGATTAAAAATGAATAAGAGAGATGTAAGTATGTCTTGCGAACCAGACAAGCCACATGAGGAATGTGGTGTGTTTGGTATGTATGATTTGGATGGTAATGATGTGGCATCCACTATTTATTATGGACTTTTTGCTCTACAGCACAGAGGGCAGGAAAGTTGTGGTATTGCAGTATCAGATACAAATGGACCGAGGAAAGTAGATTTACTAAAAGGTATGGGGTTGGTGCATGAAGTGTTTCAGCATGACAATCTGGCAAAACTGAAGGGGAATATCGGCGTCGGACATTGCAGATATTCTACTGCAGGAGATAGTATTCCTAGCAATGCACAGCCACTGGTACTCAATTATGTAAAGGGCACATTGATGATGGCACATAATGGAAATCTGATTAATGCAAATGAACTTCGCGAAGAACTGGCATATACAGGAGCAATTTTTCAGACAACCATTGACTCAGAAGTAATTGCGTATCATATTGCAAGAGAGCGAATTAAAGTGGGAACTGCCGAGCAGGCTGTAGCAAGTGCCATGAAGAAAATTAAAGGTGCATATGCATTGGTTGTTTCCAGTCCACGTAAATTGATTGGTGCCAGAGACCCATATGGCTTTAAACCTTTATGTATTGGAAAGAGAGACAATGCTTACATATTGGCGTCGGAATCCTGTGCGCTTGATACAGTAGATGCAGAGTTTGTAAGAGATGTGGAACCAGGTGAGATTGTTACGATTGATGCAAACGGTATTCGGTCAGATAAATCACTTTGCTTAAAGCCAGAGGAACAGGCAAGATGTATTTTTGAATATATATATTTTTCAAGACCAGACAGTTATTTTGATGGCATGAGTGTGTATCATTCAAGGATTATGGCTGGAAAGTTTCTGGCAATAGACAGTCCGGTAGAGGCAGATGTTGTTATCGGTGTGCCGGAATCAGGAAATGCAGCAGCTATGGGATATGCTATGCAGTCAGGGATTCCTTATGGTACAGCGTTTGTGAAAAACAGTTATGTGGGACGTACATTCATTAAACCACAGCAGAAAAGCCGTGAATCCAGTGTGCGTGTGAAGTTAAACGTGTTAAAAGAAGCTGTAGATGGTAAGAGAGTTATCATGATTGATGATTCTATTGTCAGGGGAACGACTAGCGACAGAATTGTACAGATGCTTAAGGATGCAGGAGCTGCAGAGGTTCATGTGAGAATCAGCTCACCACCTTTTATCAGTGAATGCTATTTTGGAACAGATGTGCCAAATAAAGAATTACTGATAGCATATAATCGTTCAGTAGAGGAAATCAGACAGATTATTGGATGTGAAAGTCTGGCATATCTGAATATTGATAGATTACTAGAGATATCAGGCGGGAAATCTATATGTACAGGATGTTTTACAGGAAAATATCCAATGGAACCGCCCAAAGAAGATATTCGCGGAGAGTATCAGCAATAAATCTTATATAATAGAAAATGCATGAAGTGCCGCAAGCGACACTTTATTCAAATAAACAACTATATAATTAAAATAAAACTAGGAGGAAGTTTATGAGTAACGACAGATACAATAGTCCTTTGTCAGAGAGATATGCAAGTAAGGAAATGCAGTATATTTTTTCTCCGGACATGAAGTTTAAAACATGGAGAAAACTTTGGATTGCACTTGCAGAATCAGAGATGGAGCTGGGGTTAAACATCACACAGGAGCAGATTGATGAATTGAAGGTAAACGCAGATGATATCAATTATGATGATGCAAAAGAAAGAGAAAAGTTAGTCCGCCATGATGTTATGTCTCATGTATATGCATATGGGCTCCAGTGTCCGAAGGCAGCAGGCATTATTCACCTTGGTGCAACATCCTGTTATGTTGGTGATAATACAGATATTATCATTATGACGGAAGGATTAAAGTTAGTTCGTAAGAAATTAGTGAATGTTATAAATGAACTTGCAAAGTTTGCAGATAAATACAAGTCACAGCCTACACTTGCATTTACACATTTTCAGCCGGCACAGCCTACAACGGTGGGAAAAAGAGCAACACTTTGGTTGATGGAATTAAAGTTAGATTTAGATGATCTTGATTATATTCTAGACAATATGATGCTTTTAGGAAGTAAGGGAACAACAGGTACTCAGGCAAGTTTTCTGGAACTTTTTGAGGGAGACCACGAAAAGATTAAAGAATTGGAAAATAAGATTGCAAAGAAGATGGGATTTGATAAGTGTTTCCCAGTGTCAGGTCAGACTTATTCAAGAAAGATGGATACAAGAGTATTGAATGTATTAGCAGGTATTGCTGCGAGCGCACATAAGTTTTCTAATGACATTCGTTTATTACAGCATTTGAAGGAGATTGAAGAGCCTTTTGAGAAGAATCAGATTGGTTCTTCAGCTATGGCGTATAAGAGAAATCCTATGAGAAGTGAGCGAATTGCATCTCTTGCAAATTATGTGATGGTAACAGCTTTAAATCCAGCAATCACATCTGCAACACAGTGGTTCGAGAGAACATTAGATGATTCAGCAAACAAGAGACTGAGTGTTCCGGAATCGTTCCTTGCGATTGACGGTATTTTAGATTTATATCTGAATGTTGTAGACGGATTGGTAGTTTATGATAAGGTTATAACAAAGAGACTGATGAGTGAACTACCATTTATGGCTACAGAAAATATTATGATGGATGCTGTAAAAGCAGGTGGAAACAGACAGGAAATGCACGAGAAGATACGTGAACTTTCTATGGAAGCAGGTGCAAATGTGAAACAGAAAGGTCTTGACAATAATCTGCTAGAGTTGATTGCTGCTGATGAGGCATTTAATATGTCATTGGAAGACCTCGAAAAGACAATGGATCCAAGTAAGTATGTAGGACGTTCACCGGAACAGGTGGAAGAATTCTTAAAAGAAGAAATTAATCCGATTCTTGAAGCAAATAAAGAGTTACTCGGAATGAGTGCAGAGATAAACGTGTAACATAGTTCGGACAAGCGACAGAAAATAAAAAGGACTACAGGGTGTTTACACACTGTGGGAACTGTTTATTTTCTGACATTTGCGGAGCAAATACAGTGAGATGAAGCACGAAGTGCGAGTGCCGAAATAAATTTCGGCACTGTCGCAGCATTCGCCAAATGAGCATACAAGTATGCTCGCCTGGCTCATTGCCCATGCAAATCGAACTGTGGTCCGAACAAAAGGAAGCGGACAATAGTCCGAACGGAAAGAGAGGGAAAAATGAAACCAGTTAAAGAAGGAAAAGTTAGAGAGATTTATGATAATGGTGACAGCTTAATTATGGTAGCAACAGACAGAATCAGTTGCTTTGATGTTATTTTAAAAAATATTATTAAGAAAAAAGGAACTGTACTTACTCAGATGTCAAAATTCTGGTTTGATATGACAGAAGATATTGTTCCAAATCATATGTTATCTGTAGATGTAAAGGACATGCCTGAATTTTTCAGACAGGAGAAGTTTGATGGTAACAGTATGATGTGCAAGAAATTAGAAATGTTGCCAATTGAGTGTATTGTTCGTGGGTATATTACTGGCAGTGGTTGGGCTAGTTATCAGGAAAATGGAACAGTGTGTGGCATTAAACTTCCAGAAGGATTACAGGAATCTGATAAATTACCAGAACCAATATACACTCCTTCTACAAAGGCAGAAATTGGAGATCATGACGAGAATATCTCATATGAAAAGAGTATAGAAGTATTAGAGAAAGAATTCCCGGGAAAAGGAGAAGAGTATGCTGCAAAGTTAAAAGAGTATACGATTGAGTTATACAAAAAGTGTGCAGATTATGCTTTAGAACGTGGAATTATTATAGCAGATACAAAGTTTGAGTTTGGTTTGGACGAGAATGGAAATATTGTAATTGGTGATGAAATGCTGACACCGGACAGTTCAAGATTCTGGCCGGCAGATGGATATGAACCAGGACATGGACAGCCATCTTTTGATAAGCAGTTTGCCCGTGACTGGTTAAAGGCAAATGACCATGACTGGACACTTCCAAAGGAAGTAGAAGATAAGACGATTGCTATCTATTTAGAAGGATACGAAAAATTAACAGGAGAAAAATTAGGATAATTTACAAAATAATAGTTTGAGTGTAAAGATAAATGTTGTAAATTAACGAAAAGCTATAGAGTTTTGAATGGAATGTGATTATTTTGTGAAATCACATGTTAATTCAAATTTATACTTTAAATAATGAGCCTGATATGGTAAAATCAGTTGTATGCGAGCTTAAAGTGTACAGCTGATTTTAACTTTAAGCAAAAAAGAGAAGAGGAGACAAAATAAAATGTTTAAAAAAGTTTTAGCAGTTGCATTATCAGCAACAATGGCATTAGGATTAGCAGCTTGTGGAAATTCAAGTTCAGGTTCTGTTGAGACAGACTTAGGAACAGTCAAGTTGGCAAATTATAAAGGGTTACCTGCATACGAAGATGATATTAAGGTTACAGACGAGGAAGTACAGTCTGTGATTGACACTGATTTAAATAATCATGCAACAACAAAGACAATTAAAAAGGGTAAAGTAGAAAAAGATTCAACTGTAGTATTTGATTATTCGGGACAAATCGAAGTAAAAGGTAAGAAAGTAAAGTTTGATGGTGGTACAGCACAGGATCAGACAGCTGATATTAAGAATAGCACAGTAAATGGTTCACCTATGATTGATGGATTTGTTGATGCATTAAAAGGACATAAAGTAGGCGACAAGTTTACAAAGAAACTTGCATTTCCAAAGGATTATGGAAATAAAGTAAAAGTAGATAACAAGGATGTTGATTTATCAGGTAAAGATGTTTGGTTTACTTTTACAATTAAGTCATTACAGAAAACAGAAACACCTAAGTTCGATGATGAATTTGTAAAAACAAATTATAAAGAAGAAGGTTTAAAAACTGTAAAAGAATATAAAGATTATCAGAAAAAAGAATTAAAATATAATAAGATTATGAATGGCTTATGGATGAAATATTTAGAAGATTGCAAAGTATCTGAATATGATAAAAAAGCTTTAGAAGAATATGAGTCAGAAGCAGAGTCATCTATTGTTGCACAGTACTCATCATATGGTATTACAGACATAAAATCTTATTTAGATGTAACAGGTATGACAGAGGATGAATGGCATAAGCAGTCAAAAGAGGCTATGAAGAGCAGAATGGTTATCCTTGCGATTGCAGAGAAAGAAGGACATGATGCTGACAAACTTTACAAAGAAGAAGGCGATTCATTTGCAAAGAAAAATTATGGTGCAGATATTAAGACATTAGAGAAAAACTATGGTGAAGACACTGTAAAAGATACAATTCAGTTAAATCTTTTATTAATGAAAGTAAGAGATGTTGTTTGTGAAAACGTTGAAATGAAGAAAGGTTCAGCGCCAACTACAAAAGCGCCAGAAACAACAACAGAAAAAGCAACAGAGAAATCAACTGACAAAGCAACAGAAAAAGCAACTACATCAGCAGAAACAACAAAAGCTGACAAATAGGCGCGAAGTTTTGAGCAGAGCGACTTAATATAAGAAAAGAGAGAAGAGTTCATTGTGCTTGCACAAATGAACTCTTCTCTCTTTTCTTATATTGCGGTATTCTGCGAATAAGTATAAAGAAATAATTTTATATAAAAAGTCGAATAAAGTCGAAATAAGTTGATGGGAAATGTTTAAAATATTATATATTAAAATATAAAATATTATTATAAAGAAATTAAAAAGAAGTATTTAAAGTATGAAAAAGAGTATGAAGAGAGTAGTGATGTTAACACTGAATTTATTTTTAGGAATGACTATATTAGGAAATAATGTTATGGCACAACAAAAAAGTGCTGAAGAGGTATTTGATTCAAAGACAGTTCAATAGTTGATTAAAGAAGCAGATAAGAAACCTGTTAGAAAAGACAAGACAAATAAAGGGATTGGTTCAATTATTAAAAGTAGTGGAAATTATCCAAGGAGAAAAGGGGTCATTTTAGTTACTAGTGATTACTATAAAGGATTAATACCAACGGGACATGCAGCGATTGTATATAGTTCGAATAAGGTAGTAGAATCTCTTTCAAAGGGGGTTACAACGGGCAAAAATAATTGGTATAGTTCAAAGAAAAGTTGCTACGGCGTTACAACTCCGAAAACAACAATTTATCAGGATGCATATGTTGCAGATTGGTGTTATTTACAAATAGGCAAAAAATATAATTATAATTATTTTAATGTGGATACAAGAAAGAAATTTTATTGTTCACAATTAATATATGCAGGATATTTGGATAAGCAACGTATAGATTTAAATACTAAAAAATTTGGAAGAGCAGTACATCCAATGGAGTTAGTAAATACAGATAAGACTTGTACAATATATACTAAGTAAATTATACTGTTTGATAAAAGTTTATGAGGTTATTTATGAAGAAAAAAAGATTAATATTTTTGTTTGCTCTTGTTGTTTTGGTTACAGGATGCAATAATACACAAGAATCTAAAGTAACAAATAATAGAGAGTATGCAGTAATAAAGTCATCTATGAAATATGGTGATAAAACAGAAATTACATATTTTGATAATCAATTAAATCAAGTTGGTATACAAAAGTATGAATATGGAAATGTAGGCGAATTCCAATATCTTTATCCTGTCGTAAAGAATGAAATATTATATGAAATTTCTTTAGGGTATGGATATGATAAAGATAATTGTAAAATTATAGCGATAAACCTAAAAACAGATGAGATAAAAGAATATAAATTAGATCGGGTTAATATCACAAGTTTTTATGTGGATGATAAATATATTTATGCAATTAGTAATTTAAACCGAGTAACATATATTGACAGATATGTAATTGGTGGTGATGATATGCAGTCGATAATATTAGAAAATACAATATCTGTTGATATGTTTGTTTGTAATGAAAAGGTTTATTTTTACACAGAGCAGAATGGGAAGTCTATATTGAATAGAACAGATTTTTTTACGAAGCATACAGAAAAAGTTCTATCTGATAAAATTAATTTTGAGGATGGAACAAATTTTAATGTGATTTATAATAATCGAATTTATGTACCTTATGGTAAAGATATTGTTGCAATATCACCAGACACATTGAAATTTAAAGTGATTAAAATGCCCGAGAGCGGAAATGCGGTATCTGGTTTGTATCAGGACGGCCACAATTTATATGTTGCACAGGCAGATACACATGGAGAAAACAGTAAGTTATGTATGATACAGTATGATTTAAAAGAGCAAAAAATTGTTAATGAATATAAGACGTTTTCTACACTAATGCAATTTAGTGTAAAGAAAGATGAATTATATGTTTTATCCTTTGAGGATGAATTAATAAAGTTTCATATGAAGAATGATGGACAGTTGAAGGAGTTAAAACGAAAACAGTTGAAAACAACAGGCTATCAGTTTGTTTCAGCAGGATTTATTTGTAATAATTAGTAATTTGATAGATGGTATTAGGTTTCTAAAGAGGAGCTGTGAACAAGAAGTTTGCAGCTTCTCTTTATTTTCAATAGTAAAATTTAATTAGGAAAAGATATTAAAAGAATTGCATTCATCCACTAATTATGATACATTAGTCGCGGATAGTATTCGGATGAAACTATACCGATGATAATAGAATATTTTTTCACTATAAAGATTGGAGCGCAGCTCATATCTTAATGAATGAGACTCATTGTCCCTTTTTTATATAAAAAAAGGAGGGATGCCCATGAAAATTGGATTTATAGGTGCAGGGAAAGTTGGATTTTCCCTTGGAAAATATTTGGCAGATAATAACCAGACAGTCGTGGGTTATTACAGCGAGTTTAAAGAGGATGCCATAGAGGCAGCGGAATTTACCGGTTCAACTAATTATTCACAATTAAAATTATTAGTAGAGGATAGTGATGTCTTATTTTTAACTGTGACCGATGTTATGATTGAGAAGGTTTGGAATCAGATAAAAGAGACGAATCTTAGTGGAAAAATTATATGCCACACGAGTGGCGCATTATCATCAGAAGTCTTTTCGGATATTTCGAGACGTGGAGGTTTCGGATTTTCTATCCACCCACTCTTTGCAGTAAGTGATAAATATCATTCTTACAAAGAGCTTTCGGGGAGTTATTTCACAATAGAGGGATCAAAAGAAAAAATAGAGGATATGAAAACTTTGTTTGAAAGTTTTGGGAATCATGTATGTGTTATTTCAAAAGAGGACAAGGTAAAGTATCATGGGGCAGCAGCAATTGCCAGCAATCTGGTAGTTGGACTGATTGGATTAAGTGAACAATTGTTAGTTGAATGTGGATTTGATAAAGAATCTGCACACAATGCGCTATCTCCAATCATAAAGGGGAATATTGAACACATTATAAGCGATGGATGCGAGAAAGCATTGACTGGTCCTATTGAGCGAAATGATATTGAAACAGTAAAAAAACATCTTGCAGTATTAGATGGAAATCATAATATAGCTTATCAGGCTGTTTCCAGACAGGTTTTAGAAATTGCAAAGATGAAAAATAAGGATAGAGATTATAGTAATATGGAGGACATTCTGAAATGAAGAATACAGTAAATACTTTGTTACAGCAGAAGCAGGAAGGAAAGAAAATAACAATGCTTACCTGCTATGATTATTCTACAGCAAAACTGATGGAAGAGGTAGGAGTAAACACTATATTAGTGGGAGATTCCTTGGGAAATACAGTATTGGGATATGATGATACGATACAGGTGACGATGGAAGATATGATACATCATTGTGCAGCAGTTTCCCGTGGAATAAAGGATATACTGTTAGTCTGTGATATGCCATTCATGTCTTATCAGACATCTGTTTATGACGCAGTGGTAAATGCAGGGCGTCTTATGAAAGAAGGACATGCAAACATGGTAAAATTAGAGGGCGGTGTAGAGGTTGCACCACAGATAGAGGCAATTGTAAAAGCGTCCATTCCAGTTTGCGCCCATATCGGGTTGACACCACAGTCAATCAATGCATTTGGTGGATTTAAAGTTCAGGGTAAAACAGAGGCGGCCGCAAAGAAACTAATCGAGGATGCAAAGGCTGTACAAAAAGCAGGAGCAACCATGGTAGTTTTAGAAGGTGTTCCGGCAAAACTTGCCACAAGGATTACAGAGATGCTGGACATTCCTACTATCGGTATTGGAGCCGGAGCAGGCTGTGACGGACAGGTACTGGTATATCAGGATATGCTTGGAATGTTTACTGATTATGTGCCAAAGTTTGTACGTCAGTTTGCCAGCGTAGGTGACATTATGAAGGGCGCATTTAAAGATTATATACAGTCTGTGCAGGATGGAAGTTTTCCGGCAGAGGAACATACTTACAAAATTGATGATGAAATTATAGAAAAATTGTATTAGGAGAGTTTTTGAAATGAAAGTTGTTGGTACGATTAAGGAAGTTAGACAGTTAGTAAAAGAATGGAAGAGAAACGGTGAGACCGTTGGATTTGTCCCTACTATGGGATATCTGCATGAGGGACATGGAAGCCTCATTACAAAAGCGAGAGAAAATAATGATAAAGTCGTTGTTAGTATCTTTGTAAATCCATTGCAGTTTGGACCAAGCGAGGACTTGGAAAGTTATCCGAGAGATTTAGAGAAGGATAGTAAGTTTTGTGAAAGCCTTGGGGCAGACTTGATTTTCCATCCGGAACCGGAAGAAATGTATTATGATGATTTCAGTTCTTATGTGGATATGTCTGTGCTTACAGAGGAATTGTGCGGACTGAGTCGTCCAGTGCATTTTAGAGGAGTGTGTACAGTAGTAAGCAAATTGTTTAATATCGTTCAGCCAGATAATGCATACTTTGGAGAAAAAGACGCACAGCAGCTTGCAATTATTAAACACATGGTACAGGACTTAAATATGGATGTAAAGGTTGTGGGATGTCCGATTGTTCGTGAGGAAGATGGTTTGGCAAAGAGTTCTAGAAACACATATCTTTCAGCAGAAGAGAGACAGGCTGCACTGATTCTCAGCAAGACGATTGAGTTGGGCAAAAAGTTAATTGCAGATGGAGAAAAAGATGCAGATGTGGTTGTGGCAAAAATGAAAGCAAACATTGAGACAGAACCAATGGCAAAGATTGATTATGTTAAGGCAGTAAATGGACTGACAATGCAACAGCAAAAAGAGATTAAGGCACCAATGCTTATAGCGATGGCAGTGTATATTGGAAATACAAGATTGATTGACAACATGATTTTGGCTTAAGCCATGCAATTATAAAATAAAACACCATATGCAAGCTTGCTTGCATATATGCGTGGTTTATTTTATGATTATAGGGCGCAGCCCGTTCAGCGAAAAAATGCGAAGCATTATTGAGCTGAGGCATGGCTTAGTTTAGAAGGGCGCAGCCCGTTCAGCGAAAAAATGCGAAGCATTATTGAGCTGAGGCATGGCTTAGTTTAGAAGGGCGCAGCCCGTTCAGCGAAAAAATGCGAAGCATTATTGAGCTGAGGCATGGCTTAATTAGGAATATAATTAAAAATAAAGAGGTATAAAATGCAGATAAATATGTTAAAGAGTAAAATTCATAGAGCAACAGTTATTCAGTCAGAGTTAGACTATGTAGGTAGTATCACCATTGATGAGGAATTGATGGAAGCAGCAGGCATCTATGAATATGAAAAGGTACAGATAGCAGATGTAGATAACGGAAATAGATTTGAAACATATGTAATTGCTGGAGAGAAAGGGTCTGGGATGATATGTTTAAATGGAGCGGCAGCACATATGGTAAGCCTTGGAGACAAAGTGATTATTATGAGTTATGCACAGATGACACCAGAGGAAATAAAAGACAACAAACCAAAGGTAGTTTTTGTGGATGATGATAATAAGATTACAAGAATAACCAATTATGAGAAACATGGCCAACTCTTCTGAAGCATTAGGAGATAAAAATATGAGAAAAATTTTACAAGATAAAACAGTTGTATTGGGAGTGACAGGCAGTATTGCGGCATACAAAATTGCAAATCTTGCCAGTAGTCTGGTAAAAAAAGGTGCGAATGTACATGTGATTATGACAAAGAATGCGACCAATTTTATTAATCCCATTACTTTTGAAACATTAACGGGAAATAAGTGCTTGGTAGATACCTTTGACAGAAACTTTGAGTTTAGTGTTGAACATGTGTCATTGGCAAAACAGGCAGATGTGTTTATGGTGGCACCAGCCAGTGCCAATGTTATTGGAAAGATTGCAGGAGGTATTGCTGATGATATGCTTACAACCACAATTATGGCATGTAAATGTCATAAAATTATTTCACCGGCGATGAATACCAATATGTTTGAAAATCCAATCGTGCAGGACAATATTCAAAAACTAAAAACTTATGGATACGAGATTATCGAACCTGCCAGTGGATATCTGGCTTGTGGGGATACTGGGGCAGGAAAAATGCCAGAGCCTGCAGTGCTTGAAAGTTATATTATGAAAGAGATTGCCATGGAAAAAGATATGGCTGGGGAAAAGGTTTTAATTACAGCAGGTCCAACCATGGAAAAAATAGATCCAGTAAGATATATCAGCAATTATTCTACCGGTAAAATGGGATATGCTCTGGCGAAGGTTGCTATGTTGCGTGGAGCAGATGTGACTTTAGTAACAGGAAAAACAAATATACCAAAACCTGATTTTGTAAAAGTGGTTGAGATAGAGAGTGCAAAAGAGATGTTTGAGGCAGTGGACAGTGTTTTTGATAACCATGACATTGTAATTATGAGTGCAGCTGTAGCAGATTACAGACCTAAGAATGTGGCGGCGGAGAAGATGAAGAAAAAAGATGGAGATGTTATGATTGAATTAGAACGTACTGATGACATTCTTGCCACGATGTCTGCTAGAAAGAAGGAACAGTTTATATGTGGTTTTTCAATGGAAACAGAGAATATGTTGGAAAATTCCAAAGCAAAGCTGGAGAAAAAGAACCTGGATATGATTTGCGCTAATAATCTGAAAGTAGATGGTGCAGGTTTTGGGACCGATACGAATGTGGTGACATTGATTACAAAAAATGATGTGAAAGAACTTCCTATGATGTCAAAAGTGGAAGTGGCAGAGAATATATTGAATGAAATTAAAAGAGGTTAATTGAAAAGATTAACCTCTTTTAATTTTAAATCATTTCTGGAAAGTAATGGCTATTTCTTTTTAAAAGACATTTTTGCACCATCGTTTTCAAAAGAAATTGTGTCATTCTCAAAAGTATATTCGATTGCTTCACCCTCTGCAGAAATTGTTTTCTTATCAGTATCAACTTTCAATTTTGTTTCTTGTCCATTCGTGTTTAAGATAGCAGTTCCATCATCCTTAATCTCAAAAGTAATAGAGAGACCAAATGCCGATAAAGTATTAAGCTGTTTAGAAAGATCTCCCTTATCCGGATCAACTAAACCTGTCAGTTCATAAGAACCTACCATGGCTTTAAGATCATCGCTGTTACCACATCCTACTAGACTGAATGTCAATACCAGTGCCAGTAATAAACTAATTAATTTTTTCATAATTTACCTCCTAATGAATAACTTAATATAAATTTTACTAGAAGAGTAGGAATTAATCAAGGTTATGGTAAAAATGTAGAAAACTGACAAATGTGACAAAATAATGTTATAGCATTTCAAGGAAACTTAGAATATAGAAAATATACAAATTATATACAAGTGTATCATATAATAGTAACTATTCAGCCATCTGCTCGAAAATCCTATGGCTTATATTGCATGACTGAATAGTTTATAATATTGGAAATCCTTTCCATATGTAGTTATTGACTGTAAATTGTGGTATGATGATAAAAAATATTGTTATATCACAATTAAAGTATAAGATATGATGAATGAAATACAAAAGGGGAATAGGAATGCAGAGTTTCATTAAGAAAGTAATTGTAATGGCGTGTTTTGTAATCAGTTTTGTATTGTATAGTAGTACAGTGCAGGCAGCCAGCATAATACCATGGTCGAAAACAGAAGATGGAAAATTTGTAAATGGCAATGGGCAGATAATGGAAGGGGCTACCATGAAAGGAATTGATGTCAGTAAGTGGAATGGTGATATTGATTGGAAGAAGGTAGCTGAAAGTGATGTTGATTATGCTATTATCCGCTGTGGATTTGGTGATGATTTTAGTTATCAGGATGATACATATTGGGAAAAGAATGTGAAGGGCTGTGAAGAGAACAATATACCATATGGTGTATATATATATTCATATGCAGAAAATGTAAATCAGGCAAAAAGTGAGTTTGCTCATGTTATGAGACTGATACAGGGGCATACATTAAACTTCCCAATCTATTTAGATGTGGAAGACAGCGTTCAGGCGAAACTTCCCAAGTCTACATTGACAAAGATTATTAATACCTTTGTAGAAGCAGTACATAATCAGGGATATGAAGTTGGAATTTATGCAAATTTGAACTGGTGGACAAATTATATTGATGCATCTATTGCAAATAATCAGACATGGTTTAAGTGGGTAGCCCAGTATAATAACACTGGAACTACATATCAGGGAATATATCAGATGTGGCAGTGTACTAGTACAGGAAGAGTTAATGGTATCTATGGAGATGTGGATTTGAATTTCTGGTTTGGTCCGGTGAGAACCAGACAGTATAATGCAAAGAATGTTCAGTTAACAACGCCACCGCCAAGTGTACCCAAAAAGGTTACAGCACCCGCAAGAGCTTCTATTAAATCTTTAACAAAAGGAAAGAAAAAGGTAAAAGTTAAGGTGAATAAGGTGTCAGGGGCAAAGGGGTATCAGATACAATATTCCACAAAAAAATCTTTTAAGGGAAAAAAGAGTGTTCATATAACAGCAAGAACAAAAACAATAAAGAAATTAAAATCAAAAAAGACATATTACTTCAGAGTAAGAGCATATAAACTGAATGGAAAGAAAAAAGTTTACTCGAAGAAATGGAGTAAAGTGAAAAAAGTAAAAGTGAAGTAGTTTGAAACAGATGAGATTATTGGTATGTTATCATAAATCTCATCTGTTTTTTATATTTCATCTTTCATGACGGCAACTAAATCCTGAAGTACAGTTATTTGCTGAATGGTAAGTCCTTCTGTATCAATGGCAATAGAGGGCTCGTCTGCGTTCATTCCCAGAAGATAATCCGTACTGCAATTATAAAGTTTTGCCAAAGCTAATAGATTTTCCAGACTTGGAGTTCTGTCTCCAGTTTCGTATCCTGAAACAATAGAAGGAGAAACTTGTAATTTTTGAGCCAATTGCCTTTGTGTGTACCGGTTCTCAGCCCGAAGTAATTTTAATTTATTTGGTAAATCTTTAATCATAAATGGCGCCTCCTAGAGAATACAATAGTTTCCATTAAAATCTTTGTGAAATTTGCCTGTTAAGATAGTATCATTGAATGTAGATTTCGTAAAGTTAGTAATAAGGAAAACAGCTTCATCTACAGAGTTTATAAGTTTATTTAATAAAAACTCACTCTGGTTCTTGCATCTTTCGTTGGAATAAGGCATGATTACATGCCCTTTTAATTGTTTGTAGTGAAAAGTACTTTTCATTGCAACAGTAATAGTATTTCTTTTCAAACTGCCAGAAGCAACAAAAAATCTTTTCATATGTCGCATCATACGAAGGGAATAATAAATATCGCTAATTTTTAACTGAGGAAAGAAAGGTGCCATACTGATAGCAGTCTGTTTCGTATCTGGAACTAATTTATGGATAGGATAACTCTCAGGAGCAAAGCCTTCATTTTTCAATATCAGATATTCTAAATCCCCTTCAATTTCTACATGTCCACATCCTGTGTCTCTCATAAACTGATTTACATATGGATGACAGATATTATCTAATGTAAAGTGACAGATAAATCCTAAAATATAACTGTATTGAGCACTGTCTATTCCATATTTTTTTATAACAGTGCAGGCATGCTCCATAAAAGTATAGGTGTCGTTATGGTGCATGGAAATTCCTAATTTCGTCATCTTGCTATTTAAAATGTGAAAAAATAAAAAATCTGGTCCCTGCAATCCGATTCGAAATGAATCAGGATATTTCTTTATAATTTGTTTTATTTCAATCGGTAGTTTGGGGATTACCAATTTACCGAATTTGTTGTGTGCGTATAATGATGGCATAAGTTGTAAAACTCCTTTCTTAATTCATTATATCACAAATGATAAGAAATAATCGTTGGAGAAACCTTAAATAATTTTAGTTTTAATAGAATAAAATGTTCATATTTACTATGAAATATTATCGTTTGTGCAGAAATCACTATCGTCCACGTAAATGGTGTTGTGAAAAAGAAAATAAATAAATATAATTTAAGCGTTTGTATAGAAAAAATTTAAGAATAAATATTAAGGATTCAAATGTATCATGTGTAAAAGATATAAGTTATTAAATTTGTTTAGTGGTGGAAAATTTATAGTGGGGTATTCTGTATGGAAGTAAGAAGAAAAACAAATCTTGTTATTATCCTTGTTTTATTTATGATTTTGACAACTGCATGTGGAAAAAAATATTCTGATTATCCTAATGTATGGGTTTCTAAAGATGAATGTGTTCGCATAGACCCGGGTGGAATAGCGTATATCAATTATGATGGGATAGATAGTAAGAGGAATATAAATGTTTTATCGGATAGTGGAAGACAGTATCTTAGATTTTGTTATGGTAAAGTAGGAGATTCGGATACATCTGAATATGTTTGGGAAGCTGAAGCGGATATAAAAAACGATAAAATGTATTTGTTCTTACGAACCTGCGTCTCGAGAGAGAGTTCGCAAGCGAACTCTTTGTTCTTAAATAAATTTGTGATTATACCTTGTAATTGATAAATAATCATGATAATATAATAAAAAACAGAACAAATGTTCGAAGAAAAAGGGAGGCGCATGTTATGAATATTCAGCAGGATATGGACATATCAGAAAAATTAAAAATATTAACAGATGCTGCAAAATATGATGTGGCATGTACCAGCAGTGGTGTTGATAGAGGAAATAATGGAAAAGGTATGGGAAATACCTATGCCTGTGGTATTTGTCATTCTTTTGCATCAGATGGGAGATGCGTATCATTGTTAAAAATTTTGTATACCAATGAGTGTATTTATGATTGTAAGTACTGCATTAACAGACGCTCCAATGATGTACCAAGAGCCAGTTTTACACCAGACGAGGTCTGTAAGCTGACAATGGAATTTTACAGACGTAATTATATAGAAGGATTGTTTTTAAGTTCTGGTATTTTAAAAAGTCCGGATTATACGATGAGCCTGATTTATGAGACTATATGGAAATTACGCAACGAACATCATTTTTTTGGATATATTCATGTAAAGGCTATACCGGGAACTTCCCCTGATATTATAGAGAAGATAGGTTTTTTGACAGACAGAATGAGTACAAATCTGGAATTACCGACTAGAAAGGGGCTGGAAGAACTGGCACCAAATAAGAGCCATAAGAACATGCTTCGTTCTATGAGGCAGATACAATTGGGGTCAGGTAATCTTATTGCATCTTCTAGTGATGGGTATCATCTGGTTACTAGAAATGGCAGACAACAGAAATCAAAGTTTGTTCCCGCAGGACAGAGTACACAGATGATTATTGGGGCGACGCCTGAGACAGATTATCAGTTAATGACCGTCACAGAATACATGTATAAGGAATACAAGATGAAACGAGTGTTTTATTCTGCTTTTGTAGATGTAAATCATAATATAGATGCACCTGCACCGATAGGACCTAATCCACTTCTCAGAGAACATCGGTTATATCAGGCAGACTGGCTGCTTAGATATTATAATTTTGAAGTAAAAGAATTGTTAAATGAGAAGCATCCAAACTTTAATGTGGTATTAGATCCAAAATGTGACTGGGCGATTAATCATCTGGAAAGATTTCCAGTGGAAGTGATGCGGGCAGACTATTACACATTACTTAGAGTACCGGGACTTGGAGTTCGGTCAGCCAGACGAATTGTATCAGCCAGACGGTATGGGGTACTTGATTTTGATAGTTTAAAAAAGATGGGAGTGGTTCTGAAAAGGGCTGCGTATTTTATTACATGTAACGGAAAGACGATGTTTCCGTTTAAAATGAATCAGGATTTTATTGCCAGAGCGTTGGCAAATGTGGATAGAAAGCAGACTTTTGCAATAGAAGAGGACACCACATACAAACAGATGACGCTCATGGACTTGGAGGCGAAAGTATGAATCAGATTTATAATAAAAATGTAACACTTGTATGTGATGAAAGTTTTGACGGTATTATGACTGCAGTATATGATGGATGGGTTTTAATGAACAAAGGGTGTAAAGTTCAGATACATCCAGGGAAAGATTATGCTCCCACATTTTTTTCTCAGTTTGTCCCTATTGAAACAGATATGGACAAGGCGGTAAGAGTAGCAGAGTCTATTCGTGTGAAAGTATCGGATAAAGCATATCGAATGGTATATGAGGCATGTATGCATTATGATGGAGACAGGGCAGATACCGTGTTTGAGTTTCTGAAACTGGCATATCCGGTTGGGGCGAGAGTGACACAGATGTTAGCGAATCCCTATGTTATGAGATTAATGGAACTGAAGAGAAAGGTTTTAAATGAAGCACATCTTTTTAAGGAGTTTTTACGTTTTGATGAATTAAAGGGTGGTGTTTTATATGGAAAGATAGAACCGAAATGTGATGTAATGCCATTTGTCAGTCAGCATTTCGAGGCACGTTTTCCAGAAGAAGACTGGATTATATATGATGAGAAAAGAAAGAAGGCTGCTGTTCATAAGCATGGTATGGATATTATCGTTGTAGAGGGGCAGGATATAGAGCAATTAACGAAAAAATTGCAGACAGAGGATGAATATAGAGAATTATGGAAGGTGTTTTTTAATACGATAGGAATCGAATCAAGGTATAATCCAAAATGCCAGCAGAATCATATGCCAGAGTGGTATCGCAAGAATATGACGGAGTTCAAGTAAGTGGTGCTAATGCTTTACCTTTTCGGTTTTTAATGTTATACTATCGTGTGTGGTTTTGCCACGATATAAAGAGGAAAAAGAGATATTGTACAAACCAGGAGGAACCGATGAGTAAAGTTAAGCGAGTTTATGTGGAAAAGAAAGCCCCTTATGCTGTAAAGGCAAAAGAATTGACAGAGGATATTAAGGGCTATCTTGAAATTGACGGATTAAAAGAAGTAAGAGTGTTAGTAAGATATGATGTAGAAAATTTATCAGATAATACTTACTCAAAAGCACTTACCAGTGTATTTTCAGAGCCACCGGTAGATGATGTATATGAGGAGACATTCCCTTATGATGAAGCAACATCAAAGGTATTTAGTGTGGAATATTTACCGGGACAGTTTGACCAGAGAGCTGATTCTGCTGTACAGTGTGTTAAGTTTTTAAACGAAGATGAAAATCCTGAAATTAAAACAGCCACAACATATGTATTGGTTGGGGAGATTACAGATGCACAGTTTGAGCAGATTAAGAATTATTGTATCAATCCTGTAGATTCAAGAGAAACAGGGCTTGAAAAACCAGAGACATTGGTTACAGAATTTGAAGAACCGGCAGATGTTATCATATTTGACGGTTTTAAAGATATGGAAGAAACTCCACTGAAGGAACTTTACGATTCTCTTGGACTTGCTATGACATTTAAGGATTTCTTGCATATTCAGAATTATTTTAAAACTGAAGAAGACAGAGATCCATCAATGACTGAAATCAGAGTACTTGACACTTATTGGTCAGATCATTGTCGTCATACTACTTTTAATACAGAACTCACAGATGTTAAATTTGATGAGGGTTATTATAATGAGCCTATTGTAAAAACATACGAGGATTATCTTGAAACAAGAAAAGATGTCTTTGGTGAGAGAAAGGACAAGTTTGTCTGTCTTATGGATTTGGCATTGATTGCTATGCGTAAATTAAAGAAAGAAGGCAAGCTGGACGATCAGGAAAAATCAGACGAAATTAATGCTTGTAGTATTGTTGTGCCAGTAGAAGTAGACGGTCAGACAGAGGAATGGCTGGTAAACTTTAAGAATGAGACACATAATCATCCTACAGAGATTGAGCCTTTTGGTGGTGCTGCAACTTGTCTTGGTGGTGCTATCAGAGATCCATTGTCAGGTAGAACATATGTATATCAGGCAATGCGTGTAACGGGTGCTGCTGATCCTACTAAGTCCATGAGTGAGACACTTAGTGGGAAACTTCCACAGAAGAAGTTAGTTCAGGGGGCAGCTGATGGATATAGTTCATATGGTAACCAGATTGGACTTGCTACTGGTTTAGTAAAAGAAATATATCATCCGGACTACGTTGCGAAGAGAATGGAGATTGGTGCAGTTATGGGTGCTGCTCCAAGACGTGCAGTTCAGAGACTTACATCTGATCCAGGAGACATTATTGTATTACTTGGTGGTAGAACAGGACGTGACGGATGTGGTGGTGCTACAGGTTCATCAAAGATTCATACAGAAGAATCTATTGAGACATGTGGTGCAGAAGTTCAGAAGGGTAATGCGCCGACTGAGCGTAAATTACAGAGATTATTTAGAAGAGAAGAAGTTAGTCATATTATTAAAAAGTGTAACGACTTTGGTGCCGGTGGTGTATCAGTTGCTATCGGTGAGCTGGCTGACGGACTTCACATTAATTTAGATAAAGTTCCAAAGAAATATGCAGGTTTAGATGGCACAGAGATTGCTATCTCAGAATCACAGGAGCGTATGGCTGTAGTGGTTGATCCGGCAGATGTGGAACAGTTCTTAACATATGCCAATGAAGAAAATCTAGAGGCTACAGTTGTGGCAGAGGTAACAGAAGCCCCTAGACTGGTTCTTGAGTGGAGAGGAAAAGAAATTGTAAATCTTTCTCGTGCATTCCTTGATACAAATGGTGCACATCAGGAAACTTCTGTAGAGGTGGATATGCCGGCAAAGGAAAAGAACTTCTTCAATAAGCCAGAAGTAGAAGATGTAAAAGAAAAATGGTTAGAAACTCTTTCTGATTTGAATGTATGTTCACAGAAAGGTCTTGTAGAAAAATTTGATGGTTCTATTGGAGCGGGTTCTGTATTTATGCCACATGGAGGTAAATATCAGAAGACTGAAACACAGACTATGGTAGCAAAGTTACCAGTTCTTACAGGAAAGTGTGATACAGTTACCATGATGAGTTATGGTTTTGATCCATACTTATCCAGCTGGAGCCCATACCATGGAGCAATGTATGCAGTGGTAGATTCTATCGCTAAGATTGTAGCGAATGGCGGTGATTATAAGAAGATTCGTATGACATATCAGGAGTACTTTAGAAGAATGACAGAAAACCCACGTCGTTGGAGTCAGCCGTTTGCGGCACTTCTTGGTTCTTATGATGCCCAGATGGGATTTGGTCTACCATCAATTGGTGGAAAGGATAGTATGTCAGGTACATTTAATGATATTGATGTACCACCGACACTTGTTTCATTTGCAGTGGATGTAGCAAAAGAAAAGGATATTATTACACCAGAATTTAAAGCTGCCGGAAATAAGATTGTAAAATTCGAGATTAGTAAAGATCAGTATGACAAACCAGTATATGAAGAAATTATGAAACTTTATGACGAGATTCATGAGATGATTCAAAATGGTGTGATTGTTTCAGCTTATGCAGTAGATGGTAAAGGTGTGATTCCTGCTGTCAGCAAGATGGCATTTGGAAATAATATTGGTGTCAGCATTAGTGGTAATATTCCGGGAGCAGATTTATTTGCACCAGGATTTGGTGATATTGTTGCAGAAATCCCAGCAGATAAGTTAGATGTGATTACTGCAAGTTATGTTCTTTTGGGTGAAACAAATGACAAGCAGACATTTGAATATGGTGATGATGTGATTCCAATGGCTGATGCATTAAAAACATGGGAAAAACCGTTAGAAAAGGTGTTCCCTACAAGAAGTCATAAGGATACTTCTATCCTTAATACTCCGATATATGATAAGGGAAGTATTTATGTATGCAGGAACAAGATTGCAAAACCTACAGTATTCATTCCGGTATTCCCAGGAACAAACTGTGAGTATGATACTGCAAAAGCTTTTGAAAATGCAGGAGCAAATGTGATTACAAAGGTATTTAAGAATTTAACACCAGAAGATATCAGAGATTCTGTTAAGATTTTTGAAGATGCTATCAATCAGGCACAAATTATTATGTTCCCAGGTGGATTTAGTGCAGGTGATGAACCGGATGGTTCTGCAAAATTCTTTGCAACAGCATTTAGAAACGCAAAGATTGAGGAAGCAGTTCATAAGTTGTTAAATGAGAGAGATGGATTGGCTCTTGGTATTTGTAACGGATTTCAGGCTTTAATTAAACTTGGATTAGTTCCAAATGGAAAGATAACAGGACAGGATATTAATTCACCTACACTGACATATAACACAATTAACCGCCATGTTTCCAAGATGGTTTATACAAAGGTTGTTTCAAATAAATCTCCTTGGTTACAGGAAGCACAGTTAGATGGAGTATATGTAAATCCTGCATCTCATGGTGAAGGAAGATTTGTTGCACCGGAAGAAACAATTAAAGAATTGTTCGCTAACGGTCAGGTTGCAACACAATATGTAAATCAGGAAGGACAACCTACAATGGACGAAGAATGGAACGTAAATGGTTCTTATATGGCGATTGAAGGTATTACAAGTCCAGACGGAAGATGCTTTGGTAAGATGGCTCATATTGAGCGTAAAGGTACATCCGTTGCCACAAACATATACGGTGAACAAGACCTTAAAGTCTTTGAATCCGGTGTGCACTACTTTGCGTAAGCAAAGCCATGCATAAATAAAAAGAGAGAAACTCGATGAAAGTTTACTTTCGAGAGAGTATCCCTCTTTTTATTTATATAGGGCGCAGCCCGACAGCGAGAAGAAGCGAAGCGAAATCGAGCTGTAGCATGGATTTGCTTTAATCCACAAAGTGGAATCGCAGCCCGACAGCGAGAGGGAGCAAAGACAGAAAAACACATTAATTATTTGCGCTTCTTTTTTATTTGTCACATTTGTGATAAACTATTACTATTAATTTGATTGGAGAGAATATATGAATTATTTAAAAAATTTAAAATGGGAAATGATATTATTTTCCCTGACAAGTATTGCAGTAGGCATATTGATGTTTTTTTATCCAAGCCAGATTATTAATACAGTATGTATTGTCTTGGCTTCCATCCTTTTCATTTTGGGTGCCAGATATTTAATAGAATACAGAAGAAACAATGCAATTGAGAATTTTTATAAATATGAATTAGTTGCAGGAATTGCTCTTATTTTAGGAGGCATAGTTGTACTTTGCTGTATGAAACTGATTTTATCATTTATCACATATTTAATTGCAATTATTATCATCATTAGCGGATTAATGAAAGTAGAGAATGCTTTGGATTTAAAGAAGATGGGAAACAATTGGATTCCACTCATGGTATTTGCAATAATATGTATTATGTTAGGGATTTCAGTATTGATGATGCCTATGGATAATAATGATAATGGAACAAGTACAGCATCAGGTTTTCTGATACAGGCTTCAGGAATTATATTTGCAGTGACAGGTTTCATCGATTTAGTTACGACACTTTCTGTTTCAGGAAAAATAAAAAGATGGACATCCGAGCGGAAAACAACAATATTAGGAGATGATGGATATGAAGAAATTATTGTAGATATTCAGGATGATACAGATGATAAGTAATTAGATATGATACTGATTTATAATAAAACAGATAGCGTCACATTAAAGCGATGCTATCTGTTTTTATATAAATAATTTATTATAAAGTTTCATATTTTTGAACACATCCAAGTCCAATTGGATGTGGACCGGTATGAACTCCGGATACAATACCTATCGCGGCGTTTGTTTCTGATTGAAGTTTTATACCGAGAGTTTCTTCTAATTCATTCATGAAACTAACACCTTCTGCAGCGTCATAACCATATCCCACAGAGACAATAAAATTATCCTTTCCTTTTTCAGTCAAATATTTATCTGCAACAGATAAAACTTTTTTCTTCAATTTGTTTCGATTCCGTCCAATACCACCAAGACTGATGTCGCCATCTTTCATGATGATTACAGGCTTCACGTCAATTTTGCTGGCGGCAGCAGCCACCTTGCCAATACGTCCGCCCATCTGCAAATAATCGAGGGAACCTACAGTAAAGAATATCCTGGCAGAATCAATAACTTTTTGAATTTTATCTAAAGCCTTATCAAGAGGCAATGCGGCGTCACGCATACGCACGGTCTGATCAATAATTAATGCCTGAGTAACAGTATTTTGTTTTGTATCTATGATATAAATCTTTGCATCTGGATATTCTTCTTCAATCAATCCTTTTGCATTCATAGCGGAATTGTAGGAACCACTAAATATTAAAGAGATTGTAAAACAAATAACCGGAATATCTTTTTCTACATATTCCTTAAAAGTGGTATAGTAACTATCTACACTTGGCAGGGATGTTTTTGGATAAATGCCAGAATTGTCTACCATTCTTTGATAACACTCATTTCTGGTAATATCTATACCATCTCTATAATAAGTTTCTCCATCAAAAGATACTGACAAAGGAACGATTGTAATATCGTGTTCATTTACATATGCTTGTGGTAAATCGCAAGCGCTGTCACTGATAATTTTATACATAGATTTTAAAAACTCCTTTACGTAGTATTTAATACTACATAAGTATAACACTTATGTGATTTTTATCAATACGTTTTATAAAAAAAGGCTAACTTTAACAGAAATTTAACATTCGAATTTTCTTTCTTACTTTATTATGATACAATATTTCTATGTTATTACATAAAAAATAGGATAAAGAACGGAAAAGGGGAGAATTGTGGATAAAATTAAAAGTATATTGAGGTATCAAAAACAACTAATAGAAGGTTTGTTTGTAAGTCTGACTGCAGCGTGGGCAATTGTGTCTGTTGTCAGAGGGGCAACGAAAAAAATTGGTGATATACAGTTTGCGGCACAGAGCAATTTTGTTGTAAACATTGTTTTGATAGTATTATTTGGGATTTTGATAGGTTTGGTTTATTTCAAAAAAGATTCTGCTGCCAGACTGATTATGTTTGTATCTGTATATAGTTTTGTGATTTTGTCAGCTATAACAGGATACGAGCAGCAATGGATTGACATGAACAAAAATCCTATAGGAAATATTTGCTTTCAGGGAGTGTTATGTTTTGTGGCAGTTTTAGCATTTTTGTATGTGAAAGAAGATGTATTCTGCCTGTTTAAGTCATTGGTAATTGATAAAGTAAAGGCTAGGATTATCTTTATCTTAATTGGAGTGTTCTTATTTGCTTTTATTGGGATTGTCACTGTATATAGATATATTACTTATAGTAATTCAACATTTGATTTTGGAATATTTGCGCAGATGTATGAAAATATGAAACAGACAGGATTGATGAATACAACCGTAGAGAGAAACACTTTGCTTTCTCATTTTGGAGTACATTTTTCACCAATATTTTATATTGCGCTTCCAATTTATTTTGTATTTCCAAGTCCGGTTACGGTACAGTTGGTTCAGGCAGTAATGGTGGCATTGCCTGTGATTCCGATTGTTTTACTTTGCAGACATTATAAAATGTCACATTGGATGAGTGTGGCTATGGTATTGTTATATGCATTGTATCCGGCGACGGTAGGTGGAACATTCTATGATATTCATGAGAATTGTTTCTTGACATTTTTTGTTTTCTTGGCGATTTATGCTGTAGAGAAAAAGAAGAACATTTTAACAATCTTCGCTGTTCTTCTTACATTTTTGGTAAAAGAGGATGCGGCAGTATACATTATGGTATTTGGAGCGTATTTATTGTTTTCCAGAAGAGACAAAAAGCGTGGAATAATATTAATAATTGCATCAGCTATATACTTTGTTGTTGCAATTGCCATTGTAAATAGTTTTGGATTGGGAATATTGGACAACCGGTTTGGAAATTTATATTTCGACCCAAGTGCCGGGCTGGGACAGATAATTCAGACGATTGTATCCAATCCAGGGTATGTGTTGGCTCAGATTGTATCCAATAGTAGCGCAGAGCAGATGGATAAAATCGGATATCTGATAGTTATGATTGTTCCGATGGCTGCCGGCATATTTGCTACAGGCAGGAAATATTCGAGATATATTTTGATATCACCTTTTATAGTATTTAATGTGTTTACGACATATTTGTATTTGCATGATATATCATTTCAATATAATTTTGGTATCATTGCATTGTTTATGTACTTAATGATTTTAAACCTTTCTGAAATTAAATTGGAAAAGGCGAAGACATTTGCTGTTATTTCAGTAATATGTGCAAGTATTATGTTTGCAGGTTCCATTTTTCCTAAGATGGATTATTATGTTACAAAGTATAGTGAAGGCAAGGATGATTATGAAAAAATAAATAAAGCAATAGACTTAGTACCGGCAGGGGCTTCGGTATCCGCTTCTGGATTTTTGGTGCCACATCTGGCAGACCATTTAGATATGTATGATCAGAATCATCTTACTGAAATGAAATTAGTAGAATATCTTGTAATTGATGAGAGGGGCAGTGAAAAAGAAAAGTTTAATGATGTATTAAATACAGGGCAATATGATTTAATATATAATGAACCAAATCTGGTAAGTGTATATCATAAAAAATAAAAGAGGCACATTTCTTTTGATTAAGGACTCTTATTTCGCAAGATTAGAAAGGGGAGTTCTATGTTGAAAGAGATGTGTTTTTTTGTTATACTTTTAAGTGGGTTTTTATGTTTTATAATAGTAAAAGCAATTGATTATTGTAAAGAAAAAGAGGTATTATTTTGACAATATTAATTAAAAATGGACGCATACTGAATCCTTCAGAAAATATGGATAAAGTAATGGATATCTATGTTGAGGATGGAGTGATTCAGAAAAAAGCAGAAAATATACAAAAAAATGCAGATAAAGTGATTGATGCAAAAGGGTGTTATGTAGTGCCGGGATTAATTGATTTGCATGTGCATTTCAGGGATCCGGGACTTACATACAAAGAAGATATAGAGACAGGCAGCAGGGCAGCAGCGAAAGGTGGGTTTACAACAGTATGCTGTATGCCAAATACGAAACCTGTAGTAGACAGTGTAGAAACAATAAAATACATTGTGGACAAGTCCAAAGAAGTGGGACTCACCAATGTTTTACCGGTAGGTGCAGTGACAATGCAGATGGCAGGCAGGGAAATTACAGATGTTGAAAAATTAAAAGAAGCAGGAATCTGTGCCATCAGTGAGGATGGAAAATCTGTTATGAACTCTGGTGTTTACAGAAAGGCAATGAAAGAGGCAGCCAGATTGAACGTTCCAGTAATGGCACACTGTGAAGATATTAATTTGGTAGAAGGTGGTGTTATTAACTTAGGAGATAAGTCGGAGAAACTGGGAGTAAAAGGAATCAGTAATGCTGTAGAGGATGTGATTGCCATGAGAGACATTATGCTTGCAAGAGAGACAGGAGCAACACTGCATCTCTGTCATTGTTCTACAAAAGATAGTGTAGAAATGGTAAGACGGGCAAAGGCAGAGGGGATAAAGGTTACTGCTGAAGTTTGTCCACATCATTTTTCTATGTGTACTGATGATATTACAGGCAATGACAGTAATTTCAAAATGAATCCACCTCTGAGGAGCAGAGAAGATATGGAAACCTTAATCAAGGGATTAAGTGATGATGTGATGGATGTAATCTCTACAGATCATGCACCACATAGTGCAGAGGAAAAGGCAAAGGATTTGGAACATGCACCATTTGGAATCGTAGGATTGGAAACATCAGTAGCATTAACCTTAACAAATTTGGTCAAGAAAGGCTATATTACACCTCTTCAAATGGCAGCTAAGATGAGTTATAATCCTGCAAAAGTATTAGGGATTGACAAGGGAACTTTGAATGAGGGTGCAGCAGCAGATATTACGATTATTAATCCTGACAAGGAATATGCGATTGACGTGGATACTTTTGTGTCAAAGGGAAAGAATACTCCGTTTAATGGATATAAAGTTTTTGGAGAAGTGGAATATACAATTCTTGGCGGTATGATAGTGTATGAAAATGGTAACCTGTAAGATGTATATGTGGTTTATAAAAATGCTGATGAATACAAAATGTATTCCCAATAGTATTTGAGTGAATATAAGAATATGAGCAAGAGAAAGGAACAGATATGATTAACAAGTTAGTAGACAAAATTAAAAAAACAAATGCACCAGTGGTAGTGGGGCTTGACCCAATGATGAGTTATTTGCCAGAGCAGATTACGAAGAAGGCATTTGATGAGTTTGGTGAAACATTGGAAGGAGCAGCAGAGGCAATATGGCAGTACAATAAAGGTATTATTGATGCTACTTATGATTTAATTCCAGCCGTGAAACCACAGATAGCAATGTATGAGCAGTTTGGAATTCCTGGACTTGCAGCATTTGACAAGACAGTGAAATACGCTAAAGAGAAAGATTTGGTTGTAATCGGTGATGTAAAGCGTGGAGATATTGGTTCTACATCAGCAGCATATGCTACGGGGCATCTTGGCAAAGTTCAGGTAGGAAGTAAGATATATTCTTTATTTGATGAAGACTTTGCTACGGTTAATCCATACCTTGGAACAGATGGAATTAAGCCATTTGTAGATGTATGTAAGGAAGAAAACAAGGGATTGTTTATTTTAGTAAAAACATCAAATCCTTCCAGTGGAGAATTTCAGGACAGATTAATTGATGGAAGACCACTTTATGAATGGGTAGGAGAGCAGGTTGCTAAGTGGGGTGAAGACCATATGGGCAATGATTACAGTTATATTGGAGCTGTGGTAGGTGCTACATATCCTGAAATGGGAAAGGTTCTTCGTCAGATTATGCCAAAGAGTTATATCCTTGTTCCTGGATATGGCGCACAGGGTGGAACAGCAGAAGGGCTGAAACCTTATTTTAACGAAGATGGATTGGGAGCGATTGTAAATTCTTCCAGAGGAATTATTTGTGCATACAAGCAGGAACAGTATGCGAAGTTTGGTGCAGAGAATTATGCAGATGCATCACGTCAGGCTGTGATTGATATGATTGAGGATATTAATTCAATATTTTAATTTTTATATGTAAGTGAAAATAATTCAGATAAACCTAATGGAACTAGAATGGAGAAACATATGAGACAAAAAGAAATTGCAAAAGTAGTGAGCCAGCAGTGCATTGGCACTGGTGTTTACAGTATGATTATAAAGACAGAGGCTGCAAAGGAAGCAGTGGCAGGACAATTTGTTTCCGTTTATTGTAAGGATAAAACAAAGCTCCTTCCAAGACCAATCAGTATCTGTCAGATAAATAAAGAGGAGAGTACTCTACGCATTGTTTATCGTGTGGTAGGTGGAGGTACAGAGGAGATGTCTACGTACAAAGCAGGAGATGACATTGAACTGATTGGACCTTTAGGAAATGGTTTTATGCAAAGAGAAGGCAAAAAGGCAATTTTGATTGGTGGTGGCATTGGCATTCCACCGATGGTCGGACTGGCAGAAAGCCTAAATGCTAAGACAGAAGAACAGGAATTAGATTCACAGGATTATGTTCAAGTGGTTGCAGGATATCGAGATGAATTGTTCTTAACAGAGGAAATCAAAAAGAATGGGGCGTTGTATATTGCCACAGAGAATGGAAGTACAGGAACAAAGGGGACAGTTATCGATGCTATCAAAGAACAGGCAGTAGAAGGTGATGTGATTTATGCATGTGGTCCGATACCGATGTTGAAAGCAATTAAAGAGTATGCGTTGGAAAAAAATATAGAGTGTCAGATTTCTTTGGAAGAGAGAATGGCATGTGGTATTGGTGCGTGTCTTGCATGTGTCTGTAAGTCAAAGGACAAAGACCACCACACAAATGTTAATAACAAGAGAATCTGCAAGGATGGTCCGGTATTCTTGGCACAGGAGGTGGAACTATAATGAACACGAGAGTAAATATTGCAGGTGTAGAGTTTAAAAATCCTGTAACGGTAGCTTCTGGAACATTTGGCTCTGGCGCTGAATATGGTGATTTTGTAGATTTAAACAGATTAGGTGCTGTAACTACGAAAGGTGTGGCAAATGTACCTTGGGAGGGAAATCCGACGCCACGTATTGCAGAGACATATGGTGGAATGCTCAATGCAGTAGGACTTCAGAATCCGGGATATGAGCTTTTTGCAAAGAGAGATATCCCATATCTGCAAAAATTTGATACCAATATTATTGTCAATGTATGTGGAAGAACTACAGAAGATTACATTGATGTAGTAGAAAAGTTAGGGCATGAAGATGTAGATTTATTAGAAATAAATATTTCCTGTCCGAATGTAAAACATGGTGGTATTGCTTTTGGGCAGGATCCAAAAGCAGTAGAAGATATAACAAGAGAAGTAAAAAAAGTAGCGAAGCAGCCAGTCATAATGAAACTCAGCCCGAATGTAACCGACATTACAGAGATGGCAAAAGCAGCAGAAGCAGGCGGGGCTGATGCATTGTCTTTGATTAATACGTTGACTGGAATGCAGATAGACATAGAAAGACAGAAGTTTGTTCTGGCAAACAAGACTGGTGGATTGTCTGGACCGGCAATTAAACCGGTAGCGGTGCGTATGGTATATCAGGTGGCAAATGCAGTAAAAGTTCCGATTATTGGAATGGGTGGTATTGCCAGTGCAAAAGATGCTATTGAGTTTATTTTGGCAGGTGCTACAGCAGTGTCTGTAGGTACAGCCAACTTTAATAATCCAAATACAACAATAGAGGTTATAGAGGGTATCGAAGATTATATGAGAAGACACCAGGTGGAAGATATTAATCAATTAATTGGAATTGTAAAGTGATTTATTACAGCAGCCTATAGAGTTCTATTGGTTGCTTTTCACATTTACCTGTAGTAAAATTGGTAAAGATAGGAGTGATAGAGTAATGAAAAAAGTATCTTTAATCATCCCTTGCTTTAACGAAGAAGAAGTTTTAGGGATACTATATGATGAATTAAAAAAAGTAACCGCTCAGATGAGCCAGTACGCATTTGAATTATTGTTTGTAGATGATGGATCTAAAGATGGAACATTATCCATTTTAAGAGAACTGGCACAGCAGGATGATAGAGTTGTATACTATTCTTTTTCGAGAAATTTTGGAAAAGAAGCGGCTATGTATGCAGGGTTCTGCCATGCAACAGGTGATTATGTAGCTGTTATGGATGCGGATATGCAGGATCCACCGTCATTATTACCTGAAATGATGTCTTATCTGGAAAGTGGTGAGTACGACAGTGTTGCAACCAGAAGAGTTTCCAGACAGGGAGAGCCAAAGATACGCTCTTTCTTTGCCAGAAGATTTTATAAATTGATTAATAGAATTTCAGATTCAGATATTGTAGATGGGGCGAGAGATTTCCGGTTGATGAAGCGAGAGATGGTAGATGCTATTGTAGAAATCGGGGAACAGAATAGATTTTCAAAAGGTATTTTTGGATGGATTGGATTTAAAACAAAGTGGATTCCTTTTGAAAATGTTGAGAGAGCAGCAGGAGAAACCAAATGGAATTTTTGGGGATTATTTAAATATTCTTTGGATGGAATATTCAACTTCTCTCAGGCACCGCTTCAGATTGCATCTTTTATTGGATTATTCTTTACTTTTATTTCTTTTGTAGCCATTATTTTTATAATGGTCAGAAAGTTTATCTGGGGAGATCCGGTAGAAGGATGGCCGTCTTTGGTATGTATTGTAACGTTTATTGGTGGGGTGCAGTTATTCTGTATGGGAATTATAGGACAATATTTGGCGAAAACTTATGTAGAAGTGAAAAAACGTCCACATTATATTGTGGCTGAGACAAATAAAAAATAATTCGCTTAAGAAAAAGTATAGTAAGAGTTAGATTCTTGCTATACTTTTTTAGATTGTGAAACTTGCTTTTTCATGATAAGATAAAAAGGATATTAGTGTAGAAAAAGGAGATTGATAAAAATGGAAGCATACAAGCAGGAATTTATAGAATTTATGGTAGAAAGTGACGTATTAAAGTTTGGAGAATTTACATTAAAGAGTGGACGTAAGTCCCCTTTCTTTATGAACGCAGGATTATATGTCACAGGAACACAATTACATAAACTGGGACAGTATTATGCAAAAGCGATTCATGAACATTACGGAGAGGATTTTGATGTATTGTTTGGACCGGCATACAAAGGAATTCCTATTGGAGTTGCTACGTGTATCGCGTTCAGCGAATTATATGGTAAGGAAATTAAGTATTGTTCAAATAGAAAAGAAGCAAAAGACCACGGAGAGGCAGGGATTCTTCTTGGAAGTCCAATCAAAGATGGAGATAAGGTTGTAATTATAGAAGATGTCACTACATCCGGTAAATCCATCGAAGAAACTTTTCCTATTATAAAGGCACAGGGAGATGTAGAAATTTTAGGTCTTATGGTTTCTCTTAACAGAATGGAAAAGGGCCGAGACAGCGATAAGAGTGCATTAGAAGAAATAAAAGAAAAATATGGATTTGATGCAAATGCCATCGTGTCGATGGCAGATGTTGTAGAACATCTTTATAACAAGAATTGTAATGGAAAGGTTGTCATAAACGACGAGATAAAGACTGCAATTGATAAATATTATGAGCAGTATGGCGCAAAATAAAATTCAGGGAGATTAAAAGTGACGAAAACAGATAGGAAAGTCCGGATTTTCGGTAGAATATTTTTTGTGTTGTATATGATTCTTGCCCTATATTTTATGTTTTTTTCAGAAACATTGGACAGGACAATGGTAAGTGACGAATATCGGTATAACCTTACATTGTTTAAAGAGATAAACAGATTTTGGAACATGAGATATACGTATGGATGGGATGTGACGATTGTAAATCTTTTAGGCAATGTAGTGTGTTTTATGCCATTTGGTTTTTTGTTACCAACAGTATCAAAAAAGAAAATTTTTAAAAATTTTCTAAGTGTAACGTTAATGGCAATGCTTTTTAGTTTAGGAATTGAGACTGCCCAGTTATTAATGAAGGTGGGAGCTTTTGATGTGGACGATATATTCCTAAATACAGTCGGAGGACTGGTAGGTTACATTTTTATGAAACTGACAAGAGTTAGAAAGCATATTTAGTAAAGTACAGTGAGTATTATGAGTTTGAAATTTTGGGATAAAAAGAAAAAAATAAAATTAGATGAAAAAGAGGATAAGCCGGCAAAGCGTATACCTCTTCGTAAATACACAAAAGGTGGAAAGATATCGTCACTGACAGCGTTAGGCAGTCTGGTAATGATTATTCTGGCAGTGCTGATTTCTACTTTGATGAGAGGTCATGCAGGGATCTATGTTGGATTGATGCTGTTAGCTTCATTGATTGCTTCAGCCATAGGGTTTGGGATAGGTATTAAAAGTTTTGACGAAGAAAACAGGTTTATGAGATATACATACATAGGAACTATTGCGAATGCAGCAATATGGATTTTTATATTAGGAATATATTTAATTTTTGTATAACATTCAGCTATGCACAAAGCTGAAAATAAAATGTTTGTCAGGAAGGGATTGTAAATGAATATTATTGATGAGCGTTATCAGATTGCTATAGAGAGAATCAAAGAAATCACAACAGAAGAAGTGGTAGATAAACAATATTTAAAATATTTTTGTACAGTTTCACAGTTTATTTTAAAATTGGACAAACTAAATAAGGAGATAAAATCCAATAAGTTGACCGACGATACATTGGAACAACTTCAGAGGCGGAATACAGAATTATATCAGGATATTTATCCTGAAAATTATGGGAGGAGTTTTGCGAATCCTTCCTATGCAGTAAATTGCCTAGGTCAGAAATTTGGTCAGATTCTGTGTTATCTCTATAAAAACATACGAGGGTTGATAGGGAATGTTTATCGGCAGGAAACGGAGATTGTTACACTTTGGATTGAGTTGTTTATTGATATATATAATCATTTTGAAGAGACAGAAGAATTATTGAATGACAATATCAGAGAGATTGTATACTCTTTTGAAAAAGATAATACAGAGATTTTTATGGAGCAGAAAGTAAATGAGGCGGTCAATCCTGAAAAGTGTTTTGCGGTAGATATTGTTATGAATAGCGACTTGTCTGATATAAGATATTTATATCGATACGGTGAGCATGTGGGAGATAATGAAATTCATATGGCAAAGTATCTTAACAGCCTGGAACAGGAAAAAATAGATTTACTTGCACATGTTTACACAGAAGGGTATCGACGTGGTTTTGAGAATGCGGGAAAAGATTTGTCAATTAAAGAGACTGTGGATATTCGATATAATATAGGATTTGAGCGTATTGTAAAGGCTGCGATCGCTGATTTTAAAACTATGGGACTTAAACCGGTCATTTATCCCGGAGGATATAATACTACCATGCCCAATAAGCAGTACTGGTTTGATCATAAGTTTGATGAGGCGTTATATTTGGACAAGGCCTTTGTTAAGCGTAAATTAGAAGTTACAAAACAGGCATATGAGGAAAGAAAAGAGATAGCCGGAAAAATGGCAGGTCCGGCAGTGATTGAGATTTTCGGAGAGAATCCGTTTGAGCCGGAAAATAAAAAAGAAGCTTTATCTTTTACGGAGGAGCAGCAGAAGTTAAGTGTAAATTTCAGAACGGAATATGTACGTATTGTTCAACAATATATCAAGGGAGAAGAAAGGAGCTTTACAATTATTGCTTTCCCGATTCCGGAGTTCGGTGATAAGTTTGAAGAGATGTTTGATGCAACAGTAAAGATTAATACACTGGATGCAGATAAATATGGAAAAGTCCAGCAGACAATTATTGATGCATTGGACAGGGCAGAACATGTGAGAATTGTAGGAAAAGGAAACAACAAAACTTATATGAATGTGGAACTGCATCATTTAAACAATCCTGAAAAGGAAACAAACTTTGAAAACTGTCTTGCAGATGTCAATATTCCTTTGGGCGAGGTCTTTACATCTCCGGTTTTAAAAGGAACAAACGGTGCTCTTCATGTGAGTGAAGTATATTTAGGCGAACTGAATTACAAAGATTTGGAGATTCAGTTTGAAGATGGAATGATAAAAGACTATACATGCGGGAATTTTGAGACAGAGGAAGAAAATAAAAAATATATAAAAGAAAATGTAATGTTCAATCATGATACACTTCCGATTGGTGAGTTTGCAATAGGGACGAATACGACAGCGTATGTGATTGCAAATAAATATGATGTTGTATATAAACTTCCGATTCTCATAGTTGAAAAAATGGGCCCGCATTTTGCGGTAGGAGACACATGCTACAGCTTTGAGGAAGATGTGAAAGTTTATAATCCTGATGGAAAAGAGATAATTGCCCGGGATAATGAGATTTCGGCATTGAGAACAACAGACAGCAAGAATGCATATTATGGATGCCACACAGACATTACCATTCCCTATGATGAGTTGGGAGAGATTGTTGCAGTGACAGCAGAAGGAAAAGAGATTACTATTATTCAGGATGGAAGATTTGTTCTGGAGGGATGTGAATTATTGAATGAACCTTTTCAAGAAATTTCTGTAAAATAAGAAATATGTCGAATATGTGCAGATTAAGGAAGATATTGTCTTTTCGAAGTGGGATTTTTGTGTTAGAATAAAGAGTAATTTGTGAATATAAGAAAATAAAAGGAGAACATCATGGCAAAAGTTGGTATTGTAATGGGCAGTGATTCAGATATGCCTATCATGAGTAAAGCAGCAGATATTTTGGAACAATTTGGAATAGATTATGAGATGACAATTATCTCAGCGCACAGGGAGCCGGATATATTCTTTGAATGGGCGAAAGGTGCAGAAGACAGAGGCATTAAAGTGATTATTGCTGGAGCGGGAAAGGCGGCACATCTGCCGGGAATGTGTGCAGCATTATTTAAAATGCCGGTTATAGGAATTCCAATGAAGACATCAGATTTGGGCGGTGTTGATTCTCTTTATTCTATCGTTCAGATGCCTTCTGGTGTGCCGGTTGCAACAGTAGCAATTAATGGTGGAATGAACGCAGGAATTCTTGCGGCACAGATACTTGCTACAGCAGATGATGAACTTTTAACTAAGGTTAAAGATTATGCAGAACAGATGAAGTCTGAAGTAGAAGCAAAAGATGCGAAGTTGAAAGAAGTAGGTTATAAAAACTATTAAATTATATAAAGTAACAAAATAAAATACTTTGAAGTTGTAAGAAACATTTCAGGAAAATCAGGAGGAAACAACAAAATGGATTACAAGAAAGCAGGCGTAGATATTGAGGCAGGTTATAAGTCAGTAGAATTAATAAAGGGTTCTATAAAGGAAACAGTGAGACCGGAAGTTTTAGGAGGAATTGGAGGATTTGCAGGTGCATTTGATATGAGTGCATTTAAAAATATGGAAGAGCCGATTTTAGTTTCAGGAACAGATGGTGTTGGAACAAAGATTAAGCTTGCTTTTGTATTGGATAAACACGATACAATCGGAATTGACTGTGTTGCAATGTGTGTAAATGATATTGTTTGTGGTGGTGGAGAACCATTATTTTTCTTAGATTATATTGCATGTGGAAAGAATTTTCCGGAAAAAATTGCAGAAATCGTGAAAGGTGTGGCAGAAGGCTGTAAACAGTCAGGCTGTGCGCTGATAGGAGGAGAAACAGCAGAACATCCGGGATTAATGCCGGAAGATGACTATGATTTAGCAGGATTTGCAGTAGGTGTTGTTGATAAGAAGGATTTGGTAACAGGAGAAAACATTAAACCAGGCGATAAATTAATCGGTATTGCATCATCGGGTGTTCATAGTAATGGATTCTCACTGGTTAGAAAAGTTTTTGATATGACAGAAGAGTCATTGAATACATATTATGATGAATTAGGAACTACATTGGGAGAGGCATTACTTGCTCCAACTATTATATATGTAAAAGCGTTAAATGCAATTAGAGAGGCAGGTGTAACAATTCATGGATGCAGCCATATTACAGGCGGTGGTTTTTATGAAAACATTCCTAGAATGTTGCCAGATGGAGTAAAGGCGGTTGTAAAGAAAGATTCATATGATATACCACCTATCTTTACATTGTTACAGAAGACTGGTGATATTGCAGAGGAAATGATGTATAACACATACAACATGGGTATTGGAATGTTATTGGCAGTAGATGAAAATGATGTGGAAGCTACAATGAAAGCAATTGAAGCAGCAGGAGAAAAGTGTTTCTTAGTTGGCGAGATTAACGCAGGAGAAAAATCCGTAGAACTTATATAGAAAGTAAAGTAGAGTGAAAGTTTATGATTAGAGTAGGTGTTTTGGTATCCGGCGGGGGTACAAATTTACAGGCGATTATTGATGCAGTAAGGAATGGAGATATAACGAATGCTTCTTTGGAAGTAGTTCTCAGTAATAAAAGGGATGCATATGCATTAACCAGAGCAGAAGATAACAATATTGCGGCAGAATGTGTCTGTATGAAAGACTATGAGACAAGGGATGATTTTAACAGGGCATTAATTGAAAGGATTGATGCATACAATCTTGATTTAATTGTTCTTGCAGGATTTTTAGTTGTATTACCACCAGAGTTAATTGCAAAATATAGAAATAAAATTATTAATATACATCCGTCTTTGATTCCATCTTTTTGTGGAAATGGGTTTTATGGACTTCATGTACATGAAAAGGCATTGGAGCGTGGGGTTAAGGTGACTGGTGCAACAGTTCATTTTGTGGATGAGGGGACAGATACAGGTCCGATTATCTATCAGAAAGCTGTCGAGGTTTTACCGGGAGATACACCGGAAATATTACAGAAACGTGTTATGGAACAGGCGGAATGGAAAATATTGCCTGCAGCTATTAATGCTATAGCGAATAGTGAATTATAATATAAAGTAAAGAGGTACGTTATGAAGGTTTTAATTGTAGGAAGTGGTGGAAGAGAACATGCGATTGCGACAGCAGTGGCAAAAAGTTCGAAAGTCAATAAAATATACTGTGCACCGGGAAATGCCGGTATCGGACAGATTGCAGAGTGTGTAAACATTGGTGCGATGGAGTTTGATAAATTAGTGGAGTTTGCCAGAGAGAAAGAAATAGATCTGACAGTTATCGGTATGGATGACCCATTGGTAGGTGGTATCGTAGATAAATTTGAAGAAGCAGGACTTCGTGTATTCGGACCAAGGAAGAATGCAGCTATATTAGAAGGTTCAAAAGCATTTTCAAAGGATTTAATGAAAAAATACGATATTCCAACAGCAGGATATGAAAACTTTGATTCACCGGAAGCTGCAATGGAGTATCTTGAAACTTCAAAATATCCGATTGTTCTGAAAGCAGATGGTCTGGCACTTGGAAAAGGTGTTCTTATTTGCAATACGAAAGAGGAAGCCATGGATGGTGTTAAGGAATTAATGCTTGATAAGAAGTTTGGTAGTGCAGGAAATACGATTGTAATTGAGGAATTTATGACAGGCCGTGAGGTTTCCGTATTATCTTTTGTAGATGGAAAAACAATTAAGATTATGACATCAGCACAGGACCATAAGAGGGCAAAGGATGGAGACCAGGGATTAAATACCGGAGGAATGGGAACTTTTTCACCAAGTCCTTTCTATACAGAAGAAGTTGACGAATTTTGTAAAAAATATATTTATCAGGCAACAGTAGATGCTATGGCTTCAGAGGGCAGAGAATTTAAGGGTATTATTTTCTTCGGACTGATGCTGACAGAAGAAGGTCCAAAGGTGCTGGAGTATAATGCCAGATTTGGAGACCCGGAAGCACAAGTTGTATTACCAAGAATGAAAAATGATATAATTGATGTATTTGAGGCATGTGTTGATGGCGAATTGGATAAAATAGATTTAGAGTTTGAAGATAATGCAGCCGTATGTGTGGTTTTAGCCAGTGACGGATATCCTGTTTCTTATGAAAAGGGATTTGAAATTAAGGGGCTGGAACAGTTTGATTATAAAGAAGGTTATTATGTTTTCCATGCGGGAACAGCTTTGAAAGATGGAAAAATGGTAACGAATGGCGGAAGAGTTCTTGGTGTTACTGCAAAGGGGAGCGACTTGAAAGAGGCAAGAGCAAATGCTTATGAAGCAACAAAACTCATTGATTTTGATAATAAGTATATGCGCAGCGATATCGGAAAAGCGATTGATGAAGCTTAAATAAAAAAGCAACAGTGAGTGATACTGTTAATATACGATAAAGAAAACAAAAGTGAAAAAGTGTATTGTGAATCAATTTAATGCGATACGTAGAAAGGAAAAAGACATGAAGAGAATAAAAAATCTGTTAATGATGACAGTTGCAGTATCTGCAATGATGATTGCTATGGTCTTTTCGGTTAGTGCAGATGAGACTACAGATTTATCAGAAATGAAGGTATATGGTGTTAGTGCTTCGGGAAGTAAAACAGAAGTTCCTATGAGTTTTAATGCAACAACATATGAGTATGATTTGACAGTGAAGTCTGATGTAACATCTATTGAGATAGAGGCGAAGACAAAGGACAGTACTTCAAAATGGATTATAGAAAAAGACGGTATTAATACAAAGATGGATACAGGTATGAACAAGACTATCGTGGCTGTGACATCAAGGACAGGTGTTGTACAAAAGTATACTTTAAATACAAAGAAATTGACAACAGCTGAGGAGGCTACGTATAAAGAGCCGGAAACAGAAGAAAATAAAGTTACAAAAAATACTGCCACTGATACGTCTGTAAAAGTCGGAAAATCTAAAATGAAAATCACTTCTTCCTTTGGAAGTGATAAAATTCCAGAAGGATTTAAGAAATCCACACAGAAGTATAAAGGTAAAAAATATACTGCAATTAAGGGTGAAGTAAAAGATATTACAGCTTTTTATCTTTATGGAGACGAGAATGAGGGATTTTATATTTATGATAAAGATAAGTTCTATGCAATGTCTAACATAAAGATAAAGAGTAGAATGTACACAATTGTACAACCAAAAGAAACCGATGGTATTGTTGAAGCATATAAGAAAAAGAAAGTGACTATTATAGACCAGGAAGTTAAAGCATGGGCACTTGATGAAGAAGAAGGAATGTATCTTGTTTATGCAATGAACTGGAATGGAGATACAAACCTATACTGCTATGATGATAATGAAAAATGTTTTCAGAGATATCTTACTTCTTCCGATGCCAATAAGCAGTCAGAAGCGGCAGCAAAAGCTTATAATAAGCTGCAGAAAGATTATAATAAACTGGTAGATAAATATAATGTCTTAATTAAAATTTTGTGTGGTCTTGTAATATTAATTATTATATTAGTTTTCGTTGTGATAAATCTTGCTTTAAATAAGAAAGAGAAGAAGATTAAAAATGATGACAATTATTCATCAAATGTTGAAAGCAAGGAAAAGTTATCTAAAGCAGAAAAAAAGGCTGCAAAGAAAGCCAAAAAGAATCAGAAGTATGAACAGGATGATGACGACATTGATTCCGGAATTGCGATTGGGCAGGAGGAAGAAAGAAATCCAAAGGACGAATTAGAAGCAGGCATACAAGATGATTTGAATAAAATCGGTAATGAAATCGATGCAGAAATATCTGGAGAAATTTCAGAAGATGATGTTTCACCTATTGTAGACTTAGAAGATGAAAAAAAATCAGAAGAAGTTGAAGCACTGGAAGATGATGAAAGTGAAGTTGAGAAAGTTCCAAAAAGAGGGATTCTTGGCAGAGCACCAAAATCAGTTCCGTATGGTGATGAACCGACTTTTGGAACAGATAAACAGTCTGAAGAAGGATTCTACGGTGGAGAAGTAGATGAAGAGGATGAGGTCTTTATTGATATTGTAGATGATGACGATTTAAAAGATGCGAAGAATGATGCTGAGGTTTCTGAGAACGCAGATGATGAAGAGGACTTAAAAGAGACAATGAAATCATTGTTACCGGATGAGCAGGATGATGACGATGATGATGATTTTCAGTTTATTGATTTAGATTAACGTATGATGATAAAGGGTAATTCTTGAATAACAAAGAATTACCCTTTATTTAAAAAAATTTTAAAATAATGGACACATTTTAGGAATATAATGTGGTTCTAAAAACATCATGGAGGAAGAGACATGGGAAGTAATAAGTTTACCAGACAGACAGTAGAGGCTATCGGTTATGCGAAAAATGCGGCTATTGATCTGGGGATGAATTACATTGGCACAGAGCATATATTAGCCGGAATATCGAAAGTTACAGATGGTGTGGCAGCTAATATTTTATATAATTATAATTTAGTCTATAATGATATTATTTCTGCCATTGAAGAGGATATGGGAATAAAGTCAAAGGTTCGGTCGAAATCCAGAGCAAAGAATATTATGCCGTCTAACAGGGCACATTCGTTAATGGGAAGAGCTGCACAGGAAGCATTGGAGCAGGGGTTGCCACAGATTGGTACAGAACATCTGTTGTTAGCTATCATAGCAGATACTGACTGTGAGGCGTATTGCATTTTAGCCAGTTTTGGTGTTAATATGAAAAAAATTTGTGCTGACATATTGAGACTTACCAACAGAGATGCCAGCGACGTAAAAAAATATATTAAATCTGAAAAAAAAGGCAGAGCAAATTCTAATACACAAACTCCTACATTAGAGAAATACGGAAGGGATTTGACGGCAGAGGCGAAAGCCAATAAGCTGGATCCGGTTGTGGGGCGTGAAAATGAAATACAGAGAATTATACAGATTCTTAGCAGACGAACAAAGAATAATCCATGTCTGATGGGAGAGCCAGGAGTGGGAAAGACAGCGATTGTAGAAGCTATTGCCTGGCGTATTTGTGAGGGAACTGTACCAAAAACAATGTCAGGTAAGAGAGTGTTTAGTCTGGACTTATCAGGCGCAGTAGCAGGGTCAAAGTATCGAGGCGAGTTTGAGGAACGCCTAAAAAAAATTATTGATGAAGTTGAGAATTCGGGTAATGTTATTTTATTTATAGATGAAATTCATACAATTATTGGTGCCGGTGGGGCAGAAGGCTCTATGGATGCTTCAAATATATTAAAGCCATCTTTGACAAAAGGAAAATTACAAATTATCGGAGCGACAACTATTTCAGAATACCGGAAATATTTTGAAAAAGATGCGGCTCTTGAGAGGAGGTTTCAGCCGGTACATGTAGAAGAGCCAACTGAGGAACATGCAGTAGAAATTTTAAAGGGCCTGAGAAGTTCTTATGAGGAGTTTCATAATGTGAAAATCACTGATGAAGCGATTTATGCAGCGGTAAAACTTTCATCAAGATATATTAATGATAGAAATCTGCCGGATAAAGCGATAGACTTAGTAGATGAGGCATGCTCAAAAATAAGAATTCGTGAAGTGCCAAAACCGAAGGTTGTAAAAGAACGTGAATTAGATGTGGCAGAATTGAATCTTGAATTAGAGATGTGTATCAGACATTCTGATTTTAAGATGGCGACGGAGATAAAAAAAGAGTTAGATAAGGCTCAAAATAGATTACGCCGTGCTGTTGCAAAATGGGAAGGAAGATCAGAAGAGAATAAACCAGAGATAACAGAAAGTTCTATTGAGGATATTGTTGCTATGTGGACTGGGATACCTGTGACCAGATTAGAAAAAAATGAGCAGAAGCGTCTTCTTGATTTGGAAAACATTCTGCACAAGAGAATGATTGGGCAAAAAGAGGCAGTCAGTGCTGTGGCAAAAGCGGTAAGAAGAGGACGCGTAGGATTGAAAAATCCGAACAGACCAATTGGTTCTTTCTTGTTCCTGGGTCCTACAGGTGTAGGAAAGACCGAACTTTCAAAGACTTTAGCAGAGGCAGTATTCGGCACAGAGGATTCCATTATCAGAGTAGATATGTCGGAGTACATGGAGAAGCACAGTGTTTCAAAACTGATAGGTTCGCCTCCGGGGTATGTTGGGTTTGAGGATGGAGGTCAATTATGTGACAAGGTCCGTCAGAATCCCTATTCTGTTGTTCTGTTTGATGAAATTGAGAAGGCACATCCTGATGTGTTTAATGTTTTACTTCAGGTGTTAGATGATGGACATATTACTGATTCTAAAGGAAGAAAAGTAAGTTTTAAAAATACAATCATTATTATGACAAGTAATGCAGGAGCAAACCGGATTGTGGATCCAAAACATCTGGGATTTCGTCAAGGAGATACAGAGAAACAGGATTATGAGAAAATGAAGTCCAATGTAATGGAAGAAGTTAAACAAATGTTTAAACCCGAGTTTATTAATCGAATTGATGACATTATTGTATTCCACACATTGTCTGAAAATGAGGTTAAAAGTATTGTTGGTCTGATGTTGAAAGGTCTGGCAAAACAGGTTCAGGAACAGATGGATATTCATTTGACATTTACAGCAGGTCTAAAGGCATACATTGCAAAGGAAAGTTATGATAAAAAGTATGGTGCAAGACCATTGAGAAGAATGATTCAGAATAAGGTGGAAGATCAGCTTGCAGAGGAAATACTTGCTGAAAATGTGTGCAAAGGACAGCAGGTCAGTGTCGGATATAAAAATAATCAGGTTTCTTTTACAGTGAAAAGTTAAGTAATGGAAAGTGTAAAAAAATGATGTAAAATTTGACACGATATGATAGAATATCTTAAAAGATAAAGTCGCTCAGGGCGAATGAAAACAGGAGGATGAAATGGCAATTATAAAGGAATTAATCAAAAAAGAAAGTAACGGTACAATCAGTTTTGGAAATTATCAGTTAGGTGAGAAAAAGAAACTCTCAGATTTTGAGGTTTCCGGTGATATGTATAAAGTAAAGACATGGAGTGAGATTACAAAATTAGAGAGAAATGGTACTTTCGTTTATGAATCAATTCCGGGTACAGCAGTAAATGTATTTAAGGAGACAACAGATGAAGTAAGTTTTTTCGTGGATGGCACAGGAAATACACAGATTACTTTAGAGTTAGAGTCAAATAAAGAATACAAAGTTATTGTTGGGGAGAGAGAATTGGGAGTTTCAAAAACAGATATTGGTGGAAAGCTTACATTTGATGTGGAACTTCAGGAGGGTGCTATGGCAATGGTAAAGGTTGTAGCAGCATAAAGTGAATATATGAGCAGAATGTCGCATCAATAGTTTTGTTGGAATATAAAGTATTCTGGCAAAAGAATTGATGCGACATTCTTAGTTTTAAGCAAAAAGAAAAGGAAGAGTGAGATATGGCGAAATCAGATAAAACAGTATTTTTTTGCAAGGAATGTGGTTATGAATCTGCAAAATGGCTGGGACAGTGTCCAGGATGCAGAGAGGTGGGGACTTTTGTTGAAGAACCAACCGGACCGAGAAATAAAATTGTTAGGCGCAGTCTTTTGAATAGTATGCCAGTAGTCATTAATGAAGTAACTGCAAATGATGAAGAGAGAATAGGAACAGGGTTTAGTGAACTTGACCGTGTACTGGGCGGTGGTGTTGTTCCCGGCGGTCTGATTCTTGTCGGTGGAGATCCTGGGATTGGAAAGTCTACATTGCTTTTGCAGGTTTGTAGAAATATGTCAGCTGCTGGAAAGAAAATTCTTTACATATCAGGTGAAGAATCTTTAAAACAAATAAAGCTTCGTGCCAATAGAATGGGAGAGTTTTCAGATAATCTGAGTCTGCTGGCTGAAACAAGTCTAGATGCTATTGAAGCTGTTGTTGTGGAAACGAAACCTGATGCGGTGGTAATCGATTCTATCCAGACAATTTTTAGGGAAGATATCAGTTCGGCACCAGGGAGTGTCAGTCAGGTAAGGGAGTCTACCAATACCTTAATGCAGATGGCAAAGGGAAACACGATTCCTGTCTTTATTGTAGGACATGTGACCAAAGAAGGAGTTGTTGCAGGTCCTAGAGTATTAGAACATATGGTTGACACTGTTCTTTATTTTGAAGGAGACAGGCATGCTGCGTATCGTATTTTACGTGGTGTAAAAAACAGGTTTGGTTCGACAAATGAGATAGGTGTTTTTGAAATGCGGGAGAATGGTTTGCAGCAGGTCTTAAATCCGTCAGAATTTATGTTGGAGGGAAGACCTACTGATGCACCGGGCTCAGTCGTTTCCTGTCTTATGGAAGGGACCAGACCGATACTTGTTGAAGTACAAGCATTGATTAACCATACTGCATTCGGAATGCCTAGGCGTACTTCTGTTGGAACAGACTATAATCGTGTGAATTTGTTGATGGCAGTTATTGAAAAGAGAACCGGCATACAGATGGGAGATTATGATGCGTATGTAAATGTGGCAGGAGGAATGAAAATCAATGAACCAGCGATGGATTTAGCATTAGTTATGGCATTAATCAGCAGTTATAAAAATCGTGCAGTGGATTCAGGAACACTGGTATTTGGTGAGGTTGGTCTGTCAGGTGAGGTTCGTGCGGTATCTCAGGTGGAGCAGAGAGCTATGGAAGCAAAAAAATTAGGATTTAAAAGATGTATTCTTCCTCAAGTGTCTATTAAGTCAATGAAAAAAATAGATGGAATTGAAATTGTGGGGGTAAGTAATATTAGAGAGGCTGGGGAAATTTTAGCATAAGACATAAATAATAATTCTAAATTAGTGCATATTATTTTAAATAAAACAGGATTCTCAAATTGTTATCGTTTTTCTCTCAAAGTTATATAAATAACATTTGATAGTATTATATTCAAGTAAAAAAAATTAATACTATTTTTATAATGAGAGGAGAAAATGTAATGAGAAGACTAAATATTGTTATTGCAGGTATAGTGCTTGCATGTATAGGACTTTCAGGTTGTGGGAATACAAAAAACATTTCAGAGAAATCGACACAACCTGTAATAGAAAAAGTGCAGGAAAAAGAAGTCTCGGTTAATTTAAAGAGTATTGAAAACAGTTACAAACAAATGAGCGAAGTTTTTTCACAGAAGTTTCAAAATAATGTATTAGAGCAGATTAATACATTAAAAAAATCCGGTAGTTACAGAATAGATAAACCATTGGCGATATATAATCCATTTGGAACAGTTGATAATGGTTTATATCTTTATTTTCAAACAGAAGATGCATCGTATATAGAGTATACTGTTGAAACAGAAGGGTATGGTTCCTTTACGAGAATACTGAATAATGATTGTGAAAATAATTTAGCTACAGAGCACGAATATATGCTTATTGGTGCAATTCCGGGTCAGGAAAATAAAATTTCATTAAATCAATATAACAAAGATAATCGCTTAGTATCTACAATTAAATTCGACTATAATGCACCTGAGTTGAAAAATGATTATGGATATCAATGCAAAATGGAAAAAGGAGACAGTTCTCAGGCATTGTCTGACGGACTGTATGTATCATTTTCTAATGGTATATCGATGTTTGATAATGGTGGAGTTATAAGATGCATTATGCCGGTTCAAAGTTCTATGCCACATAGGTTAGTGTTTGATGAAGATGGTAGTTTGTACTATGCTGCGAGTAAAAATAAACTTGTGAGAATGGAAAGAACGGGTTATGTTTCAAATATATATAATACAGGGAAATATGGTCTTCATCATGATGTGATTATGGGAGAAAACAATAAAATCATCCTTTGCGGAACAGGAAAAAGTGGTGAAAGTGAAGAGGATCTGATAATAACAATAGACAGAGTCACTGGTGAAGTTGAAAAGATGGTTGACTTTAGAGAAATGTTTTCTGAATATTATAATAATACAACATGGGGAAAATTTACAAGTAAACGTTTAGACTGGTTCCATATTAATGGTATGACTTTAACAGATGAGGGTGATTTGATTATCAGCGCAAGGGAAATTTCTATTATTCTAAAGATAACTGATATATATAATGAGCCAAAGATTGAATATATATTAGGTTCAGATAACTTTTTTAAGAATACAGAATATGAGAAATATTTATATAAGCCGGTTGGAGAAAAATTTTCTTTACACACCGGACAGCATTCTGTTGATTATATAACTGATGAGAGCCTGGAAAAAGGTCAGTATTATTTAACACTTTACAATAACAATATGGCAAATTCTACTTATGGCGCAACGACATATGATTGGAGTGCAGATGATAACTATTTTGGTGCAACGTTTTTAGGGAAAATTGTAGATAATGATGAAGTAGATTCTTACTATTACAAATATTTGATTGATGAAAATAAAAAGACTTTTGAACTAGTGGATTCAATTCCTGTAGATTATTCGGCAATCGTAAGTAGTGCTCAATTGATGAACAATGGAAATGTGATTACCTGCAGTGGAATGAAGAAAAGTATTGCAGAGTATGACAGTGAAGGAAAACTAATTGCTAAATTTACGGGCATTGGAGAAGGTATGATTTACAGATGTTATAAGTACGATTTAAAAGGAAAATGGTTTAAATAAATGAAGATAAAAAATACATTAATGATTACATTGGTTTTGTTTGTGCTATTTACAGGAGCAGGATGTAGTGATGTTTCTCAGAAATCTGATATCAGCCAGAATAAAGACAAACAAATCTATAACGAGCAGAAAAAACAGGGAATAGATATTATAAAGCTTAATAATGCAAAAAATGATACATCTAAGATTTATGAAGCAGATTATCAAAATGATAAAAAGAATCAGATTGAGACTTTAAAGAAGAAACGTAAATATACAATGAAATCTCCACTTCTGGTGGAAAACCCTTATGGAACAATCTCCAATGGGTTATATATCTTTTTTCGAACGAAGAGGGAGAGAAGTTTTGAGTATAAAGTAAGCACAGAAGGGTATCCGGATTACAAAGCCAAATTAAATAATGGTGGAGTCGATAATTTGTCTACAGAACATGAGTACATGCTGTTGGGAGCAATACCAGGAGAAAAAAATACAATTACACTATATAAATTGAATAAAAAAGGTAAGCGGGTATGCTCTGTAAAATTTACATTTGTTCCGGAAAAAATAAAAAATGATTATGGTTATCAAAAGCAGGTAGAAGATGGAAAGAGTAAGCAGAAATTGTCGAATGGTCTTTATGTAATGTTTAGAAATGATATTACAAAGGGTTCTGATGGTATTTGTACAGTAATGTTTGATAACGAGGGAGTTGTGCGTTGTATTATTCCCATTATCAATTATAGAACAAATAGGTTGTTGTTTGACAAAGAAGGAATGTATCTTGAAGTAAGCAGAAATAAAATCGTCAGAATGGAACCGACAGGATACGTGAACCGAATTTATGATACAGGAATCTATAATCTGCATCATGACATGATTTTTGGAAAAAAGAACGACTTGTTAGTATGTGCAACGACAAGAGACAGTGATGTAGAAGAGGATATGATAATATCTGTAAATCTGGAAAGTGGAAAAGTATCAGAATTTATAGATATGAAAAAACTCTTGTCGGATTATTATGATAATGCAGTTTGGGGAGATTATAGAGGAATCTTGGATTGGATTCATATTAATTCATTAGAGTTTACATCTGATGGAGGGCTGTTAATCAGTGCCAGAGAGACTTCAACCATTATTAAAGTGAAAGAACCATATAGAAGAAAGAATATAGACTATCTGATTGGTTCAGAGAAGTTCTATAAAAATACGGCATATAGGACAAAAGTGTTGAAAAAAGTTGGGAAGTTTTCACTACAAGGTGGACAGCATTCTTTGCAGGTAATTAATAACGACAGCTTAAAAGAAGGTCAGTACTATCTCGTATTATATAATAACAATTATACGAATTCGACTTATGGGGCGACAACATATAATTGGAAAAATGACAATAATTATTATAATCAGGGATTTACGAAAAGTGGAAAAGGGGAGAATGTTGTTTCTTATTACTATAAATATTTAGTAGATGAGAAAAGAGGAACTGTAGAACTTGTTGATTCTATTGATGTAGAATATTCTTCTATTTTAAGCAGTGCACAGGTATATCAGGAAAATATTATAACGTTAAGTGGAAATCCACATGTGATTAATGAGTTTGACAGTGATGGAAAGTTAATCAGAAGATTTATAAGTCCGTCAAAAGGTTATACTTATCGCTGCTATAAGTATGATTTTGAAAAATTCTGGTTTTATAATAAATAATGAAAGAAAGTTGACAAGACCGATGGATTATGGTATAAATATCCTTGTGCAAAATTGCAGATAGGGGCATAGTTCATCGGTAGAATAAGAGTCTCCAAAACTCCAGAGCTGGGTTCGATTCCTAGTGCCCCTGCTAAAAGAATCAGTCGAAAGGCTGGTTCTTTTTTTGTAGCAAAAGCCCGGAAAACAATATTGTGCTTGCACAAAATATTATTTGTCGGGCGTAAGAACAACGAGAAGCTGTGCTTTGAGACATTCGTTTGGGTAATCGAGTAGGAGCCAGCCTACTCGATTATTGGAAATCTCTCCGAATATCCTATATATAAAAAAAGGACACCATATAAAATATAGACCGTTGTTTTATATAGATATTCTATCGTAGTATATATGGTGGAAAAAAGGAAAGGAGTAGGATTGAAGCAAGGTATTAGATATTGTGTTAAAAAAATATAAAATAAATACTTATAACAATCCAAAGAGAATCATGAGAAAAACATCGAAATTTTTGTCAATGTTTATGTCCATCGTTTTAATTCTTACCATGCTTACCGGTATGAATACGAACGCTGCGGTAAAAAACAAATTGAACAAAACAAAGGTAACCATTAGAGTTGGACAAACAGTAAAACTTAAAGTAAAGAAAAATAAGAAAAAAGTAAAATGGAGTTCAAAGAATAAGAAGGTTGCGACAGTAACAAAGAAGGGTAAGGTAAAAGGTAAAAAAGAGGGTAAGACTTACATTATTGCGAAAGTAGGAAAGAAAAAATATAGATGTAGAATTATTGTAAAAAAGAAAAAAAGTGTTAAACCCGTTGAGACAACAAAATCGGTAGAAACTACAAAACCTGATGAGACAACAAAGCCAAATGTACCAGAGCAGACCACAAAACCTGAAGTACCTACAACAGAACCATCAAAACCAGAACCATCAATGAATGATTTTGGATATAGTTCTTCTGGAAGTACAGTAACTATTAACCAATATAAGGGAAAATCTGCAACGGTAGTAATTCCGGCAGAAATTGCAGGTAAAAAAGTAGTAAGTATCAGTGAAGCCGCCTTTCAGGAATCCGATTACAGTGCAGTAAGAATTACAAGTGTTGTAATTCCGGAAACTGTTGTACGTATTGAAAGATTAGGATTTGCCAACTGTAAATTTTTAAAATCAATAGAAATTAAAGGAAATGGCTTAAAATCTATAGGAAATCAGGCATTTGACCAGTGTAGCTCTCTTCAGTCTGTTAAACTTCCTGGAACAGTACAGACTATAGGAGAATTTGCGTTTGCCGGATGTAGTGCTATGTCATCAATTAATGTTCCAGCCGACTTGGTAAGTGTTGGTTTGTCACCATTTAATGGCTGCAGAAGTTTACATACTATTACTGTGGATGAAGGGGCAAAAATGATTCCTGATTTTTCATATAACAGCGCATTAAAATCTATTGTGTTACCTTCATCGATTACAGAATTGGCAGAAATGCAGTTTGCAGGATGTTCAGGCCTTGAAAGTGTAAAAATAGAAGGGGAAGTAACAACGATACCATCATCTGCATTTTGTGATTGTGTATCACTGAAAGAAGTTATTCTTCCTGAAACAGTTGAGATAATAGGTCAATATGCATTTGCAGGGTGCAGTGCATTAGAATCTATTAAAATTCCTGCAAAAGTAACAAATATTGCAACAGGTGTATTTGAAGACTGTTCGGAGTTAAAGACAATTATGGGCGCAAAGGGAAGTTATGCAGAGACATTTGCAAATAATAATGGATTTACATTCGTAGAAAAGTAAAGTTGAATGTACTTTTCTAAAAATAAATGAAAAAGGGGATATTTCAAGAAGTAAAATGTTTTGAAATATCCTCTTTTTTAGTTCAACTTAATAGAAGCAATAGTTTTTGCTATTGTTTCGGCATCAATATTTTTTCCGGACTCTTCCCATTTAATAAAAATATTCAGTAATGCTCCCGCATAGTAATATATTTTGTAAGGAGATACTTGATACCGGGGTACAATTGTTTCTTCCATGTATAGATTGACAGCATTAATTAAAAGATTATACAGTCCGGCATGTGCAATTTCCAGAAAGAAATCCGCATATTCATCAAAATAGTTTAGTGCTGCCAGTGTGTTGTCGAAGTTTGGAAAATCATCTGAAAAATTGTCACCAAACTTCTCTACATATCCGGAAATAATCTCTTGTAAATAAGATTCTACTACCTGTTCTTTAGAGTGATAGTATTTGTAGAATGTCATTCTTGATACACCGGCCTTGCGCGTAATATCCAAAATAGTTATTTTGTCAAAGATTTTTTCTTTCATCAATGCAATGACAGCTTCACCAATACACATCCGGGTAAATTTATTTCTTTTTGTAAAATTGCTGATCGAAAATTTCTGCATATAAAATCCCTTCTTAAATCTTTTATTAAATTTCTATTTGTTCCTTAAAGTTTACATTTTAATCAATAGTGTAAATTGTAGCATAACAAAGTAAGTGATACAATAGTATGTAGTAATAAAAACTACATATAATATAATTTATAAGATAATTACGAAAAAAGTTTTCAAAATATAAGGAGGCAATATGAAATATGCAATTATAGTGGATTCTAGTTGCGATATGTATATTGATGATAATTATACAAATGATACATTTATGACGAGAGTACCATTAAAGTTAAGAGTGGGAGAGAAAGAATTTATTGATGACTATGATTTAGATATCGTGTCATTTATGGAAGAAATGAGCGTGTGTTCTGAGGCAACAGGTACTGCGGCACCAAGCCCTCAGGAGTGGTATAATGCATTTGAAAAAGCAGATGAAGTTTTTGCCGTGACAATCACAAGTGCTTTGTCAGGTACATACAGCAGTGCTGTAGTAGCTAAAAATATGATATTAGAAGATTTTCCAGACAAAAAAATTCATATTATTGATTCTAAAGCTGCTGGTCCAGGACTTACGATGATTGTAAGAAAACTGCAGGAATATATTAAACAGCAGATGGATTTTGAAGAAATTGTAGAGAATATTACACAATACTGCAAGAGGATTAAAGTATTTTTTATATTGGAGTCAATGGATAACCTTGTTAAAAGTGGAAGAGTCAGTGCTATTGCCGGAAAACTTGCCGGAATATTGGGGATAAAAATATTAGGACAGGCAAGTACCGAGGGAACAATTGAACTGTTAAGAAAAACGAGAGGAAAAGATGTAATATATAGAAAAACAGTCGATGATATGCTGTCAAATGGTTATCAGGGTGGTAAAATTATTATTAGTCACTGCTTTAATGAGGAGAGAGTGGAATACCTTTTAGATATAATTAAGGAAAGCTTTCCTGATGTTGAAGCAGAGGTTATGCCAACCAGCGGTCTATGCAGTTATTATGCAGAGAATAAGGGGCTAATAATATCCTTTGAAAAGGAATAAATTAATTGCTTATAAAATATAAAAAACATGGTGTCTGTAAGAGTCACCATGTTTTTAGCTTTGTAAATTAATTTTGTAATAACATATTAATTATTCATTTTCAAATAAAGAAACGCTGTGGGATAGTCTGCTGCTATTAGCACCAGTGGTAGTTACGTTGGCATTGTTGCAGATATATACCTGATTGTTATATCCCATTCCGCCTTGAAGTACCCAGTATTTACATTTTCCATTCCACGATTTAATCCAAGAAGTTCTGGCATTACATTTTATGCCTACCTCATCATTTAAGTAATCAATTAAATCAGATTTATTTTTAAACTTTCCAATGTATATTGCGACATGGTTTCCTCGTCCACCTCGACTGTAGGTGATGATATCGCCTTTTTTCAGACTGCTCATGTCTGGTTCATATTGGGAAACGACTTTTTTAGTGCCAGATGATTTTAAAGGAAAAACTTTTGATTTTACAGTTCCATTTTTATTATAATATTTTTTTGCTGTTGTATATCTCAATGATAATTTCGCATTGCCATGTTTCCAGTTATCTGCTTTTGGAGAACCCTGTAGTTTAACGTTGTTAAACTGTCGGGAGCGTTTTGCCTTTTTCCCGGAAGAAAGAGAATTACAGGATTCGACATATTTGTTAACAAGAATATTGCAGGGATAACGACGGTATACATGTTTTTTTATAAATGATTTTAAATTCCTTTCAAAATTTAAACGGGGTTTTTTTGATGGTGTTTTAAATTTTACTACATTTGAAAAAGCAAAGGTTCTTTGATTTTCATAACATCTTACCTTGTAATAATAAACTGTACCGGGTTTGACCTTTGAATCAACCCATTTGGTTTTGGTGACAGTTGCTATTAATTTAAAGCCTTTATCTTTATTTTTGCTACGATATAATTGATATTTTTCTGCGTTTACATTTTTCCAAGCAATCTGCATTCCAGAATTGGTTTCGATAATACTTTTAATATAGGTATTAGGAACCTCCGATACAGATACAGAATCTGTCTGCAAATAAGGAAAATTAGTGGCAGTTATTATTTCTGTAATCTCATCAGCAGAAACATTTCGTTGGATTGAAAATGAAAATAATAATGTGATTAATATAAATATAAAAAATCTATAAAACTTCATATAATAAATTTCTCCTGTCAAGTGAAAAGTGTTACTATATTAACACAAATATATTACAAAAACAAGATAAATATTACGAAAATATTACAATTAGTAATTAAATGTTAATATTTACTAATGGAAATAAACATATCTTTTAGGGAGATAGTTAATATAAAATTTTAAGTATGAAAAGTCGTGGAATGAATATTATTAATTTAGTAAGAAAAAATAATAAAGATAAGAAATAATAAAAGAATAGAAACAATATGTTCTTAATTTTTTCACATCTTAATTTTAAAATATGGTATATTAGTAAATATTAATAAATATGGAAAATATATACAATATTTAAAGAGTGTAATAGAATGATACAAACGATAAAATTTGCAACTTGTATATAAAAATATAACATAATATGATTGTGTAAAATTGTTAATTTGGTATTCTATCAGGTAAAAGTTACCGGAGAATTGGTCCAAAAAACAGTAAAGAGCATGATAGAAAGGACGGTACGGATTTGATAAAAGAGACAGTAGATGCTGTTCGTGTAGCCGAGATGGAAGCTGAGAGACAGATTGCCACAGCAAAGGAGAATGCAGAAGGCGAAAAGGCTCAGGTGAAAATGAAAGAGTCAGTTTACCGCGAGGAACAGATGCGGGAAGCAAAGGCCCAGGCGGACAAGGCAATGAATGAAGTGGTGAAAAAATGTAACGATTATGATTTGACCCAGGAAAAACAAATCGAAAAAAAGGTTGCAGAATTAAAAGCACAGTCAGAACAAAAAATGAGTGTGGCAGTCAATGCTGTGATTGATGCTTTAATATAGGAGGTCTTATGGCAGTTTTACAAATGCGCAAGATTAATATTTGTGCAATGAAAAAAAATCGAAAAAAGATTCTCGAATTTCTGCAAAGAAGAGGTTGTCTGGAAATACAGACAACGGACAATGAAGATGCAGTTTTTGAAAAGATGAATACAGCAACTCAGATATCTATTTTTGAAAGAAATGCAGCGTTAGCAGACAATGCTTTGGAGATTTTAGAAAATCATTGTCCTGAAAATAAATCGATGTTTGCAGGACTAAAAGGAAAAAAACAGATTAATGAAAATGAATATCAGAAATCTATTGATAATCAGCAGAATATTATGAATCTGGTAAATAGAATTTTGCAGTCACAAAAAATCTTTGAGGAAAAAGAGGCAGCAGTGCTTCGATGCAGTGAGGAGATAGAGGCATTAAAACCGTGGCTTACGTTAGATGTTCCTATGAATTATCAAGGTACGAAAAAGACAGGTTTTCTTATCGGAAGTATCTCAGGGACATATACACAGGAAGAACTGACAGCCAGAATTGAGCAGATAGAAGATATGCCGGAATCAGTTTATGTGCAGGTAATTGATGCTGATAAATATCAGACTTATGTGACAGTCGTTTTTCTAAAAGAGCAGCAGGAACAGGTCGAGAAAGCGTTGCGGGAGTTAAGTTTTAACAGACCGCCGATTATCACCAGTCATATTCCAAGCATATCCACAAAAAAAAGAGAGGAAGCGATTGTTTCTATTCATAAAGAAATAGAGAATATCAAGCAGGAATTAGAAAAGTGTGCAAACCGAAGAGAAGAGATACAGGAGATTGTAGATTATTACACAGTTCGAGCAGATAAGTATCGGGTTGTGGGAAGTATTTTACAATCAAAACATACATTTTTCGTAACCGGTTTTATTCCACAAAAAGAGATAGAAGATTTACAATCAAAACTGGAAAGCAAATATACAATAGTAATGGATGTGGAAGAACCTGACGAGAAAGAAGATGTGCCGGTATTGCTGTCAAACAGTAAAACAACCGGAGCAGTAGAAGGTGTTGTCACATCGTTTGGATATCCTACAAAACATGAGATTGACCCTACTGCTATTACAGCATTTTTCTATTATTTCTTTTTTGGAATTATGTTGAGTGATGCAGCATATGGACTGTTGATGTTTATAGGATGCCTGTGGGCTCTCAAAAAATTTCCGAATATGTCAGAGGGGATGCAGAAATCCCTTCGAATGTTCAAAAATTGTGGAATTTCAACATTGATATGGGGCATTTTGTTTGGAGGTTATTTTGGAGATGCACTGACAGTCATTGCAAAGACATTCTTTGGTGCAAATATTACGGTACCCGCATTGTGGTTTGCACCAATTGAAAAACCAATGCAGATGTTAATTTACTGTATGATCTTTGGTATTATTCATTTATTTGTAGGACTTGGTATCAAAGGATATATGATGTTAAGGCAAAAAGATGTAATGTCTTTTGTGTGTGATGTTGTATTCTGGTATTTATTTCTGATAGGACTAATATTAATGTTAGTGCCTACCAGCATATTTGGTTCATTGGCAGGTATGACGGTTGTATTTCCTGAATGGGCAAATCTATTGGCAAAGATAATGGCTTTAGGAGGCATGATAGGAATATTGCTGATGGCAGGCAGGAGAGCAAAAAATCCGTTGAAGAGACTGATGCTTGGTGCATATAGCTTGTATGATACAACCAGCTGGCTCAGTGATTTGCTGTCCTATTCCAGATTACTTGCATTAGGGCTTGCAACAGGAGTTATTGCGCAGGTTATTAATACCATGGCAGCTATGGGAGGCAAATCGGTAGTTGGTGTTATTATGTTTGTTTTAGTATTCGTTATTGGGCACGTGTTCAATATGGCAATAAATTTATTAGGTGCTTATGTTCATACAAACCGTCTTCAGTATGTTGAATTTTTTGGAAAGTTCTTCGAGGGAGGCAGCAGGGAATTTAAGCCATTTAAAGAAAATACAAAATATGTAAATGTAAAGGAGAATTAATTATGGGAGCTTTTTTTGACAATTTAGGATTATTTTATGCGTTACTTGGAGCAGCACTGGCAGTGCTTATGGCAGGTATGGGTTCAGCAATTGGTGTAGGTACGGCAGGTCAGGCAGCGTCTGGTGTTATGACAGAAGACCCGTCAAAGTTTGCAAAAGTTTTAGTTATGCAGTTGTTACCTGGTACACAGGGACTTTATGGATTGCTGATTGGTTTCGTAACATTGTCTAAAATTGGAATTATTGGTGGCGGAGCTGTTCAGATGAGTGCACTTCAGGGATTGGAAATTTTGGCAGCATGTCTTCCAATCGCTATTGTAGGTCTTGTATCGGGAAAACATCAGGGTAAGACAGCGGCAGCCAGCATTGGAATTATTGCAAAGAGACCGGAACAGTTTGCAAAGGCTATGCTTTTCCCAGCCATGGTAGAAACATATGCAATTCTTGCACTCCTTATTTCATTCCTTGCAATTAATGGAATAAGCTTATAAGAAAGTAAAGGAAATAAAATATGAGTGGATTAGATAATATTATTAAAGAAATCCAGGCAAGTGCAAAGGCAGAAGCAGATGCTATTTTACAGGAAGCGGCTCAGTATTGCGAAGAATATATGACAGGCGTCAGGGAAAAGGTTCAAAAGGAAGTAGTACAGTTTCAAAAGAAAAAGGAATTGGAAAGAAATCTCTACGAAGAGAAAACAAAATCCGGGGCACAGTTTCGTGAACGTAATGCTGTCTTAAAAATAAGACAGCATAGTATTGATGAAGCGATAAAAAAGGCACAGGAAAAGTTAGTAAATCTTCCGGATGCAGAATATTTCGATTTTTTAATAAAACTTTTTGAAAAAAATGTACAGTCTCAGAACGGGGTCATGTATTTGAGTAAGAAAGATACCGATAGAATGCCGATGGATTTTAAAGAAAAAATTGAAAAGACTGCGGAACAAATGGGCGGTCATATAACGATTTCATCAGACAGAGACAGCGTAAATAATGGATTTATATTAGCCTATGGAGAGATTGAGGAGAACTGTCAGATAAAGGCACTGTTTGACGCAGATATAGAAAAATTAAAAGATATTGCAAATCAGCAGTTATTTGGATAGGAGGTAATGCCATGGAATTAGAATATACTTATGGTGTTGCCAGAATCAGAGCGTTAGAGAGCAGCCTTTTCACAGACGACACAATTATGGCTTTGCTACAGTGCAAAACATATGATGACTGCATTAATTTCCTAAGAGATAAAGGCTGGGGAAATGGAAGCCCTGAGCAGACACTTTCGGAAATATTAAGTGAAGAGAAGGCAAAAGCACAAAAAGTTTTAGAGGATTTAGTAGAAGACAAAGATGCGATTGATATCTTAACAATCAAGGATGAGTTTCACAATTTAAAGGCGGCAGTAAAACAGGTCTGTACAGCAGATGAAACAGAGGATATTTATTATTCTCATTGTAAGTTACAGCCGGAATATCTTCGAAACTGTATCAAGCAAGGTGAATACAGTAGTCTTCCAGATAACATGGCATCTGCAGCAAGGGAAGCAACAGAGGTTCTGTTAAAAACAGGAAGTGGTCAGCTTTGTGATGTGATTATTGACAGAGCAGCATTAGAGGCAATCAGAGAAGCCGGAAACAAGTCTGGCAATAGTTTGATTAAAAAATATGCAGATTCTCAGGTAATGATTGCTGATATTAAAATTGCTGTCAGATGTGCTACAACAGGAAAGGATAGTCAGTTTACCAAGAAATGCCTTGTTCCATGTAATGGAATCAGTGTAACAGATCTGACAATAGCAGTGGAGAATGGTATTACAGGTGTTTGTGATTATCTGGATAGTGTAGGGCTGTCAGATGCAGTACAGGCTTTTAAGAAGTCAAAATCTGTATTTGAATGTTGGTGTGATAATAAAATTATTGAAGATATTAAACCGGAAAAATATAATGCATTTTCGATTGGTCCGATTGTTGCTTACATGATTGCCAGAGAAAATGAGATAAAAACGGTTAAGATTATATTGTCAGGAAAATTAAACGGATTTGATAATGAATTTATCAAGGAAAGGGTAAGGGTGATGTATGCTTAAAGCAGCAGTAATGGGTGATTATGATAGTATATATGGCTTTGGGGCTCTTGGTCTTGATATTTACCCCGCAGATGACAAGGTAGAAGCTGCACATCTGCTAAGAAAACTGGCAGGCGGGGAGTATCCGATTATATATATAACAGAAGCGCTGGCAGAACAGATAGAGGAAGAAATAGAAAAGTATAAAGAAATGGTCACACCTGCAATTATTCTGATTCCTGGTGTATTGGGAAATACAGGAGCAGGCGTACAGGGAGTCAAGGATTCTGTAGAACAGGCCATTGGTTCGGATATTGTTTTCGGGAATAAGTAGGAGGCAAAACATGGAATTGAGCAAAGGAGTTATAAAAAAAGTGGCAGGCCCATTGGTTATCGCTGATGGAATGCGTGATGCCAATATGTTTGACGTGGTTCGTGTTAGCGACAAAGAACTAATTGGTGAGATTATTGAGATGCATGGTGATCAGGCATCTATTCAGGTTTATGAAGAAACAACCGGTCTGGGACCAGGGGAGCCTGTTATTTCGACAGGAGCACCAATGTCTGTCGAATTGGGACCGGGATTAATTGGAAGTATTTATGATGGAATACAGAGACCCTTAGATGATATCATGAAGGTTTCCGGCAACCTCTTAGAGCGTGGTGTTCAGGTTCCGTCCCTGAAAAGAGAATTAAAATGGGAGTTTGAGCCGACAGCAAAGAAGGGAGACGTAGTTGAAGCAGGAGATATTCTTGGAACTGTGAAAGAAACTGCGGTAGTTACCCAGAAGATTATGGTGCCATATGGTATAAAAGGTCAGATTACAAGCATCAATGCAGGAACATATGATGTAACGGAAGTGATAGCGACTATTCAGACAGAAGATGGTGAAAAGGAAGTAACATTGATGCAGAAATGGCCGGTTAGAAAGGGACGTCCTTATAAGGAAAAGAAGAATCCAAACAAGCCATTGATTACAGGACAGAGGGTTGTAGATACATTATTCCCGATTGCCAGAGGTGGCGTTGCTTCTGTTCCGGGCCCGTTTGGAAGTGGAAAGACAGTTATCCAGCATCAGCTGGCGAAGTGGGCAGAGGCTGATATTGTAGTATATATCGGTTGTGGAGAGCGTGGAAACGAAATGACGGATGTTCTTAATGAATTTCCGGAGTTAAAGGATCCAAAGACAGGACAGTCTCTTATGGAGAGAACAGTCCTTATTGCAAACACATCAGATATGCCTGTTGCGGCAAGAGAAGCATCTATTTATACGGGTATTACGATTGCTGAATATTTTAGAGATATGGGATATTCTGTAGCATTAATGGCAGATTCTACATCACGTTGGGCAGAAGCACTTCGTGAAATGTCCGGTCGTTTGGAGGAAATGCCGGGAGAGGAAGGATATCCTGCATATCTTGGCAGTCGTCTGGCACAGTTCTATGAGCGTGCGGGCGATGTGGTGACGTTAGGTAAGGAAGGAAGAGACGGCGCATTATCTGTTATTGGTGCTGTATCTCCTCCAGGTGGAGATATATCCGAGCCGGTATCGCAGGCAACACTTCGCATTGTTAAGGTGTTCTGGGGACTCGATTCAGCACTTGCATACAAGAGACACTTCCCAGCAATTAACTGGCTGACAAGTTATTCTCTCTATGTAGACAGTATCGGTCCTTGGTTTACAGAGAATGTAGATTCGAAGTGGTTAGAACTGCGTCAGAAGTTAATGAGTCTGCTTCAAGAGGAAGCAGAGTTAGAAGAGATTGTTAAGATGGTTGGTATGGATGCTTTATCCGCACCAGACAGATTAAAGATGGAAGCGGCACGTTCTATCAGAGAAGATTATCTGCATCAGAATTCTTTCCATGAGATTGATACTTATACATCTCTGAAAAAACAGGAAATGATGATGGAGCTGGTTATCGGATTTTATGAGCAGTCCGCAGAAGCATTAAGCGAAGGAGCAGATGTAGAGGGATTAATTAAGATGCCGGTTCGTGAAGCGATTGGCAGATTTAAATATACTCCGGAGGATAGCCTTGATAGTGAGTTCGCAAGAATTAATAATCAGTTATCTGTAGAGATTGCAAATACATTCAGTAAGGAGGAATTCTAAAATGCCAAAAGAGTATAGAACAATACAGGAAGTCGCAGGACCTTTGATGCTTGTACGTGATGTAGAAGGTGTGACTTACGATGAATTAGGTGAAATAGAACTGGCAAATGGTGAAACGCGCCGTTGCAAAGTTTTAGAGGTAAATGGAAATAATGTTTTAGTTCAGTTATTTGAAGATTCTACAGGTATCAATCTTTCCAATAGTAAGGTACGGTTTCTTGGAAGAAGTATGGAACTTGGTGTATCAATGGATATGCTTGGACGTGTATTTGACGGACTTGGAAATCCGATTGATAATGGACCAGAGATTCTTCCAGATGCCAGAAAAGATATTAATGGCATTGCCATGAATCCGGCAGCAAGAAATTATCCATCTGAGTTTATTCAGACAGGTATTTCAGCAATCGACGGATTAAATACATTGGTTAGGGGACAGAAGTTGCCGATTTTTTCGGCATCGGGTCTGCCACATGCCAACCTTGCAGCACAGATTGCCAGACAGGCAAAGGTTATAGGAACTGATGAACCTTTTGCTGTAGTATTTGCTGCAGTCGGTATTACGTTTGAAGAGTCCAATTTTTTTGTAAACAGTTTTAAAGAGACAGGGGCTATAGACAGAACAGTTATGTTTATGAATCTGGCAAATGATCCGGCAGTGGAACGTATTGCAACACCTCGTATGGCACTTACGGCGGCAGAGTATCTTGCTTTTGAAAAAGGAATGCATGTACTTGTAATTATCACAGATATTACAAACTATGCAGATGCTCTTCGTGAGGTATCAGCAGCCAGAAAGGAAGTACCGGGTAGACGTGGTTATCCGGGATACATGTACACTGACCTTGCTACATTATATGAGCGTGCAGGACGTCAGCGTGGAAAAGATGGAAGTATTACTATGATTCCGATTCTCACAATGCCGGAGGATGACAAGACTCACCCTATTCCTGATTTGACAGGATATATTACAGAGGGGCAGATTATATTAAGCCGTGAATTATATAGAAAGGGTGTGACTCCGCCAATCGATGTTTTGCCGTCACTATCCCGTTTGAAAGATAAAGGTATTGGTGAGGGAAAGACGAGAGAAGACCATAGTAATGTAATGAATCAGTTATTCTCTGCTTATGCCAGAGGAAAAGATGCTAAAGAATTGATGACCATCTTAGGTGAGGCAGCGTTGTCTGATATTGATTTGATATATGCGAAGTTTGCAGATGAGTTTGAGAAAGAATATGTTTCCCAGGGTTATGATGCAAATCGTTCGATTATAGAAACAATGGATATTGGATGGAAACTTCTTTCCATGCTTCCTAAGTCAGAACTCAAGCGTATAGACGATAAATATCTAGAAAAATATTATAAACAGTAGAGGTTTGTTGAAACATAGAAAGGATAGTTTATGGCAGGCACAAGAGTAAATCCAACCAGAATGGAACTTACAAAGCAAAAAAAGAAGCTCGCATCAGCTACCAGAGGACATAAACTTTTAAAGGATAAACGGGATGAACTGGTTCGTCAGTTCATGGATTTGATAAAGGTAAATATGGACTTGAGATTAAAGGTTGAGAAGGGTTTAAAAGCTGCTAATATGGAGTTTGCTGTAGCCAGGGCAGGGATGAGTGACGAAGTCTTAAATACAGCGTTGATGGCTACCAGCAAAACGCTGGAAATAAAGCAGGACATCAAAAATATCATGAGTGTTGATATTCCACAGTTTTCTGCTAAGGGTGACATAAGCGGCAATGATATTTATTCTTATGGATATGCGTTTACGGCGGGTGATTTGGATGATGCTGTTTATTCTTTATCCACAGTTTTTTCTGAAATGTTAAAACTGGCTGAGGTAGAAAAGTCCTGTCAGTTGATGGCAGCAGAAATAGAAAAAACAAGAAGAAGAGTAAATGCACTTGAACATGTAATAATTCCGGAAGCTTTGGACAATATAAAATATATAACAATGAAGTTAGATGAAAATGAACGTAGTACACAGATTCGTCTAATGAAAGTTAAAGATATGATGATTGAAGAAAATATTAAAGCGAAACAGAGCCAGGTGTAGAGAAACAGACTTTAATAAAATTTTTTACAGATAATACACCAGGCAGAGTGGAACTGGATAAGGGGTTATTATGAGAATACTGTTTTATGATACAAAGAAGTATGATAAAGAGTCTTTTGATAAGATTTTACCAAAATACGAAGGAATAGAAATAGAATATGTTGAGGCGGATATCTCTGAACGCACAGCAAAATATTCAAAAGGATTTGATGCAGTCTGTGCATTTGTAAGTTCAGATTTAAGTAAGAAAGTTATTGAAGTTCTGGCTGAAAATAATATAAAGTTGATTCTTATGAGATGTTCAGGATTTAATAACATTGATTTAAAAGCGTGTGAAAAACATGGTATAACGATTCTCAGAGTACCGGGATATTCTCCAGAGGCTGTGGCAGAGCATGCAATGGCATTGGCATTAGCATGCAACCGCCATATTCATAAAGCTTATATTAAAGTTCGCGAAAATAATTTTAGTCTGGTCGGTCTAAAAGGGTTTAATTTTCATCAAAAGACTGCTGGAATTATTGGAACAGGAAAAATCGGAGCAGCAATGTGTCGCATCTGCCGGGGATTTGGTATGAGAGTCATTGCTTATGATATTTATCAGAATCCAGAACTGGATTTTGTAGAGTATGTGGAATTGGACAAGTTGTTAGCGGAGAGTGATTTAATTTCTCTGCATTGTCCGTTGACGGATGATTCTTATCATATTATTAATTCAAAAAGCATTAAAAAAATGAAGGATAATGTAGTTTTAGTTAATACATCAAGGGGGGCACTGATAGATACAGTTGATTTAATTAAAGGTATTAGAGACCATAAGTTCCAAAGTGTCGGGCTTGATGTTTATGAAGAAGAAACAGAAAATGTTTTTGAAAACAGAGAGGATGATATTTTGGAGACTTCCGTAACTTCACGGCTATTATCATTTCCAAATGTTATTATCACATCACATCAGGCGTTCCTGACAGAGGAGGCTCTTGATGCTATCTGTTATACGACAATGGAAAATGCTAAAGCATATATGAAAGGTGATATTATTGAAAATAATATTGTAAAATAGTGTATACAAGAAAATAACCTGATAAATATTTTTTGGTTATGTCTTTCAAATAGATGTAATTAAAAAATATTTGTCAGGATTTTTTTGGTTTCTAAGCCGGGTGCAAATTTTTTAATTAGGGGTGTCATTTTTTAGTGGATGTTGTTATTAAAAATGTTGTCATGCTATAATTTTTATGGTTTTAAAATAACAATACAGGAGGAAATATAAGATGAAGAAATTAATGTTATTTGTAGCAGCTTTGGTAGTAACAGTTGCGCTGGGAATGACAGTTTCTGCAGCCCCGCAGGAATTTACCTTAGATAATATGGAAATAAAGTGGTCAGATGAATTTAATGGGACAGAGTTGAATCGTTTAAACTGGACGCCACAGGTTGGTGATGGTCGTGCATATGGTGGACCTAACTTGATTGGATGGGGGAATAAGGAAAAGCAGAATTATAAAGCGGACAATGTTTCGGTGTCTGATGGTACTATGAAAATTACAGCAAAATATGAGCCAACTACATATATGAATACAAAATACAGTTGGACTTCAGCGAGAATTACGAGTGATAAGCTGGTTCATGTAGGCTTGGGTTATGTGGAAGCAAGAATTAAAATACCGTCATCTCAGGGAATATGGCCGGCATTTTGGATGTTAGGAACTAACGGTAAGACATGGCCTGCAAATGGTGAGATTGATATTATGGAAGCCTTTAATACAAGACCGACATTGCAGAGTACTATTCATTATCCGAATTGGTCTGGTGCGGATGTTTATACTTATGCATTTACAAATGATTATGATAAGACAGAGTGGCACACATATGGATGCTATAGAGATGGAAAAACAATTGCATTTTATATAGATAGAGTTCTACTGCGTGAGTATTCTACAACAGATTTACAAACAGGTTCTATGGCAGGTAAACGTTCTGTGTTGAATGACGATTACTATATATTATTTAATATTGCCTGTGGTGGAAATCTGGCAGGCGGAGTTCCACCATATAATCCGGAATGGAATGCCGTAATGGAAGTGGATTATGTAAGGTATTATAAAGAAAAGCCGGCACAAAGTGTCCAGCCGACAACCAAAAAGGATGTACCAGTTACTAAAGTTACAAAACCGGCAAAAGTAAAAATCACACAGGCAAAGAACATTAAAAAGAAAAAAATAAGTTTAAAGTTTAAAAAGGTGAAAGCAGCAAAGGGATATCAGGTTCGTTGGTGTGATAATAAAAAGTTTAATGGATATGAAGAAAAAAGAACATCAAAGACAAAGTTCACGCTCAAAGGTTTAGAAAAGAAAACAACATATTTTATTAAAGTCAGAGCATATAAAGTATCTAATGGCAGAAAAGCTTATGGGGCATGGTCTAAGGTAAAGAGGGTTAAGATTAAAAAATAAATGTAAAGAATCCTGGATATTAGAGTAATCTGATATTTGGGATTTTTTTCTGTTTAATTTTGAGGAAACAAGGTGTCCTTTTATAGTGAAATATGTTAAAATGATAAATTGAAAGATTATAAAAAGATAAAAATAGTATAAAAGTTATCATTTCATTATAAATTATGTGGCTGTATTAACAGCGGAATGGAGATTACTATGAAAGAAAATACAAATGTAGAAGAAGAGATTTTAAAAACATTAGAAAAAAATTTATGGACTTATGGTAGTCCGGTTATTTTTCAAACGGGTGTAATATGCAAAAGTTCTAAAGAAGAAACGGTAGATTTCTCAATAACATTTGCTAACATTTTTGAGAAAATGATAGAGGAAATGACGATAAAAATACATATTACGAATTCTGAAGGAGAGGAGTATCAAACAGAGTATAATTGTACAGAATTGAAACTCGGGTATTTAGAATCAAAAACAGAGGTAATTGTCATCTCTATTGAGGAAGATAGTAACTTAGATGGATTTATTTCTGTGGGTAAAGTGGTGTTTGAAGATGGAACGGTCTGGACAAAGGACGAGGCTGTTTATGAAAGCACAGGGGATATTGAAGATCTTGAGGTATTTGCCAAGGCGAAGAATAAGGATTATGAAGATAATTATATTATAGCAAAAGAAGATATATCCAGTGATGACTATATTAATATGGGCAATGGTATTGAAATATTAAAACGAATTTCATGGTATAAGGATTCAGGAAAAATTTTAAGGGATACTGAGCATAAATATAATGCATTAAAGAATACAGAAGAAAGAAGAAAAAGAATTGAGGATAAAAAAGCACATAGAAGAAAATCGGTTAAAAAGAAATATATTATCACATCTGTTATCACAGTTGTAATTGTTGGTATTATCGCTGCAGGAGTAATGGCTTTTATGATACCTAATAACAAATATAAAGATGCAAAGAAAATGTTGAATAATAAAAAATATGAGCAGGCAGCAAAAGAGTTTACGTCATTAAAAGGTTTTCTTAAAAGTGAAGCGTATTTATCTGAAGCATATTATAATCTTGGATTGCAATTCATGGAAAAAGACGAAAAAAATGCAATAGATTATTTTAAAAAGAGTCATGCTGCAAACGAAAAATCGCAGCATGGTATTATGGCAGGGGCATTTTTAGACTATTATAACGGTGTGGCAGCATTAAATTCGAAAGAGTATGATAAGGCCATGGAGTTATTTAAGACGAGTGCAAATGCTGCTTCGGATTTCAACTTAGTAAATAAGGCTAGTGCAGGAATGGCACAGGTTTATTATTTAAAGGGTGATTATAATACAGCGTGGAATACAATTAAAAACGTGTTTGCAAAGGACCAGTCTTATGAGAATGTATATGGGTCTTATGGTTATGCATATGCAAAAAGTTTGGTAGATAGTGGAAAAACAAAAGAAGGTATGACACTTTATAAAGAAATAGCCCAGTATACAAAAGCGGAAAATTTAAACGAAAATGTTTATAAACAGGCAGTTAAATTAGGTGAAAGTGGTAAAATGACGGAAGCTGTGAATTTGCTGAAATCAGTAAGAAAAGAAAATAAAAATGCTGACAAATTATATAAACGCATTAAGAATTTTGAATATAAGGTTAGATTCTGGGTGGGAACATGGAGTCATAAGGGAATAGTAAATGGTGAGAAGAAAGTATATAAAATTTATATATCAACAGTATTATTCAAAGGAGAGCCATGTTTAAGAATTAAAGATCTGAATAATAAAGTCTTAGGGTTTGATACAGTAATCAGTAGTAAGAATAAGGTGTCACAGATTGAAATTGGCACTTATAAACTTCATTTTAAACTGAGAAAATTTCATAATCAGAAGTTTGCATATACCTTAAAGGGCGGTAAGAAAATGATTCGTGCTCAAAGATATGACAAGAAAACATATACTTCAAAATATAAGAAGAAATCTAAATAAGTGAGATTGTAGGGGAATGAAAAGAATAAAGTTAAAAATGATGACATTACTGCTAGTCTTAACAATGATATACAGTAATGTCATGGTCATGGCAAATGAAAAGCGAGATGATATAAAGATACTTCCTATAAAAGAAAATGTAAAATTATTATCATCTGATACAGAATTAGATACTGGTAAATATGTAACTATAGAACAAGCGGCTAATCAGGTCAGACCAAAGGTGGCAAAGAATAAAAAGAATATAAATGTGTTTTTAAAAACTACCATATCCTCTCCAGAGAAAGTTTATGAAAAATTTAAATCTGAGCTTACTAAGGAAACAGGAAACAGCAGTGAAGGTGATTATATGTATTGGAATATAAAACAGGAGGTTCCCAACTATATTTATATTCCAAGAACTGAAAAGGGAAAAACATTTTATTACTATGAGTTTCAGATTTCTTATGAGTATTATACAACTCTGGCACAAAGAAAAAGAATTGATAAAAAGATAAGGTCTGTTATTAAGGAGATAGGAATTAGTGAGAGAATGTCTAATTATCAGAAGGTAAAACGAGTTTATGAGTTTATTTGCAGAAATGTTCAATATGCATATAATTCTGAAAGTGACATTGCTTTTACAGCTTATTCGGCATTGTTTTATAAAAAGGCAGTATGTCAGGGATATGCACAATTAATGTATAAGATACTGAGAGAGTGTGATGTACCTGTTCGATTGATTCCCGGATATGCAAATGGGGAACTGCATGGTTGGAATATTGTAAAGATAGGTAAATATTTTTATAATGTTGATGTAACGTGGGATGCGGGCAATTATCAGAAAGGATATGGTTACAAAAATTTTCTGAAAGGTGATAACTTTTCTAATCATATTCGTTTTGACAATTATAATGATTATATATTCTATGGGAAATACCCAATGGCAAGGTATGATTATAAATCTGGTAAAAAACAATTTTCAATTAAAAGTAAAAGAGCAAAGTTCAAAATAAAAAGTCCTAAGATTATTAAAATTAAAGGCAACAGGCTTGTATTAAAAAAAATAGAAAATGATGTGAAATATACAATACAATTTTCAACAGAAAGAAACTTTAAGAATGCACATAACATTTTGACAAAAAGGACGAAGGTTAAAATGCTAAAATTAAAAAAGAATAAAAAATATTTTATACGTTATAGGGCTTTAAAAAAAATACAGGGAAAAACTGTATATACAAAATGGTCAGATAGAAAAGATATCTTGGTTTCATAGACGTTGTAAATAGAAAATAAAGGAAAATGAAACGTTTTTATAAAAAAAGATACCAAAATAAAAATATTGCACTATAAAAAAGACACCGTTATATATAAAATATACTTAGATTATGGATAAGAGACACAAATAGAGAGAAGCTGACAGAGTTTTATTCATGAGATTTATGATTCATAATAAGGAAGGAGATTTGAAATGAACAGACGTTTCAAAAAAATAATTGCAGTTGTTTGCGCAATTGCAATGGTTGTGACATCAGTTACAATATACAGAAGTGCTGATGTAAAAGCAGCAGAACCAGATTGGTCAACAATTGCTTGGGCTGGCGATGGTGCTGAAGGTGGAGCTTTAGCGAATACATATAAGTTCTACAGTGCAGAAGGAAATTTGGTTAACATTCAAAAGCCTGGTTTTGCAAATGGAAGTAGTTTTTATGTAACTTTTCCATCAGGTATTAGTGAGTGTTCATTAGGAACAGAAAATTATGATATCCAAGGTGCAGGAATAGCTATTCATGTAAATGCATTTGTTCAGAAAGTAACAGAGTTTACAGTTACATATGCTGGCGGTGTTTCTACATGTTATGTGTATAATGAAAAGGGTGAAGAGGGTGAGACAACAACACCTGATCCTGACGCACCTACGACTACACCAGCGCCGACAACAACACCGGTACCGACAACTACACCAGCGCCGATTACTACAGTTCCAGGTGAAGAATTTGATCCTAGTACAATTACAGATTGGACGAAAGTTTTGAACTCAACAACGTTGTCATATTGTGTAATGGATGGAAAAATTAATAAAATAAGTGTTAAACCTGAAATGCATGGAGATACATTTTATGCAGCATTTGCGTTAGCAGCAAAGTTTAAGTCAGTTACATTGAATGATGAAGCAGTCACACCACGAGATGGTGCAGATGTTGAGATTCCAAAGACAAGTTTTAAAGAAGGGTATAACAAACTTGAAATTACAGACTTTTATGGAAATGAAACGGTTACTCTTTGGATTAAGGCTGAGAAAGAAGCTGAAACGACAACACCAGAGCCTACAACTCCAGCTCCATTTGTAGATGGTGCAGTTTTGGTAGATGATTCAGGTGTTAAGGAAGTTCCAGCTTTTACAGGTGGAGATTATTGGCAGGCTGAGTTTAATAACGCTCCTGTAAACTATGTTCAAGGTAAGAAATATGTTGCAGAGGTTGTTGTATCGTCGAATGTTGATAAGAAGATTAAGTTGATATTCCAGAGAGTTAATATTTGGGATTTTGTTGATGCAGATGCAGGTTATGAAGTTGACATTGCAGCAGGAAGTAAAGTGAAAATTACATATGTATTTGAAGCAACAAAGAGTACAGACAATGGTAATTTTGATATTTATTTAGGATCAGTTGCTGAAGCAGCAACATTAGATTTTGAGACAAAAAAACTTACAACATACAATGAAGTTCCTGAAGGTGTAGTTACAGGTGTTGAGGTTCTGTCAGATCCTGTACTAACAAATAAGGTAACAGTTGATGGGGAAGAAGTAACTGTAGAAGACGGAAAGGTAACTCTTGGTGATGCTGAGTACGGATATTTCTGTGAAGGAAAGATGTATGCACCAAATACAGCAGTTGAAGTTACAGAGGATATGGCTTTTACATCAGTAAAAGAATTATCTGTATCTATGGCAAATGGAGCAGGAATCAGATATACAGGAACAGCAGGAATCAGATTCCAGGCAAGTGTTGCATCAGACAACATGGATGC